>CAVYRE010000005.1:0-637403 GCA_963770875.1 uncultured Chloroflexia bacterium
AAGGGCCGAGATTGCGGGTCACGGGCATGTCTGGATGGCATGCTCATGCCGCGTCGTCGGCAGCGTGACTTACTGCCCAGTCCGCGGCACCGCGTGCGGCGATGTTACGGGCGGCGTTCACGTCGGCGTGCTCAGCGAAGCCGCACGACGTGCAGGAGAACGTGGCCTGGCTGGGGCCGGTTCTTTTGCTGACGTGCCCGCAGGACGAGCATGTCTGCGAGGTGTACGCCGGGTCGACGTATACCAGCGGGACCCCGGCCCGCGCCGCCTTGTAGGCGATGAACTGGCCGAGCTGGGCGAACGCCCAGGAGTGCAGCGTGACCCGCTGGGGCTTGCGGAGCCGTACCCGCCCGCGGATGCCGCCCAGGTCCTCCAGGGCGATGCCGCGTCCGGTGCGTTCAGCCTCGGTCACGATGCGCTTGGCGATGAGGTGGTTGGTGCGGCGGCGAACCGGGTTTCCTTACGCGCCCTCTTGCGCAGGAGCCGTTTCGCGGATTTGGTGCCCTTCGCCTGGAGTTTGGCGCGCAGGCGCAGGGAACGGTGGCGGTATCGGTTCAGGCGCTTGCCGGAGTGCCGGGTCCCGTCATCGGTGGTGGCGATATTCGCGATCCCGAGGTCGACGCCGGTGAACCCGTCCGGCTCGGCGAGGTCGGGTTCGGGGATGTCGCAGGTGGCGTACAGGTACCATTTGCCGTCCCGGTGCACCAGGTCCGATTCGCCGCGGCGGTGCTCGCGGAGTTGCTCGTACTGGGCATCGGAGCAGCGGAACGGTATCCCGGCCATGCGCCCGGCGGTGGTCCAGATCGACACGGTGTGCCGGCCGGGCTGCCAGGACAGGCACCGGTCGTCGAACGGCTGCGCGGCGTCCGGCCGGAACCGGATCGGCTTCGACTCGGCTTTCACCCGCCGTGCCGATCCCGGGCTCGCCGAGGTTCCCCGCCCGGATGCTCGCCTTCAGGGTCGCGTAGGCGCCGGCGACCTTCCGGGCGACGTGGATCGCGGGCTGCGCCGACAGGCCCATGTCCTTCAGGTCACCGTAGACCAGCTGCTGAAGGGATTGCTTCCCGGTGACCCGCACCTCGAACGCCCGCGCGGACACCATATTCGCGGCCCGGTTGCACAGTGCCAAGGTGTCCCGCAGCGCCGCCTCCTGGGGGGCGCCGGGGAACAGGCGGACCACAGCAACCAGCTTCACAACGGCCAGTCTAGCGTGCTGGTAGCATCTTCCCTATGTCGCCACGCTGGGAACCGGACCCGGATGTACGCAGGGGCCGCAGCGTCGTATACAACCTCCATGTACATCTTATCTTTGTCACAAAGTACCGGCGGGACGTGCTCAACGACGCAATGCTCACCGCGTGCGAGCGGGTGATGCGGGACCTGTGCGCGGAGATGGGCTGCGAACTGCGCGAGTTCAACGGCGAGAACGACCATGTGCACCTGCTGGTGCACTACCCGCCGAAACTCCCCGTCTCCACGCTGGTCAACCGGCTCAAAGGCGTATCGGCGCACTACCTGCGGAAAGAGTTCACCGGTCACGTCAGCCGGCACCTCATGCACGGCCACCTGTGGTCCCCGTCCTACTTCGCCGTATCCGCGGGTGACGCACCGCTCGCAATCATCAAGCAGTACATCGAGCAGCAGAAGCGCCCCGCTCAGACCTGAACCGATGCGATTCCTCCCGACCCTGAACGGCCAGGATTCCTCGCATGCTCTGTTGAAATACTCGGGTTCGGGAGGAAATCGCCGGTCCGGCTCGCGGTGGGTTCAGCTGCGGCCGGCCGGTGCGTTACTTTCGAAATGTCGCGTCGAACCACGGAGGTTAGCCATGCCGGCCGCCCGGATCACCAGCACCATGCAGGATGATTTCCCGCTCACCATCACCACGATCCTGCAGCATGGCGCCCGGGTCTTCGGCCGCAGCGAATGCGTCACCTGGCAGGGCGACGGCGCCCGGCATACCACTTACCGGGAGATCGAGCAGAACGCCCGGCGGCTGGCCAGCGCGCTGACCCGGCTCGGGGTCGGCGCGGGCGACCCGGTCGCCACGTTCTGCTGGAACAACCAGGAACATCTCGAGGCCTACTACGCGGTCTCCTGCATGGGCGCGGTCGTGCACACGCTCAACATCCGGCTGCCCGCCCACCAGGTCACGCACATCGTCAACGACGCCCAGGACAAGATCATCATCGTGGACGGCAGCCTGCTGCCCGCGCTCGCGCCGGTCGTGGGCACCTTCACCTCCGTCGAGGCCTACATCGTCATCGGGGAGGGGGACACGGCACTGCTCGGTGACCGGCCCGTCTACGCCTACGACGAGCTGCTCGCCGCCGAGGAACCGTCGTTCGTCTGGCCCGAACTGGACGAGCGTTCGGCCGCGGTGATGTGCTACACGAGCGGCACGACCGGCGACCCGCGGGGCGTGGTGTACTCCCACCGCTCCACGTACCTGCACGCCGTGTCGACGCTGCAGAGCGCCTGCACGGGGACGGGCGAGGCGGACCGGCAGCTGACCATCGTGCCGATGTTCCACGTCAACGCCTGGGGCATCCCGTTCGCCGCGTTCATGGCCGGGACCACCCTGCACATGCCGGGCAGGCACATGACCCCGGCCGCGCTGATCGACTTCATCGAGGCCGAGCATTCGACGCTCGCCTCGGCCGTGCCCACCATCTGGGCGGGCATCCTGCAGGTGGGCGCGCAGCGCGCGATCAACCTGTCGTCGCTGCGGATGGGCACCTCCGGCGGGGCGGCCATGCCGCGATCGCTGATGGAGGCGTTCCAGAAGCAGTACGGCGTCACGATCATCCAGGGCTGGGGGATGACCGAGACGTCGCCCGTCGGCGGCCTGGCCCGGCCACCCGCCGGCATCGAGCCCGGCACCGCCGAGGAGATGGACTACCGGATGAAGTCCGGGCGGCTGCTGGCCGGGGTGCAGATGCGCATCGCGACCCCCGACGGCCAGGAGCTTCCGTGGGACGGTGAGTCCACCGGGGAGATCGAGGTGCGCGGCCCCTGGATCACCGCACGTTACTTCGGCGGCGCGCAGCCGGAGAAGTTCCACGACGGCTGGCTGCGCACCGGCGACATCGGCACCATGGACGACGAGGGCTACTTCCAGATCTCCGATCGGCTCAAGGACGTGATCAAGTCCGGCGGGGAGTGGATCTCCTCTGTCGAGCTGGAGAACCTGCTGGCCGGGAGCCCGCACGTGGTGGAGGCAGCCGTGATCGGCATCCCCGACGAGAAGTGGACCGAACGCCCGCTGGCGTGCGTCGTGGTCAGCCAGGACACGGACCCGGTGACGCTGGCCGAGTTCCTTATCGGCAAGGTGGCGCACTGGCAGATCCCGGAAAACTGGGCCTTCATCGAGGAGGTGCCGAAGACGACCGTCGGCAAGTTCGACAAGAAGGTGCTGCGCGCCCGTTACCGGTCCGGCGACCTCGACGTGAAGCGCACCCGCGACTAGGGAGCAGCGGTGTTCCCCCCGGCTGGTGCCGCGGCCCGCTAAAGTCGGCGCGTGTACCAGGTTCTGCGGCGGCTGGGCGCGGCCCTCATCGCGTGCACGCTCATCGCCCTGGTGGTCTGCGACGTGACCGTGGCCGGCTTCGGGCCCTGGTGGGACCGGCACGCGATCACCACGTCGATCGTGTCAAGCCTGCTGATCGTGGGCGCCACCGCGCTCATCTTCGACGAGGTGGTGGCCGCCCGGCAGCGCCGCGACCGCGCCGTCGCGGTGGCCGCCCAGGCACTGATCGTCTACGGCCAGGCCCAGGAGGCCTACCAGGCGGTCCTGTCCAGCGACCCGTCGTCCCGCGAGCAGGCGCCGGACGAGCTGCGTGACCTGGCCAGCAACCTGCTGGTGGCCGCGCCCAGCCTGTTCGACGACCCGGCCGGCCGCACGTTCCTGCTGCAGGTCGACAAGATTCTGTCGGCGTTGGTCGCGCAGGCCACCGGCCCCGGCAGCGTGCAGGACCCCGGAGTCAAGGACCACCTCACCGACCTGATGTCGCAGGTGCAGCAATCGTTCGAGCCCCTGCTCGGCCGGTTCCCGCCCGAGTATCAGTCCCGCATCCGCGCCATGCCCTAAGCCCGCGCACCCCTAATCAGTTTGCGGCGCGCGGCGGGGTCCGTTTCGTTCCAGCAGCTGGGGTACTGCGTGATCACGTCGTGCATGGCGTCTTCCTTCCGATTCCTTCCGACGTTGGCGTCTGGCGATGTGCCCATCCTCAGCGGACCCGCGACGAGCGTCGATTACCTCCGGGGTAGGGGCGGTCCGGCCCGCGGGCGGGCCGTACGATTCAGCGCATGCAGGCGCGCAAGCTCGGGCTCAAGCCTGGCCAGCGGGTTTCGCTCGATGAGCCGCCCGGCGGCTGGCACCTGGCCGATCCGCCGGACGGCCTGGCGGACGCCGGCGCGGCTGGCCCCGCGGATGTGATCATCGCCTTCTTCGCCCGTGCCGACGACATCGGCGTACGGCTCCCGGCGCTGGCGGAGCGGATCTATCCCGGCGGGGCGGTCTGGGCCGCGTGGCCACGCCGGGCGGGCGGCCACACCAGCGACATCACCGACAACGTGGTCCGCGAGCACGCGCTCGCCCTCGGGCTGGTCGACGTGAAGGTCGCCGCCATCGACGACGACTGGTCCGGGCTGCGCCTGGTCTGGCGGGTCACCAACCGGACGCGCTGATCGGCGGCGGGCCCGGCGTCAGGCGGCGGGCGTGGCCAGGCCCTCGATGACCTCGGCGGCCGGGAGGCGGGCCAGCAGCGGTCCGGGCAGCCGCAGCTTGGACCCCCGGATGCCGGAGCCGATGATGACGTGCGGCTGCCGGGCGACCGCGGCGTCGATGAGCACCGGCCAGTCCGGCGGCAGGCCGATCGGCGTGATGCCGCCGTACTCCATGCCCGTCGCGGCCAGCGCGTCGTCCACTCGGGCGAACGACGCTTTACGCGCCCCCAGCCGCCGCCGGGCCACCCCGTTGACGTCGGCCCGGGTCACCGCGGTGATCAGGCAGGCGGCGTACAACGTCTCGCCGCCGCGCCGGCCCGCGATCACGACACAGTTCGCGGACTCCTCCAGCGGAACGCCGTAGTGCTCGCAGAACGCCGCCGTGTCGGCCAGATCCGGATCGATCGCGGCGGCCTCGATATCCCCTGCATCGCCCGCCCCGGCGGGGGCGCCCGGGCCGCCCAGCCAGTCGGCGAGCGCGGCGGCGACCGGTTTGGCCAGCAGTTCCGAGTGTGACAGGGCGGGCTGCAGATCGAGGTTCATGCCGACATCCAAGCAGGCGGTACGGGTGCCGGCCGAGCGGGGACGGCCCCGCTGGTCACGGATTCGCCGATAGAGGCTGGCTCAGCTACTGGGAAGGATCCCCGTCCAGGTTTCCGCCCCGGAATCCCGGAATTCTGCTTGCCGTAGACGGCAGCGATCAGTCTCCCCGCATGAAACATCATTGAACGTATCTACTTGACTGCAACGGGTTACGAGTCGGTCTCAGCTACTACGGATGCAGCCGGGCGCCCTTGAAGACCTTGTCGATGGCGTTCCGCGGCCCGTAGACGGCCACGCCGACCAGGTTGAGGTCGGCGGCGGCGACCGCCTGGACGGCCGCCCGGTTGTCGTCGTCGTTGCCGGTCGCGAACAGATCCTCGGTGTAGATCATCATCGGCAGCCCGCGGCCGGCGGCCCGTTCCCGCGCGGCGGTCAGCAGCGCGCCGTCCGCCGCGTAGATGAGCACCGGCTGGCGGAACATTTCCAGGTACCGGTTACCGGAACCGTCCTCGTACGGCTTGCCGGCCGTCTCCGGTACGCCGAACGCGATGGCGCTGGCTAGGAAGGCGGGCAACGTGACGCCGCTCATCGTCGGCGCCCTCGTCGCGGGAATTCGGAGCCGCGCCGGCCCTGTGCTGCTCGGCCTTGCGGCGTCGCTCAAGGTGTTTCCCCTCGTCCTGCTGGCCGGGTACGTCGCCGAACGGAGGTGGATCGCTGCGGTGCTCGCGACGATCATCACGGCCGTCCTCTGGCTGACCGTGCTGGCGTTCGACCTCCCCCTCTACCTGCGGATGGGCCAGCCGACCTTCTACGTCGGCGGGATCTCCCTCTTCGCGGTCTCGCCCATCCTGTGGCTGCCGGTGGCATTGGCCTCGACGGCAGTGGTGCTGGCACTCGCGGTGCGTGGTTCGCGCTGGACCTGGCTGGCGGCGGGCGCGGCGATTCCGCTCGCGGTCCCGCGCGTGTGGCTCCCCGACGCGGCATACGTGCTGATCGGCCTCGTGATCCTGCCGCTGCTGGTCTCGCGGCGGGCGATTCCCGGGGCGGCGCGGGACTGAGCGGAGCCGTCCGCGGGGACGGGATCGAGGCCAGCGTCGTACACTTTGCCCCGCACCCCGCCCAGCGAGGGCCGGCGATCATCGGTCAAGGAGTCGTCATGCACCTGGTCTTCGGATACATCGACCCCGGCGCCGGGAGCCTGGTGATCCAGGCGATCATCGCCGGGATCGTGTCGATACCGTTCTTCTTCCGCAACGCGATCCGCTCCACCGTCGGGCGCTTCCGCCGCAAGCCGTCCGGCGGCGCCGCCCAGAGCGTCAGCTCCGAGGACACGGGCGCTTCGCCCACCAAGCCCGAGTGACCGCCGGCCCGGCCGCGGAACGCGAGCCTGGCTCCTACCGCGACCCGAGCGGGTTCGTCTTTCGTCGCGACGGGGTCCTCTACCGACAGGTCAGCCAGCGCTTCGCCGATGACTGGGCCGCCTTCGAGTCGTCGGGGCTGCACGCCGCGCTCCAGGCCAGGGGGCTGCTGATCCCGGACCAGCCGGCGGAGCTGGACCTGGCCGCCGAGGCCGGCGCCGTCGCCGTCATCCGACCGGAGCCGATCGGCTTCATCTCCTACCCCTTCGAATGGTCGTTCTCCCAGCTGAAGGAGGCCGCCCTCCTCACGCTCGCGGCGCAGGCGCTGGCCGCCGAGCACGGCATGACCCTCCGCGACGCCAGCGCCTACAACGTCCAGTTCCTCCGCGGCCGGCCGATCATGATCGACACCCTCTCCTTCGAACGGGCGGCCCCGGATCGAGCCGTGGAAACCGTACCGCCAGTTCTGCGAGAACTTCCTGGCGCCACTCGCCCTGATGGCGCATCGGGATGCGCGGCTGGGACTCCTGCTGCGGACCTACGTCGACGGCGTCCCGCTCGACCTCGCCAGCGAGCTCCTGCCCCGCGGCACGCGCTGGTCGCCGGGGCTCGCCGCCCACATCCACCTGCACGCGCGCGCCCAGCGGCAGCATGCGGACGAGGGCCGTGACGCCGCACCCAAAGCGGTGACGATGAGCGCGACCCGGCGCCTGGCGCTGCTCGACCACCTGCGTCGGACGATCGAGGGCCTGCGCCTTCCCGCCCGTGGCACCGAGTGGGCCGACTACGCCGATCAGACGAGCTACTCCGACACGGCAACCGCATCGAAGGAGGCGATCGTGCGCGAGATGCTCGTCGCCGTCTCCGCGAAGCGAGCGTGGGACGTGGGCGCGAACACGGGTCGCTACAGCGCGATCGCCGCCGAGGCCGGCTACGAGGTCGTCGCGCTCGACAGCGACTGGGCTGCCGTGGAGCGCCACCACCTCGCACTCCGGGCGGCGGGCGAGCAGCGGATCATGCCGCTCCTGGCCGACCTGGCGGATCCCTCCCCGGCGATCGGCTGGGAGAACCGCGAGCGAAGCTCGCTGCTCGAGCGCGCGAACGCGGACGTGGTGATCGCCCTGGCGCTGGTCCACCACCTGGCGATCGGCCGCAACGCCCCGCTGGGGATGGTGGCCGAGCTGATGGGGCGTCTCGGCCCCAACCTGATCGTGGAGTTCGTGCCGAAGGGCGACCCGATGGTGCGGCGCCTGTTGGCGACGCGCGAGGACATCTTCCCCGACTACACCCTCGAGGGATTCCGCGCCGCGTTCTCCTCTCGCTTCAGCATCGTCGAGGAGCGTCCCGTGGAGGACTCGACTCGGGTCATCTTCAGGATGGCGAGCAGGGCGCCTTGAGGTAGAGCACCTCGACCTTGTCCCGGAGGATCTCGCACCAACCCGCATCCTTCGCTGGCCCGCGCGTCAGGGTCGCCTCCGGAGGGAGCAGGATCGCCTCGACGCCGTAGCGAGCGGCGAGCGACTCCCAGCCGGGATCGGCCCCGCGGATGGCGCTGTAGTCCTCGAGGATCTGCTCGGAGTACATGTCGTTTCGCCCGTCGACGAACACCCGGCCGCCGCTCGCGTACATGCGCGAGATGACGTAGCCACCCCAGCCGTACTGGGCGAAGACGTTGGCGTCTGGCATCAGCTGCAGGAGCCGATCGACCCCGGCGATCGGGAACCGCTCGGCGAGGTCCTTCTCGGTCGCGGCGTTCATGTCGCGCGGGACCAGGACCGCGATCGAGCCGAAGGCGATGGCGAGGGCCGCCGCGATCTCGATCCATCGGCGTCCGAGGGCTCGCGCCGGGGGGATGCGCCTGACGCTCCGCCGTTCGGCACGCAGGCGCAGCCGGTCCTCGAGGCCGAAGACGAGCGTCGGCATGCAGAAGACCACTGCGACCGGCACGTTGCGCAGCGCCGCGAGGCCCATGACGATGCCGATCCAGGAGAGCGCGACGAGCCAGCCGGGGGTCCGGCGTCCTGCGTTCAGCCCGACCGCCACGATGAGGGCCAGGAAGGCCAGGTGGGCCGGCTCGTGGAAGTTCGGCGACTGCCACTCCTGGATGTTGGCCAGGCCCCAGTCGCCGGGGCGCAGGTAGCGGAGCGGGTAGAGGATCCCGATCGGGCCGGCGGGGGTGACCATCGCGGCGCCGATGACGCCGAGCAGGCCGGCGATCGCCCAGCCGCGGGCCGGCGACATGGCGGTGCGGCCGGCGAGCGTGAAGAGCACGTAGAGGCCGACCACGCCGAGCCCCACCACGTAGAGGCCGTGGAGGTTGGCCCAGAGCGCGAACCAGGGGATCAGCAGCAGGAATCGCCGCGGATGCGCCGCGCTGGCCTCGACCAGGAACCAGAGGAGGCCGGCGAACATCAGCCAGCTGATCGCCTGCGGGCGCAGCGTGACGTACGGGATGAGGGTGAAGGCGCCGAGCGCGAACGGGAGTGCGATGGCCATCACCCGCACGCCGCGCCGAGCGAAGAGGGCGGCGAGGACGCCGAAGATCGCCGGCGGGAAGAGCCCGAAGACGACCAGCGCGCCGATCCGGCCGAGCCCGTCCACGAGCCGGAAGATGAGCAGCTCGCTGAGCCACTCGTGCGGCGTCCAGGGCTGGCCATACCAGGTGAAGCTGAATGGGTCGGTGGATGGGACCCGCCCTGTCTCCGCAATCAGCTTGCCGGCGGTGATGTGCCAGAAGTAGTCCGGATCCTGGACCCCCTTCGTGACGGTGAGGGCGAACATCACGCCGCCCAGCGCAAAGGCGAGGATCACGATCGGGGATGGAAGCCGGCGCAGGAGCGCCGCCGCTCGCTCCGCGGAACTCGGAGCCGGCATCGTCTCGGACATCGGCCGGAGTCTAGTCGGTGCCGGTACGCACCAGAACAGAACGGAAGTACCGCCTCCCCTCCCGCCACGAGAGCGCCAGGAGGACGAGCAGCCAGGCAACGAGGCCGATGAAGATCAGCCAGGCGGCCGCCTCGCCGGAGAGGAGCGGCCCCGTCCACAGGACGGCGTGGAACCCGATCAGCCCCGCCACCAGGGGACGGCCGCAGCTCAGACAGGGCGGTCACGGCGAGCAGCAGCCCGAGCGACGCGAGGACGAGCTCGTGCTGGTTGGCGTGCGGGATCACCAGCGGCGTGGCCACGAGCGCGATGGCGGCCCCGAGGGCCGGCGCACGTGAGGAATGCCGGGCCCACCACCACCCGAGGACCACGGCGACGAGCGTCAGCGTGACGCCGATCAGCGTGATCGCGTCACCGCCCCCCAGCCGCAGCGTCGCCCCCCGCCAGTTGATCATCTCGTTGACGTGGATCCCGGGGCTCTCGGTGCTCCCCGTGAGGCCGAGCAGGTACGCGGGGTAGTCGGCGACGGCCTGTGGCGAGACGACGACCGCCGCGACCAGCACCAGCCCGACGACGACGAGCGCCGCGACGAGGAGGCTGCGCCAGCGCCGCTCGACAACCAGCCGAGCCAGCCAGAGCGGGACGAGGGTCGGCTTCATCACGGCCAGGCCGGCCAAGGCTCCCGACCATGCCCGGCGCGGCCGGCGAGCGAGGCGCTCGCCGAGAGGCCCACCAGCGCAGCGACGGCCAGCGTCGACTGGCCGCGGATGACGGCCATCGTGGTCGGCCAGGCGCTGAGCATCAGCACGACCGCGACCAGCCGGGTCCCCGCCCCGCCCCACGCCAGTCGCCAGGCCGCGAAGGCGAGGAGCAGGGTCGAGAGCAGCGTGAAGGTGGCGAACGCGGCCCACAGCGGCAGGGCGGCAAGCGGTGTCGCCAGGGCCGCGAGCCATGGGGGCGAGGTGAAGGGAAGCACTCCGCGCTCGAAGGTCGTCTCGTCGCCGATCAGCTCGCGCTGCGCCCGCTCCTGGCAGGCGAGGCGGTAGAGGCACGCCCCGTCGCCCTGCAGCACGATCCGACCCGCGGTCTGGTAGGTCATGTAGTCGGAGCGCTCCACGGCGCGGTATGGGCCGCCCAGGATGCCGATGGCGAAAGCCGTTGCCAGCACCGCGGTGACCACGGCGTACGCTCCAGCGGCGCGTGTCGGGTGCCTCATCAGCGGCGACGGTAGCACGCGAACGGGGCGCGTCCGTGGTACTTCGGGGTGGTGCCGGCGCGCACCTCCAGCGCCGTAGACTCGCCCCGATGTTCGCTCGACGCCTCCCCGCGTCCGCCGCGGCGATCTAGCGGCTTCTTCGTCGCGGCGGTCCTGCCGCGCGCCACGTGGCCGCTCATCGACGGCGACGTGTGGTGGCACATCCGCGCCGGCGAGGAGGTGCTCCGAACGGGGACCGTCCCCAACGTCGACACCTGGAGCATCGTCGGCGCGGGACGCCCCTGGGTCAGCCAGGACTGGTTGGCGAACGTGCTGCTCGCCGCCGGCAACTCCCTGGGGCCGTGGGGGGAGACGGCCCTCTCGCTCCTCTTCGGGGCGATCGCCGTGGCCGCCTTCTGGGTGCTCTGGCGCGCCATCGCGCTGCGCGTGCCGCAGATCGGGTGGGCCAGCCGCATCGTGTGGCTCTCGATCGGCCTTGCCCTGGCAGGCCCGGTGATGGGGGTCCGCGTGCAGGTGCTCGACCTGCTGATGGCGACGATCGTGATCTGGATCTGCTGGCGCTACATGGTCGATCCCCGGCGCCGATGGCTGGTGGGCCTGCCGGTGGTCGCCGTGGTCTGGGCCAACCTGCACGCCGGGTGGGTGCTCCTCTTCCTGATCGGTGGGGCGGTCCTCGTCGGCGAGGCGGCGGATCGGCTCCTGCGGCGGCGGCCGGGCGGAGTCGACGCCACTCGGCTGGGGCCAGCTGCGGGACCTCGGGCTCGCCATCGCGGCGGCCGGGGCGGCGCTCGTCGTCAACCCGAACGGCATCGGCCTGTACGGGTACCCGCTCTACACGCTCGGCATCACCTCCCTGGGCCGATACGTCATGGAGTGGTTCCCGGCCAGCCTCGGCGACCTCTTCGGCCAGATGCTGGCGGCCTTCGTGGTGGTGGGGGTGCTGCCGACGCTCATCTTCGGACGGCACCGCCTGCGGACCGCGGACGCGCTCGTCCTGGTCGGGCTGTGCGTGATGGCATGGCGCGCCATCCGCTTCCTGCTGATCGTCGGCCCGATCGGCGGCGCAATCGTCGCCGTCGTCCTGGCACCGGTCATCTCCCAGACCTCGTTCGGTCGGCGCCTGGATCCGATCCTGGCCGGCTCGCCGCCCCGGCGGTCCGGGGTCGCGGTCGGTTGCATCTCGCGCTGGCCGGGCTGCTGGTGGCCCTGGGGGTGAGCATCTCCGTGCTGCGGGTCAGCCCGCCGGCGCAGGCCGCGGAGATCGCCCGCGTGCTGCCGTCGCAGGCGGCCGCCTGGCTCGAGGCGCACCCGCAGGGGACCCGCCTCTTCAACCGATACGAGTGGGGCGGCTACCTCGGGGAGCACCAGCCATCGCAGCTGGTCTTCATGGACGGGCGCGCCGACGTCTACGGCGACGCGCTGCTGCGGATGTACGTGTCGATCATCGGCGTCGACGGCGATCCGCAGGTGACGCTCGACCGATACGGGATCGACCACGCCGTCTATCCGCCCGACACGCCGCTCGCGGCCTGGTTCGACGCCTCGCCAAGCTGGGAGCGCGTCTACCGCGACGCGACCGCCGCCGTCTGGGTGCGTCGCTGATGCGGCGCGACGTCGCGATCCTCTTCGCGCTGGCGATCGTGACGCGCCTGGTCGCCGCGCTCCTGGTCGACTACCCGCCCTACGCCGACCCGGCCTACTACCAGATGGTGGGCGAGCAGCTCGCCGCCGGCCATGGCTTCAGCGCCCCGGTCACTGTGGAGCTTCCTGGAGGTCGGCGGGCGGCTGCCGCTCCATCCCGTCCTGCCGGTGCCGAGCAACGGCCACTGGATGCCGCTCACCTCGATCGTGGCCGCCGGCGCGATCGCCCTACTCGGCGACCTCCTCGGACCGTGGCACGCCGCCGAGCTGCCGATGATCGTGATCGGTGCCGCGCTGGTGCCGTTCACCTACCTGCTGGCGATGGAGCTGTGGGGCTCACGATTCACCGCCTGGGTGGCCGCGCTGCTCGTCCTCACCGCCGGGCCGCTGCTGGTGATGGCGCCCCTGGTCGACGCCTTCGCCGTCTTCGGCGCCGCGGGGGCCGCCGCGATCTGGTGCTCGACACGAGCCGTTCGCGCCATCAGGCCCGGCCCCTGGCTGGTCGGCGCCGGCGCCTTCGTCGGCCTGGCGACGCTGGCCCGGATCGACGGGCTCCTGCTTGCCGTTGCCCCAGCGGTCGCCTGGGCGCTGCGCGGCGACTGGCGGTCGTGGTGGGCGCGTGGCGCGTGGGGGGTCGCGAGCGCGGCCGCCGCGCTCCTGGTCCTTGCGCCCTGGCTGTCGCGCGACCTCGCCATCTTCGGCAGCCCCTTCCCGTCGGCAGGCGGGCACACCCTCTGGATCACCAGCTACAACGAGCAGTTCTCGATTGGGCAGGACCCGACGCTGGCCGCGTACCTGGCGTGGGGCCCGCTGAACATCATCGGCTCCAAGCTCGGCAGCTGGGGAGAGCTGGTCGGGCGCACCGCCGTCCTGCTCGGCGGCATCTTCGTCGTGCCCTTCGCCGTCGGCCTCTGGCGAGAGCGGCGACGCCCCGAGCTCCGGCCCTTCCTCGCCTACTTCGCGGTGATGTTCCTGGCGATGGGAGCCGTCTTCACCTTCCATGCCCCGATGGGCGCCTTCTACCACTCGTCCCTCGCCTGGCTCCCCTTCGCGGCGCCGCTCGCCGTCGCGAGCATCGCCCCGACGGCGACCGCGGCGGGACGCGCCTGGCCATTCCTGCGCCGATCCGCCACGCACCGCTTCCTCGCCGTCGCCGGGCTCGCCGGGGCGGTGGCGCTGTCGCTGGCCGGGTCAGCGGTGCTGCTGGGGCAATGGTCCGACGCGCACGCGCGGCTCAAGCTGGCGGGCAGCTTCCTCGCGGACCAGGGCGACCCATCGGCCGTGGTGATGGCCTATGACCCGGCCGCACTCCACGCCATCACCGGCAATCCAGGGGTGGCCCCGCCGTTCGACGGGTACGCCGTGATCGGCCGGGTCGTCGACGCCTACCACGTCGACTGGGTGGTGGTCACGCTTCGACCCGGCGAGGTGCGCGATCCGCTCGGGCTGTGGGACGGGGCGGCGGGGACGGATGCGGCAGGGGACCACCCGGACTTCCTTCCGGCGAAGCCGGACTACTCGGCACCGCGAGTTCGGGTCTTCCACGTGCTGCGCGATCGGGCGGGAGGATCGGACTAGTACTTCCGGCGCTCGAAGTACTGTTGACCCAGAGCACCTTGGGCGGGGAGCATGGCCGCCGGGTCCAGTACTGCGACCGGACCCGTACCAACGAGGACCAGCCGCTTGCCCAGGACCGCACCAACCCTTGTCCCCGATAGCTTCGACCAGCTCCGTGCGCAGGCCGCCGAGAGCGTCCGGCGCGATGCCCGCCGCCTGCGAGAGGTGGCCGAGCGCTACCGTGACCAGTACCGCAGCCGCCTCGACGAGTGGGTGCAGCTCCGCGCGCGGGTCGACCATCGGATGGCGGCCGCGACCGGCGGCGGCCCATCGCCGGAAGTGCTTCGGGCCAAGCACGACTCGCTGGCCAAGGAGCTTGCCGGTCTCCAGGGGAGCCTGAAGCGGATCGACGTCGCCGCCCGCCAGCTCGAGCTGGTGATCACGTACCTGGCCACCGACGACGACCAGGCCTCGGAGCCCACGCTGAGCGACGCCGACCTCTCGCCGGCGTCCATCTCCCTGAAGATCATCCAGGCCCAGGAGGGCGAGCGCCAGCGCCTTGCCGAGGAGGTCCATGACGGCCCGGCGCAGGTCCTCACCAATGCCATCTTCCAGGTCGAGTACCTCGATCGCGTGATCGACGACTCCCCGGAGACCGCCCGCGCCGAGCTCGCCTTCCTGCGCACCATGCTGCGCGAAGGGCTCGACGAGGTTCGCTCCTTCATCGCCGCACTGCGCCCGCCGTCAATCGAGGTCGGACTCGGGCAGGCGATCACCACTGCCGGCGCCGAGTTCGCCGCAAAGCACGGCATCGCCGTCGAGGTCGCGGTCCCGGGCATCGATGCCCGGGTGCCGAACGAGGCGAAGGCACCGATGCTCCGGGTCGTCCAGGAGGCGCTCCAGAACGTGCGCAAGCACTCGGCGGCGACCGCCGTCCGCATCGGCCTCGAAGCCAACCATCTCATCATCGCGGACAACGGGAGGGGCTTCGACGTGATGCGCCTCGCCTCCGCAACCCGCAACTTCGGCCTCCAGTTCATGCGCGAGCGCGCCGAGCTGATGGGGTCGTCGCTCCAGATCGAGTCCCGTCAGGGTGAGGGAACCCGCATCCTTCTTCGCATTCCGGAGGTCCGCTAATGGGTACCATGGCCACCAAGGAGACAACCGTGGAGACTGCCGCAGAACGCCGACAGGGGGCTGATCGCCGCAACAACGGGGTCAAGTCGCGCATCGTGATCGTGGACGGGCACACGCTCTTCCGCCGTGGCGTCCGCAACATTCTCGAGCTCGAGGACGACATGGAGGTGGTCGGCGAGGCCGGCAGCGGTCGCGAGGCGATCACCACCATCAGCGAGCTCACCCCGGACGTGGTCCTGATGGACCTGACCCTGCCGGCCCCCAACGGGATCGAGACGACCCAGCGCGTCAAGCGGGAGCTGCCGCACACCGCGATCATCGTGCTCGCTCCGAACGACGACGAGGACCAGCTCTTCGAGGCGATCAAGGCGGGGGCCGCCGCGTACGTCCTCAAGGACATCGACCCGACCGACCTGATCGCGATCATCCGTCGCGTGCGGTCTGGCGAGTACCTGATCAACGACAAGGTGTTCAGCAAGCCGGCCGTTGCCAGCCGCGTGCTCAAGGAATTCCGCGAGCTGGCGGTCTACGGCGCCGATGCCCAGCCGATCTTCGCGCCGCTCTCTCCGCGCGAGGTCGAGATCCTGGACAACATCGCCCAGGGCATGACCAACAAGCAGGTCGCCTATGCGCTGGGCATCAGCGAGCAGACGGTGAAGAACCACATGTCGAGCATCCTGCGCAAGCTCTCGGTCAACGACCGGACCCAGGCGGTGGTCTATGCCATGCGCCAGGGCTGGATCAAGATCCCCGAGGACTGAGGACCGGAAGTCCCGATCACCCCCGTACTCCTGCGCCATGGGCGTTCGTCGGATCCGGGACTAGCCTGCGGGCAGTCGTCGACGGGTATCCGCGACGACGTTCATCTCCCTCCTCCGGCACAAGAGCCGCGCTGTCAACAGCGCGGCTCGCGTGCATTTTGCGAAGCCACGCCACACGAGAATCGGGACGTTGCGCATTTGACAACGGGTGGGGCCCACCGCAAGGTACGGGCCGGCGGCAGGCCGATGGGACTATCGGGTCATTGTTCGGACTCGTGTGAGCGCCCTACCTTGCCATCAGCCAATCCTCGAGGAAAGGAGGTAACGCACGCACATGCTTCAGTTCATCAGCACTTTTCTGAACCGGTTCCGGCACGACGACGAGGAAGGTCAGACGCTCGTTGAGTACGGTCTGCTTCTGGCCCTCATCGCGATCATCGTGATCGTGGCCCTGCTCTTCCTGGGCCCGATCGTGAGCCAGATCTTCCAGAACGTGGGCAAGAACCTGCAGCGCTAGGCTAACGCCAGCTGGACTGCATCCAGAAGGGCCTCCGGGGATTCCCGGGGGCCCTTCTCATCGCCTCCGCAACCGCCGGAGGTACCACTCGAGCCATGGCCGATAAGTCCGGTCGATGCCGGTCGTGGCGTCCTCGTAGACTGTTGACCGCAGTCACAATGCTGCGACGGACCGCATCGGTCGTCTTGTCATCATCCATGCTCGAAGGGAAACATCCGTGAAGCGATCCAATCGCCTGGTCATCCTTGTCGGGGTGCTGCTTGCCGTCGTCGCGTTCGTCGGCATCGTGGTGCTCCTCGGCAGTAACAACAAAGGACCCGGCCAAGTCGAGACGAGTACGGTGAATGTCCTGGTCGCAAAGGCGGATATCGCCATCGGCGACTCGGTCACCCCCGACAAGGTCGAGATCAAGCCGGTGAACCCGGATGAGGTGTCGGGGACCCGCTTCGGCGACCCGTCACAGCTGACCGGCAAGCCGGCCCTCTTCCCGGTCCCCAAGGGGACGCAGGTGAGCCAGGAGGCGGTCGGCCTGACCAACAACTACTGCATCGCCTGCCAGCTCCAGCCGGGCGAGAAGGCGATCGCCTTCCAGGTCGACCCGGTCACCGGCCTCGACTTCCTGGTCCAGCCGGGCGACCACATCGACATCGTCTTCCGGTCGGACATCACGGTCCTCCAGCAGACCGCCGACTCGGCTGGCTCGGGCAACCCGCGCTACGAGCCGGTCACCGGCCTCGAGGCGGCGCCGACCGTCAAGACGCTGCTCCAGAACAAGCGCGTCCTGTACGTCAGCGCGACCAAGATCCAGCCGGTCGCCAACCCGAACGCCACGCCGGCGCCGGGGTCGACCGACGCGACAGCCAACCCGATTGCGTCGGTCGTGGTCATCTTCGCCGGCAGCGACGCCGACGCGGAGCTGATCAAGTTCGCCCAGACCGACAACACGGTGATCGGCAGGCTGAGCGCGATCCTTCGCAACACGAAGGATGACGCCCAGGAGACGACCACCGGTGTCACCCTGAAGATCCTGGTCGATACCTTCGGGATCCCGATCCCGCAGATCATCCAGGTCGCGGTCCCCGGCAAGTAGCCGATCCGCAGCAACGGCACGCAAGGAAGCTCGACCGTGATCAAGGTCCTCATCGTCGACGACATCCCGGAGACGCGGGATCACCTCTCGAGGCTGCTCGGCCTCGAGCGTGATCTCGACGTGGCCGGGACTGCCGGATCGGGCGAAGAGGCGATCAAGGTCGCGATGGAGCTGCGACCGGACGTCATCGTCATGGACATCAACATGCCGGGCATGGATGGCGTGGCAGCCGCGGAGATCATCTCTCAGCGGCTGCCGACCAGCCCGATCATCATGATGAGCGTCCACGGCGAGGCGGACCAGCTGAAGCGGGCGATCACCGCGGGAGCCCGCGAATTCCTCGTCAAGCCGTTCAGCGGGGACGAGTTCTCGACGAGCATCCGTCGCGTCTACGAGCGCGAGCTGTCACGACGCACGCAGTTCGAGGCGTCGCTCCCGGCGACGACGTCGGGGCCGACGCTGGCGGACGAGGGCGACCACATGGTGATCGCCGTCTTCTCGCCCAAGGGCGGAGCCGGGCGGACCACCATCGCCACCAACCTCGCGGTTGCCCTTCACCGCGAGACGGGGGCACGGGTCTGCCTGATGGACGCCAACCTCCAGTTCGGCGACGTCGGCGTGCTCCTCAACCTGAACCCCAAGAGCAGCTCGATCGCCGATGCGGTCGAGTCCGAACCTGATGGAGAGATCATCGACTCGGTCATGATCGAGCACTCGACCGGGATCCGTGTCCTGCTGGCGCCGCCGACGCCGGAGGGCGCAGACCTGGTCACGCCCGCCTATCTCCGCAAGATCATCGAGCACCTTCGGATCGGCAACGATTTCACGGTGATTGATCTGCCGTCGGGGCTGAGTGATCATTCCCTGGCGGTGATGGACGCGGCCGACACCATCCTGGTGCTGACTGCCCTCGAGATCACCACCATCAAGAATGTGCGCCTCTTCCTGGAGGTTGCCGAGCAGCTGGAATACGCGCGGTCGAAGATTCGTCTCGTGATCAATCGAGCCGACGCCGCCCAGGGAATCAGGATCGCCGACGTCGAGGCGTCGGTCCGCCGCCCGATCGATGGCACGATCGTGTCGGACGGCCGGCTCGCGGTGCTGGCAGTCAATCGTGGTGTTCCGTTCGTCGTCTCCCATCCGGAAAGCGTCCTCGCGCGCGACGTCACGAAGCTCGCGAAGACCCTCGCCGGCGAGGTCAGTGGTAGCCAGGATCAGCCCAACAAGCGCGGATTGTTTGCCCGCCGATAACGGGGAAGGATCATTGAGATGTCATTGCTGAAGAGGATCGAGCGGGCGCGTCCCGCGGGTGAGGGGGAGCCGCAGGTTCCGAGCGCGCCGCAGACGCCGGTTCCGGCGCCGGGCGGCGGCCGTCCGACCACGCCGCCGCCTGGCGGTGGCGGTGCGGGAGCCGCGCCGAACCGCCCCTTCCTGGGCGCCACGCCCGCCCGCGAATCGTTCCGGGAGGCGAAGTACCGCGTCCAGAACCGGCTGATCAACGAGCTCGACCCGAAGCTCGACCTGAGCAACCAGGTCGAGGTGCGTCGTCAGATCGAGGAGCTCTTCGGCAAGGTCGCCGACGAGGAGGGGCTCGCCCTCACCCGCGCCGAGCGGGTCCGCATGCTCGAGCAGATCACCGACGAGATCCTCGGCCTCGGGCCGCTGGAGCCGCTGCTCCGCGACGAGTCGATCACTGAAGTCATGGTCAACGGGCCACAGCAGGTCTACATCGAGCGTGAGGGTCGACTGGAGATGACCAACGTCACCTTCCAGAACGACGAGCACGTGATGAAGATCATCCAGCGCATCATCGCGCCGATCGGCCGTCGCATCGACGAGTCGAGCCCGATGGTCGACGCCCGCCTGGCCGATGGCTCCCGCGTGAACGCCATCATCCCGCCCCTCTCGCTGGTTGGGCCGGTGCTCACCATCCGGAAGTTCGCGGCGACGCCGTTCACCGTCGAGGACCTGATCCGCTTCGGCACGGCGACAACCGAGATGTTCGAGTTCCTCGAGGCCTGCGTGAAGGCCAGGCTCAACATCTTCGTCTCAGGCGGCACCGGCTCCGGCAAGACCACGATGCTGAACATCCTCTCGTCGTTCATCCCCGACGACGAGCGGATCGTGACGATCGAGGATGCCGCCGAGCTTCAGCTCCGGCAGGAGCACGTCGTGACGCTCGAGGCTCGCCCGTCGAACATCGAGGGCAAGGGCGCCATCCCGATCCGGGAGCTGGTGCGCAACGCCCTGCGCATGCGCCCCGACCGCATCGTGGTCGGGGAGTGCCGCAGCTCGGAGGCGCTCGACATGCTGCAGGCGATGAACACCGGCCATGACGGGTCGATGTCGACCGGTCACGCCAACTCGCCGCGCGACATGCTGGCCCGTCTCGAGACGATGGTCCTCATGGCGGGGATGGACCTGCCGCTGCGGGCCATCCGCGAGCAGATCGCCTCGGCCGTCGACCTGATCGTCCACCAGAACCGCCTCAAGGATGGATCGCGCAAGATCGTGGCCATCACCGAGGTGCAGGGGATGGAGGGCGACGTCATCGTCATGCAGGACATCTTCGTCTTCGAGCAGACCGGGGTCATCGAGGGCAAGATCGAGGGCAAGCTCCGGCCGACCGGGATTCGCCCCAAGTTCGTCGAGAAGTTCGAGGCGGCCGGAATCCACCTGCCCCCGAACGTCTTCGGCTCGCCGTTCTAAGAGGAGTTCAGCCTTCATGGGCATGTTGCCGTTCCTGATCGCCGGCCTCGCCGCGGGCTCGGTGTTCCTCGTCGCGGTCGGCATCGCCATGACCGGCGGCTCCGGCGGGGTCGCGTCTCGCCTCGAGCGCTACGCGCGCTCACAGGGAATCGACACGACCTCGGCGAAGTCGACCGACAGCAAGTCGACGGTGATCGCCGGCCTCTCGCGGGTGATCGAGGGCCAGGACCTGAGCACGCGCCTCTCGACGGAGATCGCGCGCGCAGACCTGAAGCTGCGCCCGGCCGAGTTCCTGGTCGCCTGGATCGCCTCGCCGTTCGTGTTCGCCGCCATCGGCTTCGTGGCCGGCTTCATCCTCCCGGGCTTCCATCACCCTGTGACCCTGGTCGGCCCTCTTCGCGATCGGCGCGTACTTCCCGCGCTGGTTCGTCGGCTACCGACAGCGCCGGCGGCTGAACGCGTTCGCGCGCCAGCTCCCCGACACGATCACGCTGCTCGCCAACTCGCTCCGGGCCGGCTCGTCGTTCCTCCAGGGCCTCGAGCTGGTGACCCGGGAGTCGCGACCGCCGATCTCCGAGGAGTTCGAGCGCGTCGTGCGCGAGATGAGCCTGGGCGTCGCCCTCCAGCCGGCCCTCAACAACCTCGTGCGACGCGTCGCCTCCGAGGACCTGGAGCTGATGGTCACCGCCATCAACATCCAGAGCCAGGTCGGTGGCAACCTCGCCACGGTGCTCGACTCGATCGCCTTCACGATCCGCGAGCGGGTGCGTATCCAGCGGCGAGATCAAGACCCTGACGGCGATGCAGCGCTACAGCGGCTACGTCATCACCCTGCTGCCGGTCGGGCTGGCGGCGCTCCTCTTCCTGATCAGCCCGTCCTACATCACCGTCATGCTCCAGAAGCCCCCCGAGCTGCTCGGCCTGCCGACCGGCATCATCTTCTTCATCGTCGGGCCTGCTCAGCATGGGCGTCGGGTACGTGTTCATCCGTCGGATCGTCGATATCAAGGTGTAGTTCGATGTCAACCGAGATCCTGATCGCCGTCTTCGCGGCCGCCGCCGTCCTCCTGATCACCTATGGACTCTCCGCGTCCGGGTCGAAGGACGCCGTGCAGCAGCGCCTGGAGCAGCTGATCGTCCAGCCCAAGAGCCTCGAGGAGCTCGAGCTGCAGGCTCCCCTCTTCGAACGCACCATCCGGCCCCTCGTGCAGCGGATTGCCCGCCTGGCCAACCGCGGCGACCAGGGTGGTCTGATCGCCCGCACCGACCTCAAGCTCGAGCGCGCCGGCTATCCCGGCGGCCTGCGAGGCGCGGACTGGATCGGCGTCAAGCTCCTCGTCACCCTGCTCTTCGGCGGTGGGGTGGCAGCCCTGATGCTGGCCACCGGACGCGTGCAGCTCGCCCTCGTCTTTGGATTGGGCGGCGCCGCGCTCGGCTACATGCTGCCGGAGTTCTGGCTGGGCAGCCGTGGGCGCAAGCGCTCCTTCGAGATGGTGCTCCAGCTGCCGGACGCCCTCGACCTGCTCACCATCTCCGTCGAGGCCGGCCTCGGATTCGACGCCGCGCTCGCCAAGGTGGTCGAGAAGATGGAAGGGCCGCTGGTCATGGAGTTCCGGCAGGCGCTGGCCGAGATCCGCATGGGTCGCAGCCGCAAGGACGCCCTGCGCGACGTCGTCGCCCGAGCGGATGCCCAGCCGATCAGCAACTTCATCGGTGCCATCGTCCAGGCCGAGCAGCTCGGCGTGCCGATCGCGAAGGTCCTCCAGATCCAGTCGCAGCAGCTGCGGGTCGAGCGCCGGCAGCGGGCCGAGGAGGCCGCCGCCAAGGCTCCGGTCAAGATGCTCTTCCCGATGGTCGGGTGCATCTTCCCGACGATCTTCATCGTGATCCTCGGACCGGCCGTCGTCACCGTCATGAAGGGCACCGGGATCTGAGGTGCTGCCGGCGATGCGGCCGGCGCTCCTGCTGGTAGACGACGACCCAACCCTCCTCTCCGTGCTCTCGCGTCGCATGGCGCGCGAGGGCTACGAGGTGGTCAGCGCCTCGTCCGGGCCCGTGGCCCTGCGGCTCCTCGAGCAGCGCTGGCCCGCGCTCCTGATCATCGACCTGATGATGCCGGGGATGGACGGCTTCGAGCTTGCCGCCCGGGTGAAGCGGATCGCCGACCTGCCGATCATCGTCCTCTCGGCGGTCGACGCCTCCGAGGCCAAGGTCCGCGCGCTCGAGGACTACGCCGAGGACTACGTCACCAAGCCGTTCGATCCCGATGAGCTCGTGGCGCGCGTCCAGCGCGTCCTGCAGCGCGCCGCATCCGGTCGATCCGGCGTGGTCCTGGACGACGGGGAGCTGGAGATCGACCTGGTACGACGCCGCGTGACCCGGTCGGGGACGTCGACGCCGCTGACCCCGACCGAGGCGCGCCTCCTCCACCTGCTGCTCGGCCAGCTCGACCGGACCGTCACGACCGACAGCCTGCTCGATCGGGTCTGGTCCGAGTCCGACGGCGCCGATCCCTCCTACGTCTGGGTCACGTCCGGAGGCTGCGTCGCAAGATCGAGGCCGATCCGGACCGACCCCGCTTCCTCCTGACCGAGCGGGGCGTCGGCTACCGCCTCGTCTCGATCCCGCAGGCTGGCCCGGCGTGACCCCCGGTCGCCGCTCGCTCCGATTGCTGGCCGTCCTCCTCGTGGGGGCGATGCCGCCGCTGGTCGTGCTGGCCCTGCTCGCCGGAGAGGCACCGGGCTGGCTCCACGACGCCGGGACCGGGGTCGTGGTGCTCTTGACGGTGATGCTCGGGGCGATCTGGGTGGCCCTGATCGCCGTCGTGGCGGCGCGCTCACTCGCCGGCGAGGCTCGCTCGATGGTCACCCTCGCCGAGCGCGGCGTATCGCATGACCGCGCCGACGATCGCGCATCGGAGGACGGGCTGTCGGGCGTCCAGCGCCGGCTGGTGGTGGCGCTCGAGGATCGCAACCGACAGATCTCGGAGCTCGCCTCGCTGGTTCGCACGGCTCCGATCTCCGATGACGCTCGCGCCGTCGCATGCGCAATGGTGGCCGGCGCTCGGCGTGCCACCGGCGACCCGACCTGGACGCTGGCCGTGCTGCGCGCTCATGACGGCGGAGAATTGCGGCCGGGCGTCTGCGGACCCGATCCCGACGCGCCGCGCGAGGCCCTCGGCGAGGTCCATCTCTGGGCCTCGACCTCGGAGCCGATGCAGAGCTCCGCCGGCGGAGCGAGGCTCGTTTCCGGGCCGTGGGGCGCCTTCGTCGTCGTCGACGTCGCGGCTGGCGACGAGCTGGGTGCCATCCTGCTGGCCCCGTGGGAGGGGCGACCCGATCCTTCCCCGGCGGACCTGAACCTGTTCGCACTCCTCGGGCAGCACGCGGCGACGGCGATCGAGCACGCCCTGCTCTACACGCGCCTGCGGATCCAGGCCGATGAGCTGAATCGGATGGCGGCGCGTGCAGACCGACTTCCTGCGAGGGATCACGCACGACCTCCAGACCCCGCTCACCAGCATCCGGGCGCTCGCCTCCGAGCTGCAGGGTTCCGGCGTCGTCGACGCGGCGCCCGGGTCGACCTCGCCACGATCGCCCAGCAGGCGGATCGGCTGCGACGCATGGTCGGCCAGCTGCTCGTCGTGTCACGGCTCGAGGTCGGGGAGCTGACCCCGCGCCAGGAGGTCTTCCGCGCCGAGCCGCTCGTCCGTCGCACCTGGGATGCGCTCCACGACACGGCGCACACCTTCGCGATCGAACAGGCCGGGCCCGCCGCATCTCGTGGTGGCCGATCCCGATCGACTCGAGCAGGTGCTGTGGGCGCTGATGGACAACTCGGTGAAGTACAGCCCGACCGGGACGCAGGTCACCGTTCGCATCGAGGCGCGCGCAACGCCGGCTGGCGACGGACTCGTGAGCGAGATCACGGTTCGCGATTCGGGCCCTGGCATGGATGCCGAGACCTCGGGACGCGCCTTCGAGCAGTTCTTCCGTGCCGACGTCGCCCGTCGATTGGTACCGGACGGCAGCGGCATCGGCCTCTACGCCGCTCGCGGCCTGGTGGAGGCGATGGGTGGACAGATTCACGTCGCGAGCGAACCCGGGCACGGCACGTCGATGAGCCTTGAGCTCCCGGCCGAGCCGGCTGACGAAGTCGCGGACCAGGCCCTGGTGGGGTCGGCAAAGGGGACGAAAGTACGCCCCTAGTCCCACTTGTGCCGGCATGGGGCTGCAAGGCAGCCTGCAAGGTGCACCGCGTAGGATCGGCTCAGATGAGATACCCACACCGACAGGCGCCGCGCGGCCAGGTGCTGATCATCTTCTCCGGCATCTTCGTGATTCTGCTGTTGATGTCGGCCCTGGTCATCGACCTGGCCTGGCTCTGGAACAACAGCCTGCGCATTCAGCGCACCGCCGATGCGGCCGCCCTGGCTGGGGTGGTGTTCTTGCCCGGCGACGCGACCAGCGGCTACAACGCCGCCGACCAGGAAGCCACTCGTAATGGCTATGACGGCTACCCGTCGCAACGGCTACGTCTCCGGGGTGGGTGACTCCGGTGACGCCCAGGCAGGACGCCGCCAACCCTCGCCGCCTGAACGTGAAGGTGACCGCTCCGGTGAAGACCTTCTTCCTTGGGCTGATTGGCCTGTTCAACGTGACCATCAGTCGGATGGCGCATGCGGAGTACGTGCTGCCGGTCCCGATGGGCAGCCCGCTCAGCTATTACGGGGTCTACAAACTGTGCGGCGCGAGCGGGTCGACGATCACATGCCCCAGCGTTACAGGTGCGACCGGCACGGTGCTGAGCTCGCAGGGTTTCTTCGGGGCTATCGAGGGCCAAGGGAGCAATCGCTCGACAGGCGACGCCTTTGCGACCGGCTACAACCCAAGGACGACCGCCAATGCTCAATACGACCCCCTCGGCTATGACTACCAGGTCGACATCCCGCAGAACGGAGGAACGGTCTACATTTTCGATCCCACGTTCTGCGCGACCACTTCCGGACCAGGCGGTGGTCACCTTGGAGCGGGCGATCACTGGCTCGACACGGGATTGAGCGCCATGCCGGTCTCAACCTACTACCTGCTATGGGACACTCACGGTACGGTGAACCGGGCGGACGACACGCGAGTAGATCCAACCGGGGACGACAACCTGTTCGCAAACGAGTTCCAGGTTGATACGAGTGCTACGTACTCCCAAGCGTCTGCCGCCGGAGGCCAAAACAACAATTTCGCAGATGGCCTAGAGCCACCGCTCAGCGGTGGCGGGGCAGCCATTGATTGCCAGATGGGCGCAACCGCCAATCAGGGTCAGGGCCGATACTGGCATAACCGCTGGTGGCCGCTTGCTACTGGTCTCCCTGCGGGCACCTACCGGGTGCAAGTCACGACCACAAATCCATCGAACCCGACTCTCAACAAGGATCAGGCATTCGAGAACATGTGGTCCATCCAGGTGAATTCACCTGGAAACCCAAACGTCTACGGCTCGGGACGGATGGTCTCGTACGCAAACATCCAATCCGGACAGCAGGAGTTCTTCCTGGCGCAGATCGACAGTGCCGCTGGCGCCGGGAAAACCCTCGAGATCACCCTTTTCGACCCCGGCGACGTAGGTGACAAGGCCTGGATCCAGATCCTGAATCCAGATGGGAACGTCTACACGCCGGCCACCATGGACTACCAGGCGGATGCCAACGCATCGGCTGGCCATCAGAGCGGGAGTGGCGTTACCTGCATCCAGACCTATGGAAATGGATCGGCGACCAGCCCGCCCGCCGGCTGCCCGAACTCAACATCCGGGGGCCAGTACTACCAGAACTCGTGGATCACGATCGACATTCGGCTCCCGGCCAGCTACGGTTCGGTTGGACTCACGCCGTCCGATCCACAGAATCCCCGCAACCAGGCGGGCTGGTGGAAGATTCGCTACACCGTCAACCAAGGCAACGACACGACCACATGGGGTGCAAACATCCGGGGCAACCCGGTGCACCTGGTGCAGCCGTAGCCGTGATGAGACTGAAACGCCTCATGAGGATGCACCTGCGTGATGGCGAGCCCGGCCAGTCGCTTGTCGAGTTCGCCCTCGTCTTCCCGATCTTCATCCTGCTCCTGATCGGGCTGATCGAGTTCGCCGTGATCTTCAGCATCATCCTCAACGTGAACTACGCCAGCCGCGACGCCGCGCTCATGGCGGCCGAGGTCGGTGACGCGAGCGGTGCGGATTGCCTGATCCTGCAGCGCCTCGACTCCGCTCTGAACGGGGCGACCTCGCATGACCAGATCCTCTCGATCCGGATCTTCTGGGCGGATGCCAGAACGGCAACGAGCTGGCGGCTGACGTGTACACCGAGGGCGGCTCGACCAGCTGCATCCTTGGCGATGGCAGCACCCTCACTGTGCCGTACACCGCCGGCGCGCAGAACTACCCCGAGGCCTCCCGATGCACGATCGTCGCCGGCTGCGGCGGCTCACACCCCACCCTCGACACGATCGGCGTGACGATCGAGTACCACCATGACTGGATCACGCCGCTGCCGAACCTCGTGTCAGTGCCGGCGACCGGCCTCACCTTCACGCGAAGCAACACAATGCGCATGGAGCCGGTCCTGTGATCGCACGACTCCGCCGTCACCTCCGGGCCGCCCAGCGCGGCCAGTCGCTGCTCGAGATGACGATGATCCTCCCCGTCTTTCTGCTGCTCGTGCTCGGCACGCTCGAATTCGGCATGGCGTTCGACCACAACCTGACGCTGGAGTACGCCAGCCGCGAGGGGGTGCGGACCGGGTCGGCCTTGGCGAACGGTGGCGGCCGCTCGGCTGCGGCGCCGGCCAGAGCCCGAACGCCGGGACGGTGGACGACCAGATCATCGCCGCTGTCGAGCGCGTTCTGACGAGCGATGGTTCGCCGATCGACCTCGACCAAGGTCACCCAGATCCGGATCTACAAGGTCGACACCTCCAACACCAGCGGCAACGAGGTGGCCGGGACGGTCGAACCGTTGGATCTATGCCGCCGGCCAGGGACCCATGGTCGCCGGTCTGGCCCTCGACTTCAAGAAGGACGCTCGCCGTCCAGGGCTGGGCCGCCTGCAGCCGAGTGAACGGCGCCGGCGCCGACTCGATCGGGGTCAGCATCAACTACACCTACAACTTCCAGACACCGCTGGGAGCGCTGCTGCAGCATGGTCAAGATCGACATGCACGATCAGACGGTGATGCAGCTCAACCCGACCGGGAAGTAGGCTTCTCCGCCGAACCCGGCGAGCCGGGTCGGCTAGCATCGCCCTCGGCATGGCCCGATACGTCCGCATCCAGAACCTCACCCGGGGCAGCCTCGTCGCGGAGCGATGTCGCGTCGCCCGCTCGCTTCGCGATCGCACGGTCGGCCTCCTCGGCACGCCGCAACCCGCCCCCGGCGACGGCCTGCTGATCGAGCGGACCCAGTCGATCCATATGTTCTTCATGCGCTACCCGATCGACGTCGTCTTCGTCGACCGCGAGACTCGCGTGACGCGCTCGGTGACGGGGCTGCTCCCCTGGCGCGTGGTTTGGTGGGCGCGCGGAGCCCGCGACTGCATCGAGCTGGGGGTGGGGAGCATCGCGGCGTCCGGCACGCAGGTCGGCGACCAGCTGACAGTTGCCGAAGTCGCCTGAGCCGCCCGACCGTCGTGACCCTGGAGGCCGCTAAGGCGCCCGTAAGGCGCCGATAAGGACATCGGCGCAACCATCGCTCCCCGATGGGCGTGATGCAGCTCTTCCTGCCCGATGCCTGCGCCGGCTGCGGCCGGTACGGCGACCTGCTGTGCACGACCTGCGAGCGTCGCCTGCGACCGGCCATGGCCGACGCCGATCGCTTTGCGGCGGCCGACCCCGGGATCGTGGTCGGCGAGGCGATGGAGCTGGCGATGGCCGCGTTCCTGCACGAGGGCACGACCCGCCGCGTCCTGCAGCGACTCAAGTACGGTGGCGCCGGGCGCCTGGCCGTGCCGCTGGCGCGCGCCGCCGCCCCGACGCTCCTGGCGCTCCTCGCACAGTCCGGGCCGGCACCCCTCGTGCCCGTGCCGGTGCACGCGGCTCGCCGGCGTCAGCGCGGGTACAACCAGGCGGAGCTGCTCGCGATCGAGATGGGCCGGCGCACCGGCCTCCCGGTCCTCGATCTGCTGCAGCGGCATCGACCCACGGTCCGCCAGCACGGCCTCGCGCGGGCCGCGCGACTCCACAACCTGCGTGGCGCGATGGGCCTCCGAGCGGGGGCTCGCGCGCCGGCGGTCGCCATCCTCGTCGACGACATCCTCACAACGTCCGCCACGCTGGAGGCGTGTGCCGAGGTGCTCCGCCGGCATGGCGCAGGGCGCGTCTTCGGCTTCGCGGTGGCACGGGAGGCGTGAGTCGGGCAGGCTGACGGCGGGGTGCTACCGTAGGCGTTGCCATGAAGACAACCCTGAAATCGCGGAACGTGGAGCTCAGCGGCCGGCTGCGGAGCCAGATCGAGCGAAAGCTGCGGCGACTCGATCGCATAGCGCATGCCGACGCCGAGGCGAGCCTCGAGCTGACGACCAACGCGTCTCGCGCCGCCGAGACGTCGAACACGGCCGAGGTGACGCTGCTCAGCAACGGCAGCGTGCTCCGCTCGGCCTCCTCCGGACCGACGCTCATCGCGGCCGTCGACCGCCTGCTGGACAAGCTGGAGCGCCAGCTGATCCGCGCCAGGGAGCGGCCGCGAGCCGTGCGCGGGCGTCACGCCGACGCGGCCAGGGCCGTGCTCGACCAGGCGGGGACTGAGCCGGCACATCGTGACGAACCGCGTCCCGCGCGCGAGCCGGCCAGCCAGCCGGCGATCGTCAAGGTGAAGCGATTCGACATGGTGCCGATGTTCGAGGAGGATGCGATCACGCGGATGGAGGAGCTCGGACACGCCTTCTTCGTCTTCCTGAACGCCGAGGGCGGCAGCGTCTGCGTGGTCTATCGGCGATCCGGGGGCGGGTACGGGATGATCGAGCCGGTCATTGCGCCGGAGCGGCGGCGCTGAGCAGCGGACGAGGCGCTAGCCGAGGACCTGCGGCAGGATCAGCAGGGCGGCAACGGTCAGGATCAGCGCCACGAAGAAGGCGAGCAGCGCCGCCGTCAGCAGGTCGACGCCGCGCGGCTCCGGCTCCATGGCTCGCACCGTAGCACGCGCCGAGCCGCGACGCCGACTGACGTGGCCGGAGGGCGCACCCCGGGTCGGCATCCACCTCGGCGTGGCGAAGGGGCTGATGCCGGCCGCGCGGAGGGCACGGCAGATCGGCGCGACCGCGCTCCAGATCTTCAGCGACAACCCGACCGCCTGGCGCCGCCGGCCCGAGGTACCGAAGGACGCGGCGCAGTTCGTGGCGTTCTGCAAAGAGCACGGCATCGCTCCGGTGGCGATCCACGCGAGCTACCTGATCAACCTGGCCGGCACGTCCGAGCCGTTCGCCAGCCAATCTCGCGAGGGGCTGCGCCACGAGCTGCGGCGGGCGCCGAGCTATGGGGCGAGCCTGGTGAACACCCACATCGGCTCACACCGGGGCGAGGGCCACGGCGCGGGCCTGGCACGGATCGCGTCGGTGGTGCGCGACGTCCTCGCCGACACGCCGGCCGGCGTTCGGCTCGTGCTCGAGAACTCGGCTGGTGGCGGCGAGACGCTCGGCTCGCGGATCGAGGAGCTGGCGGCGATCCTCGACGCCGTCGGGGGATCGGCCGACCGGCTCGCGTTCTGCCTCGACACGGCACACCTGTGGGGTGCCGGCTACGACATCTCGACCCCGGACGGTGTCCGCACGATCCTCGACCGCTTCGACGAGCTGATCGGCCTCGACCGCCTGCCGCTCATCCACCTGAACGACTCGAAGTCGGCGCTCGGCTCGCGCAGCGATCGGCACGAGCATCTCGGAGCGGGACGGATCGGGGCGGCCGGCCTGACCGCGCTGCTCCGCGATCCCAGGCTGCCCGGGCGCACGACCCTGGTGATGGAGACGCCGGGCGAAGAGGAGGGCTACGACGCAGTCAACATGCGGCGCGCCTGGCTGCTCCATGGCGGTGCCGAGACGCTGCCGGCACTGCCTGCCAGCGCGATGCGATTGACGCGCCGATCGCGGCGCCCCGCGCCGTCAGGCGCGAGGATCGACCGGAACGGTCAGGCGCCGCGGCTGAGCCGGTCGCCGGATTCGGTCGGGGCGTGCCCGTTCCCGTTCGCCTCCCGGATGCGCTGCGAGCGTAGCGCAACGTACGTCTGCATCAGCTCGCGGACATCGGCCTCGGTGAGGACGTCGTCGCCGCGCAGGGCGTACTCGACGCGGGCCGTGGGGAGCATCTGGCGGTTCGACAGGCTGGCGAAGTAGCTCGGCCCGTCGGACTGCTCGCGGATCTCGCGAAGGCCGCGTGCGAGCTTGGTGGCGGTGCCGAGCGACGGCATCCGGTCGCCCTTGATCAATCGCGAAATCGTCGAGTGGTCGACACCCGACTGCAGGGCCAGCTGACGCTGGCTCATCTTCTTTTCCTTGAGCTGACCGCGAAGCCAGCTGTTGAACGACCGCGGCGGCTGGAGCGTCATGCGCCTTGTCCGTGCGCTGCTGCCCACCGTCCAGATGCTTCGGCCGGTGGTGCGTGCGAGCAACCGCAGGATCGCAGCGCCGGGGAGGCGCCTCAATGGGACAAAGGTACCGATCAGGTCCGGCGTCCAGCCGAACTCAGCCGACCTCGGTCGCAGACCCTTTCGGAAGGCTCCCTCCATGGGCGCGCCGCACCATCGGCGAGAAGGCGTAGAGGACCCCCCCGATGACGATGACGGAGAGCGTTGCAAGCACGAAGTCCGTGAGCGCCACCGCGGTGCCGGCTTCTGGGCTCACACCGTAGATGCCGAGGGCGAGGACGATACCCCCCTGCACGAACCCGATTCCCGCAGGCGTGAGGGGGACAGCCGTGAGCAGAGACGCAGCGAGCGCCACGAAGACAGACGAGCTGATCCCCAGCTGCAAACCCGTGATGCTGAGCGCCTGGATGAACGAAGAAGACGCGCGCCCCTTCGAGCAGCCATACGGCGACCGTGATCGCCCCCACCGGGAGCAGGACGCGTGGCGTCAGCGCGCCGGTGCTGCCCTCGTGGAACCGCTCGTAGAGCTCCTGGGCACGCTCGGGCAGGAAGCGCGTCAGGCGGCGTCCCTGGTAGCGGAGCGCGACCACCAGCAGCAGGAGCACCGCGGCGACGATGAACCCGGCGAAGAAGAGTGCGTCGACCTCGGGTCGGTTGCGGCCGCGAAAGCTCCAGAAGCCGGCCGCAAGGGCCAGCGCGAAGATGACCAGGATGTCGGTCACACGCTCGATGAAGATCGTCCCCACTGTGCGCGAGATCGATGCCCCGTAGTTGCCGCGCAGCAGGTAGGCGCGATACAGGTCGCCCAGCTTGGCCGGCACGATGCAGTTCACAAACCACGACAGGAAGAGGATCTCCATGGCGGCCCGGTACGGCACCGGAGAGCCGACGCGCCGCAGGATCAGCGTCCAGCGCAGGCTTCGGAGCGGGAAGGTGAGGTAGTAGGCGACGAGGCCGGCGAGCAGGAGCAGGACGTTCGCGCTGCGCATCAGCTCGAAGGTTCGGCCGAAGTCGACGTTGAGGATCACCCGGAAGAGGAGGAAGACGAGCAGCAGCCCGAAGGCGATCGAGCCGATGGTGCGAAGGTTGAGGAGCCGGCGCGCCAGGCTCACCTCCCGCTCCGGGATCGCCTCCTCCGGCGGCGCGTCGAGGAACTCTCCAGCCTCGTAGATGGAGTGGCCGTGCTCGTGCGGGCCGGCGGCGTGGTCCTGCCGCGGCTCCAGCGGATCGCTCACGAGCCGCGCGTCGGCGGCGCCGGGCGGACGGCCGCGATCCGCCGGCGAGCGGCCTTCGACCAGACCGCCCAACGGGTGGTGAGGTGGATCAGCATGGTTGCGCGACTCCCGTGCCACTCGTTCTCGCGCAGCGCCGCGCGCAGCTCGTCGGCAGTCTCGAAGGCGGGAAGGGCGTTGAAGCTCATCGCCACCTCGAGCCCCGAGTGCGCGTCCGAGCACGCGATGCCGGGGATCCCGAAGCGGGAGGCGAGCAGCGCCGCCTCTTCGTTGTGGCGGGAGAACGTGACGCGGCTGTTGAAGACTTCGATCGCGTCGACCTTCCCGGCCGCGATCAGGGCCAGCAGCGGCGCCTCGCGGATGTGCGAGCGGCGAAACGGGTCGTAGGGATGCGGGATCGAGACGAACCCGCCCTGGGCATGGATGGCGTCCGCGGTCACATCCGCGGAGAGCCCCGGCGCGATGGTCTCGGTCAGGAAGATTCCCACGATCTCCCCGTCGGCGCTCGACACCTCCTCCCCCAGGATGATGTGCAGCCGATCCTCCATGCCCAGCGCGGCGACCCGGTCGCGCACCGCGACGGCGCCCTCGACGTTGTTGTGGTTCGTGATCGCGACGTGGGTGAGGCCGCGCTCGAGGGCGAGGCGGATGAAGCGGTCCTCGCCCATCAGCGAATCCCGGCTGTAGCGGGTGTGAACGTGGAAGTCGGCGAAGGCCAGGGCTCGGCGTTCGGCGCCGACCGCCTGGCGCGTCGCGGCCTCGGTCATGGTCGTGGCCACGAGCGACGCGACCGCGCTCACGAGCCTCTCACCAGGCTCTTGCGGAACTGGTCGAAGTGCTCCAGCGCCATGCCGGTGCCGACCGCCACCGAGTTCAGGGCATTGTCCGCCACGTGGCACGGGATCCCGGTCACCTGGGTGAGCAGCGCGTCGACGTTCCGCAGCAGCGAGCCACCACCGGTCATCACCATCCCCTTGTCGATGATGTCGCTCGAGAGCTCTGGCGGGGTCTGCTCCAGCACGTTGCGGACGGCGCTGATGATCTGCGCGAGCGGCGCCTCGATCGCCTCGGTCACCTCGCCCGAGCTGATCGGGATGGTGCGCGGCAGGCCGGCGATCATGTCGCGCCCCTTGACCTCCATCTCCAGCGGCTCGTCCAGCGGCAGCGCCGAGCCGATCCCGATCTTGACCTCTTCCGCGGTCCGCTCCCCGATCATCAGGTTGTACTTGCGCCGGATGTAGTTCGCGATCGCCTCGTCGAACTTCGTCCCGCCGACGCGCACCGAGTCGGCGACCACGATGCCGCCCAGCGCGATCACCGCGATCTCGGTCGTCCCGCCGCCGATGTCGACGATCATGTTCCCCGATGGCCCGGAGATCGGCACCCCGGCGCCGATCGCGGCCGCCAGCGGCTCGTCGATCAGGAAGGCGTCGCGCGCCCCGGCCTTGAGGGCCGCGTCTCGCACGGCGCGCTTCTCGACGCTGGTCACGCCGGATGGCACGCTGATCATCACGTCCGGCTTGAAGATGCGGACCCGCGCCACCTTGTTGATCACGTAGCGCAGCATCGCCTCGGTGATGAGGTAGTCGGCGATCACCCCGTCGCGCATCGGCCGGATGGCCCGCACGTTGCCGGGGGTGCGGCCGATCATCTCTCGCGCCTCTTCGCCGACCGCCACGAGCCGGTTGTCGTCGTCGTTGATGGCCACCACGCTCGGCTCGTTCAGGACGACGCCCTTGCCCTGGACGTAGACCAGGATGTTGGCGGTGCCGAGGTCGATGCCGATCTTCATGCGGGCTTCATTGTGCCCGCAGCCGCGCCTCGATGGCTGCCAGTCGCCGCTCCCGGGTCTCGGGTCGCCTCGCCTCCGCGACAGCGGTCGCCATCTCCTTGCGATGCGTGAAGGCGAGCGCGTCGAAGCGGGCGCGCAGCTCGGGATCGGCGCCGAGCATCCGGTCCAGCTCGGGCGGAAGCTCCACGACGCGCGGCCGCAGGTCCCGCGTCACCTCGACCTGTACGACGTCACCGATGACCACGCCCGCCGCCTGCTGCGTCGCCTTGTGAACGCCCAGGAAGAGGCCCCATGGGCCTGGCATCGTGCTGCTGCTGTACGCCACCCCGTTCAGGCTCCCGAGGACCCGCATCTGGCGCCGGCCGCCCAGCGCCTCGACCAGCTCGGTGGGAATCATCACGCCGGCACCACCGCCCCGCGCGCTCACGATCTCACCGCGAAAGGCCAGGGGACGTGGTTCGTGCTCGGTCATCCCGGCTTCCCTATGCGTCGATGCGGGTGATCTGCGCGCCGAGCCCGACCAGCTTTGACTCGATCGCCTCGTAGCCGCGGTCGACGTGCTCGACGCCGGAGATGATGCTGGTGTCCTCCGCCGCCAGCGCCGCCAAGATCAGCGTCGCGCCGGCCCGCAGGTCGGCGATCTCGACTTCTCGACCGTGGAGCGGGGTCGGGCCGGCAATGCGCGCGTGGCGCTCGTCGAGCACCTCGATCACCGCCCCCATCTTCACCAGCTCCATGGTGTAGTCGAGGCGGTCCTCGTAGATCGTCTCGTGGATGCTCGAGACGCCATCCGCCTGGGTCATCAGAACCGCGAGCGGCGCCTGGAGGTCGGTGGCGAAGCCGGGGTACGGCTGGGTCTCGACATCCGCGGGGTGGATTCCGTCTCCGCCGCGGACGCGCAGCCCGCCGCCATCGGTCGCAAAGGTCTCGAACGAGATCCCCATCCCGGCCAGGAGGTCGGTGAACGATCCGAGATGCGCCGGATCGACGCCGCGGATCGTGACGTCGCCGCCGGTCACGGCGGCAGCCATCGCAAAGGTGCCTGCCTCGAGCCGATCTCCCAGCACGCGATGCTCGACCCCGTGGAGGCGGTCGACGCCTTCGATCTCGAGCCGGTTCGGGGCGGTGCGCTCGATCTGGGCGCCCATCGCCCGCAGCATGGTGATCAGGTCGTCGACCTCGGGCTCACGCGCGGCGTTCTCGATCACGGTCGTGCCGCGCGCCAGGGTCGCCGCCAGCATGGCGTTCTCGGTCCCCATCACCGTGACGTACGGAAACGCGATCCGGGCACCGCGCAGGCCGCCGGGCGCCTGGGCGAAGTAGTAGCCGTTCTTGTACTCGATCTCCGCCCCGAGGGCCCGCATCGCCTCCACGTGCAGGTCGACCGGCCGCCGTCCGATCCGGTCGCCACCCGGGTTGCTGATGATGACCCGCCCGAACCGCGTGAGGAGCGGACCGAGCAGGATGAAGGAGGAGCGCATCTTCATCGCCGCTTCGAGCGGCACGAAGAGCCAGTCGGCGGCCGCGGCAGTGATCTCGAGGCCACTCTCCGTCGAGCGGGGTGACCGAGAAGCCGATGTCGGTCATGGTGCCGCGCAGGATCTGCACGTCGCTGATCCGCGGGAACGTTGCGCAGGATCGTCGGGCCGTCGGAGAGTGCGGCGGCGGCCATCATCTTGAGGACCGCGTTCTTGGCGCCGGCGATCCGCACCTCTCCGTGGAGGGGCACGCCGCCGACGACGATGAACTTCTGCACGTTCCGCAGTCTACCCGGCTCCCCCGAGGCGCTGGCTCGCGTCAGCCTGGCCAGGCTTCCTTCCACTCATGCGGGCCGTGGTGATGTCCGTCGCAGAGCCCCACCCGGCCGCCCATGTGCCGCGAGGGCAGGTACGGCTGCATCCCGGCCTCGAACGGTGTCGGGCCGGCATTGCAGAGCATGTAGGTTCGCTCCCGAGCCCACGCGTAGGCATGATCGCTGGAGCAGAAGGCATAGCCCTTGCTGAAATTCGCGGAGGCGCCCACGTCCGGGTCACTCGGAAGGCCGATCGGGCCTGACTCCCGGACGATCTCGATCCGCACCGGCAGCTGCGGCATCCGCGCGCCGCACTGGTCGCAGGCCTGCATCAGCAGGCGCCCTCGCTCATGGGGCCGATGCTACGCCAGCCGCCTACCATGGGCCACGTGGCGCTTCCCCACTGGCTGGCACGGCTGAACGTGCGCTTCACGAACCGATTCATGCGGATCATCGCCGCGCGCCTGCCGTGGTTCGTGGTCATGGAGCACGTGGGGCGCAGGTCCGGGACCGTCCGTCGCACCGCGATCATGGCCTTCCGCCGCGACCCCGACCGCTGGATCCTCGCGCTCACCTATGGCACGCAGGTCCAGTGGCTGAAGAACGTGCAGGCGGCCGGTGCCTGCCGCTCCAGAGCCGCGGCAGGTGGATCGAGGTCGTCGAACCGCGCCGCTTCCGCGATCCTGCGCGCTCCCAGGTCCCGTGGCTCATCCGACCGTTCCTCGCGCTCCTGCAGGTCAGCGAATTCCTGGAATTGCGGAAGAAGCGCTGAGGCCTAGCCGCGCGAGCGATGTCGGGTCGCGATCCGCTCCCGCATGAGCGCCGTCTGGAGCGTGGCACGCACCCGCGCCACGTCCACCGCGTCGTGGACCTCGCCGAGCTCCGCCTCTGCGCGCTTGCGCGCCTCGACCGCCTTCGTCTCGTCGATCTCGTCGGAGTGCTCTGCCAGATCGGCCATGACAATGACGCGATCGGCCCGCACCTCGACGAAACCTCCGGCGATGAGGAGCACCTGCTCGGTGCCAGCCTTCTTGATGCGCAGCTCACCGGTGCCGAGGGCGCTGATCAGCAGCGTGTGGTGCGGCAGGATCCCCAGCTCCCCGTCGATCCCTGGCACGATCACCATGTCGACCTCGTCGGAATACGCGCGCCGCTCCGGACTCACGATCTCCAGCTGCAACGGCATCTCAGCCGACCTCCCGGAGATGGCGACGTAACGGAGAGTGGAGCGGTGAGGGACGGCGCGGCGGCGCCGCAGCGCGTTGCGCAGCCGCGCAAGGCGTGTTCGGGACCGGCCAGTCGGCTCACTTCATCGCCTTCCGCGTTCGCGATCACGTCCTCGATCGGTCCCGCCATGAAGAACGCCTGCTCCGGCAGCGCGTCGTGCATCCCCTCGAGGATCTCGCGGAAGCCGCGGACCGTTTCGCCACGCTCGACGTACTTGCCCTCGCGGCCAGTGAACTGCGCCGCGACGAACATCGGCTGGCTCATGAAGCGCTGGAGGCGCCGCGCGCGGGAAACTGTGACCTTGTCCTCCTCCGAGAGCTCATCCATGCCGAGGATGGCAATGATGTCCTGGAGGTCCTTGTAGCGCTGCAGGGTGCGCTGAACCTCGCGCGCCACGTTGAAGTGGTCCTCACCCACCACCCGCGCATCGAGGATCGTCGAGGTCGAGGTGAGCGGGTCCACGGCGGGGTAGATGCCGAGCTCAACGATCGAGCGCTCGAGACGCACGCTGCTGTCGAGGTGGGCGAAGGTCGTGGCGGGGGCCGGATCGGTGTAGTCGTCGGCCGGCACGAAGATCGCCTGCAGGCTCGTGATCGAGCCGTCCTTGGTCGAGGTGATGCGCTCCTGGAGGTCGCCCATCTCGGTCGCCAGCGTCGGCTGATAGCCCACGGCGGATGGCATACGGCCGAGGAGGGCAGAGACCTCGGCACCCGCCTGGGTGAAGCGGAAGATGTTGTCGATGAAGAGGAGCACGTCACGGTGCTCCACGTCGCGGAAGTACTCGGCCATGGTGAGGGCCGTCAGGCCAACCCGCTGCCGGGCCCCGGGCGGCTCGTTCATCTGGCCGAAGACGAGCACGGTCTTTTCGAGCACGCCCGACTCGGTCATCTCGCCGATCAGGTCGTTCCCCTCGCGTGAGCGCTCGCCGACGCCGGCGAAGACCGAATAGCCGCCGTGCTCGGCCGCGATGTTGCGGATCAGCTCCTGGATGATGACGGTCTTGCCGACGCCGGCGCCGCCCAGGACGCTGGCCTTGCCACCCCGCTTGAAGGGGGCGATGAGGTCGATCACCTTGATGCCGGTCTCGAAGACCTGGGCCTCGGTCTCCATCTGGTCGAAGCCCGGCGCCGCCCGATGGATCGGCAGGGTGTCGGACTTCGCGACGGCTCCCTTGCCGTCGATCGCGTGGCCGAGCACGTCGAAGACGCGCCCCAGCGTCACCGAGCCGACCGGCACGGTGATGGCGGCACCGGTGTCGATGGCGTCGACGCCGCGCGGCAGCCCGTCCGTCGTTGACATGGCCACGGCACGCACCCAGTTGTTGCCGAGGTGCTGCTGCACCTCGACCACCAGCGTGTCGTCCGCACCGGCCGCAGCGGCCGGCCGCTTGATCAGGAGCGCGTTGTAGATCCCGGGCAGCTCGCCCGGCGGGAACTCGACATCGACCACGGGGCCCGTGATCTGGATCACCTTTCCGGTCGCCATCGGTCTTGTTGTCTCTCCTTGTGTCCTGTGCGGGGCCTAGCCCAGGGCTTCCGCGCCTGAGGCGATCTCGGTCATCTCGCGGGTGATGTTGGCCTGGCGAGTCTTGTTGTAGACAAGGGTCAGGTCGCCGATCAGCTCGTGCGCGTTATCGGTCGCGCTGCGCATGGCGACCATCTGGGCCGACTGCTCCGATGCACGGTTCTCGAGCACCGCGCGGTAGATGTCGATCGCCACGAAGTGCGGCAGCAGGCGGCTCAGAACCGCCTCGGGCGACGGCTCGAACAGGTACTCGTCGTTCGTCTCCGTCTCGTGCTCGCCCATGGTCGGGCGCTCGACCGGGAGCACCGTCCGGATCACCGGTCGCTGCGACAGCGTGTTGATGAAGGTGGAGTAGGCAATTTCGATGCGGTCATAGGTCCCGGCCAGGAAGTCCTCCGTCACCAGGCGGGCGATGGGTGTGACGTCCGCGAAGCTTGGCCGGTCGCCGAGCTGCGCGAAATGCGCGGCGATCGGCACGCTCGCCCTCCGCAAAGCGTCCCGACCCTTACGGCCAACGGTCACGGCGGAGACCGCCACCCCGTTCTCGCCATCCGATGCCGATTCGGCAACGTGTCGCAGCACGGCACGCGCGGCGTTCGCGTTCAGTGATCCAACGAGGCCGCGATCGGTGGTGATCACCACCAGGCCGATGCGCCGCACGGGGCGGCGGGCGAGCAAGGGATCGACCTGGGCGTCGACGGCTGCTGCCACGCGGGCAAGGGCCTCACGCAGCTCGTCCGAATACGGGCGCGCGGCCAGGATCGCGTCCTGCGCGCGCTTCATGCGCGAGGCGGCCACCATCTGCATTGCCCGCGTGATCTGGGCGATGTTGGTGACCGAGGCGATCCGGCGACGGACCTCGCGCAGGGTTGCCATCTAGGCGACGGTCCCCTTCTTCCGGCCGCCCCGGCCCTTTCCGGCGGGAGAGCCGGCAGCCGGCTTCCGTGCGGCGGCCTTCGGCTTCGCGCTGGCGGCCTTCGACTTCGTGGCGGCGGCCTTCGGCTGGGCTTCATCAGCGGGCGCCGCCGCCTCAGCCGTTGCCTCGGCGGTCGGAGCGGCAGGGCCAGGCCCTTCAGTCGTGGCCGCGCCTTCTTCATCGTCGCCCAGGCCGCCCTGGCGTCGGTACTCCAGCACGGCCTTCGTCAGCCGCCCAGTCAGAGCCTCGGAGATCGCCTTCTCCTTCGCGATTGCCGGGAGCAGGTCCGCATCGGTCGATTCCAGATACCGGTACAGGCCGGTCTCGAAGTCGCGGATCTTCGCTGCGTCGACGTCGTCGAGATAGCCATTGGTGGCGGCCCAGATGATCGCCACCTGCTTCTCCACTGCCAGCGGGGCGAACTGGGGCTGCTTCAGGATCTCGGAGAGCTTTTCGCCGCGGGTCAGCTGGTCTCTGGTCGCCTTGTCAAGGTCCGAGGCGAACTGTGCGAACGCCGCCAGCTCGCGGTACTGCGCCAGGTCCAGGCGAAGCTTGCCGGCCACCTGCCGCATCGCCTTGATCTGGGCATTACCGCCCACGCGGCTGACCGAGAGACCGGCGCTGACCGCGGGACGCTGCCCCTGGTTGAAGAGGTCGGTCAGCATGAAGATCTGGCCATCGGTGATGCTGATCACGTTGGTCGTGATGTAGCCCGAGATGTCGCCCGCCTGCGTCTCGACGATGGGCAGTGCCGTCAGAGACCCGCCGCCGTTCGCCTTGTTGAGCCGGGCGGCGCGCTCGAGCAGCCGGGAATGCGCGTAGAAGATGTCCCCCGGGTACGCCTCGCGGCCGGGCGGCCGGCGCATGAGGAGCGAGACCTGGCGGTACGCCCAGGCGTGCTTGGAGAGGTCGTCGTAGATGCACAGCGCGTCGCGCCCGTTGTCGAGGAACTCCTCGCCCATTGCAACGCCGGCGTACGGCGCCAGGAATTGGATGGGTGCGGGATCGGAGGCGGAGGCGACCACCACGATCGTGTGCTCCATGGCGCCGTGCTCCTCGAGCACCGCCACCACCTGCGCCACGGTCGACATCTTCTGGCCGATGGCGACGTAGATGCAGACCAGGTCCTGCCCCTTCTGGTTGATGATCGTGTCGACAGCGATCGCCGTCTTGCCGGTCTGCCGGTCGCCGATGATCAGCTCGCGCTGCCCTCGGCCGATCGGGATCATGCTGTCGATCACCTTGATGCCGGTCTGCACCGGCGTGTCCACCGGCTGCCGAACGATCACGCCGGGAGCAATGCGCTCGACCGGCCGCGTTCCGGTGGCCTTGATCGGCCCCTTGCCGTCCAGCGGAACACCCAGCGGGCTCACCACGCGACCGATGAGCGCATCGCCAACCGGCACCTCAACCACGCGACCGGTGGTCTTGACCTGGTCGCCCTCCTTGAGCTTGGTGTAGTCGCCCAAGATCAGGGCGCCGACCGTCTCCTCCTCGAGGTTGAAGGCCATCCCCATCACGCCGCCGGGGAACTCGAGCAGCTCCGACGCGAGCGCGCCGGAGAGGCCGTAGATCTGGGCGATCCCGTCGCCCACCTCCACGATGGTGCCAACGCCCGAGACATCGGCTCCTTCGTCGAAGCCGCTGATCTCGTCGCGGATGATCGACGTGATCTCGTCGGATCGAATCGTCATGAGCTCCCTCGTCCTTGCCTAGACCGCGGTCAGTCGTGCGCGCAGCCGCTCCAGGCGGCTCCGCACGCTGGCGTCATACAGCTGGTCGCCGATCCGGACCGCCATCCCGCCGATGAGGTCCGGATCGACCGTCTCGTCCATCTCGATCTCCGAGCCGGTGAGCGCCCGCAGCCGCGCCGCGATCTCGGCGCGCTGACCGTCGCCGAGCGGCAGTGCGGTGCGCACCTCGGCGAGCACGATCCCCCGCTCCCGTCGCAGCAGCTCCGCGAAGCGCGCGATCATCCGGTCGATCGCCCCCGGCCTGCCGCGCCGGACCATCAGCAGCACCAGGTTGATTGCCGCGGGGGCGACGCCTCGTCCCAACACCTTGCGCAGGACCCGCTCCTTCTCGGCAAACGGGATCGCCGGATGCTGGAGCAGCGCCCGCAGCTCGGCGTGCGCCAGGGTCGCGCCCAGGGTCGCCATGTCGCGCTCCCAGGCGTCGAGCGTGCCGTCGGCGCGGCCGGTCTGGAAGGCCGCCTCCGCGTAGCGCCGGGCAGACGTGTCACGTCGAGCCACGGCTAGCTGCGCCCGCCCTCAGCCGGCGTGACCTCGGCGAGGAACTCCTCGACCAGACGGCGCTGGGTCGCGGCGTTCATGTCCGCCTTCACCAGCCGACCGGCGGCCTGGAGCGCCAGGTCGGCGACCTGCGTCCGGAGCTCCGCGATCGCCCGCTCCTTCTCGGCGGTGATGTCGGCGGCGGCGCGGGCCGCCACCTTCTCCGCCTCGGTCCGGGCTGCCGCCACGATCTCGGCCCGCGAGTCCTCGGCGATCTTGGTGGCGCGCGCGATCATCGCCGCTGCCTCCTTGCGCGCCTCGTCGAGGGCCGCCTCGCGCTCGGCGCGCGCCAGCTCTCGGTCGCGCGCGGCCGCCTCCGCGTCCTCGAGCCCCTTCGCGATCCGCGCCTGCCGCTCGTCGATCAGGGAGAGCACGCGCCTGAAGAGAAATCGGTTCAGCAGGTACAGGATCAGCAGGAAGTTGACGATCTGGAAGGCGAGCTTGAAGAGGTCGACTCCAAACGCCCCGAAGAATGCCATTGCGGCCTCGGCCTAGCTGGCGAAGAGGATGATCAGCGAGACGACGAGGGCGTAGATCCCGATCGCCTCGGTGAGGGCCAGGCCCAGGATGTACGGCACGAAGATGGTGCCCGACGCCTCGGGGTTGCGGCCGATCGCTTCCATCGCCTTGCTGAAGCCGATGCCGAGGCCGATCCCCGGACCGATGCCGCCGAGCCCCATGGCCAGTCCGGCTGCGAGTGTGTGCAGGTCCACGAGTGGTCTTCCTCCTTGCGGTTGCTTACGCCGCCCCGTGCGCCGAGACGGTGCCTTGCTCGGGCTCCTCACCCGAATGATGGTCAGCGTCGCCGTGCTGACGATGCTCCGCGATCGCCAGCGTGATGTAGGTCATCGAGAGCAGGGCGAAGACGAGCGCCTGCACCAGCCCGAAGAGCAGCTCCAGGCCGATGAAGACGCCCGGGATGACGAAGGCGAGCGGCAGCATGAAGACGGTCGCCGTGGTCAGCGCCAGCATCGTCGCCAGCAGCACCTCGCCGGCGAAGACGTTGCCGAAGAGCCGCATCGAGAGGCTGATCACGCGGGACAACTCGCTGATGAGGTGGATCGGCGTGAGCAGCGGCGTCATGTAGGCCGGCTCAGCGATCAGCAGCTCCTTGAGGTAGCCCCGCACGCCGTTGGCTCGCAGGCCAAACGCGATGAAGGACACGAACGAGATGAGCGCCAGGCCGAGGGTGAAGTTCAGGTCGGCGGCTCCGGCGCGGACAAACGGCACGATGATCTTCGTCCCGTCGCTCGCCTCCTTCGCGAGGCCGATCGTCCCGACCCCCGGCAGCAGGCTCATCCAGTTGGCGGTCAGGACGAACAGGAAGATGGCGAAGATGAGCGGCGCGAACTGGCGCCAGCGCTTCCCGCCGGTGCCACGCACGATCCCCGCCAGGAACTCGATCGGCAGCTCGACCAGGCTCTGGCCACGGCTCGGAACGATCGCGGAGCCGCTCGCGAAGAATCGCGCGATGACGAGCAGCACGACCGACGCGAGCAGCGCACCGATCATCGAGTTGGTGACGATCAGCGGCCCGATCGTGAAGAGCTGCTCGGCAGCGATCTCGACGTGTACCACTCCGGTCCTATCTCCCCATGCTCTGCCGCGCGACGTCCCAGATCGTGTACATCGCTGCGCCGATCCCGAGCACCATCCCGATCAGCGTGAAGATCGGGCTGCTGTGCAGCCAGCTGTCGGCCAGCAGGCCGCCCCCGACGCCCAGGATGACCGAGATCCCCAATCGCAGCCCCAGGTCGAAGGCCACCCCCCAGTTCGGCGACGGCCGCCCTCCCGGACCCTCATCAGGCTCCATCGCGCGGACCGCCACCGTAGCCCCGGCGCGCACCGGCGCGGATCAGGACCCAGATACCGATGGCTGCGATCAGGCTTCCGACCGCCAGACCGATCAACACCAGCAGCGGCGAGGTGCCGAACAGTCCGTCCAGCACCAGGCCGACGACCGATCCGCCCACCATGGGGACCACCATGATCAGGGTCACCAGACCCAGGATCTTGACGAGCCCGGTGGGCGTCAACTGTGCCATTTCGGTTCGACTCAGAGCGGTCGGACGGCGCGAGTATAGCGGAGGCGGATCGCCCCGGCGACGCCGGCGCTAGGCCCCGGCGCGGGCCGCGATCAGCGTCTCCGGCAGGCCGGGAACCGGGAAGCGATCGGTGATCGCCGTCACGCGCGCACGGATCTCCGCCTGGGCCGCCGCGTCCCCGCGCGCCGCGACTCCATCGACGATGAGCTGCGCGATCAGCGTCATCTCCGCCTCGTGCATGCCACGTCCCGTGACCGCCGGCGTCCCGACCCGGATCCCGCTGGCGATCATGGGCGGGTTCGGGTCGTAGGGGATCGTGTTGCGGTTGACGGTGATCTGCACCTCGCCGAGGGCCAGATCGGCCTCCTTGCCGGTGACGCCCAACGGCCGCACGTCGACCAGCATCAGGTGGTTGTCGGTCCCGCCGGTGATGACCGCCGCGCCTGCCTCGACCAGTCCCGCCGCGAGGGCTTTCGCATTCGCCACCGTCTGCGCCGCGTCGCGCTTGAACTCGGGGCTCATCGCCTGCTTGAAGGCGACCGCCTTCGCCGCGATGACGTGCTCGAGCGGCCCGCCCTGGAGCGCCGGGAAGACCGCCTTGTCGATCGCCTTGGCGAGGTCGGCGTGGCAGAGGATCATCCCGCCACGGGGGCCGCGCAGCGTCTTGTGGGTCGTGGTGCTCACCACGTGCGCATGCGGCACCGGGCTCGGATGCACGCCCGCCGCGACGAGGCCGGCGAAGTGGGCCATGTCGGTCATCAGGTAGGCGCCGATCTCGTCAGCGATCGCCCGGAACGCGGCGAAGTCCCAGAAGCGCGGATAGGCCGTCGCGCCGGTGACGATCATCTTGGGCCGGTGCTCGCGCGCCAGGCTGCGCACCTCGTCCATGTCGATCAGGTGCGTCTCGCGGTCGACGTGGTACGGGATGAAGTTGTAGTACTGCCCGCTGAAGTTCACCGGCGAGCCGTGGGTGAGGTGGCCGCCCTGGTCGAGCGCCAGGCCGAGGACGGTGTCGCCGCGCTCCAGCAGGGCGTGGTAGACCGCCATGTTGGCCTGCGCCCCGGCGTGCGGCTGGACGTTGGCGTGCTCCGCCCCGAAGAGCTCGAGCGCCCGCTGCCGCGCGATCTCCTCGCCCATGTCGACGAACTCGCAGCCGCCGTAGTAGCGGCGGCCCGGGTAGCCCTCCGCGTACTTGCCGGTCAGGATCGAGCCGGTTGCCTGCAGCACGGCGAGCGAGGGATAGCTCTCCGAGGCGATCAGCTCGAGGTTCGATCGTGTCCGCCGCTCTTCGTCGCGGACCACGCGGAATATCTCGGGATCCTCGGTTTCGAGCGGGGCCCAGGGGTCCATCGGTCAGCCTCGTCGTGGGATGTCGGAAGGATGAGTCTAGCCCGCCGCCGCGAGCCCCATCCGCAAGAGGAGGAGCTTCCCCGCCTCCCAGCTCGCCGGCTCCTCGCTCGCCAGCCGGTGAGCCTCCGCGGCAAAGGCGGATCCGGTCGCCGGCTGCTCCTCCCGCAGCGGGGCATGCGCCCCGTATCGGCCCTGCTCGAAGGCGACGAAGGCCGCGTAGCGCTCGAGCGGGGTCGCCGCGGAGATGGCCTGCTCGACACCCGGCTCGAAGTCGATCGGCACCATGATCCGGCCGAAGAACGCGCCGAGCTCGAGGGCCACCTGGTCGACATCCTGCGAGTGGCCGCCGAGGCGCAGGATCGGGCCGGGGGAGGCGAAGGCGGCAATCGCCAGGCCGGCTCGCACCCGGTCCATCCGCACCTCCCCGCCGAGCGTCGCGAACACGTTCTCGACGCCGAGCCGATCGACCACCGTGATGCGTCCCCACGAGAACTCCGCGTGGATCGGGGTGCGGGTCTCGAGGGTCAGGTCGGTGGCGTGCCCCCGTCGGTCGTCCCCGGTGCGCCAGAAGGTCACGAACTCCGGATCGAAGTGCTCGAGCGTGGGGCGGTCGCGGAAGGCGACGATCAGCCGGGCCGCTCCGGGGCGTTCGGCGGTGGGGGTCTCCAGCAGGAACCCCAGGTGGGCCATCCGCCCGATGAACTCGCCGACCTCCGGCTCCATTGCCACGAGGATACGTCAGGCGAGCGTGACGTCCACTCCATCGACCATGACCTGCGCCCCGTCGGCGATCTCGGCGAGCTGGTCGCGCGCGAGCAGGACGACCGGAACGCTTCGCCCATAGAGCTCCTCGCCGACTGTGGCGCCGACCGCCAGGATCAGGTCAGGCTCCCCCAGCAGGATCGCCGCCGGGGCCGTGCCGGCTCGAATCGCCTCGGCCAGGATCGACGAGGACGAGGAGGAGCCGCGGACTGCCGGCATCACCAGGACGCGGCCCGCCACCGATGCGCCCCGCTGCGGATGGCGCGCGTCGATCACGATCCCGCTGGCCGGGTCGACCCCGCCCCACAGGGAGAGGGGCTCGGTCAGGACGAGCGCGTTCCCTACGGCGATGCCCGGCGCGAGCGCCCGTCCCTTCACGCCGAGCCCCACAGGTCCGCGTCTCGCCACACGCGCCCCTCCACCGCCGACCGGACGCACTCCCGAGTGCTGCCGAAGACGACCTCCACGCCGATGTTGCCCGGCGCGTAGAAGGCCCACTTCCCGGAGTCGGTCATGACGGGAAGCGGACTCGGCCGCAGGACCGGCGCGATGTAGCTGCACGTGTCGACCAGCAGCTCCACCCCGAGGGCGCGCAGCCGGCGGGCCAGTCCCTCCTCGTCAGCATCGGCGAGCAGGTGGCGAGCGGTGGAGACGAGCAGCTCCACGCCCTGGGCAGGCCGCGCGCCGGCGAGCTCCCGCTCCACGAGGCGCAGCTCGGCAAGCGACGCGTGCGGCGTCCCCAGCGAGACGGAGCCGATCGGCGTGCCGGGTTTCGCCCCGCCGGATGCGGTGGTCAGCTCATCCCGCGCCGCCCGCAGCTCGGCGATCGAGATCTCCGCGGCCTCCTCCGGCTGACCGCCCTGGAGCGCCGCCTCGAGGGTCGGTGCCTCGGGCGTCGAGCCGACGGCGTGGAACATCGCCACCGCGCCGGACGAGGCGGCGGCCGCGCCGATCGCCTTCAGCCGATCCTCGGAGACCCCCGGCGGCAGCCCGTCAATCGCGGCCACGCGGCTCCCGGCCCGCCGCCCCAGCACGATGCCCAGCACGGGATAGAAGGCATCGTCGTCGCGGAGCGAGGGCGGAACGTCGTCGGCCAGCCGCAGGACCAGGATGGCGCGGCGGGCAGCGGTCCGGTGCAGCCCGGCATCAGGCACGCGCCCCGCGATCGCGCATGCGATATCGGTGAAGTCGCCGTAGCGCTCCGTGCGGGCGCCCAGCACGCTGTTGCAGAAGGCGATCGCGTTCGACTCGCCCCACGCCACCTGTTCACCGAGAGTTGGTCGCGCAAAGGGGAGCTGGTAGGGGGCGCAGGTGTAGGTTGGCTGGCAGCCGAGCGAACGGTAGTGGCCCATCAGGAGCCGCCCGCGTTCGGCGGTCCGCGCGTCGCCGCGCCACAGCTCGGGGTGCAGCAGGTCGAGGGCGCCCACGTTCAGGGTCGTGGGGACGGCGACCTGCGCTCCTCCTTCAACCAGCCGCTCCACGAAGTCGACCGTCGCCTCGCCGTGGTAGAGACAGGAGTCGACGTGCGCCCGTGTGATCGGGATCAGCCGCTCGGCGCCAAGCGCCTCTGCCGCTCGCGCCACCAGGCGCATCGCGAGCGCGGGCCCCGGCCCGAAATCGCCGGAGAGGATCCCCCGGTCCCGCTCGTCCAGGACGAGGGTCAGCGCCCGGCCTCCTCGGCCTCGATGCGCGCCAGCTTCTCGAGGCGCGCGACGTGGCGCCCCCCGGTGAACTCGCTGGAGAGGAACTCGCGCAGGCACGCCTTGGCGACCTCGGTGCCGATGATTCGGGCGCCGAAGGCGATCACGTTCGCGTCGTTGTGCTCGCGCGAGAGACGCGCGACGACCGGGTTCGTGCACTGCACGCAGCGGATGCCGCGCACCTTGTTGGCGACGATCGCCTCGCCGGTCCCGCTGCCGCCGAGCACGATCCCGAGCTCGTAGTCACCTCGAGAGACGGCCCGCGCCACCGGCGCGATGAAGTCCGGGTAGTCGACCGGATCGGCCGAGTAGGTTCCGAAGTCGTGGTACTCGACGCGCAGCTCGTCGAGCAGGCTGCAGAGCTCGCCCTTGAGCGCGAATCCCGCGTGGTCGGAGCCGATGGCGACGCGCATGGCGTCGCTAGTCTATCGGCCCGATCACCCGCTCGATCTCCGCGCGGGGCAGCGCCCCCTCGCGGGCGATGCGGGCGCGCTCGCCGGAGAGGTCGACCACGGTCGAGGCGACGCCGCCGGGCACCCGCCCGCCGTCCAGCGTCGCGGTCGGTTCATCTGAATCGGCGAAGGCGATCGCCACGTCGTCGGCGTCGAGCGTCTCCGGCTCACCGGAGCGATTCGCGCTCGACACGGCGAGAGGCCCCGCGGCCGCGAGCAGCGCGAGCGTCAGCGGGTGGTCAGGGACGCGGAACGCCTGCGTCCCGTCTCCCTCGGTGGCGGGCACGACGAGGGTCAGCCCGCCGGGCCAGAATTCCCCGGCAAGGCGCGACGCGCGGTCGTCGCCTCGGAAGCCGAGGCGAGCCACCTCGTCGAACGAGGCGATCAGCCACGGCACTGCCTTCTCCGGCGGCCGCCGCTTGGCGGCGAAGAGCCGCTCCAGCGCCGCTGCGTCGTCCAAACGGCAGCCGATGCCGTAGACGGTGTCGGTCGGCAGGGCGACCAGATGACCCGCGCGAAGCAGGTCGGCGGCGCGCGCCAGCCCGTCGGCGTCCGGTGCGAGGCGGTCGGGCACGGTGCGGCGAGCCCGATCAGACCAGCGCCACGCGGACCACGCGCTCGATCCCCGCGAGGTCCGGGAGGGTCGTCACCGCGGTTCGGATGGGCAGCGCTGCGACCAGCGCGCGCACCGCCGACTCCTGGCCCAGGCCGATCTCGAGCAGCGCGACGCCGTCCTTGGCCAGGTGTGCGGGGAGCTGTGAAACGAGCCGGCGCACGAGGTCGAGGCCATCGGACCCGCCGTCGAGGGCGCGACGTGGCTCCCAGGCCAGCGAACCCGTACCGGCCGCGACCTCGTCGCTGGTCAGGTACGGCAGATTCGCGATCACCAGGTCGCAGCATCCCGCAGGCACGGCGGCAGGATCCAGCAGGTCGCCGCAGGCGAGCGTCACGAGCCCTCCGACCCCGTGGGCAGCGAGGTTCTCGGCCGCGAGCTCGAGCGCCTCGGCGGAGAGGTCGCTCGCCGCCAGGCGAAGCCGGCCGAGGGCGAGGGCGGCGCGGAACCGGAGCGCGACGGCGAGCGCGACCGCCCCGCCACCCGTGGCAACCTCCCAGGCATGGACGGTGGCCTCGTCGCGCACCAGCCGTGCCGCGATCTCGCGGATGGCGGCCTCGGCCAGCAGCTCCGTCTCGGGACGCGGGATGAGCGCCCGGGAATCGGTCGCAACGCGCAGCGAGAGCCACTCCTTGAAGCCGCGGATGTAGGCGATCGGCTCGCCCCGCCCCCGCCGCGCAACCCAGTCGCCGAGGCGGTCCCCGCCGGCGGCGTCGAGGATCGCCTCCGCATGGGCGTGGAGCCAGGCGCGATCTCGTCCAAAGGCATGCCCCACCAGCAGCTCCGCGTCGAGCCGCGGGGATGGCGCTCCCGCCTTGCGCAGGGCTGCTGCCACCGCGGTGACCAGCTCGCCGGCGGTCGTGCCGGGCATGACCGCCGCGGCGTCGGCGAGGCTCACGGCGTCCCCATCCGTGCCAGTCGCTCCGCCTGGTCGGCCTCCGCGAGCGGCTCGACCACCCGGTCCAGCTCACCCTCGAGCAGCCCCGGCAGGTTGTGGACCGTCAGCCCGATGCGGTGGTCGGTGACCCGATCATCGGGGAAGTTGTAGGTCCGGATCTTCTCGGCCCGCTCGCCGGTCCCCACCTGCGAGCGTCGCTGGTCGCCGCGCTCCTCGGCGAGTCGTGCCTGCTCCATCTCCAGCAGACGAGCGCGCAGCACCGCCATCGCCTTCGCCTTGTTCTTGTGCTGGCTCTTCTCGTCCTGGATCGCGACCACCAGCCCGGTCGGCAGGTGCGTGACCCGCACCGCGCTGTCGGTGGTGTTGACGCTCTGACCGCCTGGCCCGCTCGAGCGATAGACATCGATCCGCAGGTCCTTCTCGGGGATCTGGATCTCCACCTCATCGGCCTCCGGCAGGATGCTCACCGTCGCGGTCGAGGTGTGGATCCGGCCCGCCGCCTCCGTGGCGGGGACGCGCTGGACCCGGTGCACGCCGCTCTCGTACTTGAGCCGCGAGTAGGCCCCCTGCCCCGCGATCTCCGCGATCGCCTCCTTCACCCCGCCCCCGGCGCCCTCGCTGACCGAGATCAGGTCGAGCTTCCAGCGCCGACGCTCCGCGTAGCGCGCGTACATCCGGAACAGGTCGCCGGCGAAGAGGGCCGCCTCGTCTCCGCCGGTCCCGGCGCGCACCTCGAGGATCACGTCGCGGTCGTCGTTGGGGTCTCGCGGCACGAGCAGCCGCCGCAGCTCCGCCTCGACCGCCCCTTCGCGCGCCTCGAGCACCACGAGCTCGTCGCGGGCCATGCCCCGGACCTCCTCGTCCGGGTCGTGGGCCATCGAGCGCGTCGCCTCCAGCTCATCGCGCAGGGCGGACCAGGCACGGATCGCGGCGACCACCGGTTCGAGGCGCGCCGCCTCTCGACCGAGCACTTGAAGCCGCGCCGGGTCGCTGGCCGCCGCCGGGGTCGACATCTCGGCGACGACCGCGTCGTAGCTCGCCTCGATCTGGCGCAGCCGATCGATCATCGGACCGGCGGCTGGGCCGCCTCGCGATCCGAGGTCAGGCACGACTCGAGCGACGCGATGCTGACCTCCAGCATGCCGCGGTCGGGCGGCCGCGTCGTCAGCGACTGGAGCCACAGCCCGGGGGCATAGATCGCCCGCACCACCCGGTTGCCGTAATGGCTGGCACCGAATCGCACCAGCTCATAGGCAAACGCGGCGATCACAGGGATGAGGGCGATCCGGGACAGGAAGAGGAGCGGGAGCGCCACGCCGGCGCGCGGGATGAGCCCGAAGAAGACGATGCTCACCACGACCACGATCAGGAGAAAGGTGGTCCCGCAGCGCGTGTGGGCGGTGCTGAAGCGGTCGACCTCGTCGGGGGTGAGCGGTCGTTGCGCCTCGTGGGCGCTGATCGCCTTGTGCTCGGCCCCGTGGTAGGCGAAGACGCGTCGCACATCGGCCATGCGACCGATCAGCCAGATGTAGGCAACGAAGACGGCCAGGCGGATGCCGCCCTCCGCCAGGTTGGCCAGCAGGTCGCTGGTGGTGGCCCGCTGCGCGAAGGTGGAGAGGAAGAGCGGCAGCACGAAGAAGAGCCCGACTGCGAAGCCGAGCGAGATGACCATGGTGATCGCCATGGTCCCCTTCCCGATCTGGATGTCCTCGCCCTCGGCCGCGATCGCGGCCGAGCGCATCAGCATCCGGGTGCCGATCACCAGCGCCTCGTACAGGACGAGCACGCCGCGGGCGAACGGAACCTTTGCCCACCGGCCGCGCGCCAGTGCTCGGGGCAGTGGCTCGCTGTAGGTGCGGATCGCGCCATCCGGCGGTCGGACGCTCATCGCCACGGTCGTGCGCCCGCGCATCATGACCCCCTCCACCAGCGCCTGCCCGCCGTAGAAGAAGTCGGGCATCCGGAAGCGCGGACGCTCGCCGGCGCGTGCGACCGAGGAGATCACGAACGGCCCTGCCGCGATCAGCAGCTCGGGGACGAGGAAGAGGAGGTGGGGGACCAGCCGCGCCGGCCAGCCGTTCAGGCGGCGGCGCATGGCACGACTAGCGGAGCGACCGCTCCATCCGTCGCTGGAACCGCTCGACCTGGCCGGCGGTGTCGACGATGTTCTGGGTGCCGGTGTAGAACGGGTGGCAATTCGCGCAGACCTCGACGCGGATCGACTCGACCGTCGATCCGACGGTCCAGGTGGTCCCGCAGACGCAGTGCACCTGCGCCTGATGGTACTGCGGATGAATCTCGGCCTTCATTGGGTGGCTCCTGGGGTGGCTGGGGTGATGACGCTGACGCGCTTCTTGTGGCGCGTCTCGTGGCTGAACTTGACGGTGCCGTCGCTGGTCGCGAAGAGGGTGTAGTCACGCCCCATCCCGACGTTCTGGCCCGGGTTGAAGGTGCTCCCTCGCTGGCGGACGATGATGGTGCCGGAGAGCACCTTCTGACCATCTCCGCGCTTCACGCCGAGTCGCTGCCCGGCGGAGTCGCGGCCGTTGCGACTGGAGCTGCCGGCCTTCTTGTGTGCCATGGGCCTACTCCTTCTCCTTGGCCTTCGTCGTCCGGCGCGGCTTCGGGGCTGCTGCCTCCGACTCGGCCGGCGCTGGATCCACCTTCTTCGCCCTCGGCCGCGAGGCGCGCGGCTCGGCCTTCGCCTTCGCCGCCGGCTTCGCTTCCGCCACCTCGGCCGCCGGAGCCGCCTTGCGCGAGACCGTCGGGTGGATCTCGTCGATGCGGACCCGGGTCAGGTGCTGTCGATGCCCAGTGCGCCGGCGGTACTTGACCTTCTGCTTGAACTTGAAGATGACCAGCTTGGGTCCGAGCTCCTCACCGAGCACGGTCGCGCTCACCGATGCTCCCGCGACGACGGGCGTGCCGACCGTCACCTCGTCCCCGTCCCCGATGAGGAGGACGCGATCGAAGGTGAAGGACGCGCCGGGAGCGCCGTCAAGCCGCTCCAGGGTGAGCGTGCTGCCGGCCTCGACCCGGTACTGCTTCCCGCCGCTGCTGACGACGGCGTACATGGTCATCTCCGTGGGATTGCTGGGTGATCACCCGCACGCGCGACCAGACGGCCCCACGCACGGCGAAGCGGGAAACGGAACTCCCGCGGGACCGCGAAGTCTACCGGGCGATCGGGGGAGTGTCAACGAACAGGAGGCGCGTGCGGACCGCCGGCCCGGCTCGCACCCGCAGGTCGAGCGCGTTCACGACGTCCTCGGGTCGCCCCGCCCCGCTCGCGTCCAGGCGCAGCACCATCCGAAGCCGGCCGCGATGCGTCTCCTCGTCGACGTCAAGCACCTCCGCGTCCTCGAGGAGCGGCCGCAGGTCGCGCGGCCCCGCGTCCGAGCGACGCTCGCTCTCCCCCCGTCGCCGCTTTCCGGGCAGCTGGCGCGCGGCGAGCAGCCGCACCACCGCCCCTCGCAGGGCGTCGCTCGTCAGATCGGGGCCACCACGCACCTCGACCTCGTACTCCGCTCCGCGCAGCTGCGATGCGGCGGAGGGGAAGCCATGCCACACCTCGCGCGCGTCGACCACCTCGATCCCCTCCGGCAGCAGCGCCGCGGCGGCCTGGATCCGCCCGATCGGGACGAGGTCATCGAAGTACGCCTCAAGCACCTCGCCGCGGAGCTCGATGCCGACCGGCAGGTTGGCGGCGAACTTCAGGCGCGGGCGGGGACGCTGCGCGTTCGACTGCGCGAGCGGCAGCCCAGCCTCGCGAAAGGCTCGCTCGAACTCGGCCAGCAGCTCCGCCTGCCGAATCCGCAGGGCCGGATGGCGTCGCGCGAAGAGCAGCTGCCAGCGTTGCCGCGGCTGGTCGTTCGGACTCGTCTTCATCGGTCCTTCGATGGTAGCGCCCACCCCACGCCTGGGCCAGCCGTGTCCGTTCAGAAGGTCGGTTTCCAGGCGTGCATCCGCACCGATTGCAGGATCCCGAGGCCGAAGAGCAGCGAGATCATCGACGAGCCGCCATAGGTTATGAACGGAAGCGGAATCCCGGTCACGGGCATCATCCCCGTCACCATCCCGACGTTCACGAGGACCTGGAAGAGCAGCATGCTCGTCATCCCGGCGGCGATCGCCATGCCGAGTCGATCGCGCGCTCCCCACCCGATCGCCAGCACGCGCCACACGAGCAGCGCGAAGATCGCCAGGAGCACGAGGCCCCCGACGAAGCCCAGCTCCTCCGCCAGGACCGTGAAGATGAAGTCGGTCGATTGCACTGGCAGGAAGCCGAGCTGGTTCTGCCGTCCCGCGGTCAGCCCCTGCCCCAACAGGCCACCCGAACCGACGGCGTTGAGCGCCTGGACGAGCTGGTAGCAGGCTCCCTGGGGGTCGCTCGAAGGGTTCACGAAGCAGAAGAGCCGCTGCCGCTGGTATTCATGCAACGCGCCGACGGCGATCGGCGCCAGGGCGACCGCTCCTCCCGCGAGGAGCGCAAGCCATCCGACGCTCGCCCCACTCAGGAAGAGCATGCCGATCAGGATCGCGACGAAGACAAGCGCGGTGCCCAGGTCCGGCTGGCGGAAGACGAGGTAGGTCGGCAGCACCATGAGGAGCCCTGCTCCGACGATCGTGCTGAGCCGGCCGATGCGCTCGCCGCGGGACGCGAGGAATGCCGCCAGGACGACGATCATCAGCACCTTGCCGATCTCGCTGAACTGGAAGTCGAGCCCTGCGACGGTGATCGACATCTGGGCGCCGAACAGGTTCGTGCCGATCAGGCTCGTCGCCGCCAGCAGGCCAAGCACCAGGAGGTAGATCGGCGTGGCGAAGGTCTGCAGCCAGTGATAGTCGATGCTCGACGCCACGAAGAAGAGGATCAGCCCGATACCGGTCCAGATCAGCGTCTTCACCGTCTGTGACAGGCCTCCGCCAGCGGCGATCGCCTGGTAGTTGGCGGAGTACCCCATGACGATCCCGAATCCGATGAGGAGGACGACGTAGAGGAGCAGCTGCCAATCGAAGGCGCGCCAGCGTCGGCTCCTCTGAGTATCAACAAAGGTTGCGATAGCGGCGCCCATCGATCAGTTCGCCGTGACCACGAATTGGCGCCGCAGGTCCTGGTGGAGGTCGAAGTACTGCTGGAGGAAATACTTGACGACCTCGAGCGACACGTTGCCGCGCGCCTCTGCCGAGTACGTGAAGGTGATGATGGCGAGATTCGCGTCGGTTGCTCCGGGCTTGGACGGCACGTACGCGATGAACCAGGAGTGAACCGGGAGTGTGCCGTCCGGGTTCCTGGTCCCGTACTCGGCGGTGCCCGTCTTGCCGGAGAGAGAGCCCGGGATCGTCAGGTCACGGATGTTCGCCGCGTGGCCGGTGGCGATTACCTCGCGCGCCCCGATGCGCATGATCTGCATGTCCGCCTCGCTGGCCGCCAGCGTGCGGATCACCTCGGGGTCATAGGCGCGGATCAGCGTGCCGTTCGCGTCGGTCTCACCACGGACGATCATCGGTCGCATCAGCCTCCCGCCGTTCGCCACCGCCGCGTAGGCGTTGAGCAGCTGCAGCGGTGTCACGGCGATGGCGTTCTGTCCGATCCCCGCCTGGGCGAGCTCCCCGGTGAAGACGTTCGGCCGTCCCTGCGCCTGGGCCCATGCCTGGCTGATCACGGTTCCTGCCGCCTCGCCGGGAAGTTTGATGCCGCTCTTCTCGCCGAAGCCGAGCTCGTTCGCCCACTTCCCGAGGTTCTCGACTCCCACGCCCACCGCCATCTGGTAGAAGAACGTGTCCGAGCTCTTCGCAAACGCCTGCACGATGTTCAGGTAGCCGAACCCGCGGTGGTTCCAGTCGAAGAGGCACTGCCCACTCGGGGCATCCGGGATCTGGTAGCAGCCGTACGTTGGCCAGGTCCGGGTCGCTGTGGTGACCCCCTCCTCCAGCGCTGCCAATCCGGTGACGAGCTTGAAGGTGGACCCCGGCGGGTAGATGTCGGCGATGGCATGGTTGCGCAGCGGCCGGGTGGGGTCGTCGAGGTACGCGGCGTAGTCCTGCGCCGAGATGCCATCGGCGAACTTGTTGTCGTCGTACGTCGGCAGCGACACCATCGCCAGGATCTCGCCAGTCTGCGGATTCATCACGATCGTGACGCCATGCGTGCCGTGCGCCGCCGCCAGGCCCCACTGCAGGCTCTCGGTCGCCATCCGCTGAAGCCGTGCATCCACGGTCAGCATGAGGTTCGTGCCGGGCACCGGATCCTTCAGGCGCTCCAGCACCTTCACCGGCCGCCCGGCGGCATCCCGCTCCAGCAGCTCGCTCCCGTAGACGCCGCGCAGCTCCTGCTCCCAGCTGGCCTCGACCCCATCGCGGCCGATCACGTCGTCGCGCTGGTAGCCCTTTGCGGCGAGTGCCGCCAGCTCGCCGCGCGACACCGGCCCGGTGTAACCGACCACGTGCGCAAGGAGCTGCCCGTCGACAGCGCCCGCCTCATCGAGATACGCCCGCTTCGCCTCGGCGCCGACCGTGACGCCCGGCAGCTGACCGGCCTCCTCCCCGATCAGCAGCGCGGCCTCCCGGCTGATCCCCTTGGCCAGCGGGACGAGATCGTATGGGCTCCCGCTGAACGCGCTCAAGCGCTCGCGGAGAAGCGCCGCGTCGACTCCCGCCAGCCGTGCGGCTCGAGCGAAGACGGCTGAGCGCTCGGGCTCGCCCTTGGGAAGATCGGCTGGACGGGCGAACAGCGTCCACGAGGGCGTGTTGACGGCGAGCGGCCGGCCCTCGCGATCGAAGATCAGGCCACGGGGCGCCGGGATTGGCACCTCGACGGTCCGGGCCGCCACCGCCTGCGCGACATATTGAGCCCCGTCGAGCACCTGCAGCTGGAAGAGCCGCGCGCCGAGCACCCCAAAGATCAAGACCGCCACGAGGGAGACGGCGGCGAAGCGCGCCCGCGAGCGCTGCGGAAGCGGGGCACCCTCGATGTCGGTCAAGGGACGCTCACCATGCCGGCTTGTCGTTCATCCCGGATCGCTCGATGACGACCCGAGCCGGGAGGATCGCGATCGCGGCGATCACCGCGTTCAGGATCGCCGCCAGGGCGAGGCGCTGCACCGGCAGGTCGCCGGCGATGGGCTGGTCGACCATGACCAGGATCACGAGGCTGATCGCGTCGACCAGGATCGAACCGAGCGCGACGGCCGCCACCGGGTACGCCCAGGACAACCTTCCGAAGAGGCGTCCCCCGCCGACGGTCATGGCCACCACCACGAGCAGGCCCAGGGGAATGCTTCCGAGCGGTTCGAGGGTCAGCAGGTTTGCCGTGAGTCCCGCCACGAACGCCCACGCCACGCCCTCTCCGAAGCCCCGCACGACCGTCACCGCAACCACCGCGACGAGGACCAGGTTCGGATGCACATCGCCGATCGCGATGACGGGAGCGACTGCCGCGTGCAGGATCCCGACCAGGACTGCGAGAAGGAGGCCGATGTAGCTGATCTGAGTTCCTCGACCGACTCGGAGGACGGCGTGACGGTGGGGCGGGCGGCAGGCCGAGTATACGAGGGGCCTTCCGGCGCAGGAGCGCTCGGGTGCCTGTTTCACGTGAAACATCACTGCCATGGCACGCTGCGATAAGGCTTCGGTAAGGGCCTCGACTGGTAGAATGTCGATGCCCATTCGAACTCGCAGCGGAGTGCCCGTGATCAGGGTCACGGCCTGTACCAACCAGAAGGGCGGCGTTGGGAAGACGACCACCGTCGTGAACCTGGCGGCCTATCTGGCCCTCTCCGGAACCCCGACCCTGGTCATCGATCTCGACCCGCAGGGGAACGCGACGAGCGGCTTGGGCGTGGACCGGAGGTCGCTGGATCGGTCGGTCTACGACGCACTCATCAACCGGGTCCCGATCGGCGAGCTGGTGGTTCGCACCACCATCCCCGGGCTGGACCTGGTGCCGGCGGCCCCGGCGCTCTCCGGGGCCGAGGTGGAGCTGGTCGGACTCCCGGCCCGCGAGCGACGCCTCTCCGCCAGCCTGGCGGGCCTTGACGAACGATACGAACGGGTGCTCATCGATTGCCCACCATCGCTCGGCCTGCTGACCGTGAACGCGCTGACGGCGGCCGACGGGGTCTTGATCCCGATTCAGACGGAGTACTACGCGCTCGAGGGGCTCAGCCAGCTGGTGAACACGATTCGCATGATCCGGGAAGGACTCAACCCACGCCTCGAGATCGACGGCGTGCTGCTGACGATGTATGACGGCCGCACCCGCCTCTCGGTTCAGGTCGCGGCAGAGGTGCGTCGTCACCTCGAAGGCGCGGTGTATGACACCGTCGTGCCGCGCAGCATCCGCATTGCCGAGGCGCCGAGCCATGGCCTCCCAATCGCTCTCTACGATCCCTCCTCTCGTGGCGGCGAGGCGTACGGACGTCTCGCGGCTGAGGTGACGGCCCGTGGCTAAGGCGTTCGGGCTCGGGCGCGGCCTCGACGCGCTGATTCCGCGAGCGATGCCGACCAGCGACACGCCGGAGATCGCCATCGACCGCATCGGGCGCAACCCGCACCAGCCCCGCAGTCGCTTCGACGACGAAGAGACGGCCGCGCTTGCCGCCTCGATCGCCCTGCACGGCGTGCTGCAGCCGATCGTCGTGCGGGCCTCCGCCGACGGCGCCTATGAGCTGATCGCCGGTGAGCGCCGGCTCCGTGCGGCGCGTATCGCAGGGCTGAGCCACATCCCGGCGGTGGTGCGCGAGACCGCCGAGGGCGAATCGCTCGAACTGGCCCTCGTCGAGAACGTGCAGCGCGCCGACCTGAACGCGATCGAGGAGGCCACCGCCTATCGTGAGCTCATCGACCGATTTGGGCTCTCGCACGAGGAGGTTGCCCGCAAGGTCGGCAAGAGCCGCGTCGGGGTCAGCAATGCGCTCCGCCTCCTCGACCTTTCTCCCGAGACGCGTGACGCGATCGCGAACGGCCGCATCAGCGAGGGACACGGACGTGCACTCGCGGCGCTGACCGTGGCGGAGCTGCAGCGAGCCGCCCTCCAGGTCGTGATCGAGCGCCACCTCTCTGTCCGGCAGACGGAGGAGCTGGTCCGCCGCAAGCGCGACTCCGGCACCGTCAGACAGGCGCGGCCGATCTCGGGCGACCTCGCCGATCTCGAGGCGCAGCTGCGAGGACTCCTCGCCACGCGGGTCGGAATCGTTCGCACCAGGCGCGGTGGAAGGCTCGTGATCGACTTCTACTCGGACGAGGAGCTCGACCGGATCTACGCGATCATCACCCGGGGCGTGGGCGGAGGCGCCGCGTGACCGCGCAGCCCGAGCGCCGGCCTCGGCGCGGCAAGGCCAGCTCCGACTACACAGCCGCGAACATCCAGGTGCTCGAGGGTCTGACCGCCGTTCGCAAGCGCCCGGGCATGTACATCGGCTCCACGGACGGGCGTGGCCTCCATCAGCTCGTCTGGGAGGTGGTCGACAACAGCATCGACGAGGCGATGGCCAACGTCGCCACCCGCATTGACGTGACGATCCACCGCGACGGGCAGGTCGAGGTGGTCGACGACGGACGGGGGATCCCCGTCGGTCGCCACGCATCGGGCAAGGACGCCCTCGAGGTGGTTCACACCGTCCTGCACGCCGGCGGCAAGTTCGGCGGCGGCGGGTACAAGGTCTCCGGCGGGCTCCACGGCGTGGGGGTGAGCGTCGTGAACGCGCTCTCGGTGGCGATGCGAGTCGAGGTCCTGCGGGACGGCAAGCGCTACACGCAGGAGTACAGCCGCGGAGACCCGAAGGGACCGGTCCGCCAGCAGGGGGGCACCGCGGAAGCCAACCGCGGCCTCGTCACGGCCAAGGAGCGGCAGCACGGCACGCGCACCTTCTTCCACCCCGATCCCGAGATCTTCGAGGACCTCGACTTCAGCTGGGACCTGATCGCGACTCGGCTGCGCGAATCCGCCTACCTGAACAAGGGGCTCTGGATCTGCCTCCGCGACGACCGCGTCGACCGCGAGAAGAACTTCTACTTCGAGGGCGGCGTGACGAGCTTCGTGCGCCACCTCAATCGACGCCGCGAGGTGCTGAACCAGCGCCCGATCCACGTCGAGCGGATGGTCGACACCACCAGCGTGGAGGTCGCGCTCCAGTACAACGACGGCTTCGCCGAGACGGTGCTCGCCTTCGCCAACAACATCCACACCGTCGACGGCGGCACGCACGTCACCGGCTTCCGCGCGGCGCTCACCTCATCCCTCAACGACTGGGCGCACAAGGCGGGGCTCCTCACCGGAAAGGACGCGAACCTGAGTGGCGACGACGTCCGCGAGGGGCTGACGGCCGTCATCAGCGTCAAGCTCACCGACCCGCAGTTCGAGGGCCAGACGAAGGCGAAGCTCGGCAACGCCGACGTCAAGGGAGCGGTCCAGGCGGCCGTGACCGACGGGATCATCCAGCACCTCGAGGAGAACCCCGCCGACGGTCGCCGGATCATCGAGAAGTCGGTCACCGCGGCGCGCGCCCGCGAGGCGGCGCGCAAGGCTCGCGACCTGGTCATCCGCAAGGGGGCGCTCGACGGGATGGCGCTGCCCGGCAAGCTGGCCGACTGCCAGGAGCGCGACCCCGCGCGCAGCGAGCTGTACATCGTCGAGGGCGACTCCGCCGGCGGATCGGCCAAGCAGGGAAGGGATCGGCGCACCCAGGCCGTCCTGCCGCTTCGCGGGAAGCTGCTCAACGTCGAGAAGGCGCGCCTCGATCGGGTCCTGTCGAGCGAGAACATTCGGCCCCTCATCATTGCCCTCGGGGCCGGGATCGGAGACCAGTTCGACATCAGCAAGCTGCGCTACCACCGGATCTGCCTCCTCTCGGACGCCGACGTCGACGGAGCGCATATCAGCACCCTCCTGCTCACCTTCTTCTTCCGCCACATGCCGGAGGTGATCGAGCAGGGTTACCTGTACCTCTGCCAGCCGCCGCTGTATCGCGTCAGCACAGGCAAGGTGACCCGCTACGCCAAGGACGAGAAGACGCGCGACCTGGCGGTGAAGGAGCTGTCGCGCGAAGGCAAGACCAAGAATGTCAGCGTGCAGCGCTTCAAGGGCCTCGGCGAGATGAACCCGGAGCAGCTCTGGGAGACGACCATGAACCCGGACACCCGCACGCTGCTCCAGATCACGGTGCGCGAGGCGGCCGATGCGGACGACGTCTTCAGCATGCTGATGGGCGAGCGGGTTGAGCCTCGTCGCGACTTCATCCGAGGCGAGGCCCGCAAGGTCCGCAACCTGGACTTCTAGCCGGAGCCGATGAGACAGACCATGCCGAGCAGACACGTGGCCGACGTTCGCCAGGTCGAGGCAAAGACCGGGCGCAAGCTGGAGGAGTGGTGCGCCCTGCTCGAGGCGAACGGCGTCGGCGAGCGGCGCGACGCCGTCAACTTCCTGCGGGACGGCTATGCGATCAGCCACGCATTCGCCCTGGCGATCGCGGACCACTGCCTGCGTCGCAATCGCGCCGACGAGTTCGGCGGCGACGGATTCTGGGACGAGGAGGACGATCGCTGGTGAGCACCACGCGCGGCCAGGCGCCGTCCATCGGTTCGAGCCGCATGATCGAGGCTGCCGACGGACGCCGCTACGCGTTCGCCGATCACAACTGCTTCGCCTGCGGCAGCTCGAACCCGATCGGGATGCACCTGGCCATCGAGCTTGGCGAGGGGACGGCGACCACGACCTGGCTCCCGGGACCGAACTTCGAGGGCTGGGAGGAGAAGGTACATGGCGGTGTGCTCGCCACGCTGCTCGACGAGGTCATGGCCTGGGCTCCCTCGAGCTTCGACTCCTGGGCCGTCACCGCGGAGATCTCTATCCGCTACCGCTCCCCGGCCGACCCGGGCGAGCCCCTCACCGCCCGAGGCTGGGTCACCGAGCGACGAAGGCGGATCTACCAGGTGCGCGGCGAGGTCCGCGGCCCGGACGGACGCCTCGTCGCCGAGGCTCACGGCAGGTTTCTGGGGGCGAGCCCGTCCGTGAAGGCGCAGCTGAAGGCCCGCTACGGCATGCCGGCTGACGCGACGGGTGCGGCGGCCACCCCACGCCCGAAGGCGACAAACGCGACACGCACTCACCATGAGGGAGCCGGCCAGATGACCATCGAGCGCACCGACGCAGTCCAGCGCGTCTCCATCGAGGACGAGATGCGCTCGGCCTACATCGACTACGCCATGAGCGTGATCGTGGCGCGCGCGCTGCCGGACGTGCGCGACGGGTTGAAGCCGGTGCATCGGCGAATCCTCTACACGATGCACGAGATGGGGCTGCGCTCCACGGCGTCGTATCGGAAATGCGCCGGGGTGGTCGGTGACGCGCTTGCCAAGTACCACCCGCACGGCGACGTGGCCCTCTACGACGCCCTGGTACGCATGGCGCAGGACTTCAGCCTGCGCTACCCGCTGATCGACGGCCAGGGCAACTTCGGCTCGGTCGATGGCGACCCGGCCGCCGCGTATCGCTACACCGAGGCGCGTCTCACCGCCATCAGCGACGAGATGCTGGCTGACATCGAGAAGGAGACGGTCGACTTCGTCGACAACTACGACGGCCGCCTCCGCGAGCCGACCGTGCTGCCGGCGCGACTCCCGAACCTGCTCATCAACGGCAGCTCGGGGATCGCCGTCGGGATGGCGACGAACATCCCGCCCCACAACCTGGGCGAGATCTGCAACGCGGTGATCGCGCTCATCGACAACCCGCAGATGACCGTCGACGAGCTGTGCGAGATCGTCCATGGCCCCGACTTCCCGACCGGCGGCACCATCTTCCGGTTCGAGGACCAGCGCAACAGCCTCACCGGCGAGAAGGAGCGGATCGACGTCATCCGCCACATGTACGCGACGGGGCGCGGGCGAGTCGTGATCCGAGGCCAGGTCTCCTTCGAGGAGGATGCGCGTGGCCGCATCTCGGTCGTGATCACCGAGCTCCCCTACCAGGTCAACAAGACCACCCTGATCGAGAAGATGGCCGAGCTGGTCGGCGGGAAGCGGATCACCGACGTCAGCGACATTCGCGACGAAAGCGACAGGACGGGCATGCGGATCGTCGTGGAGGTGAAGCGCGACGGATCCCCCCACACCGTCATGCAGCAGCTCTTCAAGCACACGGCGCTCCAGACGCAGCTTCAGCGCCGAACATGCTCGCCCTCGTCGACGGCCAGCCGCAGACGCTCGGCCTCAAGCGGATGCTCGAGCACTACATCGCGTATCGGCGCGAGGTGATCCGCCGGCGGACGCAGTTCGACCTGGCACGCGCCCAGGAACGTGCCCACATCCTCGAAGGGCTGAAGATCGCACTCGACAACCTCGACGAGGTGATCAAGACGATCCGCGCCTCGGCCGATGGCGACGCCGCGCGAGCGGCGCTTGTCAGCCGCTTCAAGCTGAGCGAGGCGCAGGCCAACGCAATCCTCGAGATGCAGCTGCGCCGGCTTGCGGCCCTCGAGCGCAAGAAGATCGAGGACGAGTACGAGCAGGTGATCCGCCTCATCGCGGAGCTCGAGGATCTGCTGGCCAACCCGCGCAAGATCCTGGTCGCGATCCGGGACGAGCTCGACGAGCTGGTCCGCAAGTACGGGAACGACCGGAAGACGCGGATCCAGTCCGATGCCAACCGCGAGCTGACCGCCGAGGACCTGGTCGCCGCCGAGGACGTCGTCGTGACGCTCTCGCAGCGCGGTTACATCAAGCGCCAGCAGATCGGCACCTTCCGCTCCCAGCGCCGCGGCGGCAAGGGCAAGCTGGCGATGATCACCCGCGAAGAGGACGCGGTGCGCCACCTGCTCGTGGCGAACACGCACGACAACATCCTCTTCTTCACCAACCGCGGCCGCGTCTTCATCACGAAGGTGCACACGCTGCCGGAGGCGAGCCGCCAGGCGAAGGGGCTGCCGATCATCAACCTGCCCGGGGTGATGGTCGACCAGGGCGAGTTCGTCAGCGCGATCATCACGCTGCCCCAGTTCGAGCCCGATCACTACATGGCGATGGCGACCCGGCAGGGGATGATCAAGAAGACCTCCCTGGCCGAGTACGCCAAGATCCGGAGCAATGGGCTGATCGCGATCAGCCTGGTCGAGGGCGACGAGCTGCGCTGGGTCGGCCTGACCGACGGATCGGACGACCTGATCCTCGCCACGCGCGACGGACAGGCGGCCCGCTTCCACGAGAACGAGGTGCGGCCGATGGGCCGGGACACGCGTGGGGTCACTGGGATTCGGCTCCGAAAGGGTGACGAGGTGATCGGCATGGAAGTGGTCCTGCCGAAGGCCGAGCTGCTGGTCGTCACCGAGCAGGGCTACGGCAAGCGCACGATGCTCGACGACTTCCCGGTCAAGCACCGCGCCACCGGCGGCGTGATCGCCAACTCCCTCAACGCCGAGACGGGAAGAGTGTCTGCGGTGCGCGTGGTGGGCCGGGAAGACGAGGAGCTGATGCTCATCACCGAGGAGGGAACGATCCTCCGTACGGAGGTGAGCAGCGTGAACCGCTACCGTCGCGCCTCCCGCGGCGTGACCGTCATGAAGCCGGGGGAGGGCGATCGAATCGTGTCGATCGCGGTCTTCGTGGACGATCGGCCCGAGCCGGCCGAGGGCGACGCCGAAACCGAAGGCTGAGCGCCGCGGCCGAGGGGCTAGAATCGAGGCCGCGAGCCACCCACTGGGAGATCCGACGTGTACGCCGACGAGTTCAGCATCTACGCCGGCAACGCCAATCGGCCTTTGGCGAAGCAGATCACCCGCTACCTGCGTACCCAGCTGGGCAAGGCCGAGGTCTTCAAGTTCGCCAACGACAACACCTTTGTGCGCGTGATGGAGAACGTCCGCGAGCAGGACGTCTTCCTCGTGCAGCCCACCTCGCGCCCCGTGAACGACTCGGTCATGGAGCTGCTGATCATGATCGATGCCTTCAAGCGCGCCAGCGCGGGGCGGATCACCGCCGTGATCCCGTACTTCGCCTACGGGCGGTCCGACAAGAAGGACCAGCCCCGGGTGCCGATCACCGCCCGCCTGGTCGCCGACATGCTGACCGTCGCCGGGGCCGACAGGGTGCTGACGATGGACCTCCACCAGGGGCAGATCCAGGGGTTCTTCAGCATCCCGGTCGACGAGCTGACGGCCGTCAACATCCTGTCGCGGTACATCCGCGAGAAGAACCTGCCCGACATCGTGGTGGTGAGCGAGCTCGGCTTCGCCAAGAAGGCGCGCAACTTCGCCGAGATCCTCCAGGCGCCGCTGGCGATCGTCGAGAAGCGGAGGGTCGGCAACCAGGACAAGACCGAGCTGATGAACATCATCGGTGAGGTGGCCGGCAAGACCGCCGTGATCATCGACGACGAGATCGACACCGGCGGGTCGCTCCTCGAGGCGGTCGCCGCGCTCGTGGCCGAGGGGGCCGGAGCGATCTACTCGTGCGCCACCCACGGCGTCTTCTCGAACAGTGCCCTCGACCGGATCGAGGCGAGCCCGATCACCGAGGTGATCGTCACCGACACGATCCCGCTCCCTCCGAACGCGAACCGCGACCGGATCACGGTCCTCTCGATTGCGCCGCTCTTCGGCGAGGCGATCAAGCGGATCCATCGTGGCGAGAGCGTCGGCGCCCTCTTCTCGTCCGAGGTCCAGCTGGTCGAGGAGATGACCTTCTGGGGCAGCCACGACGCGGACGATCAGGACGAGCCGCCGACGCCGATGCCGGTGGCCCGCTAGGCAGGCTCGCCACCCGAACGCGCGAACCGGGCCCCGGGCCTCGTCGGGCTATACTCGGCCTCCCGATGCTGAAGTTCCTCTCCCGGCTGTCGGACTCGAACGAGCGTGAGATCCGCCGCTTCGAACCGACCGTTGCCCAGGTCAACGCGCTCGAGCCGGAGTTCACCGCCCTCTCCGATGCCGAGCTGCGGGCCACGACCGAGCAGTTTCGAGATCGCCTGCGCGAAGCGCTGGGCGACCTCCTGATCCCGATCGAGCAGCGACCCCTCACGCCCGACGAGGCGGCCGAGTCCGAGCTGGTGGTTGGCGACCCGACGCGAATCAGCGAGGAGCGCAAGGAGCAGCACAAGCGCGAGCGGCGCCAGATCGACGAAGCGCTCGACGAGATCCTGCCCGAGGCCTTCGCCGCGGTCCGCGAGGCGATGCGGCGCGCTCTCGCCAAGCGCCACTACGACGTCCAGCTGATCGGCGGCATGGTCCTCCACTCCGGGGCGATCGCCGAGATGAAGACCGGCGAGGGAAAGACCTTCGTCGCGCCGCTCGCCGCCTACCTGAACGGACTCACCGGGCGCGGGGTGCACGTCGTGACCGTGAACGACTACCTCGCCAAGCGCGACGCTCAGTGGATCGGGCAGGTCTTCTGGCGGCTCGGGATGAGCGTCGGCTCGATCCAGCACGAGGCGGCCTTCGTGGTCGATCCCGACTTCCCGCAGACCGATGAGCGGCTGCGCGGGCTGCGACCGGTCACCCGCGCCGAGGCGTACACCGCCGACGTGACCTACGGCACCAACAACGAGTTCGGGTTCGACTACCTGCGCGACAACCTGGTCATCGACCTGGGCGCGCGGGTGCAGCGCGGCCACTTCTTCGCCATCGTCGACGAGGTCGACAACATCCTGATCGACGAGGCGCGCACCCCGCTGATCATCTCCGGCGCGGCCGAGGAGTCGGCCGACAAGTACATCCAGTTCGCTCGGCTCGTCCCGCGCCTGCGCGCCGAGGAGGACTACATCATCGACGAGAAGTTCCGCCAGGTGGCGATCACCGAGGCCGGGACCGACAAGATGGAGCGCTGGCTGGGGGTGGAGAACCTCTTCGACAACGACTTCTCGATGGCGCGTCATCTCGAACAGGCGCTGAAGGCCGAAGCTCTCTACAAGCGCGACAAGGAGTACGTCGTCAAAGACGGCGAGGTGATCATCGTCGACGAGTTCACCGGCCGCCTGATGCCGGGGCGGCGCTGGAGCGAGGGGCTGCACCAGGCGGTCGAGGCCAAGGAGGGAGTGAAGATCCAGAGCGAGTCGCAGACCCTCGCCACGATCACCTTCCAGAACTACTTCCGCATGTACGACAAGCTGTCGGGGATGACGGGCACCGCCGAGACGCAGGCGGAGGAGTTCCACAAGGTCTACAACCTCGAGGTGGTCGTCGTCCCGACCAACCGACCCATGGTCCGCGACGATTTCGCCGACCTGGTCTTCTCCAGCCAGAAGGGGAAGTGGCAGGCCGTCGCCGACGAGATCGCCGAGGAGCACGAGCAGGGGCCGGCCGGTGCTGGTCGGCACGATCAGCGTCGAGGTCAGCGAGATGCTCAGCGAGATGCTGAAGCGGCGCGGGATCAAGCACAGCGTGCTGAACGCGAAGCTCCACGAGCGCGAGGCTGAGATCGTCGCGCAGGCCGGCCGCAGCGACAGCGTCACGATCGCGACCAACATGGCCGGCCGCGGCACCGACATCATCCTGGGCGGGAACCCGGAGATGCTCGCCGCCGACCTGCTCCACAAGCGCGGGCTCACGGTGATCGACGCCTCGCCCGACGAATACGCGGCCGCCCTCGCCGAGGCCGATCGGCTCTGCGCGGCGGATCGCGAGCGGGTGGTGGCCGCCGGGGGCCTGCACATCGTCGGCACGGAGCGCCACGAGGCGCGCCGGATCGACAACCAGCTGCGCGGTCGCGCAGGCCGGCAGGGCGACCCGGGAAGCACCCGCTTCTACCTGTCGCTGGAGGACGACCTGATGCGTCGCTTCGCCAGCGATCGCGTGCAGTCACTCATGCGGACGCTCGGCTTCAACGACGAAACGGCCCTCGAGTCGAGGATGGTGAGCCGCACCATCGAGGGGGCGCAGAGCCGTGTCGAGGGATTCAACATGGACACGCGGAAGCACGTCGTCGAATACGACGACGTGATCAACCGCCAGCGCGAGACGATCTACCACGAGCGCGAGCGGATCCTGCGCTCCGACGACCTGGCGCCGACCGTGCTCGCCATGCTCGACGAGGAGGTGCACGGCCTCGTCGCGAGCCACACCGCCGGCGATTTCGCGGCCGAGTGGAACGCGGAGGGCCTCCGCGCCCAGTTGCTCGCGATGGTTCCCACGCTCGACCAGCGCGAGCTCGCCGCCATCGACGAGATCGTCGACCGCGAGCAGTTGGCCGCGCTGCTCGGCACGCAGGTCGAGGAGGCGTACCAACGCAAGCGCGCGGAGGTCGGCGACGAGGGGATGCTGGTGCTGGAGCGCCTCGTGCTGCTGAGGGTGATCGACTCGCTGTGGGTGGAGCACCTCACCGCCGTCGACGACATGCGGCGCGCCATCGGGCTGCGCGCCTACAGCCAGCGCGAGCCGCTCAACGAATTCAAGGTCGAGGCGTACAAGATGTTCGACGAGCTCAAGTCGACCATCCGCCACGACATCACCCACACCATCTTCCGGGTCACCCTGACCCGCGAGCCGATCCAGCGCCGACCCGGACCAATGATCGAGAGCCGCCCCGACGTGACGGGCGGGGACGCGGAAGGCGGCTCGTCAGTCGTGGCCGCGGCGAGCGGCAACGGCTCCGGCCCGAGCGCCCCGGCGAAGAAGAGCGGCCCCAAGATCGGGCGCAACGACCCCTGCTGGTGCGGGTCGGGGAAGAAGTACAAGCGCTGCCACGGAGCCTGATCGCGCGGCGAAATACTCGGGGTTGGCGGGGCGCAGGATTCCGGCTACGATACGGGTCCGCGATCGCGAGGCGCGGTGAACTCGCTTATCGCACCAGTGGAGGGCTACGTGAAGCAGCTGACCACCCCTCGACGAGGCTCTGAGACCCTCACCTCTCCCCCTCAAACGACCTCGCTCCCGCTGGTCACCCGCTTCCGAGACCCCTCCCTCCCCTACGAAGACCTCATCGTCTGCGAGCGCGACTGCATGCGTTGCAGCTACGCGATGACCCTCGACTGCGACGGCAACTGCGGCTCCTGCCCGCGCAAGGGCTACTGCCCCTGCGTGAACCCGGCCAAGATCCGGAGCAAGAGCGTGCGGCTGACCGAGATGGAGCTCCCCATGGTGGCGGCCGTTGGACGCAATTAAGGACGAGGCGCGCCGGCTCGCGCGCCTCGTGGCCGATACGGCGGTGCGCCTTTGACCTGCCCGCCAAGGAACTCGAGCTCGCGGAGCTGACCTCGCGCTCCGCCGATCCCGGCCTCTGGGACGACCCCGCCGCGGCGCAGGCCATCCTTCGCCGTGCCGACGAGCTGCGCGAGGAGATCGGCGCCTGGGGCGAGCTCGGGGGGCGCGCCACCTCGCTGGCCGAGATGGCCGAGCTCGCCGCCGGTGAACCCGATGGCGGTGCCAGCCTGGCCGCCGACCTCGAGCGCGAACTCGCCGCCCTCACCGTCGACTGGAACCGGATGGAGGGGCGCCTCCTCCTCTCCGAGCCGTACGACGAGCGCCCCGCGATCGTCTCGGTTCACGCCGGGGCGGGAGGAACGGAGAGCCAGGACTGGGCCGAGATGCTCCTGCGCATGTACCTGCGCTGGGCCGAGCGCAGCCGGTATCGCACCGAGATCCTCGACCAGACCGAGGGCGAGGAGGCCGGGCTCAAGAGCGTCACCGCGGCGATCGACGGGCGCTGGGCATACGGCCGCCTGAAGAGCGAGCGCGGGGTGCACCGCCTCGTGCGGATCAGCCCGTTCGACTCGCAGAACCGGCGCCACACCAGCTTCGCGCTGGTGGAGGTGATGCCCGAGGTGCCGGAGGACGCCGCGATCGAGATCGACGAGCGGGATCTCCGGGTCGACACCTATCGGGCCAGCGGCGCCGGCGGCCAGCACGTCAACAAGACCGACTCGGCCGTCCGGATCACCCACCTCCCCACCGGGATCGTGGTGACCTGCCAGAACGAGCGGAGCCAGACCCAGAACCGCGACCGCGCGATGGCCGTCCTGCGCGCCAAGCTGGCCGAGCGCGCCGAGGAGGAGCGCGAGGCAGAGATGGCACGCCTGCGCGGCCAGCACGTCGAGGCGGGCTGGGGCAACCAGATCCGCAGCTACGTCCTCCAGCCCTACACGATGGTCAAGGACCTCCGCACCGGGGTCGAGACGTCGAACCCGACCGCCGTCCTCGACGGCGACCTCGACGCCTTCATCGAGGGGTACCTGCGCTCGCGGATCGGCGAGGTGGCCGCCTCGTGACCGATACGTTGCAGCGCCCGTTCGTGGCGCGACCCGCGACGCAGGAGCCAGTGATCAGCATGGTCGACGTGGGGATGACCTATCCCAACGGCAAGGTGGCGCTGGTCGACGTCAACGTCAGCATCCCCGCCGGCGACTTCGTCTTCCTGGTGGGTCCCTCCGGCGCCGGCAAGAGCACCTTCATTCGGCTCGTGATCCGGGAGCAGCTGCCGACGGCGGGGCGGGTGGTGGTAGCCGGGCGCGACCTGACCACGATGAAGCGGGGCCAGGTGCCGGCCCTGCGGCGCCGGATCGGGATCGTCTTCCAGGACTTCCGGCTGCTGCCGGCCAAGACCGTCTTCGAGAACGTGGCCTTCGCCCTGGAGGTGACCGGCGCAACGAACGCGGAGATCCGCCAGCGCGTGCCTCGGCTCCTGAACCTGGTGGGCCTGCACGAGCACGACGAGCACCTGCCGGCGCAGCTCTCCGGCGGCGAGCAGCAGCGGACCGCGATCGCCCGGGCGCTCGTCCACGACCCGGCGATGCTGATCGCGGACGAGCCGACCGGCAACCTCGACCCGGTCACCAGCTGGGACCTGATCCAGCTGCTGATCCAGATCAATTCGATGGGGACGACGGTGTTGATGGCGACCCATAACCAGGAGATCGTCAACGCCATGCGCCGTCGCGTGTTGGCGCTCGAGCACGGGACCCTGGTGCGCGACGAGTCGAGCGCGGCGTACGAGCGAGAGTACTGAGCCGATGCGACCCCTTCGCTTCATCGCGTTCTCCGTTGTCCGAGCCTGGCAGGGCTTCTGGCGCAACGCGATGATGAGCCTCGCGGCGACCGCCACCGTCGTGCTGATGCTGGTACTCCTCTCCGGCCTCCTCATCGTGCTTGGCGGACTCCAGAGCGGCCTGCAGTACATCGAGCAGAAGGTCGGGGTCACGGCCCGCCTGGTCGACAATCTGCCGCAGCCGCAGATCGACGCCCTTGTCGCCGACATCAAGAACCTCAACGGCGTGAAGGGGGTCAAGTACGTCAGCCCGGAGGTCGCGCTCCAGCTCCTGAAGGAGGCCTACCGTGAGCAGGGGATGACGCTCGACCTCGGCGGGGCGAAGATCACCCTCTATGCCAGCGTCGAGATCTCGCTCACCGATCCGAACCTCTCGGGCAGCGTCACCGACGCGCTGCAGGGACGCCCCGAGGTGGAGCGGATCACGACCCGCCAGGTGGACTACGAGAAGCTGCTCAGCATCATCGGCTACATCCGCACCGGCGGGATCATCGCCCTCGTGCTGGTCGGCCTCACCGTCCTCTTCATGATCGTGAACATGATCCGGATCGCGGTCTACAGCCGATCCGGCGAGATCGAGATCATGCGGCTGGTCGGCGCCAGCGACTCGTTCATCCGCTGGCCGTTCATCCTCGAAGGGATCCTGTGCGGCGTGATGGGCGCCGTGATCACCATCATCCTGGTGGCGACCGCCTGGGAGCCGATCCAGCCGGTCATGGTGCGCGTCTTCCAGATGCCGACCGCCGTCAGCACCCAGTTCCTGGCGGTCCTCTCGGCGATCATCCTGGCGGTGGGGCTGGGCGTGGGTGCGATCGGCAGCTGGATCAGCGTGCGCGCCAACCTCTCCACGGCGGCATAGCGCTCGCGTGACGTGGTAAGCGAAACGTAATGGAGCCGTAACCGGGTCGTCTCCGGCCCGGTGCTACACTCCGGCGCCGATGACCGAGCCGACCACCGATCCGCTGCCCGAACTGACTCCCGCGACGCTGCCGACCACGCCCCCGGAACGGCCGGGCATGCGCGGACCGTCGCCCATCTCCTGGGTCGTCTCCCTGCTCCTCGCGAGCGTGGTCGGCGCCCTCCTCTTCGGCGCCGGCTACCTCGCGGCGGGCGGGGCTCACGCGGGTGGGACCTGTTCGGCGCCGAGCACCGCCTTCGCGCCGCTGTGCGAGGCATATGCCGACCTGAAGGACCAGTACGTCGACAAGCTCGACGACACCACCCTGGTCGACGGCGCCCTGCGGGGCCTCTTCGAGTACGGCGTGAAGGACCCGCACAGCGGCTACATGACGCCGCAGGATTACGAGCAGGCGAAGAGCTCACTCTCCGGCGAGTTCAGCGGCATCGGCGCCGAGATGTCGTACCAGGACCTCACTGCGCCCAGCGATCCGTCCGCCTGCACGACGGTCACCGCGACCTGTCTGCTGGTGGTCGTGCGCCCGCTTCCCGATTCACCCGCCGAGGCGGCGGGGCTCCAGGCTGGGGACGTGGTGCTCGCGATCGACGGCACGAGCGTCACCGGGACCACCCTGGAAGATGACGTCACCAAGGTGCGGGGGGAGGCCGGCACCAAGGTCACCCTCTCCCTGAAGCGTGGCGACCGCACCTTCGACCAGGAGATCACCCGCGCCAAGATCACCGCCAGCGAGGTGACGAGCAAGATGCTCGAGGGAAAGATCGGCTACGTCGCCCTGCACGGCTTCAGCCCCGCGAGCCCGGACCAGTTCCACAAGGCGCTGAAGGGCCTGCTCGACGCGGGGGCGGTCTCGATCATCTTCGACCTGCGCGACAACCCCGGCGGCTACATCGACGCCGCCGACAAGATCGCCTCGGAGTTCGTCGGCTCCGGACTGATCTTCTCCCAGGAGTCGTCCGGCGGCGAGAAGAAGCCATGGGAGTCGACCGGCCAGGGAATCGCGACGGATCCCAATCTGCGGGTCGTCGTGCTCGTGAACAAGGGGAGCGCATCGGCCTCCGAGATCGTCACCGGCGCGCTGAAGGACACGCACCGAGCCACCATCATCGGCCAGCCCACCTACGGCAAGAACTCGGTCCAGGTCTGGTCGCCGCTCACCAACAACGGCGGGGTGCGGATCACCATCTCGCGCTGGTTCACCCCCGATCACCACTCGGTCGCCCCAAACGGCATCCAGCCGGACATCACAGTGGATATCCCATCCGGGACGCCGGCCGACCAGGACCTCGTGCTCCAGCGCGCGGTCGAGCACCTGACCGGTCCGGCGGCGTTCATCAGCTTCCTTCGCCCCGCCGCCTGACGCGGCATTGCGCGGTCGCCGGACGGCTGCTAGCATCCGGCCCAACGAAAGGAGGTGGTGTGCAGTGAGTAGTTCCTGTCACGCCACCACCGAGGCGGTGCGCTAGCACCCCTTCGCGTGGTAGCGACGAGAGAGCCGGCCGATACGGCCGGCTCTTTCCTTTCCCCGCCGCACCGCACCGCATACGATCTGACCCAGGAAACGCCGATGCCCGACAAGACCGTTGCCGTCAACCGCCGCGCCCGCCACGAGTACGCGGTCGATGAGACCCTCGAGGCCGGCCTCGTGCTGAGCGGGACCGAGATCAAGTCGATCCGTGCGGGGCGCGTCAACCTGGCGGAAGCGTACGCCCGCATCGAGCACGGCGAGGCGTGGCTGATCGGCGCGCACATCGCGCCGTATGAGCAGGGCAACCGCAACAACCACGAGCCGACGCGCACGCGGAAGCTGCTGATGCACCGCGACCAGATCGCGGAGCTGGTCGGGCGCACCCAGGCCAAGGGGTACACCCTGGTCCCGCTGAAGCTCTACATCCGCAACGGAATGGCCAAGCTGGAGCTCGGAGTGGCGCGCGGCAAGAAGGCGCGAGACAAGCGTCGAACGATCGCGGAGCGCGACATGCGGCGGGACCTGGAGCGGTCCACGAAGGAACGCGTCAAGCTCTGAACGGCACCGAGCCGGGCCACCCGAAGCGGTGCTCGAGACGCCCCGTGGTACCATTTCAGCCGTATCGGTCCGTGGGGATGTCAGGTTTCGACAGGGCTCAGGGACCGGGAACTGCAGGTCGAGGTCGCCCGCAGGCCTCGTTAAACCGCGGGCAACGCCAGTAACTGGCAACAAGAGTTACGCTCTCGCCGCCTAAGTAGCGACGAGCGCCGACACGGCCTCCTCTTGCCGGGCCGTGAAGGCGTCATCAGGTGAGATGCGGCATCACCGACTCCGGTGAGCGGTGCCAAAGGGCCGAGAGGCCAGCCGGATAGCGAGCGGAGCACCCCGCCGGTCGGGGGCCCGCAGGCGAAGCTCGAAGTAGGCCGGAAACACCTGTAGCACGTTTCCGGCGACTCGGTTCTGGACGGGGAGTTCGATTCTCCCCCATCTCCACCACTCCTCATCTCGGTGGCCGCGCCCTCAGGGGGCGGCTCGACCCGTGTGCTACCGTGCCGGGCACGCGTCGCGCCCGAGGGCGGGAAGTTCCAGATCGGCGCCTCAACGAGCTGAGGGTCCGCACGAACACGCGTCGGTATCTATGAAGGCGTTGCTGCCTGTGCTACGGTACCGGCCAAGCGGCACGCCCATGGCGCACCACGCATCGTCGCCGCGCTGACATTGGGAGGCGTTGGTACTCATGGATCTCTCCAAGCTCAGCTCCAACGACAAGCTGGCCGCCATCGGTGCCGTCCTGGCAATCGTGGGCTCGGTCGTCAGCTTCGGCGCAGGGCCGTATGGCGTGCTCACCGGCATCGCCATGCTCGTGATCCTCTTCCTGCCGCAGTTCTCGCCCAGCACCAAGCTTCCCGGCAGCAAGGGGAGCCTCATGCTGATCGTCGGTGGCGCTGCCGGCATTGGGGCGCTCTTGACCCTGCTCGCCTGGCTTCCCTACCTTGGGCTCATGGGCACCTACTTCATCGGTGGACTGCTCGGGATCGTCGGTGGCCTGCTGATGGGCTGGGCCAGCTGGCGAGAGTTCCAGGCCGAGGGCGGCAAGTTCAACCTCGGCATGTCGAGCGGCCCAACGGCGCCGCCGGCCCCGCCGATGTCGACCTACACCCCGCCTCCTCCGATGGCTCCTCCCAGCCCGCCGGCGAGCGACCAGGGCTCCGAGGACCATCCACAGGGCTAATCCTCCGCGGACAGCCCCCGCGCCGCAGCCAGCACCTGGTCGATCGGGTCGACCGAATCGCCACCGGGTGACCTGGCTGCGGCCAACCGGCCCGCCACGGCATCGCCGGCCAGCCCGTCATCGATCGCGTCCATCGCCTCCATGAGGAGCGCCCGGCGGCGCGCATCCGGCTGCGTCTCGATCAGGTGCCGGACCAGCTTCGAGAGATCGGACTGGGTCGCCTCGATGTCAGGGGGCGCCTCGCCAAAGGCCTCCGCGAAGTGCGCGATCGCGAGCGCCAGGAGCAGCTCCGCATCGGCAGGCGCATCGCGCACGGCAGCATCGGTGCCGACCACGTAACGCCACGCGCCGGCGCGCACTCCGAAGCCGATCCACGCGCCGCCCGGAGCGGGCCTTCCAATGGCCCGGATCGCCTCGAGCGGCGCCGAGGGGCGCTGCACCCTCGTCGCCTGGGCTACTCGACCTTCGTGGCGGGGAGGATCACGATGCGCCGATTCGGCTCGACGCCGACGCTCTGGGTCCGCACCTTCGGGTTCTCGACCAGCGCCATGTGCACGATCCGCCGCTCGATCGCCGGCATCGGCTCCAGCTGGATGATCTTGCCGGTCTGAAGGACCCGCTTCGCGGCGCGATCGGCCACGTCGCGCAGCTGCTCTTCGCGGCGGCCGCGGTAGTTCTCCACGTCGACCGCGATGCGGTGGTACTCGCCTTCCTTCTTGGCGACGATCAGGTTAACGATGTGCTGGAGGCTCGCCAGCTTCTCGCCGCGCCGCCCGATCAGGACCCCCAGGTCGGAGCCGCGCACATTGAGGCGCGCTGTCTCTCCACCGGTCGCGATCTCGACCGTGCCGGGCACCTCCATCAGCCGGAGGAGCTCCTCGAGGACGCCCTTTGCCTCCTCGAGCGTCGCACGCTCCTTCTCGGTGAGCTCGTCGAGCGGCTTCCCGGGGATGAAGGGTGCAGGCTCGCGCGGCGGCCGATCCTCGCGCGGCGGGCCGCGGCGGGCGGTCGCCCCGGTCGCGCATCGGTCGATCGCTGCGCCCACCACGTGGACCACGGTCGGAGCGACCTCGGCCGCCGCGGTCACGCCCGCCGCCCTCGCGACCCAGCCCGCGATCACCAAGCCCAAGGTCGACGACCTGCTCGCTGACGGGCTCCTGGTCGACGGGCTCGGCTGGCGCGACGGGCTCGGCTGGCGCGGCCGCCGCCGCTCCCCGCCGGCCCGGTGACGCGGCGCGGGGCCGGGGCGCCTCGGAGGGCTCCGGGGCCGTGTCGCGGACGGTGTCGGCGGCAGCCACCGCGGACTTCGGTGCGGCGAGGATGCGGGCCTCCTCGCCCCCGACCCCGAGGATGCCGCGGCTCCCCTGGGAGAGGATCTCGATGTCGAGCTCGGAGAGCTCCGCGCTGAACTCCTTCATCGCGGTGCGGATCGCCTCTTCGACGTTCTTGCCGGTGAACTCCCTGAATGTCATCGCTTTCGCCCTCGGCGCTTCTTCTTGGTTGGGCGGATCGCGAGGCGGTCGGCACCGCCCTGCGAGCCACTGGGACGTTGGGTGGAGGACGGCGCGGGGCCCCGGCCCGGGTTGGCGGGCTCCTTCGTCTCGCGGGGCTCACGGCGGGGCGCGCCACTGACCAGCCCGCTCTCGGGCGGCGGCGCGAACCCGGGTTGCCAGCCCAGGAGTGGGAAGAGGTTGCCCCAGCCCATGATCCGGTACTGCTGTCCGATGAGGTAGGCGGTGTAGACCACCCAGTAGAGGATCAGGCCGCTCGGGAAGAGGCCGCCCCACCAGATGGTGAGCAGCGGGAAGAGGTAGGTCATGGTGTTGGTGGTCGACGAGGTGGGGTCGTCGGGGTTCGGCTTGGGGCTTGTCATGCGGACCTGGATGAACTGGAGCAGGGCGGCGGCGACCGCCAGCGCCGAGATGGCAAAGCCGATCCCCGGGATCACCACTGCGAAGGTGTGGTCGACCTGGGCGAGGTCGAGGTTGAAGAGCCACGAGACATGGGTATTGATCCGCGCCGTCAGGTGGAGCGGATCGACCAGCTGGCAGTTCAGGGGCAGGAAGTGGGTGAAGTTGGCGACCTCGAACTGCGGCAGATTGCAGGGTCCGGCCACCGGCGCGGCGAACTGGACCTGGGTGACCGTGCCCGCCGCGTCCTTGATGTCTCCGATCTTGGCGATCCCGGGCAACGCCGCCTGGAGCTGGGTGAAGGTGGTCGAGGCGGCGTCCTTGACGGAGAGCGAGACCACGTTCGAAGCGCGGATCAGCGCCTGGTAGAGGGCGAACAGGAGCGGCAGCTGCATCAGCACCGGCAGGCAGCCGGCGGCCGGGTTGACGCCGTGCTCGCGATAGAGCGCCTGCGTCTCCTCCGCGATCTTGGTCCGGTTGCCCTTGTGCTTGCGGTTGACCTCGCGGATCAGCGGCGCCATCCGCTGCATCTCCTTCTGCGAGCGGATCTGTCGCACGAAGAGCGGTGCCAGCAGGGTCCGGATGACGATCGTGAAGACGATGATCGCCAGTGCGAAGTCGCTGAAGATGATCCGGTACGAGGCGATCAGCAGGTTGAAGAGGGGCAGGAAGAAGACGTCCCAGGGCGGCGTGAAGTGCTGGATCCCCAGGAAGCCGGCCGCGATCACGGTCGTCAAGGTCTGATGCTCTCTCTAGCGGACCGGGTCATAGCCGCCCGGATGAAGCGGGTGACAGCGGCCGATGCGCCGCATCCCCATCCAGGTCCCGCGCATCAGCCCGTAGCGTTCGATGGCGGTGTAGGTGTATTGCGAGCAGCTCGGCGTATAGCGGCAGCTGGGCGGCATCCAGGCGAAGAGCCGCTGGTACGCGATGATCAGTCCGAGCCCGATCTTCCTCATCCACCGATTCCCGACCGCTCCAGGAGCGATCGCAACGCTTCTCGCAGCTCCGCGTAGGTGGCCGAGCCGGCCTCCGGCCGCGCGATCAACAGCAGGTCCCAGCCTGCACTCGTGGCGCCGAGCTGCCCCCGAAGCAGGTCTCGCAGCCGACGCCTCACCCGATTGCGCTGGACGGCGCCGCCGAGCGTTCGCGGAGTGCTCAGCCCGATCCTGGTCCCCGGCCGCTCCGTCCGCGTCGATCGCAGGACGAGGAGCCGGCTGGAGCGAACGGTCCCGTGGCGACCGATGGCGTCGAAGTCCGTCTTGTGCCGGAGCATCTCCAAGGGCGGCACCTCGCGTCCTCGACGCCGTCAGGCGCTGAGCTTCTCGCGCCCCTTCGCCCGGCGACGGGCAAGCACGCGGCGACCACCCTTCGAAGCCATGCGAGCGCGGAAGCCGTGTTCCCGCTTCCGGGCGCGCTTCTTGGGCTGGTAGGTCCTCTTCATGAGTGCGTGCCTGTCCTCGTTCAGCGGCGGCGAATCGGGTCCGATAACACACGAACGGCTGGCGTCTTCGCCAGCCTCACGCGATGGCCCCTGTGCTGCGGCCCGTCTCGCTCTGCCGGGCGATTCTAACGACGCGTCGAGGGGGGTGTCAAACCTCTCGAGGCTCGTGGAGGGGCAGTTTGAGGGAATCCATTGCCCGTCCCGAAAGGGTGCTGCTACACTACCGCGACCCCCGAGGCCCGACGCCCACTAGACCGGGTCCCGTTCGCCCCGAGGGAGTCCTCGACAGGTGCCGGAACGCCACGGCTGATTGGTTGGGAGTGGGCTATCGATGGATGCGAAGCAGGTCTGGCGTGCCGTCCTTGGCGAGCTGCAGGTCTCCCTCTCGCCCGCCAATTTCGAGACCTGGCTGAAGGACACCTCGCTCGTCGACCTCGACGAGAACCGTTATCGCATCGCCGCTCCCAATGGCTTCGCGCGTGACTGGCTCGACAATCGATACCGCACCCTGATCAGCCAGACGCTGGCCCGGGTGGTCGGCGGATCGGTCCAGGTCGAGTTCGTGGTGGCCGACGCGCCTGGCCCCGTTCCGGCCCAGGCTGACGAGGAGGCGCTCTCGCTGCCGCCCGCATCGGCCGGTGGCAACACCGTCAACCTGAACGGCCGCTACACCTTCAGCAACTTCATCGTCGGCAGCGCCAACCGCCTCGCGCACGCCGCCGCGCTCTCGGTCGCGGAGCGGCCGGGGCACGCCTACAACCCGCTCTTCCTGTACGGCGGGGTGGGGCTCGGCAAGACGCACCTGATGCACGCCATCGGCAACGCGGTCGCGGTCAAGTTCCCGCGCAAGAGGATCCTCTACGCGACGAGCGAGAAGTTCACGAACGACTTCATCAACTCGATCCGCGAGCAGCGCATGGAGGACTTCCGGAACCGATATCGCCGCATCGACGTGCTCCTGATCGACGACATCCAGTTCATCGCCGAGCGCGAGCGGACCCAGGAGGAGTTCTTCCACACCTTCAACACGATCCACGAGGCGGGCAAGCAGATCGTCCTCTCGTCCGATCGGCCCCCGAAGGCGATCACCACCCTGGAGGAGCGGCTCCGCTCCCGCTTCGAGTGGGGACTCATCGCCGACCTGACGCCCCCGGACCTGGAGACGCGCATCGCCATCCTGCGCAGCAAGGCCGAGGACCAGCTGAACCTGATCCCGGCCGAGGTGATCGAGTTCATCGCGCGCAAGGTGGTGAGCAACGTCCGCGAGCTGGAGGGGGCGCTCAACCGGGTCGTCGCCTACGCCTCGATGTCGGGCATGCCGATCAACAACGAGCTGGCCAGCGCGGTCCTCTCGAACGTGATGTACAACCCGAAGAAGCGCTCGATCACGCCGCAGCGGATCGTGCGCGCGGTGGCCGACTACTACGGCGTGAACCTGGACCAGCTGCGCTCGAGCAAGCGCGACAAGGCGATCGTGGTGCCGCGCCAGATCGCGATGTACCTGATCCGTGAGGAGACCGATATCTCCCTGCTGCGGATCGGCGCAGAGCTCGGCGGGCGCGATCATTCCACGGTCCTGCACGCCTACGACAAGATCGCCCGGGAGCTGGCCGAGAATGACGAGATGCGCCGTGAGGTGAGCGCGGTGCGGGAGATGATCTACTCCGAGTGAACGTGCCGCGGGCGGTGGAGAAGCCCCTCGATACCGTGGAGAACCGCGGGCGGTCGGTCGGCTTCGTCAGCGGGGGGAGTCCGTGGGCGCGGAGGTTGTCCACCGAGCGGGGCCAGCCCCTCCACCGTGGAGGCGCAGCGGAGGGGGTGGATTTCCACCGTCGGGGGGCGGGTTATCGGCAGGGCGGTCGAGCACGGGTGAGCGCGGTGATCCACACCGTCCACACCCCTACGAGAGACGGCGACGGACAAGTATTCTTCAGGTAGTCACGTAGAGACGAGCACAGGCCCGTGGAGAACTCCGAGCGGGCGGCAGGTGAGGTCGGAATGAACGTATCGGTCATGCAGGAGAACCTGGCGCGCGGCCTGGGCGTGGTGGGGCGCGCCGTCAGCAGCCGGGCCACCCTTCCGGTGCTCGCGAACGTCCTGCTCAAGACCGAGAACGGCGGGCTGAAGCTGACCGCGACCAACCTCGAGATCGGCATCAACTGCTGGGTCCCCGGCAAGGTCACCGACGAGGGCGAGATCACGGTGCCGGCGAAGCTTCTCACCGAGCTGGTGAGCTCGCTCCCGAACCAGAAGATCGACCTGGTCTTTTCAGCCAAGGATCGCACCCTGAAGGTCACCTGCGGAGGCAGCAAGTCGTCGATCAAGGGGATCGAGGCTGACGAGTTCCCGGTGGTGGCAGCCATCGGCGACACCCCGATCACCAGCGCCGACTCGCGGGCGCTGCGCGAGGCACTCGGCGAGGTCGTCTTCGCGGCGGCCAGCGACGAGAGCCGCCCGATTCTGACGGGTGTGCTGACGCGGCTTGCGGGCGACCAGCTGACCCTGGCCGCAGCCGACAACTACCGGATCGCCGTGCGCCACCTGACCCTGGCGAAGCCGGTCAGTCCCGAGATCACGATCGTGGTGCCGGCCCGCTCGTACGCCGAGCTGATGCGGATCATGCCCGACGCCGAGGAGGCGATCGAGATCACGGTCACGCCGAACAAGAGCCAGGTCCTCTTCCACGCCAGCGGGATCGACCTGGTGAGCCGGCTGATCGAGGGGCAGTTCCCGAACTACGAGCCGGTGATCCCAACCTCCCACACGAGCCGCGCCGTGCTCGACCGCGAGGCCTTCCTGGCGGGAGCGCGGCGAGCGAGCATCTTCGCCCGCGACAGCGCGAACATCGTGAAGATCGAGATGGGCGGCGACGCCGGCGAAGGGGTCTCGATCACTGCGCACGCCGCCGACGTGGGCGACAACGCGGACGCGCTGGAGGCAAGCATCGAGGGGCAGGCCACGAGCATCGCGTTCAACGCCCGCTATCTGATCGACGTGCTGAGCAACCTCGGCGCCGACGAGGCTGCGCTGGAGCTCTCCGGCCCCCTGGCGCCGGGCGTCATCAAAGGGGTCGGCAAGGACGACTACGTCCACGTCATCATGCCGGTCCGGACCGCCTCGTAAGGAGCCCCGGACCGATGACGGCGCGCCGCCTCGCCGTCGCGCCCGTGGGGGGAGCGGCCGCGTGCGGCTGACCCGGCTTCAGCTCGAGGACTTCCGAAGCTACGCCTCCGCGGAGCTGCACCCGGAGCCCGGGCTCACGATCGTGGCCGGCCCGAACGGGGCGGGCAAGACGAACCTCCTCGAGGCGGTCTTCGTCGCGGTCACGGGGCGCTCGCACCGGGCCGGGTCCGACGCGGAGCTGGTCCGCCACGGGCGGCCCTTCGCCAGGGTGCGTCTCGACCTCGCGGACGAGGAGGGAGCCGCCACGGCGCGCGTCGAGCTGGTCCTGCCGGCCGAGGACGCGCCGCCGGAGTACCGCAAGCGCCTCACCGTGAACGGGGTGGCACGCCGCGTGGCCGGCATCGGCGACACCGTGCGGGCGGTCCTGTTCCGCCCGGAGGAGATGCTGCTGCTGGTCGGCTCCCCGTCCGAGCGCCGCCGCTTTCTCGACGCCATCCTGGCGCAGCGGCATCGGGCCGCCGCCCGCGACCTGGGAGAGCTGGGGCGGGTCCTGGCGCAGCGCAACGCGCTGCTGCGGGCGATCCGACGCGAGGAGGCCGAGCTTGAGTCGCTCGCCTTCTGGGACGAGCAGCTCGCCCTCGTCGGGGCGCGGGTGATGGCGGCGCGGCTGGCGCTGGTTTCGGACCTCCAGGCCCGCATCCCCGCTCTCCACGACGCCGTGGCGCCCGACGCGGAGCGCGGGGAGCAGGTGCGCGTTGGCTATCTCGACACGCTGAAGGATGCCTGGCCCGAGCGTTCCGCGGCCGACGAGGCGGCCCCCACGCATGAGGACCTGGCCGAGGCATACCGGCGTCGGATCCGCCAGGTGCGCGAGAAGGAGCTCTGGAACGGCGTCTCGCTGGTGGGGCCGCATCGCGACGACCTGCGGGTGGAGCTGGGTGGGCGGGAGGTTGCCACCCACGCCAGCCGCGGCCAGCAGCGGACCATCATCCTGGCCCTCAAGCTCGCCGAGACCGACCTGCTCGGGGCCGATGGCGCCCCGACCCCGATCGTGCTCCTCGACGATGTCTTCTCGGAGCTCGACCCCGAGCGCTCCGAGCGGTCGCTCAGGCTGCTTCTCGAGCGCGGGCAGGTGCTCGTCACGATGGCCGACCTGGCGTCGCTTCCCGCCGGCCGCCGGGGCGTGACGATCTGGCAGGTCGGGGAGGGGCGCCTGTCGCAGGCGCCGCGCGTCGCATGAGCCGCAGCGAGGAGGCGGCGAGCGCCGTCCAGCGCGCCCTCCTGGCCTGCGTCGGGCCCGGGGCCGCGGAGCAGATCGCCATGGCCCAGGCGCGCCTGGCGTGGAACGAGGTCGTGGAGGCCGCCGGTTTCGAGCGCGGCGGGATGTCGTCGCGGCTGATCGCCGTCGTGCGGGGCACCGCGCAGGTCGAGGCCTCTGAACCGATCCTGGCCCAGGAGCTGAACCTCCGCGGAGAGGCACTCGCCCACGCCGTCAACCAGCGCATGGCCGGACGCCCGGGGGCGACCATGGTCATCGGTCGAGTGGCCGTTTCGGTGGCTCGTTCAGGGGGCGGGCGCTCCCTATAATCGGCCTCGTCGCCGTCCCTCGCTCGAGCTCCGCCAGATCCCGATGAGCAGTCGCCTGGCCACCCGCATCGGAACGTTGGCCCGCGACGAGCGCGCCCCGGACGCGCACGACCTGGTGCGGTTCCGGCACCCGACGATGGGCGCCGAGGTGCGGACCAAGGGGAGCCTCTTCCTGCTCGCCCAGGTGACCGGCGGTGACGCTGCGCTGGGCAGGGCGGCGGGCGAGGCGCTCGAGGCGATCGAGCGGGACTACTACTACGACCTCTCGGCGGGGGCGACCGGCTCGATCGCGAAGGCACTCACCGCCGCCAACCGGCTCATCTTCCACCAGCGGGCGCGCCTTGGACTCAAGCGAGGCGCCGGGATCAGCGTCGTGGCGCTCGTCGTCCGCGGCCGCGACGCCCACGTGGCGAAGCTCGGCCCGGCGGCGGCGGTGATCGTGCGCGAGGGGCGGATCTTCGAGCTGCCGCCGCCACCCTCGGTCGAGGAGGAGGACGCGAGCGCCCGGCAGCGTCGTGTCGCGGAGTCGCTCGGCGAGGCGCTCGAGGTCCAGCCCTACACGTGGGAGGGGGAGCTCTCCGCCGAGGACCGCCTGGCGCTCCTGTCGCGCAACGTCGCGACGGTGGTGGGGGCCGAGGAGGTCCAGGACGCCCTGAGCACGCTCCGCCCGACGGCTGCGGTGGAGCACCTCCACCAGCTCTTCCAGATCCGCGGTGGCACCGGCTCGGATGGGATGCTGGCGATCGAGCTGGTCGAGGTGGCGGCGACGACCACCACGCACCACCTCGAGCCGGTGCGTCCCCACGAGGAGCTCGCGGGCCTTCCCGACCGCAGCCCGGTGCCGCTCGCCGACGCGATCGGGCGCTTCCTGCATCGCTGCGGCGACGCGATCGACGCGGCCCAGGCCGCGGCCGGGCGCGGGGTGCTGATCGGCGTCAACATGCTCCTCGCCTTCGTTCCGCGCCGGCGTCCCCAGTATCCGACGACGATCCCGCGCACGGCGCTGCGCGAGGAGAGCCGCCGCCGCCGCCGCGGGCTGCTCGGGATCGCCGCCGTGGCGGCGTTGCTGGCGGTCGGCGCCAGTGTCGCGAGCCTCCCCAACGCGAGGCCGACCGACGCCATCCTTCGCGCGTCGGCGGCGCGCACCGCCATCAACGACGCGCTGGCCCTGCTGACCACCGTCGAGGAGCGAGTCGACGGGCGGGACCTCGTCGACCGGGATCCGGCCCGTGCCGAGCGCCTGCTGGAGAGCTCGCTCGCCTCGGTCGGGAAGGCCGCTGAGGTGGGGGTGCCGGAGACGGCGCTCGACCCGCTGCGGACCCGCATCGAGCGCGGCCTCGACACCATCTTCTCCGTCGCGCGCCTCACCGAGCCGTCGACGGTGGTCGACCTCGCCTCGGACTTCGCGGGTGCCGACCCGACAGACATGGTGGTCGCCAGCGATGGCTCGCTCTGGGTCATCGAGGTGGGGCGCGGGCGCGTGATCCGGATCGACCCGACGACGAATGCGGCGACGGTCCCGTATCGGTCAGGGCAACAGCTGGACGGAGCGACCGCCGGCGCCCCTTGGATGATCGCCACCGCCGCGACCGATGTGGTCGTGGTCGATCGGGCCCGCCAGGCATGGCGATTCGACCTGGTCCAGCAGCAGGCGCACCGGCTCAGCCTGCAGGGGCTCGCCGCGATCGCCCCGGCGAGCAGCCAGGTGGCGGCCCTGCAGCATCGGCCGCCACTGGAGATCTTCAACCTCTACCTGGTCGACACCGGCAGCGACCAGGTGCTGAAGTGGTCCTCCGGGAACAGCATCCCGGTGCGCTACCCGGATCCGCCTGAGCCATTCCTGGTCAGCCGCCCGGACATCCCGGCGGCGTCGGCGCGCGATCTCTTCGTCGACGCGGACCTGTGGCTGCTCCAGGCCGCGACCGTGACCCGCGTCAACTTCGGAACGCCGCTCAGCCAGGCTAACTACTCGCTCGATCCGCCACCCGACGCGAGCCTGCGGCCCGCGCTCGACTACCGGCTCCTGGACGGCGCCACGATCGGCGAGCGGCAGATGTTCTACGTCTATGACGCGGCAAACGCGCGGATCCTCGCCTACCAGCGCGCGGACGGGGCCTTCGTCGGCCAATGGCTCGCGCCCCGCAGCGGCCCGACCGCCGGCCTGCTCGGCCATGTGCTCGCGCTCCGGGTCGCCTCCGTGGCGGACGGACCGCCGGTCGCCTACCTCCTCACGCCGACCAGCGTCGTGCGCGTCGTCCTCGAGTAGCCTCGTCTAGAATCGGGCCGTGAATCCCGGGGTTCGCCTGATCGAGATGGTCGTCGAGAGCGTCCGCGTCCACATGCTCTCGAGCCAGCACGTGGTCATCCTCAAGGAGTCCGACCGGGAGCGGTATCTGCCGATCTGGATCGGTCCGTCCGAGGCGAACGCGATCGCGATGCGGCTCCAGGGACTCAGCGCCGAGCGACCGCTCACTCACGACCTGCTGGTGAGCATCGTCGCGGCTCTCAACTCGAGGATCAGCCGGGTGGTCGTCACCCACGTCACCGACGGCACCTTCCACGCCCGCCTCTACCTGGAAACGGCCGATGGAGGGGAGACGGAGATCGACTCGCGCACGAGCGACGCGATCGCGGTGGCGGTTCGCACCGGGTCGACCATCTACGTCGACGAGCGGGTGCTCGACGAGGCCGGGGTGGAGCCCGACAAGGCCGGCCCGGGCGACGATCCTGACGAGCAGCTGGCGGTCTTCCGTGAGTTCGTCAACTCCCTGGACGTCGACCTCGAGGGCGGCGAGAAGGGCCCGCCGAGCGAGGAGCAGGGGGCCTGACGCCGCTCAGCCGCGGCGACTGAGCACCTCGTCCCGACGCGTCCACAGGTCCCATCGCAGGCGGGCCAGGTCGCGGAAGGTGCGCAGGATCTTCCGGAAGCTCGCCCCGGTGTTCGTGCCGGCCGCGCGCGGGTAGTGGTTCACCCCCACCTGGGCCATGCGCACGCCGCGAGCCCGGAGCTTGATCAGCGTCTCTGCCGAGAGGAACGGCCCGTCGGCGTCGAGGCGCAGCCCGTCGAAGACCTCGCGCCGGAAGAGCTTCATGGCGCAGTCGATGTCCCGCACCCGCAGGCCGAAGGCGACCGATACGATCGCGTTGTAGGTCTTCGCGATGAACACGCGGTGGAACGGGTCGCGCCGCTTGATCCGAAAGCCGATCACCGCGTCGACCGGCTTGCGCTCGTCGGCGAGGCGCTCCAGCAGGCGGCTCATCTCGCGCAGGTCGAACTGCAGGTCGCCGTCCGAGAAGCAGATCAGCTCCCCGCTGGCATGCTCGAAGCCGGCCTTCAGGGCGCCCCCGTAGCCGCGGTTCGGCTGGTGGAAGACGCGCACCCGCGAGTCGGCCGCGGCGAGGGCGTCGGCGAGCTGCGGGGTGCGATCGGTCGAGCCGTCGTCGACCGCCAGGACCTCGATCGAGGGGACCATCGGGCCGATCTCGGCGAGCGCCCGCCTCACCGTCTCCTCGATGTTCTCCTGCTCGTTATAGGCAGGGAAGAAGAAGGTCAGGCGGGGTCGGCTGGTCGGCCCGGCATCGGTCACGAGCCGTACCCTAACGCAACCGACCGCCCCCCGGGACCGTCCGAGAGCCGGATGTATACTCTCGGCCACCTTGCCGACCGACCCACCCCGGCGCCGATGACGAGGTGCCGCCACCGATGACCCGCGACTCCGTCAGGGAGCGGGGCGCGAGGCCAATCGAAGGCGGCCTGCCCCTCGACCCCGCGGCCCTCGTCGCCATCCTGATCGTCCTGGGCGTGCTGTTGCGCGCCTTCATCGGCGGCGTCTACATGCCGCTCAGCGGCTTCAGCATCGACATCGGCGACTTCAACGCGTGGGCCCAGCGCCTCGCCAGCGGCGGGCCGGGCCACTTCTACGCCCCGGACTACTTCGGGGACTACCCACCGGGCTACATGTACGTCCTCTGGCTCCTCGGCTCGATCGGCGAGTGGCTCAAGCCGGTGACCGGCATCCTGATCACCGGCGGGCTGGTGAAATTGCCCGGGGTCCTGGCCGACGCCGGCGTCGCGTGGCTCCTCTTCGCGTTCGCCCGCCGCTTCGGCAACGGCTGGCTGGGGACCTGGAGCGGCGAGCGGATCGGCCTGGTCGCCGCGGCGATCTACCTCTTCAATCCCGGGACGATCTTCAACTCGGCGGTCTGGGGCCAGGTCGACTCGGTCGGAGCCCTCGTCGCGCTGGGGACCATCTACCTGCTCGCCCGCGGCTGGACCGAGGCGGCTGCGGTGGGAGCGGTGATCGCCCTGCTGGTGAAGTTCCAGTTCGGCTTCCTGATCCCGATCGTGGCGATCGTCGGCCTCAAGCGACACCTCTTCGGGCGCTCGTCCGACCCGCTCCACGATGGGCGGAGGGAGCCGGCGCGGGTGCTCAGCTCACTGGCGGCGGGCCTCGGATCGCTGGTCCTGCTCATCCTGCCGTTCGGCTTCAGCGTCTGGAACCCCGGCAACCCGGCCCACAGCCTGATCGACAAGTTCCTCCAGGCGACCGACACCTACAAGGGCCTCACCATCAACGCCTTCAACCTGTGGCGGAACCCGTTCTCCGCGCTCGGCAACACGCTCCAATGGGGCTGCGACGTGGCGCCGCCGACCTGCAAGGCGGGACAGGGCGTCGCGTTCACCCTTGGCGCCACACCGATCACCTGGCAGCTGGTCGGCACGCTCCTCTTCGCCGTCGCCGCCCTGATCGCGCTCTGGCAGGTGGCCCGGCGGGACGATCCACGCGGGCTGCTGGTCGGGGCGCTGGTGCTTGCCGTCGCCTTCTTCGCGCTGCCGACCCGGGTCCACGAGCGCTACCTCTTCCCGGCGCTGGCGATCGGGGTCCTGCTCGTCGCCCGATCGTGGCGCTGGGCGACCCTCTACGCGGTGCTGAGCGTCTCCTTCTTCGCGAACGTCTACTGGGTCTACACCGCCGACTGGTCGTTTGCCGGCGGCATCATCAACCCGGGCATCGGCGGCAAGCCGATGGCGCGCGACCCCCTGCTTGCGACGATCGTCTTCAACGACACGGGGATCTATCTCCTCTCGCTCATGATCGTGGTTGCCCTGGCGTGGCTGCTGACGCAATCGCTCGCCATGGCGCTGGGCGCCCGGGAGGCGGCACCCGCTCCGGCGCCCGCCACTGCGCCGCCGGCAGCCCCTGCCGTCCTCCTCCCGGTGGCGCCGTCCCTGGCTGAGGCGAGTGTCGAGGACGCGGAGCTGATCGACGAGGCGCCGCCGCCGCGCCCGCCGCGGAGGCCCTGGTCCGACCGGCTGCCGACCTGGCTGCGTCGCGATCCCGACGACCCGTATGCGAGGGAGGGCTGGCGCCGCCTTGATCGGCTCGACCTCGCGCTCGTCGTCGGCTTCGTGCTGGTCGCCTTCTTCTTCCGCCTCTGGCAGCTCGACATCCCACGCCACACGCACTTCGACGAGGTCTACCACGCGCGCTCCGCCACCGAGTGGCTCTCCGACTGGCAGGAGGGCTGGACCCGCGACACGTACGAGTGGACCCACCCGCCGCTCGCCAAGTACCTGATCGCGGCGGGGATCGTCTACGCGGACCCGAACAAGGTGGTCGGCGGGACCGACCTCCCGGCACCGGCCACCTCCCTCGCCGTCGCGCCGCAGCGGACCGCCTTCGGACGCCCCGCCTCGATCGCCTTCACCTCGGGCGGGAGCCCGCGGATCGAGGCGCGCGAGGTGCTGACCGGCAAGCTGGTCGCGTCGTGGAACGCCGCGGGCGACGTCGCCAGCATGGCCTACGACGAGGACGGCAACCGGCTCCTGGTGGGGCTCGCCGACAGTGGGACGGTGGCCGTCTACGACCTCAAGGCGTTCCTTGGCCGGCTCGGCGAGCGGGGTCCGCCGCCGGGCGTATCGCAGCTCGAGACCGGCCTGGCGGGGGTGAACCAGATCGTGCTGCCGTCGGGCGGGAGCGTGGTCTTCTTCCGCGGCCCCGATGGGATCGCCGAGCTCGAGCAGGAGACCGGGGTGACGGTCGCGACCTCGAAGCTCGTTGCCAGCTCGATCGGCTTCGTCCCCGCCGCCGGCAGCGCCAGCAGCGCGACCGACTCGCGAATCGTTGCCGTCGACCTGGCGCACGGCACCCTGGACGTCCTCGACGCAGGCACCCTGCAACCCGATACGGTGATCGCCGGCGCCGATGGCGAGATCCAGCTCGACGCGAAGCCGGCGGGGCCGATCCTGGTCCAGGGGAGCGGCAGCAGCCTGCAGGTCTGGGTCCCCCTCGGGCCGCTCCCCGCAGACAACGAGCACGGGCCAGTGGAGGGCGGCGTCTCCGTCTTCGACAACAACGTGTCGCTGATCGATACCGTGGCGCTCCCCGGGCCGGTGGTGGACATCGGCTGGCAGGAGGTCGCCAACATCGTCTACGTCGTCGGCCACGAGCACGGCAGCGGGGCGCCGGTGGCGTGGACCGTGCAGCCGCTCGGCAACGGCGGGACGCAGAGCGCCGGCTTCGCGACCTTCGACACGACCGCCCTGCCCGGCGACCCGCTCGCGATCGGCTTCGACACCTCGGACAACTCGCAGAGCGACGACCACTCCCTGCTCCTCGTCTCGACGCAGACCGGGACCACCGGCCGCCTCGTCTCGATCGACGCCGGCAGCAACGCCTTCGCCTGGCGGCTGGCGGGCATCGTCTTCGGGGCGCTGCTGGTCGCGATCACCTACCTCTTCGCCGCAACCCTCTTCTCGCGCCGCCGGATCGCGGTGCTCGCCGCGGCCTTCATGACCTTCGACGCGATGAGCTACGTGATGAGCCGGATCGCCATGAACGACATCTACGTGGCGGTCTTCATCCTGGCTGCCTACGCTGTCTTCTGGCAGATCTGGTCAGGCCGATGGGGCCGCAGCGCCTGGTGGGCCCTGCCCCTCGTCGGGGTCCTGATCGGGCTGGCGGCGGCGACCAAGTGGGTCGGCTGGTACGCGCTGATCGGGCTCTTGGTGCTGGTGCTGGCCCGATCCCACTTCGGGCGCTTCGTGCTCATCGCGGGGATCGGCTTCCTGACGATCGTGGCCGGGCTCGGGGCGCCGTGGGCCTTCGTGGTGGTCTGCGCCCTCGCCCTGCTGCTCGGCCTGGTGTATGTCTGGAACAAGCCGATCCGTCTCGCGGTCGACGACCTGTGGGCGATGCCGGCGATCGCGGTGGTCAGCGTCGCAGTCGGCCTCCCCTTCACGATGGCCTACCTCCAGGTTGCGGGGCGCACGCCGCGCAGCGCGGTCGAGTACCTCTTCGCCTTCCTGGCGCGCGGCGCGCAGGCCGCCTGGCCCGCCTGGATCATGCTCGGCGTCGCCGGGCTGCTGATCCTCGCCCGCGCCGTGCGCTCCTGGCGCAACCCCGCCAGCGACCGCCGCTGGTTCGCTCCCGGGGAGATGGCCGGCTTCGCCTGGCCGTGGGTCTTCGCCTGCCTGATCGTGCTGCCGCTGCTGATCTACTTCCTCGTCTACATCCCGTACCTGCAGCTCGGCCACTCGATCGCCATCCCGAACCAGGGGCCGGGCTACGGCTGGTCGCTCGACGAGCTCCAGTCGCAGATGTTCGGCTACCACTTCGGGCTGCAGGCCGGGCATCCGGCGGCCTCGCCATGGTGGAGCTGGCCGCTCGACCTGAAGCCGGTCTGGTTCTACAGCCACTCGTTCGACAACCGGCTCATCGCGGTGATCTACAACGGGGGCAACCCGATCCTCTTCTGGGCGGGCGTGCCCGCCATCGCCTGGTGCGGGATCCTGGCCTGGCGCCGCCGCTCGCTGGCGCTCGTCCTGCTGGTCGCCGCCTTCGTCTTCCAGTACCTGCCCTGGACCCGGATCGAGCGCGCCACCTTCCAGTACCACTACCTGACCGCGGTCCTCTTCGCGATGGTGGCGGTGGCCTACGTGGTCGACGAGGGGCTGCGGTCGTGGGCCTATCGCTCGCTGGCGATCGCCTTCCTGGTCGCCGCGGTGATCGCGGGGCTGCTCGTCTTCCCGCTCGGGTCGGCGCTGGCGATGCCCGACTGGTACGTCAACGCCGCGCGCGCCCTCGCGCCGTGGAACTACGCCTTCCAGTTCCCGAACCCGCCGACCGGCCAGCGTGAGCTGATCACCGCCGACGTGCTGAAGCTGGCGGCCGGCACCGCCCTCTCGCTGGGCGCGGCCGCGTTCGGCCTCTTCGGCCGTGACCTCCTCGGCTCGCGATCCGGTGGCTCCCCGTCAGTCGGGGCGGCGCCGCATGGCGACCAGGAGGAGCAGGACCCCGACAGCCACCAGCCCGATCGGCCAGAGGCGGTCGACGTCGATCTGCGGGAAGTAGTCGCGAACCAGGAAGTAGGCGCCGAGCCCGATCAGGGTCAGCCCGACGACGAATCCCCCGGCGCCTGAGCCCCGGCGGTGCCGATAGGCGGGCTGTGCCGACCAGGTGCCCGGAGCCGGCGGCACCGGCTGTCCGGTGGCCGGGTCGATCACTGCCGGTGAGCCGTCGCCCTGCGGGAGTGGCCCCTCCGGCACCACGATCCACATCACGATGTAGAGGACGAAGAAGACGCCGCCGGTCAGGAGCGCGAGGAGCGCCCAGATGACGCGGACGATCGCCGGATCGGCATCGAGGTACTCGGCGACGCCACCGGCGACCCCGCCGATGACCCGCTCGGTGGGGGACTTGTACAGGCGACGGTTCATGAGCAGCCTCCTTCCGGGTTGAGGGCGAAGCTGCCGGCGTTGCCGCTCAGCTGGATGCGGACCTGCTGGCTCGCCCCGTCGTAGCCGGTCGTCGACCAGGTGTTGCCGCTCTTCACGAGGTCGCTCTGGTCAAGGTTCGTGCTGAAGGTGATGTTGGGGTCGCTGGTGATCCTGAGCGCCACGTCGCCGCTGGTGCATATCTCGATCGAGCCGGCGTTCACGCTGAGCGACCCGGCCATGTCGAGCCCCGCGCCGATGATGATCGAGGCCGACCCGGCGTTGAGCGACAGGTCGAGCTTGCCGACCTGCGCATCGGTCAGGTCCAGCGAGACCGATCCGGCGTTCGGTTGAATCGAAACCGAGGTGAACTTCCCGCCGCCGAGGTCGATCTTCGTATCGGCCGCGTTGGGGCTGACGTCGAGCTCGTAGGTGGTCGTGGTCGGCAGGGTCACGTTCCAGCGCTGGCGTCCCTGGTCGAACCAGTTGGTGCTGTTGCTCGGCGTGCGGACCTGGAGCCGACCCGGCGCCGAATCGATCGTCGCCGGCGAGCCGCCCTTCTGGCCGCTCTGCACTGTCCATCCGCTGGCCGCGTCATCCGTCGCCACTGTGAGGTTGCCGCAGTTGAAGTCGAGCTGGACGTTGGCATCGGCGCCAAAGGTCCCCTGGCGCGTGGTCAGGTTGGTCGGATCGGCGCCACCGCAGCTGAAGGTTCCAGGCCCGACCGCGATCAGCGCCCCGCCGGCGGTACCCACGACGAGGGCGACCACGATCGTGCCGACGATCGCCCCCCGCGTGTGCCGCAGCAGGATTGAGAGGCCGATGGCGACCAGGATCAGCGGCCACAGCCGCCACGCCCCGGCAAGCCAGTCGCGGTCGATGTAGCCCTGCTGCGCGGCGAGCGCCACCGCCCCGCCGGTGATCAGCGCGAGGCCCCAGAAGAGGAGCCCTCGGTGGTATCTCATCTCATTCCCTCTCGTGCGCGGGCAGCCGGACCATAGCACCCCGTCCGGCGCCGCAAGGAAGATGGTGCCCGGTCACCCGGCTCCCGGTGAGAGCCGAACCGCCCGCCCGTCCGGGACCGATGGCACGATTGAAAAAGCGGAGATGTAGGCTGCGCAGGGCGCGGTGTGCCTGAGCCGGTGTCGGGCGCGGTGAATCGGCAGTCGAAAGAGCAGGGAATGAGCAGGCCACGGCCCTCCACGGTGCGATCGGGACGGTCCCTCGCCACGCTCGCGGCGATCGCGGCACTGCTCGCGGCATGCTCCGGCTCGGGCGCGACACCAACGCCGGGAGCGTCGACCGGCTCGAGTCCAACGCAGAGCGAGGGCGCGTCCCCCCTGGCCACGGGGCCGGGAGCCTTTCAGCTGACCGTCACGGGCGATCCGAACGTGACCGGGACGTGGGGCAGCAGCTACGGCATCGGCTGCAACAATCCGACCCTCGAAGGCAGCGACCTCTACTTCTTCGCCGCATCCCCCGACGGCCAGGCCGTCGTCCTCATCACCGTGAATCAGGGATCGATCGGCGTGAGCGAGCGCGCCGGCGCCGGAGCCACCTACACCGATCGTGAATTCAGCGGCACCGGCGTGACCTCGTTCGACTCCGCGCGCGGGGCCTCCTTCGACTCCGACGTCGCGATCGTGCCCGGCACCGGGCAGGCGCCCGGCACCCTCGGCACCATCACCCACGTGGCCGGGTCGGTCGACTGCGGCAGCCAGCGGCCCGGGACCTCGACCGTCGTCGTGAGTGGCGCATCCACCGAGGGAACGTTCGACGGCCCATTCATCCGGTTCCGCGTAACCTGCAACCTCAGTCAGCAGTACGGCGACACGGTCTCGCTCAGCGCGATCGTCAACGCCGGCGCAACACCGACCTTCTTCATCATCAACCTGCCGGCGAACGGGAAGGCGACGCTCTTCTCGCCCCCCAACGGTCAAGTCCCCCAGCACCTCTACAACATTGCCGCGGATGGCACGCTCACGATCTCGAAGACCGGGGCCCACCTGGATGCGGACTTCGTCGAGAGCCTCGCGTCGGGGTCGACCGCGCCGCCGCACACGATCCACCTGGCCGGAGACGTGACCTGCGGCACGACCAACAGCAGCTGATGGCCAGGCAACCGATGCGCGACCCCGGATGGGTTGGGCAACGGTGGGGACTCCTGGCTGCCGCCGTCGCCGTGGCGGCCCTGCTCACGATCGTCGGCATCGGCGCCCTGAACCCTCGGAATCCTTCAACGGGCGCGGGAGCGTCAACGACCGGCGGCGCCGGGACCCCGGTGCAGACGCCCACGGCCGGCCCGTCAGCCCCGCCAACCGATCCGACAGCGGCGAAGGCACGCTCCATCGTAGAAAGCCGCACGACTGCTTCCCACCCACCAGCGGCTGCCGCCCTCGTGACGACGACCTATGCCGCCTATGCCGCTTCTCGCCCTGACACCGCCGGCATCCAGGGAACGCCGTCGCCGTCCGATGTCGTGCTTCTCGTCGAGATCGAGGGCTACTTTCCGGCTTCGCACAGCTGCGGTTTCATCATGGGCGCGTGCTACGACACGGGGATCTTCGTCGCCTTCGACCAGACCCTCGACCAGACCCTCGAGGTGACCTACGAGGACGATCCGTGGTCGCGGGATCGACCATCACCAGGGCCATCGGTGAGCGAGCGCTTTGCGCTCCTGCGCCACTTCGGGACACCGGTGACCCTGCAGCTGGGGACTTGAGACTGGGGTCGCGCTAACCCGAAATCGGCTTGACACGGCCGGAAGCCGGGTCGTATCCTCCCGCGGCGGCCCCGACCTTGCCTCACTGACGTGTGGTGCCGCCCGGCGAAACCTCTCAACGAGGACATGTGATCCGACCATGAGACTCCTGTGCAGCGCCCGATTCGAGCGCCCCGTGACGCCCACCAGCGGCGTCAATGGCGGGAGATCTGCGTCCCCCTCGAGCTGAAGCCAGGCGGCAGGGCCGCCAAGCAGACGCCACGAGCCGTGGACCAGATCGGGTCCACGGTTTTTTGATGCTCGCCCACCGGCGAGGAGCAGGAGCCGCGGACCGCGCAGGGACCGCGGCTTTTCGCATGAGATGAGAGGTACGAACCGAGCAGGGTGATGGCTGATCAGGAAGAGGAACCCCAGATGACCGGTCTCCTGGAACAACCGAAGACCGAACCGATGCGCCACGCGGCCACCGCCGCAGCGCCCTCGAGGACGCACCGCGTGCTCTCCGACGAGGGCGTGCCGGCGCTGCTGGTCGAGCACGTCACCAAGCGGTTCCTGATCGGGCGCAAGCGCAAGCCGGTGACCGCCGTGAACGACATCTCGATCCGCATCCGGCGGGGCGAGATCTACGGCGTGCTGGGTGCCAACGGCAGCGGCAAGTCGACCCTGATCCGGCTGGTGAGCACGCTGCTCACCCTCGACACCGGCAAGGTGGAGGTGTTCGGCCATGACATCGAGCGCGACGAGATGGCGGTCAAGCGCGTCATCAACCGGGTGAGCGTGGACGCGGCCTTCTTCAAGAAGCTGAGCCCGTTCGAGAACCTGGCCTACGCGGCGCGCCTGTACGGCATGGAGCCGAAGCCCGCGCGTGCCGAGGCGATCGCCATCCTGGCCAGGCTGGGGATCGGCGAGAAGCGGCTGAGCCGGCCGCTGGAGCAGATGAGCCGGGGGATGCAGCAGAAGGTCGCGATCGCGCGGGCGCTGCTGACGAGCCCGACCCTGCTGCTCCTCGACGAGCCGACGACCGGCCTCGATCCGCGATCGAAGCTGGACGTGCAGACCTTCATCGAGGAGCTGCGCGACACGCATGACGCCACGATCGTGCTGACCACGCACGACCTGGCCGAGGCGGATCGGCTCTGCGATCGGATCGCGATCATCAACGACGGGCGGATCGTGGTCGAGGACACGCCCGAGGCGCTCAGGGCGAAGGTCGCCGAGGAGCACGGGCAGGCGCCGACCATGGAGAGCGTCTTCATGACCTACACCGGTCGCTCGCTCGACGACGACCTGGGCGACGACGACAAGAACGACGAGGACTAGACCGATGACCACCATGACCCGCGAGCTGAAGGCGTCGTTCGCCTTCGTCGAGCGGAACTTCAACCTGACGAAGCGCTACTGGGGCTGGGAGGTCGCCTTCCTGGTCTATGCCGTGGCGGGCGCCCTGGCGGTCTCGCTCATCGGCTCTGGACAGGGGAACGAGCGGCTGCTGCTGACCCTGGTGATCGGCGCCGTCTTCTGGAACTACCTGTCAGCGTCGTCTTCAGCTTCATCGCCGAGACGGTGAGCTGGGAGCGCTGGGAGGGGACGCTCGAGTACACGTTCATGGCGCCGGTGCGGCGCTACGCGCAGATGCTCGGCTCGACGGTCTACGCCATCGCCTTCGGCTTCGTCCACACGGTGGTGGTGCTGGTGGTCCTCGCCCTCTTCTTCGAGCTGGACCTGTCGCACGCCAACTTCGCCACCGCGGCGATCTTCATGGTGCTCGGATCCTTCTCCTTCATCGGGATCGGGGTGATGACCGCCATCCTGCCGCTCATGTACGTGGAGCGCGGTGCGCAGATGACCTTCGTGCTGCAGTCGGTGCTGCTGCTGATCAGCGGCGTCTACTACAGCGTCAGCGTGCTCCCGGGCTGGATGCAGGTGCTCTCCAACTTCAGCCCGGCGACCTACGTCCTCCAGGGCGTGCGGGCGGGGCTGATCGACGGGGTCGGCATCGGGTCGCTCCTCGGCGACGTCTGGCCGCTCCTGCTGATGGGGATCGTCTTCATCCCGCTGGGGCTGTGGGCCTTCGGCCGCGCGGAGCGCTACGCGAAGCGCACCGGCAAGCTGAAGCGGGTGGGCTGAGCCGATGACCACCACGCTGCCGGGCCTCGTCCTGCGGCCGACCGCCGGCGTCGCCGACGTGCCGGCGATGCTTCGCGTCCAAACCGCGAGCAACGAGGAGGACGACGTCGATGAGCGGACCTCCGAGGCCGCCCTCGTCAACTGGCTGACCCACCCCTCGCCCGTCTTCGACCCGGCGCTCGACGTGGTCGTGGCGGAGGTCGACGGCGAGGTGGTGGGCTACGGCTGGACCTCCTGGTTCGATACCAACGACGGCATCGCGCGCGACTACGTCACCCGCGGCTACGTGCACCCGGCGTGGCGTCGGCGTGGGGTCGGGACCGCGATCCTGGAGCACAACGAGGCTCGGCTGCGGGAGGTCTCCGAGTCACACGACACGGAGCGGCCACGACGGCTCGGGACGTTCGCCGACGAGCGGCGGCCAGGGGCGCTTGCCCTCGTGGCGGGCCATGGGTACGAGCCGGTTCGCTACTTCTTCAACATGCTGCGTCCGACGCTCGACGAGGTCGAGGTGCCGCCGCTGCCTGAGGGCCTTGAGCTGCGGCCGGTGAGCGACCGGTCAGGCTATCGGCGCCTTTTCGACGCCGACGTCGAGGCGTTCAGGGATCACTGGGGCGGCTTCGACGCCTCCGACGAGGCGTTCCAGGAATGGCTCGACTACCCCGAGTTCGATCCATCCCTCTTCGTCATCGCCTGGGACGGGGACGAGATCGCGGGGGCGGTTGCGAACGCGATCTACGAGCAGGAGAACGAGCAGCTGAACCGGAAGCGCGGCCTCCTGGAGAGCGTCTTCGTGCGCCGGCCCTGGCGCCGGCGCGGGCTGGCCTCGGCCCTCGTCGCGCGCAGCCTCGTGCTGCTCCGCGAGCGGGGCATGACGAGTGCGTGGCTCGGCGTGGACGCCGACAATCCCACCGGGGCGCTCGGCGTCTACGAGCGGGCAGGCTTCGCCGTCCACTCGCGCGCCCGCGCGTACCGCAAGCCGATGGAGCCGATCCGATGAGCACCACTGCCGCCGACATGATCCGGCCCGCGATCCCCGGCCTTTCCCTGCGCCCCTACCGACGCGGCGACGGCGCCGCGCTGGCCGGGCTCGAGAACGCGGACAACGCCGCCGACGGGATCCACTGGCGCTCGACCGGCGAGGAGGTGGAGAACTGGTACGCGAGGCCGAGGGCCCGCTTCGACGCCTCCCGGGACGTGCTCGTCGTGGAGCTCGACGGGCGGGTCGTGGCCGAGACGAACATCTCCTCGGTCGACACCACCGACGGGCTGCGCGAGTACCGCATCGGCTGCACCGTCCACCCCGACCTGCGCCGCCGCGGGATTGGCCGTTGGCTCATGCGGCTGAGCGAGGAGGCGGCAGCCGCTCGCCTCCATGACGACCCGACCGAGCGGGCGGCGGTGCTCGGCACCTGGTGCCCGGACCAGCGCATCGGCCTGCGCGCCCTCATCGAGCAGGAGGGCTACCGGGCGGTGCGCTACTTCTTCGACATGGAGCGCCCGAGCCTCGACGGGCTCGTGCTGCCGCCGATGCCCGCCGGGCTCGAGGTGCGCCCGGTGCCTCCTGGGCAGCTCAGGCAGCTGTGGGACGCCGACGTCGAGGCGTTCCTCGACCATTGGGGCGGCTTCGACGCCAGCGACGAGCGCTTCGAGACCTGGCTGAGCGACCCGAAGTTCGACGCCGAGCCTCCACGTCGTCGCCTGGGACGGGGACGAGATCGCCGGCGGCGTGGTCAACGAGGTCAACGACGCGGAGAACGCGGCGACCGGCAAGCGGCAGGGCTGGCTGGCGAGCGTGTTCGTGCGCCGCCCCTGGCGGCGGCGAGGGCTGGCGCGCGCCCTGGTGATGCGCTCGCTGGCCGTGCTGCGTGACCGCGGCCTGACCAGTGCCGGCCTCGGCGTCGACGCGGACAACGAGAACGAGGCGCTGCGCCTCTACACCGAGTGCGGATTCGAGGTGACGATGAAGTCGTCGGCCTATCGCAAGCCGATGGAGACCGGCGCATGACGGTCGTGCTGCCCGCGGCCCCGCCGATCCCCGGCCTCCGCTTTCGTCGGCTGCAGCGCCCCGCGGACGACGCCGTGGTCAGCGCCCTGATCAACGCGGCCAACGCGGCGGACGACGTGCCCCGTCGGATGTCTGCGGCCCAGATCGCCTCGTGGCTCGATCACCCCTCGAACATGGACCTGGACGAGGACCTGCTGATCGCGGAGGTGAATGGGGAGCCGGTCGCCTACGCGGAGGCCGGCTGGGAGCAGGACAACGACGGGGGTCGCAACTACTCGACATGGGGGAACGTGCACCCTGTCTGGCGGCGCCGCCGGCTGGGGACGGCCCTGCTGCGCTGGGCCGAGGAGCGCCAGGCCCGGGTGGCGGCGACGCACCCGGCGGACGTCGACAAGCGGATGCAGAGCTGGGTGAACGACACGGAGGCCGGGCGCATCGCCCTCCTCGAGGGACACGGCTACGAGACGGTCCGCTTCGACTACGAGATGGAGCGGCCGAACCTCGACGACATCCCGGACCTGCCGCTCCCCGAGGGGATCGAGCTGCGGCCGGCGCGCGAGGAGCACCTCCGCCGCTTCTTCGAGACCGAGGTCGAGGTCTTCCGCGACCACTGGGGAGCGATCGACGATTCCGATGCGGCCTTCGAGCAGATGCGAGCGGACCCGCGTCGCGACATCAGCCTGTGGGTCGTCGCCTGGCAGGGCGACGAGATCGTTGGCCAGGTGCTGAACCGGATCGATCGCGAGGCGAACGCAGAGCTTGGGCTCATGCGCGGCTGGGTCAACTCGGTCGGCGTGCGCGCCCCGTGGCGGCGACGCGGGATTGCCCGCGCCCTGGTGGCGAGGAGCCTGCGCGTCCTGCGCGACGCGGGCATGACGACGGCCGGCCTGGGCGTCGACGCCGAGAACCCGCACGGGGCGCTGGGGGTCTACGAATCGGTCGGGTTCGCCGTTGCGCGGAGCGGCCGGGTCTACCGCAAGCCGCTCTCGCCAGCTACCGATCCAGAGGCGATCGCCCGCTCGCGAACCTCGTAGTAGAAGTCCACGATCCGCTCGGTGACGCGGTCCCAGGCGTACTCCGGCGCCTTCGCTCGCCCCGCCTCTCCCATCCGGTGCCGCAGCTCCTCGTCGTTGGCGAGCCGATAGAGCGCGGCCGCCAGGGCCCGGTGGTTGCGTGGCTCCACCAGCAGCCCCTGGACGCCCCGGTGCACCACGTTCTTGTAGCCGTGGATGTCGGACGCGACGATCGGGACGCCGGCCGCCATCGCCTCGAGCAGCACGATCCCGAAGCTCTCCTGCCCGGTCGCGGGGGCGCAGAAGATGTCGGCGCTGGCGAAGTAGCGCGCCTTCGCGTCGTCGGGGACGCGGCCCAGGAACTCGACGTCGCGGATCTGGCGCAGGCCGACGTAGCGGCGATACTCGCGCGCCTTCGGCCCCGTGCCGATCACCAGCAGTCGCGCATCCACGTGGCGCTTGCGGAGGCGGTGATACGCGCGCAGCAGGTGGATCAGCCCCTTCCGCTCCTCGAAGCGCCCGACGAAGAGGATGTTGATCGTCCCGTCCCGGAGCTCGTCGTACGGCTCGGCGTCGGCGAATCGGTCCAGGTCGACGCCGTTCGGGATGATCTGGTAGTCGCCGGGGAAGTAGCGGTTGATGAAATGCCGCGCCGCGCCGCTGACCGCGATCCGGCCGTGGAGCTTGGCGGCGAGCCTGCCGGCGAAGCGGCTCCCGACCCAGTAGGAGGGCGAGAAGCCGCCGAAGGCATGAAAGGTGCCGATGTTCACGGTGTCGGACTGGTCGAGGACGGTCGGCGACAGGAACGGCACGAATGGCTCGTGGAAGTGGAGGATGTCGAAGCGCTGCTCGGCGAGCAGCTCGCGCGCGCGCTCCTTGAAGCGCCAGCTGAGGGTCACGCGCCCCATGCTCCCGTTGGCGGGGAAGGCGAAGCCGGTGCCGAGGCGGATGACGTGACCCTCGGTGTTCCGCTCCTTGCCGTACTTGCTGGTGATGATCCAGACGTCGTGGCCCATCGCGCGCATCGCCTCGTAGGCGTGACGGACGTGCTCGTTCACGCCGCCCGGATGAGGGTATCCGTACGGGCTGACGATGCCGATCTTCAGCGGCTGGCGGACCGGCAGGGAGCCCGTGGCCGGGGCCGATGGAGCCATCGTCTCAGTCACCGCCACTCTCCTGTGGGACGGAGAGTATGGCGCACGTGCCGCGCCTTGGCGACGAGCTGCCTTCCGTAGACGCTCACGTTGTGCCAGCGGGTCCAGTACTCGCCCTCGGCCTGCGTGGTATGCCCTGCGACGGCGGCTCGGTACTCGGCCTGCGTCGCCCCGTTGAACCAGGTCCAGCCGGTGCCGATGTGTTCGAGCACGTGCGCGTCCGAGTTGCCGACGGCGGCAAGGCCCATCAGCTCGTTGAGGGCGGCGCGGTGCGGGCGGCGCGCCCGTCCCGCGACGCTCGGGTTCAGCATTTCGATCGCGTCGAGGTGGTGGCGCGGATCGGGGTCGTGATGGAGGCGCAGGAGGCTGCGATGCCCGAGGCTGGGGGTGAGCGGCGCCAGTGGGTGCGCGGCGATGGCGATCCCGCCCTGGTCGTGGATCCGCTCGATCGTCTCCTCGAGCGGACGCAGCGGCGGGACGCGCTCGCTCAGGAAGAGCCCCAGGAGATGCCCGCGACGGGTGGTGATCTCCTCGCCGACCACCAGCCCGTAGTGGTAGTCGCCGGCGCCGTGGAGCTCGCGGGCGCGCAGCGCGCCGTCGATCCGCTCGTGGTCGGTGATCGCCACCAGGTCGAGGTCGGTCCGCTGCTCGACGTGGTCGAGCAGCGCCTGCACCTCCATCGTTCCGTCGGAGTAGAGCGTGTGCAGGTGCATGTCGGCGCGGCCGCGATCGCCGCCGCCGCGCGGCCCCGGCCGACGGCCCTCAGGCATCGGGCGCCTTCCGGTCCTCGGGCCAGATCGGCTGGAACGCCCCGAACCACTGCTCCGGATTGGCGCCGATCGCCTCCTCGAAGCGCCGCCCGATCGCCTCGGTCAGCGCGCCGACATCGGCGCGCCGATCACCGCTCGCCTCCGCCTCAATGAGCCAGGCGCGCGCGTTGAAGCGCTCCGGCCCGATCCGCCAGCAGGCCGCTGCCAGCAGCGGTCGATCGGTCATCAGGGCCAGCGTGGCGGGTCCGGTGGGAAGGGTGGTCGGCGCGCCGAACAGGGTCACCGGGTGGCCGTCGCCGGCGAAGTCGCGGTCCGAGGCGATCGCGACCACGCCGCCCTCGCGCAGCGCTTCGACCAGCCGTCGGCGCGCCCGCGAGACGGGCACCATCTCCGCCCCGCGCCCGGAGCCGCGCCGCTTGAGGAGGAACTCGTAGAGCGTCCTCGGGCGGATCTCCTCGATCGGGACCACCGCCTTCAGGCCGTTGGCCGCCAGGAACGAGCCGTACGGCTCGGGATTGCCGAAGTGAAGGGTGGCGACCACGGCTCCCTCCTGGAGCACCGGCCCCCAGTGCTCCCAGTCGTCGACGCTCACCATCCCAGCCACTGCATCGAGCGAGTCATGGGGGATGCGGAGCACCTCGAGGTAGTAGCGCGCGTGCTCCTCGAACGCGCGACGCACGAGGCGGCGGAAGGCGACCCCGCTGGTGGGGCGGCCCGTGGCCGCGCAGACGCGCGCCAGGTTCGCGGCGACCACCGCGCGGCGGCCGGGGGCCAGCCGGTGCCAGGCTCGCCCGACGAGGCCGGCGAGGGCATAGGCGGCTCCCCGGGGAAGCAGGTGCGCGACCAGGTCGGCGGCGCGCAGGCCGGTCCCCAGCAGCACCCCTCCCATCACGCGGAGCGCTTGGTCCAGTCCTCGCCGCGGCGCGCCGCTTCGAGGGCCGCCCGCGCCCGCGCCCGATCGGCATCGTTCCCCGGCCAGACGGGGCGGAACATGTACCACTGGCCCGGATCCTCGGCGATGACGCTGCCCAGCGCATCGGCGAGCGCCTGGGTGGCCCGGTAGATCTCTGCCGGCTCGTCGCTGGCGGCGGTGATCAGCGGCAGCCCGCGCGTGCGGAAGCGGTCGTTGGGGAGGCGGCTGCAGGCGACGGGGAGCATCGGCGCCCCGGAGCGGGCGGACAGCGAGGCGGGGCCGGCCGGGAAGGTGGTCGGCTCGCCCAGGAATTCGACCGGGACGTCCCCGTCGCGGTAGCCGCCGTCACAGAAGAGGACCAGGTTGGCCCCCTCCTTGAGGGCGCGGAACAGGGCCCGCAGGTTGCGCCACCCGATCAGGATCAGGCCGTGCCGCGCGCGGATCGCGCGCAGGTGCTCGTAGAGGCGCCCGTAGGTCGTGTCATCGGCGACGACGTGCAGCTCGTGGCCATGGCGGTACAGGGCCGGCGCGATCAGGTCCATGCCCCCCACGTGAACCGTGCAGAGGAGCGCGCCGCGGCCGCCCGCCCTGGCCTCGTCGAGCAGCTCGAGGTTGTCGATCTCCACCAGCTTGGCGACATCCTCCGAGCGCAGCGTCTCGAGCCTCATCACGTCGACGAGGTACCTGGCGTAGTTGCGGAAGGCGCGACGAGCGGCGCGCTTGACGCGCGGGTGATCGACCGGGAGGCGGAGGACGTGCGACACGTTCTCGCGCACGAGGCCGCGCTTGTCGGCGGTCAGGTCGTGCGCCCCGTTGCCGGCCGCCGCGGCGAGTGGCAGCACCAGCCAGCGCGGCAGCAGGTTGATCACCCGCTCGCCGGCGCGATAGGCCCAGTAGGTGAGCTGCTCGCGCCGGCGCTCCCCGCTGGAGGCGTCGCGCGGCCGCTCCGCATCGGAGGTGCCTGGCCGTGGTCGACACTGCGTCAGTCGGCGACGACGGCGGCCCTGGCCTTGGCCGGCGCGAGCTTGCGCTGCGTGCTCTTGGGCGGCGTCTCGGTCCCGACCAGCGTCTCGTTGTCGTCGCCACGGATGAAGGCCTCGACGCGCTCGCGTGCCACGTCGTCGTGGATCTGGCGCGGCGGGCTCTTCATGAAGTACGACGAGGGGGCGACCAGCGTGCCGACCAGGCCGCGGTCGAGGCCGAGCTTCAGGCAGCGGATCGCATCGGTGATGACGCCGGCGCTGTTCGGCGAGTCCCACACCTCGAGCTTCATCTCGAGGTTGAGCGGGACGTCGCCGTAGGTGGTCCCCTCCATCCGGATGTGGCACCACTTGCGGTCCTTCAGCCAGGGGACGTAGTCGGACGGCCCGACGTGGATGTCGCCCTCGGCGATCTCGTAGTCGAGCATCGAGGTCACCGCGTTCGTCTTGCTGATCTTCTTGGACTCCAGCCGCTCGCGCTCGAGCATGTTCAGGAAGTCCGTGTTTCCGCCGAAGTTGAGCTGGTAGGTGCGGTCGATCCGGACGCCGCGGTCCATGAAGAGGCGGGTCAGGACCCGATGGGTGATGGTCGCCCCGACCTGGCTCTTGATGTCGTCGCCGATGATCGGCAGGCCACGCTCCGCGAAGCGCCGCTGCCAGTACGGCTCGCGCCCGATGAAGACCGGGATCGCGTTGATGAAGCCGACGCCCGCCTGCAGGGCCTGCTCGACGTACCACTTGGTCGCCTCCTCGCTGCCGACCGGCAGGTAGGAGACCATCACGTCGACCTTGCGCTCCTTGAGGATGCCGACCACGTCGGCGGTCGGGCCGGGCGCCTTCTCGATCACCTCGGAGAGGTACTTTCCGAGGCCATCGTGGGTCATGCCGCGGTCCACGGTGACACCGATGTGCGGCACGTCCATGAACTTGAAGGTGTTGTTCTGGCCGGCCCAGATGGCCTCGGACAGGTCCTTGCCGACCTTCGTCTTGTCGACGTCGAAGGCGGCCACGAACTCGATGTCGCGGATGTGATAGCCGCCCAGGTTGACGTGCATCAGACCGGGGACGTGGTCGGTCTCCTTCGTCTTCTCGTAGTAGTAGCGACCCTGCACCAGGCTCGAGGCACAGTTGCCGACCCCGACGATCGCCACGCGGATCTTGCCGTCGCTGGGTCGATGTCCGTTCTTGCCGTTGCTGCTCGCCACGATTGCTATCTCTCCTGTGTCGCTTCGACCTGTCGTCGGACGTGCCAGATGCGCTGGATGGTGGTGGCCGCCGACAGGGCGGCGATGATCCCGATGGCGCCGAGCAGGCCGATCCCAAAGCCGATCCCGGCGAGGCCGATGCCGGCCACGATCAGGACGAGCCGCTCCGTGCGCGGAGCGAGGCCGACCGACGCGGAGACGCCGATCGCCTCCGCCTTGGCGCGCGTGTAGCTGACCATGAAGGATCCCGAGAGGGCTCCCAGGGCGAGGAGCACCGGCCACAGCGGCGCGGCGCTCGCGTCGAGCAGGTAGGCGACGATCCCCACGTACAGGATCCCTTCCGCCGCCCGATCGAGGGTGGAGTCGAGGAAGCCGCCGAACGTGGTGCTGCCGCCGGTGGCGCGCGCCAGGGCCCCGTCGACGGCGTCGAGAAGCGAGCCGAGGACGAGCACCGCCGCCCCGATCAGGAGCTGCCCGATGGCGATCAGGACGGCCGCCGCGACGACGATGCAGAAGCCCGCCACGGTGACACGGTTGGCGGTGATCCCGAGTCGTTGTGCCAGGCGCACCAGCGGGGCGAGGAACGCACGCCCCGCCTCCTTCAGGCGATTCGAGAGGAGGGAGCTGCCGCGAGGGAGCTCGCCGGCGCTCGGATGGCTAGCCGACATCGGCCACCTCCGATGCGCCGCTCGGGCGTGCCATGCCGATGCCCGAGGTCCCACCGATGAGGCGAGCCTCGGTCTCGTGCAGCTCCTCGAAGGCCGCGGTGCGGAGGCGGCAGATCACCTCGCGTCCGTGGCGCTGCGTCTCGACCAGGCTGGCGAGGCGCAGGATGCGCAGGTGCCAGCTGATGAGCGGCTGCGACAGGACGACGCGGGCCGAGAGCTCGTTGACCGGCATCGGGCCGAACTCGGCGAGGAGGCTGATGACGCGCAGCCGCGTCTCGTCGCCGAGCGCCCGATAGACGGTTCGCAGGCGACGCAGGTCACGCTCGGCGCGGGTCTCGGGAGTGAGGGTCATTGCGTAGCGCTTCTTTATCAAATGCGGATTGATATAAGCGGAGGCTTATGATATCCGCCCGGTCACGAAGGCGTCAAGGAGTACATTTGGGCCCGTGACGAGTTCGACGCCGGATGCGCTCTGGGCCTCACAGTCGCTCCGCCTGCTCAGGCCGGCGTCCATCGTCTGCGAGGGGCTCACCCGGGGGGGCCGCGGCCATCGCCTGCTCGACGGACTGGAGCTGGTCGTGGGGGTCGGGGCACGCCTGCTGGTCGCCTCGCGACCGGAGGAATCGGCGCCGATGCTGCTGCGCATCCTCGCCGGGCTCGCCCATTCGAGCGCGGGCACGGTGCGACTGGCTGGGGTGACGCGGGCCGACGACTCGGCGGCCGGCTGGGCGCGCCGCGTCGGCTACGTGGGGCCAGAGGCCGGCATCTACCCGTGGATGACCCCGCGCGAAGTGCTCGACCTGGCCGGTCGCCTCGCCGAATACGAGCCGGCCGAGCGACGGCTCCGGATCGACACGATCGCCGAGCACTATCGCTTCGGCGACCAGCTCGACGAGCCGGTGCAGCGTGGCGGCACGTCGCTGGCGGAGCGGGTCGCGCTGGCCGCGGCGGTGCTGACCGACCCGGAGGTGCTGCTCCTCGAGGACCCCCTGCGAGCCGTCGATCCCGAGGAGCGGTTACGGCTGCTGGCGGTCCCAGGCCGGCGCCGGACGGTGCTGATCACGAGCCGCTTCCCGGCCAGCGAGGCCGGCCTCGTCAACCAGGTGGCATTCCTGCGCGACGGCAAGCTGCTGGTGCACGCTTCTGTGAGCCAGCTGGACGCGCGCGGTCTGACCCTCTCCGAACGGGGGATCGAGGCGCTCGCCGGCGTGATCACGGTCGACCCACCGCGTTCGGCGGGGCCGCACCGGTGAGCCGGATCTGGACCCTCTCCTGGATGGCGCTCCACGAGATGTGGATCAGCTTCCGGCTGATCGCCGTGCTGGGGCTGCCGCTGCTCGGCGGCCTGCTGGCGATCGTCGTGCCACCCGACCTGGTGGGCGTCACCGCGGTGGGCGGCGCAGGGTTCTGGTACGCGGTGGGGGCCAGCGGGGCGATCGCCATCGCCGCGGGACTGGCCGCGGGCACGTTGGCCAATGAGCGCCGCCGCGGCACGGTCGCCTGGATGGCGGTCCGCGCCGTCCCGCGCGCCTCCGTCTTCATGTCGTGGTTCGTCGCCTTCGGGCTGCTGCTGGGGATCGGGATCGCGCTCGGCTCGATCGGGGCGTGGCTTGCGGCCCTGAGCCACGCCGAGGGGAGGCCGGATCCCGTCCCGTACGCGGCCGCGGTCGGCGCGACGATCGGCGTGGGACTCCTCGCCGTGGCGGTCGGGCTCCTGGCCGGCACCTACCTGCCGGCGCGTCCCGCCACCGCCCTGGCGATCGTGGTCGGCGCGGTGACGCTGGCCGTGGCCGTCGCGCTCGCGCCGGCCGGCGTGCCCAGCCCGACCGGCGGGATCGGCCTCCTGTCGCACCTCGACAGCGCCACCCGACCGCTCGCCGATGCGCTGCGTTCGGCGGGCGTCGCGCTGGCCGCGACCTCGATCCTGCTCGCCCTGGGTGCCAGGGGCCTGGAGCGCACCGACCTGTGACAGCGGCCGGGATGGGCCGGTCCCCGGCGAGCGCATGGGCGATCCTGGCGGTGGCCTCGCTCGGCGTCTTCCTCGGCGGCGCGGAGCTGATGGTGGTCGCCATCGCCCTGCCCTCGATCGTGGCCGACTTCGGCGGCTGGACCGACCTGGCCCATGCCAGCTGGATCGTCAACGCCTACCTGCTCGCCTACGTGGTGGCCATGCCGCTCGCCGGGCGAGCCGCCGACCTGTGGGGCGCGCGACGCCTCTACCTCGTCGCGCTCGCGCTCTTCTGCCTCGGCAGCTTCGGCGCCGGCCTGTCGCGCATCGCCGGCCCGCAGGCCGGGCTCGACTGGCTCATCGCGACGCGCGTCGTGCAGGGGTTCGGCGGCGGGGCGCTCGTCCCCCTCTCGATGACGATCGCCAGCCACCTCTTCTCGGGGCGAGCGCGCGCCACGGCGCTGGGCATCGAGGGGGCGGCCACCTTCGTGGGGATGGCGGTCGGTCCGGCCTACGGCGCGTGGGTGCTGCTCAACGTGTCGCTGCCCATCCCCGGCCTGGACCTCGCCGGCTGGCAGTGGATCTTCTTCCTCAACGTGCCGGCCGGGATCATCACCCTGTTCCTGATCTACGTGGTGGCGGGGGGCGTCGAGACGCCGCGAGCGCACGGCCGGATCGACCTGGCGGGTGGGCTGCTCGTGGCGCTGACCCTGGTGGTGGGAATCGGGGCGCTCTCGCTGGCTGGGCAGCGCGGCTGGCTTGACGCCTGGATCCTGATCGGGCTGGCGGGGGCGCTCCTGCTTGGCCTCTGGTTCGTGCGCCGCGAGCTGCGGCAGGGGGCGCCGCTGATCGATCCGCGCCTCTTCGCGGACACGCGCTTCGCGGCGTCGAACGGGGTGAGCCTGCTCACCGGCTACACCCTGGCCACGGCGATCATCGGCGGTCCGGTCTTCGTCAACCGGGTGCTGAACGCAGGCGCCGACCGCTCGGCGGCGGCGCTCACCGCGCTCACCCTGGCGATCGCCGTGGGGGCCGTGGTTGGCGGCGTGGCCTCCGGCTGGATCGGCCAGCGCTGGACCGCGGTCGCGGGGGTGGGGCTGACGGTGATCGGCCTGGCGCTGGCGGCCGGCTGGGGAGTCGGCACCGACCTGTCGCGCCTTCAGCGCGACCTCGCGATCTTCGGCGCGGGGTTCGGGCTCACCGTCTCGCCGCGGGCGACGGCGGCGGTGGAGGCGGCCGGCGCGTCGGCGTATGGAGTGGCGAGCGCCATGCTCCAGGTGGCCCGCACGGTCGGGATGAGCGTCGGGCTGGCGCTGCTGACCAGCATTGGACAGAATCGGATCGACGCGCTGAACGCGCTGGTCAACGACCCGGCACGGCGCGATGCACTGGTCACCACCCTCGGCCACCCCGAGTTCGTGGGCGTCGATCCGCACTCGAGCCTGGCGCTCGTCGACCTGCTCGAGGCATGGTCGCGCGGCGAGGCGGCGGGAGTCCTGCGTCTCGTGATCCTGATCGCGCTGGCGGTGGCGGCGGTGACGATCGTCCCCGCGCTGCTGGTCGAGGGAAGGCGGCGAGCCCGCTAGCCGATCCGCCTGGCGACCACCACCAGCTCGCCCCAGTTGCGGTTGTAGCCCTGGCTCGTCTGGAGGGTGAGCCGCTCGTGGTCGGTCGGGTTGATCCACGCGGCCCCCGGGCAGCCGGGGGCGGCGTACTGGAGGGCGAGCGGCGGCTTCGGCATCGGGGCGCTGCGCGAGTCAGGACAGCTGACGTTGGGATGGATCTCGGTGACCACGTAGCGGAGCACCGCCCCGTCCGACATCTTGATCCGCACCTCCGCCCCCAGCATCACGTTCCAGAGGCGCTTGAAGAGGTGCTGGAGCGCGTGGCCGACCAGGTAGGTGTTGGCGTCGCGCCCGGGCTCCGAGCTCTGGTAGAGGATGTAGGCCGCATCGTCGGGGAGCTCGCCGCCCTGCCCCACCTTGGCGTGCTTCACCGCCACGTTGAGGTCGACCGATGGCACCTCGATCTGCACCGCCACCCAGTCGGCGGGGATCGGCGTGGGGGATGGGGTGGGCACCTCCGTCGCGCCCTGCGACGGCGCGAGGCTGGGACTCGGCGTGGCGACCGCCACCGGCGACTCGCTGATCGGCGGCAGGGACTCGCCCGGCGCGCCGACCTGCAGCTGCCCCGCGACGATCAGCACCACGCCCACCAGGGCCAGCACCACGGGCAGGAACAGGCCGGGGGCGAAGAGGCGCTTCATCGGCCCGAGTCTAGCAAGGCGTTCCGCGGATGGCCCCCGGACCATCCGGCGGCCGCATCGGTCAGAAGAGCGACGCGGCCGAGCTGCGCAGGAACTCGATGATCGGATCGGGGAAGAGGCCGAGCGCCAGCACGCCGGCCACGGACAGGGCCAGGGCGAGCACGGTGAGCGGCGAGCGCTCGATCGGCGCCGGATCGGCCTCCGGCTCGCGCATGTACATGTAGACGATCACGCGCAGGTAGTAGAAGGCGGCGAGCGCCGCGTTGAGGGCGATCGCCACGGCGAGCCAGGCGACCCCGGCGTCGACCGTGGCGACCAGCACGTAGAGCTTGGCGAAGAAGCCGACGGTGGGCGGGATGCCGGTCAGCGAGAGGAGCAGGATCGCCATTGCGGCGGCCATCGCCGGCGCGCGTCCCGCCAGCCCGGCGAAGGCGTTGAGGCCTCCGAAGCGCCGGGCGTCGCGCTGGAGCATGCCGACCACGCTGAAGGCGGCGATGTTCATCACCCCGTAGCCGAGGACGTAGAAGAGGATCGACTGGATCGCCTCGCCGCGGGCCACCAGGTTCGTCGTATGGGCGAAGGCGGCGAGCGCGGCGATGATGTAGCCGGTATGCGCGATGCTCGAGTACGCGAGCATCCGCTTCACGTTCGTCTGCATCAGGGCGACGATGTTGCCGCCGGTCATGGTCAGCACCGCCAGGACGGCCATCGCGCCGTACCAGTCGGCGCCGCTTGCCCCCAGGCCCACGACGAAGAGGCGCACCAGCAGGGCGAAGGCGCCGAGCTTCGGCCCCACCGAGAGGAACCCGGTGATGGGCGTTGGCGCGCCCTGGTAGGCGTCCGGCGTCCAGAAGTGGAACGGCACCGCGGCCGCCTTGAAGGTGGCGCCGACGGTGAGCATCGCGATCGCCACCAGGCCCGCCGGGCCGGCCCCGTGGACCAGCCCGCCGATCTCCGATAGGCGGGTCGAGCCAGTCAGGCCGTAGGTCCAGCTGATCCCGAAGAGCAGGATCGCGCTGGCGAAGCTGCCGAGCAGGAAGTACTTGAGCCCGCCCTCGTTGCTGTACCGATCGGTCTTGGCGTAGCCGGCGAGCAGGTAGGCCGGCATCACCATCAGCTCGAGGCCGATGAACAGGGTGATCAGGTCGCTCGCCGAGGCGAGCACGAACATCCCGATCAGGCTGAAGAGGAGGATCACATTGAACTCGCCGAGCGGCAGGCGCCGGTTGGACAGGTAGCCCGGTGCGAAGAGGGTCGAGAGGATGCCGATCACGACGCTCGCCGCCTTGAAGGCGACCGACAGGTCGTCGACCCGGTAGAAGCCGGAGAAGATCGTCGCGTTGACGCCCCAGGCCCCGAAGAGCCGGACGCCGACCACGAGGAGGCCGATCACGGTCAGCGGGGTCAGCACCCATTTCTGGTCCCGCCGCAGGAAGAGGTCGACGGTGAGGACCACCAGCACCAGCACCGTGAGCGCCAGCTCGGGGAGGAGCGCGTTGAACTCGGTGGCGGTCATCGCGGCGCTACCACGGCAGGAACCCGGCCAGGCCGTGCGAGGCGTTGATCGTGTCGAGGATCCGCTGCACCGGCGCCGAGATGGCGTTCAGCACCGGCCCGGGGAAGACGCCGAGTGCCACGACCAGCACGATCAGCGGGGCGAGCGCGAGCCACTCGTTGCGGCTCATGTCGGTCAGCTTCGGCCAGGCGCGTCGCATCCAGTCCGACGGGACGGCGAAGAAGACGCGCTGGAACATCCAGAGCATGTAGACCGCGCTGACGATCACCACCAGCATCGTCGCGGCGGCGACCCAGCCGGAGTACTGGAACGAGCCGAGCACCACCAGGAACTCGCCGACGAAGCCGCTCAGTCCGGGCAGCCCGATGCTCGCGAAGGTGAAGAGCCCGAAGATCGCCGCGTAGCGCGGCAGGCGCCCGTTGAGGCCGCCCATGTGCGCGATCTGGCGGTCGTGGGTGCGCTCGTAGATCACCCCGACGAGGAGGAAGAGGGCCCCCGTCGTCACCCCGTGGCTGATCATCTGGAAGACCGCGCCCTGGAGCCCCTGGACGTTGAAGACGAAGACGCCGAGCATCACGAAGCCCATGTGGCTCACCGACGAGTAGGCGATCAGCTTCTTGAGGTCCGGCTGCACCATGCTGACCATCGCCCCGTAGAGGATCGCCACCACCGCCAGGCCGATCACGATCGGGGCGAACTCCTTGGAGGCATCGGGCAGGAGCGGCAGCGAGTAGCGCAGGAAGCCGTAGCCGCCCAGCTTGAGGAGCACCCCGGCCAGGATGATGCTTCCCGCCGTCGGCGCCTCGACGTGGGCGTCGGGGAGCCAGGTGTGGAACGGCCACATCGGGACCTTGATGGCGAAGGCCAGGAAGAAGGCGACGAACGCGAGCGCCTGGAGCCCATCGGTGTACCCGAAGCCGCGGAGCGTCTCGTAGCTGAAGGTGAACGGGTGGCCGGCCGATGCGTACGCGATCGCCACGGCCAGGATGGCGACCAGCATCAGCAGCGAGCCGACCAGGGTATAGACCACGAACTTGACGGTGGCGTAGATCCGCCGCGGCCCGCCCCAGATCCCGATGATCAGGTACATCGGGATCAGGCTCAGCTCCCAGAAGACGTAGAAGAGGAACAGGTCGAGGCTGACGAAGACGCCCAGCATGCCGACCATCAGCAGCAGCATCGTGGCGTAGTACTCCTTGACCCGCGTCTGGATCGGGTCCCAGGAGTAGAAGATGCTCACCACGCTGAGCACCGTGGTGAGGAGCACCAGCACGACCGACAGCCCGTCGACGCCCATCGTGTAGCGCATCCCGAACGCGGCGATCCAGGAGAGGTCCTCGCGGAACTGGAACTCGGCCCCGGAGGCCTGGTAGCCGAGCAGGTTCAGGCTGAAGGCGAGGCTCGCCAGGGAGGCGAGCAGGGCGATCCAGCGGATCAGGCGGGCGTTGTCGCGCGGCACGAAGAGGATCGCCAGCACGCCGACCAGCGGCGAGAAGACGACCAGGCTGAGCACCGGCAGGCCGGTCACGAGCGGAAGACCAGGTACGCCACGAGCACCACCACGAGCCCGGCCGCCATCCCCAGGCCGTAGTTCTGGACGCGGCCGGTCTGGCTGCGGCGCAGCACCGAGCCGAGGCGCTGCGCGATCCAGCCGGCACCGTTCACCGCCCCGTCGATCACCTTGGCGTCGAACCACCACAGCAGGTTCCCGACGAGGACCCCGCCGCGGGCCCAGACCAGGCCGTAGAGGTCATCCACGTAGTACTTGTTCAGGCTGGCGGCGTACATCCCGGGGCCGAGCCCGAACGGGATGGCGGCCACGAAGCGCGCCGGCGCCTCGGGGTCGCGGACGTACCAGCGGTACGCCAGCCAGATCCCCGCCGTCCCGGCGGTCGCGCCGAGGAGCAGGAGCAGGCCGCCGAGGCCGAGGAAGGCGAATCCCTCGTGCGCGCCCGCGGCGATCGAGCCGGGCAGGATCCCCGCGCCGAGATCCTCGGCGCCACGGAAGACATCGGCCAGCCAGGTGTGGATCGCGCCACCCTCCGGCGGAAGGCCCAGCAGCAGCCCGACGAGGATCGTGGGCACGGCCAGGATGACGAGCGGCGCGACCATCGTCGGCGCCGACTCGTGGACGTGGGCCCAGGCGTCGCGCGGGCCGCGCCACGTCGCGTGGAAGGTCAGGTAGATCATGCGGAACGTGTAGAAGGCGGTCATGAAGGCGACCACCAGGCCGACCGCCCAGAACAGGTAGTAGCCGCGCCCGAAGGCCTCGCCCAGGATCTCGTCCTTGCTGAAGAAACCGGCGAAGATGGGGATCCCGGCCAGCGCCAGCGAGCCGATGACCATGGTCCAGTAGGTCCATCGCATCCGCGCCCGCAGGCCGCCCATGAAGCGCATGTCCTGCTCCCCCGACGCGCCATGGATCACGGAGCCGGAGCCCATGAAGAGGAGCCCCTTGAAGAAGCCGTGGCTGACCAGGTGGAAGATGGCCGCCACCCAGGCGCCGATCCCCAGCGCGAAGAACATGTAGGCGAGCTGGCTCACCGTCGAGTAGGCGAGCACCTTCTTGATGTCGTTCTGGGTCAGCGCGATGGCGGCCGCGAAGATGGCGGTGAAGACCCCGATGCTGGCCACCACCCACATGGCCGTGGGCGAGTGGGCGAAGATCGGGTTGGCCCGGGCGACCATGTAGACCCCGGCGTTGACCATCGTCGCGGCGTGGATCAGGGCGCTGACCGGGGTGGGCCCCTCCATCGCGTCCGGCAGCCAGACGTGGAGCGGGAACTGCGCGCTCTTGCCCACCGCACCCGCGAAGAGGAGCAGCGCGATCAGGGTGATCATCCCCGGGTCGAGGGTGCCGATTCGCGCGAAGACCTGGTCGAACTGGAGCGTGCCGAGCGCGGTCCAGATGGCCATGATCCCCAGGCCGAAGCCGAAGTCGCCGACCCGGTTGACGACGAACGCCTTCTTGGCCGCTCCCGCCGCCGAGGGCTTCTTGTACCAGAAGCCGATGAGCGCGTAGCTGCACAGGCCGACCGCCTCCCAGCCGACATAGAGCATCAGGAAGTTGTCGCCCAGGATCAGCAGCAGCATGCTGAACATGAACAGGTTCAGGTAGGCGAAGAAGCGCCACAGCCCTCGGTCGCCGTTCATGTAGCCGATCGAGTAGACGTGGACCAGCAGCCCCACCGTGCTGACCACGAGCAGCAGCATCGCCGTCAGGCCGTCGACCAGGAACGCGATCTGGACGTGGAAGGTCCCCGACCCGATCCACTCGTAGAGCGAGACGTGGTACGTGTGCCCGCCGAACACGACGTTGACGAAGACGACCATGCTGAAGGCCCACCCGACCGCCACGAGCGCGGTCGGCACCCACCACGAGCGGTAGCGCGGCTGCGCCCCGCCCTCGACCACGTGCCCGACCTGCCCGCGCCCGTCGTTCATGTCGTCGGGGATGACGCCATCGGCGCCGTTGCTGTTGGCCAGGTCGTCGGCATGGCCCACGTGCGGCGAGGTGGCCCGCTGCTCCTCCTCGGAGGGGATCGTCCGGAACGACGACTCGTCGACCTCGTCGTGCGCGTCGTGGGTCTCGCCGCCGTGCCCGGAGTGGCCGCCGTGGTCGTCGGAGTGCTCGCCGCCATGCGCCTCGTGGCCGTGGGTCGGGATCCGGTCGATCCGTGGCCCGACCAGCACCGCGAACAGGAAGCCGATCAGCGGCAGGGCCGGGATCAGCGCGATCAGGTTCTCGACCGTCATCGGCTCATTCCTTGAGGTCCGAGTACTCGTCGACCTCGGGCGTCTGGCGCGTCCGGATGATGGCGATCACCAGCGCCAGCCCCACCGTCGCCTCGGCCGCCGCCACGGCCATCACCAGCAGCGCGAAGATCGCCCCGGCGTTGTTGGGGCCGTTGTAGTGGTACGCGTTGAAGGCGACCAGCGACAGGTTCACCGCGTTCAGCATCAGCTCGATGCTGATCAGCATCAGGATCGCGTTGCGACGGGCGAGGAAGCCGAACATCCCGATCCCGAACAGGATCGCCGAGACGAGGAGGTAGCCCTGGAGGCCCATCAGCCGTTCGCCTTCTCGTCGTCTTCCGGACGCCGGGCGAGGTAGATGGCGCCGATGATCGCGGCCAGCAGGAGCAGGCTGAGGATCTCGAAGGGCAGCGCGTAGTCGGTGAAGAGCGCCTTCGACACGGCCGCGATGCTGATGGCGATCACCACCGTGGCGTTGCCCCAGTCGGTCTCGACGACCGCCCAGCCGATCAGCCCCACCACGACCAGCGCGGCGATCACCGCGAGGATCGCCTGGCGGTGAAACGGCGAGGGGAGGTTCGCGTCGCCCGCCTGGGTGAGCATGATCGCGAACAGGATCAGCACGCTGATGGCGCCCAGGTAGATGAGCACCTGCGCCGCCGCCACGATCGGCGCCCCGAGGAGGGCGTACATCCCCGCCAGCGACCCGAAGCAGACCATCATCGCGATCGCGCTGTGGATGATGTTGCGCAGCGTGACCACCAGCAGTCCGCCACCGATGACACCGACGGCGAGCAGGATGAAGAGGACGCCGGAGAGGTCCAGGGCAGCGGCTCCTGTCGAGTGTTCGGGCGCTCAAACGGCCTCGCCGATCCGTAGATTCGATCTGCCTCGAGGCCGCGTCCGATTCTAGCGCAGCGGCCCCGCACGATCGGTCCATGGCAGGAATCGCTTCGGCCTGTCATCGTGGCGCGCGATGCGCCTCGCTGCCGCCCTGCTCCTCGGCCTCTGGCTGGTCGGCGGGCTGTGGCTCACCCTCCAGCCGGCGCACCCGCTCCCGGGCCAGGTCGTGGACGACAACCTGGTCCCCTTCCATACCCTCGCGATCTACTTCCGGAACTTCGGCTCGGGGTTCTGGATGCGCAACCTGTTCGGGAACCTCTTTCTCCTCCTCCCCCTCGGCCTGCTCGGGCCGATCGCCCTGCCGGTCCTGCGCCGATGGTGGCTGATCCTCCCGCTGGCGCTCCTGATCTCCGCCTCGATCGAGCTCGCGCAGATCCGGATCCCCGACCGCTCGGCCGACATCGACGACGTGATCGTGAACGTCGCCGGCGCGCTGCTGGGCTATCTGCTCTTCCGCGTCGTGGGCATCTTCTGGAGGGACGCGCCGCCGCGCACGGCGTAGGTCGCGGTCGCTACAGGCGGATCGGCCCTTGCGTGCGCGTTACCTCACACCGAAGATCGAACTGTGATTCCGCGTGGAAGCACCCGGCTTGCGCGTACGGTGGTAGCCGTGGCACTGGCGATCAGCGCATGCAGCGCCGCAACGCCATCGGCCACCCCGCAACCGAGCGCAGTTCCATCGGCGGAGAGCCTTTCGCCGACCGCCTCGCCCTCGCCGACCAATTGGCCCACGATCGCGCCGTCGCCCGCCACGGTGCCTACGCAGCTCGACCTTGCCACCAGCGGCTTCTGGACGCTCGAGCAGCCGTTCGCTGCCGTCGATCTGTCGCTGAACTACCTGCGGGTGGGCACGCTCGATGGCCACGTGACCAAGACGGTCGACCTGCACAACCCCGGCAATGGACCGATCAGCCTGCCGCTCCAGCCGCAGCCGGTTGGCCCGGCGGGCGGGCGCATGCTGTACGTCGCCGATGATGGCCAGTACGCAACCATTCACACGGTCTCGGTCGCAAGCGGGACCGATACAGGACTCCTCACCACCTCGAACTTCATCCCCGCGCTCGCCCTCGATCCATCCGGGACCATGGCCTATGCCGTCACGCTCGGCCGTACGAACGGCGTCTTCGTCTCCGTGGAGGCCGTGCCCACGGTCGGCGGGCGCGCGCGATCAATCATCACCATCTACGATCTCTCCCCCGACGCGGCCACGCCCTACGAGCCCCTGTCCGGGATCAGCCTGTACCCGCGGCTGGCGGTCTCGAACGATGGGCGATGGATCGCACTGGTGAGCTGCTGGCCCGGCGGCTGTGACCTGATCGCCGCACCGGCAGACGGCAGCGCCCTGAAGCGTTGGCAGGGGTTCGCGTTCGACGAGCAGATCGTGGGCATCGCTGGCGACCTGCTCATCGGATCGAGCAGCCCCTGCGCGCAGGGGATCTGCGACGGCTTCGTCATTGACCTGCGCACCGGAGTGCGGTCGCCTCTTGGCGGAGGCGAAGACATCTTCAACCCGATTCAACTGATCGCCGGAGCGCATGGCCCGCTCGTCCTTGGGGAGCTCGATGACTACAAAGCGGGCCACTGGCAGGTAGAGGCGCTCGACCTGACCGACCGAACGAGAAGCATCATCTTCGCGGCAACGTACACGCCGATCGACTTCACGGTGCGGCTGGCCGAATGGCGGCAGGCGGAGCTGCCCGTTGGGTGGTTCCTCATCTACCGCAACTCCACCGGTGCTCCGTCACTCGAGCCCGACTTCAGCACGGGAACGATTGGCGGACAGGCGGAGCTTCCGCTCCCCATCATGACAATCCCCACACGTAACCCCGGCTAGCCCCGCCCGGGCTGACAGCACGAGTTCTCAAGAGATCAGCTCGCGAGAGCCACCGGTCCGAAGAAGAAGGGGTGGGCAGCCGGCTCCGAAGGCTGTCGCGATAGCCAGCCGAGGAGGTGGTTGCCCACCCCATCAACTACCTGGTCGGTCGCTCCCGGTCGGACATCTCCAGGATGTCGAGCATCGGCAGGTCGCGCTGGTACTCGCTGAACTCGAACTCCGGCCCGCAGCGCAGGGCGTCGTACGGGCAGGCATCGGCGCAGATGCCGCAGAAGATGCATCGGCTCATGTCGAGCTGGTAGGTCTCCAGGGTGCGCGGCCGCGGCATGAGCGCGCCGACCGGGCACGTCTCCGCGCAGCGGCCGCATGACACGCACGGCGTCTCGTTGAGCGAGACGAAGTCGGCGGTGGTGACGAGCGAGTCGAAGCCCTTGCCGATGAAGTCGTAGCAGCCGGCCCCGACGATCTCCTTGCAGACCTGGGCGCAGCGGCCGCAGTCGATGCAGCGGCTGTAGTCGCGCAGGATGAACGAGTGCGTGTCGTCGCGGCCGTAGCCGTGGTTGACGCCGACGTACGGGTTGTCCTGGATCGAGCGCTCGTCGATCGCCATGTTGAGCGTCGTCTCGTACTCGATCGCCGCCTCGCGCAGGTCGCAGTGGCCGATCGCCTCGCAGGTGCACTGCAGGCAGCGCCCCGCCTCGGCCATCGCCTGGTCGCCGGAGTAGCCGAACTCGTACTCGGCGAAGCCGCCCTTGCGCTCCTCGGCGCCCTGCTTGCCCATCACGGCCTTGGGCTCCTTCACGTCGTCGGTGAAGGGCACGATCGTCAGGAAGCTGGGCTGCGGCTCGGACACGATGCGGCGCACCTGCGGGTCGTCGAGGTCGTGGCCGCGCAGCCAGTAGTCGATCGCGTAGGAGGCGCGCCGCCCCTCGCCGATCGCCTCGACCACGGTCGTGGCGCCGGCGCGCACGTCGCCGGAGGCGAAGACGCGCGGCACGCCGGTGCGGAAGATGTCGTCCTCGCTGACCAGGGTGCCGCGGCGGCTCACCTCGAGCTGTGAGCGGATCTCCTCGGGCTCGGACTCGATCCAGGAGAGCTCGGGTCCCTGGCCGATGGCGCCGAGCACGGTGTCGCAGCTGACGACGAACTCGGTGCCGGGCATCGGCTCCGGGCGACGACGGCCCTTCTCGTCGGGGTCGCCCAGGTGCATCCGCTGGAACTCGACGCCGGTGACCTTGTTGCGCTTGTCGGTGACGATCCGGACCGGCGCGGCCTGGAAGATGACCCGCGCCCCCTCCTCGATCGCCTCGTGCACCTCGTCCTGCGCCGGCATGTCCTTCAGGTCGCGGCGGTAGACGAGGGTCACCTCCGCGGCGGACTGGCGGATGCTGGTCCGCGTGCAGTCGATCGCCGTGAAGCCGCCGCCGATCACGACCACCTTCGCTCCCTTGAGGGCGGGGATCGGGACGCCGCGCGAGCTGTTGTAGAGGTTCTCGAGGGCGTTGACCACGCCGTCGGCGTCCTCGCCGGGGATCCCCATCTCGTTGGAGCGGTAGCAGCCGATCCCGACGAAGACCGCGTCGTAGCCCTGCGCCAGCAGGTCGGCAACGTGGAAGTCGCGGCCGAGGCGCATGTTCGGGCGGAAGGTGGCGCCCAGCTCCCAGACGTGGTTCAGCTCGCGGTCCATCCACTCCTTCGGGAGCCGATAGGCGGGGATCCCGTAGCGGAGCATGCCGCCCTGCTCGGGATCGGCCTCGTAGACGTCGCAGTGGTGGCCGCGCAGCTGGAGGTAGTAGGCCGCCGACATCCCCGCCGGCCCGGAGCCGATGACCGCCACCCGGCGTCCGGAATCCGGCTCGCGCGGCCACGGGGTGGGGGCCGGTGCGTCGACCTCGAGCACCCGGTCGGCGCAGTAGCGGTGCGAGTCGCGGATGGCGATGGCGGTGTCGACCTCCTCGCGCCGGCAGTGCGTCTCGCACGGGGCTGGGCAGACGCGGCCGAGGATGGCGGGGAAGGGGAGCGAGCGCTTCAGGATGCGCGTCGCCTCCTCCCAGTTGCCCAGGGTGTTCTGCTTCAGGTAGCCGGGGATGTCGACCCGGGTCGGGCACTTGAACTGGCACGGGGGCAGGCAGTAGGCGTCGTGGTCGCTGAAGATCAGCTCGAGCACCATGCGCCGGTTCTCGACGAGCCGATCGGAGTGGGTGGTGATGACCATCCCCTCGGCGATCTGGGTGCCGCAGCTGATCGGCGTGTTCTCCTGCCCCTCGACCTCGACGACGCAGATGCGGCAGGCACCGTAGGGCGCCAGCTTCGGCTCGTAGCAGAGGGTCGGGACGTCGATCCCCAGCACCCGGCAGGCCTGGAGGATGGTCTGCCCCTCCTCCGCCTCGACCTGCGCGCCGTTGATGGTGACCGCGATCTTGCGAGTGCCAGGCACCATCGGCCAGATGGGGGTGTAGTCCTCAGGGCGCAGCGGGGCGCCCTTGCCGTTCCCGTTGCCGTTGGTGACGAAGCTCATGGCCGGTGCATCCTAGAGGCCGGCCAGTGGTGCGAGGAGCGGTGAGACGCGCGGCGTGCTGCACGCGCCGGCGAGGCACTCGCCCCGCTCGGCGTGGGCGCGGTACTCGTCGGGGAAGCGGTCGAGGGTGGTGAGCATCGGCCCGGGCGCGCGCGACTCGAGGTGGCAGAGTGCCGTGTCGTGCATCTTGCGGGCGAGGTCGCGCATCAGCTGCGGGTCGCTCGGGCGTGGGCTGGCGGCGAGGACGCGGTCGAGCGCCTCGACCAGCCGCTTCGTGCCGATCCGGCAGGGGACCGCCTTCCCGCACGCCTCGCGCGCCGAGTAGTCGAGGAAGAAGCGAGCGGTATCGACCATGCAGGTGTCGGTGTCGGTGACCAGGAATTGGCCAAGGCCGATGCCGGCGCCCGCCGCGTGGAGCGCGTCGAAGTCATAGGGCGTATCGAGCTCGGCGGCGGCGATCGCCCCGCCACCCGGGCCACCGACGAAGACCGCCTTGGTCGTGCCGGTCCCGCCACCGGCCAGCGCCACGATCTCGCTCAGGGAAGTGCCGAGCGCCACCTCGGCCAGGCCCGGCTGCGCGACGCGGCCGTAGATGCTCACCAGCTTGGTGCCCGGCGCGTTCTCGCTGCCGACCGAGGCGAACTTCTTTGCTCCGTGCCGCGAGATCCAGGCCACGTGCGCCAGCGTCTCGCCGTTCTGGACGACCGTCGGGGCACCACGCAGCCCGCGCTCGGTGGGGTAAGGCGGCCGGATCACCGGCATGCCGCGGTCGCCGGCCAGCGCTGCCAGGAGAGCGGTCTCCTCACCGGCGATGAGCGCGCCGGCACCTTCCTGGACGCTGACCACGCACGAGAAGTCGGTGCCCATCACCAGGTAGCCCGCCAGGTGCGCCGCCTCAGCCTCGGCCACGGCGTTCCGCAGCCGCTCGAGCGCCAGGCTCCAGTCGCGGCGCACGGCGATGACCGCCTCCGAGGCGCCGGTCGCGAACGCGGTGACGAGCACGCCCTCCAGGATCAGGTGCGGGTCGCCCTCGGCCAGCGCGCGGTCGCCCAGGGCGGTCGGATCGGCGCCGATCAGGTTGGCGACGACCTTTCGCTCGCCCTCGGCGGCGCGCGCGGCGCGCCACTTGTCGGCGGTCGGGTAGCCACCGCCGCCGCGGCCGCGCAGTCCGGCCGTGGCGACCTCGTCGATCGTCCCTTCCGGCCCGAGCTTTTCGACGGCGCGCTTCAGCCCGGCGTAGCCGCCCGCCTTCCGGTAGCTCTCCAGGCTGGTCGGGTCGACGCTGCCGATCTCGGCCAGGAGCCGCTGCTCCCCGCCGGGGAGGATGCGGATCTGCGCGGAGAGGCCGGTCGGGCGGTCGGTCACGAGACGGCCGCCTTCGTTACGCGGCGGGCCGGGCCCTTGCGCCGCTCCGCGACGACATGCCGCCCCTCCTCCACGGTCAGCGGCCCGAAGACCATGGTGTCGATCCGCAGCGCCGGCGCAAGCGCGCCTGCGGCCACCTCGTCGCTCGTCTCGAGGCTGATCGAGCCGTCCGCGGTGCTCTCGCCGGGACCGATCCCCAGGTCGGCGCGGATCGCGGCCAGCAGCGCGTCGCCGCCGGCGAAGCGGCAGGCGGCGCAGGTGCAGACGGTCACGAGGTGGCCGTCGGCGGGGAGGAGGCGGAAGCCGCCGAGCCCCGCGGCGCCAAAGACCTGCGCCCAGTGGATCGACATCGTGTCGCTCACCTGCCGCAGGGCGCGCTCGGGGAGGTAGCCGTAGCGCGACTCGACGGCGGAGAAGATGGCCACCAGCGCCTCGGGACGGCCGCCGAAGCCGTCGATCACGCCGGCCAGCCAGGGAGTGTCGATCGCCTCGTCCCAGCGCGCCGCGTTGCGCATCGGCTCGGCAGGCAGGCCGGCCCGTCGGTAGGCGTTCGGGTCCTTGCGCTCGTCGTAGATCTCCGGCATGCCGTAGCGGATCCGATTGCCCCGGTCGAGTCGAAGCCGCTCATGTCGATCGCCTCGACCGGGCAGACCTGCGCGCACTGGAAGCAGACCTCGCACTTGTGCTCGCCGAAGGGGTCGTAGATCAGGTCGAGGCGGCCACGCCATCGGTCGGGCATGGTCGGGCGCGATTCGGGGTACTGGTTCGTGACCTTGGGCGCCCAGTAGTTGCGCCCGGTCTGGCGCAGCCCCTTGAGGATGCCGAAGCCGGGGATCCTCACAGCTTGAAGGCCACCACCGCCACGGCGGTGACGAGCAGGTTGACCATCGCCAGCGGCAGCAGCACCTTCCAGGCCATCCCCATCAGCTGGTCGACGCGGATGCGCACCAGCGTGACGCGCAGGAGGACCGCCAGCGCCACGAAGAGGTAGGTCTTGAGGAAGAACCAGAAGACCCCGTAGAGCGTGCCGACGAAGCCGGTGAGCTGCGCCGGGAAGGGCCACGGCGCCAGCCAGCCGCCGAAGAAGAGCGAGGTCATGATCCCGCTCATGATGAAGAGGGCCACGTACTCGGCGAAGAAGAAGAACCCGAAGCGCATCCCGGAGTACTCGGTGAACGGCCCCGCCACCAGCTCGCTGTCGGCCTCGACCATGTCGAATGGCGTCCGGTTGATCTCAGCCAGCGAGGCGACGTAGAAGATCCCCAGGCCGATCGGCTGCCAGACCAGCAGCCAGCCATGCTGCAGCTGCCAGCCGATGAGCTCGCGGAAGTTGAGCGTCCCGGCCAGCACCACCGCACCCACCACCGAGAGGGTCAGCGGGATCTCGTAGCTCACCATCTGGGCCGCGCTGCGCAGCCCGCCCAGCAGCGAGTACTTGTTGTAGCTGGCCCAGCCGGCGACCAGCAGGCCGACCACCGAGAGGCCGAGCACCGCGAAGAAGTAGACGATCCCGATGTTGAAGTCGGCCGCGATCGCGCCCGGCGCGAACGGGATCACCAGCATGCTCATGGCGGCGGCCATGTAGACCATCCACGGCGCCAGGGTGAAGGTGGCGCGATCGGCCTGGTCGGGGATGTGATCCTCCTTGGCCAGCACCTTGAAGCCGTGGATCGTGCTCTGGAACATGCCCCACGGCCCGATCCGGTTCGGCCCGTAGCGGAGCTGCGCGCCGGCGATGATCTTGAGCTCCATCTGGATCACCACGAAGGCGGTCGGCACGGTGAGCAGCAGGATCAGCGTCGTGGAGAGCAGGAAGCGCAGGACGCCGAGGAGGACGCTCCAGTCCATTACTTGTCGACCCCGCCCATCACCGGGTCGAAGCTGGCCATGACCGCCATGGTGTCGGCGATGAGGCGCCCGGGCATCAGCTTCGGGATCGCCTGGAGGCTCACGAACGACGGGTCCCGCATCCGGAACCGATACGGGTTCGGCCCGCCGTCGCTGATGGCGTAGACGCTGTAGAGGCCGCGGGGCGACTCGATCGCCGCGTAGGCGCGCCCCGGCTTGGGGCGGATGATCCCCGGCACCTGGGCCTGGACCGGGCCGTGCGGCATCTTGTCGACGATCTGGTCGATGAGGTGGATGCTCTGCTTGATCTCGGCGACCCGCTGCAGGTAGCGCGCGTTCGAGTCGCCGCCCGGCTGGGTGATCACCTCGAACTCGAGCTCGGGATAGATCGAGTAGGGGTGCGCCTTGCGCACGTCGAAGGGCACGCCCGAGGCGCGCAGGTTCGGCCCGGAGACCCCAAGCGCGATCGCGTCCTTGCCCGAAAGCGTGCCCATCCCGATCGTGCGCGCCCGGAAGATCTCGTTGTCGGTGATCACGCGCTCGCTCATCTCGACGTTCTTCAGGACGTGGGCGCGCCAGGTGCCGAGGCGCGAGAAGAACTCGTCGTTGGCGTCGAAGTTGACGCCGCCGACCCGGAGGAAGTTGAAGAGCATGCGCTGGCCGCTGATGGCGGAGAGCAGGTCGACGATCTCGTCGCGGTTGATGAAGCCGTAGAGGATGGGCGTGATGCCGCCCATGTCGAGCGCCAGGAAGCCCATCATCAGGCTGTGGCTGAAGACCCGGTTCAGCTCCATCACCAGGGCCCGGATGTACTCGGCCCGCTTCGGCGGCCTGATCCCGAAGAGCTTCTCGAAGGCGATCGCCGGGGCGTGCTCGTTGTGCATTCCCGACAGGTAGTCCATCGGATCGACGTAGGTCATCACCGTCGTGTAGGTGGCGTTCTCGCAGAGCTTCTCGATGCCGCGATGCAGGTAGCCGAGCACCGGGTCGATATCGGTCACCACCTCGCCGCGGACCTTCACCACCAGGCGCATGACGCCGTGCGTGGAGGGGTGCTGCGGACCCATGTTGACCAGCATCTCGCCCTCCTCGAGGGTGTAGACCTCGCGCTCGCGCTCCGTCTGCGGAGGCCGATCCGGGAGGCCCACCGACTCGAATCCGGCGTAGTCGCCGACCGGGGCCTTGGCGGGCGGGAGCCCGGCGACCGCGCGCAGGCGCGCCTCTTCGTCGCGCTCGAGGTCGAGGGGGTCGGGGACCTTCACCTCGCTCGTCACGATTCCGACTCCGCGTGGGCGATGACGCCGGGGGCCAGCTCTTCGGAGAGGCGCGAGAGGTCCCACGTCTCGGGCCGCTCCAACGGCCGGACGCCGGCGGCCGGCGAATCGGCGGCGTCGTCGGGGAGCAGGAAGTCGCGGCGCTGCGGGAAGCTGCGGTAGTCGGGGGACATGTAGATCCGGCGCAGGTCGCGGTTGCCGTCGAAGACGATCCCCATCATGTCGTACATCTCGCGCTCGTGGAACATCGCGCCCTCCCACAGCCCGGTGATGGTGGCGATGTGGGGATCGGCACGGTCCACCCGGGCGCGGACGCGCAGCCAGGCGGGGTGGCGATCGGAGTAGAGGTGGTACACCACCTCGAAGTGGTCGGCCGGGTAGTAGTCCACCGCGGCGGCATCGGCGAGGTAGAAGAAGTTCAGCTCCGGCTCGTCGCGCAGGACCCGCAGGAGCTCCACGTTGCGGTCGCCCGGAATCCGCACCTCGACCGTGTCCTCATCGGTCCAGAGGTCGGATGCCAGGTCGGGAAACCGGTCGAGCAGCAGGCGGACCAGGGCACCCGCCTTGGCCGGGGCGCTCAGCGCACGTCTCCTTCCCAGTCCTGCCGCTGGACGCCGCGATCGACGAAGGTCGACCACTCGCCGCGCCGCTGCTTGACCAGCTCCTGGAGCCGCATCATGCCGTAGATCAGGCCCTCGGGACGGGGCGGGCAGCCGGGGACGTAGACATCGACCGGCATGACCCGATCGACCCCCTGGACCACGCTGTACGACCGCTTGAAGCGGCCTCCCGAGGTGGTGCAGGTGCCCATCGCGACGCACCACTTCGGCTCCGGCATCTGCTCCCACAGGCGGACCAGCGGGCCGGCCATCTTGGTCGTCAGGGTCCCGGCCACGATCAGCACGTCCGCCTGCCGTGGCGAAGCGCGGAAGGGGAACATCCCGAACCGGTCGATGTCGTTCTTGGAGGTCGCGGTGCTCATCATCTCGATCGCGCAGCAGGAGAGGCCGGAGAGGAGCGGCCAGAGCGAGTTGGCGCGGATCAGGTCGAGCACGATGTCGGCCCGGGTCGGGATCACCTCGAGCAGGCCGTGGAAGCCGCCCTGCGGGTGCTCCTCCATCCCGAACTCGCGCAGCAGCTCGTCGTCGGCCTGGTCGGGCACCACGATGCGGCCGTCCGCCGAGAGGGTCCCGGTCACCTTGCCCTCGGCCCGGGGCGGGGTCTCTAGCGCCACTTCAGGTCCCCCTTCTTCCACGCGTAGAGCTCACCGAAGAGGAGGATCCCCAGGAAGATGCCGATCATGACGATCCCCTGCATCGCGATCGCGCGCACCGCCACGGCCCACAGGTAGACGAACACGATCTCGACGTCGAAGGCGACGAAGAGGAGCGCGTAGAGGTAGAAGGCGAGCCCGAAGCGCGACCAGGTGTCGCCGATGGTGTCGATCCCGCACTCGTACGGAAGCCCCTTCTGCGGGGTGCGCCGACGGTGGGTGATGAGCCATGAGAAGAGGATCGTGCCGAAGACGAAGATCGACGCGGCGATCGCGAATCCGATGACGTAGAGCAGTCCGGTCTGATCCATGCCAGCTCCGTGGTTGCTCGGGCGCAGGACCGATGGGTTCCGCGCGGTTGATGCTCGGTTGCCGCGGCCCACGCCGATGCGCCGGCCGCCTGCCGATCAGTCTAGCAGCCGTCGCCTCGACCTACCGCCCGAGCCAGGCGGCGTCGACCATGATCCGGAGGCCATCGCTGACGAGCGCGTGGCCGCCCAGCAGGAATGGGCACCTCCGACTCGGCGGCGGCCTGCGTCAGCTCCGCCAGCCACCCAGTCTCGATCGGCGCCGCGTCGAGAAAGTCGGAGGCGAAGCGCTCCTCGGCCCTGGGCCACGCGGAACCATCCGACGAGCCGGCGCGGGCCGCCATGATCACCCGCGAGTCGAGGACCACCGCGTCGCCGAGCGAGGCAAGCTCGCTGACCAGGTCCCCGGGGCCGAGCCGCTCGCTCCAGTCGGCGAGCAGGGAGTGCGGGACGGCGTCGCGGGCCGAGCGCATGCCCCGCTCCTCGATGAAGCAGCGCACCCGGCACGCGCTCTCCGTCTCGAGGTAGCTCCACGCTGCCGACGGGACTCTGCCGGCGACCACCAGCTGCGCCTCGCGGTCGCGCAGGACGGCGGCGACGCGGGCAAGACGCGGGAGCTCGAGGTCTCGCCCGCCGGGCAGCGACGCCATCTCCAGGAAGGCGGTCACCAGGCCGTCCGGGCGGCGCGTCGCCGGCAGCCGGATCGCCAGGCGCAGGAGGGCGAGGTCGAGCGGCGTGTCGACGTCGAATCGGGCCCACGGCGAGGCGGCGAGGTCGCGCGACGTGAAGCCGGCCGCCTCGAGGCAGCGCATCGCGGCGTTGTCGGTCGGGCAGGATTCGAGCGCGGCGAGGGCCGCCTCCATGCCGTGCGGCCCGGAGGAGTCGGTGCCGACCAGGAAGGCATCCGTGGAGAAGCGGTTGTTCCCCACCACCTCGCCCGGGATCGCCGAGGTGAGCGCCTCGAGCAGGGCGTCGTCGACAAGGGCGAGGGCGCCAGCGCCTGCGTAGCCGATCGCATCGAGTGGCCGACCCTCGGCCCGGACGCGGGTGAGCAGCGTTCGCGCCGCCGCGGTGTACCAGTGTCCCCAGTGGAACGCTTCGCCGGCCGCGGGCTTCGCCGGGTGGAGCGATGCCACGCCGGCCCCGAGCGACCCGAGGCGCCGGGAGAGCTCGATCGCGAGTCGCCGGCGCCCCGCCTCGCCGACCGCGGCATACGAGCCGGGCGGCAGATCGGGGTCGGGCGACGCCCCCGGGTCGACGACCAGGAAGAGCGGCGCCGGCCGCTCAGCCATGAGGGGAGGCGCCGGCCAGGAGGCCGTGGAGCTGCCGCAGGTGCATCAGGTCGTGGACCCCGGCGAAGAGGAGCCACTCCCCGCAGCGAAGGTGGCCGACCAGTGGGTGGTCGAGGGGACAGGGATCCGCCTCGTGCCCGGCGATCGCCTCGGCCGAGGAGACCAGCGAGCGACGGCTCTTGCCGAGAAGGGTGAGGAGCGTGTCGAGCGTCGCGTCGGCGGGTCCCGGGACGCCGGGCACCACGACGGGAGCCTGCGCCGGCCACTCGTCGCGGGCGGCGAGGGCGGCGGCGTGGGAGAGCCAGCGCCGTGCCCCGGTGGTGTGCGCGAAGGCCTGGGCCACGTTCCAGTCGCCCTCGCCGCCGGGGGCGCGCAGGAGCGGCTCGGGCATCTCGCTCAGGACCGCGCCCAGCGCGTCTGCGATCGCCTCCTGCTGGGCGAGGATCCTGGGGGCGGTCCCGGGACCGGCCCGTCGCCGGATCTCGCGTCGGAACGCGATGCCACGGATCCGCGGCCCCTCGTCGTCGATGGCCTGCCACACCGCGACCACGTCCGGCGCGAGCGGCTCAAGGGCGGCGAGCCAGGCCGGCGCCGCCATCGGTATCGGTCCTAGAGGCGCTCGAAGCGCTCGACGGGCATCACGAAGACGGTGGCCCCACCGACCTCCACCTCGACCGGGTACGGCATGTAGAACTCGCCCGGCTCCATGATCGGCGGCATCGGGTTGACGAACTGCTTCCGCGAGTGGCAGCTGGCGCTGACGATCTCGAGCACCGCGTCGACCTGGCCGTCCTCGACCCCCACCAGGATCGTCGCGTTCCCCTGCTTGAGGAAGCCGCCCGACGACTGGAGCCGCGTTGCGCGGAACTCCTTCTCGAGGAGCGCGTCGACGAGGCTGCCGGCGTCCTCGCTGTGCACGATCGCGATGACAAGCTTCATAGCGGGGAGATTATGGCAGGCGACCGGACCGATGCCACCCGCGCAGGTGACATCCGGCAGGTGCGCGAGCGGCCCGATGCGACGATGCTGGGTGCCAACTGGGAGAAGCGGAGGGTTCATCCATGGCGCATCGCAATGACCACGTGGCGCGCTCGGGCGCGATTGTGGCCGCGGTCTGGCTGATCGGACTGGGGGTGGTCTTCCTGGTCCAGCAGACGCTCGACTGGAGCTGGGGCCAGGCGTGGCCCCTCTTCGTGATCCTGGCCGGGGTCGCGGGCATCATCTCGGTCCTCATCACGGCGCGGCCGGTCGCGAGCTGGATGGTGGCGCTCACCTGGCCCGTGGCGTTCACGGTGGTCGGTGTGATCCTCCTGCTGAGCACGACCGGGACGCTCGGCACCGACCTCGGCTCGATCGTGCGCTGGTGGCCGGTCGCGCTCATCGTGCTGGGCGCCTGGTACCTCATCGTGGCCTTCATGCCGCGTGCCGTGGCCGGGAGCAGCCAGCTGACGATCCCGTTGGAGGGAGCCGCGTCGGCGTCGGTCCGGCTCCAGTTCGGCGGGGGCGAGGTGAGCGTCGAGCCCGGACCCGCCGACCAGCTGCTCGTCGGCCAGTTCGAGAACGGCGCCGCCGTGCAGCGGCGTCGCGGACCGGGCAGCGTCGAGCTCTCACCCGACGGCTCCTCCTTTCCGTGGTTCGATCGGCCCCTGCAGCTGGAAGGTCGGCGTGACGACCGGCGTGCCGCTGGATCTCGACCTGCAATGCGGCGCCGCGAAGGTGCGGGTCGACCTCACCGGGGTGACGCTGAGCCGCCTCAAGATCCAGACCGGGGCGAGCGACACGCGCGTCCGGCTTCCGACGGACCGCGGGCGAGTCCTCGGTCAAGGCCGAGGGCGGGGCCGCCTCGCTCACCTTCGAGGTGCCCGCCGGCGTGGCCGCGCGGATCAAGAGCCTGATGGTGATCGGATCACGAGCGTCGACGAGTCGCGTTTCCCGAAGGCCGCCAGCGGCCGATGGGAGTCGCCCGACTACGCGACGGCCACGAACCGCGTGGACCTGGAGATCTCCGGCGGCGTCGGCTCGGTGCGGGTGGCCGGCGTCGCCTAGCTGGCGGAGCCGGCATCGCGCAGGGTCCACCCGCCCCCTAATAGGCTGGCTACTGCTCGTGCACCCGCGCCGTGAGGACGGCGTCGTTTGAGGAGCCCGGCTGATGATGCGGGTGCCTCCCGCGACGCCCGAGCAGCCAGGCTACTGCAGCTGCGCAGGGAGGTGCAGGAGCAGTAGTCAGCCTTCTGGCCGCCGCGAGGCGGGGATCAGGCGGCGAAGATGATCGGCTCGACCACGGCGCGGACGGCCGCGTCGGTCGCATCGACGCTGCCCGAGCCGTCGACCACGCGGTAGCGCTCCGGCTCGGCAGCCGCGAATCCGAGGTACGCGGCGCGGACCGTCTCGAAGAAGCGGGCGCCCTCCGTATCCTCGAAGCGGTTCCATTCGCCGTGACGCTTGCGCCCCAGGCCGACCTCCACCGGGACATCGACGAGGATCGTCAGGTCGGGCACCAGGTCGAAGGTCGCGAAGCGCTGGAGGCGGCGGATCTCGTCGGCGTCGATCCCGTAGGCGGCCCCCTGGTAGGCGAGCGACGAGTCGAGGTAGCGGGCGCAGACGACGTTCTCGCCGCGCTTCAGCGCCGGGCAGGATCAGGCGCGCGGTGTGCTGGGCGCGCGCCGCGGCGAAGAGGAGCGCGTCGGCACGCGGGTCGAGGTCGTCGGAGACGTCGCGCAGGTGCAGGACGAGGCGCCGCACCTCTTCGCCGAGCGGCGTGCCGCCCGGCTCCCCGGTCAGGACCGTCGGCTCGCCCCGCGAGCGGAGCCACTCGGCGAGGTGCCGTGCGGCGGTCGTCTTGCCGCTCCCGTCGGGCCCCTCCAGGGTGATGAAGCGGCCGCGACGGGCGCCGCTCACCGGCTCACCGCCACGCGCGCCCTTCGTCGGGCAGCAGCTCGACGCGGCGGTTCGGCTCGCTTCCCCGCGAGCGGCTCATCAGGTTGTTGCGCTCGGCCATCTGGTGCTGGAGCCGCCGCACATAGGCATTCTGCGGCGCCAGCTCAACCGGATTGCCGCTCGACTGGACCAGGCCGATCGCCTCCGCCGTCTCGTGGAGCGCCGCCTCGGACGGATCCGCCTCGAGGTCGAAGAGGCTGGCGAGCAGGTTCTCCATCTGGATGATCGTGTTCGACTTCAGGACGTAGATCGGGATCCCGCCCGACTCGGCGTCGCGCAGGGAGGAGGGCTTGCGGCGGTAGTAGTTGCGCAGGGTGACCACCGCATCGGCCTCGTCGAGCTCGCGTGCCACGTTGACCGGCACCCCCAGCTCGCGCACCGCCTGCTCGAGGTGCTTGCGACTGACCCCGAAGCCGAAGAGGCTGAGGGGTCGATGAGACCGCTTCGGGCACGGCGCCGGTCTCGCCGGCCGAGGAGTCGCGGAGGGCCACCTCGAGGTGCCGGCGCGGGTCGGACGACTCCGACGGCTCGAATCCGCCGGTGAGGCGCTCGCCCGGCATCGCGCGACCTCGCCCAGCCGGCCCGCGCCCGGGGAGCGGACGCAGCCCGGTCGCCCCGCCCGAAGCGCGGCCACGCCCGAATGAGCCGAACCCGCCGAGCGGGTCGAGGGCCGCGAAGGTGGGCGTGCCGCTCGGCGACTCGGTGATCCGGTAGTCGTACTTGGTCGCTGCCCGCAGCTCGCTCCCCTCGCGCCAGCGCGACTCGGGCGGGACCATGTGGCCGCGCAGGATCGCGTCGACCGTCTCGGCGGTGTTGCGGTGGACGATCACGCTGTCGCGCTCGACGATCTCCACCACCACGTCGAAGGTGGGCGGCGCCTTGCGCTCGAGGACCGTCTTCTGGGTCCCGCGCCGGCGCGCCTCCTCGTCGCCGAGCGTGACCGTCTGGATCCCGCCGACCAGGTCGGAGAGGGTCGGGTTCAGCATCAGGTTGTCGAGCGTGTTGCCGTGCGCGGTGCCGACCAGCTGCACGCCGCGCTCGGCGATCGTGCGAGCCGCGGCCGCCTCCAGCTCGGTCCCGATCTCGTCGATGACGATCACCTCGGGCATGTGGTTCTCGACCGCCTCGATCATCACCGCGTGCTGCTCGGCCGGGACGCGCACCTGCATCCGCCGCGCGTCGCCGATGCCGGGGTGTGGGATGTCGCCGTCGCCGGCAATCTCGTTGCTCGTGTCGACCACGATCACGCGCTTGCCGAGGTCGTCGGCGAGGACGCGCGCCACCTCGCGCAGCATCGTCGTCTTGCCGATGCCGGGGCGCCCCAGCAGCACGACGTTCTGCCCGCCCTCGACGATGTCGCGGATGATGTCGATCGTCCCGAAGACGGCCCGCCCGATGCGGCAGGTGAGCCCGACCACCTTGCCGGCGCGGTTGCGGATGGCGCTGATCCGATGCAGCGTCCGCTCGATGCCGGCCCGGTTGTCGCCGCCGAAGGCGCCGATGTGCTCGATCACGTGGGCGATATCGGCCTCCCCGATCTCGCGCTCGAGGAGCACCTCCTCCCCGTGGGTGAAGCGTGCCTCGGGGCGGCGCCCGAGGTCGAGCACCACCTCCAGCAGGTCGGCGCGGTTCGCGAAGCTGCGCAGGCGCGCCACGATCTCTGGCGGCAGGGCCGCCAGCAGCGCGTCAAGGTCGTCGGTGGTCGCTTGTCGGGTCATGTGTCTCGCTGTCCTGGGCCGATTGTTCAGAGAGCCGGCACCATGGCCGGTTGGCGGAGCGTGGCACGCACCTCGCGCACGAGCATCGTCACCTCGCCGACCGGCTCGAAGCCGGTCGCTCCGGCCGCCAGGCGCCCCGTCGCCTCGTATGTTCGCACCGGAGACAGGATCCCCGCTGCCAGCGCCTCTCCGCCCGCCGCCGCCAGTACGCCGGTCATGAAGGCGCCGCCGTCCGTGCCGTCGCGGACCAGGAAGCGCAGGTAGTGAGGGCCCGCCTTGCAGGCGCCATGCTGGGCGAAGCCGGCGACGCGCTGCCCGTCAGGGAGGAGCCAGCCCCGGACGTCGCTGAAGTGGAGGAGCGGATTCAGGCTGCTGCGCGGGACGACGCCCTCATGGCCGACCGGCTCCCAGTCGGCGGCCCCGTAGCTCTCGATCCGGGCGATCGCCGGGGGAGTGGCATGCGTCCACAGGTCGAAGAGGTGCCAGGCGTCGGCCGGCGTCGCGTTCGCCAACGGCTCGCCTGGCGCCGCGGTCGCATCGGCGTTGGCCGGGAGCGGGCCGGGCGGCCGGTACCAGATCTCCTCGTGGGCATAGGCCATGAAGCTGTTCTGCCCGAACAGCTCCATGTTCTCGGGGACGTCGGCGCAGGCCGCGTGATAGCGGGCCACGTTGCGCTGCGCCCCTTCCTCGATCACCGCCTGGAGGAGCGCGTAGCGCACCTCGGGGGCCATCGGCGAGGCGGCGGCGTCGAGCTCGGTGATGACCCAGTCGTCGCGGTGCGGCTCCTCGATGGCGCGGCAGCTGCCGACCAGCCGACCCTCCCACTCGGCAACGAGGTGGACCGACGGCGAGCGGAGCGGAAGCCAGGACGGCATCAGGGCGGCGAGGCTGATGCGCGGCGGCGCGGCGGAGCGGGCGGGGACGCCGAGCGAGCGGCGATAGCCCTCCGCACTGTCGTGGACCTGACGCGAGAGCTCGACCAGGGCCTGCCGGTCGGTCATGCGCGCTGCCCGAATCGAGCCGGCGGCGGTCACGGCCCGATCAGCTCGAGCAGCAGCCGATGGAGCCGCCGGTCCGGCGTCAGCTCGGGGTGGAAGGCGGTGGCGAGGACGCGCCCCTGGCGCACGGCGATCGGGCGGCCGTCGGGGTCGCAGGCCAGCACCTCGACCGCCGGGCCGAGCTCGCTCACCACCGGTGCGCGGATGAAGACCCCGTGCATCGGCGCTTCGCCGAGCGATGGGATGTCGATATCGGCCTCGAACGAGTCGAGCTGCCGGCCGTAGGCGTTGCGCTGCACGGTGATGTCGAGCAGGCGGAGGACCGGTTCGTCACCGTCGGCGATCCGATCGGCGAGGAGGATCATCCCGGCGCAGGTGCCGTAGAGCGGCGCGCCGCCGGCGGCGAGCGCCAGGATCGGCTCGCGCAGCCCGTAGCGGTCGATCAGCTTGCGCATGGCGGTCGACTCGCCACCGGGGAGGATCAGCGCGTCGAGCCCGACCAGGTCACGCGGCAGCCTCACCTCGACCGGTTCGGCTCCGATCTCGAGGATTGCCCGGGCGTGCTCGCGGACGTCGCCCTGCACCGCCAGGATCCCGATCCGGCGTCGCGGGGGCGCGCCGACTTTGGAGGTCAGCGGGGCGGGCGCGGTCTGCGCCATCGGTCTGGCCCTCCGCCTACCAGCCGCGGACGGCCAGGCGTTCCTCCGCCGGGATCTCGGAGAGCTCGATGCCGTGCATCGGCTCGCCGAGGCCGGTGCTCACCTCGACCAGGATCTCCGGGTTGTCCCAGTGGGTGGTGGCCATCACGATCGCGCGGGCCACGCGCTCGGGGTTCTCGCTCTTGAAGATGCCGCTCCCCACGAAGACCGCCTGCGCGCCGAGCTGGCGCATGAGGCTGGCGTCGGCGGGGGTGGCGACGCCGCCGGCCGAGAAGTTCGGCACCGGCAGCTCCCCCAGCGTCGCGGTCTGGCGCACCACGTCGAGCGGGGCGCGCAGCTCCTTGGCGGCCGCGTAGAGCTCGTCCTCGCGCATGCCGCGGAGCTCGCGGATCCCCTTCTGGACGGCGCGCATGTGGCGCACCGCCTCGACGATGTTGCCGGTCCCCGCCTCGCCCTTCGTCCGGATCATGGCCGCCCCCTCACCGATCCGCCGCAGCGCCTCGCCCAGGTCGCGGCAGCCGCACACGAACGGCACCCGGAACTCGTGCTTGTCGATGTGGTGCTCCTCGTCGGCCGGGGTGAGCACCTCGGACTCGTCGATGAAGTCGACCTCGAGCTGCTGGAGGATCTGCGCCTCGGCGATGTGCCCGATCCGGCACTTGGCCATGACCGGGATCGTGACCGCGGCCTTGATCTCCTCGATCAGCTTGGGGTCCGACATGCGCGCCACGCCGCCGAACTTGCGGATGTCGGACGGGACGCGCTCGAGCGCCATCACCGCCACCGCCCCCGCCTCCTGCGCGATGCGAGCATGGTCGGCCGTGACGACGTCCATGATCACGCCGCCGGAGAGCATGCGGGCCAGCCCGACCTTGGTCGCCCAGGTGCTGGTTTCGATGGTCGTCATGCAACCCCTGTCGTTGCGATTTCGTGCGTGAACCGATGTGGCGCAGCCGCGCTGCGCCCAGGTGACATTGTACTCGCGGGCGTGGGCGGCTCCAGAGGGGCCCCCATGAGCCGAATGGCCGCGGTTGCTATCATCCGCGCCACGGAGGCACGGATGCTCAACGCACCGGTCCTGGTCCTCAACCAGAATTACGAGCCGCTCAACGTCTGCGACATCAGGCGCGCCTTCAACCTGCTCGGCGCGGAGAAGGCGGAGCTGCTCGAGCGGAACCACCAGGTGATCCACACCCCGACGCTGGCGATCCCCGCCCCGTCGGTGATCCGCCTCATCTACCTCGTACGCCGGCCACGGCCACGGGTAAAGCTGAGCCGGCGCGAGGTCTTCGCCCGCGACTCGCACACCTGCCAGTACTGCGGCGCCGCGACCCGCGACCTGACGATCGACCACGTGATGCCAAAGCACCGCGGCGGGCGCCACGAGTGGGAGAACCTGGTCACCGCCTGCCGCGCCTGCAACCACCGCAAGGGGAGCAAGACGCTGGTCGAGGCGCGGATGGCCCTGCGCCGCGAGCCGCGCGCCCCGCGCGCCGACGTCCGCTACCTGTACGGCACCTACCTGGCCGACGAGCAGAACGACGCCTGGCGCTCCTACCTCTTCCTGAGCGACTCCCCGGGCCAGCGCGCGTAGGCGCGCTCCCGCTCCGAGGAGGACCGATGCGCGACGGCGACGCCCTCTCCATCGAGCTGCCCACGACGGTCGCCAGCGTGCTCGATGCGCTGACCCGCGACGGCGGGGAGGCGGTCCTGGTCGGCGGCTGCGTGCGGGACCTGGTCCGCGGCGAGGCGCCCGTGGACTGGGACGTCGCCACCTCCTGGCCTCCCGAGACGGTGGCGGAGCGGTTCCCCGGCTCCACCTGGGAGAACGCCTTCGGAACCGTGACGGTGATCCATCCCGGCGGGGAGGCCGGGATCGAGGTGACGACCTACCGCGTGGAGGCGGGCTATCGCGATCGGCGGCGGCCCGACTCGGTGCGCTGGGGAAGGTCGCTGCGCGAGGACCTGGCGCGGCGCGATTTCACGATCAACGCCATGGCCTGGCTCCCCGACGAGGGGAGCGGCGGCAGCGGCCGCCTGGTGGACCCGTTCGGCGGGGCGGCGGACCTCGAGGCGGGCCTGCTGCGCGCCGTCGGCGACGCGGACGCCCGCTTCGACGAGGACGCGCTGCGCCTCGTGCGCGGAGTCCGGCTGGCGAGCCGCTTCGACCTCCGCCTCGACCCGTCGACGGAGGCCGCGATCCGGCGCCACGCCATGGACGCGGCCGGGCTCTCGGGAGAGCGGGTTCGCGATGAGCTGCTCCGCATCCTGGCGGGTGCCGCGCCGCCGTCGCGCGCCTTCGCGCTGATGGAGCAGCTTGGCCTCCTCGCCGTGCTGCTGCCCGAGCTGGCAGCCCTGCGCGGCGTCCCGCAGCACAAGCCGCTCGCGGGCGACGCGCTCGATCACTCGCTCCGCGCCGCCGATGCCCTCCCCGCCTCGGACCCGGTGCTGCGCCTGGCCGGCCTGCTCCACGACCTGGGCAAGGCAACCACCCTGGGCGACGGGCACTTCCTCCAGCACGAGCAGGAGGGCGAGCGGCTGGCCGGGCAGGTGATGCTCCGGCTGCGCGCCTCTCGGGCCGAGCTGACCCGCGTGGGCCGGCTGGTGCTGCATCACATGTTCACCTACTCCCCGGACTGGACCGACGCCGCCGTGCGCCGCTTCGTGCGCCGGGTCGGCGCCGACCTGCTCCCCGAACTCTTCGCTCTGCGCGCGGCCGACGACGTGGCGTCGGGCGTCCAGGACCCGGCGGCCGGCGGGTGGGGGGAGCTGCAACGCCGCGCTGCGGCGGTCATCGCCAGCGACCCGCTCGAGGCGAGGCACCTGGCCGTGACCGGCGACGACCTCGTGGCGGAGCTGGGGATCGAGCCCGGCCCGGTGATCGGGCGCCTGCTGGCGGCCCTGCTCGAAGAGGTGCTCGAGGATCCGACCCTGAACTCGCGCGATCGGCTCCTGGACCTTGCCCGCTCGATGGCAAGCGGGTAGGGCGCTGCTACAATCGGCGATCCGGAGCGCGTGCCCACGCGCCACGACCTGAGCGGAGGCCCGATCCCGCGATGACCGCCCCTCGCCGCACCGCGCGGCTTGAGCATCGGCTGACCCGGCCGACTGCCTCGCTGGCGGAGCTGGACGCCGCCATCGGGCTGGCGGTGGAGCATGAACTGGCCTCGCTCGTGGTGAGCCCGTGGCTGGTCAGGGCGGCGGGGCGGAGGCTCGGGCGCAGCTCGGTCAGGCTCGCGACCGTGATCGGCTTCCCGCACGGCGGACAGGTCGCGGCCGTCAAGGCGTTCGAGGCGTCCAAGGCGCTCGAGGACGGCGCCACCCAGCTCGACTTCGTCCTGAACGCGGGCGCCCTCGTCTCCGGGGACGAGCTGGCCGTCCTCGACGACATGCTGGCCGTGGTCGAGATGGCGCACTCGGCGGTGGCGATCGCCGGCGTGATCGTGCAGGCTGGCACCCTCGACGACGAGCTGGTCCGCCGCGCCTGTCGCCTGGCCGCGCGTGCCGGCGTCGACTCGGTGGTCACCTCCTGTGGCGATGACTCGGCGAGCGTGACGGAGCGGCAGACGGGCCTGCTGCGCCGCTGCGTCGGCGACGAGATGGAAGTTGCGGCGGCCGGCGAGCTGCTGGACCTCTCGGACGTAACAGCCGCCGTGTCCGCGGGGGCGGATCGCATCTCCACCTCGTTCAGCCCGGAGCTGGCGGCCGCCGCGACCGCATGGCTCCAGCCGTCGCTCGCCGACCTCGGCGCGGCAGTCGGCTAGGCTCGGTCGGAGGAGGCGAGGTGCGGATCCTGGTCGTCGGCGGCGCCGGCTACGTGGGCTCGACGAGCGTCGAGACCTTCGTCGACGCGGGTCACGACGTGACCGTCTACGACGACCTGTCGACCGGCCACGCCTCGGCGGTGGTGCGCCCGGCACGCCTGGTGCGAGGCTCGATCGAGGATCGCGCCCACCTCGAGCACCTGCTCCGCGAGGAACGGATCGACGCCGTCCTGCACTGCGCCGCCAAGTCCCTGGTCGGCGAGAGCATGGCGAACCCCGGCCTCTACTACCGCAGCAACGTGGGCGGCGGCGTGGCGCTGCTCGACGCGATGCGCGCGGCGGGGGTCAACCGGCTCGTCTACTCGTCGACGGCGGCGGTGTACGGCGAGCCGCGCCGCGTGCCGATCGCGGAAGCCGACCGGACCGAGCCGATCAACCCCTACGGCGCCACGAAGCTGGCCTTCGAGGGTGCGATGCGCTGGTTCTCGGCGAGCCACGAGTTCCGCGCCATCAGCCTCCGCTACTTCAACGTCGCGGGCGCCACCGAGCGCAACGGCGAGGACCACGAGCCGGAGACGCACCTGATCCCGCTCGTCCTGCGCGTGGCAGCCGATGAGGCGACCCACGTCCAGATCTTCGGGCAGGACTACCCGACCCCGGACGGCACCTGCATCCGCGACTTCATCCACGTCCGCGACCTCGGGGCCGCCCACCTGCTGGCGCTCGAGGCGACCGGCGAGGGCGACTCCAGCTTCGAGGTCTACAACCTCGGCTCGGCGGCCGGCTTCAGCGTCCGCGAGGTGGTGGAGGCGGCCCGCAAGGTGACCGGCCGCGGCATCCCGGCCCGCGTCGTGAAGCGCCGCACCGGCGACCCGCCCGTGCTCGTCGCCTCCTCGCGCCGCGCGCGCCGCGAGCTCGGCTGGCAGCCGCAGCACTCGAAGCTGGAGCAGATGCTGGCCGACGCCTGGGCCTGGCGCCTGACCCACCCGACCGGCTACGCCCGCCCAGCGCGCACCGATGGCGCGCCAGCCGACCGCTCCGCGTCCGATGGACGTGGGGAGCGCCCGGCGCCGCGACCTGGGGCCGTCGCCTCGGTCTAGCCGGTCGCGTGGTACGATCGGCGGACAGCCACCTCCCTCGGAGCCCCCGTTTGCCTGAGACCGAATCTCCCGCCGCTCCCCGGCGCTCCCGCGCGCCGGGCCGTGCGACTCCACCGCCCTCACCAGCCACCAACGGCAACCCGCCCGCCGACGACCCCGAAGCCTCGCCCCTGATGGCCGCCGTCCTGGCGGCGCAGCGCTCGCATCGCTTCGGCGAGATCGAGCTCCCGGTCACGATCGCCCGGGCGATCGAGAAGATGGGCTTCACCGAGCCGACCGAGGTCCAGGCGCGCGCCATCGGCCCCCTGCGGGCCGGCAAGGACCTGATCGGGCAGGCGCAGACCGGGACCGGCAAGACGGCGGCCTTCGGCATCCCGATCGTCGAGAAGGTCGACCCCAACGCGCACCACGTCCAGGCGCTCGTCCTGACCCCGACGCGCGAGCTGTGCGTGCAGGTGACCGAGGAGGTCCGCCGCATCGGCGTCTTCCGCAACGTCGTCACGGTCGCCATCTATGGCGGCTCGAGCATGGACCGCCAGGTGACCGCCCTGAAGCGCGGCGCGCAGGTCGTGGTCGGCACCCCGGGACGCGTCCTCGATCTGATCCGGCGCGGCGAGCTGCGCCTCGACCGGGTGCACACCGTCATCCTCGACGAGGCCGATCGGATGCTCGACATGGGATTCATCGTCGACGTCGAGACGATCCTCTCGCGATGCCCGCGCAGCCGTCAGACGGCGCTCTTCTCCGCCACCATGCCGTACGCGATCCTGCGCATCTGCGATCGGTTCATGGACAAGGGGGCCGAGCACATCATCGTGCGGCCGGAGATGCGGACCGTCGAGACGGTGCGACAGCTGGTCTACTTCGTCGCGGAGCAGGACAAGGCGGCGGCGCTCACGGAGCTGACGGACACGTTCGGGTTCGATCGGCTCCTCGTGTTCCGCCACACCCAGATCGGGGTCGATCGGCTGACCGCCACCCTGGCTCGCAAGGGGCGGAACGTGGCGGCGCTGCACGGAGGCCTGTCCCAGCACGAGCGCGACAAGACGCTGGCCGACTTCAGGTCAGGCAAGATCCAGTTCCTGATCGCCACCAACGTGGCGTCGCGCGGGCTCGACATCACCGACCTGCCATTCGTCCTCAACTACGACATTCCCGAGGACGCCGACACGTATGTCCACCGGGTGGGCCGCACCGCCCGGGCGGGGCGCGAGGGGACCGCCATCACGCTCGTCGGCGAGTGGGACCTGGCCGCGTGGGACCAGATCCGCAAGGAGGTCGGGGTCGAGGTCGAAGAGGGTGAGCTGAAGCTCTATCACCGGACCTGACGCGCGCCCGATCCCCGGCGGCGCGCTACCCTTGAGGGGCATGGCCGAGCCGGAGCCGATCCTCCCCCAGCGCGCGACCCACGCCGAGGCGACCATCACCAGCGTGCAGTGGCTCTTCGAGCCGTGCTGGGCCGGTGATCGCCTCATCGCGCGACTCCGGGATGGCCGGGTCACCCTGACCGATGCCGCCGGCGAGCCTGCCGGCGCCGAGTTCGCCGATGCGGCCGAGGCGTTGCTGGCCGCGATCGACGCCGACGGAGCGCTGATCGACGGCATCTGGACCAGCCAGCCATTCAGCCTCGACCGCGCGGCCACCCGCACCTGGGACGACCAGCGACGCGCCTTCGTGGCCTTCGACCTGGTCGAGCTGGACGGCCAGTCGCTCGCCGCACGTGCCCTGCCAGGAGCGCCGCCGCCTCCTCGCCTCGGTGCTGCGCGAGGGGCCGCGGGTCCGCATCTCGCCGTTCGTCAGGCAGCCCCTCGGGGAATGGCTCCACGTCTGGCGCGCGAACGGGTTCACCCACTACGTGGCCAAGCAGATGAACTCGCGCTATCGCCCCGGCGAGCGAACGGAGGACTGGCTGATCCTCTCGGCCGAGCCCGAGAAGATCTCGATCATCCCTGTCCTCCTCGGCCGCCGTCCAAAGAAGCTACGCCGCATCGAGGACTGATGCAGCCTGCCGCACTCGACGCCAAGGGGCTCGCCGCGGTCCGGCGAGTCGGTCAGGCTGACCTGATGGTCGGCATCCCCAGCTACGGCAACGCGGAGACGATCGGCTTCGTGGTCCGCGCCGCCACGGCCGGCATGGTCCAGTACTTCCCCGACCTCAAGCCGATCCTGGTCAACTCCGACGGTGGCTCTCCCGACGACACGCCGCGGGTCGCGATCAGCACCGAGAGCCCGGAGTACATCGAGAAGATCATCCTGGTCAGCCCGCGCCACCGGCTCAAGCGGATCAGCTTCACCTACCAGGGACTGAGCGGAAAGGGGACCGCCGTGCGCGCCCTCTTCGAGGTCGCCCGGGAGCTGGGGGTGAAGGCGATGGTGATGGTCGACTCCGACCTGCGCAGCATCGCGCCGGAATGGATCGAGCTGCTCGCCGGCCCGATCCTCAAGGGCGGCTATGACTTCGTGGCCCCGCTCTACAGCCGCTACAAGTACGACGGCACCATCACCAACGCGATCGCCTACCCGCTGACCCGCGCCCTCTACGGGGCACGCATCCGGCAGCCGATCGGCGGCGAGTTCGGCATCAGCGGCGACCTCGTGCAGCGCTACCTGGAGCTCGACTCATTCGATGAGCTGACCGCCCGCTTCGGGATCGACGTGTGGATGACGCACTCGGCGATCAACGAAGGGTTCGCCGTCTGCCAGACCCGCCTGGGCGCCAAGATCCACGACGCCAAGGACCCCGCGTCGGACCTGGGACCGATGTTCCGCCAGGTGGTCGGCACGCTCTTCTCCCTTGCCGCTCGCTACCAGGACCGATGGCTCAAGGTTCGCGGCTCGCATCCCATCCCGGAGTACGGCTTCGAGCGGGTCATCGCGCCGGAGACGGTGGAGGTCAACCACGCCAAGCTGGTCGACGGCTTCGAGACGGCCCGCCTTTCGCAGGGCGAGGCGTGGGCCGAGCTGCTGGCCCCCGAGCAGCTGGAGCGCGTGATGTCGCTGGAGGTGCCGTCCGAACCGGGCGCCTTCCACTTCCCGGCCGAGCTCTGGATCCGCTGCCTCTACGACGCGCTGGTCGCGTACCACCGGCCCGGCGTCGACCGTGACCGGCTCCTCGCCGCGCTCACGCCGCTCTATTTCGGGCGGACGGCGGGCTTCATCTCGGAGACCGAGGAGATGAGCACCGAGCAGGCCGAGCGCGTGATCGAGGCGCAGGCTCGCGAGTTCGAGACCCTCAAGCCGTACCTGGTCGCTCGCTGGAAGGCGCTCCAGGGCGGGGAGCGCGGCTGATGCCTTCGCGTCGCCGCGCCCCGTACCGGATCCTGCTGCCGATCGCCAATCCGCGCACGGCGCGCGACCTGGTCAGGATCGGCGCGGGAGTGGCCGGCGGGCGTCCGACCGAGATCACGGCCCTCGGCATCGTGGAGGTGCCGGACGGCGTCTCGCTGGCCGAGGGCGCGACCACCGCCCGCACCGCGCGGCGCCTCCTGCAGCGGGTCCTCGACTTCGGCGACGAGGAGGCGGTCGAGATCCGGACGATGGTGCGGATTGGCCGGCGCGCGGCCGACGGCGTGATCGAGGCGGTCGGCGAGGAGAGCTCCGACCTGGTCATCTTCGGCTGGGGCGGCCCGCCCTCCCCGGCCGCCGCGGCGCGGTCGGCCGCGGTGCGGGGAGGGCCCCGCGAGGCGGCCGTCTTCTCCCCGACGATCGACCAGGTGGTGCGCGAGTCGCCCTCCGACATCGCCGTCGTCAAGCAGCGCGGGCTCGACAAGGTGACCTCGATCCTGGTCCCCGTCCGCGGCGGCCCGCACGCCGAGCTGGCGATGCGACTGGCGCGCGACCTCGGCAAGCGCTTCGCGGCGCAGGTCGTGGTGATGCACGTCGTCCCGAAGGGAATCGGGGAGCGGGCGCTCCAGCGGGAAGGGGCGGCGCTCGATGCCTTCGTCAGGGAGCATGGCGGCGGCAAGCGGGTGCGCGGCCTGCTGCGCGAGGCGCCGTCGGTCCGGGCGGCGATTCTGCGCGAGGCGAGCAGCCACCAGCTGGTGGTGATGGGCGCCTCGGCGCACCCGGCGACCGTCGGGCCGGACGGGCGCTTCCTGTTCGGGGTGGTGGCCGAGACGGTGGCGTCCCGGGCGAAGCCCACGGTGATCGTGGTCAAGACGCGCCAGCAGCTGGCGGTGGCCACCTTCGAGGAGCTGCGCGCCGCGGAGGGAACCCTCGCCGCCGCCGACGCCTTCGTGGAGCGGAGCCGCTCGCTCCCGACGATCGTCGATCGCTGGTTCGCGGAGAACACCTTCCACGCCGGGGAGTTCCGCGACGTCGCGAAGCTGGTCGACCTCAAGCAGAAGCTGGGCGTGACGATCAGCCTGGGGCTGCCGGCGCTCAACGAGGAGAAGACGATCGGCCTCGTCATCCGGCGCCTCAAGGCGGCGCTCATGGACCGCGTCCCGCTCCTCGACCAGGTGGTGGTGATCGACTCCGACAGCACCGATCGGACCCGGGAGATCGCCGCCGAGCTGGGCGTCCCGGTGGTGCGCCACTCGGAGATCCTGCCCGAGACGGGCACCCACCACGGGCAAGGGCGAGGCGCTCTGGAAGAGCCTCCACGTCCTCGACGGTGACATCGTGGCGTGGGTCGACACCGACATCCGCAACATCCAGCCGCGCTTCGTGCACGGGCTGATCGGGCCGCTCCTGCGCGAGCCGCGGATCCAGTACGTCAAGGCCTTCTACAAGCGCCCGATCCGGGAGGGCGGCATGCTCCTCGCCGAGGGCGGCGGGCGGGTCACGGAGCTGATGGCACGGCCGCTCATCAACCTCTTCTTCCCCGAGTTGTCGGGGATGATCCAGCCACTCTCCGGCGAGTACGCCGGGCGTCGGGCGCTGCTCGAGTCGGTCCCCTTCTTCACGGGGTACGGCGTCGAGATCGGGCTCCTGATCGACATCCTCGACGCTGGGGGGCTGTCGGCGATCGGCCAGGTCGACCTTGAGCGGCGGATCCATCGCAACCAGCCGCTCGCCAACCTGTCCCAGATGAGCTTCACCATCCTCCAGGCCGCGATCAGCAAGCTCGAGGAACGGCACCGGATCGAGCTGCTGACCGAGGTCGGTCGCGGCATGAAGGTGATCGGGCAGGAGCACGACCGATTCAACCTGGAGGTGCGCGAGGTCGCCGACTCTGTGCGCCCGCCGATGCGGACGATCCCCGCCTATCTCGAGCGGCGGCGGGCGCTGAAGCGCTGATGCGGGTGGTGGTGGCGCCCGATTCGTTCGGCGGCTCGCTCGACTCGGTCGCCGTGGCGGCCGCCATCGCCACCGGATGGCACCACGCCCGCGCCGGCGATGCCCTGCTGCCAACGCCGATGGCCGACGGCGGGGAAGGAACCCTGGCCGCGGTGGCCGCCGCGCTCGGGGAACAAGCGTCGCGGCGGTCCGCGTTCGTCCACGATCCGCTCGGGCGCGAGGTCGCCGCGGACTGGCTGCTGCTCGAGGAGGGAAAGCGGGCGTTCATCGAGATGGCGGCCGCCTCAGGGCTGGCGCACCTGGCCGTGTCGGAGCGGACGCCGGTGTCGGCGCGGGTCGCCTCGACGCTTGGGACGGGGGAGCTGATCCTCGCGGCGCTGGACGCGGGCGCGGCCGCGATTGTGATCGGGATCGGCGGCAGCGCGACCACCGACGGTGGCACGGGGATGCTCTCCGCGCTCGGGGTCCGCTTCCTCGACGCGACCGGGGTGGCGCTGCCTCCCGGCGGGGCAGCGCTGGGGCGCCTCGCCCGGATCGACGCGTCGGCGCTCGACCCGCGGCTGAAGGGAGTGGACCTGGTGGTCGCATCGGACGTCACGAACCCGCTCACCGGGCCCGCCGGTGCCGCCGCGGTCTACGGCCCGCAGAAGGGGGCGGACGCGGAGGCGGTGAGCGAGCTTGATGCCGCGCTCACGGTCCTCGGTGCGGTGGTGGAGGTGGCGACCGGTCGAACCGTGGCCGAGCTCCCCGGATCCGGTGCCGCGGGAGGCACCGCCGCCGCGCTCCTCGGCTTCACCGATGCCGTGCTGCGCCCCGGGTTCGAGGTCGTCGCGGAGCTGGTCGGCCTGCCCGCTGGCCTGGCGGGGGCGGACCTCGTCATCACCGGGGAGGGGCGCGCCGACGAGCAGACGCTCGCCGGCAAGACCGCGATGGGCGTCGCGCAGTTCGCCAGAGCTGCCGGCGTTCCCGTCGTGCTGCTGTGTGGCGCGCTCGGGCCGCGCGCCGAGCTGCTCGAACGGGCGGGCCTCTTCGACCTCGTGCAGCCGATCCCCGACCGCCCGATGCTCCTCGCCGACGCGATGGCCGACACCGAGCGGCTGCTCACCAACGCCGCTGAGCGACTGGCGCGCGCCATCGGCCTGGGGCAGGGGCTAGCCTAGGCGGGATGCCCGCCCGACCACGCAAGCCGTCCGCGCAGAAGCTGGCCGCCGATCGCCGCGCCCGCCGCCGGCTGAGCGAAGTCGTCCTGGATCGGCTCGGAGAGCGGTATCAGCACCCGACCTGGGCCGGTCCGCGCCTCGATCCGGTGAGCGAGCTGGTGCTCACCATCCTCTCCCAGAACACGGCCGACACGAACTCGTTCCGCGCCTTCACCGCGCTGCGCGCCCGGTACGCCAGCTGGGCGGAGGTGCTGGCCGCGCCGACCGACGAGCTGGTCGAGGTGATCCGCCCCGGCGGCCTCGCGCCGACCAAGGCGCCACGCATCCAGCGCGTGCTGGCCGAGGTCCACGACGCGACGAATGGCAGCTGGGACCTCTCGTTCGTCGGAGCGTGGCCGCTCGAGGAGGCGCGACAGTGGCTGATCGACCTCCCGGGGATCGGGCGCAAGACGGCGGCGATCGTGCTCCTCTTCGGCTTCGGTCGACCGGCGCTGCCGGTCGACACGCACGTGCATCGGGTCGCCCTGCGGCTGGGGCTCATCCCACCGAAGACTGATCTTGAGCGGGCCCACCACCTGCTCGAGGCCGCGCTCCAGCCAGAGGAGATGTACCCATTCCACGTCGAGCTGATCCGGCATGGACGCGACACCTGCCGCGCGCCGCGACCCATCTGCGGGCTGTGCCCGCTGACGGACCTGTGCCCGTACTTTGCGCTCGCCAGCCGCGGCAGGGCGCCGATGGCCCCCGTGCCCACGGGACGCCCCGGTGACGAGGACGGCGAGCCGCGCTACCACGACGAGCTGATCCACGGCTGGGCGCCGCCGGAGCGGCGCGCCTGAGGGTCGATCCCGGCCCTCGGGGCGGGGCTGCTAGACTTCGGGCCCCTTCAGATCGGGCCGAAGTAGCTCAGTGGTAGAGCAACGGTTTCGTAAACCGTCGGTCGAGGGTTCGAATCCCTCCTTCGGCTCCAGCCTCCCCACGGCGCGTGCCGGAGATGCCCCACGACCGGCATGCCGGCTGCCCCGCCTGAGATGCGGCTGCAACCTGGGAACGCCCATCGTCATCCGCAATCTGGATCGGGTCGCAACGACCCCCCGGCGCGGCCCGATCGGGCTTCGCCACCCGGCCGCCGGGTGCCCAACTAGCGGAGGAGAGACGATGGGACAAACGAACGTCAACGTCCCGAGCGATGGCTCGGCGGGTATGGGCTCCGGCATGATCGTGGGCCTCATCCTGGCGCTGATCGTCATCGGGTTCGTGGTCTGGTACTTCCTGCTCTCCGGTGGGGGCAACGGCTCGTCCCCGAGCCACTCGGTCAGTCCGAGCACTCAGGTCCTGCCGAGCCTGCCAGTGCCGAGCGCCCTGCGCGGCTTCCTGGTCGGGTGACGGCGGGCGCCGCGGGCAACGACGCCCGCGGCCGGGATGGACGGAAGGGAGACTCACTCATGACACTGGAGCCTGGCGGCATCATCGCCTGGATCCTGGTCGGCCTGATCGCCGGCTGGCTGGCCGGCATGGCGGTGAAGGGCGGCGGATTCGGGCTCGTTGGCAACATCGTGGTGGGGCTGATCGGAGCGCTCGTTGGCGGGTTCGTCTTCAGCTTGATCACCGGTGGCGGAACGGCCGGCTTCTGGGGCAGCATCGCGGTCTCCTTCGTGGGAGCCGTGATCGCGATCCTGGTCGTCCGGGCGCTGCCCGGCCGCTCGCCGGTCTAGCCCTCGGGACTGAGCAGCCATCGAACGGGCCGCCACTTGGCGGCCCGTTCCTCGTGTATGTGCATGCGCGGCCGAGCGGGCCGCGATGGGATTGCAATACCTGGGCGGGTATCGCACCCGTTCCCGTATGGCGCGCCGGCGCATTCTCAGCTGACATATCGGGCCAGGAGGTGTCCTTCATGGACGAACAGCGCACGCTCGAGCGCAGGAGCGAGGTCGTTCCTGCCACCCAGCCGGTGGGGTATCCCACGATCACCACCCGGGACTCGATTGTCGAGGAATCGGTCCGCCGCTCGCCCAGCGGGGGCGAGGTCGCACGGCGCGTCGTCGTGTTCCTCTTCGGCATCGTCCAGGGCTTCATCGGCCTCCGCGTCATCCTGCTGCTGGCGGATGCCAGCCAGGGCAACGGGATCGTCCGATTCGTCTACGACGTGAGCGCGGTCCTGGTGGGACCGTTCGAGGGGGTCCTGCACACGAATGCGGTGCAGGCCGGCACCTCGGTGCTTGACGTCGCAGCGTTGGTGGCGTTGGTCGGATGGACGATCCTCGAGGCGCTCATCGTCGGCGCCATCGCGATCCTCCGGCGGGAGCCGTAGGTCGCCGCGCAAAGCGGTACCGTAGTGCGACGATGGTCGGCGCGCCGGCGGCGGCGCGTCGACCCTGAGGAGGCCGGATGAACAACCAGCCGCTCGTGCTCGTCGCAGATGACGAACCCCGGATCACCAAGCTCGTGGCGCTCACGCTGAGCGACGAGGGCTTTCGGGTCATCACCGCGGAAAGCGGGGAAGAGGCGCTGCGGAAGGCGGAGGCGATGCGGCCGGACATCGTCTTGCTTGACGTCATCATGCCTGACCTAGACGGCATCGAGGTGATGCGCCAGCTGCGCGAGTGGCGGCCGGTGCCGGTGATCCTCCTGACCGCCAAGGGTTCGACGGCGGACAAGGCCAAGGGCCTCGACCTTGGAGCGGACGACTACATCGCCAAGCCGTTCCACCCAGACGAGCTTGCGGCACGTGTGCGGGCGGTGCTGCGGCGGGCCGCCGGGATGGCGCCGCAAGGCGGCATCCTCCACATCGGCAACATCGAGATCGACCTTGAGCGGCGCATGATGACCCGCGACGGGCAGCTCGTTCAGCTCAGCCGGACCGAGTGGCTGCTGCTCCAGCACCTGGCCGCCAACGCCGGCAAGGTGGTCCTGCACAGCGAGCTGCTGACCAAGGTCTGGGGCCCCGAATACCGCGACGACCTGCAGTACCTCCGCGTCTGGATCAGCCGCGTGCGTCGGAAGCTGGGGGCGGCACCGGGCGAGCCCGGACCGATCACTACCTTCCAGGGGATCGGCTACGTCCTGAACGTCGACGAGGCGCCACCGCTCGAACTGCCGTCCGACGGGGCCGAAGTCGGCGGGGCGGCCAGCGGGGCTGTGCCGTGAGCAGCCCCGTGAGCAGTTCCCAGGGCGACGCCCAGAGCGACACGTCGGCCGGCATCCTGATCTCGCTCGACTCGCTCATCGTCCAGCGGGCCGACCCACCGGTCGCCCTCGACGAGGCCATGACGAGCCTGCGGCGGATCGGCTGGATGGGACGCCCGATCATCCTCGTCGGCCGGCGGGTTGCCGGTCGCGATCTCCCTGCCGCCGAGATCGACCGGGAGGCCTGGGTGCGGGCCACCATCGGCCCGGGCGCGTATGCCGTGGTTCCCTTCGACGAGCCGATCGAGCGTCGCGGACCCGGCGATCCTGGCGCCGAAGCCGCGGAGCAGTGGCGGGCCGTGGCGCGGGCCAACGGCGGAACGTGGCTCGTCACCGATCGGCCCGGGCAGGTGGGTGCCGCTGGCCAGGCGGGGCTGAAGGTGATCCTCATCGGCCCAAGTGGAGGTCAGCCGTGGCTTCATCGGCCGGAGTACCCGGCCCGCGACCTGCGAGACGCGGTCGGCCACCTGCTCGCCGCGGATGTCTTCGCGCATCCGGCGCAGGCGTTGGACGGGCGACCCACGTCGGCTCGCTGACCCGCGGACCTTGACTTCCCGCATCGCTGCCCGCACGATGCGTTTCCTTTCACGGGGCGCCACACAGATCGAATGATCATCCGGGTCCTGAGCGTGGAGATCGAGCCCGACCGGGGCGCTGATTTCCACGCCTTCATTCGGGAGCGCGGCCTTCCGCGGATCCAGGTGCATCCGGGGCTTGTGTCGGTCAACGTCGGCCGTCGCACCGATGGTCCCTCCGAGAAGGCGGTCGTGGTCACCGTCTGGCGCGACTGGGAGAGCCTGACCGACGCGCTGGGTCCCGACCCGTCGCAGGCGTATCTGACGACACCGAGCACGGGCCTGGTGAAGAGCACACGCGTGGAGCACTTCGAAGCGATTGACCTTCCGCCCGCGCCCACCGAGCTGTCCGAGCTGTCCGAGCCCGACGCCGAGCCCGACGCCCCGGGCCTCCTGATCGCACCCTCGGCCACCGCCTGACCCCGCTCGACGCCTGAGCGTCCCCATCGCCGGGCGACGCCCGGTTGTCACGGTCCTGCAACCTCCGGGACCAACCCGATGGGATGCCTGTTGCGTCGTGCGTCCGACGATCACGGGCGACGCAACGATGAGGTGACTCGTGCCCCACTTCGAAGACGACTCCACCGCGGAATGGGCAGAGGTTCGGATGGTCATCACCGCTCTGCTCGCCGCGATCGCAACCCTGCTCGTGCGCGGTTGAGGACGAAGATGAGCCAGAACACCCGCCCGCAATCGGCCGGGCCGCTGCCCCAACCGGGGTGGCGCCTTCTCGCAGCGGCGTCGATCGGGATCGGCAGCGGCCTCTCCACCGCATCCGTCCCGCCCGAACTGCTCGTGCTTGGATTCGCACCGGCCGCGGTGGCGATCCTGGTCCTCGTCCTGCGATCCATGAAGACGATGCCGGACCGCACGCCCGCTGAGGTGAGAACAGAGGAGGCGACCAATGGCTGAGCTCGATACCACCGCTCGCGAACACCTCTCCCAGGGGCAGTTCGCCTACGTCGACGAGGATGGCAATGGCCATCTTCCGATCCATGACGAGAGCCACGTGCGCAACGCGATGGCGCGCTGGAACCAGACGAAGTTCGCGTCCGCGGCGGCCAAGGAGCGCGCGCGGAAGAAGATCTTGGCCGCCGCCCGGCGCCACGGCATCGATGTCTCCGACGATGACAAGATCGCCAGGCGCGCGAAGACCTGAGATAGTTTCCGGGAGATCCACGCTAGCGAGGGAACCATGGCGCTGACGGAGAGCTCGATCGGAGCGGCCGCCGACGCGGCGCCGCAGGTCCAGGCTGTCCTCGACGCCCTGGGTGTTGCCGTCTATACCACTGACGCGAGCGGGCGCATCACCTTCTTCAACGAGGCGGCCGAAACGCTGTGGGGACGCCGGCCGGAGGTTGGCGAGGAGTGGTGCGGCTCATGGCGCCTGTATTGGCCGGACGGGCGGCCGATGCCCCATCGGGAATGCCCCATGGCGGTGGCGCTGCTGGAGGACCGCCTGACGCAGGTCAGCTCTCGCAGCCGATCCCGTCGTGGTCGCCGTCGAAGTGGTGTGGGTCGGGCGGCAGCACGGTGAACCTCCGGTACGGGATGTCGCCGCAGTCCAGGTCGGGTGGCGGTGGCGGGATGCAGACGGTCGGGTAGGCGGGGCTGCAGCTCCCCGCGCTGGCCGGCGCCGAGGGCACTCCGTCTGGAGCCAGGGGGACGGGATCGTACGGCATCTCAGTGCCGGGGCAGTCACGCACCAGTCCGGTCAGCGCGCTGCGTTCGAGCGGATCGACGGTCAGCTGCCAGCGCACCTTGATCGCGATCCAGGCCGATACGAACGGGCACAGGTCGTTCCCGTCCGGCGGTAGCCACTCGGCGGGATCGTGATCGGACTTGCTCTGGTTCGACGCCGACGAGACGGCGACCAGCGCCCACGGGACGTCGAGGTCGTTCGCGAAGCGCATGCGACGATCCGGCGTCCAGGCCGATGCTCCTGAGTCCCACGCCTCGGCCAGCGCCACCACGTGGTCGATCTGGAGCTGGCTCGCATCGGTCAAGGTCAGGCCGTCATACGAGCTGCGCCACTGGCCGCCGGTCAGCGAGCACCCGCCGCCGACGACGGGAGCGACGATCGCCTCGGCGAGGAGCACCTCGCGCCGCGTGTCGCAGCCGTCGCCATCGGCGTCGATCCAGTGGCGGAAGAGGGAGCGCAGGTAGCCGGTCCGATCCTCGGGCGCGGTGACCAGGAGGGCGAGCAACTGCCCGATCGGCAGCTCCGCACCCGCCACCGCCGACAACGCGGGCGCACTCGAGGAACGGGCCGTCTGCGTTGGAGCCGACGATGCGCTCGGCGCGGAGGTTGGGGTCGCGGTCGCCACCGGCGAAGCCGATCGCGTCGTGGGAGACGGAGAAGGGTGGCGGTGGCGGTGGCGGGCGGCTGCGCCGAGCAGCCGACGACGGCAGCCAGCAGCAGGACGATCAGGAGCGGGGATCGGCGCATCAGGCACATCGCGCGAGTTCCTCGCGCCAGTCTAGGCGCGCCGAGAGGCATACCATCGGTCCATGCGTCGACGGATGGATCGCCGGGTCGCTCTCGGGCTGGCGGTGGCGACCGCGTCGCTGGCTGCGGCCACGCTCGGCGTCCAGGTCCTCGAGACGACGTTCGGCGTCCCGAACGCCTCGGCCATCTACCTCGTGGCGGTGGTGGCCACCGCGATCGTGGCCGGCGCCCCTGGCGCGATCGTCGCCTCCCTTGCGTCGTTCCTCCTCTACGACTTCTTCTTCACGGTCCCCTACTACACCTTCACCGTGCGGGACCCCGCCGAGTGGCTCAGCCTCGTCCTCCTGCTCTTCGTGGGCATCGTGGTCGGCCAGCTCGCCGCGCTGCAGCGATCGCTCGCGAGGGAGGCCCAGGCGCGTGAGCGCGAGGCCCGTGGGCTCTTCCAGGTGAGCTTCGCGCTTGCCACGCGCGACTCGACCGATGGCGTGCTCCCGACCATCGCGCGTCTGCTCCGGGACGAGACGCACTTCGACCGCGTCTGGATTGCGCTCGGGGAAGGTGCTCACGAGCGAGTCGTGACCGACACGGTAGTTGGGCAGGCGGCAACCCTGCCGGCCCACCAGCACCTCCTGCGCCGGATGCCCGGTGACGAGCCGGCCCAGTGGCTGCGGATCCATCAGCCGAAGCAGTCGCGCGGGGCGCGCGCCAGCTCCGGATTCGCGGCGTACCGCGTGCGGATCGAGGCGGCCGGCGCCGCGCTCGGATCGATCTGGGCGCTCACCGGCCGGCCAGGCGGCGAGCCCGATGACACCGAGACGAGGCTCCTGACGGCCGCTGCCGACCAGGTCGGCCAGGCGCTCGCCCACGACCGCCTCGCCGCCGAGTCACGTGCGGCGGAGATCGCGAGGCTGAGCGACGAGCTCAAGTCGGCGCTCCTGCAGTCGGTCTCGCACGACCTGCGCACGCCCTTGGCCACGATCCGCGCCGCCGCCGGCACGCTGCGTCCCGGCGGCGGCCTCAGCCCGGAGGACCAGGCGGAGAGCGTTCAGGCCATCGACCGCGAGGTCGAGTACCTGAATCGGCTCGTCACCAACCTCCTCGACCTGAGCCGGATCGAGGCCGGTGCGCTCCGCGCCGAGCGCGACATCTTCGAGCTGGATGACCTCGTCGGGCGGACCCTCGAACGCCTGGGGCCGCGGCTGGCCGGCCGCCAGGTCGACCTCCAGCTGCAGGGGCCGCCGGTCCTGGTCGACCCGATCTTCCTCGACGAGGCGGTCACGAACGCGCTCGAGAACGCCATCAAGTACACGCCGGCCGGCACGCGCGCTCCGCCTGGTGGCGCGGCCGCTGCCCGACGGCTCGTTCGTTCGGCTGACGATCGAGGACGCCGGCGCCGGGGTGCCGGCCGAGCACCTGCCTCATCTGTTCGACAAGTTCTACCGCGTGCCGGGTGGGCCCCGCAGCTCGCGCTCGGGGGTTGGGATCGGCCTGGCGGTCGTCCGCGGCCTGACCGATGCGATGGGGGGCAGCGTCGCGGCCAGGCGATCCGAGCTCGGTGGCCTCGCGATTGACCTCGACCTCCCGGTCCCCACGGCCGGGGAGCCGGCGCCGGCAGTGGCGTGAGTCGCCAAGCTCGCCCCGAGACCGGACCCAGCGTCCTGATCGTGGAGGATGACGAGGAGACCCGGGCTGCGCTCGTGCGAGAGCTGACCGCGCGCGGCTACCAGATCCACGAGGCGGGCGACGGGGCGTCGGCGATGCGCCGATGGGAGCTGCGTCGCCCCGACGTCGTGCTGCTCGACCTCGGACTGCCCGACCTGGACGGGATCGAGATCGTGCGGCGAATTCGCAGGGAGGCGACCACGCCCATCGTGATCCTCTCCGGGCGGTACGACGAGCGCGAGAAGGTCGAGGCGCTCGAGCTGGGCGCCGACGACTACGTGACGAAGCCATTCAGCGTGGACGAACTCAACGCCCGGCTGCACGTGGCCCTGCGCCACGCCGCCGGACCCGCCGGTGACGCGCGAGGTCGGATGGTGATCGGGCCGCTCGAGTTCGATGCCGCGCGGCACGAGGTCCGTGTGGCGGGCGCCCGCGTCGACGTCACTCCGCGCGAATTCGAGATCCTGCGGGTCCTCCTGGCGTACCCGGGCCGGCTGGTGACGAAGGGACGCCTTCTGCGCGCGGTGTGGGGCGAGGCCTACCAGGGCGAGGACAGCTACGTCTACGTCCACGTCAGCCAGCTCCGACGGAAGCTCGCCGCGGCCGACCCGGAGGGCCGGCTGCGCGACCTCATCGTGACCGAGCCGGGGGTCGGCTACCGGATCCGCGATCGGGACGCGGAGTGACTTTAGGGGCCTTTAGAGGAATTCTGCGCCGAGCTGCTCGTGCCTCTTGGGGGGCGGGTCCAATCTCATTGCATGGGCCATTCAACGGAAGGCGCCGGCGACCCGGTGGCCAGCACCCTCGAGCACGAGTTCGACCTCGTCCGCAGCGCGATCGCCCTGGTCGCCTCGGGCGGGGCGGCGACGGTGTCCCTCGATCGGCTGCGATTCGGCGAAGAGTTGATGGAGTCGGCCAGCCGCCTCGCGCTCGCCTCAGGCGTACGCATCCGGCCGCTCTGGAACGCCGACGAGAGTGGCGCCGGCCTCTCGTTCGAGAAGATTGCCGATGAGTGAGCGCGGCGCGTCCCTGCTGCTGGTGGAGGACGACGAGAGCCTTCGCGCGATCCTCGCTCGCCACCTGCGCCACGAGGGCTTCAAGGTCGACGAGGCGGCCTCCGCCGAGGAGGCCCGCGGCGTGCTCGACGGCGGCCTGCATCCCGACCTCGTGCTGCTGGACCTGAACCTTCCCGGCGACACCGGCTGGGACCTGCTGCGCGGATCCTCGCTCGCGGCGGCCGGCTCGCCGCCGGTGGTCATCACCAGCGCGATCACGGTCAGCCCGCTGCGGCTCGCCGAGTTCGGCGTCGCGGGATTCCTCCCCAAGCCCTTCCCGCTCGAGACCCTCGTCGGGACGATCGAGCGACTGCTCACCAAGGAACAGAGGACGGAGTAACGATGGCTGACTGGCAGATCCTCCTGATCATCGCCGCCGCGACGGTGGTCCTGTGGGGCTACCTCGAGCTGTGCGATCGGGTGCGCTCATGAACCTCATCGAGCTGATCAGCGGCGTCTCCGCCGCCCTCCTCTTCGTCTACCTCATCTGGGCCATGCTCCGGCCCGAGGACTTCTAGCCATGCCCATCGGCGACTTCCTCACGCTGGCGACGATCGCCCTCGCGATCCTGATCGTCACGCCCTTCCTGGGCGGATACATCCACCGGGTGATGGAGGGCGAGCGCGTCTTCCTGAGCCCGGTGCTGCGACCCGTCGAGCGGCTCGTCTACCGCGTGTGCGGGATCGACGAGACGCGCGAGCAGGACTGGAAGGGCTACACCGTCGCCGTCCTGATGATGGCCTTCGTCGCCATCGTGGCCGGCTACGTCGTGCTGCGCCTCCAGGATGTCCTGCCCTTCAACCAGGGCGGGATCGCGCCGATGTCGCCCGACCTGGCGTTCAACACGTCGGTCAGCTTCGAGACGAACACGAACTGGCAGAACTACTCCGGCGAGACCGGAGCGACCTACCTGACCCAGGCCGCCATGCTGGCCGTCCGCAACTTCACCTCGGCCGCGACCGGCCTGGCGGTGGCGATCGCCCTCATCCGCGGCTTGACGCGCCGCAGCACCAAGACGCTCGGCAACTACTGGGTCGACCTGACCCGCGGCATCCTCTACATCCTCCTGCCGATCTCGGTGGTCGGGGCCCTGGTCCTCGTGTGGCAGGGCGTGCCCGCAGACCTGGGATCCATCGCACACCGTCACGACCCTGCAGGGTGCGCAGCAGACGATCGCCCTCGGCCCCATCGCCTCGCAGGAGTGGATCAAGGAGATGGGCAACAACGGCGGCGGCTTCTTCAACGCCAACTCGTCGCACCCGTTCGAGAACCCGACCGCGCTCACCAACTGGCTGGAGATCTTCGCCCTGCTGATGATCTCGTTCTCGCTGACCGCCACGTTCGGCAAGTACGCCGGCAACAAGCGCCAGGGCTGGACCATCTTCGGCGCGATGGCGATCATCCTGCTGGTCGGTGCAGTCTTCGCCATGCACCTCGAGGCCTCTGGCAACCCGCTCTTCCCGCATACCGTGGACCAGGCGGCCCTCGGCAACATGGAGGGCAAGGAGACCCGCTTCGGCGCCGGCGTCGGCGGCCTCTTCATGGCCGCGACGACAGGCACCAGCACCGGCGCCGTCAACTCCTGGCACGACAGCGCCCAGCCGATGGCCGGCCTCGTGCCGCTCTTCAACATGGAGCTCGGCGAGGTCACGCCGGGCGGGATCGGCGCTGGGATGTACGGCATGCTGGTGATCGGCGCCATCCTGGCCGTCTTCATCGCCGGCCTGATGGTCGGCCGCACCCCGGAGTTCCTCGGCAAGAAGGTCGAGGCCTTCGAGATCAAGATGGCGATGCTCACCGCCCTCGTGCTGGGTGCCAGCATCCTGGGCTTCACCGCCCTCGCCAGCGTCCTGCCGGAGGGCAAGGCGGGGCCGCTCAACGTCGGCCCGCACGGGTTCAGCGAGATCCTCTACGCCTTCTCGAGCCAGACCGGCAACAACGGCTCGGCGTTCGCCGGCCTGACCGGCAACACCCCGTTCTACAACGTGACGGGCGGGTTCGCGATGCTGATCGGGCGGTACGGGATGATCGTGCCGATCCTCGCCCTCGCCGGATCGATGGCGGTCAAGCGGCGCGTCGCGCCGTCCCTCGGCACCTTCCCGACAACCGGCGTGCTGTGGACCGCCCTGCTGATCGGCGTCGTGGTCATCGTCGGTGCACTGACCTTCTTCCCGGCCCTCTCCCTGGGCCCGATCGTCGATCAGCTCCTCCTCAACGCCGGAAAGGTCGTGCATCCGTGAGCCTCAACCCACCGCTTCAGTCCGTTGACCTCGGCAAGGGCACGCGTCGCTTCCAGCGCTTCGTGACCCTGGGTGGAGCCAAGCCTTCCGGCGAGGCGCCGCGGCCGCGCGGCGTCTTCGATCCCGACCTCCTGCGAGCGGCCCTGCCGCACGCCTTCCGCAAGCTCGATCCGCGGCTGCTCATCAAGAACCCGGTCATGTTCGTGGTCGAGATCACCGCCGTGCTGGTGACGATCATCGCGATCGCGAACTGACCGGGCCTCCAGCCGGTCACGGGCTCGGCCGGGCTGGGCTTCCAGGTCCAGATCGGCGGCGTGGCTCTGGTTCACCGTCCTGTTCGCGACCTACGCCGAGGCCGTTGCCGAGGCTCGGGGTCGCGCACAGGCGGCCACCCTGCGCAAGACGCGCTCGGAGTCGGTCGCCCATCGGCGCCTGGCCGACGGGACGCTCGAGAACGTGGGCTCGTCCGAGCTGCGCAAGGGCGACATCATCGTCGTCGAGGCGAACGAGACGATCCCCGGCGACGGCGACGTCATCGAGGGGATCGGCTTCGTCAACGAGGCGGCGATCACGGGTGAGTCCGCGCCGGTCCTCAAGGAACCGGGCACCGACATCCGCAGCTCGGTGACCGGCGGGACGACACTCACCAGCGACCAGCTCGCGATCAGGGTCACCGCCGATCCGGGCGAGACCTTCCTGGACCGGATGATCGCCCTGGTCGAGGGTGCCAAGCGGCAGCGCACCCCGAACGAGATCGCGCTCGCGATCCTGCTCGCCGGCCTGACCATCATCTTCCTGATGGCGACGGTCACCCTGCGGCCGTTCGGCCTCTTCGCCGGCTCAACCGTCTCGACGGTCGCCCTGGTGGCGCTGCTCGTCTGCCTCATCCCGACCACCATCGGCGGTCTCCTGTCGGCGATCGGCATCGCGGGCATGGACCGCGTGGCTCGCTTCAACGTGCTGGCGATGAGCGGTCGTGCCGTCGAGGCATCGGGCGACGTGGACGTCATCCTGCTCGACAAGACCGGCACGATCACGTACGGCAACCGGCTCGCCGCCGCGATCAATCCGGCGCCCGGAGTGGCCGAGGCGGACGTGGTCGAGGCCACGCTGATCGCCTCGATCAAGGACGAGACGCCGGAGGGCCGCTCGATCGTGGAGCTGGCCCGCAGGCGGCTCACCGAGCTCGGCCGTCCCGGCGGCACGGACGATGAGCCGGGCTTCGCCGCGCTGGCCGACCGAATCGCCGAGGAGATCCCGTTCCGCGCGGAGACCCGCAGCAGCGGCGTCCGCACGACCGACGGGGCCATGATCCTCAAGGGCGCGGTCGACGCGATCGGCGCCGACATCGAGGGCGGGATGCCCTCGGAGCTGATCGAGGCGACCGATCGGATCGCCGACCAGGGCGCCACACCGCTCGCCGTGCGCCAAGACGGCCGGGTGCTCGGCATGATCGAGCTCAAGGACACCATCAAGGAGGGCCTCGTCGAGCGCTTCGCCGAGTTCCGCCGGATGGGCATCCGCACGGTGATGATCACCGGCGACAACCCGCGCACCGCGGCGACCATCGCCAAGGAGGCCGGGGTCGACGACTTCATCGCCCAGGCCACGCCCGAGGACAAGATCGGCTTCATCCGGGCGCAGCAGGCCGAGGGTCACCTGGTCGCCATGACCGGCGACGGCACGAACGACGCGCCGGCGGTGGCCCAGGCCGATGTCGGGCTCGCCATGAACAGCGGCACGTCGGCCTGCAAGGAGGCGGCCAACATGGTCGACCTCGACTCGGACCCGACCAAGCTGCTCGAGGTGATCGCCATCGGCAAGCAGCTGCTCATCACGCGCGGCTCGATCACGACCTTCTCGATCGCCAACGACGTGGCGAAGTACTTCGCGATCCTGCCGGCGATGTTCGTGGCGGTCTACCCGGAGCTCAACGCCCTCAACGTGATGGGCCTCTCCACGCCGCAGAGCGCGATCCTGTCGGCGGTGATCTTCAACGCCCTGATCATCATCGCGCTCATCCCGCTGGCGCTCCGCGGCGTCTCGTTCCGGGCCGCACCGGCCAGCCAGCTCCTGCAGCGCAACCTCCTCATCTATGGCGTCGGCGGGATCATCGCCCCCTTCCTGGGGATCAAGGCGATCGATCTCATCGTCACCGCCCTCCACCTCGCCTAGGAACAAGCAGATGACACGCTTTCTTCGTCACTACCTCTGGCCCGCGTTTGCGCTCCTGCTCGCGATGACGATCCTCACCGGCGTGGCCTACCCCGCCCTGGTGACCGCCGTCGCCCAGGTCGCCTTCCCGTCGCAGGCCAACGGCTCGATGATCGTCGTGAACGGCAACACCGTCGGCTCGAGCCTCATCGGCCAGGCCTTCGACAAGCCGCAGTACTTCTGGGGCCGCCCGTCGGCGGCTGGTGCGGACGGGCTACGACGCGAGCGGGTCGGCCGGCTCGAACCTCGGCGCGGACGACCAGCGGCTGATCGACCGGATCACCGCCGAGGTCGATCGCCTGCGCCAGTCGAACGGCAATGGCCCGGTCCCGGTCGACCTGGTGACAACCTCGGCCTCCGGCCTCGACCCCGACATCAGCCCTGCCGCAGCCGAGTACCAGGTGGCACGCGTCGCCAAGGCGCGCGGGATGTCCGAGACCGACGTGCGGGCCGCGGTGGCGCGCCACACCGAGCAGCCGCTGCTCGGCTTCCTCGGCCAGCCGCGCGTGAACGTGCTCGAGCTGAACCTCGACCTCGACGGACTGCTGTCAGACTAGGTCGCAGACAGGGAGCTGTACGGAACGTGAAGGCGCCCACGACCGACCCGGAGCGCGACGCGCTCGACGTCCGCCCCACGGGAGAGCAGATGCTCGCCCGCGTCCGCGGGGAGGGCGCCGGCCGACCGTGGGCGGCTGCGGATCTACCTGGGCATGGCGCCCGGCGTGGGCAAGACCTACAAGATGCTCGACGAGGGGCACCGCCGGCTGGCGCGCGGCACGGACCTGGTGGTCGGGTTCGTCGAGGCGCACGGCCGACCCCACACGCTCGAGCTGCTCGATGGGCTCGAGATGGTGCCGCGCCGCCGCGATCGAGTACCGCGGCGTGGTCGTCGACGAGATGGACACCGACGCCGTCCTCGCGCGCAAGCCGACCGTCGCGCTCATCGACGAGCTCGCGCACACCAACGTCCCGGGCTCGCCGCGCGCCAAGCGCTGGGAGGACGTCGAGCTGATCCGCGACGCCGGCATCCACGTCGTCACCACCATGAACGTGCAGCACCTCGAGAGCGTCGCCGACGCGGTCGCCACGATCACCGGGGCGCCGGTCAACGAGCGCCTGCCGGACGACGTCCTGCTCGGGCGCCGACGAGATCGAGCTGGTCGACATGAGCCCGCATGCGCTGCGCCAGCGGATGAAGCACGGCAACGTCTACCCGCCGGAGCGCACCCAGATCGCGCTCGAGAAGTTCTTCACCGAGGGCAACCTGACGGCCCTGCGCGAGCTGGCGCTGCGCCTCGTCGCGCAGCGCGTCGAGGGCCAGCTCGAGCACACGATCGCCGGGCAGCAGCTGCCGCTCGTGACGGAACGCGTGCTCGTCCTCCTCGACGGCAGCCCCGCCTCGCGGCGCGCCGTGCGGCGGGCGGCCAAGCTGGCCGGCATCATCCACGGCGCCCTGATCGCCGTCGTGGTCGAGACGCCCGGAGGCCGACCGACAGCCCTTCGACCGCAATCGTGACCTCCAGGAGGTGATCGCCGACGCCACCGACCTGGGGGCGACCGTGGTCCGCGTCGAGGCCAAGGACCTGCTCTCGGGCCTCGAAGAGGCGGCCAGGTCACGACGTGCGACGCACCTCGTGCTCCCGCATCGCGGCTCGGCGGGCCTGCGGCGCGTCCTTCGAGCGACCGCTCATCGACCGCCTGCTCGAACGGCTGCCGGACGTCGAGCTCCACGTCGTGGGTGCGGATCGGCCGTCGAGCTGACGCTAAGATCGTTCCCCAGTCGCGCCCGGCAGCCAAAGGGCGTCGACGTTCCTTGCATCTGAGCGATTGGTAGCCGCTTGCCTGACGAACCCCCACCTTCCACCACCCCCGACGCCGACCCCGGCGAAGGAGCGTCCCTGCGCGGCAGAAAGCCGGGCGACCGACGGGTGCACCTGCGTCGGACCACGTCCCGCTATTTCCGGTACACCGCACCCGGGGTGTTCGCGGCCCGACTCTCGGCCGACGATGCCCGAACCCCTCTCGGACGCTGGCTCGCTGGCGCACGTCGGATCCTGTTCGGGCGGCCCCTGGCGTCCGAGGAGGAGCTTGCCGAGCGGCTGCCGAAGTGGAAGGCGCTGCCGGTCTTCTCGTCGCGACGTCATGTCCTCGGTCGCATACGCGACGGAAGCCAGCCTCTACACGCTCCTCGCCGCGGGGGCAGCTGCCTTCTGGCTGATCATGCCGATCTCGGCCGTGATCGTGGCCGTCCTCGCCCTGGTGACGATCTCGTATCGCCAGACGATCCGCGCCTACCCGAACGGCGGTGGGAGCTACATCGTCGCCCACGCGAACCTCGGCCAGCTGCCCGGCCTCGTTGCCGCAGCCGCCCTCCTGGTCGACTACGTCCTCACTGTCGCGGTGAGCGTCTCGGCCGGCGTCTTCGCGCTCTCCTCGCTCTTTCCCGTCGCTGAACGGGATTGACGTCCCCCTCATCGCGTTCTTCATCCTGCTGGTGATGGCCATCAACCTGCGTGGCCTGCGGGAGAGCGGATCGGCCTTCGCGGCCCCAACGTATCTCTTCCTGCTTCTCACCCTTTCGATGGTCGGGATCGGCCTCATCCGCACCATCCTCGGAGACGCTCCGCACGTGACTGGCGTGACCCCGGCCGCCGGGATTGCGCCAGAGTCGCTCGGGCTGCTCCTGGTGATGCGCGCCTTCGCCGATGGATGCTCCGCCATGACCGGCACCGAGGCGGTGGCGAACGGAGTGCCAGCCTTCAAGCCACCTGAATGGAAGAACGCCCAGACCACCATGCTCACGATGGCGCTCATCCTCGGGACGGTGTTCCTGAGCGTGTCGTTCCTGGCCCGCGTCGCCGGGGCGATGCCGAGCGACAGCGAATCGGTTCTGTCGCAGATCGGTCGCTCGATCTTCGGTCCTGGCCCCTTGTGGTGGCTCCTCCAGCTGTCGACCACCGGGATCCTCATCCTCGCCGCCCAGACCAGCTTCGCGGACTTCCCTCGGCTGTCGTCGATCCTTGCCAAGGACGGCTACTTCCCCAGGCAGTTCGCCTTTCGGGGCGAGCGCCTCGCCTTCAACGCCGGGATCGTTGCGCTGGCCGTGCTCTCCGTCCTCCTGGTCATTGCCTTCCAGGGGCGCACGGAGCGCCTGATCCCGCTCTATGCGGTCGGAGTCTTCACCGCCTTCACCCTCTCCCAGGCGGGCATGGTGCGGCACTGGTTCCATGAGCGAAGCCCTGGCTGGCGTCGAAGCGCGGCGCTCAACGGCATCGGAGCCGTCACCACGGCCATCGTCGTCGTCATCTTCGCGATCGCGAAGTTCGCCCTGGGCGCCTGGATCGTGATCGTCATCGTCCCGCTCCTGGTGATCGCGATGCTCTTCATCCATCGCGAGTACCGGGCCGAGAGCCGCGGCCTCACCGTGCGGACCGACATCGTCTTCGGCCGGCCGCGGCGCGCCCAGCGGGTCATCGTCGCCGCCCCGGCGATGACGAGGGCCGTGGTGCAGGCGGTGAAGGTCGCGGCGACGATGAGCCAGCACGTCGAGATCGTGCATGTCACGTCGGACATGCAGGAGAGCGAGGAGTTCAGGGCACGTGTCCAGCACCAGCTACCGGACGTCAGCATCGTCGTCGTGGAGTCGCCCTACCGCTCGCTCGTGCGCCCGTTCGTGCGCTACCTTGAGGTCTCGGCCGAGGACCACCCCGGGGAGGTGACGATCGTGCTCCTGCCCGAGCACTTGCCACGGCACTGGTGGGATCGGCTCCTGTACAACCAGAACGTCAACCGCATTCGAGCTGCGCTGGTGGGGCGGCGCGACATCGTCGTGCTGGACGTGCCGTATCGTCGGGACCAGTGATCGCCGCGGCCGATCCGCCCGGCGCTCCCATCCGCGTACAGTAGTGGTGCGCCGCGCGACCGCACCGCGGCCTCGAATGCGGCCGATGTCACGCGTTGCACAGGAAGGACTTGTCCGATGATCGTCGCCACCACACCATTCGTTGCCGGGTACCGCGTCGTCGAGACCAAGGGCCAGGTCTATGGGCTCGTCGTCCGCAGCCGCGGGCTGGGCGGCAACATCGCCGCGGGCCTCCGTTCGCTGGCGGGCGGGGAGATCAAGGAGTACACCCAGCTGCTCGAGGACACGCGCCGGCAGGCGATCGACCGCATGGTCGAGAACGCGACCCTGATGGGCGCCGATGCCGTCATCTCGATGCGCTTCGACAGCTCCGAGATGGGCACCACCATGACCGAGATCGTGGCCTACGGCACGGCCGTGGTGACCAGGGCCGACGCCTCCGCGCCACAGCCGACCACCGAGTAGTCGGAGATGGCCAACGTGGTCCGCGTCGTTGCCGGGCTGCTCGGCGCGTGCCTCATGGTGATCGGCCTGGCGGGCGTCGCCACCGGCGCGTGGGGCGATGGCCTCTGGTCGATCGTCGCAGGGGCGGTGGTGGTGATGGCGGTCGTGCTGGAGCGCTCCCGCTATCGGTCAGAGGCGGCCGAGCGCTCGGATGCCGCTCCCGGCCCGGGGGGCGGGGAGCCATCGGTCCCGCAGCCACCGTTCCGCCCCACCGATGAGGTCTTCGTCGATCCGACCAGCGGCCATCGGCTGCGGGTCTATCTCAACCCGGCCACCGGTGAGCGGCGCTACCACGCCGAGGGTGAGCGCTAGCGCAGCTGGTGGGCGAGGGCGGCTGGCTGCGTGCGCGGCTCGAGCCGGCGCCAGAGCCGGTAGCCGAAGAGGACCTGCAGCATGCCGAGCGCCAGGTAGATCACCTGGAGCCATGCCTGGAACTGCGACGCGTCGTACTCGATCAGGGTGAAGCCGACGACGCCGATCTCGACCAGCTCGAAGCCGATGATCATCACGCCGGCGACGATGGTCGCCGCGGCTCCGACCGTGGGACGGACCAGCATCAGGACCGCGGCCAGCGAGGCGCTGCCGCCGACCAGGATCCCGAGCGCCAGGGCCGGGACGGTGTAGTCGGTGAACGGCCCGTACTTGAGCCACTCGAGGGGGATCGTCGGGACGACGAGGATGGCGCCGTAGATCGCCGTGAAGGCGACGAAGGCGTTGAGGACGGCCAGGCCGATGCGTGTCATGGGTTCGCTACCTCCACGCGCCACGGTGCCAGCCGGTGGATGCCACGTCACGGGCCACTCGTCCCGTTCCGACAGGACGGTGGTCGATAGGGTCAGGCGCAGTCGCCCTCTGCCTGCGTCGACAGCGCGACCGGCGCGTCGCCGGCGACGCGCTGCCCGAGCGAGACGAGGACCATGCCGAGCGCCTGGCGGGTGCCACCGCTCGACTGCCGGGCATCGGCCGCCGCGTCGAGGGTCATGTCCGGACGTGGCTGCGCGCCGACGGAGCTGGTCTGCCTGCTGATATATCCGAACATCGCTTTGGTCCTCCACCTGGCGGCCAGCCGCCGTTATGCTTCGAGTCCAAGACTCTTCATCTCAAAACTGTCCGCGCAGTCTAGAGGGCAGATCGTTTGATGTCAAGAGGCTTGACATCAAGAGTATGTGAAGCCGATACTGTCGCCATGGATGCCCCGGAGCGGCAGCCCGACGCGCCGCCGGACCAGATGGACCGGATGCTGGACGTCTGGGTTCGGGAGATCCCGGAGCTCGACCGCCTGACCGAGGGGATCGTCGAGCGGATCGACACCCTGGCCCGCTACTTCAACCACTCCATGGAGCAGACGCTCATCGAGTTCGGGCTCGACCGGCGAACGCACCGCGTCCTCGGCCGGCTCCGCTACCAGGGCCCGCCGTACCAGCTCTCGGCAGGGCAGCTCGCCGAAGGGATGGGCCTCTCGTCGGGCGCGATGACGAATCGGCTCGACCGCCTCGAGGCCGCGAGGCTGGTGCGCCGCCTTCCCGATCCGGACGACCGAAGGGGCGTGCTCGTCGAGCCGACTGAGGCCGGCCATGCCGCCTGGGACCGCACGACTGCCGCGCAGGCACGCCGCGAGGCCCTGATCGCCTCGGCCCTCACCGAGCCGGAGAAGGATCACCTCCACGACCTGCTGCGGCGCCTGATGCGTGCCTTCCCCGATGAGGTGCGCGAGGGCGCCAAGCGCCACCACCCGGCGAAGGAGCACGCCGAGGAGTAGGCCGGCGCGGGACAATGCGCCCGATGAATCAGGGTGCGGCGGTCGAGGTCCGGCAGGTCCGCAAGCGGTTCGGCGCTATCCAGGCGCTCGATGGGCTGAGCCTGCGTGTCCCGCGCGGCCAGATCTACGGCCTGTTGGGCCCGAACGGCTCCGGCAAGACGACCCTGATCCGCTCGATCCTGGGCCTCGTGGAGCCCGAGGAGGGCGAGGTCGAGGTGCTCGGCCGGCGCATGCCGGAGCGCGAGGTGCTGGGGCGGATCGGCTACATGACCCAGGCCGCCGCCCTCTATACCGACCTGACTGCGGAGGAGAACGTCGGCTTCTTCGCCGCGATCGCGGGCGGCGGTGACGTCGCCGCGGCGCTCGCATTCGTGGAGCTGGGGGATCGAGGCCATTCGGTGGTGTCAACCCTGAGCGGCGGGATGCGCACGCGCCTCTCCCTGGCCTGCGCGATTGTCCACAAGCCCGAGCTGCTCCTCCTCGACGAGCCGACCGTCGGCGTCGACCCGCACCTTCGAGTGCAGCTGTGGACCGGCTTCCACGAGATGGCGTCGCGTGGGACCACGATGATCGTCTCGAGCCATGTCATGGACGAGGCAGCGCGCTGCGACCGGCTGGGCCTGGTGAACCGCGGCCGGCTGCTGGCCGAGGGGAGCAGCGCCGAGCTGCTGGCGCGCGCCGGGACCGACACCCTGGAGGACGCCTTCCTGGCCCTTTCGGAGGCGAGCGAATGAGCATGCGCCGCGCCCTCGCCATTACCGCGGCGGCTCCTCGCGGGCTTCCGTCACGACAAGCGCACCCTGGGGATCCTGTTCATGGTGCCGCTGATCATGCTGGGCCTCTTCGCCCTGCTGCTGCGCCACGACCCGATCCCGGTGCGACTGGGTGTCGTGAACGAGGATGGCGGCCCGCTTGGCGCAGCCGTCGTCAGCCAGCTCAAGGCGGCGGACCGCCTGCGGGTCTCCGAGCCTGATCTGGCGGCCGCGGAGTCGGCCCTCGCCGATGCGACGCTCGACGGCTACGTCGTGCTGCCCGAGGATCTGTCGGCGAGCCTGCAGACCCCTGGTGGCTCGCTGATGCCGGAGGTGCACCTGCGCGGAACCGACCCTTCGGTATCCACCATGACCCTCCAGCTGGTGTCGCAAAGCATCACGGCCGCGATCGGGGAGGTGACCTCCGGCTTCGGGCCTCCGCGCCCCACCCTGGACCTGCGGGTTCGCTACCGGTACGGGGGGCCCGACCTCGACGGGCTCGACCTCCTGGGCGGCCCCTTCATCGGCCTCGTCGTGTTCTTCCTGGTCTACGTGGTGACGTCGATCTCGTTCCTGCGCGAGCGCTCGCTCGGGACGCTCGAGCGGCTGATGGCCTCGCCGCTGCGGCGCGGCGAGATCGTGGTCGGCTACATGCTCGGCTTCTCGGCGGTCGCCGTTGTCCAGTCGATCGAGGTGCTCGTCTTCTCGCTGTGGGTGCTGAACGTCCACAATGCGGGCAGCGTCGCGCTCCTCTTCGGCATCGAGCTGCTGCTGGCCCTGGCGGCGGTGAACCTGGGCATCTTCCTGTCCACGTTCGCGCGCAGCGAGTTCGAGGCGGTGCAGTTCATCCCGGCGGTGATCGCGCCGCAGATGCTGCTCTCCGGGGTCATCGTGCCGGTCGCCTCCGAGCCGGGCTGGCTCCAGGTCGTCTCGAACGTGCTGCCGCTCACCTACGCGGTCAACGGGCTCCGGGCGGTGATGCTCGAGGGGGCTGGGCTCGGCTCGAAGCGCGGTGCTGCTCGACGTGGCGGTGCTGGCCGCCTTCTGCGTCGCGACCATCCTGGCCGCCGCGGCCACCCTCCGACGAACCGTGGCCTGAGCAGGGCTGCCCTAGGCCTTGATCCGGCTCCCCTCGGGGTCGAAGAGTGGCTCGGCACTCACCGTGCAGCCGACCCACTCGCCGAAGATCTCGACCTCGCCTCGCTGACCCGGCTCCACGGCGGCGGGTGGCAGGTAGGCGTAGGCGATCGAGCGCTCGACGGCGAAGCCGTAGCCGCCCGAGGTGACGCGGCCGACGACCTCGTCGCCGATGCGGACCGGCTCGTTGCCCAGCGCCACCGAACGGGGGTCGTCGATCACCAGGCAGGCGAGCCGCTTCCGAGGCCCCGCCTCCCTGGCGGCGACGAGCGCCTCGCGGCCGATGAAGTCGCCCTTCGCCAGTCGCACCGCGAAGCCGAGCCCCGCCTCGTACGGCGTCTCCTCCGGGGTGATGTCGCTCGACCAGACCCGGTAGCCCTTCTCCAGGCGCAGGCTGTCGATGGCCCGATAGCCCCCGGCCAGCAGCCCGAGTGGCCGTCCCGCCTCCCACAGCGTGTCCCACAGCTGCGCGCCGTACTCCATCGGGCAGTAGAGCTCCCAGCCCAGCTCGCCGACGTAGGTGACCCGCAGCGCCCCGACCGGAACGGGGCCGACCGTCATCTCGATGCTGGTGAGGTAGGGGAAGGCCTCGTTGCCGAGGTCATCGGTCGTGGTCGACTGGACGATCTGACGCGCCTTGGGACCCCAGATGCCGACGCACGCCATCGAGGAGGTGAGGTCGCGAATGGTCACGCTGCCATCCGCAGAGGCCTGGCTGCGGATCCAGCCGAGGTCGTGGCCGCCGAAGGCGGTGCCGGTGACGATGAAGAAGCGCTCCTCGCCGAAGCGGGTGACGGTGAAGTCGCACTCGATCCCGCCGCGCCGGTTGAGCATCTGGGTATAGGTGATCTTGCCGATCGGGTGGTCCATCTCGTTGTCGCACAGGCGCTGGAGGAAGGCGAGCGCGCCGGAGCCGGTGATCTCGATCTTCGCGAAGCTCGTCTCGTCGAAGAGGCCGCGTCTTGCGCACGGCGAGCGCCTCGGCGCCGATGGCGGGCGACCAGTGCTGCCCCGCCCAGCCCCGCGGGCGGAGCGACTCGTCGCCGGCCGCGGCGTTCGACTCGAACCAGTTGGGCCGCTCCCAGCCGGACTTCTCGCCGAAGGCGCAGCCGAGCTCGGCGAGCCGCGCGTAGGTCGGGGAGAGGCGCAGCGGCCGCCCGGAATGGCGCTCCTCGTTCGGATAGTGGATGTCGTAGTACGTGGCGTAGTTCTCGGTGGCGCGGGCGAGGGTAAACGCGCGTGAGCGGTACTGGGAGCCGAAGCGGCGGATGTCCATCTTCCACAGGTCGAGCTCCGGCTCCCCGTCGACGATCCAATGGGCGAGCTGGCGCCCCATGCCGCCGGCGCCGGCGATGCCGTGAGCGCTGAAGCCGGCCGCCACGAAGAGGCCGCGCACCTCCGACTCGCCGAGGATGAACTCGTTGTCCGGGGTGAACCCCTCGGGGCCGTTGATCAGCTGCTTGATCCCCGCGTCGTGCATCGCCGGCACGCGGTGCACCGCCCCCGCGCTGATCTCCTCGAAGCGCGGCCAGTCGGGGGCGAGCAGCTTGCCGTTGAAGTCGGGCGGGATGCCGTCGAGCGACCAGGCGGCCGGGTTGCGCTCGTAGCCGCCCATCACCAGGCCACGCACCTCGGGGCGGAAGTAGACCAGGTTGTCCGGGTCGCGCAGCTGGGGCAGGTCCGGCGTCACGCCCTCGATCGGCTCGGTGACCAGGTACTGGTGCGCGAAGGGGATGATCGGGACGGTGATCCCCGCCATGCGCCCGATCTCGGGGGCGAACATGCCGGCCGCGTTGACCACGACCTCGGCGGCGATCTCGCCGCGATCCGTGGTCACGCCGGTCACGCGCCCACGCTCGACGCCGATTCCCGTCACCCGCGTCCGCGGAAGGATCGTCGCCCCGCGGCTCCGGGCGCCGGCGGCCAGCGCCTGGGTCAGCCCGCTCGGGTCGAGGTAGCCGTCGGTCGGCAGCCAGGCGGCGCCGAGCACGCCATCGGTCACCATCAGCGGGAAGAGGCGCTGTGCCTCCTCGGCGCTGATCAGCTCCATCGGCAGGCCGTAGGACTTGGCCCAGCCCGCCTGGCGGCGCAGCTCCTCCATCCGCTCCGCGCTCGCGGCAAGCCGCAGCGAGCCGACCTCGCGCCAGCCCGGGATCGACGCCCGTCTCGGCCGCCAGGCCGCGGTAGGTGGCGACGCTGTCGACCATCATCCGGGTCAGGGTCGGCGCGGATCGGAGCTGGCCCACCAGGCCGGCGGAGTGGAAGGTCGAGCCGCTGGTCAGCTCGGACCGATCGAGCAGGACGAGGTCGGTCCAGCCCAGCGCCGTCAGGTGGTAGGCGATCGCCGCGCCGCCGACGCCGCCCCCGATGATCACGCAGCGCGCCTGCGTCGGAAGGCCGCGGTCAGCCACCGGCCGCCTCGTGGAGCTGCACCTCGAAGCCGAAGCCGGTGGCGTTGTGCAGGAGCCGCTCGAAGTGCTCGTCGGCGTACTCGACGAAGTCGACGTCGAGGGTGCTGATCCCCTGCTGGAGGACGCCCCACATCGCCTCGCGGAAGTCGGAGACGATCCGCATCAGGCTCGAGCCGCGCCAGGCGAGCGGGCCGCGCCTCGCCCTCGTAGGCCTCGAGCAGGATCGCGTCCTCGTCCGGGGTGAGGTCGTGGTTCACGCTGAAGTTCCCCAGGTCGAAGAACGGGTCGCCCATCCCGGCGTACTCCCAGTCGACGATCCGGATCCGCGTCCCGTCGTCGATGAAGTTCGCGTTGAGCAGGTCGTTGTGGCACGGGAGCAGCTCGATCGGTGCATCCAGCAGGGCGCGCTCGATGCGGCGGCCCACGGCATGCGCCGCGTCCCACGCGACGGGGCGCGGCACCCCCCGCGAGGTGGCGAGGGCGAGGTAGGCCTCCACGATCCGCAGCGGGACGAAGAGGCCGGGGATGGCGGGGCCGCCGTGGATGCGACGGATGGAGTCGGCGACGCGGCGCAGCGTGTCCGGCCGATGCACCTGCTCCAGGCTCACCGGCTCCCCCTCGATGAAGCGCGTCACGAGGTAGCCTTCGGGGCGGATGAAGGCGGTCACCTCCGGGCCGATGCCGACGCCCGCCGCCGCGACGGTGGCCGCGTGCTCGACCTCGCGGCTGATCCCGAGCAGGTGCGTGTCGTTGCCGGCGAGCCGGATGACGTAGCGCTCGCGCTCGCCGGCCGCCGTGATCAGGTAGTTGCGGTTGGTGATCCCTCCGGAGAGCGGGGTGAGGGTCAGCTCGCGGCCGGCCGTCTCAGGAACGCGCTGGAGCGCCGCGACCAGCTGGTCGCGCAGCTCGCCGCGCAGCTCTTCGACTGGTTCGTCGGCCACGGCTCGGCTCCTCTCGGTGCCGGACAAGATAGGCGAGCGGCCCGGCGCCGGGGCGCCGAGCCGCTCAGTCGTGCGAAGGTTGCCCGCGAGGCTACGCGATCATTGCCTCCCCGGTGGCGAGATCGGCCTCGACCCGGTCCTCACGCCCACGCTGGACGAGGAGGTAGTAGACGAGTCCAATGACGAAGACCGCCCCGACGAGCGTCTCGAAGACGGGCCACGCGGGCAGCCCGGTCAGGACGTGCGCCGTGCCATCGGCATTCTTGCCGAAGGCGATGAAGGTGTTGATGAAGGGGTTCGACCAGGTGTTGCGCAGGTCGTTTCCGAAGACGCCGAAGATCGGGCTGGTCCAGATGCCGATGTTGATCACCATCAGCCCACCCCAGACGAGGGCCACGAAGTTGATGATCGTGCCCCAGCCCTTCAGGCTGAACCAGGCGTCCTTGTGCGGCCATCCCTTCTGGCGTGCAACGAAGACGCCGAGGTTGCACAGGAAGTAGCTGATGTAGATCATCCCGGTCGCGGCGATCGCCAGGTAGATGGACGCCAGCGCACCCATCAGAAGCAGTGGCACCGCACCAAGGATGCCCACGGCGACCGCCGCGTTGGCCGGTGTGCGGAAGATGGGGCTGACGTGGGCCCACGCCCCGCCGAACGGCAATCGCCGATCGCGTCCCATCGAGAACATGAGACGGACCGTCGCGCCCTGGATCGCCAGCGTGCAGACGTAGACCGCGATGAGGATCATCACCAGGTACAGGTCGCCGAGCGTCGTGAAGCCGAAGCTGAAGGTCAGGTTCTGCTTGATGGTGTCGGCGATCGGGAAGCCGAACGCCTGCCCGGTGGCCACCGCGGCCCCGACGTCCTGGAAGGAAAGGGTCACGGCCAGCAGGAAGATGCCGCCGACCAGGCCAGAAAGCCAGATCGCGGACAGGACGCCGCGCGGCGCCTGGCGGCTGGCGTCCACCGTCTCCTCGCCGAAGGTGCCAGCGGTGTCGAAGCCATAGACCACGAACAGGGCCATGAACATGCCGACCAGGAAGATCGGCAGGTAGCCCTGCGCCTGATTCGCCGTGTATGACGTGTCGAAGAGGATCGCCGGCGACTGGTGGTGCGCGAAGATCAGGAGGATCAGGGCGAAGACGACCATCCCCAGGATCTCCGCAGCGACCCCGATGTTGTTGATCAGCGCCAGCAGGCGGACCCCCTCGATGTTGATGAGGGTTGTCGTCAGCAGCGCCGTCGAGCCCGACGAATTGCCACATGTCCAGGAACGGGATGGGTGACTTGCTGGCGAGGTCGAAGCCCATGATCGTGGAGAGCACGAGCGGGACGGTCGCCGCGACAGCCGTGACGGTCACCACGCCTGCCCAGAAGTAGATCCAGCCAGTGAACCAGCCGAGCGTCTTGTTCGAGAGGCGCTTCGACCACTGGTAGATCGACCCAGCCACCGGGAAGTGGCTCGACAGCTCGGCGAAGTTCAGCGCGACGAAGGTCTGCCCCAGGATGACGAGCGGCCAGGCCCAGAAGATCGCGGGCCCGCCGACGCCGAAGGCCACTGCCTGGTTGGTGAAGGTGCCGGTGGAGACGCTGATGTAGCTGAATGCGACTGCGAAGTTCGAGATGAACCCTAGTGATCGCCGGAGCTCGGGCTTGATGCCGAGCGATCGCAGATGCGCATCGTCGCGCGCGATCTGTTCACCATGAGTCGGGTCCGCGGTCAAGAGATCTCCTCCTTCTCCATCACACCGGTGGGGTGTGAGCCTCCGTTCGGGAGCGAGTCGCGGGAATCCATTGGCGGGCGTCGCTTGGGCGGCCGTCAGCCAAGACGTCGGGCAGCATAGGAGCGCCCCGCGGGCGCGTCAACGAGTTTTTTCGGGCTCCTCGGGCGCGAGGTCGATCTGCCACAGGTGGGCCGATTCGGGTCGTTCCAGCAGGTCCGCCGCGATGCGCCGGACCGCCACGCGCTGCGGCTCGTACGGGAGCAGCTCGAGCGCCGTGCTCACCAATCCCCAGCGCCAGCCGTCGTGCTCGTCGGACAGCGTCGGGTCCGTACCGTCAGCCACCCGCACGGCGAACGGCACGATCGTCTCGACCGTACCGCGTCGCGGCTTGTACAGGTCGAAGATCGCATCGACGCCGTAGATCGCCTCGGCCTCGAGGCCGGTCTCCTCGCGCAGCTCGCGCAGCGCGGTGAGGTGCGGCGGCTCATCGGCCTCGATCCAGCCGGAGACCCCCTGCCAGAACGGTGGGTCCTCGCTCTGCACCCGATGCATGAGCAGGAACTGCGGCTCGCCGTCATGGATGCGGAAGGGCCAGACGTCGACGCCGGTCACGCGGTGCGGAGGCCAGCCGGTCACGCGGGTCGCGTTCTCGCTCACGAGGCCGATTGTAGGAGGCGGCCCCGTATCATCGGCCGATGACGGAGCGGCCGCGGATCGTCGTGACCCTGCACGGCCCGGAGCAGGCCGCGCTCGAGGAGCCGACCTGGGCGAGCTTCGACGGTTACCTCGACGCCGTTCGACGGGCCGGCGGTGAGCCGATCCCTCTCGATCCCACCTCGTCCATCGAGGAGCGACGCGACGCGTTCGCGACGATGGACGGCCTCCTGCTCCCCGGTGGGGCGGACCTCGACCCGGCCCTGTACGGGGAGCGGCCGCATCCGGCGGTCGCGGTCGAGGCGGTCCGCGACGACCTCGAACTTGAGGCATGGTCGGCCGCCCGGGGGAGCGGCACGCCGGTCCTTGGAGTCTGCCGCGGCTTTCAGGCTATCAACGTCTTCTCGGGCGGGAGGCTGGTGCAGCACCTCGAGGGCCACGACAGCCCGACCTCCGCGCCGCACGCGCATCCGCTCCACCTCGACCCGGGCTCTCGCCTGGCGGAGATCCTGGGCGAGGCGGACCCTCTCCTCCGCGCCGAGGTGAACTCCTACCACCACCAGGCCGTTCGCCCGGCCGACCTGGCTCCCGGGCTGGTCGCCTCGGGGATGGCGCCGCACCCGGACGGCGACCTGGTCGAGGCCGTGGAGGCGGCGGATCGCGACAACTGGCTCATCGGGGTCCAGTTCCACCCCGAGCGCCCCGAGTTCATCGGCCCGGAGTTCGACCGCCTGTGGCGCGCCTTCGTCGACGCCGCGCGGGTCAGGTCAGGTCGACGAAGACGTTCTTGACCTCGGTGTAGAGCTCCATGGCGTGCATGCCGAGCTCGCGGCCGACGCCGCTCATCTTGTAGCCGCCGAATGGCGCCTCGGTGTGCACGCTGCTGTTGGCGTTGACGGATAGCACCCCGGCCTTGATCGCCTTCGCTACGCGCAGCGCCTTGCCGATGTCGCGGCTCCAGATCGAGCCGGAGAGGCCGTAGGGCGTGTCGTTGGCGAGGCGGATCGCCTCCGCCTCGTCGCGGAACGGGATGATCGCCACCACCGGGCCGAAGATCTCCTCGCGCACGATGCGCATGCTCGGTGTTGGCGGCATCGAAGATGGTCGGCATCAGGTAGGCGCCGATGTCGAAGATCTCGCCGGATGGCGCCTCGCCGCCGTACACCAGTTCCGCCCCCTCCTCGCGGCCGATGGCGATGTAGTCGCTCACCCGCTCGCGCTGTCGCTGGCTGACGAGGCTCCCCATCTCCGTCGCGTCGGCCGACGGGTCTCCCACGACGACCTTCTGCGTGGCTGCGGTGAACAGCTCGACGGCGCGGTCGTGGACCGATGCCTCGACGAAGATTCGGCTCCGGGCGCAGCAGTCCTGGCCGGCGTTGTCGAAGACCGAGTACGGGGAGTCGGCCGCCCATTTCTCGAGGTCGGCATCGGCGAAGACGATGTTCGGGCTCTTGCCGCCGAGCTCGAGCGAGACCTTCTTCACGTTGTTGGCGGCGAGCCGCATGATCTCCTGCCCGGTCGTCGTCTCGCCGGTGAAGGCCACCTTGCCGACGCCGGGATGGCCCGCCAGCGCGGCGCCGGCCGTGCCGCCGGGCCCCGTGATCACGTTCACCACGCCCGGCGGGAAGCCGGCCTCGAGGGCCAGCTCGCCGAGGCGGATGGCGGTCAGCGGCGTGTAGCTGGCCGGCTTGAGGATCGCGGTGTTGCCGGCGGCGAGGGCCGGGCCGAGCTTCCAGCTGGCCATGTTCATCGGGAAGTTCCACGGGACGATGAGCCCCACCACCCCGATCGGCTCACGGAGCGTGAAGTCGAGCCCTGGCCTCGAAACGGGGATCGTCTCGCCGAAGAGCTTGTTGGCAGCCCCGGCGTAGTACTCGAAGACGAGGCTGACGGCGAGCGCCTCGCCCCGCGCTCCGGAGATCGGCTTGCCGACGTTGCGGCTCTCCAGCCGGGCCAGCTCCTCGAGGTGCTGCTTCACGAGGCCTGAGAGCTTCTGGAGCGTGCGGCCGCGCTTCGCCGCCGACCAGCTGGACCAGCCCTTGGGGTCGTCGAAGGCAGCCTGGGCCGCGGCCACGGCGCGGTTGACGTCCTCCGGCCCGCCGAGCGGGGCCTTCGCGATCACCTCGCCGGTGGCGGGGTTCATGACGTCGAAGGTCTGCCCATCGGCGGCGTCCACCTGCTGTCCGCCGATGACCATCTGGACGTTGAGAAGCGCCGGCGCGGTAGCCGGCTGCGATTCGGTTGTCATGGGGTGATTCTAGGCCGCGTCGCTCAGGGTGCCGGCGAGGCCGTGACGTAGGCGGGGAGCAGCAGCTTGAGGATGTTCGTCGGCTTCGGGTCGGAGGCGAAGAGGAGTGGGTGGCCCGGGGTGCGGGCGGCGATGAAGTCGTGGTACCACTCGGAGAGCCGCAGGTCGAGGGAGTAGCGCGAGCCATGGTCGCTAAAGAGGACGACCACCGCCCCCGGATCCTTCGCCACGATCCGTCGACCATCGCGAGCAGCTTCGGGTTGAGGGTGGCGAGGTCGCCCTTCATCGCGGCGGAGTAGTCGGCGAGCGACATCCCCATCATCTCGATTTGCGCCGCGAAGATGTTCACCTTCGGCCAGTAGGACGGGAACTGGCACTGGGTCCCCATTCGCCTTGAAGAGGAATGGCAGGTGCGGCTGGAAGAGGTGCGCCAGCACGAGCCGGTGCTTGGTCGGGTCGACGAGCGATTCGAGGCTCGCGACGCTCTCCTCGAAGTGAGCGCGCAGCGAATCGGTCAGGAGGTACGGGAAGGAACGTACTTCAGGATCGGCGCAAGGACCGATTCGGCCAGCATGTTGTCCTCGAAGGTATTGACCCCGCCATGCTGGATGTGGTTTCCGGCGGAGAAGGTGACGTGGCCGGCCGGTGAGTCGATGATGTCCCACTCGTAACCGGCGGCCTGCGCCTCCCTGGGGAGCTTCGCCTCCGAAAGGGCCTTGCGCACCTTGAACTGGATCTCGCTGGCGGGAGCCGTGTCGACCGGCACACCGACCGTCGTGCCGGTGAGCAGGTTCAGGAGCGTGAGGTCGGTGTAGCGCCGGTCGGTGTGCGAGTTGTCGTAGACGTCGAACCCACGCGCCGCCAGCGCGGCCTCGAACGGGCCGTTGTCGATCCCCATGTCGTTCATCAGCGTGTCCCGCCGCGGGTAGCCGTCGAGCAGGACGATGTAGATGTTCGGCCCGATGGCGGCGCGAGTGGCGGTAACCGGGGCCACCGGCCCCTCCGCGCTGGTGAGGGCGCGCACCACGCCGGAGGCGAAGAAGACGAGCACGAAGACGATCGCCGCAGTTGACGCCGCGCGCGGCACCAGCGGGATCCGCCGCCCGAGTCGGTTCGCGACGTAGACGACCACCACCCAGGCGGCCACGAGCAGCGCTCCCTGCCACCAATGCCGCAGCGAGGTCACCCAGAAGCAGGTGACGCCGACGACGACGGCGGCTGCGAGCGGAGCGTGCGATCTGGCCAGCCAGGCGGCGAGGAGGCCGATCAGGATGGCGAGGGGGATCACCAGCGCCAGCGGGCGCCACAGGTAGAAGGTCGGGAAGGCAGCGTTCGCGAAGCGGCCCAGGATGTAGCCGGCAAAGGCGAGATAGGCGACGCCGACGGCGACCAGCGCCCTCCTGGTGCCCGCGGAGATCGTCACCCGGCGATCTTAGAACGATCGCTAGAAGTAGTTGACGCTGATGCCGCCGTCGATCACGAACGAGGCGCCATTGGTCCAGCGCGACTCGTCAGAGGCGAGGTAGAGGGCGACGTTGACGATCTCCTCCGGCTTCCCGAAGCGCCCGGTCGGGTTGCGCGCGAGGCGGAGCTGCTTGGCGGCTTCGTCCTTGAGCAGCCAGTCCATCAGCAGCGGCGTCTCGATCGGTCCCGGGCAGATGGCGTTGGAGCGAACGCCGCGACCGGCGAACTGGACGGCCATCGAGCGGGTCAGCGACAGGACCGCGCCCTTCGACGCGGTGTACGCGTCCTGCGGGACGCTGCAGCCGAGGATCGCGACGAAGCTGCTGATGTTGATGATCGACCCGGAGCCCTGCTCGAGCATCCGCGGGATGGCGTGCTTGCAGCCCAGGAAGACGCCGCGGAGGTTCACGGCCATCACCTGGTCCCAGACCTCGACGTCGGTGTCGATGACGCTGTGGTCAGGCTCGGGCATGATGCCGGCGTTGTTGTAGAGGACGTCGACCTTCCCGTACGTCGCCACCGCGTGGTCGACCATGGCTCTTCGCATCGGCTTCTTTGCTGACGTCGGTGCGCACGAACGTCGCCTCGCCGCCCGCCTCCGCCACGGAGGCGACCGTCTCGTTGCCGGCCCGCTCGTCGTACTCGGCGACCACCACCTTCGCGCCTTCGGCGGCGAACATCTGCGCCGCGACGCGGCCCATGCCGCTGCCGGCCCCGGTGATGATCGCCACTTTGTCCTGGAGTCGCATGACTCGACCTCCGGTCTGTGTAACGTGGTTGAGGGGCCGGCGAAATGCCACCTCCCGGCCACCCTATCGTAGGTCGCCCGGATACTGCGCGGAGCGAGGTCCCAGTGCCGTTTGGCACGTGTGCGCTCCACTCCGTCCATGGATCATCGGCGACGAGATGCTGATCGCATGACCGTCATCGCCGCTGCGCAGCCAACCCGTCCCATCCCGGCCGAGCGGGCCAACTCGCTCTTTCGCTGGAACGCAGGGCTGGCTGCCCTGCACGGCCTCCAGTTCGTGGTCATGCTCGGGCTCTCGCTCGCGCAGGATCCGATGGCACGGTGGCCGATCGTATCCAGCTACCTGACCTATGATGCGGCGACCTCAACCCTTCTGCCGGCCCACCGGACCCTCTTCGAGCTGCCGATTGGCCCGGCCGTCGCCTCGTTCTTCGCCATGAGCGCGATCGCCCACTTCGTCCTGGCCTTCCCGGCTCGCGGTTGGTACGAACGCCGCCTGGCGCGTCGCCAGAACCCGGCCCGATGGATCGAGTACGCCTTCAGCTCGAGCGTGATGATCGTCGTGATCGCCATGCTGACCGGCATCCGCGAGGTCGGGACGCTGATCGCCATCGTCGGCGCGAACGCCGCCATGAACCTCTTCGGCTGGAGCATGGAGGCGGCCAACGAGGGGCGCGACCGGCCCCAGTGGCTGCACTACGTCTTCGGCTGCATCGCCGGGATCGTCCCGTGGCTGGTCATCACCGCAGCGCTGCTGACCGGCCTGACCGCGCCCGATGCGGCGCCGATCCCGGGCTTCGTCATCGCGATCTACGTGAGCCTCTTCCTGAGCTTCAACGTCTTCGCGCTCAACATGGTCTTCCAGTTCCGGCAGATCGGCCGATGGCGCGACTACCTGTACGGGGAGCGCGCCTACATGCTGCTCAGCCTCTTCGCCAAGACGCTCCTCGCCTGGCAGGTCTGGTCCGGGACGTTGCGACCCTAGCCTCGCTCCAGGTATCGCTCTCGGTCCCATGGGTGGACGACCGCGTCGTAGGTCTCCTGCTCGACGCGCGCCGCGTTGAGGTAGTGCGCCACGACGTTCGCCCCGAAGATGTCCGCCGCCGCCTCGCTCGTCTCGAGGAGGCGGATCGCCTCGTGCAGGGCGCGCGGCATCCGGTCGCAGCCGGTCGCCACGTACCCGTTGCCGATGTACTCCTCCGGCGCCTCGATCTCACGCTCGATCCCGAGCAGCCCGGCGCCGATCACCGCGGCGTAGGCGAGGTACGAGTTCATGTCGCCGCCGGGGAAGCGGTCCTCGATATGGAGCCCCGACCCGTCCCCGACGATCCGGAATCCGGTCGTCCGGTTGTCGCGGCCCCACACCACATTCACCGGCGCCCACGATGCCACGGCGTAGCGCTTGTATGAGTTCACGTTCCAGGCCCAGAAGATGGCCAGCTCGCGGGAGTACTTCATCATCCCGCCCAGGAAGTGGCGCATCGTCTTCGACATCCCGTAGGGCTCGCCCTTGGGATCGAACATGAGCGACTTCTTGGCGGTCTTGTCCCAGAGGGACATGTGGAGGTGGCCACTCGAGCCGGTCCAGGTGTGGTCCGGCTTGGCCATGAACGAGAGGCCGTAGCCGTTCAGCCAGGCGATCTCCTTGGCCCCGTGCTTGAAGATCACCGACTGGTCTGACATCTCGAGCACGTCGGTGTAGTGGATGTTCACCTCGTGCTGGCCGGGCGCCGCCTCACCCTTGCTGAACTCGACCGGGATCCCGGCCTCGGTCATCAGGTTGCGCAGCCTGCCGTGGATCGGCTCGCCCTTCGTCGCCTGGAGGAGGTGGTAGTCCTCGTTGTAGTAGCCGAAGCGCTCGAGACCGACGTAGCCCTTCTTCCAGGCCTGCTCGTAGGTATCGGTCAGGAGGTAGTACTCGAACTCCGAGCCGGCCATCACCCGGAAGCCCATCTTGGTCGCCTTCTCGACGACCCGTTTCAGCATCGTCCGGGGTGACACCGCGATCTCGTGGCCGTGGTGATCGACCGTGTCGGAGAGGACGAGCGCCGTCTTCTCGAGCCACGGGACGACTCGGACCGTGTCCCACACGGGATCAGCGATCCAGTCGCCGTAGCCGGTCTCCCAGTTCATCAGCTGGAAGCCGTCCGGCGTGTTCATCTCCATGTCGGTGCCGAGCAGGTAGGTGCAGAAGTGCGCCCCGTGGTCGATGGCGCCGTTCAGGAATGCCTGTCCCTGGACCCGCTTGCCCATCAGGCGGCCCTGCATGTCGGTGAGGGCCACGATCAGCGTGTCGATCTCCCCGCTGCGGACCTTCGCCTTCAGGTCGGCGAGCTTCGGGTGATCGGCGTGGGAATCCCTGGGCATCAATCCATCTCGCTTTCTTTCGCGATGAACCGATGGGCCGGCCGGAATTCCCGACCGGCCCATCGCCGTTGCGTGGCAACGCGCCGCGCGAGCGTCAGCCGTACCCCCGAACTCGGTCGCGGCCTGCGAGAACTCCTTCTCGATCTCGCTCAGCTCCTCCTCGGTGCCCTGCGGCACTGGCCCGCGGAAGCGCGAACGCGCCCACAGGACGTAGTAGAGCAGGCAGCAGGACGAGGAGTCCGCCCGACGGTGGCCAGCGAGGCCACGTTCAGGATTCGAACGGGTAACAGGAAGATCGGGGGATCAGGACCAGGATCCAGATGATCGAGACCCAGGCCAGCGGCTTGCTCCAGCGCGCCCAGGCTCCATGTCTGCTTCTGGCGCCAGGACTGGTCGCCCCACAGGCCGAGCCCGATGACCAGGCCATACGCCCAGTACAGGAGCACGGTGCTCACGGTGGTGATGCCGGCGATCAGGAAGGTCGGATCGCCGCCCAGCGCCTTGAAGAGGACGTAGACCAGCAGCGATCAGCAACCAGCTGAAGACGCTGATGGCGATGATCGAGTTGGCGGGCGTCCGCCACCGGTGGTGGACCTCTCTTGAGCCAGCGCGCTGGCCGGGCACGCCGTCATCGCGGCTGAAGGCGAAGAGCATCCGTCCCGCGGACGCGATCGACGAGAAGCCGCAGAAGGTCATCGCGAAGGCGACGCCGGCGGCCAGCAGGCCGCCGAGGGAGCTGAGGCGCCGCCCCGAGGTTTGGCCGAGGATGTACGGCGACACCGTACGCCGCCGCTGTTGGCCAGGACGTCCGTCCGGGCTGGTCATCTTGAGCGTCAGCGCAACGAGGACGATGTAGCCGACGACGGCCGAGACCGCCACCGAGAGGAAGACGCCCCAGGCGGAGGCGCGCCGGGCGAAGACCGTCTCCTCGGCGACGTGGGCCGATGCGTCGTACCCGGTGTACGTCCACTGCGACTGCAGCAGGCTCAGAGCGCGAAGGCCCCCAGCACGCCAAAGGGCAGGACATTGCTCGCCACGGGGTGCCATCGCGGCGTTGGCGGCCGGCTTGACGTTGAACAGGAAGTCCGAGGTCGTGGGTCGGCTGGCTGCCGAAGACGAAGAGGCAGAAGGCGATGGCCACCACGAAGAAGATGTGCCACCACACGGACAGGTCGTTCATGAAGGCCACGATCCGGGTGCCCGCCACGTTGATAGCGATCTCGACCAGGATCAGGACGCCCGTGATCCAGATTGCGTTCAGAACGCCAAGCGTATCGACGTTCGGGTCGAGCCCGAAGAGCGGATTGAGGATCGTGGCGCAGAGGTAGAAGGCGGCGGAGTAGTTGATGCCGGCCACGATCGAGATCTGACCGCCCAGGTTGAACCAGGCGGTCCACCAGCCCCAGTCCTTGCTCCTGCAGCTTGCTGGCCCAGTAGTAGAGGCCGCCAGCTGTCGGATACGCAGATGCGATCTCGGCCATGGTCGCGGCGATCGGCAGCGTGAAGAGCGTGACCAGCGGCCAGCCAAGTCCGACCGATCCGGGGCCGGCCAGTGTCAGCCCGTAGTTGAACAGGATGACCGCCCCGGTCAGGATCGAGATGATGCTGAAGCTGATGGCGAAGTTCGAGAAGCCGCCCATGCTGCGGAGCAGCTCCTGGGCATAGCCGAGTCCGTGCAGGTCGCGAACGTCCTGCTGGATGACATCCTCGCGGGATTGCGTCATGGGGAAACCTCTCCTCCTCGGGACGGGTGGCGCCCAGGCGAAGGCTCGCGGGGCGCGGGCGACGGTCAGGTCATGCGCGTGGGCGAAGGGACCGACCGGGGTGCGCCTCCTTCCTGATGCGAGGGCGACGGATGCGCCGAAGCACCGAGGCTCGTCGCGACAGACGAGCCGGACGCCGCGACTATAGCCACGGGGCGCGTCCACGGGAAGGGGCGAATCGATAAGGAAATGGCCGCACTCTGGTGCGGCCATTCAACGCGGCGCGAGGCGCCTAGCCGGCCTCGCCCTCGCCCTCGGCGGCAGCCGCCTCGCCCTCGCCCTCGGCGGCAGCCGCCTCGCCCTCGGCACCCTCGACTGCCTCGACGGCGACGGGGGCGATCTCCTCTTCGGCGCGCGGCGGCGTCACCTTGGCGACCAGGTCGTCGGGGTCGTTGACGACGGTCACCCTGGCATCGACCGTCAGGTCGCGAACGTGAATGGTCGCGTCGAGGTCAACGAGGGGGGCAAGGTCCACTTCGATCTCGTGCGGAAGGTCGCCCGGCAGCCCGCGGACCTTGAGGTGGTCGAGTGAGGTGAACAGGATCGCGCCCTCCATCTCGACCGCCGACGAGGTGCCGACGAAGGTGAGCGGGATATCGGCCTGCATCTCCTGGGTCAGGTCGACCGCGAAGAGGTCGACGTGGAGCGCCCTCCCGGTGAGCGGGTTGCGCTGGATCCCCTTGATGATGGCGCTGGTGGGACGCCCGCCGTCGACCGAGACGTTGACGACGCTGGTGCGGCCGGCCTGGTGGTAGATCAGCTCGAGCGCCTTGGCATCGATCTGGACCGGGATCGATCCGGTCGACTTGCCGAACAGGACGCCGGGCACCACGCCGGTGGTCCGCAGGCGCTTGTTCTGCTTGCCGTAGACGTCGCGCGCGGCGACGGCGATCTCCAGGTCCATGGGTGCGGCTTGATCCTCGAGCTGACCGCCCGGGCGTGGCCGGACGACGGATGCGACATTGCTGTGCGGGCCGGCATCGTACCAGCGCGCCGATCGAGCGGCAAGGAGGCCGGTCGGGCATCGGTCTAGAATCAGCGGCCGAATGGCCGGCACGATCATGATCGTCGAGGATGAGCCTGCGGTCGCCCGCGGGGTCCAGGTGGCGCTGGAGCGCGAGGGGTACGCGACCGCCATCGTCGGGACCGGGGAAGAGGCCGTGAAGCGCTTCGCCGACATCGCCCCGGACCTGGTCCTGCTCGACGTGCGCCTGCCGGGGATCGACGGCTTCGAGGTCTGCCGCCAGCTGCGCCGCGAGACGCGAGCCCCGGTCCTCTTCCTGACGGCCCGCGCGGACGAGGTCGACAAGGTGGTCGGCCTGGAGATCGGGGCCGATGACTACCTGGTCAAGCCGTTCAGCGTGCGCGAGCTGGTGAGCCGCATCAAGGCGCTCCTGCGCCGCGCCTACGGTGAGCTGGCCGATACGCAGACCGGCCGAACGCTGCGCCGCGGGGAGCTGGTGATCGACCTGGAGCGACGACGCGTGACGCGCGACGGCGAGCGGATCAGCCTGACCACCACCGAATTCGACCTCCTGCGCCACATGGCCACCAAGCCGGGGCGCGTCTACACCCGCACCCAGCTGCTCGAGCTGGTGCGCGACTACGAGGCGCTCGAGGCCGACGAGCGGACGATCAACGTCCACATCAGCCACATCCGGGACAAGATCGAGCCGGACCCCGCCCAACCGCGCTTCATCAAGACGGTGAGGGGCGTCGGGTATGCATTCAGCGAGGACTGAGGGCACCCGAGTCAACTCGCCATGGCGGACACGAGGCCCGCTGGGGCTGATGCAGCGCCTCAATGTGCGTCTCGTGATCGCCCTGGCAAGCGTCGCCCTGATCGCCTTGCTGGTCTCTGGCGCGACGCTGAACCAGATCCTGCCTGGCCTGTTCGTCAGCCAGGCCGAGACTCGTGCCGAGGTCGCGGCCGCGGCGACCGGCCTGCTGATGGTGGACACGGCGGCTCGGGTTCCCCCGGACGTCCTCGGCACGGCCGAGCTTCGCAACACGCAGTTCCTGCTGCCCGTTGCCCGTACCGCTGCCAACACCCTCGCGCAGGGGACGGTCTCGATCTTCAATCCGGACGGTTCCCTGGCCGCAACTGCGTCGCCCGATACTGCCACCGACGCCGAGATGCGGTCGCAGGGTCTCCGGCCCGATCCCGAGGTTGGCGCCCGGAGCGTCCACGCGACGTTGCGCGACCTGCCGGGCCTCTCAGCGCCGATCACCTTCACGATCACCGTGTCCGGCGCCTACACCACCCGGCTGGCGACGCTCGACAGCGTTCGCGGAACCCTCTTCTTCACCGGCCTCATCGCATTGGTCGTCTCGCTCGTCGTGGGCGTTCTCGTCGCGCGCCGCCTGACGACGCCGCTTGCGCGCCTCCGGCGCGCGTCCAACCGCCTGGCCCAGGGAAGGCTTGACGAGCGGGCGCCGCGCTCGGACATCGTCGAGATCGACGATCTTGCCCAGCAGTTCAACGTGATGGCCGATCGCCTCTCTGAATCGCTGCGGCTGCTCGAGGCCGATCGGGATCGGCTGCGGGAGTTCGTGGCCGACGTGTCGCACGAGCTGCGGACGCCAACCGCTGCCCTGCGAGCCTTCACCGAACTCCAGCGCGACGGGCAGATCGACGAGGCGACGCGGCGCGAGTTCCTGGATCGGTCCGGCGAGCAGATCAGTCGTCTCGAGTGGATGAGCACCAACCTGCTCGACCTGTCGCGCATCGACGCTGGCATCTTCCCGCTCGACATGCGCGCGGGCGACCTGCGCGACCCGATCCGCTCCGTGGTCGAGGCGCACGCGGAGCTCGCCGAGCAGCGGGGCGTTTCGCTGATCAGCGAGGTGCCGCCCTCGCCGGTGATGCTCCGCTTCGACCGCGAGCGGATCGTCCAGCTGCTCAGCAACCTGGTGGGAAACGGCCTGAAGTTCACGCCCCGCGGAGGTGAGGTGCGCGTCGAGCTCACCGACGTCCCGGAGGGCGCCACGATGGTGGTGCGTGACTCGGGGCCGGGGATCCTGGCCGACGAGCTGCCCCACGTCTTCGAGCGGTTCTTCCGCGGCACGAACGTCGGCGACGCGCGTGCATCGGGCAGCGGGCTGGGGCTCGCCATCGCCCGCTCGATCGTGGAGATGCACGGCGGCCAGATCGAGGTGAGCAGCATCGTGGGCGAGGGATCGGCCTTCACCGTCCGGCTGCCGAGGCTGGCCGCCGTTCGGGAAGGTCAATGAAACTTCACTGCTCGCCGCGCTCCGCCGCAACGCGAGCGATGCACGATGCAGCCTGACGCCCCGTACCCGAGAGCAGTGAGCAGAGACCACCGATGACCGACCGCGACGACCCCGCCTCCCAACCCGAACGGCCCGAGGTCCTCCAGTACGGACCGCCATCGAGCCAGCCGGCACCGCCCGTCTGGCAGGCGCCGACCTGGCCGAAGGCAGATCCCCCAGCCGTCGCCACGCGTGAGCGCCGCGGCCTCGGCATGCTGCAGGTGGTGACGATCGCACTCGTGACGGCGGTCGTCTCCGGCTCACTCTCCGCCGCGGCGGTTGCGAACCTGCTGCGGCCGACCAGCGGCAGCGCGCCGACCGGCTCCACCGGCACTCCGGTGAGCCAGGTCCACCTCGACGAGTCGAGCGCCGTGATCACCGCGGTGGCGCGGGTCATGCCGTCGGTCGTGGTCATCACCTCTTCGAGCACCGGCGGCGCCCTCGGTGGCGCGAACGGCGTCGGCTCCGGCTTCATCTTCGACTCCAACGGCTGGATCCTGACCAACAAGCACGTCGTCAACGGCGCCGACCAGATCAGTGTCCAGCTCAACGACAGCCGCGTCTTCACGGGCCGGGTCTACGGCATCGACACGCTCACCGACCTCGCGATCGTGAAGATCGACGCCACCGGGCTGCCGGTCGCGCCGCTCGGCTCGAGCGACGATCTCCAGCTGGGGCAGCTGGCGATCGCCATCGGCAATCCGCTCGGCACCTTCGAGAACACGGTCACCACCGGGGTCGTGTCGGGGCTCGGGCGGCATATCCAGGCCGGTGATTCCGCGGGCAGCTCGTCGGAGCAGCTGAACAACCTGATCCAGACCGATGCCGCCATCAACCCGGGCAACTCCGGCGGGCCGCTGATCAACAGCGCCGGGCCAGGTGATCGGGATCAACACCGCCGTCAACCAGAACGCGCAGGGGATCGGCTTCGCGATCCCGATCAACGTCGCCCGCCCGATCCTCCTCCTCGCCCTCGGTGGCAAGCAGCTGGCGCGGCCGTGGATCGGGGTCTACTACACGCCGATCGACCAGCAGCTGGCGAAGGACCAGGGACTGGCGGTCGACCACGGCGTGCTGATCGGCGCCGCCGCCAACGGCGCCCCGGGCGTCTTCCCGGGGAGTCCCGCCGAGAAGGCCGGCCTCAAGGACGGCGACATCGTGGTGGCGGTCGACGGGAATACGATCGACGCCGAGCACGACCTGTCGAGTCGCGTCCTGCCGCACGTGCCGGGGGACACCATCACCCTCTCGGTGGTGCGTGCCGGCGGCACGGTGGAGATCAAGGTGACGCTGGGGACCCTCCCCTCGAACCCCTAGCCGGTGACCCCGTCGCGCCGGCGACGGAGCCGCACCTCGACCGTCTCGAAGGCCCCGGGCAACGGGGCCTTCGGCTTTCTCACCCGCACCTCGACCTCGTCCACCGCGAAGGTCGCCAGCAGGGCGTCCGCGATCGCGCCGGCGAGCGCCTCGAGGAGGTGGAACGACGCGTCCCTGGACGATGCGCCGAGCGACGACGAAGGCGGCGCCGTAGTCAACCGTGTCGCCCAGGTCGTCGCTGGCGGCGGGGCGAGACAGGTCGAGGTGGAGGACGAGGTCGACCTCGAAGGGCTGGAGCTCCGCGCGCTCCTCGGCCGTGACGCCGTGACGGCCTTCGAAGCGCATCCCACGCACCGTGATGCGATCGGTCACCCGTGCCACCGCACGATCCCGTCGGCGACGCGCACGGTGCGTGCGATGGTCGCCACGTCGTGGACGCGCACCATGTCGGCCCCCGCCGCGATGGCGAGGGCGACGCTGGCCGCGGTCCCGTCGAGGCGCTGGTCCGGCGGCGCGCCGCCGAGCAGCTCGCCCGATGACCCGCTTGCGGCTGGTGCCGACCAGCAGCGGCAGGCCGCCGAGCGCCGCCTTGAGCTCGGCGAGGCGGTGGAGGATCTCGATCGAGTGGGCCGGGGTCTTGCCGAAGCCGATCCCCGGATCGACGATGAGTCGATCGCGCCGATTGCCCGCGGCGATCGCGGCGTCGATGGAGGAGGAGAGCCACCGGACCACTTCGTCGAAGACGCCGTCCGGGTAGTCGGCGACCTCCCGGTTGTGCATCAGCACCAGGTGAGCGCCCGCCTCGGCGGCGGCTGCCACGGTGTCGGGGTCGCGGCGCCCCGCCCACACGTCGTTGACGATCGTGGCGCCGGCGGCGAGCGCCAGGCGCGCCACCGACCCCTTGCTCGTGTCGATGCTGACCAGGGCCGTGCCCGGAAAGGCGCGCGCGAGCGCAGCCACCACCGGGACCGCCAGGGCGGCCTCGTCCTCCGCCCCGACCGGCGGGATGCTCGCCGTAGAACTGTGCCGGCCGGGACGACTCGGCGCCGACGTCGAGGATCTGCGCTCCGACGGCGACGAACTCGGTCGCCAGGGCGAGCGCGGCGGCCACGACCTCCGCCTCGCTGCGGCCGGCCGGGGCGATGCCGTCGCCGGAGAACGAGTCCGCCGTGACGTTGATGACGCCCATCACCCACGTCCGCTCGCCCCAGCGCAGCTCGATCATCCGGCCTCCTCCTGGCCGACGAGCATCCCACGAACCGCACCGACCAGGTAGAGCGAGCCGGCCACGACGACCGGCTGCTCGGCGCGGGATCGCTGCGCCGCAGCGATGGAGAGCGCCTCCTCGGGCGTTCCCGCCACCCGCGCCGGCGCCGCGCCGATGCGCCGCCACCTCCGCAGGAGATCCTCCGCGGGCATCGCGCCCGGGTCGGCGATCCGGGTGAAGATGGCGAGCGGCTCGAGGGGAGCGAGGGCCCGCAGCACGGCGCTGACGCGCTTGCCGCGGGTGGCCCCGAAGACGAGCGGGAATCGGCGCAGGCCGAGCTCGCCGAGCGAGGCGGCCAGGGCACGCGCACCCGCCGGGTTGTGTGCGCCGTCGAGCAGGATCCGACCGAACCGGGAGGCCGGGATCAGCTCCAGCCGTCCCGGCCAGGTGGCGTGCGCGAAGCCGCGCCGGATCGCCTCGTGGGTGATGGCGACCGGGGCGCCGCGCCGCGCCGCGTCGTCTGTGAGCGCGTCGAGCAGCGCCAGGGCGACCGCGGCGTTCGCCGCCTGATGGCTACCCAGCAGCCCGATCCGGAGCCCGGGCAGATCGCCGTTCGGCGTGGTCGCGTCCACCACGAGCCCCTCCCAGCCGGCATGCCGGAGCGCCACGCGATAGGGCTGTCCCGGGCCGGTGCGACGCAGGGATGCTCCGACGGCAGCGCATCGGTCACGGATGGGAGCCAGGCCGCGTCCCTGCGCCCCGGTGACGGCCAGGTTGCCCGGCTTGATGATCGCCGCCTTCTCGGTGCCGATCGAGGCAAGGGTGCTGCCGAGGAGACGCTCGTGGTCGTGCTGCACGTTCGTGATCGCCGCGACGCCGGTGTCCAGGACGTTGGTCGCGTCGAGGCGGCCGCCGAGCCCCACCTCCACCAGCGCCAGGTCGACGCGTGCCGCGGCGAGCTCGACGAAGGCGGCGGCCGTGAGCGCCTCGAACTCGGTCGGCGGGCCGAGCCGGGCTGTCACGCGATCGATCGCCGGCGTGACGGCGCCAAGCGCGGCGGCGAACCGCTCGCGGCCGATCGGCTCGCCGTCGATCGCGATCCGCTCGCGATAGCTGACCAGGTGGGGCTTCGGCATGGTGCCGACTCGCAGCCCGGACTCGTTCAGGGCCGAGCGGGCGAGCGCGACGACACTGCCCTTTCCGTTCGTGCCGCCGACCAGGGCACCGTGGAGGCTGCGCTCCGGATGGCCCAGCTCGGCCATGAGCGCCTCGATGCGGGCCAGGCCAAGGCTCACCCCGAACCGCCCTCGGCTGCGCAGCGCCGCGACAGCCGCGTCGTAGTCGAGCTCGCCCTGGCTCATCGGCGGGAGCCGATCGCGCCCGACCGGCTCAGGCTCCCTCGTCCTCGTAGAAGACGCAGTCGTGGTACTGGCCGGTCATGCACAGGTCAGCGACGTAGCCGCCATCGAGATGGACGCCACCACGCAGCTCGCATCGGTTCACGACCCCATCGCGCTTCATCAGCATCCGCAGCACCCCCGGCGATTCGGTGCCGACACGCCCCTTGGGGCCGTGGGTCAGGTAGAAGTGCGGGCACGAATGCCGCCGTGGCTTGGAATAGCCGAGCGGCATGCCCCGCCGGCCGACGTGGACGGTGAGCGGCTCGCTGGCGCCGGCGAAGCGCTTCTCGGCGATGGCGCAGCGGCCCGGCTCACAGTCGATCTCGTTGTGGCAGCAGGCGCGCGCCGGTCCCACCCCGTCGACCGCCCACAGCTCCCAGCACGGGCGGCGCAGGATGAAGGCCGGGCAGCGGTAGCGGATGGTGAGCGAGCAGTTCTCGACCTCCCAGCACATCGTGCGCCGATCGCCGGTCGGCCGCTCGGGAGCGAAGGGGTCGGCGAGCTGGCGCCGGTCCGTGCCGATCCGGCGCTCGGTCTTGATGATCACCCAACGAGTGTAGCGAGTGGCGCGCCGTGCGCACGAGCGGCGGCTAGGCGAGGAACTCGCGCAGCCGATCCTCCATCGAGGCCTGTGGCATGTAGCCGACCACGCGCGCCGCCTCGCGGCCGCCCTTGAAGACGACCATGGTCGGGATGCTGAAGATGCTGTACCGCATCGCCAGCTGCTGGTTCTCGTCGGTGTTCACCTTGGCCGTGCTGATCTTCGCGGCGTGCGCCTCGCCGATCGCCTCGATCACCGGCGAGACGAGGCGGCATGGGCCGCACCAGGGGGCCCAGAAGTCCACCAGCACCGGCTTCGTGGAGTTGAGGACCTCCGTCTCGAAGGTCGACTCGTCGACCGTGATCGGGGCCGTCATGTTCGTGCGTGACCTCCAGGTCGAGGTGGGATGAGCGGCGCGGATGGTAGCACTGTCGGCGTCGCGCTACGGACCGATCGGAGGCGGCGTTGGCGTTGGCGGGAGCGGCGTCGGGGTCGGTACCGGCGTTGGAGATGGCGTGGGCGAAGGGGTCGGGCCGCTCGAGAGCACGATGTCGACCTGGCTCCCCTTGCCGACCTGGACGCCGGCGGTGGGGTTCGATCGGATCACCTCGCCGGCCGGCTGGTCCGACGGCTCGCTGGTAACGGCTCCCAGCACGAGGCCGGCGGTGGTGAGGGTCGTGGTGGCCTCCTGCCGGGTCTGCCCGAACATGTTCGGCACCGGCACCTGCTCCTTGCCGGAGCTGACGACCACATGGATCGTGTCGCCGCGCTGCACACTCGTACCGGCCGTCGGGTTGGTCGAGATGACGGTGTCCACCGGGATGGTGTCGTCGGGCTGCGTCTGCTCGACCAGGACGAGGCCCCGGTCGTGCGCCTCGGCGCGAACCCCGGCGATCGGGCTGCCGACCCAGTTCGGCAGCCCGAGGCCAGAGCCGGACGGGGTGGGGGTCGGGTTGTTGGGCCCCAGGCCGCCGAGCAGCGACGCCGCCAGGAAGCCGATCGTCCCGAGGAGGATCACCCCCAGGACGGCGAGGAGCCAGATCCACCACGGCTGATCATTGCGACGGGGCGCGGGATAGGCCATCGAGCGCCGGGGAGGAGGTGGGCTGCCGGCGCGACCCGGCGGCATGCCGGAGATCGCAGCGCGGTCGGAGGGCAGGGTGACGCGCGGTGGGACGTAGACGGTCGGCTCGCCGGCCGCCGGGATCACGGCCGGCAGGGGAGCTGCGGCGGCGCCCGCGGCATCGGGGTTGCGCTGCCAGACGCGGAGCGCCTCGGCGAACGCCCCGGCATCCGGGAAGCGGTTCGCCGGGTCGCGCTCGAGGGCCCGCATCACGATGGCGGAGAGGCCGGGTGGGACGGGGCCGTGGACGGTCGGGGGGAGTGGGTCCTCGGTCAGGCGCTTGAGCGCCACCCCCGCCGCCGAGTCGCCCTCGAACGGGCGCCGGCCGGTGAGCATCTCGTACAGGACGATGCCGAGGGCATAGACGTCGGACTGGCCGGTCACCTCGTCCCCGCGCGCCTGCTCCGGGCTGAAGTAATGGACCGATCCGAGGGTCGTGCCGGTGACCGTCATCGAGGCCTCGGCCACGGCCCGCGCGATGCCGAAGTCGGTCACCTTCACGTCGTGGTCGATCAGGATGTTTCCCGGCTTCACGTCGCGGTGCACGATCCCGCGCCGGTGCGCCGCCTCGAGCGCCGACGCCACGCCGATCGCGATCCGCACCGCGTCATCGACCTTCAGGGGGCCGTTCTTCTCGAGGATGGCGGCCAGGTCCTGGCCGTCGATCAGCTGCATGACGATGAACTGGCCGCCGGTCTCCGCATCGGTCCCGTAGTCGTAGACCGAGACGATGTTCGGATGGGAGAGCGAGCCGGCCGATCGGGCCTCCTGCTTGAAGCGGGCCGCGAAGCCCGGGTCGTTGCCGAACTGGGGGCGGAGCAGCTTGACGGCGACCTCGCGGTCGAGCTGCTCGTCCATGGCGCGCCACAGGGTGGCCATCCCGCCCTCGCCGAGCGGTGCGATGAGCCGATAGCGCCCGCCGATCAACCGGCCGATCATCTCCACCGCGGGCTAGTCTCGCAGGTCGAGGCCGCGAACGTGGGCGCGCACCTCGTCGGCCAGGTCCGAGTCGAGCGACATCGCGATGTTGGCCTTGAGCCAGCCGAGCCGGGTGCCGGCGTCGTGCCGCACGCCCTCGAACTGGTAGCCGAAGACCGGCTGCTCGGCGGAGAGGGCGCGGATCGCGTCGGTGAGCTGGATCTCGCCGCCGGCGCCCCGCTGGGTCGTCTCCAGCTTGTCGAAGATCCTGGGGCTCAGGATGTAGCGACCCAGCACCGCCAGGTCCGACGGCGCGTCCTCGACCGAGGGCTTCTCAACCAGGTCGTCGATCTCCACCAGGCGGCCCTCCTCGCGCCTCGGCGCCACGATCCCGTAGCGTCCGACCTCCTCGCGCGGGACCCGCTGGAGGGCGATCACCGAGCCGCGGTGCGCCGCGTGCTGCTCGATCAGCTGCTGGGTCACCGGCTTGCCGCCGGGGTTCAGCATCACGTCGTCGGAGAGGAGGACGGCGAAGGGCTCGTCGCCGACCAGCTCCTTGGCCATGAGCACGGCATGCCCCAGCCCGAGCTGCTCCTTCTGGTGGACGAAGGCGATGGTGCCGATCTCCGAGATGCGCCGCACCGCGCGCAGCATCTCGATGTCGCCGCGCTCCTCGAGCCAGCGCTCGAGCGCCGGGTGCGAGTCGAAGTGCTCCTCGATCGTGCTCCGCCCACTGGCGATCACGATGATGATCTGCTCGATCCCCGAGGCGACCGCCTCCTCGACCGCGTACTGGATGATCGGCCGGTCGACCAGGGTGACCATCTCCTTGGGGATGGCCTTGGTGGCGGGCAGGAAGCGGGTTCCGAATCCGGCCGCCGGCAGGACGGCCTTTCTGACGCGCACGGTGATCGGGTATCTCCTGGAGCGGGTTTCGTCTCGCAGCGCGCTCGGCGGCCTCAGGCGGCGCCGAAGGAGGGATGCCTCACGGGGAGAGGAGTATAGCAACGGCCGCCCTGCCCGCCCCCACCGCTCCCCGACCCGTCCTCCCGGCGCGCGACGCTACAATCGCGACCCGATGATCAAGTCGCTGGTCCGCACCCTCCGGGGGCCGAGCCGCAACCCGCTGATGGCGTACATCAGCCGTCCGCTGCCGCGCGACCTTCTCGACGAGGATGTGCTCGCGGCGCTCGAGGTCGCCCTTGCGGCCGACCCGAACCCCGACGACCTGGTCGAGACGCTTCCGCCCGCGCTGCGCACGGTGACCGGGCGCGACTTCCAGGTGCTCGACCGCTCGGCCAGCGACGTGACCGGCACCTTCCGGCGCTCGCAGGTGATGATCCGGGACGGCGCCGTGGGGCTCTGGCCCGGCTATGCGGCACGTGCCTATCCACTCCTCGAGCGCTCCAGGAAGGCCGAGCGGACCCGCGCGGCAATCGTCGCCGCCGAAGGCGGGGCAGCCGCCGGCCCGACCAGCCCGGTTGGCAAGCCCGGATGGGCTCCTCCTCCCGCCATCAGGGACGACACGAGCGAGTAGTGGGCCGCCAGAACGTGCCACGCGACCAGTGGCTGGAGATCGGGGCGGAGTGCCCGCACTGTGGCGAGCGGGTCGACGAGCAGATGGTCTACTCATGGCGCCCGGTGCCAGAGGACCCGAAGCTCCTCCTCCTCTACTGCCCCGACTGCGGCGAGCGGGTCGAGATCAACCACGTCTGAGTGGTGCCCCCAACCGGATTCGAACCGGTGATCTCCACCTTGAAAGGGTGGCGTCCTAGGCCTCTAGACGATGGGGGCGCGTGACCGCGCCATCGTAGCAAGGCGCCCGGCGGGCACCATCGGTCGTTAGAGGTAGAAGACCACGACCAGGATCACGGCGCCGGCCAGCGCAACCGCCGCCAGCACGATCATGAACCCGCCACCGAGGGCGATCGTGACCGACATCCCCGTCGACCTGGTGCGGTAGGCGCGCTGCGACCAGATCCAGCCCTGGACGAAGAGGAAGACGCCGATCCCGACGGCGATCAGTGCCGAGGCCAGCATCGCGGCCACCGACAGGCCGGTGTTCTCGCCCAGGACCGCCATGGCGGTCAGGCCGGCCGCGATCAGGAGCCCGACCACGCCGATCACCACGTTGCGCACGAATGGGTGCATCGGCGCCAAGCCTGATTGGAGCGATCCGCGACGTCAAGGAGCGGCCCGCATGGAGGACCGGGTGTCCGAGTGACACCCGGTCCGACGTCGCGGCGGACGCAGCGGGTCAGCCGTTCGAGGGGCTGCCCTGCCCGCCGACCGAGTCGTCAGACCCACCGGCCCGATGTGGCCGGCCATGGTCCGAGGTTCCGGAATGCTCGAAGTCCCCACCCGCCCCGGAGTCGCTGTCGTTGGCATCCTCGACATCGCCCGAGTCGCCGGCCGTCGCCTCGCCCGCCTGGTCGTGCGAGCCGGTCGCGTCCTGGTTGGCGCCGTCGTGGTCGGTGCCGGCCAGCTCGTTCGTGGGGGTGCCGTTGCGGGCGAGCTCAGCGGCCTCCCAGCCGTCGACCTCGTTCGACGCGGAGTCGAGCGTCCCGGAGAACGTCGCCGTCGCGGCCCGGGACCGAGCTCGGATGATGCGCGGCCGCCGGGGCTGCGGCGGCGAGCAGGAGCGCGCCCGACGCGATGAGCGTCGCCAGCCTGTGGCGACTCACGACCCGATGGATCGACTGGATCGACCTCGACATCACGACCTCCCGAATGAACGACAGCCCGGGGCTCGGACCCTACTGCAAACGAGCCGCGGCATCCGTAGGAAGTTTCGGGGCCGGTTCGGTACTTCGGTTCGTAGGCCGATCGGGACCCCATGGCTTCGCCCGTTCGGCTCGTAGACTCATTCCATGGCCGCAAGCCGATTCGCCGACTTCGCTCGGACCGCGGAGGAGGTCGCCGCGACGAACTCCAAGCTCCGCAAGCGGGACCTGCTGGCCGCCTACCTGCGCGGCCTGGCGGCCGACGAGGTGCCGATCGCGGCGACCTTCTTTGCCGGGCGGCCGCTCCCGGGGGCGGCCGACAAGCTGGGGCTCGGCTGGGTGCAGCAGAGCCAGGCGCTCGCCGCCGCCACGGGCGCCGACGAAGCGGCCCTCTCCGCCGCCTACCTGCGCCACTCCGACTTCGGTGACGCAGCCGCGGAGCTGCTCGCCGGGCGTGAGGCGGAGGGCAAGCCGCTCACCCTGGGCGAGGTCGGCGCGGCCTTTCGGGCGCTGAGCGTGGCGGAGTCGACCGCGGCGCGCGTCGCCGGCATGGCCGAGCTCTTCGGTCGGGCGACCGCCGCCGAGGCGCGCTTCGTGGGCCGCATCGCCGCCAGGGAGCTGCGCATCGGGCTGCGCGAGGGGCTGCTCGAAGAGGCGATTGCCGCCGCCTTCGAGCGTCCGATCGAGGCGGTGCGACGCGCCCTGATGCTGGTCGGGGAGGCCGGCGAGGCGGCGGCGCTGGCTCGAGACGATCGGCTGGGAGAGGCGGCGCTGCACCTCGGCCGCCCGATCCGCTTCATGCTCGCCACGCCGGTGGCCGATGCCGCCGAGGTGATGCGCCGCGTGGGGGACGAGGCGTGGATCGAGGACAAGTACGACGGCATCCGCGCCCAGCTGCACCTCTCCGGGGCGAGCGCGCCGCCGCAGCTCTTCTCCCGCGACCTCAACGAGATCACCGATCTCGTTCCCCGAGGTCGCCAGGGCGGCCGCCAGCATTGGCCAGCGGCTGGTGATCGACGGCGAGCTGGTGCCGTATCGGTCGGGCTCGGTGCTCGATTTCGCGAGCCTGCAGACGCGCCTCGGGCGGGTCGATCCGTCGCCACAGCTGCTCGAGCAGGTCCCGGTGGTGCTCGTGGCGTTCGACCTGCTGCATCTCGACGGGCGCGATCTGCTCGAGGTGCCGCTGCGGGAGCGGCGCGCGGCGCTCGACGGGCTGCGCCTTCCCGAGCGGACCGCTGAGCGATTCCTCACCTCCCAGCTGGCGACGGCGCGCAGCGCCGCCGAGGTCGAGGCGCACTTCGACGACGCGCGGGCCCGCCGCAACGAGGGGCTGATGGTCAAGGATCCCGGATCGGCCTATCAGCCCGGGCGCCGAGGCCTCGGCTGGCTGAAGCTCAAGAAGGCGCTGGCCACCCTCGACTGCGTCGTGGTCGGCGTGGAATGGGGCCATGGCAAGCGCCGCGGCGTCCTCTCCGACTACACCTTCGCCGTCCGCTCACCCGACGGCGAGGGGCTGCTCACCATCGGCAAGGCCTATACCGGACTGACCGATGCCGAGATCGCGGCGATGACCGAGCGCTTCAAGGCGATCACGCTGCGGGACCACGGTCGCTATCGGACCGTCGCGCCGGAGGTTGTGGTCGAGATCGCCTTCGACCGGATCATGCGCAGCGCGCGCCACAGGAGCGGCTTTGCGATGCGCTTCCCGCGCATCGTCCGCATCCGGGATGACAAGACGCCGGCCGAGATCGACGACCTCGCCACGGTGGAGACCCTCTTCGGCGCGCAGGCCAGCGGCCGCATCCTGCTGGCCCGCGGAGCGGGCGGCGAGACGGAGCGCATCAGCGCCACCGGCGCCACCGAGGGCGAGGGGTGAGCTAGGCGGGGTTCGGCGAGGCGGCGCCGGCGGGGCCGAGCGCCTCTTCCTCCGAGGCCCGCAGCACCTCTTCGATGAAGCCGGCAGCGCGTCGCGGATCGAGCCGCTGCACGCGCCCGATGCTCTGCGCCCACCACGGCGCGTTGTCGGCGGTCACGACCTCGCCGATCGGCTCCTCGAGCACGACCCTGGAGTAGCCCCGTGGAAAGGCGACCGCCGGAGCGATCGCGAAGGGCTGGTCGCCGAGCGCGCTTCTCGTCCAGCGCGCCACTGCGGCGGCAACGGCATCCGCGTCGAACGACGGGTTGGTGACCGTCGGGATCCAGCCGGCGCGCGACCTGGTGTCGTACTCCCAGCCGCGGCCGCGCACCCGGTAGCGGCCCTCCCAGCGTCGCGCGATGAAGGCCTTCACGCCCGCCGGCCCCACCAGCAGGCCTGCGAGGTCGTCGGGGACGCCGGGCAGGCGGGGAGCAAGCACGAGCGTGTAGCTGTCATCCAGGGTGGGCGCCAGCAGGCGGCCCAGGTCGTCGCTGATCTGCTCGCGCCGATGCCGGATGCGGACCGTGGCGCGCCAGGCCATGCCGGTCCCGACGCCAAGGGCGAGCGCGGCGGAGAGGCCGAGGAGCGCGATCGGCGCCACGCGGTTCGTCGGAAGGAGCGCCATCAACGCGACGGCGGTTCCCCCCACCACGAGCATGGCGAGCGCCACGCTGAGGGCGTTGTCGCGGAAGCCGCGGGCGATTCGTGGGTGGATCAGGCGCATCGGAGACCTCCGGCTGCTACGCTCATTGCATGCCCACCTCGGCTTCCGTGCTCGCCACCATCGTCGATCCGCAGCACGGGCTGCGCGTCGACGTGGTCACCGGCACGGGATTCACGCTGACCTTCGACGCCGACGGTTCGGATGCGGTGCGCGCGGGCGCGGGGCCGACCGAATCGCTGCTGGCGGCCCTCGCCGGCTGTACGTCGATGGACGTTGGACCGATCCTGCGGAAGAAGCGACAGACGCCCGCGACCTACCGGATCGCGGTCACCGGAGAGAAGTCCGACGAGCACCCGCAGGTCTACACCGCGATCACGCGTCGAGCACCAGGTCACCGGCGACGTCGAGCCCGAGGCGCTGCGGCGGTCGATCGAGCTGTCGGCGACCCGCTACTGCCCGGTGAGCGCCATGCTCTCGCGCTCGCGTGCGCATCGAGCACCGCTACCGGCTGCGGCAGGAGGGCCACGAGGAGATCAGCGCGCTGGTTGCGATCACCGGGCCAGAGGGTGCACAGGTCCTCTGAGGGCTGCATTCCCCAAGTCTTGGCGCCCCGCGGGTGCCTGCCTATGGCGTGATGGTCCTGCCCTTCGCGCGTCCTTTCGTCGAAGGCGGCGCAGATCGGGGCGGTTGCGGCGCCCGGTGTAGGATTCCGTCTCCATGGCACGATCGATGTGGCGCGGGGCGATCCAGTTCGGGCTGGTGACGATCCCGGTCAAGCTCTACCTGGCGACCGAGAGCGGCGGCATCGGCTTCAACATGCTGCATGCCAGCTGCGGCAACCGGATCCAGATGAAGATCTACTGCCCGTTCCACGACGCGGTGGTTCCGCGCTCGGAGACGGTGCGCGGCTACGAGTGGAGCAAGGGGCGCTACGTCGTCGTCACCGACGAGGACATGGACTCGGTCCCGCTGAAGACGGTGCGCGCCATCGAGATCGAGATGGTCGTGGACGCGCATCGCGAGGGGCAGGGGATCGAGTTCGTGAAGCAGGCCTACTACCTCGAGCCTGATCCGATCGGCCGCAAGGCCTTCGAGCTGCTGCGGCAGGTCCTCGCCGACCAGGGCAAGACCGCCATCTGCAAGATCGTGCTGAAGGACCGGGAGCAGCTCGCCGCGCTGAATCCCTACACCAAGACGATGCTCCTCACCACCCTCCACTGGCCCGATGAGGTTCGCTCGCTCGACGAGCTGAACATCCCCGACGAGGAGATCGAGGTGAAGCCCGCCGAGCGGAAGATGGCGGAGCAGCTGATCGCGTCCATGGCCGGTGACTTCTCGGCCGACGACTACCGTGACGACTACCGCAAGGCCCTGATGGCGGTGATCGAGTCCAAGGTCGCCGGGGAGGCCCCGGTGCCCGCACAGAAGGTCGAGCCGACCAAGATCGGCGACCTGATGGCGGCCCTCGAGGCGAGCGTCGCCGCCGCCCGCGAGTCGCGTCGCGAGAGCGCGAGCGAGCCGGCCGCGAAGCCGGCCGCCGCCGAGCCCGCACCTGCACGACGCCGCAAGAGCGCCTAGCCGGCCGCGTGGCGGCAGACCAGCTCCGGCTCCCGATCGCGCCCGGCGGCGAGTCGCCCCGGCGTCGGCTTCCGTCTCGCATCCGGGCAATGCAGGCGACCGAGGTGGCGGCGCCCTTCGACGACTCCGCCTATCTCTTCGAGCCGTGGTGGCCGGGGGCCCGCGCCATCGCCTTCTGCGAGCGAGGTGAGCTCCGCCTCCAGGTGGCCGGCCTCGCCGACGCGCTGGCTGCCTTCCCTGAGCTGCGAGAGATGCCATCGCAGCTCGCCGAGGATGGCGTGATCCTGGACGGCACGCTGCTCGTGCTCGACGAGGCGGGTCGCCCGGATCCCGACCTGCTGCGCGTCCGCCTCGCCGCGATCGGGCGGCCCGGCCGCCCCGCCTACGTTGCCAGCGACCTGCTCTGGAGTGGCGGGCAGCCGGTCGTGGCCCGCTCGTTCGCCGTGCGCCGCCGATGGCTGGAGGCGATCCTCACCCCCGGCGATCGCGTCACCGTCGGACGTGGCTACCGGGGCGACGGGACGCTGGTGGCCGAAGCGCTCGCGACACTCGGAATCGACGGGCTGTCGGCGCGCCAGCTCGGCGCTCGCCACCGAGCCGGTGCCGCCGGCGCAGCCTGGCTGCGGGCGCCGATCGCGGCGCCCGAGCCACGTGCCCGCCCCACGCTCGCGCTCATCCTGCGGCTTCCGCTCGAGGGCTAGCGGGCCAGCAGCGGCTCCAGGTTCCAGGGCCACGGCTGGCTCGGAAGCAGCCGTTGGGCAGCCCCGATCATGCCGTCGCCGGGAACGGCGCGCAGCGAACCGATGTCGTAGGAGAGCGGCGGGATCCCGGGCGTGCGCCGTTGCGAGCGCCCATCCGCGGGCGATGTCCCCCATCCGCGTCGCCGCTGCGTTGTCCTCACCCCAGTGGGCCAGGAGGAGTGTCGCCACGTCCCAGGTGATGGGGTCCGCCGGCTCCTCGACCTCAGCAGCCTCCAGCGCCGATCCGGCGGCCTCCCGGTTCCCTTCGATCGCAAAGGCGAGGGCTCGGATGCTGGCGAGGGCATACGACTCGGGCTCGAGGTCCTGGTCGGCGTTTCGACGCACCACCAGCCGTGCCAGCTGCTGATCAAAGCTGCCGATGACGGTGCCGTGGACTTCGTCGACGGTGAGCGGACGCGGCCAGGGGACGACGACGCCGACCTCCCAATCGGCCAGCAGGGCCTCCCGATAGAGGTCGTCGGCGGCCGCTGGCCGGCCGAGCGCCTCCTCGACCAGCGCCGCGTTGACGAGCGTGGCGACGCTGCGCCCCGATGCGTTCACCGCTCGCCCCGCGGCGACGCCGGCGCAGCTCCGGTCGCCATCCTGGAGGCAGAGGAGCGACAGGTTCGTCCACGAGGCCCAGTCGCCGGGGTTGAGGGCGACGGCCCGTGCGGCGCTGTCACGGGCGAGCGCCGCATCGCCGACGTGGTCCGCCGCCAGCGCGAGTGCCTTCGGCCCGGCGGGGTGCATCGGGTTCAACTGGACCGCCGCGGCGAAGGCGCCCTCCGCATCGGCCCAGCGACCCGCCGATGCGGCATCGGTTCCCGCGCGGTACCAGATCGCGGAGGCGTCCGCCAGGAGGGCCACGCCGAGCAGCCCGGCCGCGGCCGCCGCCATCCCGGCGAACCACCAACCACGCCGGCGAAGGCGGAGCGGACGCCAGGTCACCGCGCCGGCATCGCGCAGCGCCAGGGCCACAAGCAGGACGAGCAGGAGGTTCATGTTCGGGAGGAAGGTCAGGTCGTCCGTCAGGAATCCGACCGAGATCCCCACCAGGACGGCGAACGCGGCGCGCCCGCCGAGCGAGTGACCCTGCCGAGGGCGGACGACCCATGCGAATCGGATGAAGAGGACGACCGCCAGCGCAAGCCCCAGCAGACCCGCGTCGCCCAGGATCCCGAGTGGCACGTCGTGGGAATGCGGCTGCACGAGTGGTGCGATCGCCTGGCGCGCGTAGCCCATCCCACCCGGCCCGATGCCGAGGAGGGGATCGGCGCTCCAGACGTGGAGGGTCGCGTCCCAGAGCCTGCCCCGATAGACCAGCGAGCTCGTCTGCGTCAGGCGCGGAGCCACGTAGGCGATGCCAACCGCACCGACCACCAGGAGCGCGGCGGCGGCGGCAATCCGGCGCGGGGAGAGGCGCAGCAGGACGCGCAGCTCACCCAGCGACGAGGCCGCCATCGCCGCACCGGCGACGCCGAACGCGATCCACGCGGAGCGGGACCCGCTGACGAGGGTGAGCGGCAGGCAGAGCGCCAGCAGCATCCAGACGAGCCACCTGCGCAGGCCCGGCCGGGTCACCACGAGCGCGAGCGGCAGGGTCGCCAGCAGGACGAACGGCGGAACCGTGACCAGGCCGAACTGGGTCACCTCGTTCGGAAGGCGAACCGGCGGCAGGCCCGGGCCACCGGCAAGCACCCAGTCGACCCGCCGCCAGGCGAGCGTCCAGAGGCTGATGGCGGCAAGGCCGATGACCGGCACGACCGCGACGAGTGCCGTCAGGTCGGGCCGGTGGCGGAGGGCCAGCAGCGCCACGGGCAGCATCAGGGCGGTGGCCACGATGCCGGCGAAGGCCGGGGCGGAGAGGCCGATGTTCCAGGACGAGATCGTCGCGACCCCCTCGACGACCAGCAGCGCGACGAGCGGCAGGTCGATCGGCGTCCGCGGCATCGGTTCGCCGCGCAGCGCCATCCAGGCCACCACGCCGATGGCGAGCGCAGCCGCCAGGTGGACGAGGGCCTGGAGGCGGGCGTCCCAGAGGGCGCTGTCCCAGCCGACCTTCGTGGCGATCACCACGACCAGCGCGAGCGCGACGATCCGCGTCAGCCGGCGGATCACGGTCGGGAGCGCCCGATCAGGGCGAGCGCGTGCTGGATCTTCGTCATCGGATCCGGTCGAAGCCCGTCGATCCGCTCCAGCGCCTGCGCCAGGTGCTCCGCGTCGCGTGCGGCGGGCGTGCTCGCGGGGTCGAATTCGAGCTCGACGACGTGCAGCAGGCCGGCGGCGACCTCGTTCGCCACGACCCGCACCCGATCCAGCGAGAGGATGCCGGCCCGGCGCCCGCGCATCAGGACCTCCCGCTCGGTTCGCGCCTGCTCCAGCGTGAACTGCTCGACCAGCGGCTCCCCGCCAGACATCGCCTCGAGCAGGTCGCGAGCCTCGGAGCGCGGCCATGCGGAGGGTGCCGCCTCGCCCGTCGCAGGTCCGTTCAGCTCCGGGCGCCGATGCATCGCCTCCCCCTCGGCGTGCCTGGCGGGACCCTTCAGCGAAACCGTCGTCGCGCCCTGCCGGGTGCGAAGGCGGCACGCCCAGCCGTGCGAGGCGAGGCGACCTCCGGGCGTGTCCAGGTAACGATCCAGCTCGTCGACGGTTCTCGGCGGGCCGAGCCGCGCGCGTCCGAGGCGCTCCCGGGTCGCCAACCCGGCCAGTGGCGCCTCGCCATCGGCGATCAGCTTCAGCTCCGACTCGATGGAGGGCCCGGTCATGCCCCGTAACGCGCCGACGCGTCCCGCACCGCCTGCGCGACCGACGCCCGCAGCTCCGGCGGGGCGAGCACCTCGACCCCATCGCCCCACGACAGGATCCAGGGTCGGATCTCGACGATCCCGGCGACGGTCACGGTCAGCTCGACCCCGCCGTCGGGCAGCTCGACGAGCTTCTGGGAGCGGTGCCAGACCGCCTCGCGAACGCGCTGCGCGGTGGCGGCGGCGAAGCGCAGCCGCACCTCCGCGGTGGCGGTGGTGTCGGACGACCAGATCCCCCAGGAATTGGCCAGCCACCGGTCGGGATCGAAGTCGAGGGGGATCACGTAGCGGTCGGCGGTGAGCGTCGAGCTGCGGATCCGCTCCACCTTGTAGGTCCGCATCGCCACCACCGTCTCGTCGAAGCCGATCAGGTAGACGCTGCGCCCCGCCGCATCGGGCTCGAGGAAGTAGGGCTGAACGCGCGCGTGCCGTCGATCGCCCTCGGCCGGCTCGTAGTCGAACTCGACCACCCGGCCCTCCGCCCAGGCCTGCGCGACGTGGGCGAAGTTGCGCACGAACTGGTCGTTCGGCTCGGCCGCTCCGACGGTGAGCATGGCCGCCGCCACGTGCCGCGCGATCGGCTGGGGCAGCAGGTCGGCCAGCTTGGTGAAGGCGCTCACCACCGCCTGGTCGTACGCATCCGACCATCGCGCGATGAGGCGCGATGCGAGGAAGAAGACGACCGCCTCCGGGACCGTCAGGTGGAGCGGCGGGAGGAAGTACTTCTTCTCGATCCCGTAGCGACCCTTGCCGGCCTGGAAGATCGGCATCGCCAGCTCCTCTTCCAGCGCCCGGATGTCGCGGTAGACGGTGCGCGTCGTCATCGCCGTCAGGCGGGCGATCTCGGTGACCGGGACCCCCGCCTCGCCGCTCCCGCTCGCGTAGAGGATCGAGGCCACCTTCAGGAGGCGGGCAAGACGGTCGCGCTTGCGCGAGAGGCGGTCATCGGGGCCGCCATCCCAGTCGCTCATGGCTGCATCGGTCCCCGGTTCAGCACGCGACCGATGATAGACCGCTCGGGTGCGCCCTCCGCCTCAGGAGGGCGAGCCCGTGGGGGTGGCGCCGGGGGTGCCGCTGACGGATGGCAGCGGCGTCGGGCTGGGCGGCGGCACGCCGGGGAGGGCGGCAAGCATCGCCAGGTTCTGCGCCTCGTCGACGCCGATCATCAGGAAGACGAGCCCGTCCACGGCCCAGGTGTAGACCCGGGTCCCTTTCAGCGTCGCCTCGTCCTCCGGCCGCCACCAGACGACGCTTCCCCCGACCACTCCCAGCTGCCACGGTTCGCGATGCAGGCCGGCGATGCCGACGTACTCCCCGGCCGCGGCCAGATATGGCTCCAGGTCGGCATTCGTGGCGAGGGGCGGCCGCATCCGGATCGCGTAGAGCGAGAGGCGCGGCTGGGAGATATAGGCCACCTGCAGGGAGATGAAGCGGAGTCCGACTTCCCCATAGGCCTCACCCACGTCGCCGGGCGTGTACGCGAAGTCCGTGATCGGCGGGACCTCGACCGCCTTGCCGGCCAGCTGGGTCGGGATCAGGGCGGTCAGCGCCGCATCAGGCGAGTTGCTGAAGAGGGGCGTGGGGAGCGGCGTCGGCTTCGGCGTCGGGCTGGGGGTCGGGGAGGCGCCCAGGGCGGAGCTGGGGTTTGGCGCCGGGGCGGCGCACGCGGCGAGGGTCACGACGAACGCCAGCGGCAGGGTCAGGGCCCGTTTCCGGAGGGCGCGCCGCAAGCGCGCAGCGTCGGTTCGGGAGATCGGCATGGGAGGCGCCATGATAGCGCGCCGGACCCTGAACCAGGCCTCAGGCGGCGCCTCGTTCGCGGGCTGCCTGATCCACGCGCCGCCGCCGCTGTCCTCGATCACGTCGCGCCGCCACGACCGTGGCGAGGGCCTCGACCACGTCGCGGCGATACCGCTTCCCAACCTGGGCGCGGAGGTGGGCGAGGGCCGCGGCCCGGCCGCGCCGCTTGCCGGCGGGGCTGGCCATCTGCGTGTCGTAGGCGTCGGCCACCGAGACGATCTGCGCGCCGATCCCCGCCTCGCCGGCCCCCACCGCAGCCCGGTGCTGCCGCACGATGAGGGCGGCCGGGCGCAGCGACCGAATCGCCTCCAGCTCGCTCGTCCCCAGGACGTCGAGGCCGTGCAGGCGCGCCGCCAGCTCGATCTCCACGATCTGCTGGGGCGGGCAGGCGAGCTCGCCTGCGATCCGGACCGCGAGGTTTCCGACCCGATCGGCGTGGCCGCGAATGGCGGGATCCCGCGCCTCGATCGAGCGTGCCAGCGAGAGGAGCGAGTCGATCACGTCCGACTCGCCGCTGCCGCCGATGCTGCCCGTGACGAGCGTGGTTCGACCGGCGAGCGAGACGACCGGATCATCGACCGGGTGGAGGAGGGCTGCGCGCGCCAGCTGGTCGAGCGTGCCCCGCAGGTCGCGCATCTCGCTCGGGACCTCGCCGGCCGGGACGACACGGTCGCCGCCGGACTGCTTGCCGTAGTACAGCGCCGTATCGGCGGCACCGATCAGCGAGTTCTTGTCGGTGGCGTCACCGGGCAGGGTGGCGATCGCCCACCGAGATCGTCACCGGGTTCGCGTCGTTGGCGGTGAGGCGCGCGACCGCGCGCCGGACCCGGTCGCCGATCGAGGCGGCCGCCTTCGCGTCGACCGCCGGCAGCACCAGGGCGAACTCGTCGCCGCCGTAGCGAAAGACGAGGTCGTCGGAGCGGGCCGCGCCATAGATGGAGGTGCCCACCGCGTGGAGCAGCGCGTCACCGGCGGGGTGGCCGAGCCGGTCGTTGTAGCCCTTGAACAAGTCGAGGTCCATCATCAGCAGGGAGAGCGGCTGGTCCTTGGCCTTCGACCGCTTCCCCTTCCCGGCCGGGGTGGTGAGCGCGTCGACGAGCTCGCCGAGCGTGCGCTGGAAGGCGCCGTGATTGCCGAGCCCGGTGAGGGCGTCGGTGTCGGCGCGCTGGCTGACGGCGTGGTGCGTATCGGCGTTGCGCAGCGCGATCGAGGCCTGGCCGGCGAACAGCTTGATCAGCTCGAAGTCGTTCTCGCTGAAGTAGTTGCCGGCGCCGCCGACGCGCGAGATGTTCATGCAGCCGATCACCTCGCCGCCGCTGACGAGCGGCACCACCGCCAGCGCCTCGGGGTCGGCAGGGGTATCGGGGATCTGCATCGCGCGCGGGTCGTTGAGCGCGTCGTTGGCGAGGATCGGCTCGGCGTGGTCGGTCGCCCATCCCATCAGGCCGAGCCCGAACGGGACGACTGATAGCGCATCACCTGCTCGGCATGGCGCTCGCGGGTGAGCACCGGCACCAGGATCCGATTCTCCGGGTCGGCCCGGTAGATCGACAGGTTGTCGTAGTGGACCACCGCTCGCAGGCCGTCGGCGATCGTCTCGAGCACGTGCTGCTGGTCGAGGGTCGAGAGGAGTCGCTCGTTGATCTCGAGCAGGCGGCGTTGCGACTGGAGCTGGCGAGCGAGCTCGGTCGACTGGAGTCTCGAGCCGCTCGTAGGCCGATGGCGTTGGCGATCGCCTGCGCCGCATAGCCGGCGAAGATCGACATCGTCTGGAGGTCGTCGGTGCTGAACTGGTCCTTGCCGAGCTTGGAGAGGGCCACCACCCCGACCGAGCGTCCCTCGAAGACCATCGGGACCACCAGCATCGACTCGTCGATGTCGTCGGTCCCCTCGATGGTGTGCCCGCGCAGGTCGTTCAGCGCGTCGTTGATGAGCAGCGGCTCGCCGTGCTCGGCGACCCAGCCGGTGAACGATCCCTCGCCGACGGCCACCCGCAGACGCTCGTGGAAGTCGCCTTCCCCGAGCAGCCGGTCGGTGAACGCGACCGGCTCGCAGAAGCCGGTCTCCCAGTTGACGACGTAGACCCGGATGTCGTGGTAGGCGGCCAGCGAGCTCGCCTCCGACACGATGGCGTCGGCGATCGCCTGGACATCGGTCAGGCGGTTGAGGCGGGAGGAGAGGTCCTGGATCGAGCGGATGCGGGCGGCCTGGTCGGCCACCGACCGGTAGAGGCGCGCGTTGCTGATCGCGACCGCCGCCTGGTTGGCGAACGACTGCGCCAGGGCGACCTCGTCGTCCGGCCACTCGCGGTCGCGGGTGTGATAGAGGCCGATGACGCCCAGCGCCTGGTCGTGGCTGACGAGCGGCACGAGGCAGACCGTCCTGATCCCTTCGTCACGATAGACCTGCTGCATGGCGCCGACCCCCGGGCGGATGTCGGCGTTGCGCACCACGATCGTGCGGCGCTCGCGCGAGGCCTGCACGCCGACCGCGGTCGACGTCCCAGGTCAGCTGGCGGATCAGCGTCTGGAACCCGTCGCCGAGCCCGCGCACGGCGGCGACGTGGAACGGGATTGGGGCCATCCTCGATCAGCCAGAGGCCGGCCTTGTCGGCGTCGAAGAGGGTGCGCGTGCGGTCGACGATGTCGTCCAGGACGGTGCGCAGGTCGAGCTGGCCGGCGAGCTCCTGAGCGACGTGGCGCAGGGCGCGAGAGCGCGCCACCTCTCGCTTCGCTCGGGCCAGGGTGCGAGCCGTGACCACGTTGGCCGCCACGGCCTGGGCGACCGTGCGGAGGAAGGCGAGCGCGATGCTCGCGAGCGGGCCGCCCGCATCGTCCTCGAGGACGAGCGCGCCAACGATCTCGCCGCCCGCGCGCAGCACGACCTGACGGCGCAGGGGACCGACCACGACGTCGGCGACCGCGCCGGGCTCGGACGCGCCCTCGCCCTCCCCGACCACGCGCATGGTGTCCGGAGGAGAGGTCTGGTATCCGGCATGCGTTTCGAGGTGCAGGAGGCCATCCGAGGTCTCTCGCGACAGGTAGGCCGCTACCCGAGCGACGCGCAGGTGGGATCGCAGCGCCTCCACGGCGGTGCGGCAGGCGGCGGTCGCGTTGGCCGACGCGCCGGGCCCCGAGCTCAGGCGGCCGAGGACGGCGAGCTCCCCCGCGATGTGTCGCTCCGGGTGCGGGGTGGCCTCGTCGCCGGTCCCTTCCGCGAGGAGGCGCTGGACGTCCCCCTGCCGGTAGCGGCGATCACCGCGAGCGTTGATGCGGAAGGCGGGCAGGCGGCCGGCATCGGTCCAGGCGCGGATCGTGTTGGGGTGGACGCCGAGCAGCGCGGCGGCCTGGGCGACGCTGACCAGCGTCCCCTGGTCTCCCTCGCGGTCGCGAGCTGCCTGTGCCACGCTGAGCTCCTGTCCGGATTGCACGGTCCGCCCCGCCAGTCGATTGGAGCTTCTGGTAGGTGCCGTGTACCGGATGGTAGAAGTGGGTAGGCGACGCCTCGATGCCCCGTTCGTACCGTCTCGACCCGGTACCCGTCCGGTCCCTGAGCGTGATCAGCCCTTGAGCAACCCCGCGGCGGTGAGGAATGCCGCGGCGAGGAGGAGTGCCACGGATACCGCAACGGCGGCGCTTCCAGCGAGGAGCAGGCGTGGCCGACCGCCGCCGAGCAGGCGCATCGCGTCGTCGAGCTCGAGGGCGCTCAGGAGGTAGCCGCCGCGCGGCGGTGAGAGTCGGAGGCTTCCAGCGTCGTCCCGCCGCACCTCGGCCAGCACCAGGAGTCGATCCACGACACTGATCATCCGGGTGGTGGCGCGGGCGAGCCGTGGGGCACCGTCCTCCTCGGTCACGCGCGACAACGCCGAGGCGTAGGTCGCATCGAGCTCTTCCGGAGAACCGTTCCAGACGTGCGGGATCGTGACCAGCGGCTCTGCCGCATCGGCCGGGTCGATGCTCAACGACCCGTCGTGATCCCACAATTCGAAGGAGCGCGTCTCTCGCAGCCGTTCGACGCTCCTCCAGCCACGCGAGGTAGAGACCTCGACGTCGCGATGCAGCGCCACCAGCCGGTCGTCGTCGGGCGTGACGATCGGGCCGGCGCAGCGGATCCGGCCGGCGACCCGAACGGGGCGGGCCGGGAGGGGGTCGGCGGGGCCGAGCCCGACCAGGTCCCCCACGCGGACCGGCCTGGCGCCGGCGAGGCGTCGTCCCATGGAGGGCATCGCCCCGGAGCGTCGGACGAGCGCGAGGCCGCCGCCCATCAGCAGTGCGGCGCCGAGGGCGAGCCAGGCGGAGAGGGCCAGGGATGGGGGCATCGGGCGCCGATTATCGCCCGATAAGCCGACGGTAAGCGGGCACCGCTAGCCTCGGGACGACCGATCGGCGCGCATCCGCCAGCCGTCGGACCAGGGAGGGCCAGCCGCCGCCACCGGAGCTTCGTCATCAGCACCCACCGCCTGCTCACGTGTGGAGGTCCCCATGTCCGCTCTCCTCGGCGCCGTCCTGCAGCGCCCATCGCCGGTCGATCTTCGTCGCATCGGCCTCGTCGTCCTCGTCCCTATCGCCCTTGCCCTGCTGGCCGTTGGCATCGCCTCTGCCGACCGCCCGGTCGGGGTGCTTCGCCTCAACAGCGCCGATGCCGCGCGCTCCGGCGCGCTGATCGGTTTGCTGCCGCACCCGGTCGGCAGCTCCAACCTGCTGGAGGTCGAGGCTCCCGACGCCGCGGCCCTGGTTGCCGTCTCGGCCGATGGTGGCCAGGCGGCGTTGGCTGACCAGCTCGGACAGCCGTCCGGCACGCTGACCATCGCCCACGGCGACGGATCGCAGCTGCGCATCACGCTTCCCGGGCTCGTGTCGGCGGGATTCGCCACGGATGCACCGTGGCTCGCCGTGGTTGACGGTCGAGGCGCCCTCTGGCGAATCGATACGGCGACGGGCGATGCCGTGCAGATCGCCGCGGGGCCGTTCCTCGGCTCGCCGGTGGTGGCCACCGATGGCTCGCTGCTGCTCCTCTCCGTCTCATCGGTCGAGGCGCCGTACCGCTCGCGCCTGGTGCGCGTCTCGCCCTCGGGCGCCGTGACGCCCCTGACGAACGATGAGCTCGACTACGCGGCCTATCCGCTCGCCGATGGCGGCCTGGCGGTCGCCTCGCACGAGGACGGCCGAATCCTCGTCCGACGGGTGAGCGGTGGCGCGTCTCTGCTCCTCGCCGAACTCGAGCCTGGGGCGATCAACGTTGCGGTCGCCTCGGATGGCCGGCGCATCGCCTACGAGGTCAGCGGGAGTCGCGTCGAGCTGCTCGATCGGCCCGGCGCGAGCCCTCGCAATCTGGGTCTGGGATCGCGCCCATGCTTCGCGGCGGACGCCTCCTCGCTGCTCGTGCGGCGCGGGCTCGGAACGGCGGCGCTGGCGCTCGACGGATCGGTCCTGACCGTCACTCAGCGCCAGGCGGGCCTTGCCGGGGCGGTGGGGTGCCTGCCATGACGCAGCGGACGCGTTGCGCGGCGGCATCGACCGCGCTGCTGTTGACTCTCGTCGTGGGAGCTGCCGGCTCGGCGCTCGCCGCCGACGACTACACGCTCCCCTTCTACAACCCGGGCGTCACGCTGAGCTATGGCGTCGATCGAGACCGCGCGCTGAATCGCCAGCTCGACTGGACCGGTCAGGCCTGGACTGACGGCGTGCCGCATGCGGGGCGCGTCTACGACCAGCACACCGGGAGCGACTACCCGATGGCGCTGCGCAGCGAGGTCGCCGCCGCGAAGGACGGTACGGTGATCGACCTGGAGGGCAGCTACGGCACCAGCCAATTCGGGAGCTTCGGCAACTTCGTCCTGCTCCAGCACGCCGACGGCCGGCGGACCCTCTACTACCACCTGGCGAGCGCCGCGGACGGCGGGATCGCGGTCGCGATCGGGCAGACCGTGGCCGCCGGCCAGCTCATTGGCCGATCGGGATGCAGCGGCACCTGCTACGGAGCGCACCTGCACTTCGAGATGCTGGCCTGGAGCGCCGCGGCGAAGGCCTACGCGCCCGTCGACCCGCTCGCCGAGCGGCGCTGGACGACGTGGCCGGGTCGGATCCCGTTCGACGCTGCCTACGTGCGTGAGAGCAACCCGGGCACCGAGGTGATCCACCAGGGCCAGACGATCACTCATTGGGTCGAGTTCCGGAACACGGGCGGCAGGACCTGGCGCAGCAGTGCGGCGGTCGGTCGCATCGTCCTCGGAACGTGGAGCCCCGCGTCGCGCGCCTCAGCATTCGCCGCGAGCGACTGGCCCTCGAGCTCGATCGCGACCTACCTCGACTACGCTTCGGTCGCGCCGAACGGGGTGGGACGCTTCACCTTCGGGCTGCGTGGCTCGACCGCCGTCGGCAGCTACCGCGAGAGCTTCAACCTCGCCGCGCTCTCCGTCCGATGGTTCGACCAGGCCCGGCTGGGCGGCTTCTACGTGCCGATCCAGGTCTCGAACGCGCCTTCGTGTGGCGTGGCTGGCCGGATCCGTGCCCTCGGCCCGGTCTGCTGAGAGGGAGGCAGATGAGAGGATCGGTCGTCCTTGACCTCGCGCTGCTGGCCATCCTCGTCTCGGCCTGCGCCCCAGCGCGAGAGTCGGCCCCGGCGGCCACGCCGGGGCCGTCCCCGCCCGCTTCGCTGGCCGCCTCCGCCCCTGCCTCGCCCGTGGACCGCGTTCCGCTGCCCGAGCGGCTTTCCCGTGCTGCCAGGTGCCGTGGCTGTCCCGATGCCGAGCGACGACCCCGGACTCATCGGCCTGTGGAGCAGCAACCGGCTCGGCTCCGCCGCATACGACTTCTATCTCGAGGCGCTGCCCGTTGCCGGATACCGGGTGGTCGCGGCCTACCCCGGTGGTGCGGCCGCGGTGATCCGCTTCGGACCGGTCGACGGCCCGATCTGGCAGGTGGTGGTGCGCACTGGGCCGAACGAGACGGTCGCGATCGAGGTGCGGCTCGACCGGCCCTAGGGAGCCGGGTCGGCGGCCAGGCTGGCCCGCCTCGCGACGGCCGCGCGCTCGAGGTCGAGCGGTGAGACGCGGAAGACCGCGTCGGGCAGTCCCGCTGCGGCCCACACCTCCGCATGCGCGAGCAGGTGCTCGTCGATCAGGATCGGGAGCGCGCGGGCGTGCCCGAACGGCGGGACGCCACCGATGGCGTAGCCGGTCGCGGCCCGCACCTCGTCGCCGTCCGCTCGACGGGCGTGACCTCCGCCCATGGCCGCTGCCAGCCGATCCGGGTCGAGCCGATCGACCCCGGAGATGAGCGCCATCACCGGATCGCCATCGACCATGAAGACGAGCGACTTGACGATCTGTGCCACGGAGCAGCCGACGGCGCGGGCCGCATCCTCTGCCGTGCGGGTTCCGTGCGGGAAGCGGACCACCTCGATCGAGAGGCCGGCGTCTGCGGCCGCCCGGACGACGCGTTCGACGTTCGGGTGAACGGTGCCTTCGCCGGGGCTGGTCATGGCCCGATGATCGCACGCGTGCTACCCTCCCGGAGATACCCCAAGAGCGACAGGGGAGCGCGCAAGCGCTGAGAGTGCGGAAGGTCCGCAGACCCTCGAACCTGATCTGGGTCATGCCAGCGAAGGGAGTCGGAGTGAAAGCGATCGTGGTGGCCGGCGGCGATGCCGCGCCGGATGACGCTGCCCAGCTGGACGGGGCCGACCTCGTGATCGCCGCGGACTCCGGCGCCGCGTGGCTCGACGAGCGCGGGATCCGCCCCGACCTGGTCGTGGGCGACATGGACTCGGTCGACCCGGCGCTGCTCGAGCGGCTCGCGGCGGACGGGGTCACGATCGAGCGTCACCCATCCGAGAAGGACGCCTCCGACGCCGAGCTTGCCATCGACCGGCCGTCGGCGGCGGTGCGGACGAGGTCGTGATCATCGGGGCGCTCGGCGGCGGGCGGCTCGACCACGAGCTGGCGAACCTGCTCCTTCTCGCGGACCCAGCGTGGCGCGCAGCGGGGCTGCGCATCATCCGCGGCGGAACCATGGCGCGGGCCGTGCACGGAGGTGGGCGGCTCAGCCTGTCGGTGGCCGACGGAGGCCTCGTCACGTTGCTCCCGCTCGGGGGCGACGCCGTCGGCGTCCGGACCAGCGGCCTGCGCTACGCGCTCGACGGCGAGACCCTCCCGGCGGGCCGCTCCCGCGGACTCTCGAACGAGGTGGTTGGAGCACCGGCATGGGTCTCGCTCGAGGGCGGGACGCTGCTGGTCATCGAAACGGAGAAGGAGGCTAGCCGGTGACGATCGCGATCGACGCAGAGGCGGGGCGGTGGCGAACCGTCGACATCGTGGTGGGCGCCGTGCTGGCTGTCGCCTTCGGCGCCGTCTTCCAGGGCTGGAACCTGCTCTGGGCCTCGATCGGGCCGGCCTTCGCGGCCCTCCCGCCGCTCCAGGGCTTCATGTATGGCGTCTGGCTGCTGCCGGCGGTGACCGTGCCGCTGGTGATCCGGCGGCCAGGGGCCGCGCTCCTGGGTGAGGGGGTGGCAGCGGTCGCATCGGTCCTCTTCGGCGCCCCGTGGGGGCTCGTGATCGTCGTCTACGGGCTGATGCAGGGTGCGGCGGCGGAGGTCATCTTCGGCCTCGGGCTGTACCGTCGCTGGGGCATCCCGACGGCGCTCGTCGCCGGTGCGGCGGCCGGGGCTGCCGCGACGCTCCTCGACCTCGCCCTCTTCTACCCTGACTGGGCTCCCGGCTACCAGGTGCTCTACGCCGCGCTGGTGATCCCCAGCTCCGCCCTGATCGCCGGGCTCGGCGGCTGGGCGCTGGTTCGTGCCCTGGCTCGCACCGGCGTGCTCTCCGCCTTCCCGGCGGGGCGCGAAGGGCCGGAGGTCTGACCCGCTGAGCGGCCCGGCTGGCATCGAGGCGCGCGGCTGGGGCTGGCGGCACGCGGGGCGGAAGGCGTGGGCGCTGCGCGGCGTCGACCTGCGCATCGAGCCGGGAGAGCGGGTGCTCCTCCTCGGGGCGTCGGGCTCGGGCAAATCGACCCTCCTCGCCGGCCTGGCCGGGCTCCTCGAGGGTGGCGTGTCGGAAGGCGAGCTGCGGGTCGACGGGCTTGAGCCGCGAGCGGCGCGGGGGCGGGTCGGCATCGTCTTCCAGGACCCGGAGTCGCAGCTGGTCATGGCGCGTGCCGGCGACGAGGTCGCCTTCGGGCTCGAGAACCGATGCGTCCCGGCCGATCAGATCTGGCCGCGGGTCGATGCCGCGCTGGCGGCGGTGGGGTTCCCGTACGGGCGCGATCGCCCCACCGACGCCCTCTCCGGCGGCGAGCAGCAGCGACTGGCGATCGCCGGCGCGATGGCCCTGGAGCCGGGGCTGCTGCTCCTCGACGAGCCGACCGCCAACCTCGACCCGGATGGGGCGGCACTCGTCCGCGACTCCCTGCGCCGCGTCCTGGGCGAACGCCAACCGACGATGCTGCTGGTCGAGCATCGAGTGGCGGAGGTGCTGCCCCTGGTCGATCGGGTGGTGGTGCTCGAAGCCGGTGGCGGGGTCATCGCCGACGGTTCGCCGGAAGGCCTCGTCGGCCCCCTTGGCGACCGGCTCGCCGCGGAAGGGGTATGGGTGCCGGGCCACCCCTTGCCGGTGCCGCCGCGACGGATTCGACCGGCTGTGGGGCCGATGCTCGAGGTGGACCAGGCGGGCTACGCCTACCCGCGCGAGCCGAAGCTGGCGGTCGGCCCGGTCAGCCTCCAGCTCCGGTCCGGGGAGACGCTGGCGGTGGTCGGCCCGAACGGTTCCGGCAAGTCGACGCTGGCGCTCCTCATGGGGGGCCTCCTGCGCCCGACGCTCGGCACCGTTCGGGCGGTCGGCGCCCTGCTCGAGGCAACCGGGTCCGATCCGGTCTGGCGCTGGCCGGCCGCGCAGCTGGCGCGGCGGATTGCCACGGTCTTCCAGGATCCGGAGCATCAGTTCCTGACCGGCCGCGTGATCGACGAGCTCACCCTCGCCCCGATCCGCGCCGGCGTCGACCCGTCGGCAGCGTCGGAGCGCGCCCAGGCACTGCTGACGCGGCTGCACCTCGACGCCCTTGCCGGGGCCAACCCGTTCACCCTCTCCGGCGGCGAGAAGCGGCGCCTCTCGGTGGCGACGGCGCTGGTTGCCGAGCCATCGGTCCTGATCCTCGACGAGCCGACCTTCGGGCAGGACCGTCGGACCGCGGTGGAGCTGCTCGACCTGCTCGGGACGCTGCGCGACGCCGGCATGGCGATCTGCCTCGTCACCCACGACGCTCCGTTCGCCACGGCGCTGGCCGACCGCGCGCTGCGGCTCGGTGCCCCGGTCGCGGAGGAGGCCGGGTGAGGCGCCTGGTGCCGCTGCGGCCCGACCCCGCGGCGCAGCTGGCTCGTGCGAACCCGACCGCGAAGCTTGGAGCTGCGGCACTTCTCATGGCGGGGCTCTTCTTCTCGAGCGGGCCGCTGGCGCCGGCCCTGATCCTTGCCGTGCTGCTCGCCGCCATCCCCTTCACCGGCCTCAGCCCGTCGGACCTGCTGCGGCGCACCTGGCCACTCCTCCTCGCCGCGCTCTCGGTGGGTGTGCTCAACGTCCTGCTGGCGCGGGCGGTCGCCGGCGGGCCGGATCTACGTCCGCGGCCTTGTCGCTGGGGCTGCGGCTGCTCGGGATCGCCCTGTCCGGGGTGCTGGCCGTTGCGACCACGGATCCGACAGACCTGGCCGATTCCCTCCAGCAGCAGGCGCGCCTCTCGCCGCGGTTGGCGATCGGCGTGTTGGCGGCGGTTCGGATGCTGCCCATCCTCGCGCTCGAGTGGCAGATCCTCGGCATGGCGCGCCGGGCGCGCGGCGTGAGCGGCGGTCGCTCCCCGCTCGAGGCCGTGCGGCTCGCCTCTGGGATGCTGCTGGCGCTCCTGGTCGCGTCGGTGCGGCGTGCTACGCGGCTCGCGACGGCGATGGATGCGCGCGGCTTCGGCGCCGCCCCGTGTCGCACGATCGCTCGCCGGCAGGAGATGCGGCGTGCCGATTGGTGGCTGATCGGCGCCGCGGCGCTGCTCGCCGGGCTGGCCGTCGCGATCGGCCTGCTCGGCTAGCGCGTGTACGCTCCTCGCATGCCACGCTCCGAGGAGCTCAGCATCCGGGCCGGCGACGCCGAGCTGGCGGCCACGCTGATGCTGCCCGACGCCCCGCCGCCGGCCGATCGGGGCGGACGTCACCCCGCCGTGCTCCTGCTCCCCTCCTGGCTGCCACGCGACCGCGACGGCGGTTACGACCAAGTTGGGCATCCTGATTGGTTCGCCCCCGGACCGACTCCGCCCGGCCTCCTCGCCCGCCTCGCCGATGCACTGGCCGCACGTGGCGTCGCCTCGCTCCGCGCCGACCCACGCGGATGCGGCCGGTCCGCCGGGTCGTGGGAGGCGGTGACCCTCTTCACCAAGATCGACGACGCGCGCGACATGCTCGCCGCGATGCGCAGCCAGCGCGCCCTCGACCTGCGCCGGACCGGGATCGTCGGTCACGGGGAGGGGGCCGGGGTTGCACTCGCCGTGGCGATCGGGGATCCCGCGGTGTCGGCGCTGACCCTGATCGGCGCATCGGCCCGTTCGTGGCGGGGCACGCTGCGGCGCGCCGCCGCGACCCGGGGCCGGGACGGGACCGACCACCACCACCCGATCGTCGAAACCCTCGACCACTTCAGCGAGGAGCTGATCGAACATGCCGAACGGCGCGAGGAGCGGCTCACCCTGCCGCTGCGCGGCGGCCGTCAGGTCACCCTCGCCCTCACCCCGATCGAGCAGGCGATCCACACCCCGCCGCTGGCACTTGCCACGATGCTGCATCGGTCCGTCACGCTGGTGCACGGCACCGCCGATGCCTGGAGCGATCCGGAGGAGTCGCGGCTGCTGGCCGAGGCACTGGCGAGCGGCGGGGAGGCACCCGGGTTGCGCTGGGTCGAAGGCGCCAGCCACGATCTCGCGGAGGCGGGAGACGCGGTGCTCGGGGAGCTGGCCGACGACCTGGCGGCTCGCCTGCTGCCGCGCGACCTGCCACCGGTCCTGCTTGCGATCGAGGAGATGGGGTGAGGTAGGATGCGGCCATGACGCGGCCGAACGTGGGCGATCCAGTGCCGTCCTTCGAGATGAGCGCGGACGACGGCTCGGTGGTGTCGAGCACGAGCCTGCTCGGGACGCGGTACGTCCTCTACTTCTATCCCGAGGACGACACGCCGGGTTGCACTCGACAGGCATGCTCGATGCGCGACAACTTCGGTCGGGTGACCGCCACCGGAGTGGACGTGTACGGCGTCTCGCCCGATTCGGTCGCCCGCCACGTGAAGTTCCGCGAGAAGTACGACCTGCCGTTCCATCTCCTCTCCGACAAGGGGCACAAGGTGGCGGACGCGTTCGGAACCTGGGTCGAGAAGAGCTTGGCGGGGAAGACGTACATGGGCGTCGAGCGGACCTCGTTCATCATCGGCCGGGACGGTCGAGTCGAGCATGTCCTCCCAAAGGTCAAGGCCGGGGAGCATGTCGATCTGCTGATGGAGTGGCTGGCGGCATGATCTGGACCGCCATCGCCGTCACGCTCGTGGCCTGGTTCATCGGCCTCCTGGTCGTGAAGGGACCGCTCGTCAACCTGCTGCTGGTGGTGGCGGCCGTGCTGCTCGTGATCCAGGTCATCAACGAGCGCGAACGGGAGCCGTGAATCCCGCCTGGGGGCACCTGCTCTGGCGCTCGCTCCCGGTCGTGCTGGTGCTCATCTGGTTCGTGGCGCTCATCGGTGGCTACGGCGTGGGCGGCCTGATCCATCTGCTCCTGGTCGCCGCGGTGGCGATCTTTGGCTTCCAGCTGCGGAGCGACGCCTCCGCCTGAGGGGTCCGACCTCGCGATCGCGACGGCCTAGCTGTCACGAAGATGGCTAGGCTTGCGAATCATGCGGATCCTGCATTTCGCCGACCTGCACCTCGACGCGCCGTTCGCCTGGGCCCGGCCCGAGACGGCGCGGCTGCGGCGGCGCAACCGACGCGAGACGCTCACCCGCATCCTCCAGCTGGCCGATGAAGAGCGAGTCGACGCCGTGCTCTGCGCCGGCGATCTGTTCGAGCACGAGCGTTTCACGCCCGATACCGTCGCCTTTCTCCATGAGAGCTTCGCCCGGACCGATCGGCCGATCTACCTCGCCCCGGGCAACCATGACTGGTACTCGGCCCGAAGCCCGTACGCCATGGTCGAGTGGAGCCCCAACGTGCACCTCTTCACGGAGTCGAGCCTGACGCCGGTCACCCTGGCCGAGGGGTTGACCCTGTGGGGAGCGGCGCATCGCGCCCCCGCCAACACCGGTTCCTTCTTCGCCGAGTTCCGGGCGGATCGCGGCGGCATCCACCTCGCCCTCGCTCACGCCTCCGAGCGGAGCGCCCTGCCGTTCCAGGAGTCCGGCAAGGAACCGCACGCCCCGTTCGATGCGGCGGAGCTCGAGGCGGCGGGCATCAGCCACGCCTTCCTGGGGCACTACCACGTGGCCCGCGACCGCGAGCGATACACCTACCCCGGCAACCCCGACCCGCTCGCCTTCGGCGAGTCGGAGGGGCGAGGGCGTCGTGCTCGCCACGATCGCGGACGACGGAACGCTGGAGCGGGAGCGGCGCTCGGTGGCGGTCAGCCAGGTGCACGACCTCGTCGTCCCGCTCGACGGCTGCCACCACGTCGATGACGTGCTGCAGCGCGTCGCGATGGCGATCACCGGCCTCAGCGGATCGGTGCGGCTCACCCTCAGCGGCGAGGTGCCGGCGGAGCTGCCGGTCGATCCTCGGACGATCCTCCCCCTGGGCGAGCACCTCGACGGATTCGTCGTCCGCACCAACCAGGTGCTGCCCGCCTACGACCTCGAGGCGATCGCGGCCGAGATGACGGTGCGCGGCCAGTTCGCCCGCGATGCGCAGGAGATCGCCGACGACGATCGGCGCCGCAAGGTGCTCATCACCGGGCTGCGCGCGCTCGAGGGCCGCTCCGACCTGGAGGTGGCCTGACCGATGTGGATCGAGCGCGTCATCGCCCGCGCCTTTGGGCCGCTCAGCGACGAGACCCTCGAGCTCGGGCAGGGGATGACCGTCATCAGCGGACCGAACGAGGCCGGCAAGACGAGCTGGCATGCCGCGCTGCGCCTCGCCCTGACCGGCGTCCGTCGCGGGCCGGGGCGGACGAAGGAGGTGGCCTCGGTCATCGAGCGCCATCGGCCGTGGGACACACCTGAACGCTGGGAGGTCGAGGCTCGCCTTCATCTCGCCGACGGCCGCACCGTCGACATCTCGCAGGACCTCGCCGGCCGGGTCGCCTGCCGCGCGCGCGACGTCGTGCTCGGTGACGACGTTTCGAGCGAGATCATCAACGATGGCACGCCCGACGCCAGCAAGTGGCTCGGCCTGGACCGCGAGTCGTTCTCGTCGGTCGCGGCGGTCAACCAGGCGCAGATCATGGCGGTGGCGGACAGCGCCGCCTCGCTCCAGGACCAGATGCAACGCGCGGCGGCGACGCGGGGCACGGACGCCACCGCTGCCGAGGCGATCGAGAAGCTGAAGGCGTTCCGCAGGGAGGGCGTCGGCGCGGTGCGGGTCGGCGCCACCGGTCCGCTCTGGGCGGCGATGCGCGAGCAGGAGGCGGCCGAAGCCAGCGTGGCTGAGGCGCGACGCCTCCACGCCGATTACCTGGATCGCGAAGCTCGCCTCGAGGATGCCGCAGCCGAGCACGTCGCGGCAGAGCGCGCCCTCGCCGTCGCGGAGGCCGCCCGGGCGATTCGGGTCGCCACCGACCTGTCGGCGCGCGTGGAGCGCGCGGCCCGCCTGGCCGCTGCCCACCCGAGCGCCCCGCCGCCGCTCGCCGCCCGCGACGAGCTGGCCGACGAGGTCGCTGCCGCGCTCGACGCGTGGCGCCGCCGCCCCGCCGCCGTGCAGCTCATGGGCCCGACCGCGGCGGAACTCCGCGTCCAGCTCGCCGCACTGCCGTCCGTCCCCGTGGGAGATCGGCGCCCAGACCGATCGGTGACCGACGCCCTCCGGGCGCTCGACCTGGCCGAGGAGGCGCTCCGCCTCCACCAGCAGCGCGCACCGCTGCCTGTCGCGGCGCCCATTCCCCAGCGCCGGCACCGCGGCACGAATCCCGCTGCTCGGCGCCGCCGGCGCGGCGGTTGCCGGCCTGCTCGCCATCGTCCTCGCCCAGCCGCTGCCGGGAATCGTGCTCCTCGCGGCGGCGATCGGGATCGCGGCGTGGGCGGTTCGCCGCGCCGCGCCGAACCATCGGCAAGCGGCCACCTCCGCCGCCGACTGGGAGCAGGCCGCCGTCGAGCCTCCGACGTGCCATCGGCGGCGCCTCCGACGCGCTGCGGGAGGCGCTGGAGCAGCGCGGTGCTGCCGCAGATGGAGAGCTTCGCGCCGCGGTCTCGGCGTACGAGTCGCGGTGTGCCGAGCGCGAGGATCTCGCGCGTGCCGCGGCCGGAGCCGAGGGGCTTGGCCGCGCGATCGAGGCACGGGAGTCGGCGGAGGAGGTCGCGGCGGCCGCGCGCGCCGCGGCCACTGCCGTCGAGGCCGGCCTGCGAGCTGCCGCTCGTCGCATCGGGCAGGCCGATGCGGGAGGTCCGGACCAGCTGGTGGCGAGCCTCGCGGCCTGGCAGGCCGAGCGAGAAGAGGCGATGCGAATGAGCGAGGTCGCGATCCGGGAGTGGCAGGAGCTGGCCGGGCTGCTGGGCGGGCGCGAGCTGGCCGACCTCCAGGGCGAGGCCGAGCGCGCCGCAATCGCGGCGGCCAGCCTGGCGTCGGCCGCCGGCGAGGATGCTCCCCTGGCGCGCGGAGGCGATCCGGAGGCGACGGTTGCGGCCGCGCGCGCCAGCGCGTCGCGGGCCAAGGAGATCGTCGACGCGATGGGCGGTGAGCTGCGGCTGCTGGCGAGCACGCTGCCGGACGTGGCCGAGACGGAGGAGCGCGCCGACGCCGCGCGGATCGAGCTGGCCCGCGTGAAGGAGCTTGCCGAGGTGATCGACGAGACGCTCACCCTGCTGGAGGCGGCCGAGCGGCGCGTTCACCGCGACCTCGCGCCGATCCTGACCGCGGCGGTCCAGCGCAACCTGCCCGCGATCACCGGCGGCGCCTACGTCGAGGTCGGGATGAACCCGCGCGACCTGTCGGTCGATGTCAAGGAGGCGCGCACGGGCCAGTGGCGCGACGCACGGCTCCTCTCCGAGGGGACCCGCGAGCAGATCTACCTGCTGCTCCGCGTCGCGATGGCCGAACACCTGGTGGCTCCCGGCGAGATGGCGCCGCTCCTCCTCGACGAGGTCACCGCGCAGGCGGACAGCGAACGGAAGCAGCGCGTCCTCGACGTCCTCCACGACCTGAGCGCCGACCGCCAGGTGATCCTCTTCAGCCACGACGACGAGGTGCTGGCCTGGGCCGCCGACTCGCTGGCCGAGCCGCGGGATCGGCTCATTCGTCTCGGGACGCCGGTCAGCTCTCCGCTTCCGGGAGCCGCCATCCGCTGATCGGGGCCGCGGCTGCTAGGATTCGGCGGACCTCCCCCGGCCCTCAGCAGAGACCGATGCCCAACGACCGGCTTCCAACGCCTGAACGTGTCCTGGTCGTCGCCGCGCACCCCGACGACATCGAGTTCGGCGCGGCTGGAACGGTGGCGCGCTGGGTGGGGGAGGGAGCCGAGGTCCGCTACCTGCTGCTCACTCGTGGCGACAAGGGGAGCGACAACCCGGCCGCCGATCCGGTGGCCCTCGCGGCGCTCCGCGAGGACGAGCAGCGAGCCGCCGCCGCCGAGATCGGGGTCGGATCGGTCGACTTCCTCGGCGAGCCGGACGGGCAGGTGGAGCCGAGCCTTCGCCTCCGCGAGCGCATCACGCACGCGATCCGCGCCTTCCGCCCGGAGATCGTGATGAGCCACGACCCGACCGTCCTCTTCGTCAACAACGAGTGGGTGAACCACCCGGATCACCGCGCCGCGGGGACCGTGGTCGTCGACGCCGTCTTTCCCACCGCACGAGACCCGCTCAACTTCCCCGAGCACATCGCCGCCGGCCTCGCCGCCTGGAAGGTCGCGGAGCTCTTCCTGTGGAGCACCAACGAGGCGAACCAGCTCGTCGACATCGGCGCGACCCTTGACCGCAAGATCGCCGCGCTGGCCCACCACGCGAGCCAGTTCCGCGACTTCGGCGAGACCGCTCGCTGGGTGCGGCGCGGGGCTGAGGAGCTGGGGGAGCGTGCCGGCTACCCGGCCGCGGAGGGCTTCCGACGGGTGATGCTGGCCCGATGATGCTGCCGCGCGGACGGGCGCGCGGTCCTGCGCGAGCCACCACCTGGGTGGTCGTGGTCGCGGTCCTCGCTTCGTACGCCGCCCCGGTGACGGCCTCCAGCCCAAGCCCGAACCCCTCGGGATCGGCTGGAATCACCCGTGCTGCCGCCCCGGCCGCAGCCGCCGCCGAGGCGGCGCGCGTCTTCGTCGCCACCTGGCGGTCGCGGCAGTACGGGCAGTTGGCGGACCTCGTCGCCCTGGCCGACCGAGCGCGCTACAGCCCGGCGGCGATCGCCTTGCTGCTCCAGCAGTTCGACGACCTGGCCGGCGTGACCTGGATCGATGCCGGCCGTCGGAACGCCCATTCCCAGCTCGGCAGCCCCCGATGGCGAGGAGCTGGGACCGGTGCCCGGCTTCGAGGTTCCGATCAGCCTCTCGGTCGCGACGGACCGGTTCGGGACCATCGTGCTGCGCCGCATGCTGACGCTCACCGCAGGTTCGGACGGCTGGCACGTCCGCTGGCGTCCCTCGCTCCTCTTCCCGCAGCTCGGCGAGCAGGCTATCCCTCTCCGTCACCCGCACGGAACCATCGCGTGGCCGGATCCTCGCCGTCGACGGGACGGTCTTCGCGGAGACGCGACCGGACGGGACGCGCGTCTACCCGCAGGAGTGGCTCGCCGGCCAGACGATCGGCTACGTCGCGCCGGTCGCGGAGGGCGAGCTCGCCAGCCTTCCCCCGAGCGCCGCGTACCAGGTCGGCGAGCCGCTCGGGCGCTCCGGCCTCGAGCAGGGCGCCGAGGCGCTGCTGCGCGGCTCGCCGGGGCTGCGCCTCGAGGCGACCACCTCGCGACGGACAGGCCGGTGACGCTCCTCGAGCGGCCGATGGTCCCCGGCGCCGACGTGACGATCACCATCCGGCCAGGTCTCCAGGCCACCGCCGAGGCGGCGCTTGCCGGCCAGAGCGACGCCGCCACCGTCGTGCTCGACCCGAAGTCCGGCGACGTCTGGGCGTTGGCCTCCATGCCGCGCTTCGACCCCAACTCCATGACGCTCGGGAAGACGCTCGCCGGCCAGCCGCTGGCGCGGGCCACGGCATCGGCGCGGCTCAACCGCGCCGTGCTCGCGGCGCAGCCCGCCGGGTCGTCGTTCAAGCCGTTCACCCTGATCACCGCCTTCGAGACGGGCGTGGCCACCGCGGCCACCAGGATGCCCTGCCTGGGCACGTGGACCTATGGCGGCTTCACGTACCACAACTACCAGGACCACCAGCTTGGTCCGAGCGTCTCGCTGGCGCAGGCCATGGCGTTGAGCTGCAACACGACCTACATGCCGCTCTCGATCCGGGTCTGGGACAAGGATCAGACGGCGCTGACCAACTACGTGGCAGCCTTTGGCTTCGGGCAATCGACCGGCATCACCCACCTGGCCGATGCCCCGGGCATCCTGCCCGATGCGCACTACTACGCCACCACCCCACGCAGCGGGACCCGCTACTCGCCGTACAGCGCCGTGGACCAGATCCAGCTCGCGATCGGCCAGGGAAGGTTCGAGTCCACCCCGCTGCAGCTGGCGAATGCCTACGCCGCCTTCGCGAGTGGCGGGACGCTCTGGCGGCCGCGGCTCGTGAGCCAGGCGACGCTCCCGGACGGCACGATCGTCGAGCAGGACCAGCCGCGCGCCATTCGCCAGGTTCCGATGAAGCCGGAAACGCTCGACTACCTGCGACAGTCGCTGCGCGCCGTTGTCTCCCTGCCCATCGGCACCGCCTACGTCGCGTTTGCCGGCTTCGGCCACCAGGTGGCGGGCAAGAGCGGCACCGCCGAGACCGGCACCCCCTACCCGGATGCCCTGTTCCCCGCCTTCGCGCCGGTCGGGAACGCCGAGATCGTCGTCGTCACCGTGCTGGTTCACGTGGTCATCGGAACCGGCGGGTCGCGCAGCGCACCCCTCGTCCGTCGCGTGCTGGCCAAGTACTTCGCCGGAGGCTGAGGCCAGTCCGACGAAGCGTTGCTTTGACACCAACTCCGCGCGACGGATACCATCGCGGGGCCGCTGACGCGCTTCGGCAATTCGTGGTGGAACCCGCTCGGCGACGATGCCAGTGATCTCCGCAAACGCCATCCCGCTCAGGTTCCAGACCGCCGAAGTCGGCGTCGACTGGCTGCAGTGCAACATCGAGTGCCAGGAAGGCTGCCCGGTCAACACCAACTGCCGCGGCTACCTGATGCTCGCCGCGGAGGGGCGCTTCGAAGAGGGCTACATCCTGGCCCGCGACCCGAACCCGGTCGCCGCCATCTGCGGCTACGTCTGCAGCGCCCCATGCGAGAAGGCCTGCCGCCGGGCCGATATCGACAAGCCGCTCTCGATCCGCGCCATGAAGCGCTTCCTGGTCGACTGGCACTACGGCAACAACATGCCCGACAACATCGTCGTCGCGCCGCCGTCGGGCAAGAGCGTCGGCGTCATCGGCGCCGGGCCGGCGGGGCTCACCGTCGCCAAGGAGCTCGCCTCGTACGGCCACCAGGTGCACGTCTACGAGGCGCTCCCCTCCGGCGGTGGCACGACCCTGATCGGCGTGCCGGCCTTCCGCCTGCCACGTGACGTGATCGAGCTGGACGTGAACTGGGTCGCCAAGCACGGCGTCGAGTTTCACTACAACGTCGAGGTCGGGCGCGACATCACCCTCGACCAGCTGCGCGAGCGGCACGACGCGGTCGTCGTCGCGGCCGGCTGCATGTACCCGGTCGCCATGAACATCCCCGGCGAGGAGCTCGACGGCGTGATCTACGGCGTCGACTTCCTGAAGCGCGCCAACCTGGGCGAGGAGCAGTGGGTCGGCGACCACGCCGTGATCGTGGGTGGCGGCTACACGGCGATGGACTCGGCGCGCACCGCGCTGCGCATCGGCGCCAAGACCTCGACCATCGTCTACCGCCGCGGCCCCGAGGAGATGGTGGTCGACGAGGAGGAGCAGCACGAGACCCGCTTCGAGGGGGTCCGCTTCGAGTTCTTCAGCTCGCCGGTCGAGGTGGTCAGCGACGGCAACGGTCACGTGACCGGGATCACCTTCCAGCGCACGCGCCTTGGCCCGCCCGACGCCAGCGGCCGTCGCAGCCCGGAGCCGATCCCCGGCAGCGAGTTCACGCTCCCCTGCGACATGGTCATTCCCTGCACCAGCCAGGCTTCCGACAACAACGTCCTGGGCGAGTACGGCGCCAAGCTCAACCGCCACCTGGGCGTGACCGATACCCGCGAGTTCGTGCCGGGCGGCTCCATCTCCTCCTGGCGCACCGCGCCGCTCAACGGCACGACCCCGGTCGGACCCGATGGCAAGAAGTACAACGCCCTGAAGTTCGACCTGGCGCGCGGCTACGTCGTCGCCCAGGCGGACACGTTCCAGACCAATGTCGACGGGATCTTCGCCTGCGGCGACTTCGTGACCGGCCCCGCCACGATCATCGAGGCGGCCGGGCGTGGCCGCCGCACGGCGCGCGCGGTCGATCGCTGGCTCGGCGGCGTGCGAGGCGCGGAGCTGGAGGAGCTCCCCGTCATCAACCGCGCGGTGATCACCCAGGCGCTCGAGCACGATATGCCGGACAAGTACGAGGCGATCGAGCGCCAGCACATCCCGATGGCCCCGCCGGAGCTGCGCCGCGACTTCACCAGCCTGGTCGAGGTGGGCTACGACACCCGCAGCGCCATCGCCGAGGGGCAGCGCTGCCTGCAGTGCAACCACAACATCAACATCGATGGGCCGCGCTGTATCCTGTGCGGGCTCTGCGCCGACGTCTGCCCCGAGGGCGTGATCTACATGATCGACAAGGCGCAGGTCGGCGGCGACGACCCGGAGATCGACCTCTTCCAGGCCTGGCCGCGGGGGATTGCCATGATCATCGACGAGGAGCGCTGCATCCGGTGCAACCTCTGCGTCGAGCGGTGTCCGACCAACTGCATCACGATGGACCGCCTCGAGCTCGAGCGGATCACGCCTGACGGGAAGGTGCTCTTGGAGAGCTACAAGGACAACGTGCTGGGACAGATCGGCCAGCAGGCCGGCGTGGCGGTCCAGCGATGACCTTCCCCGGTCCCGGCGACCTGATGCGGGTCGTCAAGGAGTCGGCGCTCTGGCGAAGCCTCTTCCGCCAGCCCTACCCGACCACCAGCCGCACCCGCGCGCTGGCGGTGATGAACAACGTCTTCCTGCACCTGCACCCGGTCCGCGTCAAGAAGCACGCCGTCCGCTACACGTACACCTTCTGCCTCGGCGGGGTGAGCTTCTTCCTCTTCCTGGTGCTGACCGTGACCGGCGTCTACCTGATGTTCTTCTACGTCCCGTCGGTGACGCGCGCCTACCAGGACATCCTCTCGATCGAGAACTCGGTCGCCTTCGGCTCGTTCGTCCGGAACATGCACCGCTGGGGCGCGCACCTGATGGTGCTCACCGTCTTCCTGCACATGATCCGGGTCTTCTACCACGGCGCCTACAAGCCGCCGCGCGAGTTCAACTGGGCGATCGGGGTGGTCCTCCTCTTCTGCACCCTCTGGCTCAGCTTCACCGGTTACCTGCTGCCCTGGGACCAGATCGCGTTCTGGGCGATCACCGTCGGCAGCCAGATGGCGACCTACGCGCCGCTCCTCAGCAAGGAATCGAGCTTCATCCTGCTGGGCGGCGTCGAGGTCGGGCAGGGGACCCTGATCCGCTTCTACGTCATGCACGTCATCGCCTTCCCGCTGATCACCGCCATCCTCATGGTCGTCCACTTCTGGAGGATCCGGAAGGACGGCGGGATCTCCGGCCCGGTCTGAGCCGATGACGATCGAGAAGCGGCCGAACGCCACCGCCGACAAGAACGCGCCGACCCAGGCGCCGCGCGTGCCCGCCGTCGAGCGCGGCGGCGGCCCCAAGCTGCCTGGCCCGCCGGGCGTGCCCGGCACGGAGCGCTTCCGGCTCCTCGCCTACGTCAAGCAGGAGTCGATGGTCCGCGTCGACAAGCGCCCCGACGAGACGGTGCTCACCTGGCCGCACCTGCTGCGCGCCGAGTTCCTGATGGCGACCCTGATCACGGTCCTGCTGGTGGTGGCCTCGACCTTCATCTCGGCGCCGCTGGAGCAGATGGCGAACGCCGGCGTCACGCCCCACGTCGCCAAGGCGCCGTGGTACTTCCTCGGCCTCCAGGAGCTGCTCAGCTACTTCAACGCCACCGTCGGTGGCGTGCTGCTGCCGACCCTCTATCTCGTCGGCCTGGCGATCATCCCGTACGTCGACCGCTCCCCGTATAAGGCGGCACGTGACCGGAAGACGATCTGGGTCTTCTTCCTGGCGCTCATGCTCGGCGGGCTGCTGATCACGCTCATCGGCTCCTTCTTCCGCGGCCCGGGCTGGAACTGGGTCTGGCCGTGGCAGGGGATCTACTTCACCCTATGAGCCAGCTGCCGACCTACGGCGAGGTGCCTGGCCGGCCCGTCGGCGAGATGAGCCGACGCTCGTTCATGCGCCGCATCTTCTGGGCCGGCACCGGGCTGCTGACGGTCGAGTTCCTGGCCGGGACCGTCAACTTCCTGTGGCCCAACGTGCGGACCGGGCTGGGCGGCAAGTTCACCCTCGGCAAGGCCTCCGACATCGCCGGCACGCAGGCAAGCTGGACGCAGGGCCAGCCGTTCGCCTTCGGCAAGGCGCGCGTCTTCTTCATCAACGTCCCCGCCGCCAAGGCGCTCGTCAACGGCAGCGGTGGGACGGTCGCGGACCCGGGAGCCGATGTGCTGGCCCTCTACCGCAAGTGCCCGCACCTCGGCTGCAATATCCCGCCGCTCTGCGAGAAGAGCCACTGGTTCGAGTGCCTCTGCCACGGCAGCAAGTACAACATCATCGGCGAGAAGCGCGCCGGCCCCGCCCCGCGCGGCATGGACCGCTTCACCGTGACCGTGACCGGCGGCACGTACGTGATCGACACCGGCGCGATCCTCTCCGGCCCGCCGATCGGCACCGCGACCTTCGACCCGCGCAACACCGCCGACATCCCGCACTGCGCGGCCTGAGCGATGCGCATCAAGACGCTGGCGATCGTCCTGATCAGCGCCATGTCGCTCTTCACCGCCTTCTACTGGGTCACCGATCCCGCGCGCCGCGAGGCGGCCTACCAGACCCAGATCAAGGAGCTGGTCGCCTACGGGGCGGAGGTCTTCAAGCCGGCCGACCCCCAGTTCCCCGACCGCGCCGGCTGCGCCTCGTGCCACGGCATCGACGGGACCGGCGGGCAGGTCGGCACCACCGGGCGCCTCGCGCCGAACCTGCATTCCAAGAGCATCTACGAGAAGCTCCGGACGCAGAACGGCGGATCCTTCACCGACATCCGCAAGCCGGGTGACCCGCCCGACTACGTCAACCTGGTGGTCCGCTTCGGTGGCGTGGTCGTATCGGGCGACGTCAACTCGCCGATGCCGGCCTGGAGCACGGAGGTGGGCGGCCCGCTCACCATCAACCAGATCGACGCGGTGACCGCCATGGTCGAGACCTGGGCCCTGGAGGCGGGCAAGCAGCCCGACGTGGAGGTCCCGAACACGGTCGATGCCGGGGCGAAGGTCTACGTCGACTCCGGCTGTGGTGGCTGCCACGGGCCGCAGCTCGCCGGCGTGCCCGGCACCTTCCCGAACCTGACCAGCATCGGCAATGCGCCGGTGACCGACCTGCCGACCCCGATCGCGCACCTCGACAAGCTGCAGGCGGATTACGCGGCTGACCCGCGCGCCTTCCTCGAGAAGTGGATCCGCGACTCGTCGGTCAACTACAACGACGGCACCGCCACCGGCATGCCGGTGCACCCGGAGGGGAAGGTCAGCGCCTCGGCGCTCCAGGCGCTCATCACCTTCCTGCTCAGCCACAAGGGCTCCTGAGCCGATGTCGAACGCCTACACCGTCCCGCCGCGCCGCGACCTCGTCTCGCGGCTGGCGCGCGAGATCGACGACTTCATGAGCTGGATGCTCTATGGCGCTGAGACGTGGCTGGTGGCGCTGCTCAAGGGTGTGCCACTGCTCCTCTTCCTGTACTTCGTGCTCGCCTACATCCCCAACTACGCCAACACGATCGTCACCCTCTACCTGGGCTTCAGCAAGGATGTTGGCTTCCTGGTGGCGGTGGTGCTGGTCGGCGGCCCGACCTTCACCCTGGTCCTGATCCTCGCCCTCTGGACCCAGGCGGCGCGCGGGCGGCGCGGCTTCGCCTGGTCGCTGATCCGCTTCCTCGACTTCCTCCAGTACCTGGCCCTGGTGCTGCTGATCATCCCCTTCATGCTCTTCAACCTGGCCGGCGGCAGCCTGATCCCGCCGCTCTTCCCACTCCAGGCGCTGGCGCTCGGCGTGATCGCGGCCGGGGGAGGGGCGACGGGGCTGGCGTACCTGTACTTCGAGTACCGCCGCATCAGCCGTCGCGAGGCGGAGGCCGCGGCCGCCGCCAGCGCCGCCTGGGGATCCCGCGGCTAGCCGGTCCACGGCCATCTCGCGGCCGCTTGCCGTCCACCTGGCCTGGTCGCTCCTGGTCCTTGCCGTGGCCGCCGGCCTGATCGCCTGGGAGCTGAGCGCCAGCTGCCCGCCCGGCGGACCGCTCGCGTTCGGCAACTGCACGAGCGTCCGGCCCTTCGCGATCGGGGTGCTCGCCATCGCGGCGCTCCTCTACGTGGGCGGCCTCTCCGCGGTGCTGGCCTGGGTGAGCGGCCTGCGGCGGCGCGGGGTGGCCGACGGCACCGCGGCTCGCGACTGGTATCTCCTCGCCGCCGCGGTGGGGCTGCCGGTGGCCCCCCTCCTCGCGTTCACCCTCCTCTCGGCGCTCCGCTAGCATGGTGCGGTGACCTCAGCCAGCGCCGATGACCTCCTCGCCCGACTGGACGGCACGGCCCATGTCGAGGGCTCTCGCCTGATCGTGACCGATGCCCCGCGCTTCCGGCGCGACGTGATCGAGCGGCTCGTCCACGACGCCGTCTTCAATTCCGAGGCAGAGCTGCGCGACGCGGCCCGCTGGCTGATCTGGAGCGCCTCGCAGGCGCTCGGCTGCGGATCGGCGAGCATCCACGAGCTCTACATGGCCCGCGGCCGCGGCGAGTTCTCTCCGACCCGCTTCACCGTCCCTGCCATCAACGTCCGCGCCAGTCACGTACCTGACCGCGCGGCAGGCCTTCGCCGCCGCCCTCGAGCGGGACGCCGGGGCGCGTCATCTTCGAGATCGCCAAGTCGGAGATGGCCTACACCGACCAGCGCCCCGCCGAGTACACCGCCTCGATCCTGGCGGCGGCGATCCGCTCCGAGTGGGTCGGCCCCGTCTTCCTGCAGGGCGACCACTTCCAGTTCAACGCCAGCAAGTGGAAGGCGGACCCGGGCGCCGAGCTCGACGGGCTGAAGCAGCTCACCAGCGAGGCGGTGGCGGCCGGCTTCCTGAACATCGACATCGACAGCAGCACGCTCGTCGACCTCTCCCAGCCGACCGTCGCGGACGAGCAGCGCGTCAACTGCGCCAACTCGGTCGATCTGACGACGCTGATCCGATCGATCGAGCCGGACGGCGTGACGGTCAGCATCGGCGGCGAGATCGGCGAGGTGGGCAAGGCTAACTCGACCGAGGAGGAGCTGCGCGCCTACCTCGACGGCTACTTCGGCCCGCTGCACGGCACGGGGCTGCCCGGCCTGAGCAAGGTGAGTATCCAGACCGGCACGAGCCACGGAGGCGTGGTGCTCCCGGATGGGAGCGTGGCGCGCGTCAAGATCGACTTCGACACGATGCAGCGCCTCTCCACCGTGGCGCGCGACGAGTACGGCCTGGCCGGGGCGGTGCAGCACGGCGCCAGCACCCTGCCGGATGAGGCGTTCCACCACTTCCCGACCAACGGAACGGCAGAGATCCACCTGGCGACCGGCTTCCAGAACATCCTGTACGACGACGGCGGCCTGCCGCCCGAACTCCACGCCGAGATGATGGCCTGGTGCGTTGCCAACTGCGCCGACGAGCGCAAGTCCGACGAGACCGACGAGCAGTTCCTCTACAAGACGCGCAAGAAGGCGATCGGGCCGTTCAAGAAGGCGCTCTGGACGCTCCCCGCCGAGGCCGAGGCGGAGATCGGCGCCAACCTGCGCAACAAGTTCGGGCTCCTCTTCGACAGGCTCGGGATCGCCGGCACGCGCTCGCTGGTGGACCGATTCGTGACGATCCCGGACCTGCCGCGCCCTTTGCCGGCGGCGCTCGGCGGTGGCGAGGAGCTCGCCGTGACGACGCACGCATCGGCCTTCGAGGACGACGGGTCCGGGGAATAGCCGGACCGGCCCGATGAAGATCGAGCCGGAACGGATTCGCCGGCTGCACTACGGGTACATCGTCGCGCCGGACGGCACCCCGAACCCCGGCCAGCCGATCCCCGTCTGCGGCTACCTGATCGAGCATCCGAAGGGCAGGATCCTGTTCGACACCGGCATCGCGCCGTTCGACGACGAGACGCGCGAGCGGTACCACCCGCGCGTGACCCCGGTCGGGGAGGCGCTGGCGCGGATCGGCCTGGCGCTCTTGGATATCGACCTGATCGCGAACTGCCACCTCCACGCCGATCACGCCGGCGGCAACTCGAAGTTTCCCAAGGTTCCCGTCTACGTCCAGGCCGCCGAGCTGCTGGTCGCGCGCACCACCGAGCACACCATGCCCGCGTACGCCTTCGACTTCCCCGACGTCACGCTCCAGGTGATCGAGGGCGAGGAAGAGATGGTCCCGGGGGTACGCATCATTCCGACCCCAGGCCACACGTCAGGGCACCAGGCGCTCGTCGTCGACACGAAGGCCGGCCGCGTCCTGCTGGCCGGGCAGGCATTCACCACTGCGTCGGAGTTCAGCTTCGCGGCCTTCTCGCACCGGCTCGACGCATCCGGCCTCGACCAGATCGGCACGTTCCCGCCGTGGATGGCGCGCGTGGCAGAGCTGAAGCTACAGCGCGGCTATTTCGCCCACGACCTGCTCACCTACGAGCCCGATCCCGCCGACCTCGGCCATCCACGCGCCCAGTAGGGACCAGGACACGAAGAAGCCCCGGTGGTGGGCCGGGGCTTCGGGAGTGGAGTCGAATGCAGCCTAGTGGCAGCCGCCTGCCTTGGCGGGGGAGCCATCGGTGTTGAAGGACTGCCCGCAGGAGCAGCTGCTCACCGCGTTGGGGTTGTTGATCGCGAAGCCGGAGCCCATCAGCGAGTCGACGTAGTCGATCTCGGCGCCGGCCACGTGCTGCGCGCTGAAGGCGTCGATCACGATCGGCACCTCGCCGTGATGCTCGACCCGATCGTCATCGGCGATCTTGTCGTCGAACGCCAGGCCGTAGCTGTAGCCCGAGCATCCGCCGCTCTTCACGAAGAGGCGGAGGGCCGCATCGGCCTTGCCTTCGCGCGAGCGAAGCTCCTGCACCTTGGCGGCGGCCGCGTCGGTCATGCTGACCAGCAGCTCGGCGGAGGGTGCGGCGGCGATCGGCGGGGCAGTCTGCGGCGTCGTCTCGGTCAACGTCATGTGATCAGTTCTCCTCTGGCGCGGTTGGCGCCGCGTCGCTCGGAAAGGTCGCTTCGGAAAGTATAGCAGCGGGAGTCGTTAACTCGGCAATGGCCCGATCGGCTGACTCCGGGGAGCGGACGACGACTCCTTCAAGCCCTTGCTCCCACGCTCCTGCCAGTCCTCCCAGGCGAGTCGCGGCACTCCGACCAATGGCGCTAGCCGAGCCAGCCAAAGGGTCGGTACAGCGATCGTCGCTGCGGTGAAGACCAGCCAGGTCCAGCCTCGGTTGATCGCGATGGCCGTCATGGCAGTCGCGATGGCCAACCGAACCAGGAAGTCACCGAGCGTTGATGGGACGAGAAACAGCAGCTGGTCGCCTACAAACGGAGCGTTGTTCACGCTTTGGGACTGCTGCGCGATAGATCTGACGAACGCACTCCACACCTGAGGAGCAGCCGCGATGTGAACGACGGTCACGGCGACAACGACCGCCGTTCCAATGAGCAACGGTCGTCTCATTTCCGGTCGACGCAGCCATAGGTATGGGAGGAGAAAGACCGATCCGAATTTCACCGATGCTGCGAATGCCACGAGCATCGGCGCGGTGTTCGAGCCCGACCCCCGCAGCGACCAACGGCCCAGAGCGGCGATCGGCAAGGTTACGTTGAGCGCGATGAGCTCGATGCTCACTGGGGGGAGCAGCAGCGCCCAGCCGGTGGCCAGCCAGGACCCCACAAGGTATCGGAGACAAAGCAGGCATGCGATCCGGTAACTCCAAGTGAAGACCAACTCGGGCAGCAGGGAGAACGGCACGGTAAGCACGGCAAAGGTCGGCGTGTAGCGATAGGCGCCGGGATCGCCGATTCGCACGTCCGCGTACAGCGACAGGTTGTGCAGCACGTGTTCGCCAGCTAGCCAGTACGAGCGGGCGTCGACCGCCCGGCCTCCGTCTTCTCGCACAGCTTCGAGAAGAGCAAGACCGAACTTGAGACAGCCGATGATGGCGACACACCATCCCACCGCCAAGACCCAACGCCGTCGCTTCTTGACGGCAACCGCCAGCGCGGCGACGAGACCATTCAGATCTGCGGCGGTCATTCGGGATCGGGCTCCGTACGGTCGGGCAGGTGGAAGCCGCCTTCCCGCCTTGGATCGTACTGGAGGTGCATCGTGCCGGCGCAGCCGCTTGAGCTGACATACCATCCGTCGCTCCCGCCGCCGCGATGCATCGGTACACTCATCTCCCACCTGACGCAGCGAGGCACTGAGCCGTGAAGCTTGCCAGCCGCATGGAGCGGATCGGGACCGAGACAGCCTTCGAGGCCGCCGCGCGCGCCCGGGCGCTGGAGGCGACCGGCCGCGACGTGATCCACCTGGAGATCGGCGAGCCCGACTTCGACACGCCTCGCCACGTGAGCGAGGCCGCCGCGCACGCTCTGCTCGACGAGAAGATGACGCACTATCCCCCGGCGGTCGGCATCGCACCGTTGCGCGCGGCACTCGCTGCGGACGTCAAGCGCTGGAAGGGGATCGACGCGACGCCCGAGCAGGTGGTCGTCACCCCCGGCGCCAAGCCGATCATGTTCTACGCGATGCTCGCCCTCATCAACGAGGGCGATGAGGTCATCTACCCCAACCCCGGCTTCCCGATCTACGAGTCGATGGCCCGATACGTGGGCGGGACCGCCGTGCCGGCGCCCCTCCGCGAGGCCAACGACTTCCGGATGGACGTCGCCGAGGTGGCCTCACTGGTGACCGATAAGACCCGGCTGATCGTCACCAACTCGCCCCACAACCCGACCGGTTCGATCCTCACCCCCGACGACGTGCGCGAGATCGCGCGGATCGCGATCGAGCACGACCTCGTCGTCCTGGCCGATGAGATCTACGGCCGCCTCCAGTACGAGGGCGAGCCGCTCTCGATCGCGACGCTCCCGGGCATGGCGGAGCGGACGATCACGCTCGATGGCTTCAGCAAGACCTTCGCCATGACCGGCTGGCGGCTCGGCTACGGGATCGTGCCCGACTGGCTGGTGCCGAGCTTCAGCCGCCTGGTGATCAACTCGGTCAGCGGCACCAACGCCTTCGCTCAGGCCGGCGCGGTCGCCGCCCTGACCGGCCCGCAGGACGAACCCGCGGCCATGCGCACCGAGTTCCAGGCGCGGCGCAAGCTGATCGTGGAGGGCCTGAACGCCATCCCCGGCGTCAGCTGCGTCATGCCGCACGGCGCCTTCTACGCCTTCCCGAACATGAGCTCGTTCGGCAAGACCAGCAACGAGATCGCCGACCACCTGCTCTACGACGCCGGGCGTGTGCGGCCTCTCCGGCACCGCGTTCGGGAGCTATGGCGAGGGCTACCTGCGCTTCAGCTACGCCAACTCGCGCGAGAAGATCGCCGCCGCGCTGGAGCGGGTCGGCGAGTCGCTCGCCAAGCTGGAGCGCACCGGCGAGCTCGTGCACGCATGACGACCATCGTCCAGCGCACCGCGGACCGCCTCTACGACGAGGCGGTCCCCTCGTTCGAGCGCTGGGACGTGGTCCGGGAGATCATCGACGAGGCGATCGACCTGGCGCTCAACTATCGCCAGAGCGGCCACCCTGGCGGCTCGCGCTCCAAGGTGCACATGTTCCTGGCGCTCCTCCTGTCGGGCGCGATGCGCTGGGACATCCGCAAGCCGTGGCGGCCATTCGCGCGATCGGTTCGTGCTGTCGGCGGGCCACACCGTGCCGCTCGTCTACGCGACGCTGGCCGTCCTCAACGAGACGCTGCGGGCCCGCGCCGAGCGCGACCCGGATCCCGCCTTCGCCTTCCCCGATGACGGCCGCTGGGCGCTCACCTGGGAGGACCTGCTCAAGCTGCGCCACCGCGGCGGGCTCCCCGGCCACGCCGAGATGGAGGGCAAGACGCTCTTCCTGAAGTTCAACACCGGACCGTCGGGGCACGGCATGCCGCCCGTCCGCCGGCGAGGCGGTCGCGCTCAAGCTGGCCGGGGCCGAGGAGGTCAAGGTCTTCGTGGTCGAGGGCGAGGGCGGCCTGACCCCCGGCGCCAGCCACGAGACGCGCAACACGGCCTGGGGCCTCGGCCTCAACAACCTCGTCTTCCTGCTCGACTGGAACGACTACGGGATCGACGACGTCGCCATCCACGAGGTCGTCCCCGGCACCCCCGAGACCTGGTTCAACGCCTACGGCTGGCGCGTGACCGGGACCGAGGAGGGCTCGGAGTGGGGACCCGTCACGCGCGCGGTGCTCGAGGCGGCGCGCGGCGAGAACCCGAACCGGGTCCCATCGGTCGCCTGGTTCAAGACGCGCAAGGGGCGCGGCTACGGCAAGTACGACAACAAGAGCCACGGCTCGCCCGCACGCGATGAACTCGCCCGAGTTCTGGGCGGTCCGCAAGGCGTTCATGGAGAAGCACGGCGTCGCGTACGAGGGCGTCGACGAGCCGGCCCCGGCCGACGCCAAGGAGCGCGACGCGCAGGCGCGCCACAACTTCGAGGTCGCGATGGGCGTCCTGCGCAGCGACACCGCGCTGGTGGACGCCATCAGCGACCGGCTGGTCGAGGTGGCGGGGCTCGTGCCGGACACCGTCGAGGGCTTCAACCTGGGCGGCCACGGCGCCGACATCTTCAGCGACAAGCGCCTGACCGATGTCACCGCCTATCCGGCGGCCATGTGGAAGGCGCCCGGCGAGAAGGCCCCGAACCGCGCGGCGCTGGCCACCTGGGGCTCGTGGGTCAACGCCTTCGGCAAGGCCGAGTACGGGCGGCCGCTCTTCATCGTCTGCTCCGCCGACCTGGCCGAGTCGACCAACATCTCCGGCTTCGCCAAGGACTTCGGCGAGATGCCCGGCTGGGGCTGGTACAACCGCGACACGAACCTGCGCGGCACCGTGCTGCCCCAGGAGATCACCGAGTTCACGAACTCCGGCATGACCGTCGGGATCGCCACCGTGAACCTGGCGGACGACCCGATGACCTCCTTCAACGGGTTCTGGGCCGCCTGCTCGACCTACGGCTCGTTCTCGTACCTCAAGTACGGCCCGATGCGCCTCTTCTCCCAGCTCGCCCAGGACTCCGAGCTGAAGCTCGGCAAGGTGATCTGGGTCGCCGGGCACTCCGGACCGGAGACCGCCGAGGACTCGCGGACGCACTTCGGGATCTTCGCGACCGGCGTCACGCAGCTCTTCCCCGAGGGCCAGGTGATCGACCTGCACCCGTGGGAGTACAACGAGGTGCCGGTCGTGCTGGCCGCCGCGCTGGCGACCGACGTGCCGATCGTCGCGCTGCACCTGACCCGCCCCGCCGTCGAGATCCCCGACCGCGCGGCGCTCGGGATGGCCGTCGCACTTCGAGGCGGCGCGCGGGGCGTACCTGATCCGCGACGTCGCGCCCGGGACTGCCTCGGCGGGCACGGTCTTCGTCCAGGGCACGATGACGACGGCGAACGTGGTGAAGGTGCTGCCCGAGCTCGACGGCGCGCGGGATCAACGTGCAAGATCGTGGCCTGCGATCTCCCCGCAGCTCTTCCGCCGCCAGGACGCCGCCTACCGCGAGCTGATCTGCTCCGCCGCCGACACGTGGGACGGCATGGCGATCACGAACCGCGCCTTCAAGCTGATGACGCGACTTGGTCGAGGGCCCGATCGCGCAAGGAGTACTCGCTCTCATCGGACTGGGACGACCGCTGGCGGACCGGCGGCACGGTCGACGAGGTGATGGACGAGGCGCACCTGGGGCCGGGGCACATCCTCGCCGCGATCGAGCGCTACGCCGCCGATCGCGAGGCGCGCCACGCCCGGCTGCGCGAGATCGTCGCCGCCGTGGACGAGGCCTGAGCGGCATGCCGGACACGCATCCCTACGAGCATCAGCGTCCGCGCCGGCCGCTGCACCTCCCGCGTCGCACCACGCCGCCGCCGGAGCGTCCGGCGCCGCCGAACCTGCGCTACCTGGCGTACGTGGGGCTCGCGCTGACTGCCGTGCTGATGGCCCTCGCCGCGCCGTACCTGATCGGCTACCTGATCCAGCTCGTCACGCACTAGGCGCGGGCGGTCCAGACCAGGACATCCTCGCCGTCGACCTTGACCTTGGGGCGCACCAGCGGCGGGAGGTCGAGGGGGTAGGCCTCCGCGTCACCGTGGTAGCCGCTCGCCGACCATCCCTGCTTCCCGTTGGCGAGGTTCCCCGACAGGTCGAAGCTCGCGCCGTGGCACGGGCAGCGCAGGTCCCACCACTCGGGCCGGTAGACCAGCGTGCAGCCCATGTGGGTGCAGACCGAGCTGAGGGCGCGGATCGTGCCCGCGTCGTTGACCACGTAGCCGTCGAAGGCGGCGGTGCTGAAGCGCACGGCGGCGCCCTTCGGCAGGTCGGCGAGGGTCGCGACCTGCACCCACTGCCCGTCGGCGACCAGCTCGTGACCGGGATCCACCAGCGGGACGCGGTTGTTCGGGCGCAGGACCGAGAGCCCGGCCGCCCCGGCGGCAAGCCCGGCCGCCGCTCCCAGGCCCACGCGCAGCAGGTCGCGACGGCTGAACCGGACGCGTCCGATCGGGATCGGCGGCGCCGTCTGGTGGACCGATGCGATCCCTGCATCCGCGTCGCGCATCCGCAGGCGGAGCTGCTCGACGAAGGCAGGATCGGGGTCGCCGTGCCGCGGATCGCCGGCGGCGGCCAGCTCGGCCGCGAGGCGGGCCATCGCGGCGTCGTCCTCGGCGATCTCGTCTGGCGCGGGACGGGTGCCGTCGAGCAGCGCGTCGACGTACCGCGCGAAGGCGTCGCTGCGCTCGTCGGCTCGCTCGTCAGCCATTCGGCTCTCCCAGGCAGCGCGGCGCTGCGCAGGGCGCGGTACTGGAGCACCTTGGCGTTGCCGTGGCTGATCCCCAGCCGCTCGGCGGTCTCGGCCACGGAGAGGCGCTGGAGGAAGCGCAGCTCGAGGACGCGGGCGTACTGCTCGGGGAGCTTCTTCAGGAGGCGCGCGACCGCGGCAGCCGCCGTGTCGGCCTCGGCGTCGGCGGTCGGGGAGGCCTGGGGATTGCTCGGCTCCCAGGCGCCGGCCACCTGCTCGACGCCGATCTGCGGCAGGCGGTAGAAGGCGCGCCAGTAGTCGGCCACCGCGTTCTGCGCCACGCGGTACAGCCACGCCGCGATCTGTGGGGCGGGGCGGTCGACGTCGAGCTGCTCGACCGCGCGCATGAAGACCTGTGCGGTCAGGTCCTCCGCATCGGGACGGTTGCCGACGCGGGCGTAGACGAAGCGATGGATCGCCGTCACGTGCGCCTCGTAGATCGCCTCGAAGGGCGTGGGTTTGGCGGGTCGGTCAGGCGCGGCCATGCATATCCGGTACGCCGCGGGTTACGCGGCTAGACGTCTCGCGGTCGAAGGGGAGCCAGCAGCGCGGCGATCTCCTCGAGGAAGACGGCATCGGTGCTGTCGTAGGCGGCCAGGTCCGACCCGTCGATGTCGATCTCGCCGACCACCGCTCCGTCGGCGAAGATCGGGACGACGATCTCGCTGCGGGTCGTCGTGAAGCAGGCGAGATAGCGCTCATCGGCGTTGACGTCGTCCACGATCTCGGTCTGGCCCGATGCCGCCGCGGCGCCGCAGATCCCCACCCCGATCGGGATGCGGACATGCTCGGTCGCCTCCGGCCCGGTCCAGGGGCCGAGCACCAGCTCGTTGCCGGCGGCGTCGACCCAGTAGATGCCGACCCAGTCGTAGTGCGCGAAGCGGTCGTGGAGCAGGTCCACCGCACGTTGCGCCGCCGCGTCGGGACCGGGTGCCTCGGCGATCGCCGAGCGGATCTGGTTGAGCGCGTCACCGTGCTCGACCGGTCGCTCCTCGGCGACGGCGTGGCTCACTGCGATGGCGCCCAGCGATCGGCCCAGCGGTCGATGCGGGCGATGGCTCGGCGCAGGTCGGCGCCCTTGTCGGTGAGCGAGTACTCGACCCAGGGCGGCACCTCGGAAACCATGGTGCGGTCGATCAGCCCCTCGTCCTCGAGCAGCTTGAGGCGCTGCGAGAGGGTCGCCGAGTTGGCCCCGCCGAGCGCGTCCTGGAGCTCGCAGAAGCGCTGCGTCTTCTCGCCCAGCGACCGGACGATGCGCATCACCCACTTCTGGCCCAGCACGTTGAGGGCGGTGGTGGCGGCGCACTCGGCGCGCTGGGCGGCGGCGCGGCGCTCGGCCCGTGAGCGGTGCGGGGCGCGGGGCGCTGAAGGCTGCGCTGACGGTTGCGGGGCGGGCTCCATCATCAGGCGGCGGACGATAGCACCGGCCTCCGGCACGCGCAATCGAGCGGAGCGCTCGCCGCGGAGGAGCCTCGTGGTCATGCGGTGGCTACAACGGGGAACAGGGGCTGGTTTTGGGGCACACGGTGGCTGAATGGTCACCACGTGACCACAGCGGGGAGGTACAGGCCTCTTCTTCCTCGTTGTAGCCACCGTCTGCCAATGGAGGACGGGCGACGAGTCCGCGTGCTACGAGCCGAATACCTCGATCTCGCGCCAGGCGACCCAGGACGGGCTGTTGAGCGTATCGACCCGCAGGAAGCGGCAGGTGACCGGGGTTGTCAGTTTCACGGTCAGCACCTCGAGGTCCTGCGTCGTTCCCTGAAGGTCACCAACCACCATCCGCTTGCCTGTTGCCGAGGTCGCACAGCTCACCTGGTGATGGGTGGCACCCGACGGATACTGGCTGACCGTCAGGCGCACCTCGCTGACCTGCTTGGCCGCGCCGAGGTCGACCCGGATCCAGCCCGGCGCTCCCGTTCCGGCGCTCCACACCGAGTCGCCATCGCCATCGACGGCCTTGTCCGGCGTAGACCCCTGGTACGAGGCCGAGGCCGACGCCTGCTTGCCGAGCGCCAGGTTCGCCGTGCCGCCCGGGACCTGGCCGAGCGAGGCGCGGTCGTCGAAGTAACGGTTGACGAGGGCGGTGAAGGTGGTCGGATCGGTCTCGGGCAGGACGCGGTCCGGCTTGTCCATCCAGGATTGGAAGAGGACGTGATCAGGGCGCGCCCGCGGCGTCGGTCTCGTACTTGACGACCCGGCCTCCGGCCACGGCGGCCCACTGTGCGTCGGTGGTCGCCGCGCCACCGTTGTAGATGATGCCGATCGGCACGCCACGCGCCGATCCAGCCGCCTGCACGGCGACGCCCAGGCCCGGCCAGTCGGCCCGCGACCAGTCCATGTCGAGGTGCAGGAAGGCGAGCGGTTCTCCCGCTGCTGCCCGGTACGCGTCGAGCCACTGCGCCAGACCGTTGGCGCTGACCGGCGCCGGCATCGGCTCGGTGTCGCCGAGCACGAGGCCCGGCCAATCCGTCCGCATCTCGCTCGCGAAGCTGGCAACAGCGCCGGCAACCTTGTCGGGAGGCCACTGGCATGCGTTCGCGCCGTCGTAGACATGGGCGAAGAAGTAGGGCTCGTCGAGAGCAACGACCTGGAGCACACCTCCCGCCTGCCGGATGCGAGTACCGATCCGCCGCCCCTCCTCGATCCCCGCGAAGCTCTCAACGCCCTGGCCACAGTCCGCGGTCGCGGTCAGCGGCCCCATCTCGACGGCGAGGGCCATGCCGTGCTGGGCGATCCAGGTCACGGCGGCGCGCAGCTCTGAGTCCGTAGCGTCGTAAGCCACCCACTCGCCATAGAGCTTGAAGACCTGGATCCGCGCGGCGGCGCGATCCCAGGCTGCACCGGGAGCAAAGAGCTGCATGAAGTCGTCGGACCCCGTGAACTCGCGTCCCGGGCCGGTCGTCAACGGCGGCAGGGGCGCGAACCAGACGAGCGGGCGCGCCGACAGATCCGGTGGGCTGGCGGCTGGCGTGCGACGAATCGTCGGTGTGGTCGCTGCTGGGCTCGTCCCGGCTGACGGTGCCGCGGTGGCCGTTGGGCCAGGCCTGCCCGAGGCGGTGGCGGTGCACGCGGAGGCTATCAGCCCCGCCAGAACGAGCGCTCCACCGCGCCGCCTCATGGTCGCAGTCTAGCCCGCGCGCGCAGCCGCTCTCGGACAACCGACGGACGTTCGGAGCTCGTTTGGGGCCGATGGCGGCCGCGGCACCGTGCCGGGACCGAACAGGCATCGGAGTTGGCGGCGACAATGATCGCGAAAGCCGCCCCACCGCCATGGGGGCGCACCGTGATCGTGGACCGACGCTGGCGAAGCGCGAGGAGCAACCGATGGACCACCCCGGCACCCCTGCCCAGACGCCCGGCACGTGCCTGCGCTGCGGCGCCACGATTCAGTCGATGGGGGTCGAGGAGTTCCGCGTCGGCGGAACGACCGGCGGCTGGAAGCTGCTCGTCGGCGAGTGGGCCGAGCTCGGCGAGAACATGCTCAAGCTGGAGCTGTTCGCCTGCGCCTCGTGCGGGAAGGTCGAGCTGCGGGTTCCGGGTCGACCGGCCTAGGCGTCCCGGCGCCTAGCTCCTGGGGCTCTCGCTCGTGGCGGCCGGCTGGGTCGGGAGGTGGTCGTAGCCCTTCCAGCGGTAGATGAGCGTCGAGGCGGTCCAGCTCACCACGAAGATGCCGATGATCGCCACCCCGATCAGGCCGAAGTCCAGGTTGGCGACCAGGTCCCACAGGCCGCCGTGGAGCTTGAAGCGGTCCGCGATGATCGAGAGCACCTCGACGCCGCCGATGGCAAAGGCGATCAGCACCGAGACCAGGGTGATGTTGAGGTTGTAGTAGAGCTTGCGGATCGGCTTGATGTAGGCCCAGCCGTAGGCGCCCAGCATCAGGACCCCATCGGTCGCGTCGATCAATGACATGCCCGCCGCGAAGAGGGCCGGCAGGACCATGATGTAGATGATCGGGACGTGGTTCGCGCCCGAGGCCGCCGCCAGGCCGAGCAGCGCGACCTCCGAGGCGGTGTCGAAGCCCAGGCCGAAGAGCAGGCCGAGCGGATACATGTGCCAGCTCTTGCGGATCACGCGCGAGCATCGGCCGGAAGAGGCGCGCCAGCAGGCCGCGCTGGCTCATGAACTCCTCGAGCGTCTCCTCGCTGTAGGCACCGCCGCGGGCCACGCTGCGGAACATCCGATAGATGTCGATCAGGACGATCAGGTTGATGATCCCGATCAGGAGGAGGAACGACCGCCGAGACGCCGGTGCCGATCAGCGAGCCGATCTCGCGGAAGGTCGGGATGTCGCTGATCACTCCCGCGGAGAGGGCGATCAGCAGCGAGAGCGCCACCACGATCGTCGAGTGGCCGAGCGAGAAGAAGAGCCCCACCCCGACCGGGCGCTGCCCGTCCTGCATGAGCTTGCGGGTGGTGTTGTCGATCGCCGCGATGTGGTCGGCGTCGACCGCGTGGCGCAGCCCGAAGGTGTAGGCCAGGAAGGCGGTCGGGAGGAGGATCGGGTAGGAGGCCGATACGGCCAGCGCCAGCCCCCAGGCCACGAGGTTGAAGGCGACGAGGAACGCGTAGAGGCGGATGATCCGCGTGCGGACCGGACTGGCGGTGCGGAGCAGGCTGAGCGCGTTCGCGACCATCGGCGGCAAGTGTAGGGAGGCCCGGCCCTAGTTGCAATGTGTTGCATTAGGGCCACGTAGACTTCCTGGCGTGAACCCCGACCATCGCCGATCGTCAGTAGGTCGATGAACCTCGCCCCGGATCGGCCGTGCCACCCGTGAGGACTGCCGTTCACGCGATCGAGCGACGCCACCGGCGACACGCTGGTGGAGATGGCGGCACGCGGCGACCGGCTCGCCTTCGAGCAGCTCGTCGAGGGTCGGGTCGATCGGATCTTCCGTACCGCGTGCGCCATCCTCGGCAACGAGGCCGACGCGCATGACGCGACGCAGGAGGCATTCGTCGCCGCATGGGTCCAGCTTCCGCGGCTGCGCGACAGCGCGAGGTTCGACGCCTGGCTCAATCGGGTCATCTTGAACGGCTGCCGGGACTCGCTCCGCAGGCGGAATCGATCGCGCGAGGTCGACCTCGGAGGGCTTCGAGCAAGGCACCCCGGATAGCGCAGGGCGAGGTGGCAGATCGAGCCTCGTTCAACGCGGCGTTCGAGCGCCTCGGAGCAGCGGATCGCTCGATCCTCGTGCTCCATCACCTTCATCAGCTGCCGTTGGCGGAGATCGCCGCCCGATCGGGCGTGCCCGATCGGCACGGCGAAGTCTCGCTCTGCACACCGCTCGGCGCGCGCTGGAGCGCGCCCTGGAGGCCGAGGCATGAGCTCCCCATTCCGACTGACCGATGAGGTGATTGCCCGGCGCCTGGCCGAGCGGACGATGAGTCCGAACCCGGGCCTCGTGGCGGACATCATGCGGACGGTCGAGAGCCGGCCACAGCGTCGGCCCCGGCTCTTCGAGGCGCTGGCGCCCGCCTGGCAGCTGCTGATCGTGGTGTTCCTGCTTGCCGTGCTGGCAGCCATCGGCATTGCCACCGCCCCACCACCGATGCCGCCCGGACTGCAGGTGCGAGCGGGAACCCCGATGGGAGGACTGGGGTTGTCGCCCGATGGCCGATGGGCGCTGCCGATGGCCAAGCACGGGCACGCGGTGATCAGCACCGATCCTTACCCTCCGCGAGTCGCGGACGGATCGTTCGAGGCCGTGATCACGCTAGGGGGCGCCAGCGGCGGAGCCGCATGGTCGCCCGACAGCCGTCACCTGGCCTGGTACGGCTATTCCACCCCGAGCGTGGTCATGATCTACGACCTCGACCAACCTCACGCCGCGCCGCGGACCATCGATGTCGCGGCGGAGGTTTCCGGGACTGCGTCCTTCACCGGAATGCTGTGGTCGCCGGACGGATCGCAGATCCTCTTCGAAACGACCAACTGCGAATATCCCTGCGTGGCGCCAGGGTCGGCCACACAGCTCTACCTGCTCGGCGTTTCGACGCAGTCGATAGAGGTGATCTCACGCAGCTTGCCCCCCGGATGGGTGAACGGCTGGGCTCCGGACGGCAAGACGCTCGGCTTCGCCGGGGGACTGCTCATCGACCTGCACGGGCGCACCACTCGCGATCTGCTGCCGGAGGTGTCGTCGCCGGCGATCGGGAGCATCTGCGGTTCCTCCGGGCCCGCCTGGTCGCCTGATGGCAGCCGGATTGCGATCATCGATCCCCGGTCGCCGAGCGGCGGTCGGCTTCTGATCTTCGACGCTGCTGCCGCTGAGGCGCGCGTCCTCGCCGCGGACGCCTGTGGGATCGCCGGCTGGTCGCCCGACGGACGACGCATCGTCTTCGTGACCGGGAATTCGTTCGCCACCGAATGGGTGCAGCAGGGCCAAGGCGGCGGCCAGCAACCATCCGGCAACGGGCAGCGACGCGTGGATCGTGTCCGTCGACGGAGGTCAGCCGCAGCTGATCAAGCACCTCGCCTGGGGAGAAGTGCCGATCCTGACGTGGTCCGCATCGGACAGCTGATGGACCCTGAACCTTGAGGCGCGGCCGGATTTGACGCGCCTGCGCGGCAGCCGCACACTCAGCCTCCATCCATTCCGCCCCCGCCCCGTCGAGCATGCCGCAGACCACCATCTACGTCGCGCCCCGGCTCGCCGGGACGCTCGGGACGATCCCACCGGCGGTCGCCACCGTCGAGCTGGCGCGCCTCTTCGGTCGCAGCGCCGCGCTGGCGGGCGTCTCGCTCACCGTCGAGATCGGGCGGACCGTGGCGCTGCTCGGTCCGAACGGCGCCGGCAAGACGACCCTGCTGCGCCTCTGCGCCACCGCCATCCGCCCCTCGTACGGGACGCTGGCGATCGACGGGATCGACGCGGGGGAGCACCCCGAGATGATCCGGGGACGCGCCGTCTACCTCTCCCACGCGACCGGCCACTACGACGACCTGACCGCGCTCGAGAACCTGCGCTTCGCCGCCACCATGTTCGGCTGGGGCGAGCGCGAGGGCGACCCGGTGATCCGCGAGGCGCTCGACACGGTGGGCCTCGCCCCCGTCGCCGGCGCGCGGGTCCGCACCTTCTCCGCCGGCATGCGCAAGCGGCTTGCCCTGGCGCGGGTGCTCGTCGCGCGGCCGTCGCTCCTGCTCCTGGACGAGCCGCACGCCGCCCTCGACGGGGAGGGGATGGAGCTCGTCGACCGGCTGATCGGGCTGTGGCACGACGCGGGCGTGACCGTCATGGTCGCCTCGCACCAGGCTGACCGGATCGCCTCCATGGCGGACGGCACGGTGCGCCTCGAGGGCGGCCTCGTCGCCGAGGTGAGCGGGGCGGGGGTCAGCCCCGGCCCGGTCGGGGCGACGGCGCGGCCACGGGTCGCTGTCGCCGGGATGGACCGATGAGCGAGCTCCGCCGCGGCCTCGCCGTCGCGCTGGCGATCGCCCGCAAGGACGCCACCTCCGAGCTGCGTGGCCGCCAGGCGGCAGGCTCGACCCTCTTCTTCGCGGCGATCGTGCTGCTCCTCTTCGGGTTCGCCCTTGGCCCCGATGCGCAGCGTCTCGCGCAGGCCGCGCCCGGGCTGCTCTGGCTCGCGATCGTCTTCGGCGGGCTGCTCACCATGGCGCGCCTCCACCAGCTCGAGGCGGAGGACGGGGCGCTCGAGCAGCTGGCCCTCTACCCGGTCGACCGCCGCGCGATCTACGCCGGCAAGGCGCTCGCCGGGGCGGCCGCCATGCTCGTCCTCGGCGGGCTCCTCGTCCCGGTGGTGGCGATCCTCTACGCCGTGCCGGTCGGCGCCGGCTGGCTGCCGCTGCTGGCGGCCGTGGTGCTCGGCGCCATCGGCTTCGCCGCGGTCGGGACCGCCTACGCCGGGCTCACGGTCCGCATGCGCGCCCGCGAGGTGATGCTGCCGCTCCTCATGCTGCCGATCGTGGCGCCGCTGCTGCTGGCGGCGGTCAAGGTCACCGTGACGGCGCTCGGCGGCGACCCGTTCGGCGAACAGTGGGCCTGGCTCCAGCTCCTCGCCGGATTCGACGTCATCATGCTCGTCGTCGGAGCCGGCACGTACGGCTTCCTGCTGGAGGAGTGATGAAGACCCGGGTCCTTGGTTTCGTGGCGCTCCTCGCGGTGGTGGCGGCCGCCATCTTCGGCCTCTTCGTCGTGCCCGCCGACCTGAACCAGGGCGACGCACAGCGGGTGATGTACGTCCACGTCGGATCGGCCTGGCTCGGCGAGCTCTCGTTCGGCCTCGCCGCGCTGGCCGGGCTGGGTTATCTCTGGCGCCGCGACCTGCGCTTCGACGCCCTGGCGCACTCCGCGGTGGAGGTGGGGGTCCTCTTCACCGCCTTCGCGATCTGGGGCGGGATGATGTGGGGCAAGCCGGTGTGGGGCGTCTTCTGGCAGTGGGAGGACCCGCGCCTCGCCACCACCGCCCTGCTGCTGGCGCTGGGGGTCGGCTACCTGCTCCTGCGCCGATTGAGCGACGACCCTGCGCGCCGCGCCTCGCGGGCAGCGGTCGTCGGCCTGATCGCGGGGCTCGACATCCCGATCATCCACTTCAGCGTGATCTGGTGGCGCGGCCTCCACCAGGGGTCCGACCATCGGCGACCCGGGAAAGCTGCTCAACCCCTCGGTCCCGGTGCTCTTCGTGGCGGCGCTGCTCGGCATGCTGGCCGCCTTCACGCTGACCTGGGCCTGGCTCATGATCCGGCGCTACCAGCTGGCCCGCCTGGAGTCGCAGATCGAGGAGGAGGTGCGGATGAGCCGCATCAACGCCGCGCGCGGCGCCGCACCGACTCGCCACCGGCGCCGTCCACGGAGCCCGCCCGATGACCGACGTCGGATACGTCATCGCCGGCTACGGGGTGATCCTCGGCGGGATCGTGGTCTACGTCGCGCTGCTGCTGCGCCGGCTGCGGGTCGCCCGCGAAGCGCTCCGCGCGCGACGCCGACGCCACGCCCCCCGACGCTCGTCGATGACCCTGGCCCGCCCGGTCATGCCGCCCCTGCCGCCGCGTGGGCGACGATGGGGCGTGCTGCTGGGCGTGGCGATCGTGGTGGCGGTGATCGGCTACCTCGCCCTCAGCAGCGTCGGCAACGCGCTCGTCTACTACGTCACGCCGACCGAGCTGCTCGCCCGCGGCGAGGCGGCGGTGGGTGACACGGTGCGGCTGGGTGGCCTGGTCGAGGTGGGGAGCATCGCCGGCGCGGCGCCGAACCTGCGCTTCATCCTGACCGACGGCAAGCACGAGATCATGGTCCACGCCAGCTCCGCCCCGACCCGCTCGTTCCGCGAGGGGATCGGCGCCGTGGTCGAGGGCGAGCTGGGCGCGGACGGCGTCTTCGAGGCGTCGCAGGTGATCGTGAAGCACGACGAGAACTACGTCGCCCCCATCCGACGGGCGCGCTGCCGACCAACGGCTTCAAGCCCGGCACGTGATCCCGACCCTCGGCCACCTCGCGGTCGTGATCGGCCTGGCTGCGACCCTGTATGCCGCCGGCGCGTTCGTCGTCGCGGGGAGGTCGGGCGATGGCGCCGTCCTCGCCAGCGCGCGACGGGCGATGTACGGGGCCTTCGCGCTGGTGGCCGCTGGCCTGCCTGGCCATGATCGTCTCGCTGCTGACCCACGACTTCAGCGTGCTCTACGTGGCGCGCAACAACGCGACCACCACGCCGCCCTTCTACTCGGTCATCTCGCTGTGGGCCGCGCTCGAGGGCTCGATCCTGTTCTGGACCCTGCTGGCGACCGGCTGGGCGAGCCTCGTCCTGTATCGGTACCGCAACCGGCTGCCCGCGCTGATGCCGTGGGTCGGCGCCACCCTGGCGCTGGGGGCCGCCTTCTTCTTCGCGGTGATGGCCTGGCCCGGCGACCCATTCGTGCGCGTGACGCCGGTGGGCCTCGAGGGGAACGGCCCGAACGCCCTCCTCCAGAACCACCCGTTCATGGGGCTGCATCCGCCGCTCCTCTACCTCGGCTACACCGGCATGGCGATCCCGTTCGCCTTCGGCATCGCGGCGCTCATCACCCGCCGCACCGACGAGGAGTGGCTGGCCGTCGTGCGGCGCTGGACACTGGTGCCGTGGATCTTCCTGACGATGGGGATCGTGGCCGGCGCCTGGTGGAGCTACGCGGTGCTCGGCTGGGGCGGCTACTGGGCCTGGGACCCGGTCGAGAACGCCGCCCTCCTGCCGTGGCTGACCGCGACCGCCTTCATCCACTCCTCGATGGTCGCGGAGCGGCGGGGCACGCTGCGCATCTGGACCCACGCCCTCGTGATCGCGACCTTCACCCTGACCCTGGTCGGCACCTTCCTGACTCGCTCGGGAGTGGTGGTCAGCGTCCACGCCTTCACCACCTCGGGGATCGGCTTCTGGTTCGCGGCGGCGATCCTCGTCACGCTGGGCGCGGCGCTCGGCCTCCTGATCTGGCGCCTCCCCGAGCTGGGTGACCGGCGACCGCCGGGCGCGGTGGTCAGCCGCGAGTCCGCCTTCCTGTTCAACAACGTGCTCTTCCTGGCGATCACCTTCGCGGTCCTGTTCGGGACCCTCTACCCGGTGATCGTCGAGGTCGCCAGCGGGTCGCGCGCGACGGTGGGGGCGCCGTGGTTCAACCTCGTCAACGCGCCGATCTTCGTGGCACTCCTCTTCCTGACCGGTGTCGGGCCGGCGCTCCCGTGGGGCGGCGCCTCGTGGACCACGGTGCGCGAGCGGTTCGCGGCACCGATCCTGGCCGCGGTGGGGGTGGTGGTCGTCGCCTGGGCGCTTGCCGTGCGGGGGCCTGCCCCGCTCGCGATCCTCGGCCTGGCCACCTTCGTCCTGGTGGTGATGGGCGACGAGGTGCTGCGCGGCGCCCGCTCACGCGCCCGGGGCCGCGACGAGTCACTGCCGGTCGCGGTGGTCCGGCTGGCGACGCGCAATCGGCGCCGATACGGGGGCTACCTTGCCCACGCGGGGATCTGCGTCATGTCGGTGGCGATCGCCGTCTCGGCGACGCTCGGCAGCGACCGGGTGGCGACCCTGCACCCCGGCGAGACCCTGACGCTGGGTGCCTACACGCTCACCTACGACCGCCTGGTGGTCGAGCCGCTCGCCTCCGACACCCGGGTGACGGAGACGCGCGCCGAGCTGACGCTGGCCGGGCCGCAGTCGGGCCCGATCGCCACGGCCCTGCGCGACTACCCCAACTCGCCGACCGCGATCGCCACGCCGGCGGTTCGCTCCGCCCTGGGCGAGGACCTCTACGTCACCCTCCTCTCGTACGACACGACGGCGAAGACGGTTGCCCTCCACGTCTTCATCAACCCGCTCGTCTCGTGGATCTGGGTCGGCGGCGCGATCGTCGCACTCGGCGCCCTCTTCGCCATCTGGCCGGATCGGCGCCGGCTGGCGGTCGAGGCGGCGCTGGCGGCCGGAGCCTGACCGATGTCCTCTCTGCTCTCCGCCCGGTCCCTGCGCTGGCTGGCGCTGCCGGTCGTCCTCGTGCCGCTCGGCTGGCTGCTCTTCACGGGGCTGGGGCGCGATCCGCGGGTGATCCCCTCGCCGCTGATCGGCCACCCGCTGCCCGCCTTCAGCGGAACGACGCTCGATGGGGCCACCTTCTCCTCGACCTCGCTTCGCGGCAGGCCGGCGATCGTCAACGTCTGGGCCAGCTGGTGCCCACCGTGCGTCGACGAGCACCCGGTCCTGCTGGCCACCGCGGCCGCGCATCCGGACGACCTGGCGATGGTCGGGATCCTCTACCAGGACACGGCCGACGGGGCGCGCAGCTTCCTGGTCCGATACGGCCAGGGGCGCTGGCCGAACCTGCTCGACTCCACGGGCCAGATGGCGATCGACCTCGGCGTCACCGGCCCGCCGGAGACCTTCTTCGTCGACGCGAACGGGATCGTGCGTGCCCGCCATGTCGGCCCGCTCACAACCGCCGAGATGAAGGCCCAGCTCGCGGCGCTGGGGATCGCGCCGTGAGGCGCCTCGCCCTGCCGATCGCAGTGGCGGCGCTATTGGCGCTGGCTGCGCTCGTCCTGGTCGAAGCCCTCGGCCCGGTCGCCCCGCTCACCCAGGCCGAACAGGCGGCGCAGATCGCCGGGGAGCTGCGCTGTCCCGACTGCCAGTCGCTCTCGGTGGCCGAGTCGCAGACGGCTGCCGCCGCGGCCATCCGGCGCGAGATCACTGCGCTCCTCGAGGCCGGACAATCGCCCGAGCAGGTGCGCCAGCACTTCGTCGACCGCTACGGGGAGTGGATCCTGGTCGAGCCACGCTCCGCGCTGGTCTGGCTGCTGCCGGCCGCCGCGCTGGTGCTCGGGACGGGACTGCTGGCGTGGTGGTTGCGGCGCGGCCGATCCGTTCCCACGACCGCGGCCGAGCCCGCGAGCGACCCGATCCGCGACCAGATCCGCGAGGAGCTGGAGCAGCTCGATGCCTGACGCGCTGCAGTGGCTCATGTTCGCGTTGATCGCCGTGGTGACGGCCGCGGCGGTCGGCTGGCCGTTGCTGCGCCGCGCGTCGACCGCGCCGCCGAACACAACCGCAGCCGAGGCGGAGGCTCGTGCGCTTCGCCACCGCGTCGCGCTGGAGGGGCTGCTCGACGTGGAGGCGGACCGCCGCGCCGGCTCGCTCGACGAGGCCTCCTACGAGCGTGAGCGTGCCGAGGCGGAGGAGCGCGCGGCGCAGACGCTGACCGAGGCGCCGGTTCCGGTCGCGACTCCGACGCTCAGCAGGCACGGCCGCCGCGCCGCTGCCTGGCTCGGCGCCGGCCTGGCCGCCGCGCTCCTGGTCGGCTTCGCGCTGCCTGGCCCAAACGGCCTGGGCGAGCGGACCGTGGTGGACCAGGCGCTCGCCGACGCGCAGGCCGCGGAGTCGCATCGGCAGGCCGATATCCAGCGCCTGCTCACCGCGCTCGCGGCCGATCCCAAGGACCCGCAGGTCCTGTCCGACCTGGCCGACGCCTACCTGGCCGGCAGCACCAGCGAGGACCTGCGGCGGGCCGCGGTCGCCCTGCAGGTGCTGCTCGCGATCGACCCGCAGAACCGATCGGCCTATCGGCGCCTCGTGAGCGCCTACATCTCCGCTACCGATTGGACCGACGCGCAGGCCGCGACCGATTCCTATGCCACCATCGCCGGCGAGTCGGAGCCGGACATCCCGTTCTTCCGGGGCGTGATCGCCTTCCGGCAGGGTCAGGACGCGGCGGCGGTCGTCAGCTTCGATCGGTTCCTGGAGCTCGCGCCGAGCGACCCGCGGGTGCCGATGGTCAGCAGCCTTCGCGCCGAGGCCGCGGGCGAGCTGCCTGGGTCGAGCGCGTCGCCGGGGAGCTAGGACTCGTCGAGGACCCGGTCGAGGGTGCGCTGCAGCGACGCCAGCTCGTCGGCAGGGATCCGGTTCAGGAAGTGCTCCCCGACGCCCCGCAGGTGGGTCGGCGCGGCGCGCCGCAGGCGCTCGCGGCCGGCATCGGTCAGCATCGCCCACGAGCCGCGGCGGTCCGTGTCGCACGACGCCCGCAGCACCAGCGCGTCGCCCTGAAGCCGATCGACGAGTCGTGTCACGCCGCTCCGCGACAGGCCGAGCCGATCCGCCAGGTCGCTCATCCGCAGCCGCCGATCGTCGGCGCGGACGAGGAGCAGCAGCACCTCGTATTCGGCGAGGCCCAGCGACTGCTCCGCCTGCAGCTCGCGCTCGAGCTGGCGGCGCACCTGGGCGTGCGCGATCAGGAAGGTGCGCCACGTCTCGAGGCGCGGGTCACGCGCGGAGGGGATCGGATCGGTGCTGGTCATGGTTGACGCCACAACCATATCAGGCGAGACGGGTCGATGCGCCGGGTGGGCGCGCGTCGGGTGCGCGTGGAACGTCGATCCAGAAGGTTGAGCCGACCTGCTCCAGGCTCTCGACGCCAGCCGCACCACCATGGGCTTCCGCGATGTGCCGCACGATTGCCAGCCCCAGGCCGGCGCTGCCGCCCACCAGCCCCTCATCCGGGTCGCCACGCTTTCGCGAGCGGTCGACCTTGTAGAAGCGCTCGAAGATCCGCGCCTGGTGCGCCGCCGGGATGCCGATCCCGTCATCCGCGACCTCGAAGCGGATCCGGTCTCCCTCCTCGCGCCAGCCGATCCGGACCTCGCCCCCCGGATGGCTGTACTTGACGGCGTTGTGCGCGAGGTTGAGGAGCGCCTGCTCCAGGCGCGCCGGGTCCGCCGCGGCGCGCAGGCCGGAGTCCGCATCGCCGACGACGACCCGGACCTTGATCCGGCGACGGTCGGCGACCGGGCCGATCCGACCGGCGACGGCCGCGACAACGGTGTCGGGATCGACGGCCTCGATCGCCAGCCGCACCTCGCCGGACTCGATCATGGTCAGGTCGAGCAGCTCATCCACGAGCTGGGCGAGGTGGTCGGCCTCGCTGGAGATCTTGTCGACGAAGTCGCGGAACGTCTCCGGATCGTCCGGCGCGGCGACCGAGAGGGTCTCGGCGAGCAGCTTGATGGAGGTCAGCGGCGTGCGCAGCTCGTGGCTGATGTTCGCGACGAAGTCGCGCCGCACGCGCTCGATCCGTCGGAGCGCGGTGATGTCATGCAGGGCCAGTACGAGCCCCGACTCCCCGATCGGGACGGCGTCGACCTGGAAGATCCGCTGGCCCATGGAGTCCGAGCTGCGCCTCACCGGTGGCCGCCTCCCCGCTCGTCACCGCCGAGCGGGCGACCGCATCGAGCGCCGCCGACCCGAAGGTGGCAATCAGGCTCAGGCCGGGGAGGTCGTCCGGGACGCGGAGTGCCAGCGCCGCGACCTGCGGCCCGGCGCGCAGGATGCGCAGCCTCTGGTCCACCAGCAGCAGGATGGGGTCCCCGCTGGCGCGGCCCAGGAGCGTCTCGAACGCCGACTCGGCTTCCTCTCCGCCGGCCATCGATCAGCCTGGGGGAGGCGAGAAGGCGTACCCGACGCCGCGCACCGTTCGGAACCAGTTGCGCCCGTCTCCCCGGCGCAGCTTGCCGCGCAGCCAGCTGACGTGGACGTCGACGGTGCGCCCGTCCCCGGCGTAGTCGTAGCCCCAGATCCGCGATAGCAGCTGGTCGCGGGTGAAGATGCGCCCCGGATTCGCGGCGAGATAGGCGAGCAGGTCGAACTCCTTGGTGGTGAGATGCTCCGGCGCGCCCCCGATCGTCAGGTTCCGGCGTTCGAGGTCGAGCACCATCGGGCCAATCTCGAGCCGCTCGGCCGTTCGCTCCGGCTCGAGATCGTCACGCCGCTGGCGGCGCAGCACGGCCTCGATCCGCGCCAGCAGCTCCGGCCGGCTGAACGGCTTGGTGACGTAGTCATCGGCGCCGATCTTCAGCCCGACCACCAGGTCGACCTCGCCCGCCTTGGCGCTGAGGATGATCACCGGGGTCGACACCCCGTCCCGGCGCAGGGTGCGCAGCACCTCCAGGCCGCTCATCGCCGGCAGCATCAGGTCCAGCAGGATCAGGTCGAAGCGTCCGCCGAGCGCCGCGGAGAGACCCGATTCCCCGTCGCTCGCTCCGCTGACGTCGTAGCCCTCCTGGCCAAGGGTGAAGGTGAGGACCTGGCGCAGGGTGACGTCGTCCTCGACGACCAGGATGCGGCGGCGCACGGGGGCTATGGGTTGAGGTCCTCGATGCGGCCGGTCGCCAGGAACACGACGTCCTCGCCGATGTTCGTGACCCGGTCACCGAGTCGCTCGAGGTGGTGCGCCGCGAAGAGCATGTGCGTCGCCTGCCGCACCTTGTCGGGCGCCACGGTCATCAGCGCCATCGAGTCCTGATAGACGCTGTTGTAGAGGTGGTCGATCTCGTCGTCGCGGGCGCAGACCGCGCGGGCCGCCTCTTCGCTCACGTCGACCAGCGCCCGCATCGCAGCGCGCAGCTGCTCGCGGCAGAGCTGCTCCATCTGCGGGATCTGGCGCAGGATCGGGATCTCCGGCTCGGCGGCCAGCTGCTGCGCCAGCTTGGCGATGCTGACCGCGTAGTCACCCATCCGCTCCAGCTCCGCGGCGGCGTGGTAGAGGGCCAGCAGCTCGCGGACGTCCCGCGCCATCGGCCCCTGGGTCGCGATCACCGTGGTGATCTCCATGTTGATCGAGCGCTGGAGCTCGTTCACCTGCGCGTCGTCCCAGCGCACCGAATCGGCGAGGTCCACGTCGCGCTCGCGCAGGGCATGGCCCGCCCGCTCCAGCTGGCTCTCCACCAGGGCGCCGAGGCGGAGGGTGTCGTCCTTTGCCGTCTGCAGCGCCTCCTCGAAGCCGCGGCGCACCGAGTGCCCGTGGCCCTCGGCGGAGGTGATGCTCGTCATTGACCGTCTCCTCGTGTCATCCGAACCGCCCGGTGATGTAATCCTCGGTCGTCTTGTTCTGCGGGTTCGTGAAGATCTGGGACGTCGGGCCCGATTCGACCACGAATCCAGTGTGCGCCTCGTCCACGCTCATGAAGACCGTGTCGTCCGACACGCGGGCGGCCTGCTGCATATTGTGCGTCACGATCACGATTGCGTACGACTGGGCGAGGTCGCGCGCCAGCTGCTCGATCTGCAGGGTGGCGATCGGATCGAGCGCCGAGCAGGGCTCGTCCATCAGGATGGCCTCCGGGTTCACGGCCAGCGCGCGCGCGATGCACAGCCGCTGCTGCTGACCGCCAGAGAGCGACGCACCGGACTTGCCGAGGCTGTCCTTGACCTCGTCCCAGAGGGCCGCCTGGCGCAGGCAGCGCTCGAGCAGCTCGTCGCCCTGGGCGCGACCCTTCACCAGCCCGTTGAAGCGCGCCGCGGCCACGACGTTGTCGTAGATCGACATGGTCGGGAACGGATTGGGTTGCTGGAAGACCATCCCGATCGTCCGTCGCACGGCCGCCGGATCTACCTCACGGGCATAGATGTCGATGCCATGGAAGAGGATCTGGCCCTCGATGCGAGCCGAGGGAACCACCTCCAGCATCCGGTTCAGGGAGCGGAGCACGGTCGACTTGCCGCTGCCGGATGGGCCGATGATCGCGGTCACCGCGCGCTGCCGAGCCGTGAAGGTCACGTCGCGCACTGCCTGCTTCGTGCCGTAATAGGCGCTCAGGCGCTGGACATCAATCGCCGCATCCATGCTGGGCACAGTCTGCCCCACTCCGTCGAGACCGGGAGTCGGGTCCTCCGGCGGCCGTACCCGAATTCCGATCTGCTCGACGGCTGCTGCCATCTCGGGCTCCTCTACGCTCATGACCTGGCTATTTCACCCTGCGCGCGGTCCGGCTTGCGAGCCAGCGCCCAAGGACGTTGAAGATGAGGACGATCGCGACCAGGGTCAGCGCGGCCGCCCAGGCGCGTTCGCGCGCCGCAGGGAATCCGATGTTCAGCGCGTTCTGGAACATGTACAGCGGCAGCGCGGACATGGGACGGTTGAGGTCGGTGACCACGAAGCTGCTGCCCAGCGCCGTGAAGAGGAGGGGCGCGGTCTCGCCCACGGCCCGCGACACGGCCAGCACGATGCCGGTCATGATCCCCGCCGCCACGGTCGGGATATAGACCGAGGTGATGGCGCGCCAGCGCGGCATGGCCAGCGCCATCGTCCCCTCCCGCAGGCGTCGGGGAACGATCTTGAACATCTCCTCACTGGTGCGGGCGATGATCGGCAGCATGATCAGCGACAGGGCGATGGCGCCCGCCAGCCCCGAGAAGTGGTGCATCGTCAGGACCACCATCGAGTACACGAAGAGGCCGATGACGATCGATGGGATTCCGGCGACCAGGTCCACCGCCGTCCGCACGATGATCGCCAACCTCCCCTCGCGGTACTCGGCGGTGTAGAGCGCCACCGCCAGCCCCGTCGGGGTGGCGATCAGCAGTCCCAGCCCCGTCATCATCAGCGTGCCCACGATCGCATTGGCGGCCCCACCGCCGGCGGTCGTGATGCCCCCTCCGGGTGGGGAGACGAGGAATGCCGGGGTCCAGGCCTTGAGTCCCTCGACCAGCAGGTAGTAGAGGACCAGCCCCAGCGGCAGGATTGAGATCGCCCCGGCCAGCAGACAGAGGACCATGACCACGCGTTCCTTGCCGCGCCTTCCTCGGCCGGTGGACCGGAGCACCTGCTCAGCGAACATCCGCGCCACCGGCCCTGGCTTCGAAGCGTCCAACGACCCTGCGGGCCGCGAGGTTGACGGCGAAGGAGAGGGCGAACAGCACCACCCCCAGCGCGATCAGCGCCTCCGGATGGAATGGCTGGTTCGCCTCGGCGAACTCGGAGGCGATGACCGAGGGGAGGCTGTAGCCGGGGGCGAAGATCGAGGCGTTGATCTGCGGCTGGTTTCCGATCACGAAGAGGACCGCGATCGTCTCGCCGATGGCCCGCGAGAGGCCCAGGATCACGCCGGCGAAGATGCCGCCGCGAGCGAAGGGAAGCACGACGTGGCGGATCGTCTCCCAGTGGGTCGCACCCAGCGCCAGCGCGCCCTCTCGCTGCAGGCGCGGCGTGGCGTTCATCGCGTCACGCGCCACGGAGGTGACGATGGGGAGGATCATGATCGCGAGGATCACGCCGGCGGCGAGATAGCTTGGCCCGGCAACCGGGCCGCTGAAGATCGGGATGGTTCCAAGCGGCGACCCGGCGATCGCTCCCTCGATCGGCCGCAGGAACGGAACCAGGACGAGGATCCCCCAGAACCCGTAGACGACCGATGGCACCGCCGCCAGCAGCTCGATGCCGTACGCGAGGGGCGACGCCACTCGCCGCGGGAGGTACTCGTTGACGAGGAGCGCGGCACCGAGTGCCAGCGGCACCGCCAGGACGAACGCGAGGAGCGAGGTGACGAGCGTCCCGTAGACGAACGGCAGCGCGCCGTAGACCACGCTCGCCGGCTGCCAGACCGTACCGGTCAGGAAGTCCCAGACCGACTCGTGCTCGAGCAGCTTGCCCGAGTTCAGGGCGGTGTCGACCAGCATCAGCAGGATCGCCGCAAGGGCGATCCAGGAAAGGATGCGGACGCCCCATCCGAGCAGCGGGTCTCCGGGCGAGAAGCGGCGCTGGCGGATGATCGCTCCGGGGCTGTCGAGGGGAGCGGGCGCGGTCTCTGCGGTCATGCTTCCTTCAGGAGTGTATGGGGAACGGGCGAGACGGCGTCAGGCGACGCCGCCTCGCCCGCGAGGGGGAGGATGGCTACTTGTAGAGGGAGTTGACGATCGGCACGCCGTTGTAGGTGATCGATGGCGATCTGGTTCAGGGCCGCCGTCTTCAATGCATCCGGCAGCGTGGCATAGCCGAGGTTGTTCGCATCGGTGCCGCCCTGGTCAATCGCCCAGAGCAGGAAGTGGACGACGGCGTCCGCCTGCTTCTCGTCGGGGTTCACCTTGTCCTGCTGCTGGTACATCAGGATCCACGTCGCCGCGGTGATCGGGTACCCATCCGCCACCGAGGTATTCGAGGCGTCGAAGGTGAGACTGGGGGGAATGCTGGCCAGGTTGGCCGCCGCGGCCGTGCTCTCCAGCGAAGGGGTGATCCAGTTGCCGGAGGCGTTCTTCACATTGCCGAACGGGACATTGTTCTGCAGCGCGTACGAGAGCTCGATGTAGCCGACCGCACCCGGGGTGGTGGTGATCGTCGACGTCACGCCGGCGTTCCCCTTGCCGCCCAGCCCCACCGGCCAGCTGACCTCCTTGCCGCTGCACGGATTGACCTTGGCGCTCCAGTCGGTGCTCACCTTGCACAGGTAGGAGGTGAAGCCGTTGGTCGTTCCGGAGCCGTCGGAGCGGTGCGCGACGGTGATGGCGAGGTTCGGGAAGGTGATGCCGGCGTTGTCAGCTGCGAGCGCCGGGTCGTTCCAGTTCTTGATCTGGCCGGTGAAGATCTTGCCGATGACCTCGGGGCTGAAGTTGATCGGCTTGGAGATGCCGCCCAGGTTGTACGCCATCACGATGGCGCCGAAGACGGTCGGGATGTGGATCGCGGGTGAGCCGTTCGCGCTCTCCGCGGCAGTCTTCTCGGTGTCCTTGAGCGGGGCGTCCGATCCGGCGAACTGCACGATGTTCGAGGTGAAGTCCTTGACGCCCTGTCCGGAGCCACCGCCGGTGTAGCTGATCTGGATCCCGGTCGCGGCTGCGTAGTCCTGCGCCCACTGCTCATAGACCGGCTGCGGGAAGGTAGCGCCGTCGGCAGTGATCGCGCCGGAGTAGTCCGGCTTGGGCGGAACCTGCGTGAGATCAATCGTGGCGGCCGATGGAGCCACGGAGGCTGTCAGTGACGCGACGGTCGTCGCGGATGGCGACGGCGACGCGCCGGCGTTGCAGGCGGCCAGCACGGCGGAGGTGGCGACCGCGAGGATGAGGAGCGGACGCCGCTGCATTCGGGAGTTCAACGTGTGTGTCTCCTTGACTGTGGTGGTCCGGATGCGCCAACAGGGCGCCGGGATCAGACGCGGCCACGGTCAGGCTCCGCCCTTAATGGAGCCTCAGGTGGGTGTCAAGGATTGGTTAAGCGCGTCTCGGCGGATGCCATCTCGGGGCGCGCGGCGGTCGCCACGAAGAGTCGGATTCGGTTGCGGAGCTCGTCTCGCGCGAGGCGGAATGCGTGAAGCCGCTCCTCTTCGGTGCCCGACACGTTGGCCGGATCGTCGATGCCCCAGTGGGACGTTTGCTCGACGCCAGGGAAGACGGGGCACTGCTGGCGCGCGGTGTCGCAGACCGTGACCAGCCAGTCGAATGGCTGGCCGAGGTAACGCTCGAGCGTCTTGCTCGTTTGGCCACTGATATCGATCCCGATCTCGTCCATCACCGCATTTGCTTCGGGACGAACGGACGAGGCCTCGATTCCGGCGCTGAATACCTCGAAGCGGTCGCCCGCGAAGGACCGGAGCAGACCTTCTGCCATCTGGGAGCGAGCGCTGTTGTGGAGGCAGATGAACAGGACGCGTTGACGATCACCCATGCGGCGATGCTACGAGGCCTCTGTCAACGCGTTGTCAAACGTGTCAGTGGCATGCATCCGGGCGGGGAGCGCCGAAGTACTCGGCATCCGCGAGCCGCTCCTCGCGGAAGGTGAGCGCCCAGGTGCCGCCCTTCTCGGCTCCCGGCGGCGACGGCAGGTCGACGTCGTCGTCCTCCGCCAGGCGGGACACCAGGTCGGCGATCACCGGGCCCTGGCTGGACGCCACCGTCGCTTCATGGGGGTATCCGAGATGCCTCACCAGCTCCATGGCTGCCTCCTCCCGGCCGGGGTAGGTCGTCTCCGAGAGGAGCGGCTCGTCCTCGATCTGCAGCGCGAGCGACTGGGCAAGCGGCCGCATCGTCTGGCGACAGCGCACATAGTCCGCGGACACGATGCGGGTCGGGTCGAAGTGGGCCAGCAGCCTCACCAGCTCATCGGCCTGCTCCCAGCCACAGTCGTCCAGCGGACGATCTCGATCGTCACCGACCCAGCCGCGTCGCGTTCCCGCGTTGCCGTGGCGTACCAGCAGGACGGTGCGAGTGGGTGCCGGACCCTGGATGAATCGCTCGAGCAGCGTCCGGTCGGACTCGCGCGTGAGGAGCTCGCTGGCCTCCGCCAGGCTGACCCAGCGCAGCTCATCCACCTCGCGCGTCGGGGAAAAGGCTCCCCCCGTGGCCTGCATCGCCCACCAGCGGACCACCTTGGGGCGGACCAGCCCGTCCTGCTCCTTGGCGTAGCGCGTCTCTCCCAGCGGGCGCCCGAGGCGGACGTGGTACCCAGTCTCCTCGAGCACTTCGCGGATCGCCCCGTCCACCTCACTCTCGCCAGACGCGATCTTTCCCTTCGGCAGGCTCCAGTCGTCGTAGCGCGGCCGGTGAATGACGGCGATCTCGACCGTCTCCTCGCCAGGCGGGGAGGCGGTGGCGGGGCGCCACAGGACCCCTCCGGCGGCCCGGATCGTCCCCCCGCTCACGCGCGTTCGGTCAGGCGCTCGCCGGCACGACGGACCCTGCGCCAGGCAACCGGGTAGGTGCTCCGCGCATGCGACCTGATGGCGAGCTCCCGCTCGTAGAGGCGTCCGGCGGCCATGCTGAAGCGAGGATCGCGGCTCGTCGCCGCCCGCTCCTGGATCAGGTTGGCCCCAACCACCGCGTCCTGGAGCGAGCCGAGAAGGTCCTGCAGCCGTCCCGCCGCCGAGGCCAACAGGAGCTGGCGCTTGCCGCCTCCCTCGAGGACGGGGCCAATTGCCTCCGCCGCGTAGCGAGCACGCTTGGCGAGGATGCGAACCGCGTGGTAGCGCTCGTCCGGGTCGTCGGGTCGGAGGGATCGTCCTTCGCGAGCCAGGCGTCGCCACGCAGCCGTCAGCAGCGGAGGGAGCGCCGTCTCGATCGGGGCACTGGCAGCACCGCTCAGGGCGGGGGAGCGCGATGCGTCGACCAGCCGATCGAGCAGTGCTGTGTAACGAGGCAGGCGGAGGGCTGCCAGCAGATCGGCTCGTGCTCCAAGGCGCTTCTCCCTCAGCGGATCGAGGAGCGGAGCGAGGTCGTCCCGCAGGTCTCCGGCCATCGCCTCGCAGCCCAGCGATCTGCACATCCAGGTCGCGCACCGTGCCGAGGCAGCCGCCGAGCCAGCCCAGCTCATCGGAGAGCTCGGCCGCCCACGCCGGCTCGACCAGCGAGGCGAACGTGCGCAGGTCGCTCCGCAGACGACGCGTTGCCACCCGCATCTGGTGCAGCGGCTCTTCCTCGCCCAGGCGCGTGCCCGGATCGTTCTCGGTGAGCCGTATCGCCCCGGCGGTGAGCGCGGCCTGCACCGCGCGTCCGGCCGGATCGGTTGTCGTCACCTCCAGCGGGGCAAGGTCGGCGGGCGCCACGGCCCGCGGACCCATGGCTCTCACCGCCTTGGGCACCGGCTCGGCGAGGACCGCTCCGGCGAGCTGGAGACGCTCCGCGATCGGGATCAGCTGGTCGAGGTCGGGTCCCCGGCTCTCGAGCTCGAGCTCCCGGAAACGAGCCCGGATCTCCTCGCCATCCAGGATCGTGACGTCGTCATCGACGAGCTCCGCAAGCTCCCGCTCCCCCCCGCCGCAGAGGAGCCAGCGACGGCGTCGCGTCCGAAGGGTCGCCACCGGCTCGAGCGCGCACGCTCGGGAGAGCGCCGTGACCAGGTCGAGCGCGGCCACCGGGATCGCGTTCGGCTCGCCGGGAAAGGTCAGCTCGTCGCGGACCGATCCGTCGCTGCCCGCCACGCGGAGCTTCAGCGTCCAGACCGGCCCCACGTCGTCACCGGTCCGATAACGCAGCGTGACGCCGGCCCGTGCGAGGCGGAGATCCGTGGTGTCGTGGTAGGTGCTGACCAGGTCGAGTTCCGGAAGGTCACGAACCTCGAGGACGCCGAGGGCCTGGTCGACCAGTTCGGGCAGCATGAAGGTGGCACTGACCGCGAGCTTCAGCTCGCGTTCACGAAGGTTGGCGAGCATGCCGCATGAGCTCGGTCTGCATCTCGATGCGCGGCTCCCCCTCGTGTCGATGCACTCGCGACCACTGCCCTTCTCCATTCAGCGTCCAGACCGAGGCGTTGTCCCGCATCGCCAGCGCCTGCAGCTCGATCAGCCGCCGGCGCGCCTCGGGATCCTCGATCCTCACGACCGCCTCGATCCGGCGGTCCAGGTTGCGAGCCATCATATCGGCAGAGCCGATGTAGACCTCGGGGTCGCCGCCGTTTCCGAACTGATAGATCCGGGAGTGCTCCAGGAAGCGACCCAGGATGCTGCGCACGCGGATGGTGTCGCTCAGGCCGGGCACGCCGGGGCGCAGCGCGCACATCGACCGGACGATCAGGTCGATCTGGACCCCCGCTGCGGACGCCTCGTACAGCGCGTCGATCACGGCCTCGTCGATGAGGTTGTTGAGCTTGAAGCAGATCTGGCCGGGCCGCTCTGGAGCCGATAGCCGAGCCTCCCGCCGAATGAGCTCGAGGATCCGCTTGCGCAGCCCTTGCGGGGCGACGATCAGCGACTGGTAGTCGGTCGTCCGCGAGAAGCCGGTCAGGACGTTGAACAGGTTGCCGACGTCCGCTCCGAGCCGAGCGTCCGAGGTGAGCAGGCCGATATCCTCGTAGATCCGCGCGGTGGTCGAGTTGTAGTTCCCGGTGCCCACATGGACGTATCGGCGGATCTGCCCCTGCTCCTCGCGAACGACCAGGCACAGCTTCGCGTGGGTCTTCAGGCCGATGACGCCGTAGACCACGTGGCAGCCGGCCCGCTCCAGCATTCGCGCCCAGGCGATGTTGTTCTCCTCGTCGAACCGCGCCTTCAGCTCGACCAGCACCACCACCTGCTTGCCCGCCTCGGCCGCGCGGACGAGGGCGCTGACGATGGGACTGGGTCCGGAGGTGCGGTACACGGTCTGCTTGATGGCGAGCACGTGGGGATCGTCGGCTGCCTGCTCGATGAAGCGCTGCACGCTGCTGGCGAAGGATTCGTATGGGTGGTGGACGACCACGTCGCCACGCCGCAGGACGCCGAACAGGTCGGGCTCCAGGTCATCCACCTGGGCGAGTGCGGGATGCGTCGCCGGTTGGAACGCGAGGTCCTTGAGGTCTGGGCGATCGATCTCGTACAGCTCCATCAGGCCACCAAGGTCGAGCGGCCCGGGGAGGCGCTGGACGCTGCTCTCGTCGAGCTGGAGCTCCCTTGCCAGGAGCTCGACCATCCGGTCGGGCATTCCCTCCACGACCTCGAGCCGGACGGCTGGGCTGGATCGACGCTTCCGAAGCTCGTCCTCGATCGCCTCGAGCAGGTCCTCCGCTCCGTCGTCATCGACATCGAGGTCGGCGTTGCGGGTCACTCGGAAGGCGTGGTGCTCGACGATGCCCATCCCCGGGAAGAGCCGATCGAGGTTCGCCGCAATCACGTCCTCCAGCGGCACGTAGACGTTGTCGCCAGCGGTCGCGAATCGTCCGAGCAGCGGCGGCACCTTGACCCGCGCGAAGTGAGCGACATCGGCATCCGGGTCGGCAACCTGCACCGCCAGGTTCAGCGACAGGTTCGAGATGTAGGGAAACGGGTGGCTCGGATCGACCGCGAGCGGAGTCAGGACCGGGAAGATGCGGGCCTCGAAGATCTCATCGAGCGCCCTCCGCTGGTCGTCGCTCAGGTCGTGCCAGCGCAGGATCTCCAGGCCCGATGCCGTGAGCCTCGGCGCGATCTCGTCCAGGAAGAGTCGCGCGTGCCGCTGGGTCAGGCGCTCGGTGCGCTCCGCGATCCGGGCCAGCTGCTCCGTCGTGGTCAGGCCGTCGGCTGAGCGAGCTGCCGCCAGTCCCGCCGCGAGCTGCTGCTGGAGGCCGGCCACGCGCACCTGGTAGAACTCGTCGAGGTTGCCGGCGAAGATGGAGACGAACTTCAGGCGCTCGAGGAGGGGCAGGCTCGCGTCCTCCGCGATCTCGAGGACGCGTGCGTTGAAATCGAGCCACGACAGCTCGCGGTTCAGATATCGCTGCTCGGCGCCGATCCGCCGACGGGCACGGGGGCGCCTGCGAGGTGGCCGATCGATCGAGGCGACCATGTGGCCGGCGACTGTAGCCGGGCTCTATTAAGGGGACCTCATGGAACTTCAGGGCCGCGGGTCCACGTGCCCTCAGCCGAAGATCGGCTTCAACACCAGGTAGGCGAGGGCCGCGACGGCGGCCGATGCCGGAAGGGTCAGGACCCAGGCGACCCCGATCCGGCGTGCGACGCCCCAGTGCACGGCGTTGAAGCGGTCCGACGAGCCGACCCCCAGGATCGCGCTCGAGATGACATGAGTGGTGCTCACCGGCATCCCGAGCGTCGAGGCGCCGAAGATGATCGAGGCGGCCGCCGTCTCCGCCGCGAACCCGTGCACGGGGTCGAGCTTGACGACCTTGGTGCCCATGGTGCGAATGATCCGCCAGCCGCCGGCCGCCGTGCCGAGGGAGATCGAGCTCGCGGCCAGGATGATCACCCAGAGCGGCACCTTGAATTCGGGGAGGATCCCGGCGGAGACGAGCGCCAGGGTCATGACCCCCATCGTCTTCTGTGCGTCGTTGCTGCCGTGACTGAACGCCATGTAGGCGGCGGACAGGATCTGGAGGCGTCGGAATCGGTCATTCATCGTCTTGGGGTGGGCACGGCGGAAGACGTTGAAGATGAGGACCATCAGCACGAACCCGATGGCGAAGCCGGCGATCGGCGAGCCGACCAATGGCAGGATCACCTTCCCGACGATGCCCGGGATCAGCCAGGCCGAGAGGCCGATCGCCGCGGCGCTCGCCCCGAGCAGCCCGCCGATCAGGGCGTGGCTGCTCGACGAGGGGATGCCGAGGCGCCAGGTGAGCAGGTTCCAGGCGATCGCGCCGACGAGGGCCGCCGCGACGACGACGCCTCCCTCCGCGCTCGGGGCGATCAGCCCGCTCCCGATCGTCTTCGCCACGGCGGTCCCGGTCAGCGCGCCGATGAAATTTGCCGCGGCGCTCATGGCGATCGCCCATTGGGGCTTGATCGCGCGGGTGCTGACCGAGGTGGCGATCGCATTGGCGGTGTCGTGGAACCCGTTGATGTAGTCGAACAGGACGGCCAGCCCGAGCACCGCGATCAGGATCGTGGTGAAGCCCTCAGGCATGCTTGACGACGATCCGCTCGATCACGTTGGCGGCGTCCTCCGCGGTGTCGATCGCCTTCTCGAGCAGGGCGTAGACGTCCTTCCACTTGATCACGTCCATCGTCGCCTGGCCGTGCTTGAAGAGCTCGGCGACGGCCTGGCGCGCGACGCGATCCCCCTCGTTCTCGAGCCGATGAACCTCGATCCAGAACGGCTCCACGCCCTTGAAGTGGCGGAGCTTGACGAGCCCCTGGGCGAGCTGCTCGCACTGGCGGGTGATGATCTCGGCCTGCTCCATGGCAGGTGGAGTCGGCGCGTCGATGTTGTACAGGATGCAGGTGTCGGCGACCTCCTCGATCAGGTCGAGGATGTCGTCGAGGCGGCTGATCAGGGCGTGGATATCCTCGCGGTCGAAGGGCGTGACGAAGGTCGACTCCAGCTTGTGCCCGATCTCGTGGCTGATGGCGTCGCCGGCGTGCTCCGCGTCGCGCAGCTGGCTCGCCAGCCGCTCCCGGTCGTCGTAGTTGCGGAAGAACTGCTCGAGCAGGCGAGCGGCCGCGAGGACGTTGCGGGCATCCTCGACGAACATGTCGAAGAACTTCGTCTCGCGCGGAATGAGGGGGATTCGCATCCGGACTCCTCGGGTGCTGTGGGTGGGCGGCGATAGGGCGGGCCTCGACGGTCAAGACTACCGACTCGCGCTCTGCCGTGGATGCGCCGTTTCCAGGACTGGTATCGGGCCCGCCGATGATGGACACTTGCGCTCCACACCCAGGCAGGCGAGAGGACCCGATCGTGTTGAACTTCCAGGCGGCACGGCTCATGCACCGGCACGACGACAAGTGGGTGGAGATGAGCCCGGTTGGGGATCGCTCCGCCGACGCCCTCGACCCCGAGCGACAGCTCGACCCACGCGACGCGCCTCTACCGCTGCGACGAGCTGCGACGAGGAGGTCCAGGTCGAGCTGCCCGACAGCTTCGGCTAGGGGTCGCCCGACTCGGCTGAGCGCTGCGGCCTGGTCCGGGAAGTGCGCGAGGATCGTCTCGCGCCGGGGAGCGCCATCGGCGTCCAGCTCGCCGTCCACCGCTGACAGGGCGCGCGGCAGCAGCGCGACGCGACGCGGCCGCTCGTAGGCGGCCAGGTCCGCGGTCAGCCGCTCCACCTCTCGATGCAGCTGCGCCGCGTCCCCGGTCCCGACCGGCACGATGAGCACGCCCAGGGCGTCGTCCTCGCCGACCACCACCGCCTGGCCGATCAGCGGTGATGCCAGGAGCGCCTTCTCGATGGCGGCCGGCGCCACCTTCTTTCCGGTCGCCAGGACGAGCAGCTCCTTGATCCGGCCGGTGATGCGCAGCCGGCCCGACGCGTCGAGCACGCCGCGGTCGCCGGTGTGGAACCAGCCGTCGACGTCGATGACCAGGGCGTTGATCGCGGGCAGGTCGAGGTAGCCGAGCATGACCTGCGGGCCGCGCGCGAGCACTTCGCCCGTCTCGGGCGCGACCCGGATCTCGGTCTCTGCCACCGGCACGCCAACGGTGCCATAACGCTGTGCCCCGAGCCGGTTGACGGTGAGCAGCGGCCCGGTCTCGGTGAGGCCGTACCCCTCCAGGACCGGGATCCCCAGGCTCCCCAGGAAACGGCCCGTCTCGGGACGGAGCGGCGCGCCGCCCGACACGAAGAAGCGCAGCCTTCCGCCCAGGCGAGCCTGGATCCGCGACAGGACCGCGCGCTGCGCGAGAAGGCGCGCCACCCGCAGCCAGGCAGGCGCCGCGCGCCCCGCCTCGCGGAGCGCCTCGCAGCGACGTCCGACCCCCTCCGCCCAGGCGAAGAGCCGGCGTGCGGGGGACGGGCCACCCGCCACCTGGCGACGGATGCCGCGCTCGAGCTGGTCGAAGTAGAGCGGGACGCAGCACATCACCGTGGGCCGCACCTCGACCATGTCCGCCGCCCAGCGGTCCATGGCGCGATCGGCGAAGACCACCGTGGCGCCGGCGCCCAGGCAGGCCAGGACGTTGGCGCCGCGCTCGAACATGTGGCTCAACGGCAGGACCGAGAGGATCACGTCGGCCGGGGTGATGGGGATTGCCTGGGTTGCCGCCAGCGCGCAGTGCACGACGTTGCCGTGTGTCAGCATCGCGCCACGCGGCTCGCCATCCTCCGCCATGGTGTGCACGATCGTGGCCAGGCACCTCGGGTCGATCGCGAGCGCCTCCTCCTCCCATCGGCGCTGCTCCTCCGTCGTCCTCCCCGCCGTCTCGGCCAGCGCGGCGAGGGTGCGAGCCGCGCCAGGTGTCCCGTCGAGCGCCTCCATCCCGATGAGTGGCGCGTCGGGCAGCGTCCCGATCCCCCGCCGCAGACGGTGAAGCAGGTGGTCGTTCTCCACGATCACGATCCGCGGCGCGAGGTGCCGCAGCTGGGTGGCGATGCGGGACGGCGGCTCGCTCGGCTGGATCGGGCAGGTGACTGCCCCCAGGGCGAGGGAGGCGAGGTCGGCGACGAGCCACTCGGGGCGCGATCGGCTCAGGATCACGACCCGATCGCCCTCCGACAGCCCGAGGTCGCGCAGCCCGAGCGAGACGGCCCCGATCTGGGACCAGAGCTGGGCAAAGGTCCAGCTCGCCCACCCCTCCCCCGATGGGCTGCGCCAGCGGAGCGCCTCATGCTCCGGCCAGCGCTGGGCGCTGCGCTGGATGAGCTCGAGCAGGTTCCGCGGTCGCTCGGTCGGAGGCACGCGAAGCGGACCTCCGACGGCCACCTCCTGGCTCACCAGCTCACTCCGCGGCGGGCTCCGCCGCGGGACGCAACGGGCCGGTGCGACGGCGGAGGGCGGCCGGGCTCTGCACCACCAGCGCGCAGAGGGCGAGCGTTCCAGCGAGGGAGATGAGGAGCACGAGCCCGAACTTCGCCCAGAGCCCGAGCCCCGTTCCGACCACCACCGCCGCGACCAGCACGACCACCGGATGGTGGAGGACGTAGAAGGGGAGGACGAGGCGATTCGCCCAGCCCAGGATGCGCGGTCGCACGACGAGGTAGGTGCTGGCGAAGCCGATGAGCGAGACCACCATCACGAAGCCGAGCGCGGTGCGCCAGGTGATGTAGGCGAGGCCGATCGGCGCGTAGTCACGCACGTGCTCCAGGTCGAGCGGCGATCCGAACGGGAGGATGGGGATCAGCGCCAGCGTCATCAGTGGCAGCAGCCAGAGGAACTGCCGCCGCCGATCGAGGAGCGCGGCCAGCAGGCCCCGGTCGGCCATGGCCAGCACCCCGATCGCGAAGTAGCAGAACCAGAGCACGAAGTCGGCCCAGTCCCGGTACACGGAGAAGAGGGGGCGGAGGATCAGCTGCGGGACCAGGATCGCGACGAACACGGCGATGAGCCCGATCGGCCGCTGGGCGAAGGCGCCGATCGCGAGGGTCCCGGCATCGCGGGCGGCGCGCAGGCGGGGGAGCAGTGGCAGGACCAGCAGCACGTCGAAGAAGAGGAAGGCGAGGAACCAGAGGTGGTAGCCGTAGTCGCCGAACCAGGTCGGCCCGGTCGGGAAGCGGAGCGATCCGAGGTAGCGAGCCAGGAAGGCGCCTGGATCCTCCAGCTGCCCACTGCCCAGGGTGGCGATCCAGGCCTGCAGCGGGCTCAGGATGAGCAGGCCCAGCACGAGCGGTACCACCAGGCGCCGGGCTCGCATCGCGGCATGCCCCGCGACGCCGGTGCGCTGGGTGGCGAGCCAGGTCGTGGCGCCCCCCAGCAGGAACATGAGCGGCATCCCGAACAGGTAGCCGAAGCCGGAGAAGAGGCTGAGCGCGACGCTCTTCTGGGTGTCGCTCACGAGCCAGCCCGTGACCACGAACGGCTGCGCGGCGTGGAAGACGAAGGCACCGAAGACGACGAGCACCTTCAGCCAGTCGATCCAGTTGAGCCGCTCAGGCATCGCGGGCCACCCTCCTGCGGTCTGCAGTCTGGCAGACGGCACCAAGCGGAAGGTGACCTCCGGCCCTTCTGGCCCTTGCGCGGGCTGGCTACGATCTGAACATGAGGAGGGACGGCGCGCCTTTTCGTGCGCCCGCCACGCGACCCGGAGGAATCCTGGGTGCGGTTGCAGAGGCTGCCTTCCCGTGGCTGGTCGTCCTCCTGGTCGCGGGCTTCGTGGCGGCCACGACGGTCTCCTCAAGCCTCACCATCCCGTACCTCGCCTGGGACAGCCATGCCTACTGGACCGCGCTGGGCGCGGCGGATCCCTACGCGGGGGCGCGGGTCGGGAGCATCGGCGCGTTCCTCTATCCGCCGCCGTTCCTGCAGCTGCTGATTCCCCTCGGCCGGCTGCCGTGGCCGCTCTTCGCCTTCGGCTGGGCCGCCCTCCTCACCACCACCGCGATCGCGCTGCTGCGTCGCGTCCCGTCGCGCCACCACTGGCTCCTGCCGATCCTCGTCTGGGTCGCGGCGGCCGACATCTGGGCCGGCAACATCAACCTGCTGCTGGCGTACGCGGTGGTCATCGCCATGGAGCAGCCGGCCGCCTGGCCGATCGTCGGCCTCACGAAGGTGACGCCCCTGGTCGGCCTGCTCTGGCATCCGCTCCGCCGCGAGTGGCGCGCGACGTGGATCGCCATCGGCCTGACCGCCGGGCTCGGCCTCCTATCGTGGCTGGCGGCCCCGAACCTGTGGCGTGACTGGTTCTCGCAGGTCGTCTTCGGCGCGCCGGTGGACGGGTACCAGCAATCGCTCCCCGTGCCGCTCGCGGTGCGCCTGCCGCTCGCCGCCGGCCTCGTCTGGTGGGGCGCTCGCATCGGGCGCCCGGCCCTCGTGCCGCTCGCCTGCGCCATCGCCCTGCCCGTCATCTGGCTCAATGGACTCGCGCTCGGGATCGGCGCCGCGTCACTGATCGACGTGCGTCTGCTACCGGTCGCCGAGCCGATCAACCCCCGAGCCATCGCCGGTGCGATCCGCGAGGCGGGCCACCTGGCCCGCGGCTCCTGGCGGCCTCGCGCTCGGTTGAGGGCCGTGTGGGATTCGAACCCACGACACGAGGATTAAAAGTCTGCTCAAAACGCTCAGCTGACGCCCAAACGGCCTTGGAGTCTCACTCCGGACGTTGTCCCTCTTCGACAGCTCTGGCGAAACGGCGGAGGGGTCTGCGAGCATCTGGACAGACATGGAAGACGCCGTCGTCGGGCACACCGAGCCATTGGTTGGGCGGGTCAAGGCCGGGGACACGGAGGCATTCACCGACCTCGTATCCCGGTACGGCCCCGATGTCCTGCGGCTGTGCATGGTGATCACCGGGGACGCGATGGCCGCCGAGGATGCCTCGCAGAACGCCTGGCAGCGCGTCTGGCGCCGGATCGGGACCCTACGAGATCCGGGACGCCTGCGCCCGTGGCTGCTCAGGGTCGCCGCCAACGAGGCGAAGCAGGTGACGCGGCGCAACCGACGCCAGGCGGCCAGCAGCCTCGATCTGGCGGGCGAGGTCGGTGACGGGGCGACGACGGCCGATGCCGATTTGCGCGCCACGCTCGCGGGGCTCGATCCCGGCGACCGAGAGCTGCTCGCCTACCGCTACGTGCTGGGGCTGACCTCCGAGGAGATCGGCCGCCAGCTGGGACTGTCCGGTGAGGGAGTCCGCAGCCGCCTGAAGCGCCTGCGCGACCGCCTCGCCAAGGAGATGACTGACGATGTTCGCTGATCACCCCTCCGACGACCTCGACCCCCGGTTCGTCGCCCGCCTGCGCGCGTTCGCCGACGAGCCACTGGCCACCTTCGATCCTGTGCGGGTGGTCGCCGGCGCGGCGACCACCCGTCGTCAAATCGGACCGATCCTGCGGTTCGCCGCGGCCGGCTTGGCTGCTGCCGCAGTGCTGGTCGCCGCCCTGGTGCTGACCGCCCAACCCACGGTCGCGCCGTCTACCGGCGGCGGATCGGCCCAGGCTGTCGCCGCCGACCAGTCGTTCCCCGCCGACTATCTGGTAGCCAGCGGCTGGCGACCGATAAGCGCGTTCGTTGTGCCCGGCGGGCCTTTCGCTTCAGTCGACGAGGCCGTGGCCGCCATGCGCACCTACTTCGCGGCGGCCCCCTGCTCTAACCACTGAGCTAACGGCCCGCGCTGAGGATACCGATCGATCTCGCCGGGGCGTGCCATGATCGGGCCATGCGCCACCTGCTGCTCTGGATGGCACGCAACCGGTTCCTGAAGCGCTGGTTGCCCCGCATCTGGTTCGTCCGTCGCGCCACGCGACGCTTCATGCCCGGCGAGACGGTCGAGGAGGCGCTCGACGCGGCCGAGTTCTTCCGGCCCCTGGGGATCGGGATCCTCTTCACCCAGCTCGGTGAGAACCTGAGCGACCTCTCCGAGGCGCAGGCGGTCGCGGACCACTACCACGACCTGCTCGACAAGATCGGCGCCCGCGGCATGGACGCGGAGATCAGCGTCAAGCCGACCCAGCTCGGCCTGGACCTCGACCGCGACGCCGCCCTTCGTCACCTCGCCGGACTGGCCGACCACGCGGCGCAGCGGAAGGGCCTCCTCTGGCTCGACATGGAGGGGAGCGCCTACACTGACGCGACCCTCGACCTGTACCGGTCGCTCAAGCAGACGCACGCCAACGTCGGGATCTGCCTCCAGGCGTACCTGCGCCGCACCACGTCCGACGTCCACGCCCTGCTGCCGCTCAAGCCGGCGATCCGCCTGGTGAAGGGGGCGTACGACGAGCCGGCCGCCATCGCCTTCCGCCGGCGGGATGAGGTGAGCGCCGCGTACCAGTCGCTCTGCGTCCTCATGCTGCCGTTCGCCGCGAAGGGCGAGCTCCGCCTCGGGATGGGGACCCATGACACGGCGCTGATCGAACGCATCGCGGCGCACGCCTCGGGGGTCGGGATCGGGAAGGACGCCTTCGAGGTCGAGATGCTCTACGGGATCCGCCAGGCCGAGCAGCTCCGACTCGCGAAGGAGGGCTACCGCGTGCTGGCGCTGATCGCCTACGGGGGGGCCTGGTACGCCTGGTACATGCGCCGGCTCGCCGAGCGGCCGGCCAACGTCTGGTTCGCGCTGCGCCAGATCTTCGGATAGGAGGAGGGACCGATGCGAGTGCTGCTGGTCGGAGTCGGAACGGTCGGCGAGGCGATCGCGCGGATGTGCGCGCAGCGCGACTGGTGCGAGGCGCTGGTGCTGGCCGATTACGACGTCGCGCGCGCCACGGCCCTCCAGGGGGTGCTCGGCAATCCCGATCGCTTCCCGGTCGAGCAGATCGACGCCCGGGACGCCGGCGCGGTCGAGGCCCTGGCGCGACGGCACCGCGTCGACCTGGTCATGAACGCGGTCGACCCGCGCTTCGTGATGCCGCTCTTCGACGGCGCGCTGGCAGCCGGGGTCAACTACATGGACATGGCCACCAGCCTCTCCCGCGCGCATCCCGAGGAGCCGTTCCGGCTGCCCGGCCTGAAGCTCGGCGATGAGCAGTTCGCGCGGAGCGGCGAGTGGGAGCGGGCCGGGAAGCTGGCGCTGGTGGGGATGGGCATGGACCCGGGCCTGACCGATCTCTTCGCCGCGCGCGCCGCGAAGCACCTCTTCGACGAGGTGGAGGAGGTTCACGTCCGCGACGGTGGCGACCTGCACATTCCCGGTTACGCATTCGCCCCGGTCTTCAGCATCTGGACCACCATCGAGGAGTGCCTCAACCCGCCGGTCGAGTGGCACGGGGGGCGGAGCGAGTGGATCACCACCGAGCCGTTCAGCGCGCCCGAGTCGTTCCCCTTCCCGGAGGGGATCGGCCCGGTCGAGTGCGTCAACGTCGAGCACGAGGAGGTGCTCCTCGTGCCGCGCTACCTGAAGGGGCTGCGGCGCGTCACCTTCAAGTACGCCCTGGGGAGCGACTTCATCCAGAAGCTCCAGTTCTTGCACGAGATCGGCCTGGATCGGGTCGAGCCGGTCCGCGTCCGCGGCATGGAGGTCTCGCCACGCGACGTGGTGGCGGCGGTCGTCCCGGACCCGATCACGATGGGCGACAAGATGCGCGGTCGCGCGATCGTCGGGACGTGGGTGATCGGTCGCCTCGACGGCCGGCCGCGAGAGGTCTTCCTCTACCAGATGGCCGATGCGGAGACGACCATGCGGGAGACCGGCTCACAGGTCGTCGGCTGGCAGACCGGCTTCAACCCGGTGCTTGCCATGGAGCTGCTCGCGACCGGCGAGTGGTCGGCGAGCGGCGTGCACGCGCCCGAGGCGTTCGACCCGGACCCCTTCCTGGCGCTCATGGACCGATACGGGATCCACCACGACATGGTCGAGATGGAGCCGGGAGCCCATCGGCCGACCTGACGGCTACCCCGTCGCGAAGAGGCGGAGGATCACCACCAGCGCGATGAGCGCCGCGACCAGCGTGGCAATCGCCCGCCCCCGCGGCTGCCAGCTACCGGTGAACGACGCGGCGATCGGCATCGCGCCGACCGCGACCACCGCGTAGACGAAATGGAGGAGCTCCTTCGGACGCGCTCCGCCGACCAGCAGGCCCAGGCCCGCCGCGATGGTCACGCCCAGCAACAGCAGCACCAGGCTGTCGAGGCGCGAGGCGGCCGCTCCCGGCGCCGCCCCCCGCGCGGCGCGCCAGCCGGCTTCGAGGGCGGCCAGCACGACGAGGAGCACGGCACCGATCGCGAGCAGGTGATGCAGCTCTGCTGAGATGGTCGTCTCCCGCTCGACGAGCCGAAGCTCGTCGAGATCAGCCGGACGCGGTGATCTGGTTGACGACCAGGCCCAGGATCATGACCACCCAGAAGACGCCCATCGCCAGGAAGGCCCAGCCACGCTTGCGCATATTGAACGCCGCTGAGGTGCTCTCCGGCTCGTGCGGCCCGCGATCGACGAACGGGATGACGAGCAGGGCGAGGAGCATCGCGCCCATCCCGAGCATCGTGCCCCAGATGTCGGGGTCGACTCCCAGGTTGGCCGCGACGATGTTCATGCCACGGGTCCAGCTGATCGGGTAGGTCGGCTTGAAGCCGAGGCCGCCTGGGTCATCGCCGGTCCCGTACAGCGGGGAGGACGGCAGCAGCTGCGGCGCCGTCCCGGCGTCGCGTGGGACGAAGATCGCGATCAAAAGCACGATCCCGAGGATCACCACGCTCCAGATGATCCAGCCGCGGATGTGGTGGCTGAACCCCGAGGTGCGGCCGCTCGCCTTGAGCCAGAAGGGCGCGGAGATGCCCTTGAAGCGGATCAGCAGGTAGTGCCAGCCGATGAAGATGCCCAAGGCGATGGGCACGAGCGAGACGTGCAGGATGTAGATCTGGACCAGCTTCTCGGTCGCGGTGGGGATCGCGAGGAGAGCGTCGCTCGTGTAGCTGAAGAGGCCCGCGAGCCCAACGGCGTTGAGCACCTCCGCGAGGTTCCACGGCACGCCGAATCCGACCTCGTCCCAGTGGAGCGCCTCGCCCGTCAGCGAGATGATGAAGGTGAGGGCGGCAAGGCCAACGCCGATCAGCCAGAGTCCCTCCTTCCCGCGTCGATAGCCCCCGGTGATGAAGACACGCACCATGTGGACCATCACCAGCCCGAAGATCAGGAACGAGTTCCAGAAGTGGAAGTTGAGGACCGTCGACCAGATCGAGGTGCTGAGCAGGTGCTTGGTGATGTCGAACGCCTTGCCGGCGTCGGGCACGTAAACGAGGGCGAGGAGAAACCCGGTACCGATCTCGACCGCCAGGGAGATCGCCAGCACGCCACCGAGCAGGTACCAGATGCTGTTCGACTCGACCGGGATCAGGTAGTCGCTGATCAGCTGGCGAAACCCGAACTGGTCTGAAAGCTTCGCCCACACGCCTTGTGGGGCTCCTGATGCCTCCGCCGCTGGCGGCGCGCCGGTGGGAGTCATGTGCCTCTCCTTGACTGCTCGGACCCGCTACCTCCGGATTAAGGGCGAGGGTCGGGCGAGCGGTGCGCTCCGGAACAGTGCCAAATGGCCTATTCCGGTCGCGCCTAGACTAGACCCCATCACCAAGAAGGAGAAGCCATGAATATCGATGAGATGCTGGCCGGCGCGCGCGACGCGATGACGGTCAAGCGCGTGTACGGGGACCCGATCGAGCGGGACGGGATCATGGTCATCCCGGCCGCCAAGGTGACGGGCGGTGGCGGCGGTGGCAGCGACAGCGAGAACAACGGCGGCGGCGGCTTCGGGGTGTCCGCCAAGCCGGCCGGCGCGTGGATCATCCGTGACGGCCAGGTGGAGTGGGAGCCGGCGGTCGACGCGACGCGCATCGCGACGCTCGGGATGGTCGTCGCGATCGTCTTTCTGCTGACCGTGCGCGCCATCGGCAAGGCCAACGCGCGAGCACGAGAGAAGGCCGCCAGGGGCTGAGGCTCGCCGAGAAAGGCGAACGCCGCCTGGCGGGAGGCGGCGTTCGTGTCTGGGGGACTGTGGTTGCGGGGGACGGATTCGAACCGACGACCTTCGGGTTATGAGCCCGACGAGCTACCACTGCTCCACCCCGCCGGGCCATGCTAGAGGCCGCATCCGGATCGGTCAAACTTCGCGAGCGGGTGATACCCCTCGACGCTGAGGGCGTCGGCTACAATGCCGACCGGGTTCGCGCCCGCGCGACCCGTCCCGACCGATGCGAGGCTGTGCGCGCCGATGGCCGTGAACCCCAAGAAGCTGCGACCCTACGACCAGCCCCCCAAGGTTCGTCGCCCGATCATCCCGAACGCCCCGGACAGCGCTGCGACGGCGTTCCTGGTGGCGGCCCTGGTCTGGTTCCTGATCGCCACCGGAATCGGCCTGCTGTGGGTCGCGATGCAGCTCTTCCCGAACCAGCTGACCTTCAACCTGGCGGTCCCGATGCTGCGCGGCCACCTGACCCTCACGCTCAGCCCGGCGACGGTCAGCTCCGGCTTCTGGAACTCGCTCGTCTACGGCTGGCTCGGCAACGCCGGTCTCGGCGCGATCTTCTTCATCACCCCGCGACTGCTCGGGCGGCGCCTCGTCGACGAGCAGCTGGCGAGCATGGCCGCCGGCCTCTGGAACGTGGGGCTCCTCGCCGGCCTGGTCGTGCTCTACGTTCCGGAGCTGCTCGCCACCGGCACGCTCACCGAGTTCCCGCTGCCGGTCGACGGGGTGCTGGTGCTGGCGCTGCTGCTCGCCAACGATTCGTTCTGGCGCACGGTGCTCGTCTCGCGGGAGAAGCTGCCCTACATCAGCATCTGGTACTTCGGGGTGGCGCTCCTCGCCCTGCTCGGCCTCTATGGCCTCGCGACCCTCGCGCCGCTCCTCCACCTGCCGGAGACCGGATCGCTCCTCGCAAATGCCTTCTACGTGCGGGCGCTCCAGACGCTCTGCGTCAGCGGCCTCGCCCTCGGGACCCTCTACTACGTCGTGCCGCGGGCGACCGGCAACCCGCTCTACTCGTGGGGCCTGGCGATGCTCGGCTGGCTCCTGTGGGCCGGCCTGAGCACCCTCGCGCCCATCGGCAGCCTGGTCGACACCAGCGTCCCGTTCGCGGTGACCCAGCTCGGCAACGTGGCCACCCTGCTGCTCGTGCTGCCCGCCTTCCTGGTGGCGGCCAACCTGTTCCAGACGATGACCGGGCGCTGGGTGCTCGCCCTCTCGCCCGGGACGATTCCCTTCGCGCTCGGGGCGCTCACGTTCCTGGTTGCGGCGACCATGCTCGACGCGATCGGAGCCCTGGGATCGGTCAGGACGCTGGTCGGCGCGACGGAGTGGGGCACCGGCGTTCAGCTGTTCGCCCTGCTCGGCACGGCGTCCCTCGCCTTCCTGGCGCTCGCCGATCACGCCTTCCCCCGCCTGCTGCGGCGCGACTGGGGCGGAAACCTGGTGACCGAGGCGACCCTTTGGGCCGTCTTCGCCGGCGCGGCCCTCTCGGGGCTGGTCCTGATCGCCGGCGGGATCATCCACGGCTCGCTGCTGCGCGACGGGGCAAGCGCCGACGCGATCAACGGGCTGCTCTTCTGGTTCCGGCTGGTCCTCGCCGCCGGGCTCGGCCTCGTCGCCCTTGGCGCGCTGCTCGCGGTCTTCAACCTCTTCCTGATGTACACCAGCGCGCGCCGGGCCGAGTACGCGGTCATCGGCGAGGCTGCAGCCGCGCCGGCGGCCCAATGAGCCGATGACCGTCCACACCCCGATCGAGTCACGGACCCGCGGCATCCCGCGCTGGTCGCTGGCCGCATCGGGCCTCATGTTCCTCGTCGGCGCCGTCTTCTTCGCCACGAACCTGGCGGGCGCCAATCCGCCGATCGGGGGCGGCCCGGCGCCATCGGGCGGAGGGCGAAGCGCCCAGGCCATCATCAAGGCGGCCGGCTGCCAGTCCTGCCACGGGCCGGACCTCGCCGGGCAGGGCATCTTCCCGAGCCTGCACGGCGTCAAGAACGGGCCGACCAGCGCGAACCTCAAGGCGCTCGGCACGGCGCACCCCGACGACTGGGCCAACCTCTGGATCGCCGGCACCGATCCGGCCGTGGCCGGGCTCGACCGGGTCGTGATGCCGGTCTTCGGCGGCCCACCCTTTAACCTCACCGCTGACGAGATCGCGACCGTCGTCGACTACCTGAAGACCCTGCCGTGACCGATCCGGCCGCACGGCCGGCGCGCGAGGTCCCGGTCCTCATCGGCGGGGACGAGATGAAGCGAATCGACGAGGCCGCGCAGCGGCTCGGCCTCTCTCCCGACGCCCTGATGGAGAGCGCCGGCGCGGCGGTGGCCGAGCTGGCGTTCGCCGAGCTGGCGAGCCTCGCCGAGCCGGTCTCCGGCCCTGGCGGGCCGCTCGCCTCCGCGCCGCTGACCGTCGTCTTCTGCGGCCCCGGCAACAACGGCGGCGACGGATTCGTGGCGGCGCGACGTCTCGCCGCGGCCGGGCGCGCGGTGACGGCGGTGCTGGTCGGGGATCCGGCCCGCCTCGGCGGAACCGCCGCAGCACACAACTGGACGGCGCTCCAGGCGATGGCCTCGGCCGGCTCGCTCTCGCTGTACGTGGCGCCCACGCCGGAGCTGCTCCTCCAGCTGCGTGCCCGCCTCTCGCCGGCGAGCCTCCTGGTCGACGCGCTGCTTGGCAGCGGCGCCGCCGGCCCGCTGCGCGAGCCGATCGCCAGCGCCGTCGACCTGCTCAATGCCATCGTCACCCACGCCCGCGCCGCCGGGCGGCCGTGCCGCGTCCTGGCGATCGACACGCCCACCCTCGTCGACCTGACCGACGGCTCGCACTCCGACCCCGCCGTGGCGGCAGACCTGACGGTGACCTTTCATCGGGGCAAGGCGGGCTTCGCGCTCGACCCGGCGGCGCGGCGCCTGGCAGGGCGCTACTTCGTGGCGCCGATCGGGATCCCGCTCGAGGCGGAAGAGGGGATCGTCCCGCCCGACGGCGAGTACCCGCCGGCGCGGATCACCCAGGTCAACTGGCAGGAGAAGTCCTAGGCGCTGCTCCCCGGCTTGACCAGGCGCTCGCCGCGGACACAGGCGGGGCACTCCTCGGCCGACCACGAGCCGATCTCGATCCGCCGAGCGGCACGATCGGGCAGCCGATCTCCACCGGCGCCGTCGAGCGATCCACGATCACGGCCGCGGAGATCGGCCATGCCCCCGCGGCATCCACGGCGGCGACCGTCTCGGCGAGCGAGGCGCCGGTGGTCAGGATGTCGTCGACCAGCACGACGCGGTCCCCGCCGCTCACCGGCCAGCCGCGGCGCAGGGCGCGGGTGCCCCGCTCCATCGGCTCGGCGAAGACGCCGCGCACCGTGCGCCCCAGCGATCGCCTCGAGCTGGCGCGCGGTCTCGAAGGCGAGCAGCGCACCGCCCGTCGTCGGACCGACGACCAGGGTCGGGTCGTGACCGATCAACGCCGCGGCGAGGCGACGACCGATCTCGACCCCCAGGGCGGGGTACTGGAGCACGGCGAACTTCTCCAGGTAGCGATCCGAGTGGCGCCCGCTCTTCAGGAGGAAGTGGCCGTGTCGCAGGGCGCCAGCGGCCTCGAACAGCTGCTCCACGCTGGCGTCGGCCAGCGCCGCTCCGGTGGGAAGGGCATGGGGCTGCATCGGCCTATTCGTAGACCGCGGTGAAGTCGACCGCCGGATAGCGCTCGCCGAGGGCATCCGTGACCCACTGGAGGACGTCGGTTGGGTCGTAGACATCGGCCACCGTGCGGGCGTCGGTCACGGTCAGCCCGATCCGATGCGGCTCCGCGTCGAGCGCCGTCCCGTTCGGCATGTCCGACAGGTCGAGGCTCGTCTCGAAGCGCGCGTCGGAGCGGAGGATGAGGGTGTCATTCTCCTCGTCCAGGAGGACCAGGTCGCCGGTCCGCTTCAGGACCTCCTCGGCGTTGGCGGCGAACTCGCGCAGCACCTGCTTCTGCTGGTCGCCGATCTGGGTCCGATACGCATCGGCCAGCTGCCAGAGTCGCTGGGCGGCAAGCGTCTCCTGCTGGTTGGTCGGCAGGCCGGCCTGCCAGTCGTCGTCGTGGGCCTCCTCGGCCACCTCTTCGTGCGCGGCCAGCTTGTCGGCCGGGATGAGGTGGTTGGTCGGGTCGCGCGACGCCTCCACGAACCACGACAGGATGTCGGCCAGGTTGTAGAGCTCGACCACCTCGCTCACCGCCTCGACCGTCTGCTCCTCGTCGTACCACTCGCTGTCGGCCGGATCCTGGTAGGTGAGCCGCGTGGTCCAGGTCTCGTCGACCGGGTCGAAGAGGAGGTAGTCCTGCTCGTCGTCGACGAGCTTGAGGGGGCCGATCTCGCGCAGCCGCTCGCGGTTGGCGTCGAGGAAGCGGCGCAGCTGCTCGGTCGCCTCGTAGACGAAGTCGCGCCGCTCGAGCTCGGCCTCCTCGGCCAGCTCGCGCAGGGCAGCGATGCGGGGCGCGCTCACGGCTTGAAGACCAGGTCCGGGCCCATCCGCTCGCGCAGGAAGATGATGTGCTTCTTGTCGAAGATCGACTCCGCGACCCGATGGCCGAAGCCGCGCGCCGTCGGATCGGCGTAGAGGCGATCGAGGACCGAGTAGCTCGGCAGGTCGAGGATCACGACGTTGTTCCACTCCGACCCCTCGGTCACGTTGAACCAGCCGATGAAGCGGATCCCGTACTCCGCCTCATAGCGGCGGACCGTGTTGGGGAAGTAGCGCCGCATGCCGAACTTGAAGATCGAGTCGCGTCCCTTGCGCACGTTGAAGAAGGTGACCATCAGCGGCATTAGGGTGTCTCCGTCCCCTTCCGCGGCCTGGTCCCGCTTCGGCTCCCCGGGCGCTTCGGTGCTGATCACCCGGGTCGTGGGACGGGCGACGCCGACGGTCCTTCCTCGGCCACGCCGACGATCGGCGAAGAAGACCCGCAGCAGGAAGACGCTGGTCATGCTGATGAAGAAGAGCAGGAACATGTCGATGCAGAGCAGCACGACCAGCAGCCAGACCGGCCAGTTGAAGGTGAAGAGGCCGACCGGGATGAGGAGCAGGATCCCGGCGAAGAGGATCGCCTGCCAGACGAAGCAACCAAAGCCTGGCCCTTCATTCGGATCGAGTTCCTCGTTGGTTCGGATCGACATGGGCGGGCGCATGGTCCCACATCCCGCGCGGGGTCGCTGCCACGCAGCCCGGTTCGTCAGGTGGTGTCGTCGAGCCCGTTGCGGTACGTGATCCGCCCTTCGGCGACCGTCAAACGCACCACGCCCGGGAGGTCCATGTCGAGCAATGGTGTGTTTGAGGATGCAGAGGCCAGCTCGCCCGCCTCGACCCGCCAGCCAGCGGTGGGATCGAAGACGACGAGGTCGGCGATGCCTCCGGGCTGGAGCGACCTCGCCTCGCCGATGAGGGCGGCCGGGCCGGTGCTCAGCACCTGCACCAGCCGGGTCAGCGCGAGTCGCCCGGCGGCCACGGCCGCCAGCCCCAGCGACAGCGCGGTCTCGAGGCCGATCATCCCCGGCGCAGCCGCCGCGAACTCGACGCTCTTGCGCTCGCGGGGATGGGGGGCGTGGTCGGTCGCGATGGCATCCACCGTGCCGTCGGCCAGGCCGCGGAGCAGCGCCAGCGCGTCTTCCCGCGAGGGGAGCGGGGGATTGACGCGGCAGGCGGCGTCATAGGCGCGCCGGGGGTCGACGGTCAGCGGCACGGGCTCGTCCCAGGAGAAGTGGCGATCCCCCGCGACCCACGCATCGGTCATGGCCAGGTGGTGCGGTGTCACGTCGCAGGTGACGTGGATCCCGCTCTCCTTCGCGCTGCGAACTGCCTCGAGCGCCACCGCGGTCGAGAGGTGCGTGAAATGGACCCAGCCGCCGGTCTCCTCGGCCAGGGCGATGTCGCGCTCGACGATCGACAGCTCTGCTGCGGGCAGCCAGCCGGCCAGGCCCAGGCGCGTGGCCACGGGGCCGGCACGCATCACCGTCCCGGCGGCGAGGGTCGCGTCCTCGGCGTGCTCGATGAGTGGCAGCCCAAGGGCGCTGAGCTGCCGGAGCAGGTCGAGTGCCAGCAGCTCCGAGGCAATCGCCGCGCCGTCGTCGCTGACACCGACGATTCCCTCGTTGGCAAGCGCGGCGACATCGGCGAGTCGTTCCCCCGCTCGGTCCTGCGTCGCCGCCGCGACGACCCGCACCCGGCAGGCCACGTCCCGCGTCCGATCCAGCACCCAGCGCACGACCTCGGGTCGGTCGAGCGGGGGATCGGTGTTGGGCATGGCGCAGATGGTCGTGAACCCGCCGCGGGCCGCCGCTCGCGCCCCGCTCGCGATCGTTTCGGCGCGCTCCATCCCCGGCTCGCGAAGGTGGGTGTGCAGGTCGCACAGGCCCGGGGCGACCACGAGGCCGCGACCGTCGATTCGCTCTGCATTCGCGGGCAGGCTGCTCGCCGCCACGAGCCTCCCGTCGAGGATCGCGACGTCACCTTCCCGGTCGGTCCCGCTCGCCGGATCCACGATCCGAACGCCGCTCAACAGCAGCGTGGCCATCGGGTCGGCGAGCGACCCGAATCGGCTCATCGGGCGAGGAGCGAGAGGACGGCCATCCGCATCGGGACGCCATTCGCGACCTGCGTCCCGATCAGGCTCCGGGGGCCGTCCGCGAGGTCGGCGGTGATCTCCACGCCCTCGTTGGTGGGACCCGGATGCAGCAGCGGTGCGCCCGGCCGGGCGAGCGCCATGCGCGATTCGTTCAGCCCCCAGGTCGCCGTGTAGTCGCTCAGCGAAGGGCGGTCACCCCCCGCATCGCGCTCGAGCTGGATGCGGAGCGCCATCACCGCATCGGCATCGGCCAATGCCTCCTCGAGGTTCGCGGCGACCGTGACCCCCGGCCAGTCCTCGAAGCCGGCGACCCACGCCGCCGGGCCAGCCAGCCAGACCGATGCGCCGAGCGCGGCCAGCGAGTGCATGTTCGAGCGAGCCACCCGCGAATGGCCGATGTCGCCCACGATCGCGATCTTCTTCCCCTCCACCGACCCCAGCGCCTCGCGCAGGGTGAGCGCGTCGAGGAGCGCCTGGGTCGGATGCGCATGCGTCCCGTCGCCAGCGTTGACGATCCGCGCCCCGGTGCTGCGCGCGGCGAGGTACGGGGCGCCGCTCATGGCGTGGCGCAGCACGATCGTGCCGATCCCGGTGCGTTCGAGGGTCCGCAGCGTGTCGACCAGCGACTCGCCCTTCGTCACGCTGCTCGCCTCGATCGGCAGGTTCGACCACCTGTGCCCCGAGCGCCGTGGCCGCCAGCTCGAAGCTGACCCGCGTCCTGGTCGACGGCTCGCAGAAGGCGAGCCCCACCACCTCGCCGCGAAGCGTCTCGAGCCGTTCGCGACGAGCCCGCCGTTCGCGCATGTCGACCGCCAGGTCGAGGCACTGCTCGAGCTCCCCACGGCTCAGCTGGTCGACGTCGAGCAGGCTGCGATGCGGCCACCCCATGACCGGCTCGCGCTCGGACACAACGACGCCACCGGCATCAGGCCGATGGCGTGGGGTCACTGCCGAGTCGCTCAATCGATGCTCCTTGGCGGCCTCGCAGGACCGTCTTAAAGGGGTTTCGGCCAGTATAGCCGCGCATCTCGACGGCCCATGGTCACCGGGCGGCTACAACGGGGAAGAAGAGCTCCGGATCAGCCCCTCCGTCGCTGTTCGGTCACCACGTGACCACCGAAGTGAAGTATCGGGCCGATCTTGGTCGTTGTGGTCGTCGGGTGACCACGCGCTAGCCACCAAGTTAGCCCGCAGCCCCTGGCCGCTCGAGCACCACCTCGTCGACCCCGTCCTCCTCGACCACGCGCACGTGGACGAGCTCCTCGCGGCTGGTGGGCAGGTTCTTGCCGACATGATCGGGGCGGATCGGGAGCTCGCGGTGCCCGCGGTCGATGACCACCGCCAGCCGCACCGCCTCGGGGCGACCGTGATCGGTCAGGGCGTCCAGGGCAGCGCGCACCGTTCGACCGGTGAACAGGACGTCGTCGACGAGCACGACCGTCTGGTCGTCGATCTCCGGCATCGCCTGCGTCTTCTTGACGATCGGCGCGTGGGCGATCTTGGTCAGGTCGTCGCGGTAGAAGGTGATGTCGAGCGCCCCGACCGGCAGGCTCACCCCCTCGTGCTGCTCGATCAGCCCGGCCAGCCGCCGCGCCAGCGGCACCCCGCGGCTGCGCACGCCGACCAGGACCAGCCCATCGGTCCCGCCGTTGCGCTCGACGATCTCGTGCGCGATGCGGGTGAGGGCGCGTCGCAGCTCATCGGCGTCCATGATCTGGCGGTCGGTCATCGCGCCCGAGTCTAGCCCGATGGAGCTGGCTCGGCGCCGGCTCGCGCTCAGTGCCCGAAGACCGCCGGCCCGTCCCAGGGAGGCGGATCGACGCCACCGCCGATGATCCGCGGCACTGCCACCTTCGTCGCGGAAGATCTGGACGTACGCCGACGGCGGATCCCCGATGCCGGCGGATGGCAGCCCGATCGTCACCGACCATCTCCGTGCCGGGCAGCGCAACGTCGACGATCCACGCTCCGTCAGGAAGATCAATGCCGGCTCGCGACGCGTGGCTCAGCAGGCCTCCGATGACGCGACCCATGTACACGATCCTGTTGGCTCGGGTAGGTACCGTCGGCGTTCTGCGGCGCGCCAGTCCAGGCCCCGTCCCAGAAGGCGAACTGATCGCTGTCGTGTCCCCACGTGAACTTGCCTGAAGCGAAGGCCTCGCCACCCACCGGCTCAAGTCGGTGAAGAGCTGACTACCGATCCCAGACCGACGCAGGACCATGCGTGCTCCGAAGTCGCCCGAGACGTACGGCATCCCTCCGCTGGCGAGAAAGGTCCATCCGCCGCCGGCTGGCCGGCCATCGTTCCGCGCCAGAAGAGTGACCCGGTTGCCGTCGGGGAGCCACCAAGGGCAGGAACATACCGTCAACGCTGATGAGCGTTTCACATGCCGCTGTCGGCCCGACCGTCATCAGCTCGACTCCGGGGGCTCTCGGCGGCGTGGCTAACCCACAACCTGTTGGGCGCATCTGGAAGAGCAACCGGTACGAAGCCTGCTGCATAGGAATCCTTGCCTACGTCCATCAGCGGTGCCGCGGAGCCAGTAGCCACGCTGAAGAGCCAAGGTCGTGTCGTGCCGTCGACATCGGCTGGCGTCGGGGCAGCCACTCGCAGTGCCGAGGTTGACCGCCGCCAGCGTGAACGCCAGCAGGTCGGCCTCGGGTGACCAGCTCAGCCGATCCGTGAACGGAACCGGCAAGGGAGCACCCCAGGGGAGTCACCGTGCGCGTCGACGAGACGCGGAGCACCCACACCTCGTTGGCGTCGGTCTCGCCCTTCTGGGTGATGTAGGCGAGCCACTGCCCGTCGGGTGAGAGCGAGGCGGCGATCGGTGGGCCGGAGACGGTGCCCGGTCCGATCGAGGCGCCGGTCGCGTCGTTGACGAAGGAGAGCTTCGACGGGCTGCAGGGAGGCGCCGCTCAGCTCCAGGTAGCCGAGCTGCCCCGCCGCCAGGAAGGTCGCGGGAGCGCTCGGGCCGGCGCTCGGCGCTGTCGATGCGACGACACTGCTCGAAGGCGCGAATGAGATCGTCGCCACCGGCGACCCGCTCGCCTGCCCGACCGGGGCCGGTAGCAGATGCCCGAAGTAGACGACGGACAGGACGACCGCCGCAAAGACGCCCGCCGACGCGAGCAGCGGCACCTGGCGACCTGGCCGGCGCCACCACGGACCGCCGAACCGCCCGGACTCGATCCCGCCACGCACCCGCGCCGACAGGTCGCGCGGCGGGTCAGCCACCGGCAGCCCGGAGAGGATTCGCCGCTCGGACTTGAACGCGGCGAGCGTCGCGCGGCACCGCTCGCAGCGAGCGAGGTGGGCGTCGAGCGCGGCGCGCTCCGCATCGGTCAGGTCGCCGTTGAGCGACGCGCTGATCAGCTCGTCGGGGTGGTCGCCGCGGAACGTCATCGGACCAGGCCCTCCGCCGCCAGCAGGCGGCGCATCTCGCCGCGGGCGCGGCAGAGGAGCACCCGCACGGCACCGCCGCTCATCTCCATCACCTCGCCGATCTGCGCGGCGCTCATGTCCTCGACGTCCGACAGGATCAGGCACTGGCGATGGTTCGGCTTGAGGCGCAGCAGCGCGCGGCCGATCCGCTCGTCGAGGAGGCCGGAGAGCACCTGCGTCTCGGGGCCGGGACCGCCATCGGCCTGCTCGACGGGCCGATCCTCGTCCTCGTCCATCCGCACGGTGTGCCGGCTGCGGCGCATCGCGTCGATCGCGGTGTTGGTGGCGATGCGGTAGATCCAGGCCTTGGCCGAGGCGGCATCGGTCAGGGTGTCGAGCTTGCGGTAGGCCTTGATGAAGGTGTCCTGGGCGACGTCGGCGGCACGGTCCGCGTCACCGATCATCCGCAGCGCGAAGTTGAAGATCGGCCCGGAGTACTGGTTGAAGAGCCGATTGAACTCCGCCTCGATCGCGTCGGACCGATCCCGCGGCACGGTCATCGGGGCGGGACGGAACGGGAGCCAGGAAGCGATCGCCATCGGTCCGGTTGACGCATGGCGACGCCCATCTGTTACGGGCTTTCCGGGTGGAGGTGCTCGCGCAGCACGCCGGCGGCGTATTCGGGCGCCGCGGGGTTCACGGCAAGGGCGGTCGCGCGCTCCAGCCCGGCGATCACCCGCAGTCGCGGATGCAGCTCCCAATGCCAGTGGTACGTCTGGTCGAGCCGCTCGCCCACCGGGGCGGTGTGCAGGAACAGGTTGTACGGCGGGTCGCCCAGCGCGTCGAGTGCGCCGAGCGTGCGCTGGAGGGTCGCGGTAGCGGCCGCGATGTCGTCGTCGTCGAGCGCGGTGAAGTCCGCGGCGTGCGCGCGCGGCACGATCATCAGCTCGAACGCGGAGCGGCTGGCCGCCGGCGCGAAGACGACGTACCGCTCCTCGGCCAGGACGAGCCGCTCGCCGGCCTCCTCCTCGGATCGGGCGAGGCTGCACCAGACGCAGTTCCGCGTCTTGATCACGTGGCGCGCGCCGCCGCCGATCTCCTCGGCCACCCAGTGGGGGACCTGCGGGATGTCGTACAGCTCGATGTTGAGGTGGCTGCTGCGCGAACCGGCCTGCATCCCGTAGCTCTGCACCGCCTGGATGTAGTGCGGCTCGTCCTCGGGATGGGGCTCGGCGGCCATGGCGCGCATCGTGTCGCGCAGGGTGCGCAGCAGGTTGACGGCAAGCCGCGGTGGAGCATCGGCCAGCCGCTCGTGGTGGTCGCGCGGCGCGACCAGGATCTCCCACGAGCCGCTCGCGGCGAGCGCCTGCTCCACGGAGAGCTGCCCGGCTCGTTCCGCGCCGGTCTCGATCCGATGGAAGGCGTCGCTCCGCAGCGTGACGCGGCGGATCGCCGTCTCCTCCGCGGCTTCAGCCGGGGGCGTGGGGTCGTCGTCGCAGTGGCGGCAGTGGGTCCCCTCGATCGGCGTCGCCTGCACGGCGAACGAGGCGTGCTCGAAGTTCCGGTCCGTGACGATCGCCGACCACCAGCCCGTGACAGGGTCGCGGCGCAGCTCGAACACGTATCAGCCGTCGTCCCAGGACCGGTGGCGGGGCTGCGCCTCCCACTCCCCGCGCAGGAGCGACATGCGCAGCACGTCGTGGTGCTTGCCGTCGGAGAAGTGGGCGTGGCGCATCGTGCCCTCGGTCACGAAGCCGGCCTTCTCGTAGGAGCGCTGCGCTCGCTGGTTGGGCTCGTAGACGTCGAGCTCGATCCGCTCGAGGCGCAGCTGGCCGAAGCCGAAGTCGCAGATGGCGCGCAGCGCATCGGTGCCGTAGCCCTTCGACCACTCCGCCTTCTCGCCGATGCTGATCCCGAACGAGGCGTGGCCGTCCTCGTAGTTCACGTGGTGGAACCCGGCGGTCCCGATCGCCCGGTCATCGGCGAGCAGGCAGATCACGAAGTGATAGCCGCGCTTGCCCTGCTCCGCGAGCATCTCCTCGAACCACTTGTCCTCCATCGCCCTGCTGAACGGGGCGCGCACGCCCAGATAGCGAGTCGTCTCGGCATCGGCGAACCAGCGCACGAACAGGTCGAGGTCCGAGCGCTCGGCGGGACGCAGGTAGACCAGCTCGCCTCGGATCGTCGGCACGGGCTTCGCGGGGGACGGCTCGCCGTTCAATATCGGTCCTTCGTGAGGTAGGCTGAGGTCCCCGCAGGATACAAGGAGGACCGATCCCATGGCCGCCGTCCGCACCGCCACCGTCACCTGGCAGGGGCCGCTCGCCACGGGCGGCGGCACGGTCACCGCCGGCACGTCCGGCCTGTTCATGGACCTGCCCGTCTCGTGGGGATCACGCACGGAGGCGCCCGAAGGCCGGACGTCCCCGGAGGAGCTGTTGGCGGCCGCCCACGCCGCATGCTTCGCCATGGCCCTTTCGGCAGACCTGGGCCGGGCCGGGTACACCCCTGACGAGCTGCACGTGGAGGCGGAGGTGACCTTCGAGAAGCTCGAGGGTGGCTGGACGGTCACCGCGTCGGCGCTCACCGTGCTCGGGCACGTGCCGGGGATCAGCCACGAGGAGTTCGACCGGATCGCCGAGGGCACCAAGGACGGCTGCCCGATCTCCCGCGCCCTGAAGGGGAACGTGGCGCTCTCGGTCGAGGCCACGCTCGAAACGGATGGCTGAAGCGGAGGCGCCCACCTCCCAGCGAGATGCCCTGGCGGCCGTCGGTCGCGTCCTCGCCGCGGTCACCGGTGCCGGCTTCGAGCTCCAGCCGGCGCTGGACCAGATCGCGTCCGAGGCGGCGGCCCTGTGCCGGGCGGAACTGGGCTTCGTGTTCCTGCGCGATGGCGATCTGTTTCGGTTCGCAGCGGCCAGCGGTGGGTCGCCTGAGCACTGGGCCTTCGAGCGCGAGCACCCCGATCCAATCGATCGGAGGTCGGTGAACGGTCGCGTTGCGATGAGCGGCGCCGCTGTGCAGGTTGCAGACGTCACCGCTGATCCGGAATACGAGGCGGGCGCGCATCGGGTCGGAGGCGTGCGAACCTTGCTTGGCGTGCCGATCCGCACCGACGGGGTACTTATCGGCACATTTGGTCTTGGCCGAAGCAAGGTGGAGCCGTTCTCCGACGAGGAGATCGAGGTGGTCTCCGTCTTCGCCGACCAGGCGGCGATCGCGATCCGCCTCGCCCGCCTGCTCGGCGAAACGCATGAGGCGCTGGAGCGGGAGACCGCGGTCGGACAGGTGCTGCAGTCGATCAGCCGCTCGACCTTCGAGCTCGATGCCGTCCTGCAGACGGTGCTCGACAGCGCGGTTCGCCTGACGCACGCCGACCAGGGCAACATCCTGCGCGAGATCGGCGGGCGGTTCGGCGCCAGCGCCTTCACGTCGGATGTTCCAGCGGAGGCACGGGAGATCATCGCCAACCGCCAGGTCGAGCCGGAGCGAGGCTCGGCGATGGGTCGAGCCCTGCTCGAGCGTGGGCCGATCCAGATCCTCGACGTGCTGGCCGATCCCGAATACGCGCTGACAGACATGCAGCGGATCGTTGGCTTTCGGACGATCCTCGGGGTTCCGCTTCTCCGCGACGGGGAGCCGATCGGCGTCCTCTCCATCTGGCGAAAACATGTCGAGGCGTTCACCACCTCCGAGATCAGCCTCCTGACGACCTTCGCGGACCAGGCTGTCCTCGCGATCGAGAACGTGCGGCTCTTCGAGACGATTGACCGGCAGCGCACCGAGCTCGCCCGCTATGCGCCCCAGGTCGCTGAGCTGCTCTCGAGCGTCGAAGGCGAGCAGTTGTTGGCCGGTCACCGTCGCGAGATCTCCGCCCTGTTCGCGGACCTGCGGGGCTTCACGGCATTCGCGGAGCAGGCGGAGCCGGAGGAGGTGCTGGGTGTGCTGCGCCAGTACCACTCCGTTGTCGGCGGGTTGGCCGTCGCCCATGGCGGAACGGTTGAGCATTTCGCCGGCGATGGGCTGATGGTCTTCTTCAACGACCCGACGCCGGTGGCAGACCACCAGCTCGCCGCCGTGCGAACCGCGTGCGAGATGCGGGAGCGATTCGGCCCCCTGTCGGCGGCGTGGCGCAAGCGAGGCTACGAGCTGGGCCTCGGGATCGGGATCGCCGCGGGGTTCGCCACGCTGGGGCGCATCGGCTTCGAAGGTCGCTACGACTATGCGGCGATCGGCAATTCCGTGATCCTGGCCTCGCGCCTGTCGGGTGCGGCGACCGCAGGCCAGATCCTGGTCAGCCAGCGAGTGTTCGCCGCGGTCGAGGAGTCCGTCGAGGCCGATCCGGTCACCGAATTGGAGCTGAAGGGATTCAGCCACGCGATGACCGCCTACGCGGTGCGTTCGCTCAGGGACGCATCCGGCGTCTAGCGGATCGCCGCGACGATCTCCGGCAGCAGGCCGGGGTAGTCCTCCAGGAACTCGATCCGCTCGCGGCGGAGGCGCTCGACCCAGTGCGCGTACTCGTCGGCGCGGCCGGTGCGCTGGTAGAGCCGCCGCGGCTGGAGCAGCTCCACTGTCGTCGATCCCGGGCAGCGACGAGGCCAACTCGTACCCGAAGTCGGGGTCGCGCTCCCAGGTGGCGGTCCCCTCGGCGATGGCCTTGACGATTGCCCCGGAGTGCTCGATCGCCACCTTCTTGGAGCGGCTGTCCCCCTCGCCCCCGCCGATTCGCCCGGTGTTGAGCAGGAAGACGTCGAAGTCGCAGCTCCCCATCAGGTCGTGGAAGCGGTTCGCCTGCTGCTCGTCACGGTGCGGGTAGAACGGGTTCGTGCCCGGGCACGCGCAGCGCGCGACCCTCCTCCGCCGCGCCACCGGCCGAGGTGCCCTGCGTCTCGCCGAGCATGAAATAGGCCGCCGCCTGCTCCCGGGAGAGCCGCGCGACGGCCGGGATGATGTTGTCGTTGCGGTTGAGGATCAGCAGGTGGTTGACCGGGCCGATCTCGCGCGGGTCGCGCCAGATCCCCAGCGACGCCATCGGGAAGGTGGCGCGCCCGTTCTTGGTGTACGAGGTGTCGAAGAAGTCGACCGGCCCGCCGTCCTCGTGCTGCGAGACGTTCTCGAGGTAGGCATCGGGCTTGACGACAGCACCGTGAATGGCCGGCTCGTGGGCCGGGTCGAGGCCGAAGGTCTTGGCGAAGCATCCGTTCTCGGTGCCGACGACCTTGCCGCCGGGGAAGAGGCCGATGAAGTCGTCCTGCACCGGCTGGCTGTTGTTCTGGCGCGTGAAGGTGGTCGTCGTCTTGCCCGTTCCCGAGAGGCCGATGATCAGCATCGTCCGCTCGCCGGCGTCGGTGGGGACGACCTTGCAGCCGGCGTGCATCGCGAGGCCGCCGCGCTCGTAGACGAGCGCGTTCCACATCCGCAGACCGCCCTTCTTCGACTCGCCGAAGTAGTCGGAGTTCATGATCCGTGTCACGCCGGCGGCCAGGTCGACCGCGATCAGCCGTTCGTCGGGGTAGTCGAGCATCGGCAGGTTCGGGGTGTAGATCAGGGAGAACTCGGGCTCCCACTCGTCCGCCGGGGCATCCGGCGGGAAGTAGAGCTGCTGCTGCATCCCGGCGATGTTGGCGTTCGCCTCCTCGATGTACAGGCGGACGCGCGAGCGCTGGTCGGGGTCGTTGCCGATGTAGCCGTCGATGACCAGCATCGGCTGGTCGGCGATGTAGGCGTCCTGGAGCGCCGCGATACGAGCTCCCTCGGCGCGTGAGATCGCCTTCCCGGTCGTCTCCGAGGGGTCATCGGTGACCAGGTACGTGGAGCCCGAGGATCGGCTCACCACCGTGGTCTGGACGTTGTAGTTCGAGAAGCTGGTGCGGCGCGCCTGCGGCATGCGGCTGGTCAGCGCCTGGAGCTCGGGGCCCGATGGGTTGTAGCGCACCGTGCGCGCGGGCGGGAGGGGATGGCCGTTCGGTCCCATCGGGGCGTTCAGGCCAGGGCGCTCGGTGAGCGTGCTCATCAGTGTGCGGCGGTCTCCTGTGCACGAATGCAGGTGGCCGCGCAGATGTGGCGGCCAGCGTCGGAAGGCGTTGCCGGGCCATGGTAGCAACTCGCGCTCTGAAACCTTGCGCTGAACGGATGCCTCGTCATGGATGAGGCCGAAATGAACCCGCGGCGACGCCCAGCTCGAAGGGACACCCATGCCTACCTCCGATCGATCTCGAATCGTCCGCAGCCTTGGGCTCGCGGTCGCCGTTCGCAGCTCTGGCCTGGGCGGCGGAGAAGACTCCCACGCCAACTAGCCGGTGGTGGAGCGGACGGCATGGCACGATGAAGGCGTGGATGACCGCGCGCTCGTGGACGCCGTCCTGGCCGGCGACCGGGACCTGTTTCGGATCCTGGTGGAGCGTGAGCAGGTGACCGTTTACCGCACCTGCCTGCGCATCCTCGGCCGGCCCCACGACGCGGAGGATGTGGCGCAGGAAAGCTTCTTGATGGCGTACCGATCGCTCAGCACGTATCGGGGCGAGGGACCACTCGGCGGCTGGCTGCAGCGCATCGCGACGCGCCACGCATACCGCCGCCTTGGCCAGCGGCGCGAGACGGCCGAGCTCCAGCCGGAGCTGGCGCTCGGAGCGCCCTCGACCGACCCGCTGGCCATCACCCTGGCCGGGGAGCGGCAGCGCTCGGTGCGGCTCGCCGTCGCCGCCCTGCGTGAGCCGTACCGCGAGGTCGTCGCGCTGCGCTTCTTCGCGGAGATGAGCCTCGAGGAGATCGCCGCCACGACGCGACGCCCGGTCAACACGGTGAAGACCCATCTGCGCCGGGGCCTCGAGCGGCTGCGCCCGCTCATCGGCTCCGAGGTGCCGGCATGACACGTCGTCCCTTCCGCCCCGACGAGCTCGACCGGCCCTCGGTTGATGCCGACCACCCCATTGCCGAGCTCGAGAGCTTCCTCGCCGATACCGCCACTGGCGCCCCGCACGGCCTGGCTCAGCGCGTCATGGCGGCGGTGGAGCAGGAGCCTGCCCCGGGCCGTGGCTTCCTCGGCCGGCTGCTGGCGCCGGTCACCTGGACTGGCGGTCTTGGCCGCGTGATGCGTGCCAGCGTGCTGGCGGCGACCCTCGTGGTCGCGGTCGCGGGAGCGATCTTCGCGGGACAGCTGACCGGCCTGATTCGCAACGTGGGGAATGGCTCGCCCAGCGAGGTCGAGTCGGTGACGCCGGCCGCTTCTTCGTCGGAACGCCAGAGCCCGACGGTCAGCCCGAAGATCTCTCCCTCCGAGTCGCCAGCGCCGACCACGGATGCCCACCCGTCCCCGCGCGCCTCGGGTCGACCCGGCGAATCCGAGGCGGAGTTCCCCGGAGCGGGCGACTCCGGGGGCGCCGGTTATTCGACGACGCCTCACCCGACAAGGACCGCCCGGCCGACCGCGAGCCCGTCACCGAGCGGATAAGGCGCGAGCTTGGCCGCGGGCTTGCCGGCCCGCCTATGATCCGCCGCATCACCGACCTCCTCGCCCCACCCCACACCGAACCGAACGCGACGACCCGCACGCATCTCGACGACGCGGTCGCGAGCCTGCGGGCGCGTCGCGCGGCCTGGGTCGCCCTCCAGCCCTCCGCCAAGGTCGCGCTTCTGCGCGCGCTGCGCCGTGACGTCGCGGCGGTGGCGGACGATTGGACCGACGCGGTGGCCGCGGCCGAGCAGCTCACCCCGGGCGAGGCGGCCGAGGAGGCCCTGGTGGGGCCATACGTCGTGCTCCGCCTGCTGCGACTCCTGCAGCGCTCAGCTCGGCGAGATCTCGCGTCGCGGCACGCCGCGGATCCACGGACGCGTCACCACCCACGCGGACGGCCGGGTTTCGGCGCGGGTGATGCCGGTCGATTGGTTCGATCGGCTCATGTATCCGCTGGTGAGCGCCGACGTCTGGATGCAGCCGGGCGTGACGGCGAAGGAGCTGCGGATGACCCAGGCGGTGGCCTACCGGCAGCCGGATGAGGGTGGTGTCTGCCTCGTCCTGGGTGGCGGCAACGTCTCGTCGATCGCGCCGCTCGACGTGCTCGACCGGCTCTTCGTCGCGAACCGCGTGGTGCTCCTCAAGGTGCATCCCACCCAGGCCTTCCTGACGCCGATCCTCGAGGCGGCCCTGCGCGTCCTGATCCGCGACGGCTTCCTGCGGATCGTGCAGGGCGGCGCCGAGGAGGGGGCCTACCTGACGGGCCACCCCGGGGTCGACGAGCTGCACATCACTGGCTCGTTCCGGACCTACAACACGATCGTGTACGGCCGCGGCGCCGATGGCGAGGAGCGCCGGCTGCGCGACGAGCCGGTGCTGCACAAGCCATTCACCTCAGAGCTCGGCAACCTGACCCCGGTGATCATCGTGCCGGGCCGCTGGACCGATGCCGACATCGAGTACCAGGCCGACAACCTGGCCACCATGCTCACCAACAACGCCGGCTTCAACTGCACGACGCCCCGCGTGATCATCACGCCAGCCGGCTGGCAGCTCCGGCATCGGTTCCTCAACGCGGTCCGTGCGCGCCTGGGCGCGACCCCGGTGCGCGTCGCCTACTACCCGGGTGCCGAGGAGCGCTTCGACTCGTTCCTGGGTGCGCATCCCGAGGCGGAGGTGTACGGGACGCGAGACGGCGCGCGCCTGCCGTGGGCGCTGATCACCGACCTCGATCCCGGCGCCGGCGACGACCCGTGCTTCACCACCGAGGCGTTCTGCAGCGTCTTCGGTGAGGTCCCGCTCCCCTCCTCGGACGTGACCGACTACCTGCGCCGCGCGGTCGACTTCGCGAATGGATCGGTCTGGGGCTCGCTCAACGCAACCCTCATCGTCCATCCCTCGTCGATGCGCAACCCCGCGGTGGAAGCGGCCGTCGAACGGGCCGTCGCCGACCTGCGCTACGGCACCGTCTCGATCAACCACTGGTCGGCGCTCGGCTTCGCCCTCGGCGTCACGCCGTGGGGCGCCTTCCCGGGCCACGCGCGCAACGACATCGGCTCAGGCACCGCGGTGGTCCACAACAGCCTGATGTTCTCGCGCTCCGAGAAGACGGTGATCCGGGCCCCCTTCCATGCCTGGCCGAAGCCGATCTGGTTCACGAGCCACCGCACCGCCCCGCGCCTGGCGCGGCAGCTGGTCCGCTTCGAGGCCGCTCCGAGCGTGTGGCGGCTGCTGGCCATGCTCCCCCGGGCGGTGGTCGGCTGAAGCGCGATCCTCGATAGAATCTCGCTTCGGCAGGCGGCAGCCTCCTGCCAGATCGGCGCTAGCACGACTCGAGAAAGGAGCCCGAGGTGCGTTCGATAGATTCAGCTCGTCACGCTCGTCGGTATGGCGGTCCTGCTCGGAGCCTGCAGCGCAGGCGCAGGCTCAGGAAGCAACGGCCCAGCCGCCTCTTCGGGAAGCAACGGCGCAGCCGCCTCTACCGGGGGTGGCGCCCAGGTGACCGATCCGCCGCAGCCGGAGGCCGCAACGGTTCGACGGCAGCGGTTCCCGTGATACACCCGAGCCGGTCCTTGGACGTGGGCGAGCGACGCGCAGCTATAGTCACGGTCGCCCCGGCTGCGCGTGGCCAATGGCGAGACCACGCGTTCAATCGCCCGACACTCGTACGCTGTTCGCGGGCGAGGTTCCGAGGAGGTTTGCGTGGTTTCACCGTCTACCCATCTGCTAGGTCGGGTTGGCGCGATTGGCGTCGTCCTGAGCATGGTCGCCATGCTAGGAGCCACGCCGGTCGCGGCTTCGGCCTCGTCCAGGTCTACGTGTCCAGAGAACACCACAGCAGCGATGCGAACCCGTGCACCGCGAGCAAGCCCTGCCTGACCATCGGGCCGCCGTGAGCGTCGCGCCGGCCGGCGCGACGCTCCACGTTGACGAGGGCACCTATGCCGAGCAGGTTTCGATCACCAGGCAGCTGACCCTCAAAGGCGAGGACGCCATCATCGACGCGGCCGGTCAGGCCGGCGGCATCGGGCCGTTCGTCGGCTACGGGCTCCTCGTCTCCGGCCCGGACGCCAGCGGATCGGTTGTCGACGGTTTCACCGTCGAGCATGCGATCGGCGAGGGCATCCTGGTGGCCGGGACCTCGAAGGTCCGCATCGAGGAGAACACGGTCAAGCTCAATGACGCCGGCTTCGGGACCAGTGCCACCTTCGAGTGCAAGGCCAATGGCAACATCCCCGGCGACTGCGGCGAGGGACTCCATCTCGCGAGCGTGACCTGGTCATGGCTCGTGGGCAACGTGGTCGAAAACAACGTCGGCGGCATCCTGATCACCGACGAGTTCGGACCAAGCGCCCACAACGTGATCTCTCGCAACGTCGCTCGGAACAACCGCCTGGATTGCGGCATCACCCTTCCCTCCCACAACGCGCTGGCTGTGTCCGACCCGACCAAGGGCGGCGTCTACGACAACCTCATCATCCACAACGTCTCCGAGGGCAACGGCGGCGCGGGGGTCGGCATGTTCGCCCCATTCCCCGGGACCGCCTCCTACAACAACCGGATCATCGACAACAGGCTCCGGAATAACGGCGAGGCCGGCGTGGGCATCCACGCCCAGCGCCGGGCCAGAACGTGTCGGGCAACGTGATCCGCGACAACACGATCTCAGGCAACGGCATCGACCCCGATGCGGGGAGCGGCCATCCGGTGGGCATCGCCCTCCTGAATGCCGACCTGAGCGTGACCGTCGCTGTGGCGGTGGCGAACAACCACATCGCCAACGAGTACTGGGGCATCTTCCGCAACGGGTCGTTCGCGATCAGCGGCCTGTCGCACAACCATTACGCGAAGTCCGTGCACCATCACACCAACTGACGCATTTGTCGGAACGCCGGCGGCCCACCAGGACCGCCGGCGTTCCCCTATGCGGACGTTGCGCTGGTACGTTCCCAGCGACTTGCGTTTACCGCCGGCTTACCAGATGGGCGGGACGATGAGGAGGGCCCTCTGTCCCACGGTGCGTGAATAACTCCCGACGCTCCACCGCGCCCAACCGTGCCAACGAGGTCGACCCGTTCCAAAGGGGCAGCCCCGAACGACGATCCGATTCGTGCGCGACGCCCTCCTCGGGGCGCGATCAGAAGGGGGTCTTTCGGCCGACCGCGCGAGCACAGGCCGACCCGCCGAGCCCCTGAGTCGCCGAAGCGAGTCGCCGCAGCCTTCAGCGCAAGGGCGGCCTAGCAGCACTGCCTCGGCCGGCTGAATCTCTACATGCGGTGCGACAAAGCAGAGTGTCGTGCTGAGCACGAAAGGGGAGAAGTGGAGCGGGAGACGGGATTCGAACCCGCGACATTCTGCTTGGGAAGCAGACACTCTGCCAGCTGAGTTACTCCCGCCCGGGAGTGCCGTGCCAAGTCTAGCGCGGGGCACTATCCGCCTCAATGTCTTCGGATTACGGCTTCAACTGCTGCCGTTTGCCTCAGCTCGCGGCCTTCTTAACGAGCTCCGCGATTTGCCGCTCGCCCGCCGCCGTCAGGCTCTTAAGGGCGAAGGCGACGGGCCATCGTGCACGACGAGGGCCGCGCCTCTTCTCCGCTGCGATATAGTTGCCTCAGCAACGAAACTGGGCCGAGGAGCATGGAATGTCGACGCGGGCATCGCCGTTCTTCGCCTAACGATTGGTTTGATCTTTGCGGCCCACGGCGCGCAGAAGGCGTTCGGCTGGTGGAAGGGGCCGGGCTACGCGGGTGGACGGCCGCCATCGGCAAGATGGGCTTCCGTCCGGTGGCGCTGTGGGCGTTCATTAGTGTTGCGGCCGAGCTGGGTGCGGGACTGCTGCTAGCGCTCGGCCTGCTCACCCCGCTGGCGGCGGCGGGGCTGGTCGGGCAGGGCATCGTGATCATCGCTCGCGTCCACTGGGCCAACGGGTTCTGGAGCAGCAATCGCGGCTATGAGTTCCCGCTCGCGCTGCTGGGTGGCTCGCTGGCGATCGCGTTGACCGGTCCGCGCGCCTGGTCGCTCGACGCCCGGCTGCCGCTCGGACTCCTCTACGTTGGGAAGCAGACACTCTGCCAACTGAGTTACTCCCGCCCGGGACGTGCCTGCCAAGTCTAGCGCGGGGCGGTATCCGCCTCAATCCGATCGAGGGCATGGCGAGAGGGGGTGGACTGAACCCCCCGGCTGAAGGGCCGGTCTAGGCTCGGCTCCTGCGCGTGAAGGTCGGCTCAGGCGACAGAGGGAGCCTTATCTCCTCCGCACCGACATTTCCGATGCCTCTCAAGACGCGGATAATCGCCAACAGCACCAACCTGGATGCTGAACCCGAATGCGGCCCGGAGCGTTGACGCGAATTCGACCGTCGCGGTGAGGAAGGATTCTCGGATGACGAGAAGAGTCACGGCCAATCTGTACATGACCATCGATGGACGCGGCGTATTCCCAACGTACCCAGGATCCGACCTCCCCACGGGGAATCGGGACGACCCGGACGAGTTCTTCCAGCGGATGTGGACCGATCGCTACGCCGACGTCACGACCGTCGTCATGGGCCGTCGCTCGTTCACGGGCCACCGACAGGTGCATTCACTGAAGGCGCGGAAGCCGGACGCCCCGAAGTTTCTCATCGACTACTCACGCTTCCTCGAACGGGTCGAGAAGGTCTGCCTATCCCACCGGCTGAAGCACCTCAACTGGGCGAACTCCCGGTTGATGAGTGGCGACCTCGCGAAGATCGTGGCGACGCTGAAGCGAGAGAAGGGTGGGAACATCATCCTGGAAGGCGGACCTCGGCTCATCCACGAGGTGCTACGCCGCAATCTGGCCGACGACTACTGGTTCCTCATCATGCCCGTCGTGTTCGGACGAGGACCGCGCTACTGGTTCCCGATGACTACGCAGACGAACCTGAAGCTGCTCTCGGCGACCAACATGCCGTACGGCGAGCTCGTCCTTCACTACGAGGCTCGTCAGGGAAAGGCCGCAACCGGAAGCGGCTGATTCAGGGAACCGTCGGCGCGTTCAGGAAGGGGCCGAACTCTCCAGCCCACGCGCCGAACGGCGCGGTGCGGCCGGCGTGCATCGGCTGCTTGTAGTCCCACTGCGCGGCAAACGACGCGACGACGTCGTTGGCGTCCAGGCTCGACCCGTCGTGGAAGGTCCACGCCGCCGCGCAGGTGGCAGGTCCAGACGGTGAGCTGCTGGTTCGGGGCGCATGACTCGGCCAGGGCCGGGGTCACCTGCGCGGTCCCGGGCTTGAAGCCGTAGAGCGACTCGAAGACGTTCTGGCAGACGCGCAGGGAGTCGCCGTCCGTGGCGTCCGCGCAGTAGAAGGTGCTCGGCGAGGCCGCCTGCATCCAGGTCAGCTGTTCGCGGCCGCCCGGGTCGATCGCCGCGAACTGCTCGCCATCGAGCGGCGAGGAGACGGCGCCGGTCACGTCCGCCTTCCACGCCGTGGCCGAGGAGCCGTGCGCGATCGGGATCATCGGCACCTGGTCACGGATCGCGTCGTTCGCCGCCTGGTAGGCGGCTCTGCCGCGCGGTCGGGTCGGCGGTGCGGTCGCCCGTCGTGAGCGCCGCCGTGATCGATGGGTCGAGGGTGCCGAACTGTGGGTTGGCGCGGGTCGTTGAACGGACCGTCCAGGAACCCGGAGGGATCGGTCGTGTCGGGACACCACTCTCCGACGTAGAGGCCGTCGAGCAGGCCCGCCGCCATGTTCTTCGTGAAGGTCGCGGCGGCCAGCGGCTGGAGGTCGGCGTTGAATCCGAGGTCGTTGGTCAGCTGCGTCTTCAGCGCCTGGGCGACGAGGCTGGGGTCGGGCAGCCCGCACTCCGCTGTGTCGGAGTAGTAGATGTGGGTGAAGAGCGCACCGGGGAAGGGGGGCTTCGCCAGGAGCGCCTTGGCGGCGACGACGTCGTGGACGTACCACGCGTCCCCGGCGCATCCGAACTCGATGGCACACGGCGCGAAGTAGTCCGCTACCGCCGCGCCAGGCGGGAGGAGGTCGGTGACGATCTGCTGCCGATCGATTCCCATCGCGAGCGCCTGCCGGATCTTCAGGCTGTCAAATGGCTGGTAGGTGTTCGACAGCCCGATGTAGACCGTGCTCAGCTCCTCGCGCGGCAGCCGCTGCGTCGGTTGGCCAGTGGCGAGCGGAGCGAAGCTGGGGTTGTCGGCGCCGTCCACCGTTCCGGTCTGCAGGGCGTCCCTGCGCGCGGCGGGATCCGCGTTCCACTTCACAACGACCGTTCCCGTCTTGGCCTTCTGCCCCCAGTAGCCGTCGTAGCGGCTCAGGGTGATCTGCGCGCCGGTCGTCGGAAGCCCGTCGCTGAGCATGTACGGGCCGGTGCCGTTGGCCTTCGTGCGGATGCCCTGGTTCGGGCCGTACTTCGCCAGCCAATCGGCGTCCTGGATCGCGTTGTTGGGGAGGGCGACCTTGGACAGGAAGGCCGGGTCGGCGGTGCAGAGGGAGAACTCGACGGTGAGCCGATCGACCGCCTTGATCTGCGCGATCTCGCCGCCGTACGCGCAGTCGGCCGGTGCATCGGCAGGGTAGCTGACGCCGGCGAAGGGCGGTCCGCTGGGGATCGCCGAGGCGGAAGGGCTGGGAGTCGTCTGGCAGGCCGCGAGCAGCAGGCCGATCGCCAGCAGGGTGGCCCTGCCCCTTGCTCCTCTCAACATCGGGCGAAGCATAGGGCCGCGGCGTGGGTCGGTCAGTTGAGGGCGTCCGACTCGAGGGCCCGGATGCGGTGCGCGAGGGTCATCAGCACCTGCACCGCCACCTCGGGAAACTCCTCCATGAGGGCATGGAAGTCGCGGTGGTTGACGACCAGCAGCCGCGTCGGCTCCTCGGCGGTGACGGTCGCCGTGCGGGGCCCGCCCGCGATCAGGGCGATCTCGCCGAAGAAGTCGCCCGCGCCGAGGTGATTGATCGTCGCCCCGTTGCGCTCAACCGCCACCCCGCCCGAGACGATGAGCATCAGGTCGTCGCCGTGCTCGCCCTGGCGCATCAGCACCTTGTCGGTCGGGACGTCGACCTCCTCGGTCAGCATCCCGAGCCGTTCCAGGTGGCGCCGATCGAGGTTGGCAAAGAGCGGGACGCTGTGCAGCAGGTCGAGCTTCTCGTCGCGGGCCACCGGCTCCTCCTCAGGCGATCAGGTTGCGGAGCATAGGGCCTCGCACGTCGCTTGCGAAGGAGTCACGCGGCGGCGCCGCCTCAGTCCTCGTTCAGCAGCAGGCGCCGGAAGGACTCGTAGCGAGCCTCGCTCACCGATCCCGCCGCCACGGCGGCACGGACCGCGCAGCGCGGCTCGGCGAGGTGACGGCAGTCGTTGAAGCCACAGTCACCGAGCTGCGGCCGCATCTCGGGGAAGCACCACGCCAGCTCGTCGGGTGGCACGTGCCAGAGGCCCAGCTCGCGGAGCCCCGGCGTGTCGGCCACGTACCCGCCGCCCGGGCGCGGTGAGCGGGTGCAGCTCCGCCGCGGTGGTCGTGTGGCGTCCCTTGTGGACCGTCTCGCTCACCGCGCCGGTCTCGATCCGCAATCCTGGCTGGATCGCGTTGAGCAGGGTCGACTTGCCGACGCCGGAGGGGCCGGTCACGACGCTCATGCGGCCGATCAACCGGTCGTCGAGGTCCTCGAGGCCGATCCCCTCGCGAGCCGAGACGTAGTGCACCGGGTACCCGATCGTCTCGTAGCCGGCGAAGGTCGCCCGGGCGGCGGGCAGCCCCACCAGGTCGACCTTGTTCGCGACCAGCACCGCCTCCACCTCGTTGTGCTCGGCGACCACCAGGAAGCGGTCGACCATGCGCAGGTGGGGCATCGGGTCGGCGCAGGCGAAGACGACGAGGACCTGGTCGAGGTTCGCCACGATCATGTCCTCCTTCCAGGCGCCGCGGGGGCCGGGCTGGCGACGCGAGAAGCGGCTGCGTCGCGGCTCGACCGATTCGATCATGCCGTCGCCGTCGGCGAGGGGCGCGACCGAAACCCGGTCGCCGATGACGACCAGGTCGGAGTCTCCGCGGTCCTGCTTGACGCGGCCGCGCAGGCGGCACTCGAGCTGCGCTCCGTCGTCGAGGCGGACGGTGTAGAAGCCGCTCCGGGCGCGCAGCACGATCCCGGTGGGCAGGGCCTCCTCCGTCGCGGGCGCGACGGGAGGCAGCAGGGTCAGGTGCACGGGTCGATCTCCACTGCGAAGGGTCGAGGGTGGGCGGTGGAGCGCGCCCGACGAGCGATCAGGACCGCGGGGCGGTCCTGTGCAGACGCGGGCGCGCGACGACGGCGGTGGTCATCGGGTCGGCTCCTCTCGTCTGCGTGGCTGTTGGTACGGAGGGACGGTACCCAGCGGGGACCCGGGTGTCAACGAGGCTAGCATGAAGCCGATGGACGACGTCGCGCTGCGCTACCTCCTCCTTGCCCTTCGCCTCGGGCGTCACCATCCGGGGCTGGTCGACTCGTACAGCGGTCCGCCGGAGATCGCCGAAGCGGTCGCGGGCGAGGAGCCGATTCCGCCAGCCGAGCTCCACGGCGAGGCGCTCCAGCTCGCGGACGCCGTCGCCGAGGATGGCGGACCGACACGCCGCTCGAGCGCCGGCGCACTGCCTGGCTCACCGACCAGCTCGTCGCGCTGAGCGCGCTGGCGCGGCAGGCGGACGGCGAGGAGATCGGCTTCGTCGACCTTGCCGAGCAGCTCTTCGACATCCAGGTACGCCCCGAGCCGGAGGAGACGTTCGCGACGGCCCGCCGCATGATCGAAGCAGCACTGCCCGGCAGTCGATCGGTCCAGGCTCGTCTCCAGGAGCACGAGCGAAGCGCAACCGTCCCACCCGGAGAGGTCATTGGGACGCTGCGCTCCCTGGCCGAGACAATGCGACGCCGCATGCTGGCGCGGCTGTGGCTGCCGCCCGGGGAGTCGGTCACGATCGAGCCGCTCGAGGGCGAGCAGTGGGTGGCGGAGATGCGCTACCTGGGGGGCCGCCGGTCCCAGGTCCGCGTCAACCTCGGCCTTCCCGTCTCACTGGCCCAGGTGGTGGAGCTGGCGGCCCACGAATGCTACCCCGGCCATCACGCCGAGGCGGTGGTGAAGGACGCGCTCCTCGTCGCCGCCGGTCACACGGAGGCGAGCCTGCTGCTCGACCTCGCTCCCGAGGCGGTGATCCACGAGGGGATGGCGACCTACGCCCGTGAGGTCGTCATGAGCGACGCGGAGCTGGCGGCCGAGCTCGAACAGGTGGCCCGCCGGCTCGGGCTGAGCGTTGTCATCGGGGCGGAGATGATCGTGCAGCGCGCCCAGCGACTGCTCATCCCGGCCATTGGAAACGCCGCGCTCCAGCTCCATGTCGACGGTCGGCCGCCGGAGGCCGTGCATCGATACCTGGGCGAGGTTGGCCTCCTGGCCGATGCGCAGCTCGAGGCGACCTTCTCCCTCATCAGCGACCCGATCTGGGGGCGGTACTTCTTCACCTACATCGAGGGGCGGCGCCTCGTCGGGGAATGGCTGGTCCGAGAGGGCCAGACACATGGCTACGGACGCCTCCTGGCGGAGCAGCTGACCCCCAGTCAGCTGCGGGTCGCGATCGGTACCACCGGTTGACCGATCGGGCTCGAGGGAGCATCATCGGCCTAACACCGACTGTGTAAGTCGGGATTCGAAACCCAGGAGACGCATGGCCATTCCCAACCCGGCCGCCGACAAGGTCCCCACCGGCTACAAGTACGGCTGGCACGACCCCGAGATGAAGTCCCTGCACGTGATGAAGAAGGGGCTCTCTCGCGAGGTCGTCGAGGAGATCAGCCGCATCAAGGGCGAGCCGCAATGGATGACCGACCTGCGCCTGAAGGCCTACCGCCACTTCGAGGCCAGGCCGATGCCGACCTGGGGCGGCGACATGAGCCAGATCGACTTCCAGGACATCTTCTACTACGTCACCGCCACCGATAAGGCGGTCCAGTCCTGGGACGACGTGCCCGACTACATCCGGCGCACCTACGACCGGCTGGGGATCCCCGAGGCCGAGAAGAAGTACCTCGCCGGGGTCGGCGGGCAGTACGACTCCGAGGTCGTGTACCACAACATCCGGGCCGACCTCGAGAAGCTCGGCGTCATCTTCCTGGGGACCGACGAGGCGCTGGTCAAGTACCCCGAGATCTTCAAGGAGTACTTCGGCACCGTCATTCCCGCCAACGACAACAAGCTCGCCGCGCTGAACACCGCGGTCTGGAGCGGCGGCAGCTTCATCTACGTCCCCAAGGGGGTCCACGTCGAGCTGCCGCTGCAGGCCTACTTCCGGATCAACACCGAGAACATGGGCCAGTTCGAGCGGACCCTGATCATCGCCGACGAGGGGAGCAGCGTTCACTACGTCGAGGGCTGCACCGCCCCGGCCTACACCACCGCTGCCCTGCACTCCGCGGTCGTGGAGATCATCGTCAAGAAGGGCGCCCGCGTCCGGTACACGACGATCCAGAACTGGAGCCACAACGTCTACAACCTCGTCACCAAGCGCGCCGTCGCGTACGAGGACGCGGTGATGGAGTGGGTCGACGGCAACCTCGGCTCGCACCTGACCATGAAGTACCCCTCCATCTATCTGCTCGGCGAGCGGGCGCACGGCGAGGTGCTCAGCATCGCCTTCGCCGGCAGCGACCAGCACCAGGACGCCGGCGGCAAGATCATCCACGCGGCGCCGAACACGACGAGCCTGATCACCTCCAAGTCGATCAGCCAGGGGACCGGCCGCACCAGCTACCGCGGCCTGGTCAAGGTTTACCCCGGCTGCCACGGGTCCAAGTCGACGGTCCGCTGCGACGCGCTCATCCTCTCCGACGAGGCGCGCTCCGACACCTACCCGTACATGGAGATCGACGAGGAGGACGTCACCATCGGTCACGAGGCGACCGTCTCGAAGGTCGGTTCCGAGCAGCTCTTCTACCTGATGAGCCGCGGCATGAACGAGGCCGAGGCGAGCGCCATGATCGTGAACGGCTTCATCGAGCCGATCGTCAAGGAGCTCCCCATGGAGTACGCGGTCGAGATGAACCGCCTGATCCAGCTCCAGATGGAAGGCGCGGTCGGCTGACCCGATGACGGTCGAATCCCCACGGGCGCTGGGGCTCCCCCCGACGCTCGACGAGCCGGGCTGGCTGCGCGACCTCCGCGCCGCCTGGTGGGCTCGCGTGGAGGCGAGCCCGTGGCCCACGCCGGACCAGGAGGAGTGGAAGCGCACCTCGCTCACCGACCTGCCGCAGGACGGCGATCTGCTCCTCGATCCGCCGCTGGCCACCTACGACCTCGACCCGCAGCTGGCTGCCCAGGGCGTGATCTTCAGCGACCTGGCCACGGCCGTGCGCGAGCACGGTGACCTGCTGCGCTCACGCCTCGGCCGCAGCGACACGCTGCCGGCGCAGCAGCCGTTCTGGGGCCGATCGCTCGCCGCCTGGACCGGCGGCACCTTTCTGTACGTACCGGCCGGCGTGGCCGTCGACGGCCCGCTTGTGGCGCGCACGACACTCCCGGCGGGCGACTACACCTACCTGCCGCACACCCTGGTCGTGCTGGATCAGGACGCGTCCGCCACGCTGCTCGAGGAGACCTCCTCGCCGGACGGCGGCGCGGTCTGGTTCGGCGGCACCGCCGACATCCAGGTCGGTTACGGGGCGCGGCTGCGCTACGCGAACCTGCAGCGGCTCGGCGACGGCGCCTGGCGGATCGGGGCGCAGCGGGTCGAGGTGGGGCAGGATGCCAACGTCACCACCCTCAACGCGGAGATCGGCGCGGCCATCAGCAAGGTCGGGATGGACGTGCGCATGACCGGCAAGGGCGGGACGAGCCGGCTGCTCGGCCTGCTGGCGGCGGGCGACTCGCAGCGGGTCGACTTCAACAGCCGCCAGGACCTGCTCGGCAGCCACACCACCTCGGACCTGCTCTACCTGTCGGCCCTCTACGGCGAGTCGCGCGCCGCCTTCTACGGCGTCACTCGCGTGCGCCCCGAGGCGAAGCAGACCAGCTCGTACCAGGAGTGCCGCAACCTGCTCCTCTCGCCAAAGGCCGGCGCTGAGCCGATTCCCGGTTCTCGAGATCGAGACGAACGACATCCTGCGCTGCGGCCACGGGGCCACGGCCGGGGCGATCGACCCGATCGTGCGCTTCTACGCCATGAGCCGCGGCATGTCCGAGCAGGCCGCCGAGCGGATGATCGTGCGCGGCTTCTTCGAGCGGGTCGTGGCCCAGATCGACTCCGAGCCGATCAAGGCGCGGATCCTGCACGCCCTCGCGCCGCGCATCGGCGAGACCGACGAGGTGGCCGCGTGACGACCGGATTCGCGGCGGGCCTGCGCGCCGACCAGGTGGCTCCCGGGACGGTGGTCACCGTGGTCGTCGCCGGGCGCTCGCTGTGCGTCGGGCAGACGCTCGATGGACGCTGGGGCGCGATCGAGGACGTCTGCACGCATGACGAGGGCGACCTCGGCGACGGCGAGCTGGACGGTGACGCGGTGGAGTGCCCGCGCCACGGCGGCCGGTTCGACCTCTTCACGGGGCGCGTGCTGGCGCTGCCGCCGGTGGTGCCGGTGAAGGCCTTCCCCGTCCACCTCGAGGGAGACGACGTCGTGGTGGACCTGTCATGAAGCTCTCGACGCGCGCCGAGTACGGGATCCGGGTCCTCGTGGCGCTGGCGAACGCGGAGGGGGATCGGCCCACCTCACTGGCCGGCATCGCCAAGGCCGACAAGCTGCCGCACGCGTACATCGAGCAGCTGGTCGGGGCGCTGCGGCGCGCCGGGATCGTGACCGCCACGCGCGGCCATTCCGGTGGCTACCGCCTGGCCCGCCCCGCCGAGCAGATCAACCTGGCCGACGCCGTGCGCGCCCTCGACGGGCCGATCCTGGAGATGCCGTGCGCAGGGCCTGAGAACCTCGAGGTCTGCGTCCGACCCCAGGACTGCAGCGTGCACGAGGTCTTCGAGCGGCTCCACGACTCGCTCAGCGGCACCCTGAGCGCCACAACCCTGGCCGACGTTGCCGCCGGGACCGGCGGCCCGCCCTATCCACCCGCCACGCGGCGCCGCGTCGCCGCTGCCCACGCCAAGAACGCGGCCACGTCCGCCGCGACGCCCAGCTGAAGAGGACACCGCAGAACCGCATGACCGACGAACTGGTGATCCGCGACCTCGAGGTGAGCATCGGGGAGAAGAAGATCCTCAAGGGCCTCTCGCTGACCGTGAAGGTGGGCGAGGTGCACGCCCTGATGGGCCCGAACGGCTCGGGCAAGACGAGCCTGGCCTTCACGCTGATGGGGCACCCCGACTATCGGGTCACCGCCGGCTCCATCACCTGGCGCGGGCAGGATCTCCTTCACGGCCCGACGCCGCTGGGCATGGCGCCGGACAAGCGCGCGCGGCTTGGGCTGTTCCTCGCCTTCCAGTACCCGAGCGCCATCCCCGGCGTCACGGTGGCCAGCTTCCTGCGCAACATCTACAACGCGGTCCATCATCCCAAGCCGGTCGACGAGTCCGGCGAGCAGTCGATCAAGTACACCGGCATCCCGCTCGCGAAGTTCCGCAAGCTGATGGAGGAGAAGATGGCGCTCCTCCAGATGGACCCGGCGGTTGCCGCGCGCTACGTCAACGATGGCTTCTCGGGCGGGGAGAAGAAGCGCCTCGAGATGCTCCAGATGGCGGTCCTCAACCCGACGATGGCGATCCTCGACGAGACCGACTCCGGCCTCGACATCGACGCGCTGCGGACCGTCGCGGAGGGGATCAACGCCACCCTCTCGCCGGAGATGGGCGTGCTCCTGATCACGCACTACCAGCGGATGCTCAACTACGTCAAGCCGCAGTTCGTCCACGTCCTGCTCGACGGGCGGATCGTGATGTCGGGCGGCGAAGAGCTGAGCCACAAGCTGGAGGCGAACGGCTACGACTGGGTGCGGGACCAGGTGGGCCTGCCGTCCGGCGTCGGTGACGAGGTCGCCGAGCCGGTGGCCGAGCACGTCTAAACTAGGCCGATGGCGGTCGAGCCGGCCCTGGGCACGCTGACCCCCGGAGGGTTCTCCGGGACGGCGCTGCGAGCCGATTTCGCAGTCTTCGACAGCCTCACGCGGAGCGGCAAGCGCCTCGCCTTCCTCGATGCCGCTGCCTCGTCACCCAAGCCGCGCGTCGTGGTCGACACCATGGCGGACGCCTACTCCCACCACTACGCCAACGTGCATCGCGGCATCTACGAGCTCTCCGAGGACGCCACGTCGCGCTTCGAGGCGGCCCGCTCCAAGGTCGCCAGCTTCATCGGCGCGCCGTCACCGCGCGAGATCGTCTTCGTGAGAAACGCCACCGAGGCGATCAACCTGGTCGCGTTCAGCTGGGGACGCGCCAACGTCCACGCGGGTGATCGCGTGGTGACGACCCAGATGGAGCACCACGCCAACATCGTCCCCTGGCAGCAGCTGACCCGCGAGGTCGGCGCGACGCTCGACTACGTGGCGATCACCGACGACGGCCGGCTCGATCTCGACGACCTTCGCGCCAAGCTGGCTGCCGGGCCGAAGCTGCTCGCCGTGGCGGCGGTGAGCAACGCGCTCGGCACCATCAACCCGGTCGCCGAGATCGTGGCGATGGGCCACGCGGCGGGAGCCCTGGTCCTGGTCGACGCCGCGCAGGCGGCGCCCCACATGCCGATCGACGTGGCCGCCATCGGCTGCGACTTCCTGGCGCTGTCGGGGCACAAGATGCTCGGCCCGTCGGGGATCGGCGCCCTGTGGGGACGACGCGAGCTGCTCGACGCGATGCCGCCCTTCATGACCGGCGGCAGCATGATCATCAAGGTCACCATGGAGGGGGCGGAGTGGAACGAGGTCCCCTACAAGTTCGAGGCGGGGACGCCCGCCATCGTCGAGGCGATCGGCCTGGGAGCGGCGATCGACTACCTGACCAACCTCGGCATGGACAAGGTGCGGGAGCACGAACGCTACCTGTTCGAGCACGCCTGGGCGGCGCTCGGCGAGAACCCCGGGGTCCGTCGCTTCGGGCCCGACGACCCGGCGATCCACGCCGGCGTCATCAGCTTCGTGCTCGACGGGATCCACCCGCATGACGTCGCCACCATCTTCGACAGCGAGGGCGTCGCGGTGCGCGCCGGCCACCACTGTGCGCAGCCGGTGATGCTCCGCTACGACATCCCGGCCACCACCCGCGCCAGCTTCTACGTCTACAACGACCTCGACGACGTCGAGGCGCTCGCCTCCGCGGTGCGCGCCACCCAGATGCTCTTCGCCGGCTGACGACGCATGGACAACCTGTACCGCGACTTCATCCTCGAGCACTACCGCAACCCCCATAACAAGGGGCACCTCGACCCGCACGACCTCCACTTCGCCGATTCGAACCCGACCTGCGGCGACGAGATGAGCATGACCCTGCGCCTCGACCCCGCCCACGCCGCGATCGCCGACGTCGCCTTCGACGGGCGCGGCTGCGCCATCAGCCAGGCATCGGCCTCGATCCTGACCGATGGGCTGCGCGGCCAGACCCTCGACGAGATCAAGGCGATGGACCCCAAGCAGCTGCTCGACGAGCTCGGCGTCCCGATCGGTCCGGCGCGCCTGAAGTGCGCGCTGCTGGCCTACAAGGTGCTGCAGGGCGCCGTGCGCGGTGGCGAGGTCGCCTGGCCGGCCGAGGCGGAGGCGGTCGGCTGACCCTGCGCCCGGGGACCCCGTTCCGCGAGGTGAGCGCCGCGGAGGCGCTCGAGCTGGCCGCCTCTGGCTGGCGGATCCTCGACGTGCGGGAGCTGAAGGAGTGGAACGAGGGCCACATCCCGACCGCCACGCTCGTGCCGCTCGGCGAGCTGCCGGCGCGGATGGGGGAGGTGGCGCCGGACCGGGACGCCCCGCTCCTGGTCCACTGCCGCGTCGGCGCGCGATCCCTGCGCGCATCGGCCTGGCTCCTGCAGAACGGCTACACCCAGGTGGCCAGCATGCGTGCCTCGCTCGTCGACTGGCGCCAGCTGGGGGGAGCCTGGGAGGCGCCGACGCAGCCGCTCAGCGCCGCCCAGCAGCGCCGCTACAGCCGCCAGCTGCTCCTGCCCGAGATCGGGGAGGCGGGGCAGCGCCGGCTGCTCGACGCCCGGGTGCTGGTCATCGGCGCGGGTGGCCTCGGCTCGCCAGCCGCGCTCTACCTCGCGGCGTCGGGGATCGGCACCATCGGCCTCGTCGACGACGACGTGGTCGACGAGAGCAACCTCCACCGCCAGGTGCTCCACGCCTCCGACCGGGTGGGGATGGCGAAGACCGAGAGCGCCCGCGTGGCGCTCAACGGGCTGAATCCCGAGACGCGGGTGGTCGAGCACCGCGAGCGGCTGACCGCCGACAGCGTGGAGCGGCTGATCGCCGGCTACGACGTGATCGTGGACGGGACCGACAACCTGGAAACGCGCTACCTGCTCAACGACGCGGCGGTGCGCCTGCGCAAGCCGGTGGTCCACGGGTCGGTCTACCGCTGGGAGGGGCAGGTCACGACCTTCGTCCCGTTCGTCGGGCCCTGCTATCGGTGCATGCATCCCACGCAACCTCCGGACGAGCTGGCTCCCGACTGCGACGTGGTCGGGGTGCTCGGCATCCTGCCCGGCATCGCGGGCATGATCCAGGCCAACGAGGCCCTCAAGCTGATCCTCGGCGTCGGGGAGACGCTGGTGGGCCGGCTCCTCATCTTCGACGCCCTGCATACCGGCTTCACCGAGGTGACGATCCCGCGCGACCCGGCCTGCCCGGCCTGCGGTGACGCGGCCGTGGCGTGAACCCGGTGCGGATCCCCCCGGGAGTCGCGGAGGAGATGCTCGCCCACGCGCGCGTTGAGCTGCCGAACGAGGCGTGCGGCCTCCTCTCCGGCTCGCTCGCCGATGCGCGCGTCACCCGCTTTCATCCGGCGCGGAACGAATACGCCTCGCCGCTGCGCTACAACGTGCACCGCGAGGACCTGGTGCGCATCACCTTCGCCATCGAACGGGCCGGCGAGGAGCTGGTCGCGATCTTCCACTCGCACACCCGCTCGGCCGCGGTCCCATCGGCGACCGACCGGCGCACCGCGATGTTTCCCGATCCGTACTACCTGATCGCCAGCCTCGCCCACCCCGATGCGCCCGTGGCCAGCGCCCTGCGTGCGTGGCGCATCTTCCGGAGCCAGGCCTTCGAGGTGCCACTGGCGATCGAGTAACCTTCGAGCCGATGGGCATCATCTCCGCGGCCGGTCCCAGGTTCCCCGACGCGGTCTACGCCGACCGCCTGCGCCGAGTCACCGCCGAGGCGGCCGCGCGGGGGATCGGCGCTTTGCTGGTGAGCCCATCGGCCGACTACGAGTACCTGCTCGGCTACCGCGCCCCCACCCTCGAGCGGCTCACCTGCCTCATCCTCCCGGCCGAGGGAGTCCCGGCCCTGGTGGTGCCGCGCCTCGAGGAGCCGCTGGCGCGTCACGCGCTGGGCGACCTGGCCGAGGACCTCGAGATCATCCCGTGCCGCGAGGGGGACGACCCGTTCCGCCTCGTCAAGGGTCGCCTCGACGGCGCCCTGCGGGTGGGGCTCCAGGACCAGATGTGGTCGCGGTTCGTCCTCCGCTTCGTGGCCCTGCTCGAGCCAGCCGAGCTGGTGGACGCAAGTCCCGCGATCGCCGCGGTGCGCCGCGTCAAGGCGCCGGAAGAGGTGGAGCGGCTGCGCGCGGCCGCCGCGGCCGCGGATGCCGCCATGCTGGCGATCACCGCCGAACGCCTCTCCGGCCGGACCGAGGCGGAGGTGAGCCGCCGCATCAACGAGCTGCTGCTGGCCGCCGGGCACGACACGGCCGACTTCGCGATCGTGGGCTCGGGACCGAACGCGGCGAGCCCGCACCACGAACCCGGCGACCGCGTCATCGATGCCGGCGACGCGGTGGTGCTCGACATCGGCGGCACCCGCGCCGGCTACTGCTCCGATACGACCCGCACCGCCTTCGTCGGCGAGCCGCCGCCGGACTTCGCGGCGCTCCACGAGGTGCTGCGGCTGGCCCAGGCGGCGGCCTGCGAGGCGGTCGCGCCGGGGGTCCCCGCCGCCGAGGTCGACCGCACCGCGCGGCGAATCATCGAGGAGGCCGGCTACGGCGAGGGGATCCTGCATCGGACCGGGCACGGCATCGGGATGGAGGTCCACGAGGAGCCGTACATCACCGAGGGCAACGACGAGCCGCTGGTGGCGGGCAACGCCTTCAGCGTGGAGCCGGGGATCTACATCGCCGGGCAGTGGGGCGCGCGGATCGAGGACATCGTGGTCTGCACCGACGCCGGCGGCGAGCGCCTGAACACGACCAGCACGGAGCTCTTCATCGTCGGCTGAGCCCGCTTCACGCGTCGCGGTACGAGGCGACGAGCGCCGTCAGCACCCCATCGATCGCCGCCGTCGCCTCGCGGTAGGCCGCGGTGAGGTCCGCCAGCTCGGCCGCTCGGCGGCGGAGGTGTGACGCGATGGCCTCCAGCACCGGCGTGCGATAGAAGAGGAAGGCCTCAACCGCCTCGGCCAGGGAGAGGCCGGCCTTCGAGGCCTCGGCGCCGTAGAGCGCCCCCATCTTCTCCGCCTCCCCGAGGAGGAGCGCCCGCTCGGCACGCTTGCCGGCGGCCACGTACTCGAGCACCAGGTTGAAGGTGCGCTGCCCCCAGCGCCGGAAGTCGGCGCGCTGCTCGGCGGAGAGGCGCGCCTGCCAGGGAGGGGTCGCCGCGCCGCTTCGGGCCATGCGCCGATGCACCTCGCCCGAGATGGTCCCCGCCGAGCCGGTGAGCCGCTCCACGCCATACCGGTGGCGCCGCGGGGCGTTCATCATCGCCTCGAGGGCGGAGCGCAGGAAGCGGCGATGGCCGCCCGGCGTCACGAAGCTCTCGACCCGGCCGCTGTCGGCCCAGCGCCGCAGCGTGTCCGGCGCCACGCCCACCAGCCGGCTGGCCGCGCCGAGGGCCAGCCAGGGATCGTCGGGGCCGGCGCTCATCCCCCGCGCAGCTCGGCGGCGGTGAGGCCCCCCATCTCGTCCCAGAGCCGAACGAGGGCATCCAGCCCGCCGCGGTAGTTGGCGAGCGGCATCCACTCGTTCGGCGCGTGGAAGTTGCCGTTCGGCGAGGCGAAGCCGACCATCACGCTCGGCAGGTTGAGCAGCGGTCTGCATCGCGGCGGCCACGGGAATCGAGCCGCCGGTGCGGTGGAAGCGGGGCGGCTTGCCGAAGGCCGCCTCGAGCGCGCGCGTCGCCACCTTGACGGCGGGATGGTCGAGCGGCGTGATGAGCGGCTGCCCGCCCTGGATCGCCTTGACCTCGACCCGCACGGTCGGCGGCGCGATCCGCTGCAGGTGATCGATCATCAGCCGCTCGATCTCGCGGTGGTCCTGGTCGGGGACGAGGCGGGTGCTGATCTTGGCGCCCGCATAGGCGGGGATGATCGTCTTGGAGCCCTCGCCGGAGTAGCCGCCCCAGAGCCCGTTCACGTCGAAGGTCGGGCGCGCCGAGAGGCGTTCCAGCAGGGTGTAGCCCGGCTCACCGTCCATCGGTCCGGTGACCTTGATCCGCTCGGCCCAGTCGGCCGCATCGAACGGCAGGGCGGCGTAGGCGGCGTGCTCCTCCGCCGTCATGTCGCGAACGCGGTCGTAGAAGCCAGGCACCGTCACGTGGCCGTGTCCATCGGTCAGGGATGCCAGCAGGCGGACCAGGACAGTGGCCGGGTTCTCGACGCCGCCGCCGTACTGCCCCGAGTGCACGTCCTGGAACGGCCCGAAGACCTTGACGTCCCAGTAGGCGATCCCGCGCAGCCCGTAGGTGATCGCGGGCGTCCCCTCGTCGTCCTCCATGTCGGAGTCCGAGACGATGCAGACGTCGCCGGCCAGCAGCTCGGGGTGCGTCTTCACGAACGTCTCGGACGGCTCCGCCTCATGTTCCTCGTCGCCCTCGAAGAAGAAGCGCAGGTTGATCGGCAGGCTGCCCACCCCGCGCAGCCACGCCTCCGCCGCCTTGATGTGCATGAAGACCTGGCTCTTGTCGTCGCCCGCTCCGCGCGCGTACACGATGTCGTTCTCGTAGCGCGGCTCGAACGGCGGGCGGACCCATTCGTCGAGCGGGTCGACCGGCTGGACGTCGTAGTGGGCGTAGACCACGACCGTGGGCGCATCGGGCCCGGCGTGGAGCCAGTCGGCGGTGACGATCGGGTGGCTGCTCGTGTCGGTGAGCGTGGCGTGCTCTGCGCCGATGCGGGTCAGCTCGTCAGCGATCCACTGCGCCGCGCGCCGGACGTCCACCCTGCGCTCGGGATCGGCGCTGATCGAGGGGATGCGCAGGAAGTCGTCGAGGCCCTTCAGGTGCTCGTCGGCGTGCTCCTGGAGATAGGCGAGGGCGGTGTCGAGGTTGGTCATGGACCGATGATAGGGGCGTCGGCCTAGCCGAAACGCCCCGTCAGGAAGCCGAAGAAGAGGGCGATCCCGATCGCCGGCAGGAAGGCCGCGACCCGCAGCGCGCGCGGCCAGCCCGGACCGCCGAAGAAGGCGTAGACGGGGATCATCACCGGGAAGACGAAGACGCCCATCGACCACGCCACCTTCTGCCGGAATGAGAAGTCGGGGCGGTCCTGGATGTCGAGCCAGTAGGCGGCGAGCGTGATGAAGCCGCCCACCGCGGTCACCGCGAAGATGGCCCAGATCACCGGCAGCACGCCCCGATGCTAGCGCCCCGGCACCGCGCCTACTCCCCGAGCTCGGCGCGCCTCCGCTCGAGGTCGGCGGGACCGGTGAGCAGGTCGCCCAGGAAGCGCAGCGGTCGCCGGCGCGGCAGGCGCGGCTCGCGGTCTGGCATCAACGACGAGCATCGCGGCGCGGACCTGCTCGTCGAGTGCTGCCCGAGCCTCGCGGCCCCGCGCCTCGGCGGTGGGGATCGGGTCGCCGTAGCGGAAGGTGACCCGCTTCCGGAACCACATGAAGGTGCTGCCCACGATGACGCACGGCACGATCGGGACGCCGCTCGCCGCGGCGAATGCCACCGCTCCGTCCTCGAAGGGAAGCAGCCCGGTCTCCCGGAACCCGACCTTCCCCTCGGCGAAGATGCCGAGCACTCCGCCGGCCGCGAAGACGCGCCGCACCGCGCGAACCGCCGAGGTGAGCGTCGTCTTCTCCGGGTTGTACGGGATCACGCCGCCGTAGAACGCCATCAGCCGGTTGCGGAAGCCGCGCGAGAAATCGGCCTCCTTGGGGCCGAACCAGGTGACGCGCGGCGACTCCGGCGTGGCGGCCAGCGCGAGCATCGGGTCCCAGCCGTTGTGGTGATTCAGGACGAGGCAGAAGGGGGCGGGGGGCCAGCGCTCGAGCCCCTCGGTGCGAATCTCGAAGAGGAGGCGCACCAGCAGCACGTCGACCAGGCGCATGGCCCGATAGCGTGGCGTGACCTCGACGCTCAGCTCGCGTGGCCCGGTGCGCCGCGCCCGCTCCTCCGTGGGGTCCATCAGGCGGCCGGGATCGATCCTGGCCCGGGGAGTGGGAGCACCGCCTCGCGCCGCGTCGGGTTGACTCGCAGCAGGACGACCCCCGCCCCGACCAGGAAGAGCGCCGCGACCCCCATCGCCGCCCGAGGGCCGGCCGCGAAGTCCAGCGCGCCGACCCGGTCCAGCACCTGCCCGGCCACGACCAGGAAGATCGGCCCTGCGGCCGCCGTGCCGGCGTTGAGGATCCCCATGTAGCGGCCGGTCGTCTCCTTGGGGATCACGTCGGTCATGAGGGCCCAGTCGACGGAGAGGAAGATCCCCACCCCGATCCCGAACGGCACGAAGGCCGCGATCGCCAGCCAGGGCGACGGCGCAAGCGCCACGAGCGCCATCCCGGCGGAAGCGATCGCGCAGGCAGCCCAGATCATCGGCCGTCGCCCGAACCGGTCGGAGAGGCGAGCGCCGGGGAAGGCGGCCGCCGCGGTTGCGACGCCGACCACCAGCGTCCCGAGGAAAACGAGCGTTCCCGCCTCGCTCTCGGACATGCCGTGCGTTCGCTCGAAGTAGAAGAGGACCAGGTTGGTGGCGTTCACCGCGCCCAGGAAGAGGAGCCGCACGAGGAGCAGCCAGAGCACGTTCGACTCGCGCAGGATGTCGGTTCCCCAGGCCGAGGTCGCGACCTTGAGCCACGACCCCGGCCGCGCCGGCGCGCCGGATCCTTCCCGCACCGACGTGACGAGGACCACGGCGGTGGCCAGCTCGATGAGGCCCAGCCCGACCGTGGCGAGCCCCAGGTTCAGCGCGATCCCGATGGTCGCCACCCCGACCCCGGCGATCTGTCCCATCACGATCATGACCCCCATCAGGCCGCTCGCGGTCGCGACCTGGCGGGCCGGGACGAGGTCGGGCACGTAGCCCTGGAACGGTCCCTGCGCGAAGTTCGAGCTGAACTGCAGGAGCACCAGGAAGACGAGGATCATCAGGTAGGTCTGCGACAGGGCAAGCCCGATCAGGAAGAGCACGTCGAGCGAGGCGCCGATGACGATGTACGGCTTGCGGCGCCCCCAGCGCGTGACGGTGTAGTCGCTGATCATGCCGACCGTCGGCTGGACCACGATCGCCATCAGGACCGCGGCGCCGTTGATGACCGCCAGCAGGAAGCCCGCGTGCGCCTTGTCGATGTCGTCGATCCGGGACGGCAGGATGATGTTGTTGAGGCCGCCCCAGATGGTGAGGATCCCGAACCAGTAGATCGAGAGCTTCAGGAGGTGCGAGAAGGGGAGGAGCGGGCGCTCCTGCGTGACGCCCGGGCTCGGGGCCGCGTGGCTCATCGACTCCCTCTGGAGGCGTGGGGCGCCACCATACGCCCGCCCCCGCCGCATGGCCATACCCCGCCGCGTATCATCCGCCGAGTGATCGATCCCGTCGCCCTGCGCATCGGCCCGCTGGCCATCCACTGGTACGGGATCATCATGGCCAGCGCCATCCTCTTCGCCGCGTGGCTCGGCACCGCCGAGGCGAGGCGCAAGGGCGAGGACCCGGAGACCGGCTGGACGATGCTCCTGTGGGTGGTCGCCGGCGGCGTGATCGGTGCGCGGATCTACCACGTGATCCACATGTGGGGCTTCTACTCGACCCACCCGGACCTGATCCTGCAGGTCTGGAACGGCGGGCTCGGCATCCCGGGCGCGGTCGCCGGCGGGGCGCTGACGATCTGGATCTACACGCGCTTGAGGCACCTCCCGACCGGGCGCTGGTTCGACATCTTCGTGATCGCCCTGCCCCTCGGGCAGGCGATCGGACGGCTCGGCAACTTCGTCAACCAGGAGCTCTACGGCCCTCCCACCACGCTGCCGTGGGGGATCCCGATCGACGCGGCGCACCGCGTCCCGGAGTGGGCGAACCTGACCCTCTACCCGGTCGCCACGACGCGCTTCGTCCCGCTCTTCGCCTACGAGGCGATCCTCAGCCTGGCCACGCTGGGGCTGCTGTTCTGGGTCAGCCGCAGATTCGCGGCGCGCCTCTATGACGGCGACCTGCTCCTCATCTTCATCATGTGCTACGGGCTGTCGCGCTCCTACCTCGAGACCTATCGCGTCGAGAACTGGTTCATCGCCGGCCTCCCGACCGCCACCTGGCTGGGGCTCGGCGGCTTCGTGCTGGCCGGTGGCTTCCTCTGGCTGCGACACGCCCGCGGCTGGGGCACGCCCGGCGCCTGGATCAAGAAGCCGGAGGAGGCCGATTCGCCCGAGGTCGGAGGCTCCGCGGAGGCCCAGCCTGGCTGAGCGACGGGGCATCCTGCCCGACGTGACCGCCGCGATCGGCGGTACGCCGCTGGTTGCAGTGGACCGCCTTGCGGCAGGCGTCAAGCCGCGCGTGGTGGCAAAGCTCGAGCACATGAACCCGGGAGGATCGGTCAAGGACCGGATCGCCCTGCCGATGATCGAGGCCGCCGAGCGCGCCGGGCTGCTCAAGCCGGGCGGCGTGATCGTGGAGCCGACGAGCGGCAACACCGGGGTCGGGCTGGCGATGGCGGCCGCGGTGAAGGGATATCGGTGCATCTTCGTGATGCCCGACAAGCAGAGCGAGGAGAAGCGGGCGCTGCTGCGCGCCTACGGGGCCGAGGTCGTGATCTGCCCGACCGACGTCGACCCCGAGGACGAGCGCTCCTACTACCGCGTCAGCGACCGCCTCGCGCGCGAGACCCCCGGCGGCTGGAAGCCGGACCAGTACGCCAACCCTGGCAACCCAGCGGCGCATTACGAGACGAGCGGCCCCGAGATCTGGGAGAGGACCGAGGGGCGCATCACGCACTTCGTGGCCGGGGTCGGGACCGGCGGCACGATCAGCGGCATCGGCCGCTACCTCCACGAGCAGAGGCCCGAGTTAGTCGTGATCGGCGCCGACACGGTGGGGAGCGTCTTCTCCGGCGGCCCGGCACACCCCTACCTCACCGAGGGCGTCGGCGAGGACTTCTGGCCGGTCACCTACGACACCGATGTCTGCGACCTGATCGTGCAGGTCTCCGACCGCGACGCGATGCTCACCGCGCGCCAGGCGACCGCCACCGAGGGGATCCTGGCCGGAGAGTCGAGCGGCACCGCCCTGTGGGCCGCGCTCCAGGTGGCGCGCACGATCGACGATCCGGAGGCGCTCTTCGTGGTGCTGCTGCCGGACTCGGGGCGCAACTACATCGGGAAGCTCTACAGCGACGCGTGGCTGCGCTCGGTGGGGCTGCTGGGTGCCGACGAGGCGGTCAGCGACTACGACTGGCGCGCGACGCAGCTCGGCGTCGTGGTGCGCCGCGACCGCGGCTGAGGCATTGCCGCGCAGGCCGTTGCGGGCGTGCTGATGCGCAATTCTCACCCTCGGAGCACAACTCCAAAGTCGCGGCGGTCGACGGCGTCGTTGACTGTCTAACTCTCCGTCACCGAGAGGTAGGGGTGATTGGGGAGCGATCGAGCCCGCGCGTCGTGCAATAAGCCGCCTCGGATGGGAATTACGCGGCCCAGTGGCCGTGGCAGATGGCCCCCGTCGGCCTGGCGCGGTACCCTTGCGCCTCACGCACCACGGAGCTCCCGAGATGACCAGCATCGCCCAGCCGCCCGCCGCGAAGGCCGGGCCCAAGCCCACGGCCGAGCGGGTCAACCATTGGATCAACGGGCGCCGCGTCGCCGGCATCTCCGGCCGGAGCGGCCCCGTCTACAACCCCGCCACCGGGGAGCTGGCGCGCGAGGTCGACTTCGCGTCGGTCGAGGAGGTTGATGCGGCCGTCGCGGCGGCGAAGGCAGCCTTCCCGAAGTGGCGCGCCACCAGCATCAGCAAGCGCACCGAGATCCTGTTCCGGATCCGCAACCTGGTCGAGGAGCACAAGCGCCGAGATCGCCGCGCACCTGACCCGCGAGCACGGCAAGGTGCCGATCCGACGCCGTCGGCGAGGTGTCCCGCGGCCTCGAGAACCTCGAGTTCGCGACCGGCATCCCGCATCTGCTGAAGGGCGGCTTCAGCGAGCAGGTGAGCACCGGCATCGACGTCTACCAGATCCGCCAGCCGCTCGGCGTGGTGGCCGGCATCACGCCCTTCAACTTCCCGGCCATGGTGCCGATGTGGATGTTCGGCAACGCCATCGCCTGCGGCAACACCTTCATCCTGAAGCCGTCCGAGAAGGACCCGTCGGCATCGGTCTATCTGGCGGAGCTGCTGAAGGAGGCCGGGCGTCCCCGACGGCGTCTTCAACGTCGTCCAGGGCGACAAGGTCGCGGTCGACCGGATCCTGGAGCACCCCGACATCGCGGCGGTCAGCTTCGTCGGCTCGACGCCGATCGCGCGCTACATCTACGAGACCGGCACGAAGGCGGGGAAGCGGGTGCAGGCGCTCGGCGGCGCCAAGAACCACATGGTGGTCCTGCCCGATGCCGACATCGGCATGGCGGCCGATGCCGCGGTCTCCGCCGCCTACGGCTCGGCCGGGGAGCGCTGCATGGCGATCAGCGTGGTGCTGGCGGTCGGCGACGTGGCCGATCCGCTGGTCGACGCGATCGAGGAGCGGCTGCCGAAGATCAAGGTCGGTCCCGGAACCGATCCCGCCTCCGAGATGGGGCCGCTCATCACGCGCGAGCATCGCGACAAGGTGGCCTCTTACCTGGAGAGCGGCAAGCACCAGGGAGCGACGCTGCGCGTCGACGGGCGCCAGCACGTTCTCTACCAGGAGGGCAAGGGCTTCTTCCTGGGCGTCTCGCTGCTCGACCGCGTGACACCCGAGATGGAGTGCTACCGCAACGAGATCTTCGGCCCGGTGCTCGAGGTGATGCGCGTCCCGACCTACGCCGACGCGATGCAGGTGCTCGACGACAACCCCTACGCCAACGGGACGGCGATCTTCACCCGCGACGGCGGGGCGGCGCGCCAGTTCCAGTTCGACGTGAACGTGGGGATGGTCGGGATCAACGTCCCCATCCCCGTGCCGGTGGCGTACTACAGCTTCGGCGGCTGGAAGGCCTCGCTCTTCGGCGACCTGCACATGTACGGCCCGGAGGGGGTGCAGTTCTACACCCGGGCCAAGGTGGTCACCTCGCGCTGGCCGGATCCCGTCGACGAGCAGGGTCGACCTCGGCTTCCCGCGAACCCGCTGACCAGCGCATGACCGATCGCATCGAGACGCTGGCGGTCCACGCCGGCGCGGAGCCCGACGAGATCAGCGGCGGCGTCTCGCCGGCGATCCAGATGAGCACCACCTTCCGGCAGGACGGCGTCGCCCGTCCGCGCCACGGCTACGAATACGGGCGCAGCGGCAACCCGACCCGGCAGGCGCTCGAGGCGGCGATCGCGAGCGCTCGAGGGAGGCACGCACGGCTTCGCCTACGCGTCCGGCCTGGCGGCGACCCAGAACCTGCTCTACCTGCTCGAGCCGGGCGATCGGCTGATCCTCTCCGACGACGCCTACGGCGGCACCTGGCGGCTGGCCGCCCAGGTCTGGAGCCGATACGGGATCGAGACCGATGCGGTCGACCTGCGCAACCTCGATGTCGTGGCGGCCGCGCTCCACGCCACGCCGGCACCGAAGATGATCTGGGTCGAGACCCCCACCAACCCGCTCATGAAGGTGGTCGACATCGCCGCCGTGTCGCGCCTCGCGGCGTCGGTGGGGGCGCTCTCGGTGGTCGACTCCACCTTCGCCACGCCCTTCATCCAGCGGCCGCTCGAGCTCGGCGCGGACGTCGTCATGCATTCCGCAACGAAGTACCTCTCCGGGCACTCCGATGTGATCAGTGGCCTGCTCAGCACTCGCCGCGACGACCTGGCCGAGCGCCTCGCCTTCCACCAGAATGCGGCCGGCGCGGTGCCCGTCGCCGTTCGATTGCTGGCTCGTGATGCGGGGCATGCGCACGCTGGCGGTGCGCATGGAGCGGGCATCGGCCAATGCCGCGACGATCGCCGAGTGGCTGACCCGGCGACCGGAGGTCTCCGCCGTCTACTACCCGGGGCTCGAGGGGCACCCGCAGCGCGACCTGGTGGCGCGCCAGATGCGCCTCCCCGGGGCGATGCTCAGCTTCGAGCTGAAGGCCGGCGAGCCGGCCGCGCGGCGGCTGGCCGAGGCGACCCGCCTCTTCACCCTGGCCGAGTCGCTCGGCGCGGTCGAGTCGCTGATCGAGCTGCCCGCGGCGATGACCCACCTCTCCGTGGCCGGCTCGGCGCTCGAGGTGCCGGCCGGGCTGGTGCGCCTCTCGGTCGGGATCGAGGCGGTCGAGGACCTCCTCGCCGACCTCGAGGTCGCCATGGCCGCCTCGGCCGGATGACGATGCCGGGCGAGCCGCCTCCCCAGCTCCCCGAGGACGGGCCGACGAAGCTGGTCGAGGGCAACGACGGCGAGCTGGTGGAGCGGCTGTCGGGTGGCACCGCGACGCTGCTGCTGATCTGGCTGATCGGGATCGGGGCGGGGACGGCGCTGCTCGGCGCGTGGCTCATCTCGGCGCTGATCTTCCGCATCCGGATGGGGAGCGGGGAGCTGCTCGGCGCCCCGGGCCTCTACATCGGCCTCCTGGGAGCGACGGGCCCCACCGTGCTCTGGCTCGCAGGCCGTGCCCAGGGGCGGTCGCTGCGCTGGTTCATCGTGACGGCGGCCAAGATCGGCCTGGTGATGGACGCCATCCTGATCGGCGGGACACTGCTCGTCTCGCTCGTGATGGGGGTCTCATTCGCGGGGGGCGCGCTGGTGGTGGCGGCGGGCCTCGTCGTCGTCACGCTGGTCGCGGCGTTGATCTGGGCGCTCGCCACCTGGTCCGCGGACCGCTACATCGCCTCCGCGCGCGTCGTCTCCGAGGGCGATCAGACCTCGTAGCTGCGGAGCGGCTCGGCGACCTCGATCGCCCCGTCCCACGCGGCGCGGGCATCGGCCAGGGCCCACTCCCCACCGTCCGAGATGGGGATGTGGGTCAGCAGCAGCTTCCCGACGCCGGCGGCGCGCGCCGTCTCGGCGGCCTCTGACGGGAGCAGGTGGCCGCGGCCCTCCGGCTCGGGATCGTCTTCCTTGAGGGATCGCAGCGCGGCCTCGCACAGGAACAGATCGGCGCCATCGGCCAGGCGCGGGAGCGCGCCGCACGGGCCGCTGTCTGCCGAGTAGGTCAGGATCCGGTTCGGGTCCTCATCGGTCCCTCGCGCGGCGATCCGGAAGCCCCAGGTGCGGACGTAGTGCTGCGTCTCCTCCGGCTCGAGGCGCAGGTTGCCGACCTCGATCGGCCGCCTCCCGTCGTGCTCCACGAAGATGAAGCTCTTGTCGAAGAAGTTGGCGTAGCCGGCACCGAGCGCCAGCTCGGCGAGCTGCCCGGTCGAGCCGGGCGGCACGATCACGGTGAGCCGCTTCTTGGCGACGTCGATCCACGGGTAGCTGTAGCGCAGCGTGATCAGGTCGAGGCAGTGGTCGGTGTGCATGTGGCTGATCACCACCGCGTCGAGCTCATCGGGCGTGTTGCGGCGCAGCAGCTGGGCCACCACGCCGGGCCCCACGTCCATCAGGATGCGCGAGCCGCCACCCTCCACCACGTACCCGGCACACGCTTCGCCCGGATTGGGACGCGCGGGGCTGCGCCCCAGGACGGTCAGTCGCATCTGGGCCTCAGCGCTGTTCGGCGGACACGTAGTCGCGCGCCGGGGCGCCGACGTAGACCTGGCGGGGGCGACCGATCTTGGTCGCCGGGTCCTCGATCATCTCCTTCCAGTGCGCGATCCAGCCGGGCAGCCGGCCGATCGCGAACATGGCGGTGAACATCGTGTTCGGGAAGCCGATCGCCCGGTAGATGAGCCCCGAGTAGAAGTCGACGTTGGGGTAGAGCTTGCGCTCGACGAAGTACTCGTCGTGGAGCGCCACCTCCTCGAGCCGCTCCGCGATCTCGAAGAGCGGCTCGCTGCGGCCCATCGCCATCAGCACCCGGTCGGCCGCCTCCTTGATGATCGTGGCCCGCGGGTCGAAGTTGTGATAGACGCGATGGCCGAAGCCCATCAGGCGGAAGTGGTCCTCCTTGTCCTTGGCCCTGGCGACGTACTTGGCGACGTCGCCGCCGTCGGCGGCGATCTGCTCGAGCATCTCGATCACCGCCTGGTTGGCGCCGCCGTGGAGCGGCCCCCACAGGGCGTCCATCCCGGCGCTGACGCTGGCGAACAGGTTGGCGTGGCTCGAGCCGACCATCCGAACGGTGGAGGTGGAGCAGTTCTGCTCGTGATCGGCGTGCAGGATGAGGAGCAGGTCGAGCGCCTCGGCCACCACCGGGTCGACCTCGTACGGCTCGGCCGGCACGCTGAACATCATGTTCAGGAAGTTGGCGGCGTAGGCGAGCGAATTGACCGGGTAGACGTACGGCTGCCCGATGCTCTTCTTGTAGGCCCACGCGGCGATGGTCGGCATCTTGGCCAGCAGCCGATGGATGCTGATCTGGACGTGCTCCGGGTTGAACGGGTCGTGGCTGTCCTGGTAGAAGGTCGAGAGGGCCGATGCGCCGGCGGAGAGGACGGCCATCGGGTGGGCGTTCTTCGGGAAGCTGTCGAAGAAGCGGCGCATCTCCTCGTGGATCAGGGAGTGGCGCGTGATCGCCTCCACGAACGTCTCGAGCTGTGACTTCGACGGCAGCTCGCCGTAGATGAGGAGGTAGGCGACCTCCAGGAAGGTGCTCTTTGCGGCGAGCTGCTCGATCGGGTAGCCCCGGTAGCGGAGGATCCCCGCGTCGCCGTCGAGGTAGGTGATCGCGCTCGTGCACGAGCCGGTGTTGCCGTACCCGTTGTCGAGCGTGACCAGGCCGGTCTCGTCACGAAGGTGGCCGATGTCGAGGCCGGCATCGCCATCGGTCCCGTGCACGATCGGGAGGGAGGTGCTCTTGCCGGCGAGGGTGAGGGTGGCGGTCTCAGCGGCCGTCAGCGTGTCATGTGTCATCCGATCAGCTCCCTGATCGCCTCGCGCTCCTCGAGCAGCTCGGCGAGCGTCGCGTCGACCTTGCCCTGTGCCCATGCATTGTGGACGATCCCCTGCTCGATCTCGACTCGCCCCGGCGCGGTCGCGCGCAGCGGGTAGCCGAACACGATCCCGGCTGGCACCCCATAGCCGCCCTGCTCGGGGGCCGGGATCGCGGCGCTGAAGATCTCGCCGCTCGGCTGGGTGATGTTGCGGACCGTGTCGACGACCGCGTTCGCCGCCGAGGCCGCGCTCGACTGGCCGCGCGCCGCGATGATCGCGGCGCCCCGCTGCTGGATGGTGGCCATGAACTCACCCTGCAGCCAGGCCTCGTCGGGGATCGCCTCGGTGACCGGCCGGCCGGCGATCGTGGCGTGATAGAAGTCGGGGAACTGGGTCGAGGAGTGGTTGCCCCAGACCGCCAGGTCGCGCACCTCGTCGACCGCCACGCCCGCCTTCGCCGCCAGCTGGGATCGACCGCGGTTCTCGTCGAGCATGGTCATCGCGAACCATCGGTCCGAAGGGATCTCGGGAGCGTTGGCCGCGGCGATCAGGCAGTTGGTGTTGCAGGGATTGCCGACGACCAGCAGTCTGGATGTCCGGCGCCGCGTTGCGCGCCAATGCCCTGCCCTGCGCCGAGAAGATGCCGCCGTTGATGGTGAGCAGGTCCTTGCGCTCCATCCCCGCCTTGCGCGGCACGGCGCCGACCAGGAGCGCCCAGTTGACGCCGGCGAAGGCCTCGTCCGCGCTCGAGGTGCGGACCATCCTGCCGAGGAGCGGGAAGGCGCAGTCCTGGAGCTCCATGGCCACGCCCTCGAGGGCGGGGAGGGCCGCCTCGAGCTCGAGCATGTGAAGGTCGACGGTGGTGCGCGGGCCGAACATCTGGCCGGAGGCGATCCGGAAGAGGAGCGCGTAGCCGATCTGACCGGCAGCGCCGGTGACGGCCACCTTCACGTGTGCATCGGGCATCGGGAGGAGTCTACCGCTCCGCGGCGATGAAGCCGCGCACCTGCGCCGCCAGCTCGTCGCGCACGCGTCGGAAGGCGGCGAGTCGCTCCTCGGGCGTGCCGGTGGCGGCCGACGGGTCGTCGAACGACCAGCGCAGCACCGTCTTCGCGCCCGGCACGTAGGGGCAGGCCTCGCACGCCTCCTCGCAGACGGGGATCAGCCAGTCCCAGGGCAGGCCCATGTAGCGCTCGATCGTCTTGGAGGCGTGGCCGCTGATGTCGATCCCGAGCTCGTTCATCACCGCGATCGCCTCGGGGCGCACGTGCGACGCCTCGGTCCCGCCGCTCTCCACCTCGAATCGGTCGCCGGCCCAGGCGCGCAGCATGCCCTCCGCCATCTGGGAGCGGGCGCTGTTGTGGACGCAGACGAACAGGACGCGACGCTTCGGTTCCACGCATGGGAGCGTAGCGCTCCCTTGCGTTGGGCGCGTCGCGCCTGACACCATGCGACCGATGCGCATCGACCTGCGATCGGACACCGTCACGCAACCGTCCGCCGGGATGCGCCGCGCCATGGCCGAGGCCGAGGTCGGCGACGACCAGTACGGCGAGGATCCATCGGTCAACCGGCTGCAGGACGAGGTGGCCGCGCTGCTCGGCAAGGAGGCGGCGCTCTTCCTGCCGACCGGCACCATGGCCGACCAGGTCGCGATCCGGATCTCGACGCGCCCCGGCGACGACGTGATCGTGCCGTGGGATGCGCACGTGGTCGCGCACGAGACCGGCGCCTCGGCGGCCAACTCCGGGGTTCAGTTCAGCGTGGTGGGGGACGACCGGGGCGTCTTCGGAGCCGATGAGCTGACGGCAGCGATCAAGCCGCGCGGACACCAGATCTACCCGCCCACCACGATGGTCGTGGTCGAGAACACCCACAACCGCGCCGGCGGCGTGGTCTTCCCGCTCGACGCGGCGGTGGCGGTCGGCGCGGCGGCCCGCGCGGCGGACCTCGTCAGCTTCTGCGACGGCGCGCGGCTGCTCAACGCCGCGGCCGCCTCCGGGGCGTCGCCGGCGGCACTGGCCGCGCCCTTCGACCTCGTCAGCCTGGCCCTCTCCAAGGGGCTCGGCGCGCCCGGCGGCACGATGCTGGCGGGCCGGCGCGACGACATCGCCAGGGCGGTGCGCTACCGCCGGATGATGGGCGGGGCCATGCGGCAGGTGGGGATCCTGGCCGCCGCCGGCTCCTACGCCCTGGCGCACAACGTCGAGCGCCTCGCCGACGACCACGTCAACGCCCGCGAGCTCGCCCGGGCCCTGGCGGCGTCGCCGGGGATCGCCCTTGACCCGGGGCGGGTGCAGACCAACATCCTCGTCTTCGACGTGGCCGACTCCGCCTCGTTCGTGGCAGCCTGCCGCGACGGCGGCGTCCTGCTGAACGCCTTCGGGCCACGGCGAGTGCGCGCCGTGACGCACATGGACGTGGACGCGGCGGCGTGTCGTCGAGCCGCGGCGATCATGCTCGAGGTGGCCGCGGCAGCCCGGATCCGGGGATAGGCTGTGGAGAAGTCGCCCGCGGCCTCGAAAAGTCGGGGATAAGGGGGATTGCCCCGACTCGCGCGCGGCGCCTATCCTTCGGTCGTCCCGAAGGGGCAGCCAACGGCACCCGAGATTGCATCAACGGTCCGGAGGCGGTTCCTTCGGGGCTTTGCTTTGGCGCTGAGGCTACCTCGACAGGTTGCGCTGGAGGCGACGCACGACCTCGGCCGCCTCGTCCCCGGCATCGTGGCCAGGCTCCGACGACGGTCCGGCAAAGGTGCCGAACTGGCGGTCCCCCGCGTCCCCCAGCCCCGGCATGATGTAGCCGCGTTCGTTCAGCGCCCGGTCGACGGCGGCCACGTGGATGTCGACATCGGGGTGCGCGGCGGAGAGGGTGGCGACCCCCTCGGGTGCCGCGATCAGGCTCACCTGCTTGATCCGCACCGCGCCCCAGTGCTTCAGGAGGTCGACGGTGGCCGACGAGGAGCCGCCGGTGGCGAGCATCGGGTCCAGGATCAGGCAGACCTGGACGGTCGCCGCGGTGGGCAGCTTGTTGTAGTACTCGACCGGCTTCAGGCTCCGCTCGTCGCGGTAGAGGCCGATGTGCCACACCTCGGCGGTCGGCATCAGCTCGAGCATCGCGTCGACCATCCCCAGCCCGGCGCGCAGGACGGGGACGAGGCCGACCTTCGGCGCCAGCTGCGCGCCCGCCATCGCCTCGAGCGGCGTCTCGATCGTGATCGGCTGGGTCGTCAGGTCCGCCATCGCCTCGTAGCCGAGCAGCCAGGAGAGCTCGCGCACCAGCTCGCGGAACTTCTTCGGCTCGGTGGCCCGGTCGCGCAGCAGCGACAGCTTGTGCGCGACGAGCGGGATGCGTGCGATACGTGCAGGTTCGGGTAGCGGGCGAGATCCATCGGGCGAATTCTAGGCGGCCTCTTGACTACCCACTACCTCGATTTCCATTGTGCTGCTAGGCTATCGGTCCTTACGTCCGTTTCGTCGCGCCCTGTGCCGGCACTTCGTGGCCCGCGACGAGGGGAAGGAGCCCACCAGTGGTCTTTGGAACCAAGCGAGACCCCAAGGCCGACTCTGGCCTCCGCGAGGACGTTGTCGGCAACCTCTATCCAGACAGCTTTCCCGATGAGGCAGAGATGACGCCAAGCCCAATGGAGTACCGCCGCCCGGATGCCGGGAACGAGAGCGTCATCGATCCCCACGCCCGCTTCAATGGCAAGTACGTCTCGGACCGCGACCTGCGGATCGAGGGTGAGGCGAGCGGCGAGATCGAGTGCTCCGGCACGCTGATCATCAGCCCGCAGGCCAAGGTGCGCAGCTCGATCACCGCGGCGAACGTGATCATCAACGGCGACTACGAGGGCGACGTCGACTGCGGCGGCCGCTTCGAGATCGGTTCGACCGGCCGCGTCAAGGGCAAGGTCAAGGCGCAGGTCCTCGTCGTGAAGGAGGGCGCGCACTTCGAGGGTGCCGTGCTGATGACCCCCGATGGCCGCACCGCTGCGACATCGACTCCGGCCCCGGCTCCGTCGCAGGCGGCCGGCGCATCGTCCGCGAAGGGCGCCACCGCTCCGGCAGCGCCCTCGAGCAGTACGGGCAGCATCTTCAGCAAGGACCGCGGGGAGGCCGCTCCGGCCGAGCGCGCCGGCACGAGCACCGGCACCGCCGGCAACTCCTGATCCGCTAGGTCACGCGACGGCGTGGCCCGCCTGCTGGTCGAGGTCACCCGCGGAGATCGCGTCGAGTCGCGTCATCGCGGCTCGGTGGCCCTGGTCGCGCCCGACGGGCAGCTCCTCGCTTCCTACGGCGACCCCGACGAGCTGGTCTTCATCCGTTCGGCGGCGAAGCCGTTCCAGCTCGCCCCCTTCGTCGCTTCCGGACGATTCGACGCCTACGACTTCCCATCGCCGACGGAGGCGCTGGCCATCTTCGCGGCCTCGCACTCGGGCGAGGACCGCCACGTCCGCACCGTCCAGGCCCTGCTCCGCGAGGGGGGCCTCACCCGCGAGGTCCTGGCCTGCGGCGTGCATGCGCCGTTCGACGTGGAGACCGCGCACCGTCTGATCCGCGACGGCGAGCCGCTCACCCCGCTCCGCCACAACTGCTCGGGAAAGCACGCCGGCATGGCGCTCCACGCCAAGGCCGCCGGTTGGCCGATCGCAACCTACTGGCAGCCCGATCACCCGGTCCAGCAGCTGGCCCTCGACACCGCTGGCGGAGATGAGCGGCGTGGCTCGCTCCGACATCGCCACCGCCACCGACGGTTGCGGCGTGGTGAGCTTCGGCCTGCCGCTCCACGCGCTCGCGCTCGCCTTTGCGCGCCTCGCCGACCCGTCCGGGGTGAGCGACCCCGCCCTGCGGACGGCCCTCGAGCGGATCCGCGACGCGATGATGGCCTACCCGGAGCTGGTTGCCGGGGAGCGACGACGGCTCGACACCGCGCTCATGCGCGCGGCGCCCGGCCGGCTCGTCTCGAAGGCGGGCGCGGAGGGAGTGGCCGCGATCGCTCTGATGGCGGGAGCCGGCTCGCGCTTCGGATCCGAGGCGGGCCTGGCGATCAAGATCGAGGACGGGGACGCCTCGAACCGGGCGCGCAACGTGGTCAGCTGCCACGCCCTGCGCGAGCTCGGCGTGCTGGAGGAGGCGGACCTCGAGCGCCTCGCCGAGTACGCCTCGCCGCCGATCCTCGATCCCCGCGGCGACTCCTGCCGGCGAGGTGCGGGCGGCATTCGAGCTTCAGATGCATTGACGCGCGGCGCGGAGTCGGGGATAGCCTTGCCGCCGGCGATGGTGTCCGCCTAGACGCTTCGCGTCTGAACCGCCCGCTCGGGCTGATGGCCCCTGATGCAGTTGCAGCCAGGGGCCTCGTGCTGCCTGGGGGAGGTATCGGGCGTGGACAACATCTATCTCATCGCTGCGCTGTGGATCGGGCTCGCCCTGGTTGCCAGCCTGGTCTCGATTCGCCTCACCGTGTCGGTCGCGCTGGCCGAGATCGGGATGGGAATCCTCGGCGGCAACTTCCTGGGGCTGCACACGACCCCCTGGATCGATTTCCTGGCGAGCTTTGGGGCGGTGCTCCTCACCTTCCTGGCGGGCGCCGAGATCGATCCGGATTCGCTCCGACGCAACCTGAAGATGAGCCTGAGCATCGGGGCGGTTGGCTTCTTCGCCCCGTTCGCGCTCGTCTTTGCGGTCACCTACCTCGGTCTCGGATGGGACCTCCACGCGGCGGAGATTGCGGGCATCGCGCTGTCGACCACCTCGGTGGCCGTCGTGTACGCGGTCATGATCGAGACGGGACTGGCGAGGCGCGAGATCGGCAAGCTGATCCTGGCCGCCTGCTTCATCAACGACCTCGGCACCGTCCTGGCCCTCGGACTCCTCTTCGCCGACTTCAGCCCGCTGCTGGTCGCATTCGTGGTGGCGACTGCGAGTCGCCGTCGCCTTGATGCCGCGGCTGCTGAGCTGGTTCGTCGAACGTGGTGCCGCGGCGGGTCTCCGAGCCGGAGATCAAGTTCGTCTTCCTGATCCTGCTCACCCTCGGCGGCCTGGCCAGCGTCGCCGGCAGCGAGGCGGTGCTGCCCGCCTACGTCATGGGCCTGGCCGTTGCGGGCGTCTACGCCCGCGACCGTGTGACGGTCGACCGAATGCGGTCCATTGCGTTCTCGCTGCTCACGCCGTTCTACTTCCTGAAGGCCGGTCTCTTCGTCAGCCTGGCAGCCGTCGCGTCCGGCATCGGACTCATCGCGCTGCTCTTCGGCGCCAAGGTGTCCGCCAAGGTGGCCGGGGTGTGGCCCACGACGCGCGCGTTCGGGATGCCGATGCGCGAGGCGAACTACACCACGATGATGATGTCCACGGGCCTGACCTTTGGAACCATCTCCGCCCTCTTCGGTCTCACCCACGGCTACATCACCCAGGCCGTGTACGCGGTGCTGGTGACCGTGGTGATCCTCACCGCGGTCGTGCCGACGCTCATCGCGCAATCGTTCTTCGAGCCGCACGCCCTCGACAGGCAGGAGGCGCAGGACGTGGAGGCCGCCGAGGAGATCGACGCGGGTGTCGTGCCGCATCCGCGGCTCGACCCGAACGGCTAGGAGAGCCAGCCCCGGATCGCGTCCGCGAAGCGGATGAAGATCGGCGCCAGGAGCAGCGCGGGCAGGAAGTTGGCGACCCGCAGCGCCTTGACCTCGAGCAGCCGCAGCGCCACCGCGAGCAGGATCAGGCCGCCGGTGGCGCTGATGGCCAGGACGGTGGCGGGGTCCATCACGTCGCGCAGCAGGAAGGCGCCGCCGCTGATGCCGCCCTGGACCACCAGGATGGTGAGCGCCGACAGGAAGACGCCCGGTCCCAGCGCCGCGGCGAAGGCGATCGAGGTGATGCCGTCGAGCAGCGACTTGGTGGCGAGCAGCGTCGTGTCGCCGCTCAGGCCGTTCTGGAGCGAGCCGAGGATCGTCAGCGGGCCCGACGCAGTAGACCAGCGAGGCGGTGATGAAGCCCTCGGCGATGCGGCTCGGACGGCTCCTCCTCTCCGCGCGCGAGGCGGCGCTGGAACCAGCCGCCCAGCCACTCGAGGCCGTCGTGCAGCCGCAGCAGCTCGCCGAGCGCCACGCCGACCAGCAGGGCGGCCAGGACCGCGAGGTCGTGGCCGGGCAGCGCGGCCGGATCGGTGAAGATCCGGAGGGCCAGGGAGACGCCCAGGACGACCACGAAGAGGCCGGCGCCGGCGGTCAGGCTCTCCTGCATGCGCCGCGGCACGCGCGATCCGGCCAGCAGCCCGATGGTGGTGCCGATGAGCACGGTCGCGATGTTCAGCAGGGTGCCGCTCAGGAACACCGCTACATTGTGCGCATACGCATGAGGACCAACTGACCGATGAACGGGCAGAAGACCGTTGACGAGTACATCGCCGCCTTCGACGACTGGCGCACCGATGCCATGAAGCGCCTGCGCGAGGTCGTGAAGGAGGGTGCGCCACACTCTGCGGTCGCGATCAAGTGGGCGCAGCCGGTCTGGGAATGGAACGGACCGATGATCTGGATGAAGGCCTATCCCAAGCACGTCAACATCGGCTTCTGGCGCGGCACCGAGATGGACGACCCCAAGAAGGTGCTCCAGGGCGACGGCGAGCGGATGCGGCACATCAAGATCACGACGGTCGACGAGATCCCGGCCGATGCGCTGCGCGACCTCGTCAAGCAGGCGGTGAAGCTCAACACCGCGAAGGGCAACCCGACCCTGGGGCGGTGAAGGCCGGTGCGGCGGTCGCCCTGCTGCTCCTCGGTCTGGCGGCCTGCGGCCCCGCTGTCACGTCTCCGGGCCAGGAGGCGACCCTGAACTACGTCGCGCTGGGTGACTCCTACACCATCGGCACGTCCGTCAGCCCTGACGAGAGCTGGCCGAGCCAGCTCGTGACGCGCGTTCCGCGCCTGCGGCTCGTCGCCAACCTGGGTGTCAACGGCTACACCTCGACCGACGTCCGAGGCCGTGAACTGGCTCCACTGCCAGGCCTGGACCCGCAGTTCGTGACGCTGCTGGTCGGCGTGAACGACGTCGTGAACGAGTTGCCGGACGAGCTCTACACCAACGAAGTCAGCAACATCCTCACGACGATCCTCCTGCGGGTTCCGGCGAATCGCGTCCTCTGCATTGCGACGCCCGATTACACGGTCACGCCGCAGGGGTCCGCCTTCGGCGATCCTGCGGAGCAGTCGGCGCGGATCGAGGGGGTCAACACGCTCCTTCGCGATGCCTGCGAGGCGCGAAGCGTTCGGTTCGTACCCGACATCTTCGCCATCTCCAAGGCGGCAGCCACCGATCGCTCGCTCGTGGCCGGCGACGGGCTGCATCCATCGGGGAAGCAGTACAAGCTCTGGGTCGATGCCATCGCTCCCGCGGTCGAGGCGTTGCTGGGGGAATAGTCGGTGTCAGGGCGCGTCGGGCAGTCGTGCAGCACGAATGCACGAACACCCGTTGACGGGAAGGCAGAGACAGCTGGGTCGGCTAGGGACGCATGACCCCCTGCTACCATCGGGCGACCGATGAGCGCCCACTCGACACACCCCCATTCGCGTGCGCATGGCGCCCAGCCCCACCGGGCCGTTGCACATCGGGACGGCGCGCACCAGCCTCTACAACTTCCTCTTCGCGCGGCACGTGGGCGGCACCTACGTCCTGCGCGTGGAGGACACCGACGTCGCCCGCGGAACGGAGGCATTCGAGAGCGACATCATCGACAACCTGCACTGGCTCGGCATCACCTGGGACGAGGGGCCGCAGGTGGCGGGCGGCGAGGATATCGGTCCGTACGCGCCCTACCGCCAGAGCCAGCGGATGGAGCTGTACGCGCGCGAGGCCGATCGGCTCCTGGCCAGCGGCGCCGCCTACCACTGCTACTGCACGACCGATGAGCTCGAGGCGGTGCGCCACGAGCAGGAGCGCAACCACGAGGCGCCGCGCTACAACGGGCGCTGCCTGCGCCTGACCGATGCGGATCGCGCGGCGTTCGTCGCCGAGGGGCGCCGGCCGGCGCTGCGCTTCAAGGTCCCGCCGGAGCACATCCGCTTCGACGACCTGATCCGCGGCGAGGTCGAGTTCGACAACGCGCTGCTCGGCGACTTCGTGATCGTGCGCGGCGACGGGATGCCGCTCTACCACTTCGTGGTGGTGGTCGACGACGAGGCGATGGGGATCACCCACGTCGTGCGCGGCGAGGACCACCTCTCGCAACACGCCCAAGCACATCGCGCTGATCCGGGCGCTCGGCTACCGCGAGCCGAAGTTCGGGCACATCCCGCTGATCCTCAACCCGGATCGGTCGAAGATGAGCAAGCGCAAGTCGCAGACCGCGATCACCGCGTACCGCGAGCAGGGCTACCTGCCCGAGGCGATGGTCAACTTCCTCGCCTTCCTGGGCTGGTCGCCGGGGACCGAGGAGGAGATCTTCTCGCTCGCCGAGCTGGCCGAGCGGTTCGAGATCGGCGAGGTGCACAAGGCCGGGGCGGTCTTCGACAAGGACCGATTGGACTACCTCAACGGCGTCTACATCCGCTCCCTGAACTACACCGATCTGGCGGCGCGGCTGCGCCCGTTCCTGCCGGAGGCGCTCTCCGACGAGCAGCTGCTGCGGCTGGTGCCGCTCCTCCACGAGCGGCTCGTCCGACTGTCCGATGCGACCGAGCTGGCCGCCTTCCTGACCGAGACCGATGCCCAGGTCGCTGCGCTCTACGAGCCGGAGCTGCTGCTGCCCAAGGGACGCGGTCAGCGGCGGAGACGGCAGGAGCGTTGGCTGCCGCGCGCGACGCACTGGCCGGCGCCGAGTGGAATGGCGGAGGCGCTGGAGGCGGCGGGCCGGGCCGCCGCCGACGCCCACGGCTGGAAGCCCGGTGACTTCTTCCGTCCGATCCGGGTGGCGGTCACCGGCCGCCTCGTCTCGCCGCCCCTCTTCGGCTCGATGGAGCTGCTGGGCAAGGAGCAGACGCTGGCGCGCATCGACGCAGCGCGGGCCCGGCTGGAAGGCTGACGTGGCCATCTGCGCGCCAGCTGCGGCGTCGGAGAACGCGGAGGGGGCACGCTTCTGCAACAACTGTGGCAATCCCATGGGGGCCACGGTGGCCGCGGGTCGCGAAACCCGGAAGACGGTCACGGTGCTGTTCATCGACGCCGTCTCGTCCACCGCCCTCGGCGAGCGGATGGATCCGGAGTCGCTGCGGGCGGTGATGACCCGCTACTTCGACGTCATGCGCGAAGCCATCGAGTCACATGGCGGCACAGTCGAGAAGTTCATCGGGGACGCGGTGATGGCGATCTTCGGCGTGCCGACCGTGCACGAGGACGACGCACTGCGCGCGTGCCGCGCGGCGGTCGAGATCCGCGGCCGCCTCTCGCAGCTGGAGCCGCAGATCCGCGCCGACCGGGGGGTGGCAATCGAGTGGCGGGCGGGGATCAACACCGGACCGGTGGTGGCGGGAGATGTGGCCGCGGGGCAGCGGATCGTGACCGGCGACGCCGTCAATGTGGCGGCCCGCCTCGAGGCCGCCGCCGCCCCGGGCGAGATCCTGCTCGGTGCCGAGACCTACGCTTTGGTCCGCGAGGCAGTGTCGACCGAGGCTGTCGAGCCCCTCGCGCTCAAGGGCAAATCCGAGCCGGTCCCCGCATGGCGACTCACCGACGTCTCCGACGCCGTGGGGAGGCACGTCCGCCCGTCGGATGCTCCGCTGGTCGGGCGCCTGCGACCGCTGCGCAACCTGGATGATGCCTTCCACGAGGCGGTCGAAGAGCGGATCTGCCACCTCTTCACGATCGTCGGCGCGGCCGGGGTTGGGAAGTCGCGCGTGGTCGAAGAGTTCATCGGCTCACTGGGCGACCAGGCCCAGGTGGCCTCCGGCCGATGCCTGGCCTATGGGCAGGGGATCACCTACTGGCCGGTGGCCGAGGCGATCCGGGATGGATCGGGGATCGCGGAGGGGGACTCGCCGGAGGTGGCCGCCGCTCGCCTGCGAGAGGTGCTGGGCGATGAGCCGGATGCCGAGCGAGTTGCGTCGATCGTGAGCGGCCTGCTGGGTATCCAGGAGTCGCCCCCCGTGCCCGAGGAGATCTTCTGGGCCATCCGCAAGACCTTCGAGGCGCTGGCCCGCAAACGCCCGCTGATCCTCGTGTTCGACGACATCCACTGGGGCGAGCCCACGTTCCTCGACCTGATCGAGCACATCGCCGACTGGACCCGCGATGCCCCGATCCTGCTGATCGCCATGGCGCGCGCCGAGCTCCTCGAGAAGCGGCCGACCTGGGGCGGCGGCAAGCGGTGGGTGACGACGATGTCGCTGGAGCCACTCTCCGAGGTGGAGAGCCAGGAGCTGGTCACGAGCCTCCTTGGTCGCGCCGAGCTGCCGGCCGAGTTCCGGGCGCACATCAGCCAGGCCGCCGAGGGCAACCCGCTGTTCGTCGAGGAGCTGCTGGCAAAGCTGATCGACGACGGATTCCTGGTACGGTCGAACGGCGGGTGGGTCACGCCGGGAGACCTGGGCCAGCTCGCCCTGCCACCGACCATCCAGGCGCTGTTGGCGGCGCGGCTGGATGGGCTGGGCAACGAGGATCGGTCAGTCATTGAGAGTGCCGCGGTCGAGGGCAAGGTGTTCCACCGCGGGGCCGTCACCGAGCTGGCGCCGGAGCCGATGCGCGGGCAGGTTCGCGACCGGCTGGCGAGCCTCATGCGGATGGAGCTGGTACGACCCGATCAGGCCTCCTTCGCCGGCGAAGAGGCGTATCGGTTCAGGCACCTGCTGATCCGCGACGCCGCCTACCAGGCGCTCGCCAAGCAGACGCGGTCCGAGCTGCACGAGCGCTTCGCGGCGTGGCTGGAACGGGTGGCCTCCGAGCGACTGGCCGAGTACGAGGAGATCATCGCCTATCACCTCGAGCAGGCCTACCGCTACCGGGCTGAGCTCGGGCCGCCGGACGCCCATGCGCGACAGCTCGCGGAGCGCGCGGGCGCCCTCCTCGCAGATGCCGGGGAGCGCGCCGACGGCAGGGCGGACCTTTCGGGCACGGTCGACCTTCTCGGCCGTGCGGTCGAGTTGTTGGCGGACACGCCGAGGCGTCGCCGGCTGGTCGCGAGGCTCGGTGACCGGGTGTACGGAGTCGGCGACGGGCCGCGGGCCGAGCGCATCCTGACCGATGCGATGGCGGACGCCGATCGCGCCGGTGATGAAGGAGCGAGCGCGTTGGCCGCCCTGTATCTGCTGGCGGTTCAGCAGTCGACGCGTTCGACGGAGATGGCAGAGTCACTCCGGGAAGGGGAACGACTGGCGGCGATCCTGGCACAGACGGGTGACGAAACGGGCGCGCTCCTCGCGGAGGCCTGGAATGCCTTCATCCTGTTTGCCATGGGTCATGCCGGAGAGGCGGCCCGTCGGGCAGGTGCCCTGCTCGAGCAGCACCACGGGGATGGGGTATGGCGAGGCGAAGCGCGCCAGGCGCGGGGCATTGCGCTGATCTTTGGCCCGACGCCGGTCGAGGAGGCCGTCTCCTGGATTGAGGCTACAGGAAGTCCTGAAGCGGGAGGTGGGCGGCCTCCATCGGTATTGCCCGCTTACGTGCACTCCAGGGCCGGTTCTCCGAAGCCCTCGAGCTCACCGCCCAGGCCCGGGCGACCTTCGAGGACCGGGGAGACCGGCAGGAATTTGCGGCATCCCTCTCCTTGGAGGGAGAGATCGAACAGCAGGTCGGTAACCACGCCAGGGCAGCCCGCCTGATCAGAGAGTCGTATGACGCGACGATCGCCACGGGAGACCGTTCGTACGCCTCGACCATCGCCGTTTCGCTGGGTACTGTGCTGCTGGACCTCGACCAGGACGACGAAGCATGGAAGTTCGGGGCGATCGCGCGCGAGACCTCGTCGAGCGATGACGTGATGTCACAGGCCGGCGGCCGGGCAGTGCAGGCCCGTGTCCTCTCCCGGCGGGGCGACCATGCAGCGGCGGCTGCCCTGGCCAGCGAGGCGGTCGAGATCATGGGACAGACGGACTACCTCGATCTCCGCGGCAGACGTCCTCGTCCACCTGGCGCAGGTGCTCCGCGAGTCCGGAAAGGCGGAGGAGGCTGTAGCCGCGGCTCGCGAGGCCGTGGTGCTCTACGAACGGAAAGGGGCGACCTATCTGGGTCGAGCGGACCAAGCGTCTGATCGCCGACTGGAGCAGCTAGCCCCCGGGGACGAGGACGATCCGGCCGGTGACGCGTCCCTCAGCCAGGCGGTCGTGCGCCGCGGCGGCCTCGGCAAGCGGCATCCGTTCGACGTGCCACTTCATGCGGTTGCGCCTGGCGAGGGAGACGACCTCGCGCAGGTCGGCGATGGAGCCCCAGGCGGTCGTCGTCAGGCTCGCCTCGACCGGCATGTGCCGGAAGCTGAACTCGTATCGGCCGCCGCCCTCGCCGACGAGCGAGACGAGGCCGCCGGGCGCCACGTTGCGGACCGCGTAGTCGAGGCTCGGGTCGTTGCCGACGAAGTCGAAGACCACGTCGGCCGGCCCACCCAGCCCCAGCTCGACCAGCGCCTCGTCGCCCATCAGCAGCCCCAGGTCCGCGCCGAGCTCGGCGGCGAGCGTCAGCTTCTCGGGGCTGAGCTCGCGCACGGCGATCGTGAGGTCGGGGAGGTGGCGCAGGTATTGGAGCGCGAACTGGCCGAGGCCGCCCATCCCGATCAGCAGCACCCGCGCCCCGGGCTGGAGCCACGCCATCGCGCGCTCCACGGCGCGCCACGGGGTGACGCCTGCATCGGCCAGGGGAGCCGCGTGGTCGGGGTGCAGGTCGCCGATCGAGACGAGGTGCCGGGCATGCGGCACGAGCATGTATTCGGCATAGCCGCCGTCGCGCTGGAAGCCGGGCGATGTGGACTTGTCGCAGCGCTGCTCCTCGCCCATCGCGCACTGGGCGCAGGCGCCGCAGCCCCAGCCGCCGAAGACGACGACGCGATCGCCTTCCTTGAGGTGGGCCTTCTTCAGCTCCGCCGCGGCTCCACCGGTGAAGGCGTCGATCCAGCCGCCGACTTCGTGGCCAAGGGTGATCGGTCGTGTGGCACGCAGCCGGTCCGTGCGGGCCACGTACACATCGGAGTGGCAGACGCCGCAGCCGGCGACCTTGATCCGGATCTCGCTCCCGTGCGGCTTGGGGATCGGGACCTCTTCGATGCGCAGCGGCTCGCCGGCGGCGTAGCTCCGGACGGCGAGCATCGGGCTATCCCGGCGGGAAGATCGCCTCGAGCAGGCGGGCGATCAGGCCCTTGGGGAGCGGCGTGCTCGACGATGTCCAGGATCGCCCGTCCTTGCCCACGGCAAAGGCGGTGGGCTCGGCGTTGACGTTGCCGCGCTCGGCGGTGGTCGGGACACCGAGCACCTCGACCGCAATGCGACGCTCGTCGGAGAAGAGGAGGTACGGGAGGCCGAGCTCGGTGACGTAGGCCTTCTGCTGAACCTCGTTGTCGGTGGTGACGCCGATCAGAGCCACTCCCTGCCCATCAACGCGCGCGTAGGCGTCCTTCAGCGCGTCGGCCATCGCGTCGCCGCGCTCGCGGGCGGCGCCCTTGAGGGTGGGTCCGCCGAAGAAGACGACGATGAGCGGCTTCTTGCCGACGAGGCTGCGCAGGTTGAGCAGGTAGCCGTCGGTGGCGCGCAGGCCAACCGACGGGATCGGGTCGCCGATCTTCACCTTGAGGGCGGTGGCGACGGGGCTCATGGCCCGATTGTAGCGGCCGGCTTCGGCCGACCGCCGAGGCGCAGCCTTCCCCTGGCCCGATGGAGCAGCCCATCGCGCTCGAGCCCGGCCACGACCCGCTCGAAGGCCGGTCCGAGGAGGATCCGCCGTCCGGCGGCGAGGGTCATCGCGTGGCCGGGCGCCGTGGTCAGCGCTCGCAACAGCGCCCCCCGATGGGCGCGGTCAGACCCGGCGAAGCTCGCCTGGCGCGGGACCGGGACAATGGCCGCCATTCCTCGCGATGGGCAGCCCACCGCGATGGGGCAGGTGTCGCAGTGCGGGTTGCGCGGCGTGCAGACGCCCGCCCCGAACTCCATCGTGGCGTGTGTCCACGGGGCAGCGTCGGTGGGATCGCCGGCCGAAGCGAGGGCGTCGGCGAGCGCCTGGAGCTCGCGCGGCCTCGCACTTGCCGCGAGGCCGAAGCGGCGGACGAGCCACCGCCGCACATTGGTATCGACGACGCCGACCGGCTCCCCGAAGGCGAGGCTGGCGACCGCGCGGGCCGTGTACGGGCCGATCCCCGGCAGCCGCTCGAGCGCGGCCACGTCGCGCGGCCAGCCGTGCTGGGTGACGGCAGCCGCGGCGCGCCGCAGCGCCAGTGCCCGGCGGTTGTAGCCGAGCCCGGACCAGGCGGCGAGCACGTCGGCCTCGCTCGCGTCGGCGAGGGCGCGGGCCGTGGGGAATCGGGCCATGAAGATGGGAAAGCGCTCGGCGATGCGCGAGGCCTGGGTCTGCTGGAGCATCACCTCGCTGACCAGGACGGCGTACGGATCGGTCGTGCGGCGCCATGGGAAGTCACGGTGATCCGCGGCGTACGAGGCCAGCAGCGAGGCGCGAACGCGCGCCAGCGCGGAGGCATCGGTCAGGCGCTTGGCCACCCGCGGAGCGTAGCGCGCTACCGTAGATCCCGATGCGCTACCGACTCGTCTGCCTCGACGCCGGCTTCACCTGCCTCTCGCCGGTGCGCTCGCTGAGCGACGCGCTGCGCGGCGTGCTGGCGCAGCACGGGCACGAGGTGAGCGACGAGGAGCTGCATCGAGCATGGGAGGTGGCGAACCGGTGGTTCTCGGAGGACTACCACCGGCCGATGAACGACACCTGGGCCGATGACGCCCGGATCGACGCCACCTGGCGCCAGTACCACGCCGTGATGCTCGCCGAGCTGGGGCTCGAGGACCTGCATCATCGCCTGATCGACACGATCCTGGCCGCCCAGTACGCGCCCGACTCCTGGGAGCTCTACCCCGACGTGCAGCCGGCCGTGACCGAGCTGCGCGCGGCGGGCCTGAAGGTGGGGATCGTGTCGGACTGGGGCTCGAACCTGCTGCCGATCGTCGAGGCGCTGGGGCTGGCGGCGGAGATGGACTTCGTGCTCGCGTCGGGCGCGGTGAGGATCTCCAAGCGCGACCCGGCGCTCTACCGGCTCGCCGTGGAGCGCGCGGGCGTGGACCCGGGCGAGGCGCTGATGGTCGGCGACACGCTCTCGTCCGACGTGGAGGGGGCGCAGGCGGCCGGGATGGACGGTGTGCTGCTGCGCCGGCCGGAGTGGCGATGGATGGGCATCGCCCCGCTCCGCCGGGGATGCGGGTGATCGCATCGCTGGCCGAGCTGCCGGCGATCGTGCTGGGCGGCGTGATGGGCTCGGCTCGCGCTCGAGCCGTCGCGGGTCGTGGTCGACAAGTTCGGCGGCTCGGTGCTGCGGCGTCCTGAGGACATCGCCGCGGCGGTCGGGGCGGTGGCCGCCCAGCGCGCCGCCGGGGAGCGACCGGTGGTGGTCGTCTCCGCCTTCGAGGGCGTGACCGATGCGATCCTCGGCTCGGCGGCCGTCCTGCTGCCGGACGGCGGAGCCGCCCTGCGCGAAGCCGGGCCACGACCCGGATTCGCTGCTCGCCCGCGAGACGGACCGCGCCCTGGCCACCGGTGAGGCGCTCTCCGCCGCCCTCTTCGCGCTCGGCCTCCAGGCGCGCGGGATCCGCGCCCGCTCCTTCTCGGGGGCGGAGGCGGGCATCCGCACGGCGGCCGCGCACCTGGGCGCCGAGGTGCGTCGCGTCCTGCCGCGCCGGCTGCGCGCGGCGCTCGCCGAGGACCTCGTGCCCGTGGTGGCGGGCTTCCAGGGGATCGGGACGCACGGCGAGCTGACGACGCTCGGGCGCGGCGGCACGGACCTGTCGGCCGTGGTCCTGGCGGTCGCGCTCCGGGCGGACCGATGCGAGCTCTTCAAGGACACTGGCGGGATCCTGGAGGCGGATCCGCACCTCGTGCCCGCGGCCCGCTTCCTGGCGAGCGTGGATGCGTTCCAGCTCGAGCTGCTGGCCGAGGCCGGGGCCGAGGTGGTGCACCCCGTGGCGGTCCGCCGCGCGCGCCGCGGGAAGCTGCGGCTCGTGGTCCGGGCGGTCGGGGACGGTCCCAGCACCCAGGTGCTCGCCCGGCGAACGGATGACGCCGAGGCGCCGATGCTGCTTGCCGTCGACCGCAAGGAACGGATCGCGCGGATCAGCCTGATCGGTCCCGCCGGACGGATGCCGGAGCAGCTCCCGATCCCCGCCCACGGCGCCGGGTCATTCGACGAGGGCGGGATGCGAGTGGTCTGGGCCGAGGTGCCGATCGAGCAGCTGGCGCGGGCGGCCCAGGCCGTTCACGCTGCCCTGATGGCCTAGGAGGGCTCCAGCTCCGCCACCGCCTCGTGCTCGGCGATCTCGCCGCTCGGCCGGAGCTGGAGCACGATCCCGGCGACGATGATCAGCGCGCCGCCCACGATCTGGAGCTGGGTCGGGACGGTTCCGAACAGGATGGCCGCCAGCGTCACGCCGACCACGGGCTCGAGGGTCGAGAGGATCGTGGCTCGTGGTGCACCGATGAGGCGAATCCCGGCGATGAAGCAGACCGTCGCCAGCCCCGCTCCGAAGACCCCGGCCACGAGCACCGGCCAGAGCGTCTGGGCGGCTGGCGAGCGGCTGCGCGATGTCGACCAGTCGCCCGGTCGCCGCTGCCGCGACCAGGTAGATGAGCGCCGCCCCGCCCATGGTGGTGGCCGCCGCCTGCGTCCCGGGGACGTGGTGGAAGCCGCGCTGCGCCGCGACCGCGTAGAAGGTCTGGGCCAGCGCGCCCGGAGAGCGCCAGCCCGATCCCCAGCGCGTCGAGCGAGCCGAGGTTGCCGGCCCCGGCCACGACCAGCACCACGCCCGCCAGCGAGATGCCGAGCGCCGCCCAGCGCAGCCGGTCGAGCCGCTCACCGAACCAGGTCACGCTCGTGAGCGCCACGAGGGCGGGGTAGATGTAGAAGAGGAGCAGCGCCAGCGCGATCCCGATCCGCAGGAAGGCGATGAACATGGCGAGGTTGAGGGCCGCGTTGGTCGCCGCCGAGGCGGAGATGAAGTAGCCGATCGCGCCGCGGGATCTCACGCCACGGGCGCCCCAGGCCGGTTCCCCGTGACCGCGCGCGCGGCCATGAAGAGGATGACCACGATCGCTCCCACGCCCGCGCGCCAGGTGACGAGGGTGAGGCTCGAGATGCCGACCGTGTCCGCGTAGCGGGCGATCGGTCCGAGCAGGCCGAAGCACGAGGCCGAGACCACGATCAGCAGCGCGCCGAGCAGGTCGGAGGAGGGGCGCCGCATCATCGGGCCGATGGGGTGAGGCTGGCCTCCTGCTCGGCCGCCTCCAGCTCGGTGCTGAGACGGGTCCACTCGGCCGCGAGCTGATCGGCGCGGTCGCGCGCCGCGTTGTGCCGCTCGATCAGCTCCCGGAAGGCGTGGTGATCGGCATAGGTGGCCGGATCGGACAGGCGCTCGCTCATCTCGGACAGGGAGGCATCGGCCTCGCGGGCCTCCGCCTCCACCCGCTCCAGGGCGTCGCGCAGGTCGCGGGTCCGGCGGTAGCGCCGGTTGCGCGCCTCGGCCTCCGCCCGCTTCCGGGCAGCGGCCCCGACCGCGGACTCGCGCGGACGCGACGGCGGCGCCTCGATCCCGCGCGGCGTGGCCACGCCCTCGACCGCGCCGCGCGTCTCGATGTCGAGCCCGCGCTTGGCGGCGTAGTACTCGAAGTCGCCCGGGTAGAGGGTCGCCTCCCCGGCGTTCACCTCGATGATCGCGTTGGCGACGGATCGGATCAGGTATCGGTCATGCGTGATCAGCACGAGCGTGCCGGGGAAGGCGTTGAGCGCGTCCTCGAGCACGTCGCGCGACTGGATGTCGAGGTGGTTGGTCGGCTCGTCGAGGCAGAGCAGGTTCGCCGGATCGGCCATCAGCTTGGCGAGCGCCAGGCGCGTCTGCTCGCCGCCGGAGAGCACCTCGACCTTCTTCTCGACCGCCTCCCCGGTGAACAGGAACGCGCCCAGCAGCTTTCGCATGTCGGCGGTGCTCATCCGCGTCGCCGCCCCGGCCAGCTCCGCGAAGACCGTGTTGGCGGGGTTGAGCGCCTCGATCTGGTGCTGCGCGAAGTACGCGACGCGGACGTTGCTGCCCAGCTCGCGCGTCCCGCCCTCGAACTCCAGCACCCCGGCCAGGATCTTCAGCAGGGTGCTCTTGCCGGCCCCGTTCGGACCGATGAGGGCCACCTTCTGGCCCCGCTCCAGGACCAGGTCGAGGCCGTCGTAGACGGTGTGGGCGCCGTAGCGCTTGACGATGCCGTCGAGGGTGATCACCACGCGGCCGCTGCGCGGCGGCTCGGGGAAGCGGAACTTGACCGCCTTGGTCTTCGCGGTCGGCACCTCGATCCGCTCGATGCGCGCGACCTGCTTGATCCGGCTCTGGACCTGCTTGGCCTTGTCCTTCTTGTACCGGAATCGCTCGATGTAGCGCTCGATCCGCGCGATCGTGCGGCCCTGGGCCTTGGCCTGCATCTCGAGCTGGGCGATCCGCTCGTCGCGCTGGTCCACGAAGTCGGCGAAGTCGCCCACGTACTCGGTGAAGAGGCCGTGGTTCAGCTCCGCGACGCGGTTGACGACCGCGTTGATGAAGTCGCGGTCGTGGCTCACCAGCACCACGGCGCCGGCGTAATCGGCCAGGAAGGACTGGAGCCACTCGACGGATGCCAGGTCGAGGTGGTTGGTCGGCTCGTCGAGGAGCAGCAGGTCCGGGTTGGCGAGCAGCAGCCGGGCAAGCGCGACCCGCATCATCCAGCCGCCGGAGAACTGGCCGATGTCGCGGTCCATGTCCGGGTCGGCAAAGCCGAGGCCGCCGAGGATCCGGCGCGCCTCCGACTCGAGCGACCAGCCGCCGAGCTGCTCGAACCGATGCTGGAGCTTGCCGTACTCGTCCATCAGCTCGTTCAGCTCGTCGGTTGCGGTGGGATCGGCGCTGACCTCGGCCATCTCCGCCTCGATGTGCCGCATCCGACGCTCGATCCCGCTCACGGCACCGGCGCCGGCGAGCACCTCCGCCACCACGCTGCGCCCCTTGGCCTCGGCCACCTCCTGACGCAGGTAGCCGATCGCCAGGTCCTTGGCGCGCGTCACCGTCCCGGTATCGGCCTCCTGCTCGCCGGTGATGATCTCGAGCAGGGTCGTCTTGCCGGCGCCGTTCGGCCCCACGATTGCGATCCGCCGCCCCGCGGTGATCTGCAGGTTGACGTCGCTGAAGAGGTGCTGGGCGCCGAAGGTCTTGGCGATCCCGGTGAGGGTGACGAGGCTCATCGGTCCGTTGGGGGCGTGCTCAGGCGGGCGCCGGCGAGTGTCGAAGCGCAGGCGGGTGGCCATCCCGGGCACGCCGGCGGCGTTCCAGGCTTTCTCAACCGAGTGCGCCGTGATCGCCGTGTCACAGATGGCGAGGACGCTCGGACCCGCGCCGGAGAGCGCCGCACCTGCGGCCCCGTGCTGGTAGGCGGTGTCGATCAGCTCCGCGGTGCCGGGCAGCAGCGGCAGGCGATACGGCTGGTGCAGCCGGTCGTCCATGGCGGTGCGCAGCAGCCCGCGTCCGAGGTGATCACCGCCGTCGCCAGCAGCGCGGCACGGGCGGCCGCGGCGGCGGCCTCGTGGTGCGGGACGCTGTCCGGCAGGGCCGAGCGCATCACCGAGGTGTGGCTGCTGTTGGCCGCGATGAAGGCGACCGGGATCCAGGCCTCCGGAACCCGAAAGCGGCGAAGCACGGGGGTCGCGCCCATGGCGCCCTCGACCGCCAGCGTGATCCCGCCGTACAGGGCCGCAGCCACGTTGTCGGCGTGGCCCTCCAGGGTGGCGGCGAGGCTCAGCAGCTCGTCGGCGTCCGGGTGCGCGGCGACCCGCGGCGGCTCCCAGCAGCAGCCCCGCGACGATCGCGGCGGCGCTGCTGCCCAGCCCACGGGCGGCCGGGATCATGCTGCTCACCTCGATCCGCCAGGCGGCCGCGCCACGCTCCGCCCCGAGCGCCAGCCGCAGCCCCTCTCGAAAGCCGCGCAGCAGGAGGTTCTGCTCCGGGTCGTCGTTGGGGCCGGGTGCGCCCTCGCCGTGGGCGTTCAGGAGGATCCCGGCCTCGTCGCCGGCGAACAGCTCGGCGCGCAGCTTCAGGCTCAGCGCGGCGGCGAAGCAGTCGAAGCCGCTTCCCAGGTTGGCGCTGCTGGCGGGCACCTCGACGGTGGCGATCGGGATGGGCATGCGGGCCGAGTATAGGGAGGGTCAGAGCGCCGGACAGCTCCGCGTGGCGGAAGCAGCTGACGAGGTGGTCGTTGACCAGGCCGGCCGACTGCATGAAGGCGTAGACGATGGTCGGTCCGACGAAGCGAGAAGCCTCGCCGCTTCAGGTCGCTGCGACAGCGCGCGCGAGACATCGGTCTCGGCGGGAACCGTGCCGCTCTGCGGTCCATCGGTTCTGGATCGGCGTTCCGTCGACGAACGACCACAGGTATCGGTCGAAGTCGTCGATGCCGCAGGTAGGCACGCGCGTTGCCGATGACCGCCCGAACCTTCGCGCGGTTCCGGACGATCCCCGGATCCGCGAGCAGGCGCGCCTCGTCGTCCGCGCCGTACGACGCGATCCGCTCGGGATCCCAGCCGTCGAAGGCGCGCCGATAGCCGTCGCGCTTGCGCAGGATCGTGATCCAGGCCAGGCCCGCCTGCGCCCCCTCCAGGTTCAGCAGCTCGAAGAGGCGCCGATCGATCGTGGAGCGGCACGCCCCACTCGAGGTCGTGGTAGGCGAGGGAGAGGGGATCGGCCGTGCCCCAGGCGCAGCGCGTGCGCGGATCGGCCGCGGTCACACCCGGACGGGGAGCGACTTCAGGCCGCGGATGATGTAGGTCGGCTTCCACTCCGGCTCGTCCAGCAGCTCGAGGTTCGGCATGCGGCGCAGGATCGTCTCGAACGCGATCTGCATCTCGAGGCGGGCCAGCGGCGCCCCGAGGCAGAAGTGGATCCCCGCGCCAAAGGTGATGTGCGGGTTCGGGTCGCGGGTCAGGTCGAGCCGATCCGGATCGGCGAAGACGTCAGGGTCGCGGTTCGAGGAGCCGAACATGAGGCCCAGCTCGGCCCCCTTCGGGACCGGCGACGCCGCAGATCTCCGAGTCCTCCAGCACCCAGCGCTCGAAGAGCTGGAGCGGCGTGTCGTAGCGGAGCAGCTCCTCGATGGCGGTGGGCAGCAGCGCGTGGTCCGCCCGCAGGCGGGCGAGCTCGCCGGGGTTGCGGAAGAGCGCCCACCAGCCGTTGCCCGGCCCGTTCACGCTCGCCTCGTGGCCGGCGTTCAGGAGCAGGACGCAGGTGCCGACCAGCTCGTCCTCGGTGAGCCGATCCCCCTCGACCACCACCTGGGCCAGGGCGCGAGATCAGGTCGCTCCCCGGGTGGGTGCGGCGCGCGCGCGACAGGTCGGCCAGGTAGTCGCCGAACTCGATGCTGGCGCGGGCCGCCCGGCGGGCGTAGTCCTCGGTCGGGTTCAGCTCGTACATCAGGCAGATCTCCGCCGACCAGGGACGGAGCAGGCCACGGTCCTCGTGCGGAATGCCCGAGCAGCTCGGCGATGACGGTCACCGGCAGCGGCTCGAGCACGGTTGCGAGCAGGTCGAACTCGCCGTGCGCCATCGCCGTCGTCGACCAGCCCGTCGACGATCCGCTGGATGGTGGGCCGCAGCTCCTCGACGCGCTTCGGCGTGAACGCCTTCGAGACGAGGCTGCGCAGGCGGGTGTGGTCCGGCGGCTCGCGGTCGAGCATCCCGTTGCGGACGACGTGCCAGAAGGGCGCCTGGTCCTCGGGATCGGGCGGACGGCCCATCTCCTCGTGGGTGGCCTGGTGCAGGTAGGTCCGGCCGAAGCGACGGTCGCGCAGCAGCGCGTTGACGTCCGCGTGGCGCGGTGATCAGCCAGTGATCGGTCCGCTCGTCGTAGTGGATGCGACCGGCGCGACGCAGCTCGTCATAGGCGGGGTACGGATTGGCGATGAAGCCGATCTCGGTCGGCTGGAAGGCGGCGAGCGCGTCGCGCGACATGGCGCGCAGGGTAGCAGCGCTCGACGTGATGCGCCGATCCGGGCGCGGCTCGGGCTAGAGCCGCATCGCCTCGCGGATCGAGGCGGCATCGGGCGGGACGCTCGCCATCGAGCCCTCCTCGCCGGCCATGATGTCGGGGTCCTTCAGGCCGTGGCCGGTCAGGATGCAGACGACCGTCTCCGAGCGGCGCAGCCGGCCGTCGCGCGCCAGGCGCGCCACGCCGGCGACCCCGGCCGCGGAGGCGGGCTCGCAGAAGATCCCCTCGCTCGTCGCGATCCGCTTCTGCATCTCGAGGATCTCCTCGTCGCTCACCGCCTCGATCACCCCGCCCGACTCGTCGCGCGCCGCGACCGCCCCCGCCCAGGACGCAGGGTTGCCGATCCGGATGGCGGTCGCCACCGTCTCGGGCGCCTCGATCGCCTCGCCGTGGACGATCGGCGCAGCGCCCTCGGCCTGGAAGCCGAGCAGTCGGGGGCGCCGCCCATCGGTCCGGCCCGTGGTGGCGTAGCGCAGGAAGCCCTCCCAATAGGCGGTGATGTTGCCAGCGTTGCCGACCGGCAGGGCCACGGCGTCCGGCGCGCGACCCAGCTCGTCGACGATCTCGTAGGCGCCGGTCTGCTGGCCCGAGATGCGGTCCGGGTTGATCGAGTTGACGACGACCGCCACCTCCTCGTCGCCGAGCTGCCGCACCGCCGTCAGCGCGGCGTCGAAGTTGCCGTCGATGGTGATCAGGCGCGCCCCGGCGGCCAGCGCCTGGGCCAGCTTGCCGCGCGCCACCTTCCCCGCGGGGAGCACCACGAAGCAGGGGAGCCCCGCCGCGGCCGCATAGGCCGCTGCGGAGGCGGAGGTGTTGCCGGTCGAGGCGCAGACCACGGCGCGGGCGCCCGTCGCCATCGCCCGGTTGACCGCCAGCACCATGCCCCGGTCCTTGAATGAGCCGGTCGGGTTCGTCCCCTCGAACTTGAGGTAGAGGGCGGCGAGGCCAAGCTCGGCGCCGAGCCGCTGCGCGTGGAGCAGGGGCGTGCCTCCCTCCCCGAGCGTGACCGGGAAGGTCTCCCCGGGGCGTGCCAGCAGGTCGCGGTAGCGCTCGAGGAGCGGGAGTTGTGGGGCCATCGGCCGAGTATAGGAATCCTTGCGCGGCGGGCGTAGCATCGGTTTCAGCGCGCGCCTCGGAGTCGTCGTGTCGCAATCGCGACATGGCTGGCGTGCGAAGTTGGGAGGCTTCTCGATGCGACCCGCCCTGCGCCGCCTGGCCTTCATTGCGCTGCCGGCGCTGATCCTGCTGCTGCCGGCCAGCGTGAACGCGTTCCCGCTCGACAAGTGCACGCTCACGCTCACCTCGTACGACGCGAGCGGCAACCAGCTCGACACCGCGACCGCCGGGGCCGATGACGCGACCCAGGCCGATCCGTTCGTGGCCGACTGGGACGGCACGGTCGCCTGGACCGGCACGATGGGGTCGCAGACGATTACCAACCACAAGTGGAGCGTCTCGGTCTTCAACATCCCGACGCCGCTCAGCGGTGGCGACGCGAATGCCGATGGCAAGAAGGATGGCGCCGGCACGATCCAGGTCGGTGAGAACCTGCCCTTCAAGCTGGTCGGCCTCGTCTACGTCTCGGGGCAGATCTCCGGGACCGGCGGCGATTGCGCCGGCAGCGGCTGGATGAAGCTCGACGGCAGCCCGATCGGCACGATCCCGTTCTGGGTCTTCCTGGTGCTCGTCGTGCTCGGCGCGCTGCTGACCGTCATGGGCTTCCGCGGTTCGGGGTTGTGGGCGGTCATCGGAGGGCTGCTGCTCGGCCTCGGCGCCGCGCTCGGCAGCATCATCTTCGCCCTGCCACTGGTCGGTTCGTGGACGCCGCTGGCCGGGATCGGGGCGGGGCTGGTCCTCGGGATCGTGGTCGCCGTCATCGGTCCGTCCGGAGAGCCGACGCCGGCAACCGGCTAGCTGGTCAGCGCCTCGCGCACGATGCGCGCCTGCTCGACGTGGTGCGCTGCGGGGTAGCCCTCGGCCGGGCGTGATCGCTCGGGGCGGCTGACGTCGCCCAGCGGGATCCTGAACGGGACGAGGTGGCGGATCTTGGGGAGCACGAACTTGCGTGCCCCCATGTTCCGCGGCTCCTCCTGGACCCACGCCACGCGCTCCGCCTTCGGGTAGCGGGCCAGCGTCGCTTCGCAGCTCCTCGGTCGGGAACGGGTAGAGGCGCTCGACGCGGACGATCGCCAGGTCCGGCTGCTCGGCGCGCAGCGGTGATGCGGCGAGGTCGTAGTAGAGCTTGCCGCTGCACAGGATCACGCGGCGGACGGCGTCGGGCGTGGCAACGGCGGGGTCGTCCAGGACCGATGCGAACCCGCCACCGGTCAGGTCGGCGAGCGACGAGGCCGCCTGCGGCAGGCGGAGGAGCGACTTGGGCGTCATCACCACCATCGGGCGCAGCTCGCCGTGAAGGGCCTGGCGGCGCATGAGGTGGAAGTACTGCGCGGCGGTCGTGGGATAGACGACCCGGATGTTGCCCTCCGCTCCCAGCGCCAGGAAGCGCTCGAGCCGCGCCGATGAGTGCTCCGGTCCCGATCCCTCGTAGCCGTGCGGCAGGAGCAGGGTCAGGCGGCTGGTCTGCCGCCACTTCGCGAGCCCGGCGATGATGAACTGGTCGACGATGATCTCCGCCCCGTTGACGAAGTCGCCGTACTGCGCCTCCCACAGCACCAGCGCCTCGGGGGCGGTGGCGGCGTAGCCGTACTCGAAGCCGAGGCACGCGTACTCGGAGAGCGGCGAGTTGTGCAGCTCGATGCTCGCCCGGGCGCCGGGGAGATGCTGGATCGGGACATGGACCTCGCCGGTCTCCGCGTCGTGGAGGGCGAGGTGGCGCTGGCTGAAGGTGCCCCGCACGGTGTCCTGGCCGGTGAGCCGGATCGGCGTGCCGTCGACCAGCAGCGAGGCGAGGGCGAGCGCCTCGGCGTGGGCCCACTCGATGCGGGGCTCCGCCTCGTCGAAGGCGGTCAGCCGGCGCTCGAGCTGCTTGACGAGCTTGGGGTTGAGCGTGAAGCCGGGCGGCGTCGCCATCAGCGCTGCGTTGAGCGAGCGCAGCGTGGCGGCGTCGACGGCGGTGCCCGGCTCGGGCGCCTCCCCGGCGGCGATCGCCTCCTCGCCGCGGTCGAGCTGCGGCTCGGCGTGCCTGCGGCGGACCGCGGCCTGCCGCGCAGCGAGGTCCTTCAGGGTGGCCGCCGCCCAGCCGTCGGCTTCCTCGGCGGTGACGACGCCCGCCTGCACGAGGCTCGACTCGTACAGCTCCCGGACGCTCGGGTGCGCGGCGATCGCGGCCGCCATCAACGGCTGCGTGTAGGCCGGCTCGTCGCCCTCGTTGTGCCCGTAGCGGCGATACCCGACCAGGTCGATCACCACGTCGGCGTGGAAGCGCTCGCGATACATGATCGCCAGGCGGGCGGCGGCGAGGCAGGCCTCCGGATCGTCGGCGTTGACGTGGACGATCGGCGCGTCGAACCCCTTGGCCAGGTCGCTCGAGTAGTCGGTCGAGCGGCCGTCGGACGGCTCGGTGGTAAAGCCGACCTGGTTGTTGGCGATCAGGTGCAGCGTGCCGCCGGTGCTGTAGCCGGCCAGGCGCGCCATGTTGAAGGTCTCCGCCACCACCCCCTGCGCGGCGAAGGCCGCATCACCGTGGATCAGGATCGGGATGGTCCGATCCGGGTCGACCGTCGCGCCGGCCGCGGCGCGGTCCGTCTGCTGGGCGCGGGCGTGCCCTTCGACCACCGGGTTGACCGCCTCGAGGTGGCTCGGGTTCGGGGAGAGCGTCACGTGCGAGCGCGGCCCCGGCCGGCGTGGTGTAGCTCCCGTCGGCGCCCAGGTGGTACTTCACGTCGTCGAGGCCGCCCTTCGGCACCAGGGCGTCGGTTCCGCTGCGCCCCGCCTCGAACTCGGCCAGGATCGCCTCGTAGCTGACCCCCACGATGTGGGCCAGCACGTTGAGCCGGCCACGGTGCGCCATCCCGATCACCACGTCGCGCGCCCCGCGCCGCGCCGGCGCCGGCGAGGAGCTGGTCGAGCATCGGGACCATGACGTCGAGCCCTTCGATGCTGAAGCGCTTCTGGCCCAGGTACGCCTTGTGCAGGAAGCGCTCCAGCCCCTCGACCGCGGTCAGCCGCTCGAGGAGGGCGCGCTGCTCCGGCGCGGCGAGCGGGACCCGGTGCGCGCCGGACTCGATGACCTGCCGCAGCCAGACCCGCTCCTCGTGGCGCGCGATGTGCTCGACCTCGTAGGCGATCGAGCCGCAGTACGTCGCGCGCAGGTGCGGGAGCGCCTCGGCGAGCGTGGCGCCGGGGACGTTGAGGCCGAGGATCGAGGCGGGAATCCGCGCCATCGCCTCCTGGGTCAGCTCCACCGGCTCCGGGTCGAGGGCGGGGTCGCCGATCGGTTCGCGACCCGAGCGGGTCGAGGTGCGCGGCGAGGTGCCCATAGGACCGATACGCGCGCACCAGGCCCATGCCGGTCGCCACGTTGCGGAGGTCCGTGGCGCTGGTCGCTGCGGACGAGGACGGGGGTGCCGCTGGAACCGGGATGGCCGGGCTCAGGCCGAGCGACTCGTAGAAGGCGTCGCCGCCCTGGAGCGAGCGCGTCCACGCGGCCGAGGAAGGCGCCCGACTCCGCGCCCTGGATGACGCGGTGGTCGTAGGTCGAGCTGATCGTCATCACGCGGGAGCCGCCACTCGCCCGGATCGCGCCGGTGGCGATGATCGCCCCCTGGCCCGGCATGAGCCGCGCGACCGACGCCGTCGTTCCCAGGGTCCCGGGGTTCGTGAGCGTGATCGTCGCGCCGGCCATGTCGTCGGGGGAGAGCTGGTTGCTTCGCGCCTTCGCGACCAGCTCCTCGTAGCGGGCGTGGAAGGCGGCGAAGTCGAGCGTCTCCGCGGAGCGGATCACCGGCACGACCAGGAAGCGGCCGCCATCGGGCCGCTCGACGTCCACCGCCAGCCCCAGGTGCACGCCACCGGGATCGACGCGGTAGGCGGCTCCATCGGCCTCCAGGTAGGAGGCGTTCATCCCCGGCTGCTCGGCCGCCGCGCGCACGAGCGCGAAGCCGATCAGGTGGGTGAAGCTCACTCGCTGCGGAGCCAGCCGTTCCAGGAGCTCGCGGCGCCGCGCCTCGAGGATCGTCACGTCCACGTCGCGGAAGCTCGTGGCGGTGGGGACGGCAAGCGAGGCGGTCATGTTGCGGGCGAGCCGCGCGGCGGGGCCGCGGAGGAGCGTTGCGCCGGCAGGAAGCGCCGTCAGGCCCTCGGACGAGCTGGCCTGCTGCGTGCCGTTGCCCTGCGCCGCAGGCGGCGCGATCGCGGGCTCGAAGAGGGCCCGCCACTCCGGGTCGACCGAGGCCGGGTCGCGGAGCCACTGCTCCTGCATCTCGGCGATGTAGCCGGCGTTCACCCCCTCCAGGGCTCGCTCGATGCGCTCGGTCTCGGTCGTCTCATCGGCTGCCATGGCGTGCTAAGGATACGGGTCGGGGTCGGCCCGACGAGGACGGGCGCGCTCAGAGGGAGCGGCGCACCACGAGCTGCACGCCACGCGGCCGGTCCACCTCGGCGAAGCCGGCGCGGAGGAACATCGAGAGCGTCCCGGTGAACAGGTTCGACGCCGGACGCCGGCCGCCGGCGGCGTCGACCGGGTAGGCCTCGAGCGTGGTGGCTCCGCGGGCTCGGGCGTGCTCCATCGCCGCGTTCAGCAAGACGGTGGCGACACCCTTGCCCCGCTCGGCGCGCGGGATCCAGAAACAGACCACCGACCAGACACCCTCATCGGTCGCCTCCTCCGGCGAAGGCCCGATCCGTCGCGAGCGCAGCACGCGCCCGAACTGCGTCCGCGGCGCGACGCTGACCCAGCCGATCGGCCTCCCGTCCCGGTACGCGAGCAGCCCAGGCTCGGAGCCCGCTTCGACCAGCGAATGCATGAGGGCCCGGTTTCCCGTCCCGTGCTCTTCGATCCCCTTGCTGAACTCGCCGGAGGTCTGCCGCCACCAGGTGCACCAGCAGTGACTGAAGGCGCCGGACGACCCGAAGAAGGCCGCCAGCTCCTGCCAGCGGTCGGCGGTGACGGGGTGGACCTCGAGGGGAGCCGGGCTAGGCGTCGGGTCGGGGCTCATCGGCCGGCGCTGCAGCCTCGGCGGGGCGGTCGCGTCGTCGGTGCCGCCATGCCATTCAGTGGCGCCGAATCCGTGGCCGGCCTGGCCGCGATACGTCAATCCGCGCAGCAGCAGGAGCACGCCGATCAGGATCACGGCCGCGGGCAGGACCCAGGCGGGCACCGGCAGCCGCTCTCCGCTGATCCCGATGATCCCCTCGAAGAAGACGAATCCCGCGGCGAAGATGCCGAGCGCGGTGAGGATCGAGAAGAACCCGTTGCGCGCCATCTTGTTGTCGCCGCTGCGCGTGCCGTAGAGGAGCATGCCGATGCCGCTCCCGCCCGGCCCGACCAGCGCCCAGGCATAGGCCCAGCTCTCGAAGCGGTCGGTCGCGTTCTGGTAGAGGAGCACCAGGCCGACCATCGTCACGATGCTCCCCGCGATCGTGAGCCCCGAGCCGCGCCGCTGGGTCAGCCCAAACGCCACCATCGCGACGCCTGGCGCGATCACGTAGAAGGGCCAGGTCGCGGCGCCGATGTCGATGTTGAGCTGCTGGCTGGCGAAGAAGACGAGCCCCAGCACGATCAGGATGCCGCCCAGCACAGCCGCCCCGGGGCTCCCCGAGCGGGACTTCGGCGGTTGGGTCGGTTCGCTCATGGCGCCGATCCTACTCCCGGTTCGCCAGTCGGCCAGTGCCAAATGCAGTGTTCGAGACCCTCGACCGAGAACGTGGTAGAAACGCTGCCGATGAGCCCCTTCAACGACGACCTCATGGCGGACTTCCGGGCGCATGGCGGCAAGGCGACGAGCGGGCCATTCCTGGGCCGGCCGCTGCTGCTGCTCACGACCGTCGGCGCCAGGAGCGGGCAACCTCGCACCGTCCCGCTCGTCTACACGCGCGACGGAGACCGATACGTGATCATCGCCTCGAAGGGCGGCGCACCGACCCACCCGGGCTGGTACCACAACCTGGTGGCGCACCCGACGGTCAGGCTCGAGGTCGGCGAGGGGTCCTTCGAGGCCGATGCGAGCGTTGCCGAGGGCGCCGAGCGGCGCCGGCTCTACGACGCGCAGGCGGCCATGATGCCGGCCTTCGCGGGCTACGAGCTGAAGACCACCCGCGTCATCCCGGTGATCACGCTAGTCCGCCGCGAGGACTGAGCGCAGGGTCGCCCCGTCCACGTTGCGACCGGTGAGGACGACCGCCACGCGACGGTCCTTCAGCCCACCCATGCGGGCTCGTAACGCCGCGATCCCCAGCGCGCCGCTGCCCTCCACGACCAGGTGGTGGACGTCGATCGCCCAGCGCATCGCGTCGGCGATCTGCTCCTCGTCGACGAGCACCACCTCGTCGACGAGCTGGCGGCACATCTTCCAGGTGATGCTGTCGCGCTCGATGTTGCCGGCGACCCCGTCGGCCAGGGTCGGGGCGATCGGCATCGGCTTGGTGGAATTCGACTCGAGGTAGGCGTACATCGGTGGCGAAGCCGATGGCTGGACCCCTACCAGGCGCAATCCCGGCTTGACCGCCTTGGCCCACAGGCCGATGCCGGCGATCAGCCCGCCGCCACCGATCGGTACCACGATGGCGTCGCAGGCCGGCCAGTCGTCGAGGATCTCCGCCCCGATGGTGCCCTGCCCGGCGATCACGTCGGGGTCGTTGTAGGGCGGGATGTACGTGGCGATCCGCTCGGTGTCGCGGCGGCGCGCCTCGATCTCCGCGTCGTCGCTGTCGCGGCCGAAGACCTCGACCACGCAGCTGTCGGACTCGAGCGCCCGCAGCCGCTCCAGCTTTGCGGGGGAGACGGAAGCTCCCACCAGCACGGTGAGGCGCATCCCGTGGCGGGCGGCTGCGGTGGCGACCGCGATCCCGTGATTGCCGGAGGAGGCGGTGACGAGCTCCGCCTCCGGATCGGCGCGCGGCGACGAGAGCGACCTTGTTGTGGGCCCCGCGAGTCTTGAAGGCGCCAGTCGGCTGGAGCATCTCCAGCTTCAGGCGGACCTCGGCGGCACGGCTCTCATCGGCAAGGGTGGGCGAGGCCTCGAGCGGCGTGTGGAGCGCGATACCTTTCAGGCGCAGGCGCGCGTCGAGGATGTCGGCCAGGAGCGGATAACGGGCCACGTTCCGGAGTGTAGGGCGCCGGTCCAGCGCCCTTGCCGAGGTCAGGCGGCCTCGGGCTCCGGGTCGCCCGGACCGTGCGGCCCATGGACGAACGTGTGGAGGCGGCGGCTGATCCGCATCAGCGCCCCGAGCCGATCGGCCACCCGTGCGCGCTCGACCGGCGTGGCCCAGTGCCGCAGGGTGTAGTCGATCTCGTGCTTGTGGCGGGTGGCGGCGGTGTACAGCTCCTCGACGCGCAGCCAGAGCTCCTCGTCGGGATGCGAGGTGAGGACCTGCCGGCGGAGCTCCATCACGTCGAGGTAGTAGGAGGTGGCGAGCCGGTCGATGTCGCGCTGGGCATCGTGCTGCCAGGGCTCGGGCGGTCCGCCGAAGCCGTATCGGCGCCATTCGCGGGTTTCGACGGTGGTGGTCATCGGAGCTTGACCAACCTCTAACGGGAGCGGTTCTGTGATGCATCGAACCGTACCCGGAGGTTCATCGGAAGGCCACCGTCCGTCCGGGCTAGTGGTCCCCGGACCTATGGCCGCGGATCGGTCATTGAGGGGTGGTCTGGTAAGGAGCGCCTCCGGCAGGGGCAGCTCCCTCCGTCCTGTTGCGCGTGCCGGATCGCGTCCGCCGCGTCGACGGGTTCAGGACAGGGGTATGAGGGTGACGGTGTACTCCTTGATTTTCGGATTGCCGACGGTGACGGTGAACTCGACCTTGTACTCGCCCAGCTCGTCCGAGGCGACCAGCTTCGCCGCCTCGTCGATGGCCGCCTTGAGATCGAGACCCCTGGCCTTCTTTGGACCCTTCATGACCACTCCATGTCTTACGGGAAGCGGCGCCACGTTACTCCGGAGTTGCGACACCGACAATGGCACGCGGGTCGTGAAGGACGAGCCTCCGGTCCAGGAGGCGCCCTTCTTCCCTCCGCACGGCGAGGCGATCTCCGAGCGTCGAGGAGAGGTTCTCCTCGAGGAGCGCCACCAGGCGGAGCTCGCCCGTCAGCTGGGCGTCGTCCTGTCGGAGGGCGTCGGCCGCACCCCACAGACGCGCAGCCTCGTCGTAGCGACCCATCCCCGCACTGACGCCGGCCAGGCCAAGCACGCACTCGGCGCTGGCACGATCGTCGGGCAGTGCCGCGTAGATCCCAAGGCTTTCCCGCAACAGGTCTTCGGAGCGTTCGAGGGCGCCGTCGAGGAGGCATACCTCGCCGAGGACGCAGAGGGCTGCGGCCTGATGGAGCGTGTCGCCGAGTTCGCGCGAGAGTGTCAGGCACTCCTCGAGGGCCTTGTGCGCATGTTCGTGATCCCCGGCGGCGAAGGCCGCTTCGCCGAGGTTGTAGGCAGAGTCCACCACCAGGAGCCGATCGCCAAGCGTGCGGCGCAACGCGAGCGCCGTGGTGGACAGCTCCTGCGCCTGGCCGTACTCCCCTCGCGCAGCCGCCACCTCCGCCTGCAGCTGCAAGACGGCCGACAGCGTGCGAGCGTCCCCAAGCGCGGCAGCGACGGTGGCGGCTTCGTCTGCCAGCGCTCCCGCCCGGTCGACCTCGCCATGAATGAGCTCGATATCCGCCAGCTCGCAGAGCGAGAAGACGACCTCCTGCTCATGCCCGGTGTCCCGGAAGAGCGCGTTCGCCTCGCGCGCGAGCGGAACGGCCGCGGCGTAGTCGTGCTGCGCCATTGCCTGGCGGGCAGCCGTCCAGACGGCGAATGCCCGTACGTCTGCCGACACGTCGTACGGCTGGGAAAGACCCTCCTTGAGCCAGCCGCGTGCCTCGGTCACATGACCGTGCGCGCGCCAGAATCGACCGAGCGATGACACGATCCGCAGGCCGAGCTCAGTGCGGCCCGAGCGGAAGGCGAACTCAAGGGCGGCGCGCAGATTGTCGAGCTCCCACTCGACGCGAACGAGCCACGTCGCCTGCTCCTCGCCCTCGAGACCCGACTCGGCACCTTCAGCCAGCGCCGCGAAGAAGTCGGCGTGCCGCTCGCGCAGCTCGTCGGCATCCGCCGTGGCGTCCAGCAACTCGTTCGCATACTCCTGCACCGTCGCCAGCATCTGAAAGCGGGGATCCGCGCCCGCGACCGTCTCCCGTCGGAGGAGTGCCCTGTCCACCAGCTCCGAGAGATCGGTGACGAGGTTCTCGGAGACTCGGGCGCAGACTGCCTCGATCGTATCGAGCGTCGCCCCACCGCGAAAGACGGCCAGCGACGACAAGAGGGCGCGCTGGTCACCGGTGAGCAGCTGGTAGCTCCAGTCGATCGTCGCACGCAGCGTCCGCTGCCGCGCCGGCGCGTCGCGCAGCCCTTCGGTCAGGACTCCGAGGGCGTGGTCGAGCCGACTGAGCAGCCCCTCAAGCCCGAGCGTTGGCGTGCGCGCCGCGGCGAGCTCGATCGCGAGAGGAAGGCGGTCGACCCGAGCGCAGATCCGGCCCACGACGGCACGGTCGGCGTTCTGTTGCCGGAACGTTGGGTCGGCTGCCGACGCGCGCTCGAGAAAGAGCGTGATGGCGTCGTCGTCGGGAAGCGGCCCGACCGGCACGACCTGCTCGCCGGAGACACGCAGGCGCCCGCGGCTCGTGGCCAGCACGACCAGGTCGGGAGCGCGCTGCATGAGGAGGCCGAGGTCATTCGCCGCGCTAGGGAGATGTTCGAAGTTGTCGATCACGAGCAGCAACCGCCTACCACGCAGCGCGTCGGCCAGCGTGTCGATCGGCGGTCGCGCCGTCGCGTCACGGACGTTGAGCACGCGAGCGATCTCGGCGAGGACCAGGTCCGGGTCGGTGATCGGAGCGAGCGAAACGAGGTAGACCCCGTCGCGGAAGTCCCGCAGCGCGTTCCGGCCCGCTTCGAGGGCGAGTCGCGACTTGCCCGCGCCCCCGGTTCCGGTCAGGGTGACAACCCGCGTCTCGCCCCCTGCGAGCAGGGCCGCCACGGCCGCCAGCTCGCGGTCTCGATCCACGAGCGGAGTGAGCGTGGCCGGCAGGTTGGTCGCGAATGGCGTGCGAAGTGCGGCAAAGTCCCGCTCCAGCCCAGGGGCAACGAGCTGATACAGGCGTTCCGGGCCTGGGAAGTCCTTCAGCGCGTACACCCCGAGGTCGATCGTCTCCGTGCCCGCGCCGACCACGATCTCCCTGGTTGCCTGCGAGAGAACAACCTGGCCGCCATGCGCGACCGAGCAGATCCGGGCCGCACGGACGACATCGATCCCGACGTAGCCTTCGCTGCCTCGCTCCGGCTGTCCGGTGTGGAGGCCGATCCTGACCCGCACCTCTTCGCCATCCGGCCATGGTTCGCCGGCGAGCCGCCTCTGCATCTCGGCGGCGGCGTTTACGGCGTCGAGCGCGCCCTGGAACGCGACCATGAAGGAATCGCCCTGCGTGTCCACTTCCTGCCCTTTGAAGCGAGTGAACACCTCTCGCAGCACGCGCCGATGGAGCTCCTGGGCGGCGGCATACAGCGGGCCGAGGCGGCGGAGGAGCTGCGTCGAGCCCTCGATATCGGTGAACAGGAGGGTGACGGTTCCCTCCGGCAGGTCGGCGCGCGGACGGCCCGGAGCTACCACGACGTGAGTGTACGAGCCCAAGTACTCTCCCGAGGTCGGCCGAGCACGGTGGTAGACTCCTGCGGCACGCTCGATTCGAGCGCAGACGCGTTGGGGTGTGGCCAAGCGGTAAGGCGCCTGACTCTGGATCAGGAGATCGAAGGTTCGAATCCTTCCGCCCCAGCCACCATTCCTGGGCGGCCTCGACGGGGTCGCCGCCGAGGAGGCGCTCAGCTTCGACACGACGCTCAGCGTCCAGGGCCTGTGGGCCGGGCGCACCGGGATCCGCCCGCCCGAGGTGCCGCGGGTCCCCTGATACAGTACGCGGCATGACCCGATGGGTCGGCGGGCTGGTCTGGGGCGGTGGCACGGCGCTCACCTCGCTCGTCCTCGCCCACAACCTGATCTTCCTGGCCGGCTACGGCGATCAGTTCGGCGACGTCATGGCGCGGACCGGGCACGATCCCGGCTGGGCCATCACCGTGGCCGCCACCCTGCTCATGGGCATCGCGCTCCTGGCCGGGGCAGCCTGGCGCCTGCATCAGATGCGCCGGATCGCGCGATCGATCGGAGCCACGCGTGCACCGGCAGAGCCGGGTCGCGGCGCCTTCGTGCGGCGCTGGATGGGGGCGTGGATCGCCCTCTCGCTGGTCGTGGCAGCGCTCTTCGTGCTGCAGGAGAACCGCGAGCTCGCCAGCATCGGACAGCACCAGCCGGGCCTCGGCGTCCTCACCTCGACCGCGTACCCGCACGCCCTGTTGATCATCGCCGCGGTAGCGATGGCCGTCTCGTTCGTCGCCGTGCTGCTCGGCTGGAAGATCGACCTGGTCATCGCTCGCATCCGTGCCAGGCAGCAAGCCTGCCCCGGGGTGCCGGGCGCCGTCTTCGGGCCGGGCGCGGAGATCGAGCGCCCGCGCCGGTCGATCCTCGGGGGTCGCCGAGCGGGCCGTGCCCCGCCCATCACCACGGTGGAGTTGGTCCAGGCCCCGATCTGACTCAGTCCCAGCCGGCTCGTGTCGGTGCTGATCCGGGGCCGGACGCCCTTGGTCTCTGACGTGCCTGCTCCAGGCAGGTCGACACACATCCACTGGAGGCACGCTGTGAAGCACCGCTCTCATCTCGCCGTCGTCGCCCTGTGCGCCACGCTGCTGGCGCTTCTCGCGACGGGCATCGCCAGCGCACACACCGTCAAGACGGTCGGTCCGTACACCCTCGAGATCGGCTGGCAGCACGAGCCGACCTACGTCGGCGAGTCGAACGGCGTCCAGGTGATCGTGACTGACGCAAGCGATCAGCCGATCAACGATCTGACCCCGGACGACATCAAGGTCGTGGTTTCGACCGGGGGGCAGCAGACGGGAGAGCTCACCTTCGACCCCGCGTTCGACCTGGAAGAGGGGGATGGTCCCTTCGGCCAGTACAACGCGCCGATCGTGCCGACGGCACCCGGCGACTACTCCTTCCACATCACCGGGGCCATCCACGGGGAGGCCGTTGACGTGACCGTCACGTCCGGGCCGGACACCTTCGACACGGTCAAGGGGAGCACCGATCTCCAGTTCCCGACCAAGCTGCCGACCGTGACCGAGATCGTGACCCGGCTCGACCGGATCGACACGCGCCTGACCGACCTTGGATCGGAGCAGGCGGCGATCGACGCGGCCAAGGCAAGCGCCACCGACGCCAGGCAGGCGGCCGATCGGGCCCTCTACATCGGCGGCGGGATCGGCCTCCTCGGGGTGCTGATCGGCGGCTGGGCGCTCTTCGCGGCCGGCCGGGGTCGCCGGGGGGCGCAGGCCTAGCGCATGCGCACCCTTCGTTGGGGACTCTTCGTCGCCCTCGTCCTCGGGGGAGCCCTCGCGCTCCCCCGAGGCGTGGCGGCGCATGCGCTCCTGATCGACTCGGACCCAGCGGCGGGAGCGACCCTTGGAACGCCACCGACCGAGATTCACCTGACCTTCGGCGAGGCTCCGGACCCAAAGCTGACCACGGTCAGGGTGCTCGATGCCGCCGGCACCGATCACGCCGCCGGGCCGGTCCAGCCGGTGGCGGGGCACCCGGAGCAGCTCGTCGTCCCACTGAAGCCGCTTCCTGACGGGATCTACACCGTCGCCTGGCGCACCGTCTCGACGGTCGACGGGCACGTTGCCGCGGGGTCGTTCGCGTTCGGCGTCGGCGAGGCTCCGCCGTCGCCCGCGCCGGGCGGGAGCGGCGGGGGGACCACCAGCCCGAGCGCCTCGCCCGCCTCGACCGTTGCGCGCTGGCTCTACTTCATCGGCCTGATCGCCCTCTTCGGCGCCGCCTTCTTCGGCTTCGCCATCGCCCCGCGCCCTCCGCTGCCGGTCGCCAGGCTGGTTGCTGCCGGCTGGGTCACGGCGGCGATCGGGACCCTCGCGGTGATCGGCCTGCAGTGGTCGGACGCCGGGGTCGACCTCGGCACGATGCTCGGCAGCTCGATCGGGATCGCGGGGATGGAGCGGCTGGCGCTGCTGGCCGCCTCCGGTGCGAGCGTCGCGATCCTCGTCAGCAGCCGCTCAGCGCCTCCCTGGCAATACCGCATCGCGGCCGCCGCCGCGGCCGGCGCGATGCTGGTCGACGTCCTCAACGGCCACGCGGCCAATGGGCCCTGGTGGTGGCTGCAGTCCGCCGTGCAGTGGCTGCATGTCGTCGGCGTCGGGGTCTGGATCGGCGGCCTTGCGGCGCTTCTCCTGGCCGTGCGCGGCGCGCCGAGCGAGGAGAAGGCGAAGGCGGTGCGGACCTTCTCGACCTGGGCGGGAGTGGCGCTCGGCGCTGTCGTGGTCACCGGCTTCGTACGGGCCGTGGCGGAGATCCAGACCTTTGATGCGCTGATCGGCACCAGCTTCGGGGTGGTCGTCATTCTGAAAACGCTCGGGCTTGGTGCACTCGCCCTGCTCGGCGCGACGAACCGGTTCTGGAACGTGCCCGCGGCCGCTCGCAGCCTGCGCGGCCTGCGACGGATCGGCTCGGGTGAGCTGGTGGTCGCCACGGCGGTCCTGGCCCTGACCGGTCTGCTGGCCAACCTCGCGCCCCCCTCCTCGGCGGGTGGCACATCGGTGCCGCCGGCGCAGCCGGTCGTGGCGGTCGGCAGCGACTTCGGCACGAGCGTGCGCGTGAGGCTCGTGGTCGAGCCCGGGGCGCCGGGGTTCAATACCTTCACCGCAACGGTCACCGACTACGACAGTGGAGCTGCGGTCGCAGCGACGGCCGTTGCCCTTCGCTTCCAGCTGGCCTCCCGATCTGGGATTGGCGCCTCGACGCTCGACCTGGCCGCCTCGGGCGCCGGTCGCTACGCATCCAGCGCGAGCAACCTGTCGCTCGACGGCATCTGGAACGTCACCGCCACCGTCGCCGACGCGGCAGGTGTTGTCGAGGTGCCGCTGGTGCTTTCGACGCGCGTCGCCACCCAGCAGACCGACGTGAACGCGGCGCCGGGGGTGCCGACCATCTACACCGTGCACCTGCCAGGGCAGGACACCGTCCAGGTCTACGCCGATCCGGGCTCCTCTGGCACCAACGACCTGCACATCACCTTCTTCGATGCGGCAGGGAACGAGCTCCCCGTTCCGAGCGCCACGCTGGCGCTCACCCCGGCCGACGGCGCCGCGTCGATCGTCGCGCCCCAGCTGCTCGAGCCCGGCCACTTCGTGGCGAACGTGACACTCGTCGCCGGCGGGCTGATGGTCGACCTGGTCGGGCAGCCTACCGGCGGCCCTCCACTCCACGCTCATCTCGAGATCACAATCAAGCCATGAGGACGTCCATGACGCGTCGCATCCCCGCTCACCTCCTCTTGCTCGCCATCCCGCTGCTCCTGGCCGCCTGTGGGGCGCAGCCGTCCAGCAGCGCAGGCCGGCCGTCGTCACCGGCGGTCGTCACGATCGTTCAACCGGTCGCCGGTGAGACGGTGGAGGGTGCTACCGTCCACGTGGTCCTGACGCTGACCGGCGCCAAGATCGTGAAGCAGACGAGCACCAATATCAGGCCGGATGAGGGGCACATCCATCTCTACGTTGACAATGTGCTGGTGTCGATGAACTACGGGCTCGAGCAGGACCTCCCGGTCCATCCCGGAACCTACGTCCTGAAGGCCGAGTTCGTCGCGTCCGACCACGCCCCGTTCAGCCCGCGCGTCTGGTCATCCGAGACGATCTTCACGGTGAAGTAGGTGCGATGGCGACCGAGCCGGACGCTCGTGGTCCTGGGGGTTGGGCTCGCGCTGACCGCCGCCGCGCAGGCCGTTGCGCCGGTCGCATTCCCGCTCTTCGACGGGGTCGTGGTCTCGGATCCCTACCGTTTTCTCTCCCCGCCGCCCGGGGGTGAAGGTTCACCGACCGCTGCCGCGGAAACGATCCCGGTGAGCGCCGGCATCAGTCCAGCGTTCGCCGTCTACACCTCCGAGACACCGCCGCAGGCGGAGCTGCTCGCGAACGGCGGCGAGCTGGCGATCGGAGCCACGACCACGGCCCTGAAGGTGAGCATCGATCCAGTTGCGCCGCCGGCGAACGCCTCGGGCGGGCAGGTCGCCGGCAACGTCTATCGATTCCGGGTCACCGACCAGTCGGGTGCGGACCTGGCGCTCGTCCCCGGACAGACGATCACCCTCGCCATGCGGGGACCAGCCGGCATTGCGGCCGACGCGGCGATCGCCAGGCTGGTGGACGGCACGTGGCAGGCGTTGCAGACCTCCCCCTCTGGGCTGCAGGATCTCTTCCTTGCCGACGCCACGGCATTCGGCGACTTCGCGATGCTCGGTGCTCTTCCGCCAGCGCCCAGCGGCTTCGATCCGTCCTTCCTGATCCTGGGCCTGGTCGGCGCGGGATTCATTGCGCTCCTCGGGCTGCGCTACCGCGGCACGCCACGGGGCGACACGCGGGCCTCGTCGAAGGGGACGCGGGGCACGGCGCGCAGGCCGCGCCGCTGACATGACCCACCAACGCCCGCAAGGAGGTTCCATGCGCTCTCTTCGCCGCGTGCTGATCGTTTTCGCCGGTATGGCGCTGGTTGGCTGCACCTCCGCCGCGTCGGTCCCATCGCACGCGAAGGGTGTACCGATCCGCATCGGGGCCGTCTTCCCGCTCGGTGGCAATGCCGCCGGGCTGGCGGGATACGAGCTGCGCGGCGTCCAGATCGCGGCTGACCTGGTCAATGCCGATGGCGGGGTCGACGGCCGGCGCGTGGTACTCGATGTGCGCGACCTGGAGAGCGGAGGCGGCGCTCCGGCCGTGATGGCCGCGCTGCGCAAGAGGGCCGGTGTGCACGTCGTGATCGGGGCCTATGGCTCGGACCTGTCGATCGCCGCCAGCCAGGCGGCCGACGCCGCCGGCCTCGTCTACTGGGAGGCGGGAGCGGTGGCCGATCGGCTCACCGGGCGCGGCCTCCCCATGGTCTTCCGGGTCGGCGCGAGCGGCAGCAACCTGGGCTCGAATTCCGCGGCCTTCGCGGCTGCCCAGCTTGCCCCGCGCCTGGGCCGCTCTCCGGCCGAGCTGCGGGTGGCGATTGTCTCCGCGGATGACGCCTACGCCACCTCGGTCGCCGACGCCGCGGCTGCCACCGCAGCGTCCCTTGACGTTCCGGTCGTGGCCCGCACGACTTATCGCCTGGTCATTCCCGACTGGGACGGCGTGATGGCCGACCTTGCAGCGGCGCGGCCTGACGTCATCATCCTCGCCTCGCACATCCCCGATGGGGTCGCCTTCCGGCGGGCGATGCTCGCATCGGGGCTGAAGGTCGGAGCCCTGATCGGGTCGACCATGGCCGAATGCGACCCGGACTTCGCCGGCGAGCTGGGTGCCGCCGCGATCGGTATCTTCGCCTCCGACCGGCCCACCGCGGGGTTCCAGCCCGATGCGCTGACCGCCGCCGCGCGCGCCACCTACGACCGATTCGCCGCCGCTCTGGGGTCAACCGGCATTGGCGAGCGGAGTCCTGACGAGGGTGGCGGCTACGGCTACGGCGGGGACACCGGCTACGCGATTTCAGGTCCGGGAGAATCGGCCTCCGCGGCCGCGACCGAGGAGGCACTCTCCGGCTTCAGTGCCGCCTGGGCGCTCTTCCACGAGGTTCTGCCAGCCGCCGGTAGCACATTCGAGGCCGCCGCCATCGCGTCAGCCGCCCGGGCTGCCGACCTGCCCGCCGGGTCGCTGCCCAACGGGGCGGGCCTCCGCTTCGCGAGCGACCCGGACACGCTGGGGCAGAACGAGCGGGCCGCGGCCGTGATCTGGCAGTGGCAGGCGGTGCAGGACCTATTCGTTCGTCTGGCCGGCAACGTTCGCGACGGGTTCGATCGGCTTCGTCCCGCTGCCCTGATGGCAGTCGTGATCGACAGGCCGGGTCGCAGCGCCGGGCGCACGGCGGCGCTCCTGCTCATCGGGCTGGGAGTTGCGGCGGTGGTGCGAGCCACGCTGAACGGCCATTCCGCGGCGAGCGCATTCGCCGCCGGTGCGGCGTTCGGGACCGCCCTGGTCGTGATGGCCCTCCTGGCTGGTTGGAGGCCGGTGTGGCCGAGCGTCCGATCGCTGCTCGCCGGGGTCGTCGGCGGCCTGGTGGTGATCGCCATCCCACGGGTCATTCATCTGCTTGTGCCGGCAGCGATCGGCATGCGGCCGGAGCCATTCGTCGCCTGGGTCGCCGTCACCGGCGCGGTCGTGGTCGGCGAAGAGGCGGTGCTGCGGGGTGCCCTGTTCGACGCGCTCGCGCACGCCTCCGGGGCTGTTGGTGCCGTGTTGATCACGAGCCTCGCCTTCGCGCTGATCCACGTCCCGCTCTACGGCTGGCAGGTCGTTCCGCTCGACTTCGGAGTCGGCGTCTGGTTCGCCGGCCTGCGCCTCGCGACCGCGGGGATCGGCGCTCCGATCGTCGCCCACCTCCTCGCCGACCTCAGCACCTGGTGGCTCTGATGCCGCGTCGGCAGCTCCCCGCGATCCATGTCCTGATCATCGGGCTGGGGTTGATCGGGCTCGGACAGCTCCTGGCCGGCGCGCCGACGGCCCCGCTCTACGACGGGCTCGTGGTCGAGGAGCCGTATCGCTACGTGGATCCACCGCCGGGCGGTTCAGGCGACCCCTTCGCGGCCTCGGACGTTGCCTCCGTGGTCGACGGCGCAGTGCCGCTCCTCGCGGTCGCCACGAACGAGGTGCCACCGCAGGCGCAGATGCTCTCCCAGGCGGACGCGTTCGTCCTCACCGATGGGACCTCGTCGGTCGCCGTCTCGGTCCAGCCGCTCGCCCCAGGCGACTCCCGCATCGCCGGCAACATCTACCGCTTCGCGGTGACCGATCAGGCCGGAGCGGCCATGGAGCTTGTGCCAGGGGCCGTGGTCTCGATCGTCCTGCGCGCCCCGCAGGCCGATCCGGGGGCGATGGTGGCCCGCCTCGAAGGCGATCGGTGGGTGGCCCTGCCCACCGACAACGGCGGCCTCCCGGACCTGTATGCCGCCAACATCACGCAGCTCGGCGACTTCGCGGTCCTGTGGAGCGGAGCCGCTCCCACCGCCTCGGCCAACGCCCCCTCGCCGACCGCTCAGGCGCCTTCACCCTCGCCGTCGGGTGGATCGAGCGAGGGCGCGGGCGGGAGCAGCTTCCCGACCTGGCTCATCGCACTCTTCGCGATCGGCGCGGTGGCCGGCGGCCTGATCTGGGGACTCGTCGTTCGCGGCGAGGAGGATTGACCGGAGGCGACCGGCCCTGGGAATCGCGCTCATGAGCCGATGGGTTCGTGCCGTCGCCTCGCAGCGCGAACCACCGCATCGAGAGGCGCAGGCTCCGTCCCCCCAGGACGAGGTACCACCGCTGCCCGCTCGACGGTGAATCCAGCCGGCAGCTCTCCTGCGATCTCGTCTGGCGAGAAGAGCACGGCGGGATCCTGCGGCCCACCAACCCCTCTGGTCAGGTTCGATCGGTCGTGGCCGACGACGAGCAGCGTTCCGCCCGGTCGAACCGCGGCGGCCGCGCTGGCATAGACGATCTGCCGCTCATCGCGCGGCAGATGGATGAAGAACAGGGCAACGAGGTCGAACGCCGCGGCAGCCGGGGTCCACGCGAGGAGGTCGGCAAGCCGCCAGTCGACCTGGACGCCCACCCTTGCCGCCAGCGCCCGACCGCGCTCGAGAGCGACGGTCGAGAAGTCGACCGCCGTCACGCGCCATCCACGCTGCGCGAGCCACACGGCATTGCGTCCGTCCCCGGCTCCCAGGTCGAGCGCGGTGCCGGGCGTCATCGCCGCCACCTCCGCGACGAGCGTTGGATCGGGGTCCTGCGACTCAATCGGGTCACCGGATGCGTGCCGCTGGTCCCAGAGCTCCGCCCGGCCCGGGTTCGACCCTGCAGGTCCGGAGCGCCTCCGGCTCACGGCCGGGACCGGCCGGGCTGACCGTCGAGATGCTGCCGGATCCGCCCGGCGATCGCATCTTCGACGACGGAATCGGGATCGCGCAGACCTCCCAGGCTGGCCTTCACGCCGACCAGGCCGGCATACAGGGGCGGGCACGTTGGGCACGTTTCGAGATGAGCCTGGACCGCCGTGCGAGTGTCGGCGTCCAGCTCGTCGTCGAGGTACGCCGAGACGTGCCGGCGTGCTCGCCAGCAGCGCAGGGGCTGGGCGAGGCTCGCCTGCCGTCGCTCGTTGCCCTCGGCCAGCGCACTGACGAGCATCATCCGACCCCTCCGCAGACGCTGCTTCGTGGCCGACAGCCCACCCTCCATCGCGCGACTGATCTCCAGGGCCGTCCAGCCGATCACGTCGTGGAGGATGACCGGCAGTCGGTAAATGACCGGGAGCCGCGCCAGCGCGTCTTCCAGCTCATCTCGCAGCTCGGCGCGTTCGAGAACTCGCTCAGGAGCCACCGAGTAATGATCGTCGCGCCAATCCGCCTCGATGGCTTCGAGGTCGAGCTCGTCGCGATGGACTCGAGACCGATCGATGATCCGGTTGACGAGGCTGCGCCGGAGCCACGCCGACAGCGCCCTGGAGTCTCGAAGCTGGTCTCGCCGCCGCCATGCGCCGACGATCGTCTCCTGGGCACAGTCCTCGGCCTGGTCAGCGTCACGGACGAGCCGGGTCGCAAGCCGGACCAGTCGCGGCAGTTCGCCGACCAGCGCGTCGGCGAACGTATCGCTCGTGGTTTCGTCATTGACCACCCGTGCGCTCAGGTCAACCTCCTGCCTCGCGTCATCGTGGTGCGCCGATCAGTGGGTGGCTCGCTTCGTGCTGATGCGCAGCAGCGCGTACAGCGGGCAGAAGCCAACGATACCCGTGACGAGCGCGACCGCGGCGACCACCCAGACGAGGTACAGCAACGGCGCGGTCACGGCGCCCGCAAGCAGGAGGCCCGCAAGGCCGAGTCCAAGCCCGATCCTGATGATCCGGTCGATCGGTGATTCATTGGTTGGGAGAGTCATCTCAGTGTGTCCTCGTGGTGTTGCCGGGCTGATGCCCGTGCCTACTCCCATGGACGAGAACCGGACCGGAATGGATACGTGAGCGCGGTTCGCCGGAGAGGCGGGGACGCCGAGCCGCGCGAGTGGGGTCCGGTCGGCACACGTTTCAGTGACCAATGGCCCAAGGCCTATATACGCCTTAGGCATATATTCGCAGACAACAGATAGCCTTCGTGAACATGTAAGCAGCCGCCCAGCGAGCGACCAAGGCGAGGAACAGGATGCCAAGCGCCACCCTCGATATCGACGAGCTCCAGTCCTCGCTGCTTCGTTCGCTGGCCAGCGCACATCGGCTGCGGATCCTCCACCTGCTGGGCGAGCAGCCGCGCGAGGTCAACGAGGTCGCGCGTGAGCTGGGGCTCAGCCAGGCAACCGCTTCGCAGCACCTCGGAGCGATGCGGGCCGTCGGGCTCGTCGACGCCGTTCGAGATGGGCGGACCGTGAGCTATCAGCTCAGCGATCCGCAGATTCTCGTGGCGTGCGGGCTGATGCGCGAGGTCCTGATGCGCCGGCTGTCACGCCTTGGCGATCTCGTCGCCGCGTTCCAGGAGCCTGCGCTGGTGCAGTCAACCCTCAGTCAGGAAGGTCATTCGTGAGCGATAGCATCTCCATCGTTCTCTTCTCGGGCACAGACGACAAGCTCCATGCGGCGGCAACGATCGCTTCTGGCGCCGCTGCCATGGGCACGCCGGTCAGCATCCTGCTGATGTACTGGGCCCTCGACGCCTTCCGGGCCGACCGCATCACCAACGATCACGGCCTCGCCTATGACGCGGCACGCCCCCGGTTCAACGAGCCGGTCGAGCACGTCGGAGAGATCCCGTGGCTGGAAACCCTGCGAACGGCGAAGGAGCTCGGCGAGGTCACCATCCGCGCCTGCTCGGGATCGCTCAGCACGCTCGGCCTGAACGCCGAACACCTGGATCCGATCGTCGACGACGCCGGCGGGATCGCGGCATTCCTCGCGGCCGCCGATGGCGGCCAGATCCTCTTCATCTAGGCACCAACGGCCCTCGAAAGGAGCCCCGACATGGCGGCGCAAGAGAAGCTCGTGATCATGGCAACGCATGGGCCCGAGGACCCGGAGCGCGCGACCATCCCCTTCGTCATGGCGTGCGCCGCACTGGCGTCGGACGTCGCTGTCGTGATGGGATTCCAGGCCGACGGCGTCTGCCTCGTCCAGCAGGGCGAGGCAGAGACGGTCCAGGCGCGGGAGTTCCCGCCCCTGGCGAAGCTGCTCGACGACTTCCGCGAGCTGGGCGGAACCATGCTCGTCTGCTCGCCCTGCGCGAAGAGCCGCGGCATCGTGGAATCGCTGGTGCCCGGCGCCGAGATCGTGGCGGCGGCTCGCTTCGTCGCCGAAGTCACCTCGGCCACCAACACCCTCGTCTACTGAATGACGGACGCATGACGCCGACCTGGGCCACTGCCGAGGCCGACCGACGAACCAAGGAGACACCCCGATGATGACCCTCACCACCCCACTGAGTGACACCGACCTCTCGGCGCTCGAGACGGCCAAGGTCGTCGATGCCCGAGGCAGCGCCTGCCCAGGCCCACTGCTCGAGGCCAAGAAGGCGATGGGCACGGTGCAGATCGGCCAGATCATCGAGATCTGGTCCAGCGACCCCGCCACCAAGGTCGACATCGAGGCGTGGTCGAAGAAGGTCGGCCACACGTACCTCGGGTCCCTGCCTGGCGAAGGCTACGAGCGCGTCTTCGTGACGCGTCAGAAGTAGATCGCCACCAGTCCGATGACCACGATCGCCGCGGTGGAGCGCGAGGCCCCGGAACGAACGTTCGTTCCGCGGATCCTCGTGTTCTCCACCAACAACATCTCCGACCCCGGGATCGACCTGGCCGGGAGCTCGCACATGACCTACTCACCGGGGGTCGTGGTCATCAGCATGCCCTGCACCAGCGGGATCCGGCCGAGCTGGATCTTCCACGCCATCGAGCACGGGTTCGACGGCGTGTTCATCGCCTCGGACGGCGACGAGTGCGCCTACCTTTCCGACTGCTCGACGCGGGCGTCGAGGATCGTCGGCGAGGCCCAGGCGCTCCTGACACAGGGAGGCCTCGACCCGCAGCGGTTGAAGATGGCCGCCATCTGCTCCGTCTGCGCCGAGCCCTTCACGCGGCACGTCCAGCAGTTCGGCCAGGCGCTCCTCTCGCTTGGCCCATCGGTCGTGCCGTCATGACCGACTACGACGTCCTGGTCGTCGGCGCGGGGATCGGCGGGATGGAGTCCGCCCTGAAGCTCGGCGACATGGGCTACAAGGTGCTCCTGGTCGAGAAGGAAGCGAGCGTGGGCGGGAAGATGATCCTGCTCAGCAAGGTGTTCCCGACCCTCGACTGCGCAAGCTGCATCTCGACCCCCAAGATGGCAGCCTCGATCCACCATCCCAACGTCACCACCATGACCTACAGCGAGGTCGATGGGATCGAGCGTGCCGCCGATGGACGCTTCCAGGCGAAGATCACGCGCAAGGCCCGCTTCGTCAACGAGCTGACCTGCACCGGCTGTCAGCTGTGCGAGACGGCCTGCACGGTGGCCGTTCCCGACCAGTTCAACGCCGACATGGTCCAGCGCCGCGCCGCCTACATCGCCTTCCCCCAGGCCGTTCCCAAGAAGGCGGTCATCGACCGGGCCGGCTCCTCGCCCTGTTCGTACACCTGCCCGGCCGGGATCCAGGCCCACGGCTACGTTTCACTGATCCGCAGCGGTGAGTACGAGAAGGCGTTCCAGCTCGTGCTCGACGCGACGCCACTGGTCGGCACCCTGGGACGCGCCTGCTACGCGCCGTGCGAGGTCGAGTGCACCCGAGCTTCGCTGGAGGGACCGATCCCGATCCGCCGCCTCAAGCGGTTCGTCGCGGACATCCACTATGAGAAGTTCGACGGCCCCGGGGTCGCGATCCCCGAGCCGAACGGCCATCGCGTGGCCATCATCGGGTCCGGCCCGTCCGGCCTGACCGCGGCCTGGCAGCTGGCCCGCAAGGGCTACGCGGTCAAGATCTTCGAGGCCGCGCCCAAGGCCGGTGGCTTCCTGCGGCTGGCCATCCCCGGATACCGGCTGCCCTCGGAGGTCGTGGAGCAGGACATCGCCAACGTCACCGCGCTCGGCGTGGAGATCGCCACGAGCGCCCCAGTCACTGACCTGGAGGCACTCCATGGCGAGGGCTACGAAGCGGTCCTGCTGGCCACCGGCACGCCGCTCTCCACGAAGCTCGGCATCCCCGGCGACCAGCTTGACGGCGTGCTCAGCGGCGTCGACTTCCTGCGCGGCGTGAAGCTCGACCAGCCCGTCGACCTGGCGGGCCGCAGGGTCCTGGTGATCGGTGGCGGCAACGTCGCGATGGACACCGCACGCACCGCCCGCCGGCTGGGCGCGCGCGACGTCACCGTCGTCTACCGGCGCACCCGCGCCGAGATGCCGGCCCACCACGTCGAGGCCGACGACACGGAGCACGAGGGCGTCCGGTTCATCTTCGAGGCGGCACCGGTCGAGGTCCTCGGTGACGGCCACGGCGCGGTGCGCTCCATTCGCTGCAGCCGCATGGCTCCCGCCGTCGCGGGCCAAAACGGGCGGAGCCGGCCGGAGCCGATCCCGGGCCTTGACTTCGAGATTGCCGCCGATGTCGTCATCGCCGCCATCGGCATGGCGCCCGACACCGATGGCTTCGCCGCCCAGGTGACGGCCGATGCCCGCGGACGGGTCGCGGTCGATCCCGACACGCTGCAGAGCGCCGTGCCGTGGCTCTTCGCCGCCGGCGACGTCGTCTCCGGTGCGTCGGACATCACCCGGGCGACCGGACAGGGCCAGCGCGCCGCCCACATGATCGATCGCTGGATCAACGGCCTGGAGCTCGACGGCTTCGACCTGCGGCTCCCGGTCGTCGACAAGACGGAGGTCCTCGCCCGCCAGAAGGCGTATCGCATGGCCGTGGCCGAAGGCCCGAGCGAGGTGCTGAGCACCGCCCCGACCGACTTCCGCGAGGTCGAGCTGCCGATGACGGAGGAGGAGGCCCACCGCGGCAGCGGCCTGTGCCTCGACTGCGGCGTCTGCTCCGAATGCGGCGAGTGCGTCGACGCCTGCCCGGTCGACCAGTGCATCGACCTGCGGGCTCGGGACGAGGTCCTCGACGTCGAGGTCGGCGCGGTCGTCGTCGCGACCGGCTTCAAGCTCTTCGCCGCCGACCTGAAGCCGGAGTACGGCTTCGGCACCTTCAAGAACGTCATCACCGGCATGCAGATGGACCGTCTGCTGGCCCCGACGCGGCCGTTCAACACCATCCTGCGGCCGGGCGACGGCAAGGTGCCGGATCGGATCGCCTACGTGCTGTGCACCGGATCACGCGACGAGACGGTCGGCAATCCCCTCTGCTCGCGCTTCTGCTGCATGTACTCCATCAAGCAGAACCAGCTGATCATGGGCGCCCTGCCGGTGGCCGACGTGACGGTCCACTACATGGACATCCGCGCCCCCGGCAAGCGCTACGACGAGTTCTACGAGCAGGCCAAGGCGATGGGCGCCAACTACGTCAAGGGGCGCGTGGCCAAGATCACCGAGAAGGAGAACGGCGACCTGGTCCTGCGCTACGAGGACATCGAGCACGGCGGCCGGATCGTCGAGGCGGAGTACGACCTGGTCGTCCTCGCCGTCGGCGTCCAGCCCAACAGCGACGCGCAGGCCCTCTTCCCGATGGGAGCCCTCGAGACGGACGAGTTCTCGTACGTCGCCGAGACTGACGAGGACGCCAATCCCGGCCAGACCAGCATCGACGGGGTGTATGTCGCCGGTGCCGCATCGGGGGCCAAGGACATCGCCGACTCCATCCTGCATGCCGGCTCGACGGTCGCCCAGGTTGCCGCGTACCTCGAGCGGGCCAAGGCCGATGCCGCGCCCGACGGCGCGGAGACGCCTCTCGCCCCTGAGAAGGTGGAGGTGATGGCATGAGCGAGGCCGAGCGCCGGATCGGGGTCTACGTCTGCCACTGCGGCGGCAATATCTCCGACCACGTCGACATCGACCAGGTCGTGGCCGCTGCCGAGGCTGAGCCCGGCGTGGTGGTCGCCCGCCAGATGATGTTTGCCTGCTCCGATTCGGGCCAGGGAGAGATGGAGCGGGACATCCAGGAGCAGCGGCTCGACGGCATGGTGGTCGCCTCGTGCTCGCCCAAGCTCCACGTCGTGACGTTCCGCGGGGTGGCCAATCGGGCCGGCCTGAACCCCTACGAATACACCCAGGTCAACGTGCGCGAGCAGGCGTCCTGGGTCCAGTCGGATGACATCCAGGCCACCACCAACAAGGTGATCGGCCTGGTCAAGGCCGGCATCGCCCGCACCCGGCTGACCGAACCATTGGAGCCGATCGTCGTCGAGACGACGCAGAAGACGCTCGTGGTGGGCGGCGGAGTCGCCGGCCTGCGCGCGGCCATCGGGCTGGCCGACATCGGCCTCGGCGTCTTCCTGGTCGAGCGCGAGGCAACCCTGGGTGGCTGGGTCGGCGGGTTCGACGAGATGTACCCGACCGGCAAGAACGGCCGCAAGCTCATCGCGGAGCTGATCGAGGGAGTCGAGCGGCGCCCGTCGATCAACGTCTTCACCGGAGCCGAGCTGACCAGCAAGTCCGGCAGCTTCGGCAACTACACCGCGGGGATCCGCCTCGGCGGACCCGGTGGCGAGACGCTCACCGTGGAGGTCGGCTCGATCATCGTCGCCACCGGCTTCGACGCCTACCAGCCGGAGGTCGGCGAGTACGGCTACGGCATCGACGGGGTCGTGACCCTCCCGGAGTTCAAGCAGATGATCGACGCCTCGCCGGGTCGGCTGGAATTCCACGGAAGGCCGGTCGAGAGCGTCGTCTACATCTACTGCGTCGGCAGCCGCGAGCCTGCGGACAAGCCCGACGGCAACCAGTACTGCTCGCGCTACTGCTGCGCGGCGACCGTCGCCGCCTCGATCCAGGTCTCCTCCCGGGACGCCCAGGTCCACCAGTACCACCTCTACCGCGACATGCGCACCTATGGCAAGTTCGAGCCGATGTACACCACGTCGCGCGAGCTCGGATCGGTCTACCTCAAGTTCGCCGACGACGCCCCGCCCGCCGTCGCCCGGGACGCCTCGGGCCGCCTCCTCGTCACCGTGCGCGACCTCCTGACCGGCAACGAGGAGATCGCCATCCCGGCGAACCTCGTGGTGCTCGTCACCGGGATGGTCCCGCGCAGGAACGAAGAGCTGAACAACCTCCTCAAGCTCCCCCTCGGGAAGGACGGCTTCTTCAACGAGATCCACCCCAAGCTGCGCCCGGTCGAGACCATGGTCGACGGGGTCTACATCGCCGGCGCCTGCCAGGGCCCCCGGAACTCGAGCGAGAGCGTTGCGTCGGGCCTTGCCGCCGTGACCCAGAGCGCGGTGATCCTCAAGAAGGGCTTCGCCGAGCTCGATCCGCTCGTGGCGGTCGTGGACAACGACGCCTGCACGGCCTGCGAGCTCTGCATCGCCGCGTGCCCCTACGCAGCCATCGAGATGGCGACCGTGGATGGCAAGGCGGTCGCGACCATCAGCCAGACCGGATGCAAGAGCTGTGGCGGCTGCGTCCCCGTCTGCCCGGAGGGTGCCATCGACCTGCTCGGCTATACCAACGCCCAGGTCACCGCGATGATCGACAGCCTCCTGGAGGTCCCGATCGCATGAACGCCCCGAATCGAGCCCTGCGCGAGATCGTCCGCGAGGAACCGGTGATGCGCGCCCAGATCCTGGCCTTCCTCCAGGGCGGAGCGCGGACCATCCCCGAGATCGCCGCCGAGCTCGGCGTCCCCACGCACGAGGTCGTCTTCTGGGTGATGGGCATGCGCCGCTACGGGCACGTGCGGGAGGTCAAGGGCGCCACCGACGAGGGCTACTTCCGCTACGAAGCGATCGCGAAGCAGATCACGAAGGAGCCGGCATGACCGCCACCGTAGACCTCGGCCTGCTCGCCGATATCAAGCGCTTCGGCGCCGCGGACGTGTCCGCCTGCTTCAGCTGCGGGACCTGCACGGCGACCTGCCCCCTGGTCAGCGACGATGCCACCTTCCCTCGGCGGATCATTCGATTGGCCCAGGTGGGCCTGCGCGACCAGCTCCTCTCGAGCAAGGAGCTGTGGACCTGCTACGCGTGCGGGGAGTGCTCGGAGTCGTGCCCGACCCAGGCGGAGCCGAGCGAGTTCATGGCGGCCGCGCGGCGCTACGCGATCGCCAGCTACGACCGGACCGGCCTGGCCCGAACGATGTCCACCCGACCGGTGATCGGGACCGCGGTCGCGGTCGCCCTGGCGGCCCTCTTCGCCGTCTTCATGTACGCGGGCCACGGTGCGCAGAGCGCGGCTTCGCTCGACATCTTCGGATTCATTCCCGAGGAGCTGATCCACAACCTTGGGATCGGGATCATGGTCATCGTCTTCGCCGCCGGCCTCGTTGGCGTCCTCACCATGGCGCGCGCCCTCGGCCGCGCCGGGGGCGTGACGCTGCGCTCCGTCATGGGCGGCCGGGCCGCGGTGCTCCGCACGATTCGCGCGCTCTGGAGCGCGGTGGCGGTTGAGACGCTCGGCCAGCGACGCTACCGCGAGGACTGCGACGCGGACGCGGCTCTGCGGCCGTGGTTCCTTCGGCGCTGGTTCCTCCACGCGGCCACGATGTGGGGCTTCCTGGGCCTGCTCGCCGCGACGATCCTCGACTACGGGCTCGCGCTCGTCGGGATCAAGGCCACCGGCGCGACGGTCCCACTCTGGTATCCGGTCCGCCTGCTCGGCACCCTGGCCGGGATCCTGCTGGTGTACGGCGCGACGATGCTCATCGTGCAGCGCTATCGGGGCATCGAGCGCTCGGTGCGCCATTCGACCAGCGCGGACTGGACCCTCCTGGCGCTGGTCTGGATCACCGGCGTGACCGGCTTCGCACTGGAGCTGGCCCTGTACCTCCCGGACGTTCCGGCCTGGGGCTACTGGGTCTTCCTGTTCCACGTCGCCATCGCCATGGAGCTCGTGATCCTCGCCCCATTCATGAAGCTGGCCCACGCGGTCTACCGGCCGGTCGCCCTCTTCTTCCTGGCGCTGGCAAGCACCCCGAATGGCGGGGCGACGGACGGGGGCGTGAGTGGCTGAGAGGACAACGTCGACGGCGCCCCAAATCACAAGGAGGTCTGACATGACCGCGAGCCTGACCCACGTCTCCCTGGAACATCACGAGCGACTGACCCACCACCTGGATGCCATGCCGGCGGTCGGTGACCTGGTCGGCAGCGCTCCCCTTTCCGAGCTGCGACCGCGCGTCGATGAGCTCGCCGAGTTTCTCAACGGCCTGCTCCTCCCCCACATGGAGGCGGCCGAGAAGACCCTGTACGGCGAACTGGAGCGCCTGCTCCAGAACCGCCATTCGATGACGCCGATGCGCCGCGAGCACGACGAGATCCGCCAGCTGGTGACGGAGCTCGTCCGGCTGCAGCACCGGCTCGAGGCCGGACCACTCCAGACGAATGAGGCGGTCGCGCTGCGCCGCGTCATCTTCCGCCTGTACGGCATCCTCAAGGTGCACCTCGCGGAGGAGCAGCTCTATCTCGGGATCGTCGAACACGGTGTCTCCCCGGAGGGCGCGGAGAAGCTCGCCGCGGCGATGGACCACAGCGGCATCACGGCGTTCTGAGCGGGCCACGCCGCTCCATTCGCGTCGCGAGCATCGCCCGCTCCCCATCTGAATGCTCGAAGCGCCTATGCTCTCGAAGCAGATGGATGCGGCCAACGAGGAGCGACCGACCCGCGGCCAGGTCCTGGACCCCGTGGCATCGGATCGCGACACCGCGGGGATCCCGGTCCATCGTGGCTGGGCGCCGCTCGGCGGCCGCCACCGATGGATGGAGCCATTCGTGCTCGTGCTCCTGGCGGGCGGCGGTGCGTACGGCTACGCCATCACCGCCCAGCTGGAAGAGATGGGCATCACCGATGGTTCGGTGGATATCGGCCAGGTCTACCGGACCCTGCGCGACCTCGAGGAGGCCGGCCAGGTGACGTCATCATGGTCGGCCGAGCCGGTCGGACCACAACGTCGCGACTACGTCCTGACGGAGGCCGGCTACGCGGCCATCGACGCCTGGGCGGCGGTGATGAAGGAGCGCGCCCGGCTGATCGGCGAGTTCAACGCGAGGTATCTCGAGGCGGTCAGCGCCCCACGCGGGCAGGGGTGACGGCGACTAGAGGGGCTCCGCTCCGGCGTGGTCGATGCCCCTCGCCAGCACGTCCTTCTCCTCTTCGGTGAGGTTCCTGTCCAGGACACCGAGGTAGAGCTCCTCCTCGGCCAGGTGCACCTTCAGCATGGCGTAGAGCCGATACAGCACCCGCCGCAGGCCGATCTCGTCCCCTTCGCTCAGGGTGCCCTCGGCCACGAGCTCGCTGTACCGGCAGATCGCCGCGAACAACCCGCGCAGCTGTTCGTGCTCCCGTCGCATCGGTGCCATCGAGTGCCGCTTGTCCATCACCTGCTCGAGCCGTCCATATAGCGTCGTCTCGATCGCTTCCATGTGCGGCACCAGCCGCCCCACGATGAAGCTGCACTCCTGCTGGAACGCGGCGGAGAATGCCTCGGGCGTCGCATGGCCGATCATCTGGGCGAGCTCCGGGAGCCGGTCGAGATGCGGCTCGATCAGCTCGTGGTGCTCGTGGGACGTCTCAGGCAGTGATCGCATGAACTGGCATCCTCGAATCGAGACGCGACGGACGAACCCGTCCGATACCTCGAGTCTGTCCATTATCGCGGGAGACCCGGAAGGGCCGTCCAGCCTGTCTTCCGGGTGACCTCGAGAGCAGCGAGCGGCCGGTCGCCTCAGACGTCCCTGGCGCCATGCTCATGCCCCGACGGCGGGTCGACCGCTGGCGATGTGCCTGCGTGCTGTGGGTGGCGGCGCAGCCGATGCCCCAGCATCCCGTGCGTCGGGCTGACGACGAATGCGATGACGAAGGCCGCCGTCGCCACCAGCACGATCGTGCCTCCCGACGCGAGCCCGAGGTGGAAGGAGAGGTAGTAGCCGAGGACGCCGACCGCGGCACCGATGAGCGCCCCGAGCGCGATCATCGGCACGAAGCGGTCGACCAGCAGGCGCGCGGTGGCGGCGGGCGTGACGAGCATGGCCAGGACCAGGATGATCCCGACCGCCTGGATGCTGACCACGATCGTCACCGTCAGGATCACGAGCAGCAGGGCGTCGAGCGCGAAGACCGGATACCCCAGGGCCGAGGCCAGGGTGCGGTCGAACGAGACCAGCACGAGCTCCTTGTGGAGCGCCGCCAGCACGGCCAGGAGCACGACCGACACCGCGGCGCTGATGACGATGTCGCCGAACGAAACGCCCTGCAGGTTGCCGATCAGGAAGCCGGTCAGGTCGCCCTGGAAGGTGTGGCGGGTGCTGATGAGGACGATCCCGAGCGCGAAGGCGGCGGCGAAGAAGATGCCGATGGCGGCGTCCTCGCGGATCCGGCCGGTGCGCGCCACCAGCGCGATGCCGAGCGCGGTGATCAGGCCCGCCACCAGCGCCCCACCGAAGATGCTGACCCCCGCCAGGTAGGCGAGCACGATCCCGGGGAAGACCGCGTGGCTGATGGCATCGCCGATGAAGGCCAGCCGCCGGACGATGACGTACGCGCCGATCGCCCCGCAGGTCGCGCCCATCACGACCACCTCGGCCAGCGCGCGCAGGACGAAGTTGTAGCCAAGCGGATCCGTCAGCCAGCCCATCGGTCGCTACCCCGCCAGCGGCCGGTCGTCCGGCCCGTGGTGGTGCCCGCCGCCGTGGACGTGGGTGTGCTCGCCATCGTGCACGATCAGCAGCTCGCCGCCGAAGGTGGCGTGCAGGATCGGCGGGGTGAAGGTCTCGGCCGGTGGCCCGTAGGCGACCACGCGCCGATTGACGAAGCAGAGCTGATCGGAGACCTCCGAGGCCGACTCGAGGTCGTGGGTCGCGTGCAGGATCGTCGTCCCGGCATCGCGCAGGTCCGTCAGCAGGTCCACGATCAGGTGCTCGGTCATCTGGTCGACGCCGGTCATCGGCTCATCCAGCAGCAGGACCGATGCCTCCTGCACCAGGGCACGGGCGAGGAAGACGCGCTGCTGCTGCCCGCCCGACAGGGCGCCGATCTGGGCCGCGCCCAGGTTGGCGAGCGCCACCCGCCCGAGGGCGTCGCGGACCGCGGCGCGGTCGCGCGCACCGGGGAGCCGGAGCCAGCCGACGCGCGGGTAGCGACCCATCATCACCACCTGCTCGGCGCTCACCGGGAAGCTCCAGTCGACCGCCTCGCGCTGGGGCACGTAGGCCAGCCGATCGCGCTGCTCGGAGACCGGCCGCCCGTCGAGCAGGACCGTGCCGCTGCTCACCGGCGCCAGGCCGAGGATCGCCTTGAGCAGGGTGCTCTTGCCGGAGCCGTTCGGCCCGATCACGCCGACCAGCGTCCCCGGCGGGATGGCGAGGTCGACGCCCTGCAGGACGAGGCCGTCGCCGTACCCGGCGGCCACGTGCTCCAGGGAGAGGCCACGAGCGTTTCCGTCCATGGGCGGACATGATACGTAGTCTCGGCTGTGCTAGCGTTTCGGCCATGGATCGGGCAACGCTCGCGGCGGGGGATCGGCTCGCGGCCGCCGGCGAGCGGGTGACGCGCCAGCGGCTGCTGGTGGCGAACGCGCTGGCCGCCGACGGGCGTCAGCTGACCGCCGACCAGCTGTACGACCGGCTGCGGCGCCAGCAGCCGGGGATCGGGCGAGCAACCGTCTTCCGCACCCTCGAGACGCTGGTGGAGGCGGGCGTGGCGCGCCGCCTGGAGCTGGACGGTCACGTGTACGCCTACGTCGCCTGCCTGCCGGCGCACCACCATCACGTCGCCTGCACCATCTGCGGCCGGGTCGAGGAGATCGACGAGGCCTACATCACGCCGATCGCGCAGCGCCTGGCCACCGACCTCGGATTCGAGATCGAAGACGCGCGGCTCGATTTCTACGGCCGCTGCGCAACGTGTCGTGCCGGTCGAGGCGCCCCGGGCTGAGGGGTTGACTCCGCCCGGCGCTACCTGATACCGTGTCTCACACACATGAGACACCATCTCATCTGGATCTCCGCGATCGGCCTGCTGCTGGCAGCATGCTCCGCCGCGTCACCATCTCCCAGCAGCGGCCGGCTGCGCGTGGTGGCGACCACCACGCAGGTTGGCGAGGCGGCGCGAGAGGTCGGCGGGGACGAGATCGAGTTGACCGTCCTGCTGCAGATCGGCGCGGACGCACACGAGTACGAGATGACCCCGACGGCGGCGGCGGCCCTCGAGCGGAGCAATCTGATCCTTGAGTCCGGAGCCGGGCTCGAGGCATGGCTCCAGCAGCCGCTGGCCACGATCGGCGGCCAGGAGCCGGCTTCACGACATGAGCGTCGGGGTCGCGCTCCGCAAGCCGGATGACCCGGCCGAGGCGAGCGAGACCGATCCTCACTGGTGGATGACCGCGCCGAATGCGATCCACCTGGTCGAGAACGTGCGGGACGCACTGAGCGCTGCGCGTCCGGACCTCGCCAGCGGGTTCGCAGAGCGGTCGGCGGCGTACGTGGCCAGGCTCCAGGCCGCCGACACCGAGATCCGCCGGCTGATGGGCGAGGTGCCGCCGGCGCGGCGTGGGATCGTCACCAATCACGATGCGCTCGGCTACTTCATGGCCGAGTACGGCCTGCACTTCATCGGATCGGTCTTCCCGAGCCTGGACGTCTCATCCGAGCCTGATCCGGCCCAGCTCGCCGCGCTGGCCGACACGATCCGGTCCGCCGGCGTGACGGCCATCTTCAGCGAGTCCGCCGTGAATCCGAAGCTCGCGAAGGCCATCGCCGACGAGACAGGCGCACACGTGGTCGACACCCCGCTCTACACCGATTCGCTCGGCCCTCCCGGCTCCGACGGCGAGACGCTTGACGGCATGCTGCTGCACAACGCCCGGGTGATCCACGACGCGCTGGTAGCCGGCTGACTTTCGTCCGTTTGGCACTTCCCACCGGCCTCGCCCGGCGCGACCCTGATCATGACCGGCCGGGGCCGCCGGCCGCCTCTTCCGCGTGGCTGCCGGCCGGCGTATCCACCTGAGGAGGTGCACCCGATGACACTGATGAGGCCCCGTTACGGCACCCCGCTGATGCCGACCCTCCGTGACGCCATCGATCGGCTCTGGGACGAGTCGATCATCCGCCCCGGCGAGTGGCTCACCCTTGGTGCCGATGGAAGATTCACCCTGCCCCTGGACGCGTTCACGACGAAGGACAGCTTCGTGGTGAAGGCCGCGATGCCGGGCGTCAAGCCGGAGGCCGTGGAGACCACGATCGAGGGCGAGACGCTCACCATCCGCGGCACGTTCGAGGAGAAGGGTGAGAAGGAAGAGGCCGGCTACCTGCTCCGCGAGCTGTCGCGTGGCGAGTTCCGGCGCAGCGTGATCCTGCCGCGCGGCCTCAAGACCGAGAAGGTCGAGGCCGTCTTCGAGCACGGGATCCTGACCCTCACCTTCCCGAAGGTCGAGGAGACCAAGCCCCGCAAGATCACGGTGACGGCCCGCTAGCCGTTCCTGTCGGCGAGCCGCGACCTCACTGGCCGCGGCTCGCTGCGCTATTCGGGGGCGGAGCCGTCGTCTTCGACGGGCGGTTCGGCAGCGGGTTCGGGGGAAGGCGCCAAGGCGTCAGGTGCCGGCTCGGCCGGGCTGGTCGCCGCCTCGCGTTCCCTCAGCATCGCCAGGAGCGCTTCCCGTCGCGCCTCGGCCTGCTCGTGCGCGGTTGCCTCGTCGCGCTCCCGCGCACTCCTCCGCTTCGCCATGCGACGAGTCTAGCGCCGCGACGCGGTCGGCCTAGTAGCCGTACCCCGCCTTCGACGCCTTCGGCGTCGGCCCGGTGCTGGCCTGACCGCTCGGCGGGCCGCCCTGCGAGCCGTCGACCGGCGCGATGAACCAGGTGTCGTTGGTCCCCTGGCCGTTCGAGTCGCCCGCGGCGCTGTCGCCGGAGTAGTAGTAGACCGGCTGACCGTTGTGCGTCACCTGCTTGGTGCCATCGGCCCAGGTGGTGGTGCCCCACGTGCCGCTGACGCCCGATCCCGCGGTCACCGCCGTCCCCTCGCCCTTGAGGGCCGGCCAGGTCGTGGCGCATTGACCGGTCGTGCAGGTGCTCGTGCCTCCGACGTCGAGGGTCAGGATGTAGAGGGTCATGCCGGTCGGACCGGCGAGCGCATCGCCGGCCGCAGTGTGCGACACCGTCACCGTGATGGCGCCTCCCCCGTTTGCCGGAGGGCTGCCTGAACCGGCGCCCGTGCAGGCCGCGAGGAAGAGGGCCGCACCGGCGACGAGCGAGAGGGCGGCCTGTGGGCGGTGAATGGAAAGGCGCATCGATTGTTCTCCTGGCGTTCATCGGGGTCCGCGGGCTTGCCGCCCACTGCCACTACGTACGGCTGGCGTTACAGGCGCGGTCCCGCACGGGAAGGGGCCGGAGGTCACACTCGGATGGTCCGCGCGGCACTCATGGTGGAGCATGGCCAGGGGCGACGATTCGTCCGATGAACCGAGTCACCATCCCTGCCCCCTTCCCCGGGATTCCCTCCATCGTCGACGGGTCGGAGGCGATCGCGCACGTCGAGACGCGGATCAGCGACGGTGCCTGCGCCTACCCGATCACGCCGTCGACCAACATGGCGGCGCTCTTCCAGGCGGCGGTGGCCGATGGCCGGACCAACCTCTGGGGCTCGCCGCTGCGCTTCCTCGAGCCGGAGTCGGAGCACAGCTCCGCCTCGGCGGCCGAGGGCTTTGCCCTCGCGGGCGGGCGCGTCACCAACTTCACCGCCGGCCAGGGGCTGATCCTGATGAAGGAGGTCCTCTACGCGATCGCCGGCAAGCGACTGCCCATGGTCTTCCACGTCGGCGCGCGCGCCCTCACCAGCCAGGCGCTGAACATCCACTGTGGCCACGACGACGTGATGGGCGTGGCCGACTGCGGCTGGGGGATCGTCTTCGCCCGCAACGCGCAGGAGGCGGCCGACCTGACCGCCATCGCGCGGCGCGCGGCCGAGGAGAGCGAGACGCCGATGCTCGTCTGCCAGGACGGGTTCCTCACCACCCACACGCTCGAGAACGCGCGCCTGCCCGAGGACGAGCTGCTGAAGACGTTTGTCGGCGACCCACGGGAGCGCCTCCGTGACCTCTTCGACCCGGCCGAGGCGCTGATGAGCGGCGTCGTCCAGAACCAGGACAGCTACATGAAGGGCCGGATCGCCCAGCGCGACTTCATCCGCAGCCAGGCGCCCGCCCTCGTCCATGCCTTCGAGGAGTGGGAGCGGCTGACGGGCCGCCACTACGCACCGGTCCAGGCCTACCGCTGCGACGACGCCGACGAGGTGCTCGTCGCGATGGGCTCGATGGCCGAGACGGCGATCGCCGTGGTCGACCACCTCCGCCGCCAGGGCCGCCGGGTCGGCTGCGCGGCGGTCACCGTCTTCCGCCCCTTCCCCGCCGACGAGCTGGCCGCGGCGGTCAGGAACGCGCTCGCGGTGGCGGTCGTGGAGCGCACCGACGAGCCGGGCGCTGCCGACAACCCGCTGGCGCGTGAGCTGAAGGCCGTGCTCGCCGATCGTGCCGTCGACGGCGCGCCGCTGCCACGCGTCGTCTCCGCCTCCGCCGGCCTCGGGTCGCGCGACGTCTCGGTCGGGGACCTGGCCGCCGTCTTCGACTGGCTCGCCGATCCCGACGCGCTTCGCACCCGACGCCGCGTCGTGCTCGGCATCACGCACCCCGATGCGCTCGCCCCCGTGCCGCTCCAGCTGCGGCCGGCCGGTGCCTACAGCCTGCGCGGGCACTCGGTGGGTGGCTTCGGATCGGTGACGACCAACCGGCTCATCGCCTCCGTGGTCGCGGACCTCTTCGACAAGTACGTGCAGGCCTATCCCCGCTACGGCTCGGAGAAGAAGGGGCTGCCGACCACCTACTACCTGACCATCGCCGAGGAGCCGATCCGCCAGCATGCCGAGCTGCACGAGGTCGACTTCGTGCCGGTGCAGGACATCAGCGCGTTCCAGTACGGCGCGCCGCTCAGCGGGCTGGTCGACGGCGGGACCCTCTTCATCCAGACCGCGGAGACCGATCCCGAGGCGATCTGGAGCTCTCTGCCGGCCGGCGCTCGCGCCGAGATCGCGGCCCGCTCGATCCGGGTCGCCGCGCTCGACACGGCCGCCCTGGCCCGCGCCCACGCTCCGCGCCCGGACCTCGAGGTGCGGATGCAGGGGGTCGCCCTGGTCGGGGTCTTCCTCCGGCTGGCGCCGTTCGCTGCCCACGCGGGGCTCGACCGCAAGGCGCTGCTGGCCGCGGTGCGGCCCGGCCTGACCCGCTTCTTCGGCAAGCGCGGCTCGGCCGTCGTCGACGCCAACCTTGCCGTCATCGCCGAGGCCTACGACCGCGTCATCGACGTGACCGCGCTGCTCGGCAGCATCCATCGCCCGAGCCTGCCGGGCGCCCCAACCCCATTGCTCCTCGAGGAGGCGATCCCATGACCGTGCGCGCACCAAGCCCCTCGGTGGGCGAGCTGATGAGCATCGAGCCGATCACCATCGGCATCGACGAGGCGATCGGGCGCGCCGAGGAGCTGATGAGCGAGCGCGCCGTGACCGGCCTGCCCGTGGTCGACCGGATCGGTCGCCTGCAGGGCGTGCTGAGCCAGACCGATATCGTTCGGGCGCACGCCTCGGGGCAGCCGCTCGCCAACTGGCCCGGCCTCGCGGTCCGCCACCTGATGACCTCGCCGGCGCTCACCATTCGACTCGACGAGTCGCTCCTCACCGCAGCGCGGATGATGGAGCAGCACCACGTCCATCGGCTGGTCGTGGTGGCCCCTGACGGCCAGCACCCCGTCGGCGTCATCTCGACCACCGACCTGGTCCACGCCCTGGTCGAGCTGCTGGAGCAGGCCGATGGTCACTGAGCTGGCCCACGAGGCCGCCGAGCCGAAGGAGGTCGCCGAGTCGCGCGTCGCGACCGCCCTCCCGCTCTTCGACGTCCACGCCTACGTCGACGACTTCAACCGCAGCATCGTGCCGGCCTACGGGCGCGGCTCCGCCGACGCCGAGCTGCCGGCCGATGCCGGCGTCGCGCGCAGCATCATCCCGCCCGGCACCTCGGCCGTCCGTGATTTCAGCCACCTTGCCGCGGAGATCCCCGAGCTGATCGCGGATCGCTGCGTCGGCTGCATGACCTGCGTCAACGCCTGCCCCGACAGCGCGATCCTCGGCGTTGCCCTGCCGACCAGCCAGGTCGACTCGCTCGTGACCGCATTCGCGGCGGCACAGCCCGATCCGGCGCGCGCGGAGGAGACGGCGCGCAGCCACTTCGCCCACACCACCAAGTACGCGGACGTGCCGGCCAAGCGGGGGATCGAGCCGGCCGGGTTCGGCATCTTCGTCGACCCGATCCACTGCAAGGGCTGCTCGGAGTGCGTCGAGGTCTGCCATGCGCTCGGCTACGACGCGCTCCACATGATCACCAAGGAGCGCGAGGAGGCGGCCGGCGGCTCGACCCTGGATCGCTACGCGCGCGACATGGCGTTCTTCCGCTCCCTGCCCCCCACGCCGGAGGTCTACCGCTCGGAGAAGGCGCTCGCCGACCTGATGCTGGGCGAGCACGCGATCGGGTACGTCGGAGGGGCCGGCAGCTGCGCCGGCTGCGGCGAGGCGACCGCCGTGCGGATGCTGGTGGCCGCGACCCGGCAGATCCACGGGCCTGAGTCGATGGGCATCGTGGCGGCGACCGGCTGCAACACGGTCTACGGCGCCACCTATCCCTACAACCCGTTCCTCGTGCCGTGGACCAACTCGCTCTTCGAGAATGCCCCGGCCGACGCGATGGGAATTCGCGCGCGCTGGGACCAGGCGGGCCACCCGGACCGCCGGCTGTGGGTCATCGGCGGCGACGGCGCCATGTACGACATCGGCTTCCAGTCCCTCTCGCGGATGGTCGCCTCGGGCGCCGACATCAAGGTGCTCGTGCTCGACACGCAGGTCTATTCGAACACCGGTGGACAGGCCTCGACCGCCACCTTCGGCGGCCAGGTCACCAAGCTGTCCGCCTACGGCAAGGAGCTGCACGGGCGCCCGGAGCGGCGCAAGGAGCTGGGACGGATCCTGATGGGGCATGGCGAGGTGTACGTGGCGCAGACCACGCCCGCGCATATCAACCACTTCTATCGGGCCGTGATGGAGGCGAACGAGTATCCCGGTCCGGCGGTGCTGGTCGTCTACACGCCCTGCCAGCCGGAGCACGGCATCGCCGACGACGCCTCGACGGCGCAGGCCAAGCTGGCGGTCACCTCGCGCGCCTTCCCGCTCTTCGTCTACGACCCGCGCAAGGGTTCCACCCTCGCCGAGCGGCTGAGCCTGCAGGGCAACCCCGCCCCGAAGGAGGACTGGTTCACCGCGCCCGACGGCTCGGTGCAGGACTTCATCTCCTTCGCCCGGACCGAGGGCCGCTTCCGGCAGCACTTCCCGGCCGATGGGAGTGTCACGCCTGAGATCACTGCGACGCAGCAGGATCGACTCGAGAACTGGCGCACCCTGCAGGAGATGGCAGGCGTACGCTGACCGGGCATGACCGCCGTGGAGCCCGCCCCGACCCCCGATGACGTCGCGCGCTGGCAGCGCAACCTCCAGGGCGAGGTGGACGGGATCGCCGTCTATCGCGCCATGGCTGCGGGTGCCCGCGAAGCGCAACTGACCGATCTCTACACGCGCCTCGCCGCGACCGAGGAGCGCCACGCTGCGGTCTGGCGCGAGCGCCTGGCCGCCGCCGGTGCGGGGATCCCGGCGCGACCCGCCTGGCGGGCGCGGATCCTCGCCGGAATCGCCCGCCGTTTCGGTCCGGGGCTGGTCGCGTCCACGGTGGCCGGCCAGGAGTCGGCCGCGCGGGGCCAGTACGACGACCAGCCGGAGGCCACCGGCACGACCCTGCCCGCCGACGAGCGGTCCCACGCGCGGGTCCTGCGCGAGCTGACCAGCGGCATGGAGGGCGGGACGCTCGCCCGCTTCGAGGGGCGCCACCGGGCGGTGGGCGGAAACGCGCTGCGCGCGGCCGTGCTCGGGGCCAACGACGGGCTGGTGAGCAACTTCAGCCTGGTGATGGGGATCGCCGGCGCCGGCGGTGGGGGCTCCGCCATCCTGGTCGCGGGCTTCGCCGGCCTCCTCGCCGGCGCCCTGTCGATGGCCCTTGGGGAGTGGCTGAGCGTGCAGAGCGCGCGGGAGCTCTACGCCAACCAGATCGCAGTCGAGACGGCCGAGATCGCCGAGATCCCGCAGGAGGAGGAAGAGGAGCTGCGCCTGATCTACGAGGCGAAGGGAGTCGCCCCGGACGCGGCGCGCCAGCTTGCCCACCGGATCGTCACCGGGGACCGCGCGGTGGCGGTCGACACCCTGGCCCGGGAGGAGCTCGGCATCAACCCCGAGGAGCTCGGCGGCTCGGCCTGGGTCGCCGGCGGCACCTCCTTCACCCTGTTCGCCCTGGGCGCGATCATCCCGGTCATCCCGTTCCTCTTCGTCCACGGCACCGCGGCGATCGTCGTCGCGGCGGGGCTGGCGGGGCTCGCGCTCTTCGGAATCGGCGCCGCGATCACGCTCGTCACCGGGCGCGGCGTGCTGGTCTCGGGGTTCCGCCAGCTCGGCTTCGGGCTGGCGGCCGCGGCGATCACCTACGGGATCGGCTCGCTGGTCGGAGCCGCGATCTCCTGAGGTGGTCGGGCCGAACGGCCCGACACAACCGGCGAATCGGCACTGATGCGCAGATGCGCATGAATCGCATCCTCACCGCATGGAACCCATCTACGAGCTCCAGGCGGACATCCTCAAGACCCTCGCCAACCCGAGGCGGCTTGAGATGGCCCACCTGCTGGCCGAGGAACCGATGACGGTTGGCCGATTGGCCGATCGCCTGGGACTCGCTCAGCCAAACGTCTCACAGCACCTGGCGCTCATGCGTGCTGCCGGCGTTGTGGATGCCGAGCGGGACGGTCGCGAGATCCGCTACCGCATCGCCGACCCCGACATCATCGCCGCCTGCAGGCTGATGCGCGCGGCCCTCCAACGGCGGCTGACCCGCCTCGTCGAGCTGTCGACGAGGGCGTCCGACGCCCCAACCCCGGTCGCAGCCGGGCACAGGTAGGAAGCCATGGACCCACGACTCTCGCTCGTCCTCTTCTCCGGCACCGACGACAAGCTGAATGCCGCTGCGGTGCTGACCGCCGGGGCCGCCGCGATCGGGCGGCCGGTGCACCTCTTCCTCCAGTACTGGGCACTCGAGGCGTTCCGGGCGGACCGGATCGCCGACGACCATGGCGTCGCACCCGAGGCCGGCGCCGAAGGGCATGCCGCCGTCAACGCACTCCAGGCGGCGGGTCAGGCGCCCTGGCACGAGACGCTGCGCCAGGCCAAGGAGCTCGGCGAGGTCGAGGTCCAGGCCTGCTCGCTCTCCATGGACCTGCTGCACATCACCGAGGCCGACCTGGACCCCCTGGTCGACGGCGTCGAGGGCGTCACCGCCTTCTGGCTCGCCGCCGGCGACGGCCAGGTCGTCTTCATCTGAGTCGAACGGAAGGAAATCGAACCATGACCGTCACACAGCCGATCGCGACAACCGTCGACGCCCGAGGCCTCTCCTGCCCGCTGCCGATCGTGAAGACGGCGCTGGCGATCAAGATCCTGGCCTCCGGCCAGCTGATCGAGGTCCTCGCCACTGATCCCGGATCCACCAAGGACTTCACCGCCTGGACGAAGACGACCGGTCACGAGCTGGTCGAGTCATCGGTCGACGGCAAGGTCTTCCGCTACATCGTCCGCAAGAAGTGAGGCCATCAAGATGACTGCAACGCTGACTCGACCCGAGCTGCCGACCGCGCTGGTCGAGGGGCTCGACGACCCGCTGACCGAGGGATCGGTCAAGATCAAGGAGCTCGTGATCGTCTCCGAGAGCGGCGACCTGGAGCGAACCTGGGCGACCACCATCCTGGCCAGCACGGCCGCGGCGGGTGAGATGAAGGTCTCGATCTTCTTCACCTTCTGGGGGCTCTTCAGCCTCGTCCGACCCGAGGTCAGGGTCACCGGCACGAACTGGATGCAGAGGATGCTGGCGATGATGAACCGCCCGGGCATCGACCACGCCAAGCTGAGCAAGCTCAACTTCGCGGGCATGGGCCCCTGGATGATGAAGAAGCTCGCCAAGCAGTACGGGGTCGCCGAGCCGCGCGAGCTGCTCGAGATGGCCCAGGCCCTCGGCGTTCGCCTCATCCCGTGCCAGATGAGCATGGACATGATGGGAATCACCGCCGACCAGCTGATCGACGGCGTGGAGCCGGCGGTGGGCGCCGCCGCGGCACTCGAGCTGATGACCAACGCCGACGCAAGCCTCTTCATCTAGAGCGCCGAAAAGGACGCAAGACCGATGCAAACGCTTGAAACACCCGCCATCACCCGCACCATCGACGCCCGCGGAAGCTACTGCCCCGGACCGCTGATGGAGCTGATCCGGGCGATCCGCGAAGGCCAGGTCGGCGACGTGATCGCCGTCTGGTCGAGCGACGCCGGATCCAAGTCCGATATCCCCAAATGGGTCGAGAAGGCCGGCCACCGGCTGGTCTCCCTCGAGGCCCGCGATGGCTACGACGAGATCGTCGTCGCCAAGCAGCGCTAGGAGACGTCGCCATGAGCCGGGTCCTGGTCCTGGGTGGAGGCGTCGGGGGGACGCTCGTATCGAACCTTCTCGTCCGCAAGCTGCATGACGAGATCGGGCGAGGCGAAGCGAGCGTGACCCTGGTCGACGAGAAGGGGCAGCACGTCTACCAGCCCGGCTTCATGTACATCGCCATGGGCGGCGAGCGTGCCGAGCGTCTGCGACGACCTGAGCGCAGCCTCCTGGACAAGGAGGTCCAGCTGCGCGTGGGGCGCATCGTCCGGATCGACGAGGCGAATGCCTGCGTCGAGATGGAGGATGGCAGCCAGCTCGGCTACGACCAGCTGGTGATCGCCACCGGCTCGCGGATCGTGCCGGAGGAGATCGAGCACTTCGCCGAGGAGGCGCACCACTTCTACAACCCGGAGGCCGCGTTGCGCCTGCGCCACGCACTCGACGCGTTCACCGGCGGGAAGATCGTGGTCGGGATCGCCGGAATGCCCTACAAGTGCCCGCCGGCTCCGCTGGAGGTCACGTTCCTGATCGAGTCGGAGCTGCGGGAGCGCGGCCTTCGCGAGAAGACCGAGATGCACTACTGCAGCCCCATCGGGCGCGCCTTCACCATCGAGAGCGTCTCGGAGATGGCGACCCCCATCCTCGCGGAGAAGGGGATCGAGCTCCACACCTTCTTCAACGTCGAGACGATCGACCCGGAGCGCAAGGTGGTGCAGTCGCTCGAGGGCGAGGAGCTGCCCTACGACCTGCTCATCCTGGTTCCGCCGCACCGAGGCGCAAAGGTGGTGATCGACTCCGGCCTGGCACCCGCCAGCGGCTGGCTGCCGACCGACCACCACACCCTCCAGGTCGGGGGCCGTCCCAACGTCTACGCGCTGGGCGACGCCACCGACCTGCCGCTCTCGAAGGCCGGCTCCACCGCGCACTTCGAGGCGCCCATCGTGGCGGAGCGGGTCACGGCCGGCGATCCAGGGGCGCGAGCCGAACGGGAAGCACGCAAGCTACACGGGCAAGGTGATGTGCTTCTTCGAGGTCGGCGACGGGAAGGGGACGCTCCTCCAGTTCGACTACGACCACCCGCCCAGGCCGCCGAAGCCGAACCGCTTCTGGCACCTGGGCAAGATCGTCTTCAACAAGACCTACTGGCACACCGTGCCGAGGGGTCGCGTCTAGACGGAGCCGTCAATGCGAGTTGATGGGGAGGTACCCTCCACCCCACCTCACGCGACCGATGCGGCGGCCGTGGCCGCCGCGTTCGGCGTTCAGCGCAGACACGGGCCTGACCGAGGACGAAGCCGCTCGACGCCTCCTCGAGTCCGGGGCCAACCTGCTCGCCCGCCACACCGCGCCCCCGCTCTGGCGAATGGTGTGGGACGCGGCCACCGAGCCGTTCATCGTCGTGCTGCTCGCCTCGGGAGCGATGGCCGTCTTCCTCGGCGAGGTGCGCGACGGGCTGCTGGTGCTGGTCGGCCTGGTGCCGATCGTGGCGGCAGACGTCGTCACCGAGTTCCGCGCCGAGCGCGCGCTTGAAGCGCTGCACGCCGCATCCGCGCCAGTCGCTCGCGTCAGGCGTGGCGGCGCCGCGCGGGACGTCGCGGCCGCCGAGCTCGTTCCGGGGGACATCGTCCTGCTGGGGGTTGGCGACGTGGTCCCAGCCGACCTGCGGCTGCTCGAGACCGACGCGCTGCTGCTCGACCGCAGCGTCCTGACCGGCGAGTCGCTGCCGGAGGCGGGCGCGGTGGCGCCTGACGCACATGACAGCATGCTGGCGGACCGGCGCTCGATCGCCTACGCGGGAACGTCGGTGGTCGCCGGGCGCGGGCTCGGCCTCGTCATCGCCAGCGGACAGGCGACCGAGTTCGGCAAGATCGCCGGCAACCTGGCGGTCCTCGAGCGCCGCCGCTCGCCGCTGCAGCGCGAGCTCGACCGTCTCGTCCGCATCCTGCTCGTCGTGGCGCTGGCCCTGATCGCGATCACGGCAGGGCTTGGCTTCCTGCGGGGTCAGCCGGCCGGCGCCAACCTCCTCGCCGGTGTCAGCGCCGCGATCGCCGCCATCCCCGAAGAGCCGCCCGTCCTGCTGGCGGTGATCCTGGGGCTCGGCGCGTTCCGGCTGCTGCGCAAGGGGGTGCTGGTGCGCCGTCTCAACGCCCAGGAGACGCTCGGGGCGGTCGACCTGATCCTGACCGACAAGACCGGGACGCTGACCCACAACCGGCTGGCACTGGCGCGGGTTGTGACCGCGGATGGACCGATCGAGCCGCCCCACGCGGACGCGGTGCTGGCCGAGGCGCTGCGCGCCGAGGACGACGCCTGGCGCGTTGCCACGGGGGGACGCCCCGGTTCCTTCGCGCACGCGATCAGCGAGGAGCTCGACGATCCGCCCTACCTTGATCCGGCCCGGTTGCTGGCTTCGGAGCCGCCGAGTGATGCGAAGCCCTACTCGCACACGCGCACCGCGTCCGAGGAGCTGGCGCTCGGCGCCCCGGAGGCGGTGCTCGCGCTCTGCGAGAGCGAGCATCCCGGATGGCACGCCGCCATCGCCCGGGAGAGCGCCGTGGGAGGCAGGCTCCTCCTCCTTGCGCGGCGATCCCCGGATGAGGGCTGGAGCCCCCGCGCGATCCTGGTCTTCGCGGACCCACTGCGCGGTGACGTGGCGGAGGCGATGGCCATGGCCCGCGAGGCGGGGATCCAGACGATCGTGGTGACCGGGGATCACCCGCACACGGCCAGCTCGATCGCGCGGGCCGCCGGCATGGAGGCGGACCATGTTGTAACCGGCGCGGAGCTCGACGGCTGGGACGATGCCCGCCTCGCGGCCGAGCTGCCCGCGATGCGCATCGTGGCGCGCGCGGTGCCCGAGCAGAAGCTGCGCCTGGTCCAGGCCGCTCGGGCCGCGGGCCGGACCGTGGCGGTGACCGGCGACGGCGTGAACGATGCGCCGGCGCTGCACCGGGCGGACGTGGCGGTGGCGATGGGCAGCGGGACGCAGGTCGCCCGTGAGGCCGCAGACCTCGTCCTGGGGGACGACTCGTTCGCGACCCTGATGGAGGGCCTGCGCGAGGGTCGCCGCATCGTCGAGAACGTGCGCAAGGGGCTGGTCTTTCTCGTATCCACCCACATGGCGCTGCTCGGATTCATCCTGCTGGCAACCCTGGTCGGCTACGGACAGCCGCTCCTGCCACTGCAGATCCTGTGGCTCGAGCTGTTCATCGACCTCTCGACCTCAGTGGCGTTCGAGCGGGAGGCCGAGGAGCCCGGCGCGATGCGGCGCCCCCCTCGCCCACGCGGCCAGCCGCTCCTCACCGTGACGCTGCTTGCACGCATCGGGCTGGTAGGCTCCTTCACTGCCATCGCCGCGCTGGCCACCATGGGCTGGCACGGCGGCGACTCCGATCACGTGCGCTGGCTGGCGTACAGCGCCCTGGTGATGGGTCAGCTGGCTCGTGCCTACGCGAATCGCAGCGTGTCGCAGTCGGTCTTCAACCTGCGGCTCAACGGGTTCCTGGCGATGGCGTGCCTCATCGGCGCCGCGATCCAGGTCGCGATTCCGTTCGTCCCGGCGCTGGCCGATGCCTTCCATGCCTCGCCGCTCGATGTCGAGGAGTGGGCGATCGTGGCTGCCATCGCGCTGGTGCCTGGGATCGCGGCCGAGATCGTGCGCCGCCGGGACGGACCTGGGTTGCCTGAGGCGCGCTTCAGCGCCTCCTGAAGTGGCGGTCGAGCTCGTTCGACCAGTGGCGCCCGAGCGTGTCGGCGTTCGCGGCGAGCCACTCGGCGAGGCGAATCGTCCCGGTCGGTGGAGCGGTTGAGCGCATGAGGCCTGCTTGCAGCTCGGTCACTTCGTCGCGCCGCAGAACTTCGTCCCTGACCACCAGGCCGATCCCACGGGCGGCCAGCAGGGCCGCCGCGACCGGCATCGGGACGATCATGGCCCGGCTGCCGATCGCCTCGCGCACGAGCGCCACAAACTCGCGGAAGGTGTAGGTGTCGGGACCGGCCGCGTCGACCACCATCGGCTCGCTCGATACTCCAGCACGCACGGCGAGATCCGCGATGTCGTCGATGTGCACCGGCTGGATCGGGTAGCGCCCGTCACCCGGGATGCCGAAGACCGGCAGCCGCCGCAGGGTCCAGGCCAGGTTGTTGAGCAGGATGTCGCCCGGCCCGAAGGTCACGGTGGGACGGACGATCGCGTACGAGCTCCCCGAGCCGATCAACGCGTCCTCGACGGTCGCCTTGGCGCGGAAATAGGCAGTGGGGGCGTCGTGCGAGGCATTGATCACGCTGATGTGCACGATGCGGCGGACTCCCGCCTGCGCTGCGGCCGCGAACAGGACCCGGCTCCGGTCGACGGCCCATGCATAGGTGACCGGGCCGTGCTCGAAGCGGATCCAGAAGGTGTTGTAGAGGGTGTCGACGCCGGCGAGGGTCTGGGCCAGGCCCGCAGGATCGTCGAAGTCGAGCAGCACGCTTCGCGCAGACTCGCCGAGCGGATGGGGGATGCTCGGCCTCCGTGTCAGATCGATCACGCCACGGCCGGCGGCGACGAGGCGTTCCGCGATGAAGCGGCCCGTATAGCTGGTCGCGCCGGTCACGGCATCGGTCGTCATGACAGCAACCAGTCTACGGTCCTGCCCTTGACACCAATGCTTGACTGTGCAACTATCTTCGCAGATAGTTGAGGAATCAATCAGATGACCACCCATCCGACTCGCATCCTGGGGATCGCGGGCAGCCTGCGCGGCGCCTCGTACAACCGGGCGCTGCTGCGCGCCGCCGCGGAGCTGGCGCCATCGGGCGTCGAGATCACGACCTTCGACGCGCTCAGCGGGCTGCCCTTCTACGACGGCGACGTCGAGGCGGCCGGTGAGCCGGCTTCGGTTCACGACCTCCGTGCTGCGATCGAGTCCGCCGACGCGCTGTTGCTCGTCACCCCGGAGTACAACGACGGCACCAGCGCCGTCCTGAAGAACGCGATCGACTGGGCCTCCCGCCCACCGCAGCGCGCGCTGAAGGGCAAGCTGGCGGCGGTGATGGGCGCCTCGACCACGCCGAGCGCCGCGCGCGGCGGCATCGAATCGGTGGTCCGCGCGATGCGCCGCGCAGGCTCCGAGGTGCTCGACGAGCAGGTCGGGATCCCACTGGCCTCGGGCGTCTTCGACGCGGACCTGCGCCTGACCGATGACCTGGTCCGGGCCGAGGTGGCCGGCCTGGTGGCCACCCTCGCCGCGCACGCCCGCGCGACGACCGAGGAGCAAGTCGCCGCCTAGCCCGGTGGGGCGCGTATCGTTCGGCTCATGGGATCAGACCGATACGCCTTCTTTGGGGACCTCGCCGAAGAGTCCGAGATGCCCCGTCGCGGGATCCACAGCCAGACGCTCTCCGACGAGGACGGCGTCGAGCTCGTGCTCTTCTCGATGGCGCCCGGCGAGGAGCTCTCCGAGCACACCTCCGCTCGGCCCGCGATCATCCACGTCCTCTCCGGGACGGGCGAGCTCACCGTCGACGGTGATCGGCACGACGTGAAGCCCGGCTCCTGGATGCGGATGGAGGCGCGGACGCCCCATGCGCTCATGGCGGCCACGGCGCTCGTCTTCGCTCTCTACCTGCTCCCTCGCGGCGACTGAGGCAGCGCTAGTCGGTCAGCCCCCACAGGTCCCCGACGGTGAACCCGTCGGGGAAGGGGTCGTCGGGGTCGACCACGTACTCCGTGCGACCGGTGATCCAGGCGCTGCCGGTCAGCTGCGGCACGACCGCCCGGTAGGGTCCCACCGTCGTCTCGCGCAGCAGCCGTCCGGTCCAGGCGGTGTCGAGGATCCCCTGGTGGACGTAGTCCTCGCCGATCCCCAGCTTGCCGCGGGCGTGGAGCACGGCCATCCGCGCGCAGGTGCCGGTTCCGCAGGGGGAGCGGTCCAGGACTCCGGTGAACGACTCGGGCCGATCCCAGTCGAGCGTGCCCGAGCTGACCACCACGGTGTTCTTGCCGTGCGCGCCGGGCAGGGTCGGCGGGGCGGTCAGCTCGACGATGCTGATCCCGCGGATCTCCGGGTGCTCGGGGTGCGCCACGGGGATCTGCTCCCGGGCCGCGGCCTTGACCATCTCCCCCAGCCGCACGATGTCGCGCCCCTCGTCGGGAGTCAGCTTCAACCCGAGCGCCTCCGCCTCCACGATCGCGAAGAACATCCCGCCCCACGCCACGTCGACCTTCACCCTGCCGACCTGCGGCACCTCGACCGGGGCGTTGATCTCGATCGCGAAGGCCGGCACGTTCTCGAAGGTGATCGACGGTGGCGAACCCGTCGCGAACGGCCGCGCGCACCCGGATGAGGCCCGCCGGCGCCTCCAGCACCAGGTTCGTAATCGGCTCGGTGACCGGCACCAGCTTCTCGGCGATCAGGACCGTGGCGGTGCAGATCGTGTTCGACCCGCTCATGGCGGGGTACTCGGCCTGCTCCATGATCACGAAGCCGGCATCGGCCCTGGGGTCGGTCGGGGGCAGGATCAGGTTGGCGCAGAGCGCCGGATAGCCGCGCGGCTCGCGCAGCATCAGGTGTCGGAGCCGATCCCCGTGCTGCGCCAGGTGGTTGCGCTTCTCGAGCATCGTGGCGCCCGGCACGTCGTGGACGCCGCCGATGATCACCCGTCCCGGCTCGCCCCCGGCGTGGGCCTCGACGGCGGTGATGGTCGGGTCGAGTCGCATGCGGGCATGGTGCCACGGCAGCGCTCCGCGGGGACATCGCGCATAGTGACCGTCACGTGGCAAGCCTCCTCACGACCCGCTCAAGCGCGCACGAGTTCCTCGACGCGGAGCAGCTGGACCTGCCTGCGCTGCGGAGGAACCTGCGCGAGATGGCGATGCTCAACCGGCTGCCAGGAGGGATCGGGAACAGCATCAAGGCGGTCGAGCGGCTGCTCGACGGGCAGGCGGAGGCAACCGTCCTGGACGTGGGGACCGGTTCCGGGGACTTCGCCCGCCGGCTCCTCCTTCGCCGCCACGTCGAGGTGATCGCCTCGGATGTGCGCGAGGAGATCCTGGAGATCGCCGCCCGTAACCTGGCGGGTACGAAGAATGTGTCCCTCCTCATGGCTGATGCCCGCGCCATCCCGTTGGCCGATCGCGAGGTGGACGTCGTCCACGCCTCGCTGCTGATGCATCACTTCGATCCCGACGACGCGGTCCTCGCCCTGAGCGAAATGCGACGCGTCTCGAGCCTGGGCGTCGTGATCAACGACCTCCGGCGTGGCCCGCTGCCGTTCGCGATGACGGCCGCGGCCGTGCTGGCGCTGAGCCGGGGCGCCTACACGAGGCACGACGGGGTCCTCTCGGCGCGCCGCGCCTACACGCTCTCCGAGCTGGACACCCTTGCCCTGCGGGCTGGGCTCAGGCGCGTCTCGAGCAGTGCCCGATTCTGGCCCCGCGTGACGACGGTGTACCGATGATGGCCGCCAACCTCGACTGCGACGCGCTGGTCGTCGGCGCCGGGCCGGCCGGCTCGGCCCTGGCCACGGCGCTGGCCGCCCAGGGCCGCGACGTCCTGCTGCTGGAGGCTCGCGCCCATCCTCGCCCCAAGGCGTGCGCGGAGTACGCCAGCCCGCGGATTCTCGAAGAGCTCCGCCGCCTCGGCATCTCCGACGAGGCTTGGCAGGCAGACGCGCTCCCGCTGCGGGGGATGCGGGTGATCCGCGGCGATGACGCCGTCGAGATCCGGTATCGAGACGCAGCGGGCTCGCGCTCGGCGTGGGGCCTCGACCGCGTCACGTTCGATGCCGGCCTGGCCGCCCATGCCGCTGCCACGGGCGCCAGCCTGGCGGAGCACTCCACCTTCGAGAAGCCGATCTGGACCGATGGTCGGATCGGCGGCGCCGAGGTTTCCACCGCGGAGGGGCCGCGGACCATCAGGTGCAGGTGGCTGATCGGCGCAGATGGCGCGCGCTCCCGGGTCGCCAGCCGGCTCGCTGTCGACCGACCGATCCGTGCGCCACGCCGCATGGGGATGGTCGCTCACTACGAAGGGCATGCGGAGCTCTCCGACCACGGAGAGATGCACGTCGGACGGGGCTGGTACGTGGGACTGGCGCCGCTCGCCGGCGGGCGCCTGAACGTCGGCATGGCGATGCCGATGGGCGACCACCGGCGGAGCGCGCGTGATCGGTTCCAGGCGGGCATCGATGGCATCCCGGCCGTTGCGCGCCGCCTTGCCGGCAAGCGGCGGCTGACCCCCATCCGCGGAGCGTCGCCGATCGGCCATCGGGTGGCCCGCGCGGCTGGCCCGGGCTGGATGCTGGTGGGGGACGCGGCCGGCTTCATCGACCCGTTCACCGGGGAGGGCATCTACCGTGCCCTGCGCTCCGCGCGCGCGGCGGCCGACGCCCTGGCCTCCGGCGACGAGGGAGCCGAAGGGCGATACCTGGCGGAGCGCCGGAGGGCATTCGCCGCGAAGGACGCCCTGACCTGGCTGGTGCAGGGGATGCTCGCCAGCCCGCCGCTGATGGGGTATGCGCTGCGTCGCCTCGCGGCGAGGCCGGCGACCGGGGACCTGCTCGGCTCCGCCCTTGGCGACTGCCGCCCCGCGAGCGACGCCCTCTCGCCGCTCTTCCTGGCGGAGGTGCTGCGGCCGTGAGGAGCCGCGTCGGAATCCACATCGATGCACCGCTGGAGCGGATCTTCCCGCTGGCGGCGGAGGTCGAGCAGTGGCCGGAGCGCCTGCCCCACTACCGCTACGTGCATCGCCTCCCCGCCACCGACGGCGAGCGGCGCTTCGCGATGGGTGCGCGTCGCGGCCCGATCCCGGTGCGCTGGGTGGCCACCCAGCGACCGCTGCCCGAGGAGCGGCGCATCGAGTTCACGCACGTCGGCGGCGTGACGCGGGGGATGCAGGTCGCCTGGCTCTTCGAGCCGAACGACGACGGCTGGCTCGTGAGCATCGAGCATCACCTCGACCTCGGCTGGCCGCTGATCGGCCGGGTCGCGGAGCGCGTCATCGGCCCGCAGTTCGTCGAGGCGATCGCGCGCCGGACGCTCGGGCGCGTGAAGATCCTGGCCGAGGCCGGCGCATGAGGCGCGTGGCGGTGACCGGGATCGGGGCCGTCACGCCCATCGGCTCGGGTTCCGACGAGCTGTGGGCCGGCGTGCTCGCCAACCGATCGGCGGTGCGCGCCATCGACCGCTTCGACGCATCGCCGTTTCCGTCGCGGATCGCCGCGCAGATCGACGATTTCGTGGCAACCGACCATCTCGACACGAAGCGGGCGAGGCGGCTGGATCGGTTCAGCCAGCTCTCGGTCGCGGCCGCCCGGATGGCCATTCGACAGTCGTGCCTGACCGATGCCGACCGGTCCGACGGCCGGACCGGCGTCTGGATCGGCTCGGCGCTCGGGGGAGTCGCGTTCGGCGAGGAGCAGCACGCGGCGTACGTGCTGGGGGGCGTGCGAGCCGTCGCGCCGACATTGGCCACGGCCGTCTTCGGCGGCGCGGGCGCGAGCAACGTGGCGATCGACCTGGGGATCCGCGGGCCGGCATTGGGGAATGCCAACTCGTGCGCCTCGGGGGCGGTGGCCGTCGGCCAGGCCTTCCAGGCGGTCAGGTCCGGGATCGTCGACGTTGCCGTGGCCGGTGGCGCGGAAGCGCCGCTGGCGCCGCTCACCCATGGCGCCTTCGCCATGATCCGCGTCCTCTCCCAGCGCAACGACGATCCGGCGACGGCATCGCGGCCGTTCGATCGCGATCGCGATGGCTTCGTCATGGGGGAGGGGGCCGCCATCCTCGTCCTCGAGGCGTGGGAAGCGGCCGAGCGGCGCGACGCCTCGATCCTGGGCGAGGTGGTCGGCTTCGGCGCCTCGACCGACGCGTATCACCTCACCGCCCCGCTCCCCTCCGGTGAGGCGGCGGCGGCGGCCATCACCACGGCACTGGCCGACGCGGGCGTCGCCGCGGGCGAGATCGGCTACGTGAACGCGCACGCCTCGAGCACGCAGCTCAACGAGCCGGCCGAGGCCAAGGCACTGCACCTCGCGTTGGGCGAGCACGCGGCAACCGTGCCGGTGTCGGGCACGAAGGGCCTCTACGGGCACGCGCTGGGGGCGAGCGGCGCGATCGAGGCGGCGATCACGCTGATGGCCCTGCGGCACGGCCTCCTGCCGGGGACGTGCAACCTCGTCAATCTCGACGAGCGCTGCCAGCTGCGCGTCCTGCACGAGCCGCTCGCCGCGTCACCGGCGCTCGCCCTCTCGACCTCGTTCGGCTTCGGCGGGATGAACGCCGCCCTGGTCCTGCGCCGGGCATAGCGTCTCTGCCGGCCGCATGCCGCGGCCACCCGCTTGGACCTATCCTTCCGCCATGGCCGACCTGCCGCATTCCACGCACACGGTGGTGATCGGGGCCGGGCAGGCGGGGCTCATCATGAGCCGTCACCTCCAGGATGCCGGTCGGGAGCACGTGGTCCTCGATCGTCGCCCAACGCTCGGCGGCGGCTGGCTCGACCGGTGGGACGCCTTCCAGCTCGTGACGCCCAACTTCGTGACCGATCTGCCGGGGTTCCCCTACCGACGGCGGCGACCCCGATGGGTTCATGACCCGCGACGAGATCGCCGGGCGGATGGCCGGCTATGCGGCCGCCATCGATGCCCCTGTCGTCCTCGAGGCCGAGGTCACGCGGGTGGCCCTCCAGGAGCCGAACCGCGGCCCCTTCCTCGTGGAGAGCAACCGCGGGACGGTCCTCGCCCACGAAGTGATCGTGGCGAGCGGTGCCTTCCACATTCCCCGCATCCCGGCGAGCGCCACGTTCGGCCCGGCGATCCACCAGCTTCACGCGCACGACTACCGCAACGAGCTGGCGCTGCCACCTGGAGGGGTCCTCGTGGTCGGCTCGGGACAGACGGGGGTCCAACTGGCCGAGGAGCTCCACGCGGCGGGACGCTCCGTGACTCTCTCCGTCGGTCACTGCGGCCGGATGCCGCGTCGCTATCGCGGCCGCGATTCGTTCTGGTGGCTCCACCAGATCGTCCTCCACGGCGACGATGTCGGGGTCGTCCTGCCCACGGTCGGGGCGATGCCCGACCCTCGCGCCCGGCTCGCCTGCAACCCGCATCTGTCCGGACACGGCGGCGGCCACGACACGAACCTCCGCCGGTTCGCGGCCGAGGGGATGCGGCTGGTCGGCCGCTTCGAGGGAGCGGACGGGGAGCGGGCGCGCTTCGCCGCCGACCTCGGCGCCAACCTCGCCTACGCCGACGGCTTCTTCGACGAGCGCTTCAGGTCGGTGTACGACACCTTCATCGAGCGGGCCGGGCTGGATGCACCGCCTGACGACCGGAGCACCTTCGCACACGAGGTCCCGGAGGTGACGGAGCTCGACCTGCGCGCCGAGGGGATCTCGACCGTCCTCTGGACGACCGGCTACGCGCCCGATTACGCCTGGCTGGATCTCCCCGTCCTTGACGACCTCGGCCTGCCGCGCCACGTCCGCGGCGTGAGCGAGGTCCCGGGGCTCTCCTTCATCGGCCTCCTCTGGCAGCACGACCAGACCTCCGCCAACCTGGTCGGGGTTGCCGCCGACGCCGCCTACCTCGCCTCGCTCTGGAGTGCGTGACCCGTGTCCGAGCTCGGCGAGCTCCTCGATGCGGCGGAGGCGATGGCGGCCCGTGACGAGCCGATGGCCCTGGCCACGATCGTCTCGACGCGCGGCTCCACCTACCGTCGGGCCGGGGCGCGGCTCCTGATCCCCGCCGAAGGCGAGCCGATCGGGAACATCAGCGGCGGGTGCCTGGAGGGGGACGTCGCGCGCATCGGTCGCGAGGTGATCGCCGCGGGGGAGCCGCGCCTGGTCGAGTTCGACATGACGGCGGACGACGACGCGGTGTGGGGCTACGGGCTGGGCTGCAACGGGGCGATCGAGCTGTTCGTGGAGCCCACGGCCGGCGCGACTGCGTCGGTTGCCGCGCTGCGGACGGGCGCCGGGTCGTGCCTGGTGACCCAGCTGACTGGCCCGGACGCCGGCTCACATCGCCTCCAGGCCGATGGCGCAGCGGCCGCGGCGCTGCGCGACGGTACCCCGCGCGTCGAGGAAGTCGACGGCGAGCGCGTCTTCCACGAGCCGCTCCTGCCGCCGCTCCGCCTGCTGGTCTGCGGCGCCGGCCATGACGCGATCCCGCTGGTGCGCCAGGCGGCCGAGCTGGGCTGGCGCGTCGCCGTGGTGGACGTGCGCAAGAACCTGCTGACCACCGAGCGCTTTCCCGGCGCTGCCGAGTTCGCCAGCCCGGACCCCGCTGCGGCGGCGACGGCGCTGAACCCCGATCCGCGAACCGCGGTGATCCTGATGAGCCACAACTACCTGCGCGACATCGCGCACCTGCGCTCGTTCCTCGATGCGCCACTCGCCTACCTGGGGGTGCTCGGCCCGCGCGGACGCACGGAGCAGATGCTGCGGGAGATCGGGCGACCGGAGGGGATCGACCAGCTCCGTGCGCCGGCAGGGATCGACATCGGCGCCGAGGGACCGGAGGAGGTGGCGCACGCGATCGTGGCCGAGATCCTGGCCGTGACTCGGGGCCGCGGCGCGGGGCCGCTGCGGGACCGGCGCGGGCCGATCCACACGGGGAGCGACTAGCCGACCGGCAGTCCGACCGCCTCGTTGAGCACGCGCAGGAGCGGCGTGGCGTCCGAGACGGGTGAAGATGGCGCGGGCCTCGTCGGCCGCGGCCTTGGCGTCGGGGTTCTCCCCACGCACCAGCCGCACGAAGTCGAGTTCGCACAGCGCGAGATCGAACGACGTCTCGAGATCGCGCCACTGGCGGATCGCGTCGCGATAGCTCGACGGCGGCATCCTCCGCCTCTCCATCGAGGGCCGACACGCCGGCGTCGATGGTGCGCAGGCTCGCGTTGATGGCGCGCCCATGCCAGCCGAGCGCGCGGAGGTGGTCCGCGGTCTGTCGGGCCTCGTCCGTCCGCCCCGCCCACAGCGCGGCGCGCCCGGCCAGCGGCATGTCCTCGTTCGCGTTGGCCGGATTGATCCTGGTGCTGGCCCAGGCCGCCTCGTACGCGTCCGTCAGGCGCCCGTCAAGGAGCGCCAGCCACGCTCGGACTCCGCCGATCTGGGACAGGACCCCCGGCTCGTCGGTGGTCTTGGCGAAGGCCTCTGCCCGCTCCAGCGTCGCGGCGAACGGGCGCCCCTGCAGGGCATCCAGAACCGTGACGATCGCCTCCGCCAGGTACTGGTCCGGCGGCGCCAGGTCGGCGGCCAGCAGGTCGTTCAGCACCCCACGGCCGAGCGTCCCATTCACCGACCCGCAGCGCGTTGCCAACGGAGTTGACGCCCATCACCGACCATCTGCGCGCGGTCCCCGCTCCGCTTCACGTCCTCGAACCCGGCCAGGGCGATCTGGAGGCCGGTCGCAGGATCGTCGAACGACAGGATGCTGCTCAGGTTGATCCGCGCGCGAGTGGCGGCGTACGACAGGCCGTAGGCGGTACCGAGGTCGAGGACGCCCCGCAGCCCGGCGACCCCCTCCCGGACCCGCCCCCCGAAGCCGAGCGCGGTGGCCCGCGTGTTCAGGAGATCGGCGATCTCCGGAATCATGTCGAGCCGTTCGGCAAGTGGCAGCGCACGATCCGCCCACTCGACAGCTGGACCCACCTCCGCATGGAGCATGTAGGCGCGGGCCAGTGCGGCCCAGACCCCGACGATCGCCTCGTCCTGCTCGAGCTCCGCGAGCCGCGGCAGTGCGGCGGTGAGCTCCGCGATGGCGGTGGCCGGCTGCTGCCCCGACCCGAGCAGGCGCCCGAGGGCGGCGACCGCGCAGGGCCTCGCTCGGGGCGTGCGCCCCCTCTCGCGCGGCCGTCACCGCCCGGCGCAGGTAGCCCTCGGCAACGTCATAGCGCCCTGCACGGCCGGCCGCATCGCCGGTCTGGCGCAGCAGCTGCGACTGGTGCTCGGCGTCCGGCGTGATCTCCAGCGCCAGCTCCAGGAAGCGGACCGCCTGCTCGTGCGAACCGAGGGCGGTGGCTCGCTCGGCCGCGCGCTGCAGCAGGTCGGCGGCATGGGCCCGGATCTCCTCCGCATCGGGATCCTCCGGAGCGCTGCGGTAGGCGTCGAGGTAGTGCGCCGCCGTGGCGTCGATGATCTCGTCGTCCTGGAGCGACTCGAAGTGCTCCCCGGCGGCAAGGTGCACGACCTTGCGGTCGCGCTTGGTGAGGGTGCCGTAGGCGACGTCGCGGACGAGCGCCTGGACGAAGCCGTACTGGCCCCGTTCCGGCGAGCGTGGATCGCTGTCGAGCGTCAGCAGCTCCCGGCGCACGAGGGCATGCAGCCGCGCCTCCAGGTCGTCGCCCTGGCCCGTCACCGCCTTCAGGCCCCTCAGGGTGAAGGTCTGGCCCAGGACCGATGCGTACTGGAGCAGGGACCGATCCGTGGCGTCCAGCGCATCCAGCCGCGAGCGCGATGAGGGCGTGGAGCGTCGCCGGCACGGCGAGCGTGCTCAGGTCGCCGACCGGCCGATAGACCCCGTCGTGCAGCTCGAGGCGACCCTCCTGCAGCAGCATCCGCACCGTCTCGACGGCGTAGAGGGGGATCCCCTCCGCGCGCGACACGATCTGCTCCATCGTCGGCTCGGGCAGGCCGGGCACGAGGCTGGCCAGGATCTCGCGGATGACCTGGTCGGGCAGCGGCTCGAGGTCGAGGCTCGTGAAGCTGCGCTGCCCGGCTCCCCAGTTCGGACGGCGCTCGAGGAGCTCCGGACGCGCCAGCGTGATGATGTAGATGGCGTGGCCGCGGGACCACTCGAGCATGTGGTCGATGAAGTCGAGCTGTCCCGGATCGGCCCAGTGCAGGTCCTCGAAGACCAGGACCGCCGGATCGTCGCCGGCCACGCGCTCGAAGAAGGTTCGCCAGGCGGCGAAGAGGTCGTCCCGCCCGCCGGAATCGGCCTCGGCCATGCCCAGCAGCTGCTCGAGGCGCGGGCCGATCCAGCGCCGCTCCACCTCGTCCGGTACGTACTCCTCGAGCGCCTTGGCCAGCTTGGCCCGTGTCGTCGCGGCATCGTCGAGCTCCAGCAGCCCGACCCGGCTGCGCACCATCTCGGCGAGTGCCCAGAAGCTGATCCCCTCGCCGTAGGCCGGCGAGCGTCCCTGGTGCCAGCGCACGGTCATGAAGATGCCGTCGATGTACTTGAGGAACTCCCAGGCCAGCCGGCTCTTGCCGATCCCCGCCTGGCCGATGATCGACAGCAGGCGCGGGCGCTTCTCGCGGGGCGCGGCATGGAACAGGTCCTTCACCAGGCGCATCTCGGTGTCGCGACCCATGAACGGCGCCTCGAGCTGGTCGGCGCGGCCGACTCCGCCCCGCTGGGCCACCACGCGCACCGCGCGATAGGCGGGCACCGGGCTGACCTTGCCCTTCAGCTCCTGTTCGCCGGCCGGCTCGAAGACGATGGCGCGCTCGGCGCTCTGGCGAGTCGCCTCGCCCACGATGACGGTCCCGGGCGGGGCGATCGACTGGAGGCGCGAGGCGGTGTTGACGAGGTCACCGGCGACCATCCCCTGGTTCGAGGCCCCAAGCGTCACGGCGGCCTCTCCGGTGAGCACGCCGGCCCGCGCGCTGAGCTTCGCGCCGTCCCGGCCAAGGCGTCCCACGGCGTCGACGAGCTCGAGCGCCGCACGGACGGCGCGCTCCGCATCATCCTCGTACGAGACCGGCGTGCCCCACACCGCCATGACGGCGTCGCCGATGAACTTCTCGACCGTCCCGCCATACCGGGTGATGATCTCCTGGGCGACGCCGAAGTACTCCGTCAGCTGCTCACGCACGGCCTCGGCATCGCGGGACTCGGACATCGCCGTGAAGCCGACCAGGTCGGCGAAGAGGATGGAGACGAGCTTCCGTTCGGCGACGGTGCTCGCGGCCGCCTCGATGGCCGGCGCCACGGCGACTGCGGGCTGGATGGTCGGGGCCACGGCGACCGCCGCCTGCGCCGGGGCAATCCCTCCCTGGAGCGCGAAGCCGCACTCGGGGCAGAACTTGGGGCTCCCCTCGTACGGGGTCGAGCAGGACGGGCAGGTCTGCTGAAGACGGGTGCCGCATTCGGCGCAGAACTTCTGCGTTGGGCTGGCGGCGGCGACGCCACAGGACGGGCACAGCATTGGGCCGACAGAATAGCCGCAGTCACCGGGACCTGACTAGAGTGGTCTGAGGCTCTTGTTTGGTGGGTTGTCTCAACGCCGCGGGCAATGGAGCCGGGTCGTTGAAGGGAGCGCGTGATGAAGGCGGTCCTCCTCGGCGGGACTCTCGCAATCCTGCTCGCGGCGTGCGGCGCGTCGCCCACTCCGACTCTCCCGACCCTCTCCGAGGACAACCCGCCCTGCGCCGGGGTGGGCACCGAGGCAACCCTCGCGGGGAGTCACACCGACCCTCGGCTGGCATGGATGGTTGACTCCCAGGGAGGACGACACGACATCGTCTGGCCGCGAGGATTCACCGCGCGCTTCGACCCCGATCTTGCCGTGCTCGACGCGTCCGGGAAGGTGGTCTACCGGGCAGGCGACAAGATCGACGGCTTCTGTGTCAGGGGCGAAGGTAGGCCGGTACTCATCCTGCCGCCGAGGTAATCAGCGCTACCCTCCGATGTAGCTCATCTCCACCTTCGGCAGCATCACCGTCTCGGCGGATCGGAGCTCGGAGTAGCGGTCCTCCCGCAGCTCCCAGATGCGGCGCAGCGTCGCCTCCAGGTCGGCGTCCGATGCGCCACTCCGGAGTTGCCCACGAAGGTCATGCCCGGTCGTCGCGAAGAGGCAGGTGTAGAGCTGCCCGTCGGCGGAGAGGCGGGCGCGCGAGCAGTCGCCACAGAAGGGGCGGCTGACCGAGGCGATGATCCCGATCTCTCCCGACCCGTCCGCGTAGCGGTAGCGCTCCGCCACCTCGCCGGGGTGCGTGGGCGCCATCGGTTCGAGCGGGAACTCCGAGGAAAGCGTCTCGAGGATCTCGTCGGCGGTGATCACCTCGTCCAGGCGCCAGCCATTCGAGTGCCCGACGTCCATGTACTCGATGAAGCGCAGGATGCGGCCGGTTCCGCGGAAGCGGCGCGCCATCGGCAGCAGCGCGTGCTCGTTCCAGCCGCGCTTCACGACCATGTTCAGCTTGATCGGGCCGAGCCCGGCGGCCTCCGCCGCCTCGATCCCGGCCAGCACCCGCGAGACCGGCACGCCGGCATCGTTCATGCGCATGAAGGTCGCGTCGTCATCGGCGTCGAGGCTGATCGTGACCCGATGCAGGCCCGCCACCTGGAGCGCCTCGGCCTGCTCAGGCGAGCAGCACGCCGTTGGTCGTGAGGGTCAGGTCGCGCACGCCGGGGATCGGCGGCGAGCATCGCGACCAGGGTCGGCAGCTCGCGGCGGACGAGCGGCTCGCCACCGGTGAGGCGTACCTTCTCGACGCCCAGGCCCGTGAAGGTCCGCGACCAGGCGCGCGATCTCCTCGAAGGTGAGCAGCTCGGCGCGCGGCAGGAAGGCGTGGTCGCGGCCGAAGACGGCGCGCGGCATGCAGTACACGCAGCGGAAGTTGCAGCGGTCGGTGACGCTGATGCGCAGGTCGTGGAGCGGCCGGCCGCGCGTGTCGCGCGGCAGCATTGGTAGCGGGAGTGGCTCGGACATCCGGGGAGATGCTGACAGCGGGAGCGCCCCTTGCCAACTCCGGGCGCCTGCGCTCATTCAGCGCACGACGCAGGCGTTGGCGTAGTAGATCGGGATGTCGAGCGCCGCGTGGAGTGCGATCGGCAGGAGCAGCGAACCGGTGCGGAGTGAGAGGACGCCGAGCGCAAGGCCGGTGGCGGCGGTCGCGGCCATCACCGGCAAGGGAGAGCCGGTGAACGCGCCGCCGACGCCGTGCGCGAGGCCGAACGCGACCGCCTGCACGACCAGCGCGAGCACCGGACCACGTGACCCCATGATCCAGCGGAGCAGCGCTCCACGGTACGCGACCTCTTCCATGGTCGCGTTGGCGACCGCGAAGAGGAGGGCCGGGACGATTGCGAGCAGGTTCCCCATTTCGACCGGGAGCGGCCCGAAGAATGGCGCCGCGATGATCGGGCCGATGACCGTGGCGAGGATCCCCACGCCCGCCAGTGCGCCGATCGCGACGGCCAGCTGCCATGAGGGACGGCCTCCGCAATCCGATCTCGCCGGCATTCGACCGAATGCGACGCGCGACCAGGGCCGCGGCAAGCACCACGAGCAGCGCTCCGGCGGCTCGATAGAGCGCGAACGGTGACAGCGGGGTCGCGCAGCTGCCGCCGTCCAGCGCCTCCCGCGGCAGGGCAACGCCGCTCCACACCATCGCCAGCATGGCCACCAGGCAGGCGCCGAGAACACCAACCGTGACCCTCCACGGTGGCGCGATGCCGCGCTCGTTCCAGCTCGTCACGATGAATGCGGCAAGGAGCGCGACGAGGGCGGGCAGTCGCAGCGGTTCGACGCCGGCTGCGGCCAGCAACAGGACGATCGGTAGCCAGGTGATCACGGCCCGGCCGCGGTCACGGAGGCGTCAGCGCAGCGAGGGTCTCCGGCAGCGCGGCCAGGTCGAGCAGCTCGCCGGCGCGCGGCAGCTCGCTCCGCTCGCCGAGGCGGTTGATCCAGACGCAGCGCAGCCCCAGCTGCGCGCACGGCTCGACGTCGTGGAAGAGGGAGGCGGCGACGTGGACATGGCGCTCGGGATCGGCACCGGTCTGGTCAAAGAACGCCTTCCAGTGCCGATGGGCCGGCTTGTAGGACCCGACCTCGGAGGCGACGATCAGCACGTCGACCGGCACGCCGATCGCGCGCAGCGAGGCGTCGAGCAGGTCCACGTCCGTGTTCGACAGGACGGCGAGCCGCCAGCCGTCATTTCGGAGCGCGCGCAGCGAGGCGGGGACCTCGCGGAAGACGGGCCAACCCGGCAGCGACGTGCCCAGCGCGTCTTCCTCGCCCGGCGGGACGGCCAGGCCCGCGGTCTGTGCCATGTAGGCGAGCGTCTCGGCCATCACCGTGCGGTAGGGGATCCCGCGTCCCGCCTGGACCGCCGGCTCGAGCTGGTGGTAGAGGGTGAGCAGCGCGGCCGTGTCGGCGTCAGGCCAGAGGCGAGCGAGCGCGTCTCGGATCCCGGCCATCCAGTCGACCAGCGTGCCGTAGCAGTCGAAGGTCGCCCATCGGTCGCGCATCGGGCGAGTCTATGAGCCGCGCATGGCAGCATGTGCCCGATGACGGAGCAGCTGCTCGACGCCCTGCGCGCTGCGGTCGGGCCGGCCCATGTCCTGGCCGATGCCGACCTGCGCGCGACCTACGAGACCGATTGGACGGGACGCTGGCGCGGCGAGGCGCTGGCCGTCGTCCGGCCGGCGTCCACCGACCAGGTGGCGGCCGTGCTGCGCGCATGCGCCGCGGCGGGCGCATCCGTCATCCCGCAGGGCGGCAACACCGGGCTGGTCGGCGGCTCGGTGCCGCGAGCCGAGTCCCGCCGTCCGCAGGTCGTGGTCTCGACGCTACGCCTGCGCGACCTGGAGCCGGTCGACGCGGTGGCGGGGGAGGTGACGGTCGGCGCCGGGGTGACGCTCGGGGCGCTGCAGGCCCACGTGCGCGCCGCCGGGTTCGGGTTCGGGGTCGACCTGGGGGCGAGGGACTCGGCCACCATCGGCGGCATGATCGCCACCAACGCGGGCGGGATCCACGTGCTGCGTCACGGGCCGATGCGCGCCCAGCTGTTGGGGATCGAGGCGGTGCTGGCCGACGGCAGCGTGGTGCGACGACTGCCCGGGATGGTGAAGGACAACACCGGCTACCACCTCCCCTCGCTGCTGGCCGGGAGCGAGGGGACCCTGGCGATCGTCACCCGCGCGCACCTGCGCCTCGTGCCGCTCGCAGCGCGACGGGCGGTGGCGCTGGTGGCCCTCGCCACCACCGCGGACGCGGTCGCCCTGGCCGGGCGGCTCCGACGGGCGCTCTCCTCGCTCGCCGCCGCGGAGCTCTTCTTCGAGGCGGGGCTCGAGCTGGTCCTCCGCCACGGCGGTGGTGAGCGCCCGTTCCTCGAGCGCCATCCGGTGTACCTGCTCCTCGAGGCGGAGGGTGACGCAGACCCCACCGACGAGCTTGCCGCTGCCATCGCATCCGCGACCAGCGTCGCCGATGCCGTGATCGCGTCCGACGAGGCCGGCCGCGAGCGGCTGTGGCGCCTCCGCGAACGGCACACCGAGGCGATCAACGCGGAGGGCATCCCCCACAAGCTGGACGTTGCCGTGCCCCTCGCGCGCCTCGCCGAGTTCGTCGATCGGGCGAGTCGGGCGGTCGAGGCGACGAGCCCCGGAGCGCGCGCGTACGTCTACGGGCACATCTGCGAGGGGAACCTGCACCTGGGGATCATCGGTCCAGGTCCGGAGGACGAGGCGGTCGACGACGCCGTGCTCGGGCTCGTCGTCGAGATGGGCGGCACGACCAGCGCCGAGCACGGCGTCGGGATCGCCAAGGTCGGCTGGCTCGAGGCGGACCGGGGAGCCGCCGACGTCGCCGCGATGCGGGCCATCAAGGCGGCCCTCGACCCTGGCACGCTGCTCAACCCCGGGGTCATCTTCGCCGCACCCGAATGAGGTGCGGCGCGCCGCGCTATGCTCGGCGCCCACCGCACACAAGCGTCAGAGGAGTGTCAGATGGGCAAGTTCATGGACGTCCACAGCGGGTTCTACGGCACCACCCAGGAGCAGCTGAGCGCAGCGCACCAGGGTGACCTCGCGATCCAGGCCGAGGAGGGCGTCAGCTTCGAGCACGCCTGGCTCGACCCGGTCAGCGGCAAGGCCTTCTGCATCTCGACCGCCCCGTCCAAGGAGGCCGTGCAGCGCATCCACGCGCGCAACGGGATCCCGACCGAGGAGATCTACGAGATCCAGAGCGAGGCCTAGGGACCGGGAGTTCCCCGGCTAGGGGCCGCGTCTGGGCTTGTTGACGGCGTCGGCGAAGAGCAGGCCCATCACGCGGGCCACCGTCGGGAAGGCGTGGATCGTGTCGGCCAGGACGGTGAGCGGGGTCTGGAGCTTCACCGCCAGCACCGCCTCGTGGATCGCCTCGCTGGCGCCAGGCCCCGCGATGAAGGCGCCGACGAGCGTCCCGGCACCGCGGTCGACGACGATGCTGACGTGCCCCTCCGCCTCGGCGGCGTAGCCCTTGGCGCTGGTGGCGAGGTCGGCGGTCAGCTCCTCCGCGGCGAGTCCCGCCTTGAGCGCCTCCTCCAGCAAGAGCCCCACCGAGCCGGTCTCCGGATCGGTGTAGACGGCGCGCGGGATGGCTCGGTAGTCCGGCGTGACGTCCTCGCCGAGGGCGATGCGCGCCGCCATCTCGCCCTGGTAGTGGCTGACGTGGGTGTGCATCTCCGGCCCGGCGGGGTCGCCCGCCACGAAGACGTTCGGCGCGATCCGCAGCTGGCGGTCGGGCTTGAGGCGCCCGTCGGAGACATCAAGGCCGATGCTCTCCAGGCCGAGCCCGTCGAGCGGCAGGCTGCGACCGATCGCCAGCAGGACGGCCGCGCCCTCCACGCTCGTGCCGTCGTCGAGGTCGAACCGATGGCGCCCCCCGGCGCCGGCGCCGGCGTGCGCCGCCACCGCCCGGCCCCCGGTGCGGATGACGACGCCGTCCCGCTCGAGCGCCGCCGCGACGACGGCCGATGAGCGGACATGGTCGCGAGGCAGGATCCGCGCGCCCGGCACGACCAGGGTGACCGGCACCCCATAGCGGGCGTACACCTGCGCCAGCTCGGTGCCGGTCGGCCCCGCTCCCAGGATCAGGAGGCTCTCCGGCAGCTCCCGGGCGGAGGTGGCCTCGCGGTTCGTCCAGAACGGCACCTCGGCGAGGCCGGGCATGTCGGGCACCTTGCTCGTCGAGCCGACCGCCACGATCACCGCCCCGGCCTCCAGCAGGTGCTCGACGTCGTCGTGGCGCACCACCACCCGGCCGGGGCCGTCGAGGCGGGCGGTACCCCGCATCGGCACCGCGCCGGCGGCTTGAAGGTCGGCGAAGTGGTGGGAGTCGTCGGGGTAGTCGGTCCCCTGGCGGCTGATCATGTAGTCGCGCCGGGCCGAGGCCTTTGGCCAGTCGTAGTCGCCGCCCGCGGCGTGGACCGCGGCCGAGTGGAGCAGCGACTTGGAGGGCATGCACGCGAAGAAGGGACAGGCGCCGCCGAAGAGGTCGCGATCGACGACGGCCACCGACGCGCCCCGGAGGCGGCCCATGTTGGCGGCGGCCTCGCCGGCCGGTCCGGCGCCGATGATCACGAGGTCGAAGCGGTCCATCACACCTCCACCCCGCCGATCCAGGTTCGGATCGGTCGCACCCCGCCAAGGTGGAGGGCAAACGCTCCCTCGTGCTCTGCATCCCACGCGACCAGGTCCGCATCTGCCCCGGCCTGGATGCGCCCTCGGTGGCCGGTGAGCCCAAGGGCAGCCGCGCCACCCGCGGTTGCCGCCGTGACCGCCTCGCCGACGCTCATGCCGAGCAGCGTCGAGCCGAGGCCGATCACCAGCGGCATCGCTCCCCAGGCGCCGAACGTCCCGGCGTTGGCGTCGCTCGCCAGCGCCACGGTGGCCCCGGCGTCGAGGAGGGCGCGTGCCGGGGGGAGACCTCCCCGCATCACGACCGCGGGGCCGGGGAGCAGGGTCGCGACGGTGCGGGACGCCGCCAGCGCCGCCACGCCGGCGGGGTCGAGCTGCTCAAGGTGGTCGGCGCTCACCGCCCCGAGCCGGACCGCGAGCTCCGCCCCTCCCGAGCGCGTCAGCTGGTCGGCATGCAGCCGGACGCCCAGGCCGAGCTTCGAGGCCGCGCGCAGGATTCGCTCGGTGGCGGCCGGAGAGAAGAAGCCCGCCTCGCAGAAGACGTCACAGAACTCGGCGAGGCCCGCGGCCGCCACCGCGGGGAGCATCTCGGCTGCGACGGTCGCGGCGTACTCGTCCATCGAGCCGGCCTCGGGCGGTACGGCGTGCGCGCCGAGGAAGGTGCGCACGACGCGGATCGGGAGCTGCGCCGCCGCCTCGCCGATGAGCCGCAGCGCGCGCAGCTCCTCCGCGGTCGAGAGTCCGTACCCCGACTTGCACTCGATCGTGGTCGTGCCCCCGGCCAGCGAGGCGCGCAGGCGGGAGCGGATCGCGTCGCACAGCTCGTCGTCGGACGCCGCGCGGGTGGCCGCCACGGTGCGCAGGATCCCCCCGCCGGTGTACGGCGCCCCGGCGAGGCGGGCCGCGGCCTCGTCGGATCGGTCGCCCACGAACGCCGGATGGGTGTGGGCGTCGACCAGCCCGGGGGTGACGAGCGCGGCACCAACGTCCAGCGCCTCGCCCGGCGGTGCGGCGGACCGCGCGCCGACCCACGCGAACCGGCCGTCGTGAATGGCAATTGCCCACGGCAGCGGCCCGTCGTAGGGCTCCGGCAGGAGGAGCCGGCCATTGCCGGTGAGGAGGAGCGCGTCGTCCGACATCGGTCCAACCATAGCCCGCTAGCCGATCTCCGGCTCGGCCACCGGGACGCGCCGCGGCTCGCCGCGAAGGCGGAGCGTGGCCAGCAGCAGCCCGACCAGGATCGTGGCGGCACCCAGCAGCTGGACGCCGCTCGGCGCCTCGCCCAGGATCAGCATCGCCAGGATCACCGAGGCGACCGGCTGGAGGGTCAGGATCACGCTGGTCAGCGCCGCCGGCAGCCGCGGCAGCGAGACGCTGATGATCAGCCAGCCGACCACCTGCGAGGTGAGGGCCAGGAGCAGCAGCCAGGCGTGGGCCGGCAGCTTCGGCACCAGGTCCACCTCGCCGAGCGGCAGGCCGATCGCCAGCGAGGCGAGCGCGCCGACCAGGGTCGCGTCGAAGAGCGGCCCGGCCGGGCGCCGCAGGTCGGCGTTGCCGTGGCGCAGGACGAGCAGGAACGCGGCATAGACGACGCCGACCACGAGGCCCAGCAGCACGCCGAGGACCGGGTCCCTGCCGTAGGCGCCGGTGCCGACCACGCCGGAGATCAGCACCACTCCGCCCAGGACCACCGGCAGCGCCAGCAGGGTCCGCAGCGGCGGCCGTTCGCCCAGGAAGAGCCACGCCAGGAAGGCGACGATCACCACCTGCGTGTTGCCCAGGACGGTGGCGAGGCCGGCGCCGACCAGGCCGATGGTGTGGTGCCAGATCACCAGGTCGAGCGCCAGGAAGATACCGGCCAGCATCGCCAGCCGAACCTGCGCCGCGGGTCGCGGGCCGTAGGCGCGTCGCTCGAGCAGCGCGATCACGCCGAGCGCCGGCAGCGCGTAGGCGCAGCGGAAGATGGCCGCGGTCGCAGGCTCCACGTTGGCGAGCCGGACCAGGACCCCGGAGAAGGCGATCGACATGGCGCCGAGCATCGCCGTCATCACCGGCCGGCCGGCGAGGAAGCTGAAGAGCGACACGTTCATCGTCGCGCAGGGTAGCCGAGCGGCTTGCCCTCGGCCGATCGGCCGACCACACTGCGCGCGTGGCCGACCTACCGACCGGGACCGTCACCTTTCTCTTCACCGACATCGAGGGCTCGACGCGCCTGGCGCAGGAGCTCGGGGCGGGGTGGCCGCCGCTGCTGGAGCGCCATCGCGAGATCGCCCGGGAGGCCTGGGCCGCGCAGCAGGGAGTCGAGATCGGCACCGAGGGGGACTCATTCTTCGTTGTCTTCAGCAGCGCTCCACAGGCGGTGGCTGCCGCGGTTGCCGCGCAGCGCGCACTTGCGGCCGAGCAGTGGCCGGCCAACGCCCCGATCCGGGTGCGGATGGGCATCCATTCGGGCGAGGGACTGGTAAGCGGCGGAGGCTACGTGGGCATCGACGTCCACCGAGCCGCACGCATCTCCAGCGCCGGCAGCGGGGGACAGGTCCTCCTCTCGGCGACGACCCACGCGCTCGTCGAGGGGAACCTGCCAGCGGGTGCCTCGCTGCGCGAGATGGGCGAGCACCGGCTCAAGGACCTCTCGAGACCCGAGCACCTCTGGGAGGTCATCATCGATGGCCTGCTCAGCGAATTCCCGCCGCTCCGCACGCTCAATGCCGTCCCCAACAACCTGCCCACCCAGCTCACGTCATTTCTCGGCAGGCAGGACGAGATCGCCGAGGCGAGCAAGCTGCTCCTCGATGGCAGGCTGCTGACCCTCACCGGGCCCGGCGGCACCGGCAAGACCCGTCTCTCGCTCCAGATCGCGGCGGACGCCAGCGACCGATTCGCCGACGGCATCTACTTCGTCCCGCTGGGCACGATCAACGACTCTGACCTGGTGCTGCCGACGATCGCGCAGGCGCTCGGCCTCGTCGACCCTGGCACGCACGCGCTCGATCGGCTGGCCGATCACATCGGCGCCAAATGCACCCTGCTGGTCCTCGACAACTTCGAGCAGGTGAACGACGCGGCGCCGCAGATCGCCGAGCTGCTGGTGCGGGCCTCCCATGTCTCGGCGCTGGTGACGAGCCGCAGCCCGCTGCGGGTCTCCGGCGAGCGCGAATACCCGGTCCCGCCGCTCGAGGTGCCCGATCCAAAGCACCTCCCGGACCTGGACAAGCTGGGCACCTACGAGTCCGTGGCCCTCTTCGTGGAGCGCGCCATGGCCGTGCGGCCCGACTTCGCCGTGAACAATGCCAACGCGCCCGCCGTGGCCGAGATCTGCGTCCGTCTCGACGGCCTGCCGCTGGCGATCGAGCTGGCCGCGGCCCGGGTCCGGGTGCTGAGCCCGCAGGCGATCATGGAGCGGCTCGGCGATCGGCTGAAGCTCCTCTCCGGCGGGTCGCGCGACCTGCCCGAGCGGCAGCAGACCCTCCGCGGGGCCATCGCCTGGAGCCACGACCTGCTCGAGGCGGCGGATCAGCGCGTCTTCGCCCGCTTCTCGGTCTTCGCCGGGGGCGGAACGCTCGACGCGGTGGAGCGGGTGGTCTTCGATCCCGGCGAGGCGTCCGACGCGCTCGACGCCATGGCCTCGCTCGCCGACAAGAGCCTCGTCCGGCAGGAGAGCGAGCCCGACGGCGAGCCGCGCTTCCGGATGCTGAGCACGATCCGCGAGTATGCGACCGAGAAGCTGGGCGAGCGCGGCGAGGCGGAGGAGCTGGCGAGCCGCCACGCCGACTGGGTCGTGGCGCTGGTGGAGGCGAGCGCGGCGACGGTCTTCGGTCCGGACCAGAAGGCGATCCTGGACCGATACGAGCGCGAGCACGACAACATTCGCGCCGCGCTGGCGCGGGCCGTTGCCCACGGCCAGGCCGAGATGGCGATGCGCATCCTCACCGCCTGCTGGCGCTTCTGGCAGATGCGCGGCTACCTGGCCGAGGGCCGCGAGCAGGCCGAGCGGGTGCTGGCGATGCCGGCCACGCGCGACAACCCCGACCTGCGGGCTGCGGCGCTCGAGGCCGGCGGCGGGATCGCCTACTGGCAGGCGGACACCGACGGGGCGCGGGCCTGGTACGAGGAGGCCCTGGAATTGGCGCGGACCTCAGGCGACGAGTCGCGCATCGCGAACGCGATCTACAACCTGACCTTCACCTTCACCCTCGAGCACGAAGACCAGGTGAAGGCGCAGTCGCATGGCAGAGGAGGCGGTGGCGATCTACCGGCGGCTCGGGGACGAGGCGGGGATCGGCCGGGCTCTCTGGGGCCTCGCCAACTCGCATTACTTCTTCCGGGACTTCCTGGGCGGGATCGAGACGGCCAAGGAGGCGCTCTCGTACTTCCGGCAGGTCGGGGATCGCTTCATGGTCGGCTGGTCGCTCTACATCCTGGCGATCTACAACCTGACGATCGACCCGTCGCAGATGCGGGCGGCGCTCGAGGAGGCGCTGCCGCTCTTCACCGAGACCGACGACAAGTCCAGCTACGGCCTCATCTTCGACGCCTTCGGGGCGCTGTACTTCACCGAGGGCGACGTCTGCGGCGTGCCGTTCTGCTGGGCGGCTTCGCGCCGCCGCCGAGGCCAACACCGGCACCGGGCTGGCCCAGATGAACCGCGACTTCGCCGGATTCCACCCGGAGGCGTTCATCGACGACCCCGAGCTCGCGGCCCTGTACGCGGCAGGGCCAGCGGATGACGGTCGAGCAGGCGACCGAGGTGGCCCTGGGGCGAGCCTAGGCGCCGGCCTCAGGCGGGGGCGGCGAGGTCGCGGCGGGGGAAGACGATCAGCGCGTAGACGATCGGCACCACCGTGGCAGCCAGCAGGATCCCGAGGTCGGGCACGCTCAGCTCGCCGCTCAGGATCTTCCCCGGCTGGAAGTGGTGGAAGAGCGAGTACGACTGCGACCAGGCCACGTCGCGCCAGAGCGAGCCGAGGATCTCCAGGAAGTAGTTGACGAGCAGGTAGGCCATGGTCAGGCTCAGCGCGGGGCCGAGGCGGTCGAAGCTGACCGATGCCGCCAGGCCAAAGGCGGCGAACGCGCCCCACAGCAGCAGCCCGTTGACGAAGACGAGCGGCATCTGGACCAGGTCGAGCTCTGCACCCTGGCGCTCGATCGCCACCCCGGTCATCTGGCCGAGCAGCAGGGCCGCCAGCACCAGCCCGATCATGATCAGCGCCGCAACGCCGACCGTCACGTACAGGGTCCGGCGTGCGAGTGGGCGTGCGAGCAGCACCTCCAGCGTGCCGCGCTGCCGCTCGCCGGCGATCGCGCCGGTCGTCGAGCCGACCGCGAAGATCCCGATGAAGGCAATCGCGAGTGGGTGCTGCAGGCCGAGCGTCAGGACGCCGGGCAGCGTGAAGAGGCTCCCCGAGCCGAAGTTGAACAGCTGCTTGGGGATCGTGCCGGAGTTGGCGAGCTGCTTGAGCGCATCGGAGAAGCTGGCGTAGACGACCGGCATCAGGATCCCCCAGCCGAACGAGACCGCGAGCAGGACGAGCAACCGTCCCCGGTTCCAGCGCAGGGTCTGGGCCAGCAGGCGGAGGTTCATCGGCGCACCTCCTCGCTCGCCTCGTCACCCGGCGTAGTACTCGAGGAACGCCTCCTCGAGCCGCGCCGGCTCGATGGTGAGGTCCTCGAGCGACGGCGAGGCGATGGCTCGCACGAAGCCCGACACGTCGCCCAGCAGCGTGGCGGTCAGCCGGGTCCCGTCGACCTTCACGTCGGCAAGGCCGGGGATCCCCGCGAGGTCGGGGGCGGCGCCCCGCCAGCGCAGCTGCACCTTGCGCTTGCGGCGGGCGAGGAGCTCGTCCACGTTCTGGAGCGCCATCAGGTGGCCGGAGCGGATGATCGCGACGCGGTCGCAGATGCGCTCCACCTCCGGCAGGACGTGGCTCGAGAAGAAGATCGTGCGCCCCTTCGCGCGCCGGTCGTCCATCAGGGCGTAGAAGGCCTGCTGCATGAGCGGGTCGAGGCCCTCCGTCGGCTCGTCCAGGATGGCGAGCTCCGGATCGTGCTGGAGCGCCTGGATCACCCCGATCTTCTGGCGCATGCCGCGGGAGTAGTCGCGGACCCGCCGGCGCAGGTCCGTGGTGGGCATCTGGAGCCGGTCGCACAGCTCGTCGCGCAGCGGCGTGCCGGCCCCCTGGAGGTCGGCCAGGTAGTCGAGCGCGGAGGCGCCGCTCAGCGAGTCGTACAGCGCAATGCCGCCGGGGAGGTAGCCGGTCCGGCGGCGGATCTCGACCGAGTCGGTCACCACGTCCATGCCGAACACGGTGGCCGAGCCGTGGGTCGGGTGGAGGAAGCCGAGCAGGGTGCGGATCAACGTCGACTTGCCGGCGCCGTTCGGGCCAAGGAAGCCGAAGATCTCCCCTGGGCGCACGTCGAGCGTCAGGTCGACCAGGGCATGCACCGAGCCGTAGTGCTTGGTGAGGCCCTGGGTCGCGATCACGGTGCCGGCGGCCGGGCCAGGCTGGGCGTCCATCAGGCCCAATCTACACCGCGGCCCGCCGCCGCCGTGGCGTCAGCGGTGGACGCGCGTCGCCCGCCAGACGGCCCTGATTCCCATCCGCTGTCCGTAGAGCAGGACGCCGGCTGAATAGAGGCGCGCCGCAATCCACAGCGCCCCCGCGATGAAGAGCACCATCAGCACGCCAGCCGCGACCCATTCCCATGGGGCGACCGTGGCGAGGAGCAGCCGCATCGGCAGCAGGTACGGGCTGAAGAAGGGGACCAGCGAGGCCCACTGCACCCAGGACGCGTCCGGCACGTTGACGGCGGCGAAGGCGGCGAAGTACCCGACCATCCCGATCACGATCATCGGCCCGGTCACCTGCTGCACGTCCTCCTGCCGGCTCGCCATCGACCCGAGGCCGGCGTACAGGATGCAGTAGAGGGCGAAGCCACCGATGAAGAGGACGCCGAACGGGGCGAGCACCCACAGGTTCAGACCCTCCAGCGACGCGCTGCCGGCGTCACCGAGCAGACGTCTCGCGACGAACCCCTGGAGCAGCAGTCCGACCATCGCGGCCACGACCACCACCAGGTACTGGGAGAGGCCGGCGGCACCGGTCCCGATCACCTTGCCGGCCAGGAGCTGGCGCGGTGTGGCGGCGGTGACCAGCAGCTCCATCACCCGGCTGCTCTTCTCCTCGGCCACGCTGGTGGCCACCCAGACGCCGTAGGTGATCACCGCCATGAAGGTCAGGATCACCAGCGCCATGGAGAGGATGTAGGCGGAACCCAGCACGTCCTGGCGTTGATGGGCGCTCGGGTTGGTCGGCGTCACGGTGAAGGCCGTCGCCGCGAAGATCTGGCCGGCCTGGGACGGGTCGATCCCCGCTCGCTGCAGGCGGTCACCGATGTTCAGCTGCGTCACCGCCTGTCGCACCGCGAAGAGTCGTTGATCGGTTGGGCCCGGCATCGGTCAGCGCGTCGAAGGAGAGCTCGCCGCTTGCGCCGCGCGTCACCGTCAGCAACCCCTTGAGCTTGCCGGAACGCACCTCGGCGGCGGCCGCCGTCGCGTCGCTCGCCCCGGTCACCTTGTAGCTGGTCCCGCCCTCGCTGGCGTTGAGGATCAGCTTCAGGTTGGCCACGGTCGTGGACTGCAGCTCGCCGTCGTCGGCGTGGACCGCGATGGCAACCGTCTGGTCGCCGCCGATCAGCCGGCCCACGACCGGGAGCATGGCGAGGCCGATGCCGATCAGCGCGAGGAGGACGGTCACCACGACGAAGGTGCGGCTGCGCACGCGCGTCAGGTACTCACGCCGAGCAATGTGCAACGCGTTCGGGAAGAGGTTGTTCATGGCTCTGACCTCCCGGGCGGGCGCCTTGCCGCTCGTCGCCAGGTGCCGCTCCTCCTCGACGTCGGCCGGCCGCCCGACGTGCTCGATGAAGATCTCCTCGAGCGACGGCTCGCCGATCTCGAAGCGGGTGACGCGCAGGCCGCGGTCGAGGGCGGCCCGCAGGATCCGTTCAGGGTCGCTCCCGGTCGGCACCGCCAGCTCGACGTAGTCCTCGCGGCGGGCGGTGATGCGAACCCCGTCGAGCCCGTCGAGCCATGCGGCCTCGTCGGTGTCGCCATCACTGGCGAAACGGACCACCTGGCGGCCCATCCCCCGCTTGACGTCGCGGACGGTTCCGCTCACCACCACCCTGCCCGCGTCGATGATGGCGATCGACTCGCACAGCTCCTCGACCGTCTCCATCTGGTGCGTGCTGAAGATGAGCGTCTTGCCGCGGTCGCGCATCTCGAGGAAGGCCTCCTTGAGGAGCTGGACGTTGACCGGGTCGAGGCCGGTGAACGGCTCGTCCATGATCAGGACGGCCGGGTCGTGGAGGATGGCGGCGATGAACTGGATCTTCTGCTGGTTCCCCTTCGAGAGCTCCTCGACCTTGCGGTCGCGGTACTGGGGGATCCGGAAGCGCTCGAGCCAATCGTCCACCTCGGCCTCGGCCGCGGCGCCGTTCACGCCGTAGAGCGAGGCGAAGAAGGTGAGCACCTCGATCACCTTCATGCGGAGGTAGAGCCCGCGCTCCTCGGGCAGGTAGCCCCAGGTGCGTCGCGGCAGGTCGATGTTCGAGCGCCCCTCCCAGGTGATGCTGCCGGCATCGGCACGGAGGATGTCGAGCACGATCCGCATGCAGGTCGTCTTGCCGGCGCCGTTGGCGCCGAGCAGCCCGAAGATCCGGCCCGGCTCGACCGAGAAGCTCACCTCGTCGAGGGCGACGGTCGGTCCGAAGCGCTTGGTGATCGAGTCGATGACCAGGCTCACGGACGGACCTCGCCCTGCGACGGAGCGGCGAAGAGCTGCTCCGACATCGGCGTCAGCGGATGACGGCTGAAGATCACCTCGACCGGCAGTCCGAAAAGTATTCGGCTGCGCGCAATGCCAGCTCCAGGCTCGGGTTGTACTCGCCGCGCTCAAGGTAGCCGATCGTCTGGTAGTTCACATTGAGGGCATCGGCGAGGTCCTGGCGCGACAGCCCGCGCTCCGCGCGCAGCACGGCGAGGCGGTTGTGGAGGACCGGCTCGACCCGCTCCGACTGACGGGGCATCAGGCCTCCTCGGGTGGATCGGGCTCGATCCAGGCCAGGGCCGCCACCGGCAGGACCGGGATCAGGACGCCGATGCAGATCGCGGCCGCGCTGACGAGGGTGCCATCGAGCGACACCTGCCGTCCCAGGCCGAGCACGAGGACCGCGACGACGCCGATGCCAAGGACCACCACGGTTGCGAGGATCCCGTAGCTCAGCACCAGCGACCGATCGCGGAGCTGCTGCTGGCGCTCGTCCAACCCTCGGGACGACCACTCGGCGCGGTCCCGGACGTAGCGATACAGGACGAGCGACCCGATGGCGGTCATCCCGATGAGCAGGAACGAGACCCAGCCCCAGGCGATCGTCGGCACGGAGGTCGACTGCCAGAGCGACGACCAGGCGTACATCGCCGGCAACCCGACCAGGGTCCCGACCGCCACGAGGCGTCGAGTGCGCTGGGAGAGCCGGTCGATCCGGGATTCGCGAGGCCCGGTGGCGCTGTGGACCATGACACCAACTCCTCAGATAGTTCTTAGGCTATGTACCATAGTATAGATACAACAGGATGTCAAGATCCTGCAATCCGCGGGGAAACGAGATCGCCCCGCGGCTCCCACCACGGGGCGATCCTGTCGCGAGGGGAATCCGCCTATTGGAAGTGCATCGAGGCGACGAGCTGGTCCGCCCAGGCGTTGATGTCGGCGAGATGCTCCTCGCCCTGGCCCCCGTAGCCGCTCCGCCCCAGGTGAAGATCACGATGGTGTCGGTGCCGGTCGGGATCGCGTAGACCCGATGATGCTCGCCGGCCTCGAGGCTGACGACCGCGCCATCGGGGCTGCCTGCGTCGGCACAGCCGGCCGGGAGCGCGATGTCCCACGACATCCCCTGCCGGCCGTCGACCTCGATCGTAGTGCCTGCGGCGACGCCCAGCCCGGTGCTCGAGGTGAGCCAAGCTCCGACCGCAGCGACCGAGGACGGCACGTCCGACATCAGCCCCTGGCCCGCATCGCACAGGTTGGCCGCCAGGGGGACGTCGTCGTGGATCGTGACCGCACCCAGTGTGGCGCCCGGGGTCACGCCGAGCTTGATGCGCAGGGTCTTGCGGCCCGCCCAGAGGTCACCCACCGCCGGGCCGGTCGCCAGTGCCGACGGCATGGCCGGCACGTCAACCGTGAACGGCTCTGTGAAGCTCGATGTGCGATACGTCCCCGCGACGAGGTTCCCGATCGGCTCGCCGAGGTTCGCCGCGGGGGTGGAGCTCGGCTGGGCGGTTGGCGTCGGTGTCGTCCCGACGCCGGAGAACGGATTGGTGACGCCGATGATCACGGCGACGAGCGCGACGGCCGCGACGGCCGCCGCAGCTACAAGCGCAGAGCGAGACATGGTGGGGATCCTCCACAGGCCGGTGGCGGCCTGTTGTCGATGTCGATGAACATCGTCGAGGACCGCGTCAAAGACGCGATCCGCCAGCTCCGTGGGCCCCGCTTCGAGGAACGATTGGATCATCCGATCAGGGTTGCGTCGCGTGGATTGGGTCATGCGGGACGCTCCTTGGAGAGGCGCGGCGTGCGGGCATCGGCCTCGAGGGCCGCCCGGAGCGCCGCCGACGCGTAGTGGAGACGCGACTTGGCGGTTCCGAGCGGGATGCCAAGCCGAAACGCCACCTCGGGCAGGCTGAGCCCGAGGTAGTGGTGGAAGACGAGGACGGCGCGCTGCTCCGGCGTGAGCCTCCGGAAGCCGCGCTCGAGCTGATCACGATCGTCGACGGTCAGGATGTCGTCAGCGGCGTACGCGCCCTCCGGCGACAGCCCGAGCAGGTGGACGGTCCGCTGCCGGCTGCGTCGGGCCTCGGCGTAGCAGGCGCGGACGAGGAGGCGATGGAGCCAGGCCTCGAACCGATCCGGGTCGCGGAGCGATCGAAGCCGGCGCCAGCCGGTGACGAGGGCGACCTGGACCGCATCCTCGGCCAGGTCCACGTCGCGCAGGATGCGAAACGCGACCGCCATGCACCGATCGCCGACCGCGTTGGTCAGGGCGGCGAAGGCCTCCTCGTCGCCCTGTCTCGCGCGCTCGACGAGTGCTCGGAGCATGACGCCTCCCTACCGGTGCCGACGCGTGGCTCCGACGCGTCTGTGATGAAGAGTGCGGCACCGGTGCAATCGGTTCGATCTTCGTCACCGGACGCCTCTGATACACTTCGATTCCCGAACCGCCGCGTGCCGAACGCCGCTGCGGTTCGTCGGTGTGACACCCTCTCGGATTGTCAGGACCTGACCGATGAAGATCGCCGTCCCACGCGAAACCGCGCCCGGCGAGACGCGCGTCGCGCTCTCGCCGGCCGCGGTCATCGCGCTCCTCGCCGATGGCGTCGAGGTGATCGTCCAGTCGGGCGCCGGCGACGGGTCGTTCATCAGCGACGAGGCGTTCCGCGAGGCCGGCGCCAGCATCGTCCCGGACGCGGCCGCCCTCTACGGGCAGGCGGACGTGGTGGTCCGCGTCGGCCGTCCCTCGGACGAGGAGAGCGACATGCTGCGGTCGGGGATCATCCTGATCGGGACGCTCGGGACCCTGTCCAACCCGGCGCTGGCGAAGCGCCTCGCCGACGCCGGCGTCACGGCGATCAGCATGGATTCGATCCCGCGCATCACGCGGGCGCAGAGCATGGACACGCTCTCGTCGCAGGCCACCGTGGGCGGCTACAAGGCGGTCCTGATCGCCGCGGAGCGGCTGCCGAAGTTCATGCCGCTGCTCACCACCGCGGCCGGCACGGTCCGGCCGGCGCGCGGCATCGTGATGGGCGCCGGGGTGGCTGGGCTGATGGCGATCGGCACCGCGAGGCGGCTCGGCGCGGTGGTCGAGGCGACCGACGTGCGGCCGGTCGTCAAGGAGCAGGTCGAGTCGCTGGGCGGCATCTTCATCGAGGTCGAGATGACCGAAGAGGAGAAGGCGAACGCGCAGACGGCCGGCGGCTACGCCCGCGAGATGAGCGACGACTACAAGGCCCGCCAGGCCGCGCTCATCGCCGAGCGCGTGAAGGAGGCCGACTTCGTGATCACGACGGCGCTGATTCCCGGCCGCCCCGCCCCACGCCTGGTGACCGATGCGATGGTCGCCTCGATGAAGCCGGGCAGCGTCATCGTCGACATGGCCGCGGAGATGGGCGGCAACGTGGAGGGGACCGAGGCAGGCAAGGAGGTCGTGCGCCACGGCGTGACGATCATCGGCCTGACGAACCTGCCGGCATCCATGCCGGGCAGCGCCACCGCCATGTACGCCCGGAACATGCAGACGCTCCTCAAGCACCTGATCAAGGACGGCGCGATCAACCTCGACTTCACCGATGAGATCACCCGCGGCGCGACCATCACCCACGGCGGCAAGGTGGTCAACGAGGCGACCGCGAAGGCGCTGGGGATCGAGCCCGCCGAGCCGGCGCAGCCGGTCGCCGAGGAGGCCGCCTCGTGACGCTGCTCGTCGCCACCGTCACCACGCTGCCCACCGAGGCGCTGCTCCAGGCGCTCTTCGTCTTCGTCCTCGCCGCCTTCGTCGGCTACGAGGTGGTGAGCAAGGTGCCGACCATGCTCCACACCCCGCTCATGTCGGGCGCGAATGCCGTGCATGGCGTGATCGTGGTCGGCGCGATGCTCGTCGCGGCCTCGGCCGAGGGTCCGCTGCGGATCGTGCTGGCCCTGGTCGGCGTGATCCTGGGCACCGTCAACGTGGTCGGCGGCTTCGTGGTCACCGACCGGATGCTGGAGATGTTCAAGCGGCGTCCCGGGGGCAAGGCGTGAGCACCCAGGAGATCGTCACCTTCTTCGTCTACCTGGTCGGCTCGGTCACCTTCATCCTGGGCCTCAAGTTCCTCGCCTCACCGGTCTCGGCGCGGCGCGGCAACCGCCTCGCGGCGACCGGCATGGCGATCGTGGTCGGCTGGGTCTTCATCACCGAGTTCCTGCTCCGCGACGGCGGCCTCTCCACCGTCTGGATCCTGGCGATCGGGATCCCGGTCGGGACGCTGATCGGCGCCGTCGGGGCTCGTCGCGTGCCGATGACCGCCATGCCGCAGATGGTCGCCATCTTCAACGGCGCCGGCGGCGGCGCCGCGGCGGTGGTCGCCTCGGCCGAGTTCCTGCGCGACGCGGGGGGTGGCGGCGCGACCCTGCCGGTCACCTTCATGGTCGCCACCCTGCTCGGCGCGGTGATCGGCTCGGTCTCGTTCACCGGCTCGATCATCGCCTTCGGCAAGCTCCAGGGGATCGTCTCGGGGCGTCCCGTCACCTACCCCGGCGACAAGATCGTGTCCGGCGCCGTGGTGGCGGGGATCCTCGTCCTGGGCGTGGTCCTCACCCTGGTCACCAACAGCATCCCGCTCTTCCTCGTGTTCGTGGCGCTGGCGCTGGTCCTGGGCGTGGCGGCGGTGATGCCGATCGGCGGGGCCGACATGCCGGTGGTGGTGAGCCTGCTGAACGCCTACACCGGCATCGCCGTGGCGGCGACCGGGTTCGTCCTCGACAACTACGCCCTGCTCGTGGCCGGAACCCTGGTCGGCGCATCCGGCTCGATCCTGACCCAGCTGATGTGCCGCGCCATGAACCGGTCCATCTTCAACGTCCTGTTCGGCGCCTTCGGGACGGCCGGCGGAGCGGTGGCGGCCGGCGCCGCGGGCGAGCAGAGCATCCACGAGATCAGCGCCGAGGACGCGGCCGTGCTGATGGCCTACGGCAGCAAGGTGATCATCGTCCCCGGCTACGGGATGGCAGTGGCGCAGGCGCAGCAGCAGGTCCGTGAGCTGATGGACCTGCTCATCGCCAAGGGGGTGGACGTCGAGTTCGCGATTCACCCGGTCGCGGGTCGGATGCCCGGCCACATGAACGTCCTGCTGGCCGAGGCCAACGTCCCCTACGACCGGCTCAAGGAGATGGACGAGATCAACGACGACTTCCCGAACGCCACCGTGGCGCTCGTGATCGGCGCCAACGACGTCACCAACCCGGCCGCCCGCACCGACAAGTCCTCGCCGATCTACGGCATGCCGATCCTGAACGTCGACCAGGCCGAGCACGTGATCGTGCTGAAGCGCTCGATGGCAGCGGGCTTCGCCGGCATCGACAACCCGCTCTACGGCGAGCCGAAGACGACGATGCTCTTCGGCGACGCGAAGAAGAGCGTCGAGGCCCTGGTGGCCGGGGTGAAGGCTGCCTAGCTCCGCGCAGGACCGATGGGTCGTCCTCGACGTGGGCGAGACGCTCATCGACGAGACGCGCGTCTGGTCGCTCTGGGCCGACATGCTCGGCGTCCCGCGGCTCACCTTCCTGGCCGCCTTCGGGCTCGACTCATCGCGCGGCGGCAGCGAGTTCCGGGACATCTTCGAGATGCTTCGGCCTCGCCGACTGGCGCACTCGATGGCCCGATCACGAGGCGATCTACGGCGGCTTCCAGGCGGAGGACCTCTATCCCGATGCCCTCCCGGCGATGCGCCGCGCTGCGGAGAAGGGGCTACCGGGTTGCGGTGATCGGCAACCAGCCGGCGAGTCGCGAGCGACCAGCTGCGCGCCCTGGGGGTCGGGCGTCGAGGTGATCGCCATGTCCGAGGCGATGGGCATCGCCAAGCCGGCTCGCCGCCTTCTTCGACCGGGCGCTCGAGCTGATCGGCTCGCCCGACCCGGCATCGGTCGCCTACGTCGGGGATCGGATCGAGAACGACGTGGTGCCGGCGACGGCCGCCGGGATGCGTGCGGTCTGGATCCGTCGCGGGCCGTGGGGCGTCATCCAGCGTCTGCCACGACGGATTCACGCCGGCCCTCGTGGTCGACTCGCTGGCCGAGCTGGCGGAGCGCATCGACGAGGCCTGGTCGGGCTTGCCCGGGAGCGAGGAGAGCCGCTAGACTCAGGGCGCCGCCGTTGCGGCACAGGCCGGACCGGGCCTCTATCGCCGGCCCAAGGTGGAGACTGCGCAACGCTGCGTGGTCTCTTTCGTTGTCTGCGAACCGAGGAGCCGATCTCGTGGAGAATCCATCGCAGGTCCTCTTCCAGCTCTTCGTGCTGCTGCTCGCCACCAAGCTCGGCGACGAGCTCTTCAAGCGCATCGGGCAGCCGGCGCTGGTCGGCGAGATCCTCGGCGGGGTGCTCGTCGGCCCCGCCGTGCTCGGCTGGTTCCAGATCACGCCGGAGACCTCGCTCTTCGCGGAGATCGGGGCGGTTCTGCTCCTCTTCGAGATTGGCGTGGACACGCGAATCGGTGAGGTGATCCAGGTTGGCCGCACCGCATTGGCGGTGGCCGTGCTGGGGGTGATCGTCCCGTTCGTGGGCGGCTACCTGCTCGGCGGCGCGCTGGGCCTCGGCGACAGCGGCCGCATCTTCCTGGCCGCGACCCTCACCGCCACCTCCGTGGGCATCACCGGCGGGTGCCCTCCAGGGGCTCGGCGCGCTTGCCACCACGTCCGGACGGGTGATCATCGGCGCGGCGGTGATCGATGACGTCCTCGCCATGCTGATCGTGGCGGTCGTGGTGGGGGTCTCCGCGGGCGAGGTGAGCCCGGAGCGCCTCCTGCTGCTCCTGGCCCTGGCCGTGGCCTTCATCGGGATCGTTGCCGTGGGCGGCACCGGGATCCTCCGCCGGCGCCGGTCCCTGCTGACCGATCCCAAGCTTCGCGGAGACTCCCTTCCTGCCCGGCATGATCCTGATGCTGGGGCTCGCCGCGCTGGCGGCCCAGATCGGCCTGGCGGCCATCATCGGCGCGTTCCTGGCCGGCATGGTGGTGGGGGAGTCGAGCGAGCGGCATGCCCTCGAGACCGAGACCGCGCCGGTGGCCGCCTTCTTCACGCCGTTCTTCTTTGGATTCGTGGGTGCGCACGTCGACCCGGCCGTGTTCGGCAGCCTCGGCACGCTGGGGCTCGCTGGCCTCGGTCACGCTGCTGGCGGTGGCGGCCAAGTTCGCCGGCTCGTTCCTGGGCGCGATCCGAACCGGGCGGAGGCGGGCCACGCTGATCGCATGGGGGATGGTGCCGAGGGGCGAGGTCGAGATCATCGTCGCCGGCCTCGCGCTGACCGCCGGGGCTTTCGATGCCCCGCTCTACGCGGCGATCGTCGGCATGGTGGTGATCACCGCCGTGGTCGTGCCGCCGCTGATGGGGCCGCTGGTGCGGCGTGCGGAGCCGGGGGTCGCCGAGCCGGCCTGACGCCGATCAGGCGATGGCGGCATCGGTCGCGTCGAGCGCCCGGTCGATGATCGCGAATCCTTCGCGCAGCTGCTCCTCGGTGATGCACAGCGGCGGGTTGGTGAAGACCTGGTTCCAGTGGAGCATGGTGTACAGGCCATCGGTCCGCAGCCGGTAGTCGAGGGCCGCGAGCTCGGGCGATGACGTGTTGAAGGGCGCCATCGGCTCCATCGTCTCGCGCGAGCGCACCAGCTCGAAGACACCGAAGAGGCCGATGCTGCGCACCGTCCCCACGCTCGGGTGGCGGGCCTGCAGCTTCGCGAGCTCCTCCTTCATGACCGGGTCGAGGCGCGCGGCGTTGCCGACCATGTCCTCGTCGCGCAGCACGCTGACCGCCGCGATCGCCGCCGCGCAGCTGATCGGGTGGGACGAGTAGGTGAGCCCGCCGAAGTAGACCCGCTCGTTGAAGTGCTCCGCGATCCGCGGGCTCATCGCCACGGCACCGAGCGGCAGGTACGAGCTGGTCAGCCCCTTGGCCACCGTCATCAGGTCCGGGACGATGCCCCAGTGATCGACGGCGAACCAGCGCCCGGTGCGGCCGAAGCCTGCCATCACCTCGTCGCAGATCATCACGATCCCGTACTTCGTGCACAGGTCGCGGATCCCCTTGAGGTAGCCGTCCGGCGGGATGAGGATGCCGTTCGTGCCGGTGACCGTCTCCATGATGAAGGCGGCGATGGTGTGCGGCCCCTCGTACTGCATCACCTCTTCGATGTACTCGAGGTGCTCCGCCGCCGGCTCGGCCTCTCCGCGCCCCCAGCGCCACGGGTCAAGGACCCGGATGATGCCGGGAACCCCCGGCTCGTTGGCCCAGCGGCGCGGGTCGCCGGTCACGCTGATCGCCCCGGCAGTCGCGCCGTGGTACGAGCGGTGGTAGGCCATCACCTTCTGGCGCCCGGTCACCATGCGGGCCATGCGCAGCGCGTTCTCGTTCGCCTCCGCGCCACCCAGGGTGAAGAAGAACCGATTCAGGTCGCCCGGTGTCACCTCGGCCAGGAGCTGGCCCAGCCGGCCACGCACCTCGGTCGCGAACTGCGGCGCGGCGAAGGCCAGCTTGTGCGCCTGCTCGGCGATCGCGTCAGCCACCTTCCGGTTCCCGTGCCCGATGTTGATGCTCATCAGCTGGGAGTTGAAGTCGAGGTACCGCTTGCCGTCGGGGTCCCAGAAGTAGACCCCCTCGGCCCGGTCGATGACGATCGGGTTGATGTGCGACTGGGCGCTCCACGAGAAGAAGGTGAACTCGCGGTTGAGATGCAGGATCTCGTCGGTGGTGAGCCGATCGGCGGTGACGGTCATGGGTACCTCGAGCGCAGCGGGTGGCGCGTTATCGGTGTGGGAAGCCGATTACACCACACGCGGGAAGGGGCAATCTCCGTTGACCCGGCGGGCGGCGGCGGGCCGTCCGGGATAAGCCTGGCTACTGTTCCTGCGCCCGTGACGCAGGCAGGGCAACGTTCCAGAAGTCCAGCTACTGCAGCGACGCCCGAAAGGCCGCATCGGCGCCGGAATATCAGCCGGGCTGCTGGTTGTCGTCGGATTGGTGCACGAGCAGTAGCCCGGCTTATCGGCTCGGGAGCGGCGAGCCATTTCTGCGTTGACCGCGAGCCCCGTGGGGTCTGGCCATCGGCCGGCACCGATCCCGATACTGTGCACTCCATGCGCGCCAATGGTCCTCTCCGGGTACTGGTCCTGCTGCTGGCCGTCAGCCTGCTTCCGGTCGTTGCCGTCTCCGCCCACCACGGGCCGACCGTCGCGGAGGTCGTGGCGGAGGCGGGTGCCGTCACGCCACCGATGACGTGCACCCCATCCGGTGGTCAGCAGGCCTGCGCCGCCGCTGAACGTGTGCTCAACCACCAGGGGACGATCACGCCGGACAAGGGCCCGCTTGCGTCGCTGACGACCAAAGTGAATGCGGTCCTGGTGCCTGGAGCGACCCCGATCTACGCGATGTCGGCACCCGATCAGTCGTGGAACGCGACCTTGCACGGGGTCGGCTGCGCGAGCCCGAACGCCGTCGGCGCGTTCATGGCGAACCTCGGCGCCAATTCGGGCAAGGCCAAGACGCTTGGGCCGATCAACGCCGGCGAGTGCCAGCTCTCCGGCTCTCTGGCCATCCCGGCGACCGGGGCCTCACCCTACTACACGGTCATGAGCACGGAGCTGGCGTCGGCCTTGCCGACGCCCACGCCCACACCGACGCCCAAGCCGACGGCCACGCCCACCCCGACGCTGAAGCCGACCCCGACGCCGACCCTCAGGCCGACCGCCACACCCACGACGCGCCCGACGGCGACGCCCACCGCCCCGCCCACGGCAACGGCAAAGCCGACCGCCACCACCACGGTGACCGCTCGACCAACCGCGAGGTCCACCGCCACCGCGACCGAGTCGACAACCCCCAGCCCCACGGCAACGGCCTCTGGCACCGCGACGCTGCCCGTGCAACACGCCCGAGCAGAGCGTCCTGGGATTCACCTTCACCGCGGAGCCGTCGAGCGCACCGCCGGCCCCGGCCGGCGGAGGCGGTCCCAACGACTGGGCGGGATCGGTCCCATCCGCGAACCAGGTCAGCACCGACGGGGTGAATCTCGCGGGGAGCGCCCTCGCCGCGCTGCTGCTGCTGCTGGCGATGGGCTTCATCGGTGAGCTCTTCAACGACACCTTCGAGGGCAACTACGACCGCATCCTCGCCTGGTGGCAGAAGAGCTGGCTGGGGAAGGTCGGGAAGGCGTTCAGCGGCCTGTGGGGAGGCGGCAGGTGATCCGGATCGCGGCGGCCGTCCTCGTGGCGGCGGTGATCAGCTCGTTCCTGAGCCCGAAGCTTGGGTTCAACGCGCAGTCGCTGGCCGTCCTGCTGGGGTTCGTGATCGCCCTGGTCGTGATCCTGGTCACGTTCGAGCTGCCCGGTTTGGTCGAGCATCGGCGCAGCACCGGTGAGATGGGACGGCTGCGCGTGCTGCCGTGGGCCCTGGCCCTCGCCGCGCTCTTCGTGCTGATCTCGCGGCTCGCCGCGCTCCAGCCCGGTTACCTGTGGGGCGTGGTGCTGGGCGTCGTGCTCATGCGCCCCCACACGGAGGCCGATGAGGGTCGGGAGGCGGCTGCCGGCGCCCTCTGGACATTCGCCGTGTCGATCGCCGCCTGGCTCCTCCTCGGCTGGGCGCGCAACGCCGCGGGAACCGAGGTCTCGTTCATGTCAACCATGCTGCAGACCGCGCTGGCGGCGATCGTGGTGTCGGGGCTGGAGGCGGTCGCCATCGGGCTGCTGCCGTTCCGGTTCATGCCCGGGGTGGCGGTCTACAAGTGGAACCGGCTCGTCTGGGCGCTCCTCTGCGGCGCCGGCCTGTTCGCCTTCATCCACATCCTGGTGGGGCCATCGGTCGGCTACCTGTCCGATCTCACCGCCCCGGCCTGGCTCGCGGCGATGGGCATTTTCGCCGCCTTCGGCATCTTCACCATCCTGTTCTGGGCCTGGTTCCGGTTCCGGCCGTCACCCGTGACCGAGGGCGCCGAGTAAAGGCGACGGGCTTGACATGTATCGCGCGGCGTTATATCGTTCGCCGATACAACTTCCCTGGAGGTGCCCGTGGCCAGCCCCCCGAACCCCGCCGACGAGTTGAGTCCGTTCGCCGCACCCGCGTTGCTCGTGCTCGCCACGCTGGCCGATGGCCCGAAGCACGGCTACGCGATCATGCAGGACGCCGAGCAGCTGACCGGCCAGGCACTCGGGCCGGGGACCCTCTACGCCGCCCTCGCCCGCCTGGAGCGCCGCGGGCTCATCGAGCCAGTGGCGTCTGATGATCGCCGGCGGCCGTACCGGCTGACCGGCCTCGGCGCCTCGGCCTTGCAGGCGCATCTCGCTCACCTCCAGCGCTTCGCCGGTGCAACGCTCCGCCGCCTCGGCGAGGGGGCGCCGTGAACGCGCGACGGCTCGTCGCGCTCTACCCCGCCGGCTGGCGAGCGCGCTACGAGGAAGAGTTCCTCGCCATGCTGGAGCAGCGGCCGCCTCGCCTGTCGCAGGTCATCGACATTGCCTGGGGCGCGATCGACGCCCACCTCTTTCCGCAGGCTCCCGAAGGGAGGTATCGGATGTTCACCCGGATCAGTGGCCTTGCCGCGATCGGCGCGGGACTGCTCGTGCTCATCGGCTTTGCCGTCAACGTCGGCGGCATGATCGACATCGACGCGACCACGAACGCCCTCCGGATCCTCGCCTTCTACCTGCTCGCGCTCGTCGGGCTGGCGGGTGTCCACGTCCGCCAGGTGGCTATTCGCCCAGCGCTGGCGTGGACCGGATTCGGCGCGGGCCTCGTGGCTCTGCTCCTCGGCGTGGTGTCGATCGGTGTCTCCCTGGCCGGCGCGCCGATCTCGCAGCAGACGGCCGGCGTTTTCGGCTTTGTGGCCGGGGCGATCCTGTGGATCGGCTTCAGCGTCGTCGGCGCCACGATGCTCGCCGCGCGCGTCTTTCCGATGCCCATCGGGCTGGGGATGACGATCGCGTCGACGATGGCGCTGGTCGGGCTCAACCTGCGCGACCCGGACGTCGGGCTCGGGATCATCTCGGCCCTGGCGCAGGTCGGGATCGCGCTCTACGCCGTGGCATGGATCGGGATCGGCCTCAGCCTGGTCGCGGCACAGCCGCGGGAAGGGGTCCTCGCGACGTCCTAGCTACTCGCTCGCTGCGCGCAGGATCGCGTCGGCGGTGCGGTCGATATCGGCCTCGGTGGTGGACCAGCTGCCGACGCTGATGCGCGTGGCCCCCATGCCGTGCCAGGTGGTGCCGCCATCCACGCGTCGCCCTCGTCCTGCACGCGGGTCATCACCTCGCGCGTGAACGCGTCGGCATCGCCGCCGCCGGGCCGCAGTGTCCGACCCCGGTCGTCAGGCACGGTTGTCCTCCCACAGGGTTGCGGCCACCAGGACTCCCGGGTCGCGCAGCGGCTCACCGACCAGCTGGGCCAGGCGCTCGGCGACGGCCCACCAGTCGAACGACTCGGTCACGTCGGAGGCGTTCACGAGGAGGAGCCGCTCCCCGGGGATGTAGCTCGGGATGATGCGGTCGAGGATCGCCTCGATCTCGTCGCGGAACGCATCGTTGGTGGAGCGCACCCCGTCCGCCAGCAGCGCCACGTCGGGCAGCAGGCGCACGAACAGGTCGTAGGTCGTGGCCCAGTGGCGGATGAGCGGCTCGACGCTGAACGGATCGCCGCCATCGGTCACCCGCAGGAAGTACGCGAAGTTGTCGACGACGGACCGATCGGTGACGAGCACCTCGGCCCGCTTCCGCAGCTCGAGCTCCTGCTGGATCTGCGCCATCAGCACCCAGAGCTGGGCCTCGGGCGTGGCCCCCTCGTTCAGGCCGAGGGGGTTGAAGCGGACCATCTCGCGGCCGACCTCGACGCTGCGCCCGGCGCGGCCGATGGTGCTGGCGAAGGCGTGCACGGCGTTCGTCTTGCGCACCGAATGCGAGCCGATGAAGGCGATCTTGGCGGGGTGGGTCCAGGTCATCTGTCTGGGCATTGTGTCACTCGGGTGCGGGCGCGAAAACGTCCTCGTCGCGCCCGTCGCAGGGGCATCATGTGATGTCTATGGCGACCCATGCGAGGCGTGACGAGGTCGCGTCCCCAGCCACGAACCTGCGAGGCGGGAACGCTCGACTGGTCGACGCCCTCGAATCGCTCGCCATTGCACTCGTGGCCCTCACCTCGCGCGCGATCGAGGAGGTCGCCAGCCGAGGGGAGATGACCCTGCGCCAGTGGCGCGTTCTGGTTGTCCTCGGCGATGCCGGCGATGGCCTCCGCGTGTCGCAGGTTGCGTCGCGAATCTCCGCCTCCGGATCGTCCACCACCCGGTTGGTCGACCGGCTCGAGCGGCGCGGGCTCGTGAGCGCGTCTGTCGACTCGTCCGATCGGCGCGCACTCGTCCTGCGGCTGACACCAGCAGGCGAGGCATTGCGATCGCGAGTCCTCGAGCGACGGCGGGGGCTGATCGGCGAGGCCATTGCGGGTAGAGACCTCTCCCCGGCGGCCGCGCGCGAACTGACCGAGCTTGCGAGCTTGCTGGAGCCCGTGGGCTGAGCGTCGCCTAGGGCTTCGGCGTTGCCTTGGGCTTCGGCGTTGCCTTGGGCTTCGGCGTTGCCTTGGGCTTCGGCGTTGCCTTGGGCTTCGGCGTTGCCTTGGGCTTCGGCGTCGTCGTCGGGGTGGCGGTCGGGGGGTTGCGCCCGGCGCTGGAGATCGCGTCCCCCACATTGGTCAGGCCATCGGCTACCGCGTTGCCGAGGACCAACGTGACGCCGATGGCAAGAACAGCGACGAGCGCGAGCAGGAGCACGTACTCCACGAGCGTCTGCCCTCGATTGGCTCGGACCTGTACGGCCCCCGGTCGGTATCTCCTGACAATGTGTCGCACGACAAGTATTCTCGCTGGCCGGGGGTCCCAGTGGCCATGGCTCGATGGTACGGGGCGCCCGCGACGGCGGGCGCTTCATCGGATGGCCGGATGGCCGGCCACGTCGGGGCGCGGGCCGAAGCGCTGGGGCCAGACGCTACCCTGCCCACGCCATGCCAACCGCCTCGCTGTGGCGGCACGCCGACTTCCTGAAGCTGTGGGTCGGCCAGACCGTCTCGGAGCTCGGCTCGGTCGTCACCCGGACGGCCGTGCCGCTGGTCGCGCTGCTCGTCCTCGGCGCCGGTCCGCTCGAGATGGCGCTCCTGGTGGTCTCGGCCAGCCTGGCGATCCTGCTGGTCGGCTTCGTCGCCGGAGCCTGGGTCGATCGCGTGCGCCGCCGGCCGCTCCTCATCTGGACCGACACGATCCGGGCGTTCCTGCTCCTCTCGATCCCGCTGGCCTATGCCGCCCACGCCCTGCACATGGAGCAGCTCTACGTGGTGATGTTCGCCGAGGCGTGTCTCGGCGCCCTGTTCGACGCCGCGTATCCGGCCTACGTGCCGTCCCTGATCGGCGTCGATCGCGTCGTCGACGGCAACAGCAAGCTTGCCACCAGCTCATCGATCGCGGAGATCGGCGGACCGGGGCTGGCCGGCTCGCTTGTCCAGATCGTCAGCGCACCGTTCGCGATCTTCGTGGATGCCGTGTCGTTCGCGGTCTCCGCCGTCTCGCTCGTGCTGATCCGCGCGCCCGAGCCGGCGCGGCCGGCCCGCAGCGTCGCGACGCCCATGCGCCACGAGATCGTCGAGGGCCTGCGACTCGTACGGCGACACCGGGTGCTCCTCGCCATGACGCTGCGATCCGTGGTCGCGCACGTCGCCGGGTCGTTCTACGGCGTCCTGTACATCCTCTACCTCGTCCGAGAGCTCCACCTCAGCCCGTTCCTGCTGGGGGTGGTGGTGTCAGCCGGCGGCGTCGGCTCGCTGGTCGGCTCGTTCTTCGCCGCCCGCGTCATCAACCGCTTCGGGCTCGGTCCCGCGCTGATCTGGACGGCGATCGGCGCCTCAGCGCTCGGCGTCCTGACGCCGCTGGCCCAGGGTCCGCTCGTCGTCGCCACGACGATGGTCCTCATCCCGCAGCTCGTCGGGGATGGCCTTCAGACCATCGAGGGCGTGGCGGAGATCTCGCTCATCCAGGGGATGATCCCGGACCGGATCCTGGGTCGCGTGAACGCGACGCTGGGCGTCTTCTCGCACGGCATCGCCTATCCGATCGGCGCCCTGGCGGCGGCGGCGGTCGCCGGCTGGATCGGGATCCGGGGCGGGATCGCCATCGGCTGGGCAGGCATGGCGCTCTCGATCCTCCTGCTGGTGCTGTCGCCGCTGCCGCGCGTCCGGCGGCCGTCGGACTTCGTCGCGCCGCCGGATTGAGCCCATTTCGCGCGCCGCCGGTGTACGCTCCCGCTGCTCACTGAAGACCACGCATGGCGAGGGTTGAGATGCCGCGGATCGTACGGGCAGCGCTGTTGCAGGCCGACTGGACTGGCGACAAGGAGTCGATGATCGCCAAGCACGAGAAGTACGCCCGCGAGGCCGCCCAGCAGGGCGCCCAGGTGATGTGCTTCCAGGAGCTCTTCTACGGGCCCTACTTCTGCCAGGTGCAGGATCCGCAGTACTTCGCCTACACCGAGCACATCCCCGACGGCCCGACCACGAAGCGGATGCAGGAGCTCGCGCGCGAGACGCACATGGTCCTGATCGTGCCGATGTACGAGGAGGACGAGGAGACCACCGGCATCTACTACAACACCGCCGCGGTGATCGATGCCGACGGGAAGTACCTGGGCAAGTACCGCAAGACGCACATCCCGCACGTCAAGGGCTTCTGGGAGAAGTTCTACTTCCGCCCCGGGAACCTGGGGTATCCCGTCTTCGACACGGCCGTCGGCAAGATCGGGGTCTATATCTGCTACGACCGCCACTTCCCGGAGGGCGCCCGCGCGCTGGGGCTCAACGGCGCCGAGCTGGTGTTCATCCCGTCGGCCACCTCGCGCGGCTTGAGCGAGTACCTGTGGCGCGTCGAGCAGGTCTCGCACGCGCTCGCCAACGGCTACTTCGTCGGGACGATCAACCGGGTGGGGATCGAGCCGCTCGGCGAGGACGACTTCTACGGGCAGTCCTACTTCGTCGATCCGCGGGGCCAGTTCGTCGGCGAGGTGGGAGACGCCCACAACGAGGAGCTGCTGGTGCGTGACCTCGACATGGACAAGATCACCGAGGTGCGCCAGCTCTGGCAGTTCTACCGTGACCGACGCCCTGATGCCTACGCGGACCTGGTTCGCCCGTAGCGGCCGATGGACTTCGGCTTCACCCTCAAGCCCGAGAACGATCTCAAGCGCACCGTCGAGCTGACGAAGCGGGCCGAGGCGAACGGCTTCACCTACGGCTGGCTCTTCGACAGCCACGTGCTGTGGCGCGAGCCGTACGTCCTGCTCACCCTCATGGCCCAGGCCACGACCGGCATGCGGCTCGGCACCTGCGTCACCAACCCGGCCACGCGGGAGCCGTCGGTGACGGCGTCGGCGCTGGCGGTGCTCGACGAGCTGAGCGGCGGACGCATGGACCTCGGGATCGGTCGGGGCGACAGCGCGCGGCGGGTGCTCGGCAAGCCGCCGACCAGCATGAAGACCCTCGAGGAGGCGATCGCGGTGATCCGCGACCTCGTCGAGGGACGCGCCGTCACCTTCGAGGGGACGGAGCTCGTCCTCCCCTGGACGGGGAAGTGGAAGCTCCCCGTCTGGGTGGCCGGCTACGGGCCGATGGCGCTCACCATGACCGGCCGGGTCGCCGACGGGCTGATCCTCCAGCTCGCCGATCCCGACCTGATCCGCTGGTTCGTCTCGCAGCTGCGCGAGGCGGAGGCGGCCGCCGGCCGGCCGGCGGGGAGCGTCAAGGTCCAGGCGGCCGCGCCCGCGCACGTCGGCCCGCGCGAGCTGGGACGAGAGCGGACCCGATGGTTCCCGGCACTCGTCAGCAACCATGTCGTCGACCTGGTGAACCGGTACCCGCGCGAGCAGCTCCCCGACACGCTGACCGGCTACGTCACCAACCGCGAGGGGTACGACTACCACCACCACGCCGAGGTGGGGTCGAGCAACGCGGCGTTCGTCGGCGACGAGGTGACGGACCGCTTCTGCGTCCTGGGTCCAGCCGACGAGCACGTCGCCAAGCTCCGGGAGCTTGCCGCGGCGGGGGTCGACCAGTTCAACATCTACCTGATGAACGGCGACGAGGAGCAGCAGCTCGAGGTCTACGGCCGGGAGATCATTCCGCTCCTGCGGAGCGTGGCCTCGGGACCGGTCAGCTAGCCGCTTCCCCCTCGACGCGATGACGCGTCGCGTTTGCGGTCCACACGGCCGCGACGGTGACCAGGGCCATGACGACCAGGATCGCCAGGCAGTACACAGCCACTGTCGCATAGCCGCCGTTGTCCGGGTTGAGGAACGGATAGGGGTACTTCCCGACGATGGGGCCCTTGACCAGGGTGTAGGCCAGCCAGATGGCCGGGTAGACGACCCACATGAACCCCTGCCGATACGTGAGCAGGGTCCGTGGCGGATCGAGCAGCCAGTCGACCACGACCACGATCGGCATCACGGAATGGACCACGTCGTTGACCCACGGAATGGCCGTGTCCACGTCGGTCCCCGAGAGCAGCAGGGTGAAGACGACCCCGGTGATCGTCATGCAGATGAGGGCCACGCCGCGGGCCTGCTCGAACGCATCCGACCGCTCGCCGCGGGGCTCGGTAGGCCATCGTGACGTTGGCGCGGGTCACGGGGTGACGGCTTGCCTCCACTCCGCGGCCGCGCATGACTGACCTCGAGGAGCTTGAGAAGGCGGCCGAGCGACGCTGGCTGGCGTCGTGGCTCATCGGGCCGACTCACACCCGATACGACGAGCTGCCGGTCCAGCAGGGCGACATGGCGCCGGACGTGGAGCTGCCCGACAGCACCGGCGAGGCGCGCCACCTCTCCGACTTCTGGACCCACGGCACGGCGATCGTCATCTTCATGCGGCATTTCGGCTGCTCCTGCCTGACGGAGCGCTGGGAGGGGTTGCGCGGCGAGCTGGCCGACTACCGGGCGGCGGGGGCGCGCGTCGTGGGCATCTGCCAGGCGGAGCCGGAGCGTGCGGCGGCGGTCGCCGCACGGCGCGGGTACGCCTTCCCCCTGCTCTGCGATCCGGAGCTGCGGGCGTATCGGGCCTTCGGCCTGCTCGAAGGGCTCCCGGCCCAGATCCTGCACGCCTTCCCGTGGCAGGCCGGCGACGAGGAGACGGCGCGCACCCTCTTCATCGAGCCGCGGCGCGGAACGGAACGGGCGGTCGTCGACTCGCCGTGGCAGCTGCCGGGCGAATTCGTGATCGGCTCGAACGGGCGGATCGCCCTGGCGCACCGCTACCAGTACTGCGAGGACTTCCCGCCCAAGACGGTCCTCGTCGGCGCGATCATGGCCGCGGAGGGCTGAGGCATGGCAACCACGGCGTCACGACGCTTGGAGCGGCTCACGGCGAGCATCGCGCCGTTTCTCGAGTTCTTCACCGGGCCGTTCGCGAAGCTCAACAAGAACCCCGACGTCGTCGAACTTCGCGGTCGGCAACCCGCAGGACTTCCCGCTGCCGGAGTACGTGGAGGCGCTCCGCGGACAGCTCGACCCGCGCCGCCGCGACTGGTTCGCGTACAAGGACAACGAGCCGAGGTCGCGGATCGCGGTGGCGCGCGGGCTCTCCGCGCGGACCGGCATGGACTGGGATCCGGCGGACGTGGCGATGACCAACGGTGGCTTCGCCGCGCTGGCGGTCGCGATGCGGACGCTCGTCGAGCCGGGCGACGAGGTGATCTTCCTCTCGCCGCCGTGGTTCTTCTACGAGTTCCTGATCCTCGCGGCCGACGGCATCCCGATCCGGGTCCACCTTGCCCCGCCCACCTTCGAGCCGGACATGGAGCTGATCGCGGCCGCCATCACGCCGCGCACCCGGGCGATCATCTTCAACTCGCCGCACAACCCGTCGGGGCGGATCTACCCGCTCGAGACGCTCGGAGCCCTGGCTCGAACCCTGACCGATGCCTCCGCGCGCATCGGCCATCCGATCTACCTGATCTCCGACGAGCCGTACAACCGGATCGTCTTCGACGGGCGCGCCTGCCACTCTCCGGCCGAGGCGTATCCGAACACGGTGATCACCTACTCGTACGGGAAGCAGCTGCTCGCGCCGGGGATGCGGATCGGCTACCTGACCGTCCCGCCCACCATGCCCGACCGCGAGGCGTTCCGCGACGCGGTCTTCGTGGCGCAGCTGGCGACCGGCTACGCCTTCCCGAACGCGCTGCTCCAGCACGCGATCGAGGACCTGGAGCGGATCAGCATCGACATCCCCGCCATGCAGCGGCGTCGCGACCGGCTGGTGGGGGCGCTCCGCGAGATCGGCTACGAGACGACGATGCCGGAGGGCACCTTCTACGTCATGGCTCGCGCCCCGATCGCCGACGACGGTGCCTTCTGCGACCTTCTCGCCGAGCATCGTGTGCTGGTGCTGCCCGGCCACACCTTCGAGGTGCCCGGCTGGTTCCGGATCAGCCTCACCGCAACCGACGAGATGGTGGAGCGGGGGATCCCCGGGTTCGCGGCGGCCTGGGCGGAGGCGCGCACGTCGTGAAGCCGCGCTTCGTGGCCGGCTTCGCGCCGATCGTCAAGGATCCGGCCGCCAGCAAGGCGTTCTGGGGTGATGCCCTCGGAATCGAGCTTGGCGAGGTGGCTCCCGGCTACTGGGCAACCGATGACCTCCCCGGCGTCCGCCACTTCGGCCTGTGGCCGCTCTCCGAGGCGGCCGAGGCATGCTTCGGCACGAGCGAGTGGCCGGCCGACATCCCCGAGCCCAACGCGGGGATCGAGCTCGACCTCGAATCGGCCGATGCGGTCGCGCCGGCGGCCGCCGAGCTGGAGGCGCTCGGATATCGGCTCCTGGTGGAGCCGAAGGTCGAACCGTGGGGCCAGACGGTCGCGCGCCTCCTGAGCCCGGAGGGGATCCTGGTCGGCATCGTCTTCACGCCCTGGATGCACGTGAAGGACTAGCCGTCAGGCGACGTCGACTCCCAGGCTGAGACATCGATCCAGGAAGGCGTCGAGCGGCGCGCCCGGATGCAGCGCAATCTCGAGGTAGCTCCGGCTCGCCTCGGCCGCCGCCCGGGCCTCATCGGTCAGCACCCCGTCGCGCCACGCGCTGTCGCGGCGATCCGATGGGAAGCCGTGCTCATCGTCGTGCCCCCGCAGCCGATCCATCGGTCCCCAGTGCCTCATTCGGAGGATTCCCGCCCCGTCCCGATCGGCATGGGCCGTGGAGTACGAGTCCTGGAGGCAGTGCAGCAGCTCGCCGAATGCCTCCCAGCGCCGTCGCCCCTCCGGCATGGAGACGGCCCGCCGATGCGTGGCGGCGAGGAACTCGCGGACGTCGCGAACCGCGTCGGCGGTCGTTGAGCCCGACCAGGCGCGGAGCGCATGCCGGCGCTGCGCGAACGGCAGGGTGGAGACGAGGAACCCGGCCAGGCTCACATCCGGCGCGCGGACGCCGCGCAGGAGCGCCTTCTGCTGCTCGGGGGTGAGCGACAGCCCGTCCCACGCGGCACGCGTGATCGCCTCGTGCCCCTCCTCGCGACTCACGAGCGGCGCGCGCACGAGCCAGCCCACGGCGAGGAGGATCGGCAGGTGCTCGGTCGGCCAGGTCACGCGGCGAGGATGCCACGGCACGGACAGTCACGCGGCGCTCATCTGCCGCTCGAGCAGCGTCTACTTCTCATGGATGGGGAGCAACCACGCGCTATCGGCCTTGTGGACCGTCGTCGGACCAACATGTCTCAGCGGGTGAGAGCATAGCCGGTCCAGGCAGCCAAGCCGCTGCCGTTGTTCTCCGCCCGTGAGAAGCACGGGGTCCGGACACCCCCTGGGCGGCCCATGATCCGATCCCCCGGCACTTCCCGAGCGCGGGCCGCGCGGCTACCATCGGTCTCCCAACGGAGGAACCGATGCGCACCCTGATCAAGAACGGCACGGTCGTGAACGCGGATGCCACCACCCGCGCCGACGTCCTGGTCGACGGCGAGAAGATCGCCCTGATCGGCTCCGACCTGCCCGCCACCGCCGACCGCACCATCGACGCCACGCGACAAGTGGGTGATCCCCGGCGCGATCGACGTCCACACCCACATGGAGCTGCCCTTCGGCGGCACATTCGCCAAGGACACCTTCGAGACCGGCACGCGGGCCGCCGCCTTCGGCGGAACGACCACGATCATCGACTTCGCGGTCCAGTCGCGCGGCAAGTCGCTGCGCGAGGGGCTCGATGCCTGGCATGCCAAGGCCGATGGCAACGCCTGCATCGACTACGGCTTCCATATGATCATCAGCGACGTCCGCGACGACGTCCTGCCGGAGATGGACGCCCTGGTCGACGAGGGGGTCACCACCTTCAAGCTCTTCACCGCCTACCCCGGCGTCTTCTACTCGGACGACGGGGCGATCTTCCGGGCGATGCAGCAGACGGCGAAGAACGGCGGGCTGATCATGATGCACGCCGAGAACGGGATGGCCATCGACGTGGTGGCGGCGCAGGCGGTCGCCGCCGGCCAGACCGATCCGTACTACCACGGCACCTCGCGCTCGCCCGTCTTCGAGGGCGAGGCCACGAACCGGGTGATCCGCCTGGCGGAGGTGGCCGGGGCGCCGGTCTACATCGTCCACCTCTCCGCGCGCGAAGCCCTCAACGAGGTGCGCCGCGCCCGCGACGAGGGGCTGCCCGGCCTTCGCCGAGACCTGCCCGCAGTACCTCTTCCTCTCACTCGACGACATGGGCGATGGCTTCAACGGCGCCAAGTTCGTCTGCTCGCCGCCGCTGCGCCCGGCCGACCACCAGGAGGACCTCTGGCTGGGCCTCCTCAAGGACGATCTCCAGGTGGTCTCCACCGACCACTGCCCGTTCGACTTCCACGGGCAGAAGGAGATGGGGATCGGCGACTTCCGCAAGGTGCCGAACGGGCTGCCGGGCGTCGAGAACCGGGTCGACCTGCTCCACTCCGGCGGCGTCGCCACCGGGCGGTTGACGCCGAACCGATGGGTGGAGGTCATCTCGGCCGCACCCGCGCGCATGTTCGGGCTGCCGCAGAAGGGGGCGGTGGGGATCGGCCTCGACGCCGACCTGGTCGTCTACGACCCGACCCGCAAGCACACCATCAGCGCCGCCACGCACCACATGGACGTCGACTACTCGTGCTACGAGGGCATGGAGGTCACCGGCGGCGCCGATGTCGTCCTCTCGCGCGGCAAGATCGTGGTCGATGGCGCCGAGTGGCTCGGCACCCGTGGCGACGGGCGATTCCTCACGCGTCAGCGCAGCGCCTATCTGAAATAGTTGGGCGGTCGAGTATCCTCACCGCCTTCAGGCCCAGCAGGAGGAGCATCTCGTGAATCGATTCCGGACCATCGCCATCACCGCGTTCGCCGGGCTCGCGCTCGTGGCGTGCTCGTCATCGGCCAGCCAGTCGCAGGGCGCCGGCGCCAGCCAGGGCGCGGGCGCCAGCCAGGGCGCGCAGCAGTCGCAGGCCGCCGGGGCGTCGCAGGGTGGCCCGCAGCCGTCCTTCGGAGCAGGCGTGGTCGCGGAGCTCGAGGCGCTGATCCCGAGCAAGGTCGGCGACATCACGATGCAGAAGAGCAGCTATCGCGGCAACGACTACCTCGTCTCTTCCAACGCGGATCCGGAGACGGTCAAGTTCCTGAACGACGTCGGCGTCTCCCCAAGCGACATCGCCATCGCGATCGGCTTCGGATTCAACGCCGACTACAGCTCCGGCGCCTCGGTGATCGTCATCCGCGCCAGCGGCGCGGACTCCAACAAGCTGGTCACCGCCTTCAAGAACAACATGCAGGCGAACGCCTCGTCACCGATCGAGTGGACCAGCACGAGCCTGGGTGGCAAGCAGGTGGAGTCGTCGGGTGGCACCGACCAGACCAGCTACCTGTACGCCCACGGCGACACGGTCTTCATCGTCGGGGCGAACGACGCAACCGTGGCCGGGCAGATCCTCAGCGGCCTGCCCTGAGCTCCGAACGGTCGCACCACTGACCGGGTCGCGGCGCGTCTGATGGCCGCCGCCGACCCGGCCGGCTCCTCACCCGGCCCGGCCGGCCTCTTCGTGAACGAGGGGGCCGGCTCTGCGCATTCGGCGCGGGTGCGCTCCGCCGTATCGCTCACTCGACGCGCGCTCGACGCGGACCTGCACGTCACGGCGACCCGTGACCGCGACGAGCTCGCCGCGTTCCTCGCCGAGCGGATCGGCGACTACCGAACGGTCGTCATCGCCGGCGGTGACGGGTCGCTGGGCGTCGCCTACAACGTCGTCGCCGGGCGCGACCTGACGCTCGGCTACATCCCGGCCGGCTTCGGCAATGCCACGGCTCACCTGTTGGACCTGCCGCGCCACCCCGCCGCGCTGGCCGGGCTGCTGGCGGCGGGCGACGCGCGACCGATCGACCTGGTCGAGGTCGACGGGCGCCTCGCCCTCTTTGCGGGCGCCGGCTGGGACGCCCTGGTGGCGGGGCGCTACGCATCGGGCGGGGCGAAGATGGTGCGCGGCTGGGCTGGCTCCGTGCTTCGCTCCCTGCCGGACCTCTCCCGCCGGTGGGTGGCGAGGATCAAGGCCGACGGGACCACCACCCACGAGGGACCGATGATCCTGGCCGTCGTCAGCGTCACTCCCTTCTACGGCCGCGGCCTCCGGGTGAATCCCGGCGCGCGCCCCGACCAGGGCCGCATGACGCTGCGGACCTACGCCGGCCCGACGCCCAGCCAGGCCGCCGAGGCGATGCGCTGGATCGCCCGACGACCGCCATCGGCTTCATCGGTGCATGCCCGGGAGGTCGTCCTCACCAGCCTCGACGAGCGACCGATTCCGGTGCAGGCCGACGGGGACCTCGTGGGGGACGCGCTCGAGTGGACGTTCACCGTCCGGCCGGCCGCGGTGCGCCTCATCGGGAGGTGGTGACGCGGTGCACCACCGAACGCCTCCCGTCTATCGCGGGCCCGAAGGCGGCCGTCCTATCCTGATGGCGTGCCGCTCAGGCTCCAAGAGCTCATGACCCGGAGGCCTTCCACGAACGATGCCCCTTAGGCTCCGATGGCTGGCTACGGTTCTGGCCAGCCTTCTGACACTCGTTGCGTGCTCAGCCAGCGGCGTGTCGCTGTCCGCCCCGGCTCAAGGGAGCAGCGGCCCCTCACTCCCTGTCAGGGCCGACGGTGCTTCGGCGACCCCCGACGAGCCGGAGACCGGGGTGGTCGCTAGCGACAGTCCGCTCCCGACCCCCAGAAGCGCCACCGCATCGAACGGCCAGACGAACTCCGGTGCCGCCCTCGAGGACCTGCTGCCCGACGAGATCGGCGGCCAGCCGACCCAGAAGGGGTTGATGCACGGCGATCGGTTCCTGGCCTCCGGCCTCGCAACCCCGGACCTCGCGGACTACTTCATCCGGCTTGGCGTCCAGCCGCAGGCCATCTCGGTGTCCTTCGCATACACGGTCGCGGGACCGACCGGAACCGGGGTGTTCGCCTTCGAGGTGCAGGGAGCAAGCCAGCGGGACTTGCTGCGAGCGGTCCCCGATGCACGGCAGGCTGAGATCCGTGGATCGGCAGCTTGGCAATCGACGGTGGTGGGCGGCAAGCCGACCGTTACGGCCGTCGACGCAAGCTGGACGGGTGGAAACGCGGCCTACCGCTATGCCGCTGGCGATGTCGTCTTCTTCATCACTGCCGGTCATGAGTCCACCGCGGCGGAGATCCTCGCCTCGCTGCCGTAGGTCGTCGACTCTGTGGGTGGTGCCCGCCGTCACCGCAACGTCGCCAGTCCCTTCCCTCCGGCGGAGCCGCTCGATATGCTCATGCCCATCTGCGACAACCATCTGCGAGGAGGGTTCCATGGGGCGCAAGAGGTTCCTATCTCTCGTTGCATCGCTGTCGCTGCTCGCGGGTCTGATCCCGGCCGGGACGGCCCTGGCGGCAAGCAGCAGCACGTCGCGCCAGATCTCAGCAGCCGGCACGACACAGATTCAGGGCAGCACTCCTGCCGGCAGCTCCGGCGTTTCGACGCCGCGACAGCCCGAGATTCGGAGTGCCCAAGAAGCGGAGGGAGATGCGAGCGGCCACTTCGCGTCGAAGCCGGGAGTGTTCCCGAAAACCCCCTTGCCGACTCCGTACGTCCGCTCCAGCTCCGTGGCCGGTTCGAATCCAGAGGTCAAGCTCAGCTTCGACGGCCTCAATCACTTCGACCAGCGGTTCGCCAACGGCGGCAACCAGTGGTCACTCGAGCCACCGGACCAAGGCCTTTGCGTGGGCAACGGCTTCACGGTCGAGGCAGTGAACAGCGTGCTTCAGGTCTTCAGCAGCTCGAACGGCAGCCCGCTCACGGGCGTGCAGGACCTGAACACCTTCTTCGGCTACCACGCGGCCATCGACCGCGCGAACTACGGTGACGATGGGGCAGTCGGCCCCGACGTGATCGACCCGATCTGCACCTACGACCCCGACAACAAGCGGTTCATCGTGGCGCTGACGACGCTGTATGTCGAAGCCTCCTACGACCCTGTCTACGGCGGCTATCCCTACAACGGCAAGAACAGCCTTGACATCGCGGTCTCGAACAGCGGTGATCCGACCGGCACCTGGACCATCTACCACACGCCCGCCCAGAACGACGGGACCGACGGCACGCCCAACCACGGCTGTGACTTGGGCCCCTGCTTCCAGGACTACCCGCACATCGGTGGTGACGCGAATGGCGTGTACATCACCACGAACGAGTACTCGACCTTTGGCGACTCCTACAGCGGTGCGCAGATCTTTGCCTTCTCGAAGGCACAGCTCAAGAACCACCCGTCTTCCATCACGGTCACGACGGTTCAGAACCTGAGCGTCAAGGGCGTCCCGGGCTTCACCGTGTGGCCGGCGACCTCGCCGGCGGGTCAGTACTCGAATGAGGCGCACGGCACCGAGTACTTCCTCAGTACCATCGCGGGCGACGGATACGAGACCGGCAACCCGACCGGGACTGCCAACAAGCTCGCGGTGTGGGCGTTGACCAACACCAAGTCGCTCAACGCGAACTCGCCGAGCCTGAACCTCAGCTCTGACCTGATCAACAGCGAGACCTACGTATACCCGCCGAAGGCAGAGCAGAAGGCAGGCGACACGCCGCTCGCTTCCTGCGTCAACGACACGACGCTGCCCACCATTTACGGGCCGGGATGCTGGCAGCTCTTCTTCGTCAGCGAGCCGGCCCATAACGAGGTGCTCTCGCACCTCGACAGCAATGACACGCGAATGCAGCAGACCTGGTACACGAACGGGACCCTGTGGGGATCGACCGGCACTGCGGTCAAAGTCAATGGCGAGACAAAGACCGGCATCGCATGGTTTGCGGTTGATCCAAGCGTCAGTTGGAGCGGCAAGGTCAGTGGCCACGTCGAGAATCAGGGCTACTTGGCCCTCGCGAACAACAACCTGACCTATTCCGCAATCGCCATGGGCACCAACGGCAAGGGCGTCATGGCCTTCACCGTGGTCGGGGAGGACTACTACCCGAGCGCGGGCTACGCAACAATCAACTCCCACGGAAAGGTGGGACCGATCCACATCTCCGCGCCAGGGTCGGGCCCGGACGATGGGTTCACGAGCTACAAGGCCTTCGTCGGTAATCCGCCGCGGACACGGTGGGGCGACTACGGCGCAGCCGTGACCGACGGGAGCAACCTCTGGCTCGCATCCGAGTACATCGGTCAGACGTGCGACTACGCGACCTGGCTCGGCGATTTCACCTGCGGCGGAGCTCGCAGCAGCCTGGCGAACTGGGGCACGTTCCTCACCAAGCTCCACCTGTAGACCAACGGTTTGTGCGACCGAAGGGCCGGCCGGAAGGCCGGCCCTTCACGTTGTCCGGGGGTCAGCCTCGGCGCAGGGCGCGGCGGACCTGGTCGAGGGCGGCGAAGGCCGCGCGGCGCTGGCGCTGCGGTCCGCTCCCGTGCACGCGGGTCTGCATCCGATCCAGCGCGACGACGCCGCTTAGCGAGACCTCCACGCGGCTTCGCCCGTGGGCGTCGGTCGGGAGGAGGCGCATGCGCAGGACGGCATCGGCCGTCGGAGGCTGGCCGGCGTCGTCTGCATCGGCGAGCAGCAGACCGCCGAGGTAGCGGACCGGCTCCGGCTCGGCGGCCGCCAGGATGGCGAGCAACGTGCCGCCGGTCCCCGACTCGACCGAGGCCAGCGTGCGAACCCCGCGCGCCGCGAGCGCCCGCAGCGCGACGCCCGCCAGGTCGTCCGCATCGGTCCCGTAGACGTGCTCGCCGGCGAGCGTCAGCGCGCGAGCGACCGGCGCCTCGAGCGCCGCGACCGGGCCGCGCGTCCAGAAGCGGAGGTGCACCCCGTCGTCGTGGGCGTAGATGCCGGCCTCGACCCCCTCGCCCGGCTCCTCGAGCAGGTCGCCGAGCAGCTCCGCCAGCGCCGACTCGCCGATGCCGAAGGTCTTCACCTCGCGGGCGGCCACCGGGGCCAGGGCGAAGCGGACTCGGAGGCGTGGCTCGCACCTGCTCGTCCCACATCCGCCGCATCTCCGACGGCACGCCCGGCATCAGGACCACCACGCAGCCGTCGCGGTCGACCCACCAGCCGGGCGCGGAGCCGATCGGGTTGGGAAGGGCCTCGGCCGAGGGCACGCGCAGCGCCTGGCGCAGGTTCGACTCGGGCATCGATCCGAACGAGGCGAACCGCTCGCGCAGCTGCGCCTCAAGGGATGCGTCGGGGCGCAGCTCCTCGCCGAGGGCATCGGCCAGCCCCTCGCGGGTCAGGTCGTCGTGGGTCGGCCCCAGGCCACCGGTGGCCACCACCAGCGGGACGCGAGCCCGAGCCTCGGCGAAGGCGGCGGCGACGACCGCCCGCTCATCGGGCAGCGCGCGCGTGGAGCGCAGCGGGATCCCGAGCCGTGCGAGGGCGGCGCCCAGGTAGGCGGCGTTCGTGTCGACGGTCGCCCCGGCGAGCAGCTCCGAGCCGATGCTCAGCAGCTCGGCGGTCGGTCCATCGCTCCCGGGGTCCATCGGTCCGGAGTCTAGTAGCATGCCCGGCAGATGGCCTCCTCGATGAGCACCTACGACCACCATCACCCCCGAGATCCGCGCCTGGCTGATGCAGGAGCTGCGCTTCCCGGTGATGGCGACCATCGGCAAGAGCGGGATGCCGAGCCTCTCGGTGATCTGGTTCGACCTCGACCCGGAGCGCGACGACGTGGTGCTGCTCAACACCCTGGCCGGGCGGGTCAAGGACCGGCACCTGCGGCGCGACCCGCGCGTCAGCCTCTGCTTCGAGGACGGGACCGATTACGTCACGATCGAGGGGCACGCCACCCTCTCCGACGACCACGAGAAGGCGCTCGACAACATCTGGGCCATGGCCCACCGCTACGGGCAGGGCGAGGGCTCGTTCGCGATGGGCGACCGGGTCGACATCACGGTGCACGTGGAGCGAGTGATCCGGCACCGGTGAGCGAACCCATCCGGCTGGGCATGCTCGCCTGGAACCAGTACACGACCTGGCCCGGCATGCGGGCCGCGGCGGTGCGAGCCGACGAGCTCGGCTACGACGACCTGTGGACCTGGGATCACGTCTACCCGATCGTCGGCTCCGACGACGGGCCGATCCTCGAGGGCTGGACCGTGCTCGCCGGCTGGGCCGGCGCGACCTCGCGGGCGCGCCTCGGCCTGATGGTCGGAGCCAACACCTTCCGCAACCCGGCGCTGGTGGCGAAGATGGCGACGACCCTCGATCACGTCTCCGGCGGGCGCGCGATCCTGGGGATCGGCGGCGCCTGGTTCGAGACCGAGCACACCGCCTACGGGATCCCGTTCGGCGGCTCCCCCGGGGAGCGGCTGCGCTGGCTCGACGAGGCGGCCCGGATCATGCGCGGCATGCTCCACGGCGAGGAGCCGAGCGGGGAGCAGTTCTACGCGGCGCACGCCGTGCGGAACGACCCGCCGCCGGTCCAGGCCCACCTCCCGCTGCTGATCGGCGGTGGCGGAGAGCGCCGCACGCTGCGCACCGTGGCCCTCTACGCCGACATGTGCAACCTCGGTGGCGGCTTCGAGAACGTGCGCCACAAGGACGAGGTGCTGCGCCGCCACTGCGCCGAGGTGGGGCGTGACGAGTCCGAGATCGAGCGCACGACGGGGCTGGGCGTCTGCGTCATCCGCGACACGGAGCACGAGGCGCGCCGCGTCAACGACGCGCTCTTCGCGCATAACGGCTCGGCGCGCGTCTGGCCGAACCAGAACATCGGGACGCCCGAGCAGGTCGCGGCGAAGATGCGGCCGTACCTGGGGATCGGGTTCCGCCACTTCATCTGCGGCTTTCCGGGGCCGCATGACGCCGAGACGATGGAGCGGATGGTCACCGAGGTGAAACCGATGCTCGAGACGGCCTCCTAGCCCTTCTGGTCGGGCGTTCCCCAGTAGGATCGCAGCGGGGGGTGTTGCTGCCACTCGAGTTCCCGCTGCCGGCGCTGCTCGGCGTAGGCGATCGCCGCCACCGCGGCCGCGAACAGCCACGCCGCCGGCTGGCTGACCTGTGCCAGGCCATGGATGGCGACGGCAATGCCGGCCAGCGCACCGACCGTCCGGAACGCGGCGCGGGCCGGGTGGGTCGTCCACCACGCCCAGCCAAGCAGGATGGCGATGCCGATGAGCTGCGGAAGCTCGGCAATCCAAAGCGGCAGGTTGTTGGTGTACTGGCACGGTCCGATCCCGGTCGCCGTGACATCGGTGACGCCGGTGCGTGTGAGGACCAGCCAGTTGCAGTTGATTGCCCAACCGTTCGGGTTCAGGAAGGCGATGGCGAACGTAGCCGCGATGACGGCCAGCCAGGCGGTGCCAACCCAGCGCCACGCCCCTTGGCGGCGCAGCGAGGGGCTGAGCAGCGACATGACCGAGATCAGCAGGAAGACCGGCGTCGCGTCGAGCCACCCCATGCCACAACTCTCCGCCGCCGGCGGCGGCAGGTCAAGGGCCATTGGCCGGATCGACCGGCTCGCGCCGCGCGGCTACCCTCTCACCATGAAGGTCACGCTCCTCGCCGGTGGGACCGGGGGCGCCAAGCTGGCGCACGGCTTCCAGATGGCGCTGCCGCCCGGCGACCTGAGCGTGATCGTCAACGTCGGCGACGACACGGAGCGCTTCGGCCTCCTCGTCTGCCCGGACATCGACACGATCCTTTACACCCTCTCCGGCCTCGCCGACCGCGAGCAGGGCTGGGGCGTGGAGGGCGACACGGCGACCGCGCTGGGGATGCTCGAGCGCTACGGCGAGGAGGCCTGGTTCCGGATCGGCGACGCTGACCTGGCCACCCACGTCCGGCGCGCCCACCTGGTGCGCGACGGCTCCTCCCTGACCGATGCCACCGCCGCGATGGCGACCGCATTGGGCGTGGCGAGCCACGTGGTGCCGGCCACGGACCAACCGGTGCGGACGCACCTCGAGACCGATGCGGGCGAGCTCGACTTCCAGTCCTATTTCGTGCAGCGCGCCCAGCGCGACGAGGTGCGCGCGGTGCGCTTCGACGGGGCCGATGCCGCCCGACCCAGCCCCGCCGCGCTCGTGGCGCTCGCCACTGCCGAGCTGGTGGTGATCGGGCCGTCCAACCCGATCGTCAGCATCGGCCCGATCCTGGCCGTGCCCGGCATGCGCGAGGCGCTGCTCGCCTCCCCGGCGCCGCGGATCGGGGTGAGCGGGATCGTGGCCGGCAGGGCGCTGCGCGGGCCGGCGGACAGGATGCTCACCTCGCTCGGCCACGAGTCGAGCGCGCTCGGGGTGGCGCGCCTCTACGCGGGGCTGATTCAGCGGTTCGTGATCGACGAGGCGGACGCCGTGCTCGCCCCCGCCATCGAGGCGCTCGGGATGGCGGTCAGCGTGCTGCCGACCGTGATGCGCGACGATGACGATCGGGCCGGGCTGGCGCGAGCGCTGGTGGCGCTGGGCGAGGGTATGCTCCGCGCGTGAGCGCCCGGATCATCGTGCCGCATCGCGGCCTCGCCGCGGCCAAGACGCGCCTCTCCCCGGTCCTCGACGACGCCGAGCGCGAGGCGCTTGCGAAGCGGCTGCTCGAGCGGGTCCTGGCGGTGGCGCACGCGGCCTGCGGCGACGTCGTGGTGATCACGCCATCGGAGTCGCTCGGGCCGCTCGTGACCGTGGCCGGGGCGCGGCTGGCGCACCAGCTCGGGATGGGGCTCAACGCCGGGCTGGAGCAGGCCCGTCGCGAAGCGCTCGCAGACCGAGTCGAGACCCTGATCGTGCTCCATGGAGACCTCCCCAACCTCTCGACCGATGACATCGCCGCGCTCCTCGCCGCCGTCCCGCGGCCGACTGGCGTGGCGATCGCCCCGGATCGGGCCGGGGCCGGCACGAACGGGCTGGCGCTGCAACCACCCGATGCGATCCCGTTCCGCTTCGGGATCGGCTCGCTCGCGGCGCACCATGCGGCCGCGGACGCGGCCGGCGTCGAGATCGTCGAGGTGCATCGGCCCGGGCTCGCCTTTGACCTGGACACGCCGGCCGACCTGGCGCGCTGGATCGAGCTGGGCGACGCGGCGTGATCTCGCTCCTCCCGCTCGACGGCATCCCGGAGGTCAGCCCGGGGGATGACCTCGCGGCGCTGATCGCGGCATCGCTCGCCGCAGGAGGGATCGGCCTGGAGACGAGCGACGTGCTCGTCGTCACGCAGAAGGTCGTCAGCAAGGCCGAGGGACGGGTGGTCGAGCTGGCATCGGTCACCCCGAGGGAGGACGCGCGCGCCTGGGCCGAGCGCTGGGGGAAGGACGCGCGGCAGGTGGAGCTGGTCCTGCGCGAGAGCGCCAAGGTCCTGCGCATGGCCGATGGAGGGCTGATCATCTCGCGCACGCGGCACGGCTTCGTGTGCGCCAACGCCGGCGTCGACCTCTCGAACGTGGGGGGAGGCGAGGTCGCCACGCTCCTCCCGGAAGACCCCGATGCCTCCGCCCGGGCGTTGCGGGATGGGCTGGCGTCGCGCAGCGGGGTGACGGTGGGGATCGTCATCAGCGACTCGTTCGGGCGGCCGTGGCGAAACGGGATCGTCAACGTGGCGATCGGGTGCGCGGGGCTCGAGCCGCTGGTCGACCTGCGCGGGACGCCGGACGCTGACGGGCGCGTGATGCACTCGACGGTGATCGCGGTGGCGGATGAGCTGGCGTCGGCGGCGGACCTCGCCGGCGGAAAGGTGACGCAGCGACCGGTGGTGCTGGTGCGGGGCTGGCAGCACGAGCCGCGAGAGGGCGCCGCCGCGGAACTCGTGATGGACCGGGAGCTGGACCTCTTTCCCTAGCGCCCGGCGATATCTCCAGCCTCCCCGTCGTCATCGGGTGACCACAACAGGGACGTACAGGCCCCTACTTCACGGTGGTGGTCACCGGGCGACCAAACGACGAACGAGAGGCCCGTTCCAGCCTCATCTTCCCCGTTGTAGCCATCGGGTGACTCCATGCGCCTTCGATGGCGGCCCGGGTCGCAGCCGAGCGGCGACCCCTACATCGGTTGCAGGAAGAGGCTCACGATGTGCGCGCCCTCGACCCGGAAGTTCGCCTCGACCCGCATCGACGGGGCGCCGGGACGCATGACGGTCATGTCGGCGATGTAGCTGGCGCCCATGCTGCGGCCGTCGTTGGCGTACATCCGGAACCCGTCGCCGGCGCGGACGAACCAGCCGCCGACCTTGTCGCGGCCGCGCAGGTTGGTGCGCTCGTCGGATCCCGGGACCGATATCCCCAGCACCGCGTTCTCGGCGAACAGCGCGACGGCGTCCTCGCGGCGATCGTCGTTGATCAGCTCCATGAACAGGTCGACCGTCTCGGTGGCTCCCATGCCGGCCAGTGTAGCGGCGGGGCGCGGCTAGACTCGAGGCGTCATGAAGCGGATGCGGATCGGGCTGATCGGGTGGGGGACGGTTGGCGCTGCCCTCGGCAAGCTGGTCGCCGCGGGGCCGCTCCCGGTCGAGCTGGCGCGGCTCGCCGTCCGCGACGCGGCGCGCGAGCGAGCGAGCGCGCTTCCGCGCGGCGTCGCGGTCGGTCCCGCACAGGCAGTCGTTGGCGACGATGAGCTGGACGCCGTGGTCGAGCTGGCCGGTGGGGTGGAAGGCCCGCTCGAGTGGGCGCGCGAGACGCTCGCCCGCGGCCGGCCCTACGTGACGGCGAACAAGGCGCTGCTCGCCACGCATGGCGCGGAGCTCGCGTCGGCCGCGGGCGCCCACCGCGGAGCCGCCCTCCTCGCCTCGGCCAGCGTCGGCGGTGGCACGCCCATGATCGAGACGGTCGAGCACCTGGCCGTGACCGGCGCGATCACCAGGCTGCGCGGCCTCCTCAACGCCACGACCACCTTCATCCTCTCGGACATGGCGCAGGGCAGCGGCTACCCCGAAGCGCTCGCCGCTGCGCAGCAGGCCGGCTACGCCGAGGCCGACCCCTCGTTCGACGTCGAGGGCCGTGACGCCGCCCAGAAGCTCGCCATCCTCGCCTCGGTGGCGTGGGGCAGGTGGCGGGCCGAGCGCGAGGTCGAGACGCGCGGTATCGTCGGGGTGAGCGTCGGCGTCGGGCGCATCGTTCGGCTGGTGGCCGAGGCAGATGCCGAGCATCTCTCGGTGGCCCCGACCGAGCTGCGTCGCGGGGGCCCATTGGCATCGGCATCGGGGGTGCAGAGCGTGCTGGAGGTCGAGGTGCGAGGGTCGGGCACGTTCCGGGTCATCGGCCCGGGGGCGGGTGGCCGGGTGACGGCCGGGGCCGTCTACGCCGACCTGGCGCGGCTGGTCGCCGGCGAGCGCCCGATCCTCTTCGCTCCCCGTGAGGTCGCGCGATGAGCAACTGGCCGGTCGTCGGCGTGGCCGGCGCACGGGGCGTGGTGGGCGGCGTGTTCCTCTCGATCCTGGCCGATGCCGGCCTCCCGGCGGCCTGCCTGCGCGTCTTCGGGACCGAGCCGGGCGACGTCGCCTACGGCGGGGAGCGGGTGCCGGTGGCCGTCCTGGACGACGCCGCCGCGGCCGAGCTGGAGGTCCTCTTCCTGGCGACCGATGCCGCCGTCTCGCGCGCGATCGTGGCGGGGCCGGGCCGCCGGGTCCCGCTCATCGTCGACAACTCGAGCGCATTCCGCCTCGATCCCACCGTTCCGCTGGTCGTGCCGGAGGCCAATGCGGCGGCGCTCCGCGGCCGGGCCGGCAACCTCGTCGCCAACCCCAACTGCACCGCCGCCGCGTCGGCCGTGGCGCTCGCCCCGATCCGCGACGCCGCCGGGCTCGAGGCGGTCGACCTGGCCTCGTACCAGGCGGTGAGCGGCGCCGGCCGCGCCGGACTTGATGCCTTCGAGGCGGAGCGCGCCGCCGGCGGGACCGAGCGGGCGCCGGCCTCGCCGTTCCACGGCCGCATCGCCGACAGCGTGGTGCCGCAGATCGACACGCTCGACGAGGCGGGCTGGTCCGGCGAGGAGCGCAAGGTGAGCGCCGAGCTGCGCAAGATCCTGGGCCTCCCCGGGCTCGACGTGGCCGCCACCACGGTCCGCGTGCCGGTGCACACCGGCCATTCCGTCGCGATCCACCTCCGCACCGAGCGCCCCACGACGGTCGCGGAGCTGGAGGCGGCACTGCGCGCTGGCGCCGGGGCTCGAGTACCGCGCCGTTGACGGAAGTCAACGCCACCCCATGCCGCTCGATGCCGCCGGCCGCGATCCGGTGCTGGTCGGGCGGCTGCGCGCGATCCCGGGTCGCGCCAGGGGCTTTGCGCTCTTCCTCAGTTCGGATAATCTGCGCAAGGGCGCTGCCCTGAACGCGATCCAGTCGGCCGCCGCGGCCGACCCGCAGCGCTTCGGCCGACTCGTCCCGACCCCGCGCTAGCTTCGATCCAACACGCCCTGGAGATGCCCGTGTCCGCCTTCTCCGACCTCGCTGCCGAATTCCTGGCCGAATACCACGATGAGCACCCGGTGCAGGCCAGCGCCCTGGGCCTGGCCCGCTACGACGACCAGCTGGACGACCTCTCGGCGCAAGCCTTCGAGCGTCGCCGCGCCTCTGACGCGTCGTGGCTTGACCGCTTCCGCGCGGTGGACGCCGCGAGCCTCAGCTTCGACGACCTGATCGATCGCGACCTGCTGGTCGCGCGGCTCATCGAGCGCGCGATCTACGACGAGTGGGAGCTCTGGCGCCGCAGCCCGGACGAGTACATGAACCCGGGCCTGGAGGGGGTCTTCACCCTCTTCCTCCATCGGCTGCGCCCGGAGGCCGATCTCGTTCGCAGCGCCATCCTCCGCCTGCGCGGAATCCCCGCCCAGCTCGAGTCGGGCAAGGCCAACCTGCGACCCGACCTCGTCCCGGCGCTCCTCCTCAAGCGAGCGGTCAACCAGGCCCGCGCCGGCGCGAACTACACCCGCGAGCTGCTCCCGGCGCAGGTGGAGCCGGCCAACCGAGCGGAGCTGGCCGAGGCAGGGGCCGCGGCCGCGGACGCGCTCGAGTCGTACGCCGCCTTTCTCGAGTCGATGGAGCCCACCGCCAGCGGCGACTGGGCCTTTGGCGAGGCACGCTACAACGCCGTTCTCCAGGACGCCGAGCTGCTGGGGACCGATGCCAGGGCTCTCCGCGAGCGCGCCAGGGCGGAGATCGAGACCCTCACCGCCGACATGCGCGCCACCGCTCGACAGATCGCCGGCCACGACGACTGGCACGCTCTCATCCTGGAGCTGAACCGCGACCGCCCGGCCAACCCCGAGGCGATGCGCATCGGCTACGAGGACTGGACGGCACGCGCGCGCGCCTTCCTCCACGAGCGCGGACTGGTCAGCTTCCCGGACGGCGAGGAGTGCTCGGTCGAGCCGTCCCCGCCGTTCCAGCGTCCGGTGCTGGCGGTCGCGTCGTACCAGGACCCGCCGCCCTTCTCGAGCTCGATGCGCGGCCACTTCTTCGTCCCCTTCCCGCCCGACGGGGCGAGCGAGGCGGAGATCGCCAAGCGACTCGAGTCGAACTCCTATCCGAGCATCCCCAGCACATCGGTCCACGAGGCCTATCCGGGGCACCACTGGCACCTGGTGATGGCGAAGCTCAACCCCTCGCCGGTGCGACAGGTGTTCGGGACCAGCTACTTCGCGGAGGGCTGGGCCCTGTACGCCGAGCGGATGATGCGCGAGGCCGGCTTCTACGACGACCCGCGCCACGTCCTCTACCAGTACGAGGCGACCCTCTTCCGGGCGGCGCGGATCGTGGTCGACACGAGCCTGCACCTGGGCGAGATGACGCACGAGGAGGCGGTCCGCTTCATGCTCGAGCATTCCTCGATGACGGAGCCCACGGCGATCGCGGAGGTGACCCGCTACTGCTCGTGGCCGACGCAGGCCAGCTCGTACCTGACCGGCTGCCTGGAGATCCTGCGCATCCGGGACCGATTCCTCTCCGCACGCGGGGCGACCATCTCCGACGTCGGCGCCATGCGTGACTTCCACGACGGGCTCACCGGCTCCGGCACACTGCCGATCGCCCTGGCCGAGCGCGCGGTGATGGCCACCGCATGACGATCGCCGCAATGACGGCGGAGCTCGACCGGCTCGCCGAGGAGTACTGGGACGCGAGCCTGGCGCTCGACCCGACCGAGGGGACGGTGCTCGGCGACCATCGCTACGGGGACCGGCTGGGCGACATCTCGGAGGCGGGACGCGCCGCCCACGCGGCGCGCTTCGAGGCGCTCCACGCTTCCGTCGCGGCGCTCCCGGTGGAGCGCGATGCGGAGGCGGCTCTGACCCGGGCGACGCTCGGGCGCGCGATCGAGGACCGGCTGACCCACCTCGCCGCCGATGCCCAGGCCTACACCGTCGACGCCATGAACGGCCCGCAGACGGGCTTCCTCGACATCGCGACGCTGCAGCCGCTGCGCGACGCGGCCGACGGCGAGGCGATGCTCGCGCGCTGGAGGGCGATGGGCCCCTGGGTCGACCAGAAGATCGAACAGCTGCGGCGCGGATTGGCCGAGGGGCGCGCACCGGTCGCCGGATCGGTGCAACGGGTGATCGCCCAGCTCGACGCGCTGGCCGCGCGCCCGCTCGAGGACTGGCCGCTCCTCGACCCGCTGAAGGCGGATCACGCGAGCTGGAGCGACTCCGCCTGGCGCGCCTTCGAGGTCGGGCTGGCCGGTGCGGTGCGCGACGGGCTGCGTCCCGCCTTCGCCCGCTACCGCACCTTCCTCGCCGACGAGGCGCTGCCCCGCGCCCGCGACGAGGCGCACGTCGGGCTCGTCCACCTTCCCGGTGGCGGCGAGCTGTACGCGCGGCTGGCACGCGCGCACACGACCACCGATCGGTCGCCACAGGAGATCCACGAGATCGGCCTGGCGGAGATCGCGCGCATCGATGGCGAGATCACCGAGCTGGGCGGCCGCGTCCTGGGGACGCGCGACCTGGCGGGGACGCTGGTCGCGCTGCGGGGAGATCCCGCGGTCCACTTCCGGAACGGCGAGGAGATCGTGGCGGTCGCCGAGGCCTCGCTCGCGCGGGCCGTGGCGGCGATCCCCGGCTGGTTCGGCCGCCTGCCGCGGGCGCGCTGCGTGGTGACGCGGATGCTGGCCCACGAGGAGCAGCACGCGACCATCGCCTACTACCGCCAGCCGCCGCAGGACGGCAGCCGGCCGGGCCGGTACTACATCAACACCTACGCGCCGACCACGCGGCCGCGCTACGAGGCCGAGGCGCTCGCCTTCCACGAGTCGGTGCCGGGGCATCACCTCCAGATCGCGATCGGGCAGGAGCTGGAGCGGCCTGCCGGCCTTCCGACGCCACGGCGAGACGCAGGCCTTCGTCGAGGGCTGGGGCCTCTACTCGGAGCGGCTCGCCGACGAGATGGGGCTCTACAGCGGCGACCTCGACCGGATCGGGATGCTCAGCTTCGACGCCTGGCGCGCCTCGCGCCTGGTGGTCGACACCGGCATGCACGCCCTGGGCTGGTCGCGCACCGCCGCCATCGAGTTCATGGCGGCGCACTCCGCGCTGGCGCTCAACAACATCGCCAACGAGGTGGACCGCTACATCGGCTGGCCCGGGCAGGCGCTCGCCTACAAGATGGGGCAGCTCGAGATCCGTCGCCTTCGGGCCGACGCCGAGGCGGCTCTCGGCGCCTCGTTCGATATCCGCCGCTTCCACGACGCCGTGCTGGGGCATGGGGCGCTGCCGTTGGCCGTCCTGCGCCAGTCGGTCACCGCCGAGCTGGGATTGGGGCAGCCATGACGAAACGGATCGTCTCGACGCCGATCGGGACGCCGAGCGGCCTCCCGTTGAGCCAGGCGGTGGTCGCCGGCGGGCTCGTCTTCGTCTCGGGCCAGGGGCCGATCAATCCGTCGGACGGGACGATCGTGGGGATCACGATCCAGGACCAGACCGCGCAGTGCATGCGCAACGTCGAGGCGATCCTGGTTGCCGCCGGCAGCTCGATGGAAAAGGTCGTCAGCGCGACCTTCATCCTGCGCGACCCCTACGACTTCAAGGGGATGAACGAGGAGTGGGCGCGCTGGTTTCCGGTCGATCCGCCGGCACGCCAGGGCGCCCGCCATCCGCTCGACGCCGATGGGCTGCGGATCTCGATCGCGGTGATCGCCGAGGCCTAGCCCGCGGCTCGGCGGTTGTCCCAAGCGCACATCGGCCCGATCCTAGGAGAGGGACGCGATCGTCGCCCGCTCGTCGGGGATCTCGGGCAGGACCTGCTCGATGAAGCTGGCCACCGCATCGGCCATGCCCACGTCGTGGCCGGCCGCCTCTGATCGGTACCAGCGGTGGTTCAGCAGCTCGTGGAAGAGCTCGGCCGGCTCGCGCTTGGCGTGCAGCTCGATTCGGGATCGCCGCCACGGCCGGCTCGAACACCTCCGCCCGCCAGCGGAAGCCGACCACCGCCTCGGGCAGGCTCCGGCCCTCGGCCTTGGCGAGCTCGGCGCGATAGCAGGCGATGTCGTTCAGCAGTCGCCGGGCCTGGTTCTCGCCCACGTCGAGGCCGGTCAGCATGAGCAGCCGGCGCCGATGGTGCCCCGCCTCGACCACCCGGGTCGGCAGCCGCAGCCGATACCCGTTCGCCACGGTCAGCAGCTCGATCTCGTCGACGTCGAAGCCAAGCTCGTTGAGCTGCCGCAGTCGCTCGTCGATCCGGTAGCGCTCGTCGGGGCCGAACACCTCGTCGCGGGTCAGCTCGCTCCAGAGTCGCTCGTAGCGGGGACGGAGCTGGGCCGCGACGGCCAGCGGGTCGTCGATGCCGGAGGAGCCGGGCTCGCCCTCCTCCGCCAGGGCGGCGATCACGTCGAGCAGCTCGCCCGCGACGTTCTCCTCCGCGATCGCCAGGTCGTAGGCCCGCTGCCCGTCCGACAGGATCGGGTGCAGCTCGCCCGTCTCGGCGTCGACCAGGTAGGCGGCCAGGGCGCCCGCATCGCGGCGGAAGAGGGCGTTGGAGAGCGAGCAGTCGCCCCAGAAGAAGCCGGCAAGGTGCAGCCGGACGAGCAGCTCCACGAGGGCATCCAGCAGCCGGTTGTGCAGGTCGGGGACGCCACGCACGGTGAAGAGGGTGCGATAGGGGAGGCTGAACTCGAGGTGCCTGGTGATCAGCACCGCGCCAAGCTCGTCCGGCGTCGGGTGGCGTTCGCCGGCCGGCAGCCCGGCGATGGGGATGCTGCGCTCGCTCACCACGCCGACCACCTCGACCACCGGCACGGACCCCGCGGACAGGTCGCGGAGGAGCCGATACTCGCGCTCGGCGAGCGACGTCGGCAGCTCCTTGAGGGCATACAGGGTTCCCTCGTAGTCCACGAAGCGGACCACGTGGCGGCTGATGCCACGGGCCACCTCCACGATCCGCGGCGAGGTCCAGTCCTCGAGTGGCTCGCCCCATGGCAGGTCCAGGAAGTCCGGCCATGTACCCCGCGGCAGCATCTGGAATCGCATCGGTCGCCTCGATCGCGGAATGGTGGTGATTACGTCCCGCTGAATTCTGGACAGCCCAGCGCGCCGGTGTCTATGATGGACCGTCCCCGGGGCGCGCGGCCGCGGAGCGCCTGTCCCCCGGCGACCTCACGCGAGGGAGATCCAGTGGCGACCGTCACCTTTGACCACGTCTACAAGCGCTTCGGCAACGACGTGATCGCCGTCAACGACCTGAACCTCGAGATCGCCGACGGCGAGTTCCTGGTGCTGGTCGGACCATCCGGCTGCGGGAAGACGACCGCCCTCCGCTGCGTCGCCGGCCTGGAGGAGATCAGCGATGGGAAGATCCTGATCGGCGACCGCGTCGTCAACGACGTGCTGCCCAAGGACCGCGACATCGCGATGGTCTTCCAGAGCTACGCGCTCTACCCGCACATGACGGTCTACGAGAACCTGGCCTTCGGCCTGAGGCTGCGCCAGATGACCAAGGCCGAGATCGAAGCGCGGGTGCGCCAGGCGGCCGACATCCTCGGCCTGGCCCAGTACCTCGACCGCAAGCCAAAGGCGCTCTCCGGCGGCCAGCGCCAGCGCGTCGCGCTCGGGCGCGCCATCGTCCGCGAGCCCCAGGTCTTCCTGATGGACGAACCGCTCTCCAACCTCGACGCCAAGCTGCGCGTCCAGACGCGCGCCGAGATCCCGCGGCTCCACCATCGGCTCGGCACGACGATCGTCTACGTCACGCACGACCAGGTCGAGGCGATGACGATGGGCGATCGGATCGCCGTCATGAAGGACGGGCGAGCTCCAGCAGGTCGGGCACTCCCCAGGAACTGTATGACCATCCTGCCAACCTGTTCGTCGCCGGCTTCATCGGGTCACCGGCCATGAACTTCGTCAACGTCACGGCGTCCGGCGAGCAGCTGACCATGGGGCAGTCGAAGCTGAACCTGGCGGGCGCCCCGGCTCGAGCCGCCGCGGCGCGCCCCGCCGGCTCGAGCCTGACGGTCGGCTTCCGCCCGGAGCACCTCGAGCTGGCGAACGGCGCCAGCGACGGGTCCGTTCGCTTCCCCGCCACGGTGGACGTGGTCGAGTTCCTCGGCAACGACGAGCTGATCCACGCGACGGCCGAGGGGACCGACATCGTGGCCCTGCTCCCCGCCGATCGACGGGTCACGATGGGCACGCAGGTCGATTTCACGGTGCCGATCGAACACCTCTACCTCTTCGACCCCGACTCCGGAATGGCACTGGTCAGCTGACACCGAGAAGTCCCTGAGCAACGGGCCCCCGGCGGGGCCGGTGGGAATCTCGGGTTCAGCCCTTGACGGAGCCGGCCAGCAGCCCTCGGACGAAGTACCGCTGCAGCGCGAAGAAGACGATCAGCGGGACGATCATCGAGACGAAGGCCCCGGCGGTCAGCAGCTGCCAGTCCTGCCCCCGAGTGCCGGCGAGGTTCACGAGCTTGATGGTGAGGACCTGCACGTCCTGGGTGCCCCCGAGGAAGGTGGTCGCCACCAGGTAGTCGTTCCAGACCCACAGGAACTGGAAGATGGCGAACGATGCCAGGACCGGCACCGAGAGCGGAATGATGATGCGGCGGAAGACCGCGAAATGGGAGGCGCCGTCGGTGACCGCCGAGTCGATCAGGTCTCGCGGGATCTCGCTCACAAAACCGAACACAAGGTAGATGGCGAGCGGCAACCCGAAGCCCGTGTGCGCGAGCCATACCCCGAGGTAGGTTCCGTTCAGGTCGAGCCCGACGTAGTCGCGCAGCACCGGCACGAGTGCGATCTGCAGCGGGATGACGAGGAGCGCCACCAGCAGTGCGAAGAGCGCCATCCGACCGCGGAATCGCATCCAGGCGAAGCCATAGGCGGCGAAGGCCGCAATCGTCAGTGGGATGACGGTGGCTGGGATGGTCACGGCGATGCTGTTCATGAATGCGCTGCCGAGGTCGCTCCCCGTCTCGGTTCGGAGGGTGCCACCGGTGTTCTCAAACTTCTTGTCACCCCCCGACAGCACGACCTGGTAATTGCGCAGCGTGAAGTTGAACCCGGTCACCCACTGCTTCTGCTGAAACTCGATTCGCCCCGTGCGGCGGTTGCCGACCCACAGGATCCGCTTGCCGCCCGGAGCCGTCACCCCGGTGCGGAATTGGTCGAATGTGGCTGAGACCCCCTCGATGGTGACCGGCGCATCGCCGGTCACGCCCGCGGGAATCGCGAGCTCCTTGGTCGTCACGTAGTCCTGGTGTGGCAGGACGGACCACCAACCCGAGTTGAGGACGTCGGCCGCTGGCCGAACGGAGCTCACCAGGAGGCCGATGGTCGGCACCAGCCAGATGAAGCAGATGACCGCCAACGTGCCGTTCACTGCAAGCGGGCCGAGCCAGCGGCGGCGTCTTGGCATGGCTACGCCTGCTGCTGTTGGAAGCGACGGAGGTTGTAGACCATCACCGGGAGCACCAGGATCAGCAGCACGATGGCGATGGCCGATCCCAGGCCGAAGTTCCGATTGCTGAAGAACTGCGTGTAGAACTCGGTTGCGATCACCTGGGTGCCGAAGTTCCCGTTGGTGAGCACCACCACGACGTCGAAGATCTTCAGCGTGAAGATCACGATCGTGGTCGTCACCGTGATGATCGTGGGCATGATCGTCGGCACCACGACGCGCATGAACGTCTGGATCTCGTTCGCACCGTCCACGCGTGCCGCATCGAGCAGATCGGCCGGGACACCCTTGATGGCGGCGGAGAAGAGAACCATGGCGAACCCGGTCTGGAGCCAGACGACGACCACGATCAGGAAGAGGTTGTTCCACGGCTGGTTGTCGGCAAGCCAGCCGATCGGCGAATTGTGAAGGCCGACCCAGATCGCGTTCAGCAGGCCGATCTGGGCCGAGCTCGGATCGCGAACCGCGTAGACAAACTTCCAGATGATGCCCGCACCAACGAGCGAGATGGCGACCGGCATGAAGATGATCGACTTGGCGATCACCTCAAACCGCGAGCGATCAGCGAGGGCGGCGATGAGGAGGCCCATGATGACCGTGAGGCTCGCGCCGAAGCCTAGCCACAGCAGGTTGTTGCGGAAGGCGAGCAGCGTCGCGTCGTCGGTGAAGACCCGGATGTAGTTGGCCAGGCCGACGAACGCCGCCCCATCCTGGTCGAAGAAGCTCGTCCACAGCGTCCGGATGGCTGGAAGTAGCAGGAAGTAAAAGAGGAAGATGACTGCGGGCCCGATGAAGACAGCCGGGAGAAGGATGCGCATCGCTCGTGCGGGGAGCTGCTCGACAATCCAGTTTGAGACGGTGAACACCGCCAGCAGGCCGCCGACTCCCCAGAAGATGGCCAGCAGGGTGATGAGCGGCTTGGGGATCGGCGAGGCCTTGTCCGCCAGGATGACGTAGCCCGCCACGAGGAAGACGACGGTCAGGATCACCCCGCCAATGCCGAGGGCGAGGTTGCGGGCGCGCGCCTCAGGCGGCGCCTCGTCGTTGAACGCGGCCAATGGCGGCTCGGTCAATGCCACTCCACGACTCCCTCAGCCACGGGAACGGTCGCCGACGGGTGCGGTCAGGTCGGCGTCGCAACAGCATGCCATACCAAGGGAAGAGGGGCGGCCATTCTGGCCGCCCCTCTCCGGGGTGATTGGGACGGAGACGTTACTACTTGGCTTTGTCGATGTTCGCCAATGCCTGGTCGATCGTCTCGTCGCCGTTGATGAACGAGGTGATCTCCTTCCAGAACGCCGTCCTGACCGCACCGGGCATCTGGTCGCCCGAGGTGAATCGGATGGCGGTGGCGCTCTTCAGAAGGGCCCCGATCTTCTGCTCGACGGGCTGGCCGTACTTGGACGTGTCGACGTCCAACTGCGGTGCAAGCGCACCACCGGTCGCCATCCAGGGCTCGAGGTGCTTGGCGCTCGTGTACCACTCCAGCAGTGCCCGGACCTCGGGCCGATCGTGGAACATGCCCCAGACGTCCCCTGCAACCTGCATGTAGCCGGCGTGGCTCGCGTCAACTGCCGGCAGCGGGAAGAAGTCGTAATCGACGCCCGCCACGGCTGTCTTGGGGAAGAAGCTGGTGATGAAGTTACCCTGGCGATGGAGCCAGCACTTCGGCGGATCGGTGAACATCGGCGCGGGCGCGTCGCCGAAGGCCGTGCTCACGATCCCCTTCGTTCCGCCGAAGACTTCTCCAGCCTTCAGCCACATGTCAGCCATGGTCTGCCAGGCGGCCTTCACCTCCGGAGAGGAGAACGGCAGCGTGCCCGCGACCCACTTGTCGTAGGTCTCGGGGGACTGGCTGCCGAGCATGAGGTCGTTGATCATGTCGGTCGCCGCCCAGCCGGTTGCCACGCCGGATTCGATCCCGACGCACCAGGGGGTGTCACCATCGGCCTCGATCTGGGCCGTCAAGTCGGTCAGTTCCTTCCAGGTCGTCGGCACCTTGTAGCCGGCGGCATCGAAGGCCTTCTTGGGATACCAGATGAAGCTCTTGGCGTTGACCCGCTCCCAGACGCCGGCGGTGACGGTGCCGCTCGGGCCTGGCAAGGTGGCCATGTCGAGCCAGCTCTGGGCGTACTGGGCCTTGAGGTAACCAGTCGACAGGAACGAGCTCAGGTCGACGGCCTTGCCCGTCTTTGCAAAGGACGCAAGCAAGCCGGGCTGAGGGAAGTCCGCGACGTCGGGAGCGTTGCCCGCATCGACCCGGACCGAGATGTCCTGCTCGAACTGCTTCGTGCCTTCGTACTTGACGTCGATGCCAGTGGCGTCCTCGAAGACCTTGACCATCGTTTCGTACTTGGCCTGGTCCTCGTCGACGAACGGCCCGAAGGCAGTGATCGTCGTGCCACGGTACTTGCCGGCCATGGCATCGTCGAGTTCCTTGGTTCCGCTCGACGTCGCGGCAGACGCCGACGGCTGCGCGGCCGTGCTTCCGGTCGCCGAAGCCGACGGTGATGACCCGCTCGAGCAGGCCGCGAGCAGGATCGTGCCCGTGAAGATCACGGACGCGCCCCGCCACCAGTGTTGTCTCATGGTCCCATTCCTCCATCTGTTGGATGTGCCGACAATGGTTGATCGCGAGGGCATGGTTGCTTCCTACCTCCTCATGCGGATTCGGCTGCGCGGACTCTCGAGCGTGCGCTCATGCGGACCTCAGCTCCATCGTCGCAGCACTGGATTCCCGAACTACGAGGCTCGTTCCCAGCAGGACCTGCTTGGGAATCGGGCTCCTCGTTTCAATGGCCTCCAGGAGCAGCCGCGTCATCTCGCGGCCCATCTCCTCGATCGGCTGACGAATGCTCGTCAACGGAGGCTCTGCAGCGGCCGCAATCGCCGAATCGTCGAAGCCGACGACGGCCACGTCATCCGGAATGCGGCGCCCTGCTCTCCGCAGCTCGCCCACGGCACCGATCGCCATGAGGTCGGACGCGGCGAAGACTGCGTCCACGTCCGGATGGCGTTTGAGGATGGCACGCATCGCCACGGCGCCGCCATCCTGCGTGAACTGGCCATTCGCCTCGAGCCCGTCCTCCTGGGCGATCCCCGCACCTGCCAGCGCGCGCCGGTAGCCGGCTCGGCGGTCGACGCCCACCGGCATGTCGAGCGGCCCGGTGATCGTCGCCACTCGGCGCCGGCCACCCTGCAGCAGGTGCTCGACGGCGGTGCGGGCTCCGGACTCGTTGTCGACATCCACGTAGCTCGCCGTCGACGATGTCGGCGGCCGGCCGCCGACCACCACCGGGATGCCACGCGTGCGCAGGCGATCGGGGAGCAGGTCGTCCCCGTGCAGCGAAGCGAGCAGCGCGCCATCGACGTGGCCTGCGGCGACGTATGCCTCGGCCCGGCTCTGGGCGGACCCGCGGGCGATCATCAGCACGAGCTGGACGTTGCTCGCCGCCAGCTCGCTGCTGATGCCCACCAGAAGGCGGGGAAAGAACGGGTCACCGAAGAGGCTCGTCGTCTGCTCGGGGATGAGGAGTGCGATGAAGCCGCTGCGGCGGGTGACGAGGCTCCTGGCCGCCGGATTGGGGACGTAGCCCAGGCGCCCAACCGCACGCTCCACGGCGTGGCGGACCACGGGAGTCACCTTGGGGTTGCCATTCACGACTCGCGATACGGTCGCCCGAGACACGCCTGCCGCCCGCGCGACCGCATCCAGGGTCACCGCCTGCCCTCCCGCGGGGTGCCGCCGATTGGAGATGGCAGTCCCTTTCGTGGTGAGAGCGCTCTCACGAGCCATGGGAGAACAATAGCAGAGGCTGTCAACCCATTCTGTGAGAGAGCGCGATCTGCCGAAACACCCTGGAGACGGGATGGCCCGCGCTAGTCGATCTGGACCTCGATCACGATCTCCTGGCCGGGTGTTCGCGGCAACGGCGCAAGCGTTCCATCGAGGTCGGCGCCGTCGACCGTGAGCCTCGTCGACCTGCCCACCGTGCCACGTGCCTTGACGACCCGGATCCGGTAGGTCGCGCCGCGGAAGTGGCGCGTGACGCTGAAGCCCGCCCAGTCGGCGGGGATCCGGGGATCGATCCGGAGTCCGTCGTGCTCGGGGCGAATCCCGAGGATCCACTGGCTCACCGCGACGAGGTTCCAGGCGGCCGTGCCGGTGAGCCAGGAGTTCTTGGCCTCGCCGTGCATCGCCGCATCACGGCCGGCGATCATCTGTGCGTAGACGTACGGCTCGGTGCGGTGGACCTCCGAGATCTCCTCGCGAGCCGATGGGTTGATGCGCAGGTAGTAGTCAAGCGCTGCCTCGGGGTTGCCGGCCATCGCCTCGGCGATCATCACCCATGGATTGGTGTGGCAGAAGATCCCCGCGTTCTCCTTGTAGCCGGGGGGATACGTCGAGATCTCGCCAAGGTTGAGGTGGTAGCGGGTGAACGCCGGTTGCAGCGAGCATCAGCCCATGGGGGGTGGCGAGCCGCTCGCGCACCGACGCCAGCGCCTGCACCGCCCTTCCGTCTCGCAGCCCGATGCCCGCCATCACGCAGATGCCCTGCGGCTCGATGAAGATCTGGCCCTCCTCGTTCTCGGCGGAGCCGACGGGGGCGCCGAAATAGTCGTAGGCGCGCCGGAACCAGGCGCCGTCCCATCCGCTGGAGTCGACCGCCGCCACCATCGCGGCGGCAGCTGCCGCGCAGCGTGCAGCCTCGGCCGCGTCGTCGCGTCGCGCCGCGATCTCGCGCATCTCGCCCGCCGCCAGCACGAAGAGGCCGGCGATGAAGATCGACTCGGCGACGCCGCCGCTCCGGTTCTCCGTCGTCTGGAACGACTCGCCCGGCGTCTCCGAGAAGCAGTTGAGATTCAGGCAGTCGTTCCAGTCGGCACGCCCGATGAGGGGCAGGCCATGCGGGCCGAGCCGTTCGAGCGTATAGCCGATGGCCCGCTGGAGATGCTCGTACAGCGCCGTCTCGCTGCCCTGCCGGTTGTCGTACGGGACCGGCTCGTCCAGGAGGCCCGCGTCGCCGGTCTCCTTGAGATAGGCAGCGACGGCGAGGACGAGCCAGAGCGGGTCGTCGTTGAAGCCGGACCCGATCGCGTCGTTGCCGCGCCTGGTGAGGGGCTGGTACTGGTGATACGCCCCGCCATCGGGAAGCTGGGTCGAGGCGATGTCGAGGATCCGCTGCCGGGCGCGCCCGGGAACCATGTGCACGAAGCCCAGAAGGTCCTGGTTCGAATCGCGGAACCCCATCCCGCGACCGATGCCTGACTCGAAGAGCGATGCGGACCGCGACACGTTGAAGGTGACCATGCACTGGTACGCGTTCCAGACGTTGACCATCCGATCGAGGTGCTCGTTGCCGGTCTGCACCTGGAGGTTCGCGAGCACCTCGTCCCAGCGCCCACGGAGCGCGGCCAGGGCGCTATCCGCCGCGCCAGGCTCCAGGTGGCGGTCGATGACCGGCCGGACGCCTCGCAGGTCGAGGGTGGTGGAGCCGGGCGGGTCGAACTTCGCGTCCGCGGGGTTCTCCGCATAGCCCAGGACGAAGGTGACCTCCCTCGTCGCGCCCGGGTCGAGCTCGAGCCGGACGTGGTGCGAGCCGATCGGCTGCCAGCCATGCGCGATCGAGTTCGTGGTGACGCCCCGCTCGACGACCAGGGGGTCCTCCCAGCCGCGATACGGGCCGAGGAACGCGTCGCGCTGCGTTTCGAATCCCGCGATCGGCTCGGAGCACGCGAAGTACGCGAAGTGGTTGCGGCGCTCTCGGTACTCCGTCGTGTGATAGATGACGCCATCGCGCACCTCGACCTCGCCGATCGAGTAGTTGCGCTGGAAGTTCGTGGCGTCGTCGTTGGCATCCCACAGGCAGAACTCCACGGCGCTGAAGATGGAGAGGCTCGCCGCGGTCTCGCGCTCGTTGGTGATGCGCGCGCTCCAGATCTCCAGGGTCTCGGAGAGCGGGACGAGGTAGGTGGTCTCGACGTGAATGCCGCCGAACCGGGCGCCGATCACCGTATAGCCGAGGCCGTGCCGGCAGCTGTAGTCGGTCAGGTCGCGCCGCATCGGCTGCCAGCTGGGGCTCCACGTCGCACCGCTGTCGTCGTCGCGGAGGTAGAGATAGCGACCCCCAAGGTCGAGCGGTGCGTTGTTGTACCGGTAGCGCGTCAGCCGGCGCAGCCGGGCGTCGCGATAGAACGAGTAGCCACCCGCCGTGTTCGAGATGATGCCGACGTAGTCCTCGCTGCCGAGGTAGTTGATCCAGGGCAGCGGTGTGTCCGGACGGGTGATGACGTATTCGCGTCGCGAGTCATCGAAATGGCCGTACCGCACGTCTCTCCTTCGCAAGGGCTCCGGGGCGGCAGCACTCCTCGGGCCGGATGAGAGAGTACCGGGTCCACGCCCTGGACCTGCGCCGCGGCCCGCCAAGTTGACGGTTGCTGCATCGGACGGCCCGGGAGCGGGTACCCTCTCGCCATGAGCGGCACACCCTCCGCCAACAGCCTCCCCGCGAGCGACCCGCTCTGGTACAAGGACGCGGTCATCTACCAGCTGCACGTGAAGGCGTTCGCCGACTCGTCGGGGGACGGCATCGGCGACTTCATCGGCCTCACCGGCAAGCTCGACTACATCGCCAGCCTGGGCGTCACCGCCATCTGGCTGATGCCGTTCTACCCATCGCCACTGCGAGACGATGGCTACGACGTCGCCGACTACACGAACGTCCATCCCGACTTCGGGACGCGACGCGACTTCCGCGCATTCGTGCGAGCGGCCCACCGTCGCGGCCTGCGTGTGATCACCGAGCTGGTGATCAACCACACCAGCGACCAGCACCCGTGGTTCGTCGAGTCGCGCTCCTCGAGCTCCAACCCGCGCGACGACTGGTACGTCTGGTCGACCGACAGCCAGAAGTTCTCCGACGTCCGGCTCATCTTCCCCGATACGGAGACGAGCAACTGGGCCTGGGACAGCGGCAGGCAGGCGTACTACTGGCATCGCTTCTTCTCCCACCAGCCCGACCTCAACTACGACAACCCGGCGGTCCTGCGCGCGGTCATCCGGGTGATGCGCTTCTGGCTCGACATGGGCGTGGACGGCCTGCGGCTCGACGCGGTGCCCTATCTCGTCGAACGGGACGGCACCTCCTGCGAGAACCTGCCGGAGACCCACGCCGTCCTGCGCCAGCTGCGGGCCGCGATGGACGAGACGCACCCCGGCCGGATGCTGCTGGCCGAGGCGAACCAGTGGCCGGATGACGTGCAGGCCCTACTTCGGAGACGGCGACGAATGCCACATGGCGTTCCACTTCCCGCTCATGCCGCGCATGTGGATCGCGCTGCGCAAGGAGGATCGCACCCCGATCGTGGAGATCATGGAGCGCACGCCCGCGATCCCCGACACGGCCCAGTGGGCCATCTTCCTGAGAAGCCACGATGAGCTGACGCTGGAGATGGTGACCGAAGACGAGCGCGACTACATGTGGGCCGAATACGCCGCGGAACCTCGCACGCGGATCAACCTCGGGATCCGCCGCCGGCTGGCGCCGCTGGTCGAGAACAGCCGCCGTCGCCTGGAGCTGCTGAACGCGCTGCTCCTCTCGATGCCCGGGACGCCGGTGATCTACTACGGCGACGAGATCGGCATGGGCGACAACGCCTACCTCGGCGACCGCAACGGGGTGCGGACCCCGATGCAATGGACGCCCGACCGCAACGCCGGCTTCTCGGCTGCGGACGCCGCCGCGCTCTACTCGCCGGTGATCGTGGACCCGGTCTACGGGTATGGGGCGGTCAACGTCGAGGCCCAGGAGCGGGTCCCCGGATCGCTCCTGAAGTGGATGCGGCGCATCCTGCGCGTGCGGCGCGACCACCCGGCCTTCGGTCGCGGCGCGCTGGAGTTCCTGCACCCGGAGAACACGCGGGTGCTGGCGTACCTCCGCCAGCACGAGGGGGCCACGATCCTGTGCGTCGCCAACCTGTCCCGGTTCGTGCAGTACGTGGAGCTCGACCTGGCGAAGTTCAACGGCATGGTGCCGGTCGAGCTGATCGGGCACGTGCACTTCCCGCGGATCGGCGAGCTGCCGTACCTGCTCACCTTCGCCCCCCACGGCTTCTACTGGTTCCTGCTGACCGATGGCCGCCAGGCCGAGGACTGACCCGCGCCCGGTAACGCTCTCCGCCTAGGATTGGCAATCGTGTCTGGAGACCCTGAGCACCCCTCGGAATTCGCGACGGTCGTCCGCCACGAGTCGGAGATCGCGCGCCCGGAGCCCGGGTCCCTCGAGGCTCGGGCCTCGCTGGCGCTCAAGCTCCTGGCGGGCATCAACGTCGCCGGCGTCGTGCTCGCGATGATCACGCCGCCCGTGCCGGTGTCCACCCTGTTGACGGTCACCTTCAGCGTCGCGGGTGCCGTGCTGGCGGTGCTCTACGTCGTCGAGGCGAGGGCCCTCGACCGTCGCCGGCCGTGGGCCGTGGCGGCCGTGCGTCCGCTGCTCATCCTGCTCGGTGCGGCAGGCGTTTCCGCCGTGGTGATCGCCCTGAATGGCGGGACGAGGCGGGTGCCGTTCGACGGCCTGCTCGCGGCCTGGGCCTGGCTGGGTGCCCCCGACCCCACGCTCGTCGCCGGTCGGGTCCGTCGCGCCGTCGGGCTCGTCGGCGCCGCCGGCGCGCTCCTCGCCGTGATGATGCTGGCGCCGCCGATCTTCGGCTGGGGCGGTCTCTTCGACGTCCACCAGCCGGACCTCCGGGCATCGGTGCACGTCGAATGCGGCGCGCCCGCGGCCGGTCTGCCGCGGACGCTCACCGTGTCGTACGACTGGTCATGGACCTCGACCAGCCTGTTCCCGAACGGGACCGATGTCGTCGTCCTCGGCTGGACGGGTGCGGACGGACAGGGGCGCCCGCTGTACGTGATCGACAAGATCCCGGCTACGGCGGCCGGCATCTACTCGGGTCTCACCGGATACCCGAGCATCGACATGGCCAAGCAGGTTGGCGCGGAGTCGGAAGGGTCGTTTCGCTGGTCGATCGAGCTCGGCGAGCGAGGGTTCGAGCCCGGAAGCATCCGCCTCCAGCTGATGCGCCCGCGGGAGGATCCGCCGGGGCCGAATTCGGTGACCTTCGCCGCGACCTACGTCCACCTCGGGCTCTGGCGGGAGACGACCCGGTTGACCTGCTCCTGGTGACTGCACCGGGCAGCCCCATCGGCCTCGGTCACATCGCTGTGCGACAATCGGGGAGTCCCATGACGACTCAGCCCTCTCTCGCCACGCCCTCCGTACCTGCCGCGGGAGCCGTCGCGCGCCCGGACCTGCGCAACCTGGCGATCGTCGCGCACGTCGACCACGGCAAGACGACGCTCGTCGATGCGCTGCTGCGCCAGACCGGCACCTTCCGTGCCAATGAGGCGGTGGTCGATCGGGTCCTCGACTCCGGCGACCTGGAACGCGAGAAGGGGATCACGATCCTGGCCAAGCAGACGACGATCGAGCACGGGGGGATCCACCTCAACATCGTCGATACCCCCGGCCACGCCGACTTCGGCGGCGAGGTGGAGCGCAGCCTGCTGATGGTCGACGCCGTCCTGCTGCTCGTCGACGCGGCCGAGGGGCCGTTGCCCCAGACCCGTTACGTCCTCTCCAAGGCGATGGCGCGCCACCTGCCGGTGATCGTCTGCATCAACAAGATCGACCGCTCCGACGCGCGGCCGGCGGAGGTGCTGGACGCGATCTACGAGCTCTTCATCGACCTCGGCGCGACCGATGCCCAGATCGACTTCCCGGTGGTCTACACCAATGCCAAGCTCGGCACCGCGACGCGCGACCTCAGCGTCCACGGGACCGATCTCCAGCCGCTCCTCGACCTGCTCGTCTCGGTGACGCCGCCGCCCACCTTCCTCCCCGACATGCCGCTCCAGTTCCTCGTCACCAACCTCTCCGCCAACGACTACGTCGGCCGGATGGCGGTGGGGCGCATCTGGAACGGGACGGTGCGGCCGGGCCAGCGCGTGACGATCGTGCGCGAGGAGCCGGAGGGGGCCGATGGCTCGGTCGAGCCGGGGCGGACGGTGACGCTCACCGGCACGGTGACGAGCCTGACCACCGCCCGCGGCATCGAGCGGATCGACATGGCCGAGGCAGGGCCGGGCGACATCGTGGCGCTGGCGGGGATCCCGGAGGTCACGATCGGGGACACGATCACCGATCCCGCCGACCCGCGCCCCCTGCCTCGCCTGGACGTCGACGCGCCAACCCTGCGCATGACGCTGGGCGTCAACACCTCGCCCCTCTCCGGCAAGGACGGCCGCTACGTCACGAGCCGCCAGATCAAGGCGCGCCTGGACCGCGAGGTGCTCGGCAACGTCTCGATCGAGGTCTACCCGACTGATACCGGCGACACGTTCGAGATCCGCGGCCGTGGCGAGCTCCAGCTGGCCGTGCTGGTCGAGCAGATGCGGCGCGAGGGGTTCGAGCTCCAGGTGAGCCGTCCCGAGGTGATCCTGCGCACGGTGAATGGCGAGACGCAGGAGCCGTACGAGCGGATCACGGTCGACATTCCGCCGGAGTTCATCGGGGAGGTGCAGTCGGCGCTCTCGGGGCGCAAGGCGAAGCTGGAGCAGATGTCGACCGACGCCGACGGCCGCGTCCGCCTCGAGTTCGTGCTGCCGGTGCGCGGCCTGATCGGCTACCGCGGCCAGCTGCTGACCGAGACGCGCGGGACAGCCCTGCTGCACCAGATCGGCGAGGGCTTCGGGCCGTGGGCCGGCGAGGTGACGCATCGGACCGCCGGCGTGCTGGTGAGCGACCGGGCGGGCCTCTCGAACTCGTACGCGCTCTTCGCCCTCCAGGAGCGGAGCGAGCTCTTCATCGGCACCGGGGTCGAGGTCTACGAGGGGATGATCGTCGGCGAGAACAGCCGGACCGGCGACATGGACGTCAACCCGACCAAGGAGAAGAAGCTCACCAACATGCGCACCCACGCGCACGACGAGGCGCTGCGTCTCACCCCGCCCCGCCCGATCACGCTCGAGTCGGCGATCGAGTTCATCGCGGCCGACGAGCTGGTCGAGGTGACCCCCGGCGCGATCCGGCTCCGCAAGCGGCTCCTCTCGAGCCACGACCGTCGCCGAGAGGCTGGCCGAGAGCACGAGCGGCAGATGGCGGCTGCGCGGGACTGAGGCGGGACTACAATCCGGCCCGATGATCAGAAAGTTCCTGCTGCGCGTCCCGGTGGTCGGCCCGTGGGCCGAGCGCCGCTGGATGCCCGACCCGGTGGAGCGGGACGCGCATCGAGAGGTGGTGCGCTCGCGCCTCGAGGCGCCTGCCAGGCCGGAGCCGCCGCCCGTCCCGCCCGCCCCAGCCGACTCGCCGAAGCTCACCGGGGGCGCCCCCGAGGACTAAGGATGCCCCGCTGTACGCCGACGCTTTGCGGCGGAGCAGGTGGCGGAGGTCATCAGCCGTCCAGGACCTCGATCCGGATCCGCTTGTTGATGCGGCCCTTGGACTCGTAGCCGGTCACCCGCACCCGCCCGATCTCGGAGGTGCGCGCCACGTGCGTGCCGCCATCGGCCTGGAGGTCGAGGCCCACGATCTCGATGGTTCGCACCTCCGCGATGCCCTCTGGCAGCAGGTTGATCTTGGTGCGGATCAGGTCCGGGATGGCGAACGCCGCCTCGCGGGGCAGGACGTTGACCCGGATCTCGCGGTCGGCGGCGATCTCGACGTTCACGCGCCGCTCGATCTCGGCTACCAGGTCGGCGTGCATCGTCTCGAACTCGAAGTCCATCCGTCCGCTGAGCGGCTCCATGTTCCCGCCGGTGACCGATGCGCTCCAGTCGCGCCAGACGACGCCGCACAGCACGTGGAGGGCAGAGTGGGTGCGCATCAGCGCGTGGCGCCGGTCCCAGTCGATGCCGGCCGTCAGCGCCGTCCCGATGGGCGGCACCTCGATTCCCTCCTCGAGCAGGTGCCAGACCTCGTCGCCGGCCTTCCGCGCGCCGATGACCGGCCACTCCGTGCCCTTGTCGGTGCGCAGCCAGCCCTGCGTCCGCCGGCTGGCCGCCGCCGCCGGGGTAGAAGACGGTCTGATCGAGGAGCACGGCGGCGCCATCGGTCGCCAGCACGCTGGCCGCGACGGATCGCGCGTAGGCGTCGGTGTAGGCGAGGCTCTCGCTCACACCCGCAGGCTAGCAGGCGGTACGATGCCGGCGCCATGGAGTTCGCCGCGCTCGTCGACGACCTGCTCGCCGACTACTTCCGCCTCCAGCCGAGCCACGCGACCGAGCTGGGGCAGCACGCCTACGACCACCACTGGCCGGACCTGAGCGAGGCCGGCCACGCGGCCTGGTCGGAGTGGCTGCGCGAGGCGGAGGCGCGGGTCACCGCGGTCAAGCCCAAGCGACTGTCGCGCGACGACGCCATCGACCGTCGGATCCTGCTCGAGAACCTGGCAGCGATGCGCTTCTTCGCCGACGAGCTGCGCGAGCACGAGTGGAACCCGATGACCTACGTCTACCTCTTCGGCGGCGCGATCTTCACCATGCTGGCGCGCGAGTACGCGCCGCTCGAAAAGCGCCTGGACGCGCTGGCGTCGCGCCTTCGCGGGCTGCCGGCCGCGCTTGACGGCGCTCGCGCCGCGCTCAGCCGTGGCGGCAGCCGCCCGGTGAGCCGCTTCCACGCCGAGAAAGGGGCCGAGCGCATGGCTGGCGTCAGCGACCTCGTCTCGCTGGCGGTCGGGGAGGCGGAGGCGGCCGGCGACGCCGGGCTCCTGGCCGAGGTGCGCGCCGCGGCCGAGGTGGCGACCGCCGCGATCGCCGACTACGCCACGTGGCTGCGCGACGAGCTGCTCCCCACCGCGTCCGGTGACTTCCGGCTGGGCCCGGAGCTGTACGCGGCCAAGATGCACCACGCCCTGAAGACCGCGGTCACGCCGGCCGAGCTCGAGCAGATGGCGCTCGCCGAGTACGACACCGTCCGCGCCGAGATGACCCGCATCGCCCGGCGCATCTGGCCCGAGTGGATGGGGGAGGCGCCCCAGCCGGACGGCGACGATGCCGCGGTCCGCGCCGTGCTCGACGCCATCGCGGTCGACCATCCCGCCAAGGACGAGCTGCTCGACTTCTGCCGCGCCGAAAACGAGCGGATCGAGGCGTTCGTGGCGGAGCGCGACCTGATCGGCCTGGCCGACGAGCCGCTCCAGATCGTGTGGACGCCTGGCTTCCTGCGCGCCTTCGGCGGCGCGATGCTGATCCCACCGGGCCCCCTGGACAAGGGCCTCGTCAGCTTCTTCGCCATCACCCCGGTCAACGACGCGTGGCCGGCTGAGCGCCAGGAGTCGTACCTGCGCGAGGACAACGCCCGGTCGCTGCGAGTCCTCACCATCCACGAGGCGGTGCCGGGCCACTACCTCCAGGGCGCCTACTCGAACCGATGCCCGTCGCTCGTGCGCGCCATCTTCGGTTCGGGCGTCTTCGCCGAGGGATGGGCCGTCTACGTCACGCAGGTGATGATGGACGTCGGCTACGGCGCCGATGACCCCGCTCAGATGCTCTCCCATTGGAAGTACTACCTGCGCTGCGTCATCAACGCCCTGATGGACATCCGCATCCAGGCCGGGTCGATGGACGAGGCGGAGGCGATGCAGCTCATGGTCGAGGGCGGCTTCCAGGAGGAGGGCGAGGCGGCCAACAAGTGGGACCGCGCGCGCCTCTCCTCGACCCAGCTGTGCGAGTACTTCCTCGGCGCGGTCGAGATGACCGGCCTCGAGCGCGAGGCGCGCCGCCGCGCCGAGGCCGAGGGGCGCGAGTTCGTGTATCGGCCCTTCCTCGAGTCGGTGATCGGCCACGGGTCGCCACCGACCCCCGTGCTCCGGGAGATCCTCTTCGGCGCCTGAGGCGCCGCATCGGTCAGGTGGGCGAGATCGCCTCGGCCAGCTGCAGGATCGACGAGCCGCCCCCGGCGTAGGTCAGGAGCGAGGAGGGGCTGAACGCGTGCCCGGTCGCGAGCATCGCGATGGTGAGGTGCTCGCTCGGCAGGTGGATCAGCAGCGTGGTGTAGCCGCGCAGCAGGCCGGAGTGCCCGTAGCCGGTCAGGCCGGCGACGTGGTAGCGCTCGGCCCCCATCCCGTACTCGTCCGCGTTGAAGTCGAGCATTTGCGCCAGGCTCGACGGGCGCAGCATCGCCCCACCGTAGAGCGCGTCGCCCCACCGGACCAGGTCGACGGCGGTCGAGTCGAGCGCCGCGGCGGTCGAAAAGGCGCTCGACCATGAGACGCCGAGCAGGTTCCCCTTGGCGACCAGGGGCGCGAAGGCGGTGCCGCCCAGCTCCAGCGGGTCAGTGACGCGTCGCGCGAGCTCGTCGGCGAAGGGATGCCCGGTGACCCGCTCGACGAGCATCCCGGCGATCACGTAGTTCGTGTTCGAGTAGCTCCAGTCGGTTCCCGGCGCGAAGCGCGACGGCCCGATGAGGGCCAGCACCTCGGCCGGGGTCCAGACGCGCGTGGGCTGCGCGTTGAGGCGGTCGCGCATCGGCGCCAGCAGGTCGGCGATGCCGCTCGTGTGACGGAGCAGCTCCGCCACCGTCACGCCCTTCGCCACGGTGACCTCGGGGAGGTAGTCGGTCACGAGCGCATCGAGGCGGATCTGGCCCTCCTCGGCGAGCTGCAGCACGACCGCCGCGGTGAAGGTCTTCGTCACGCTCGCGATCGCGAAGCGCGTGGTGCCGCTGAGTGGCGTGACGCCGTTGCGGGGCGGTCCCGAGGCGCCGCTCCAGCCGATCTCCCCATCGGCCGAGATCCCGACCGCCACCGCGCCGAGGCCGAGTGCCAGGCGCGCCCGGTCGACGGCGGCCTGCAGGGCGGACGCCTGGTCTGGCGAGACGGGGAGCAGCTCGACCGGCCGAGCCGTTCCGCCGCCGCCCTCCGGCTCGGATCCGGCCGGTTCGCCGGCGCCTGGCTGGGTGGCGACCGCAGTCGCAACGGGCGTCCCGGTGGCCCACTGCGAGGCGGAGGGCAGCTGCTCCCCGGGGATCGTCCCTGGCGCAACGGTGAGGAGCGAGATCGCGACGGCCACCGCCAGCAGGGCGGCGGCGCCGGTCAGGCGAGCGATCGGTCGTCGCATCGCGGCGAAGCATGGCGCATCGGCGGGGCCGACGTGGCGACCGGCGGGGGTCTGTAGCATTCCCGGCAATGCTCCAGCTCGACCGCGCCTTCACCGCGGTGCGCCATCGGAACTTCCGCCTCTACTGGATCGGCCAGATCGTCAGCCTGGTCGGGACGTGGATGCAGTCGGTCAGCCAGCCGTGGCTGGTGCTGCTGCTCGGCGGCACCTACATTCAGCTGGGCGTCGTGGTCGCCCTGCAGTTCGCGCCGTCGCTCCTGCTGGCGCCGCTCGGAGGCGTCCTCGCGGACCGGGTCGACAAGCGCCGCCTGCTCGTCTTCACCCAGTCCGTGGCGGCGCTCCAGGCGCTCGTCCTGTTCGGGCTGACCGTGACCGGGGTGGTCCAGATCTGGCACATCATGCTGCTGGCCCTGGCGCTCGGCTTCGTGAACGCCCTCGACATGCCGGTCCGCCAGTCGTTCGCAGCGGAGCTGGTGCCGCGCGACGACCTGATGAACGCCATCACCCTCAACTCCGCGTCGTTCAACCTGGCCCGCGTCATCGGCCCGGCGGTGGCCGGGATCACGCTTGCCATCTTCGGTCCGGCCTTCAACTTCGCCATCAACGCGGTGAGCTACCTGGCGGTGCTCGCGGCGCTGCTGCGGATGGATCCGGCCGCCATGCAGCCGATCGAGCGACCGGCCAGCCACCCTCCCATCCGATCCAGCCTCTCCGAGGGGATCCGCTTCGCCCTGCGCACCCCGAACGTGCTCTGGCCGCTCGTCCTGCTGGCCGGGGTCGGCACCTTCGGGATGAACTTCCAGACGCTCCTGCCGCTCTTCGCGAAGTACACGCTCGACCTGAACGCCGATGGCTTCGGCGCGCTCTTCGCGGCGATGGGGGTCGGCTCGTTGATCGGATCGCTCACCCTCGCCTTCCTGGGCTCGCGGCGCCCGCTCATCTGGATGATCCTGGGCGGCGCCTCCTCGTTCGTCTTCTTCGAGCTGCTCCTCGGGATCTCGCGCTCGGTCTACGCCGCCTTCCCGGTGATCGTCTTCCTGGGCCTCTCGTCGATGCTCATGGTCAACACCATCAACGTGACGGTGCAGCGCAACGTGCCCGACGCCCTCCGCGGCCGCGTGATGGCCCTCTACGTCACCGTCTTCGCCGGCTCCACCCCGATCGGCGGCCTCATCGCGGGGAGCGTGGCGCAGGCCTGGGGCCCGCCTGCCGGCTTCCTGGTCGGCGGAGGGGTCACGATCCTCTTCATCGCCCTGGTGGCCTGGCAGCTGGTCGTGCGCGGCAAGGGAGGGCGGCGGCGAGCTGCCCGCCGCGATCCCTGGCGCCGGCGTGACCGATCCGCCCCGCGCCCGTCCCGGGCTGACCCTGACGCTGCTCGCCCTGTCGCACGCCGTGATCCATGCCCAATCGGCGCTGATGCCGCTGATCTACCCGATCGTGATCGTGCAGTTCGCCCTGAATCCGAGGGATATCGGCCTCTTCATCGCCGTCACGACCGCCGTCGGCGGCTCGATGCAGCTGCTCTACGGCTTCCTGACCCGATGGGTGGCTCGCGCCCGGTGCTGCTCGGCGGCGGGTCAGCTCGTCTTCGGCGCGAGCCTGCTGGTCGCCGGCGTGACGCGCTCGGTCGGCCAGCTGCTCGGCGCCATCTCGGTGACGCGGATCGGGTCGAGCCCGCAGCACCCGGTCGGGAACGCGCTCCTCTCCGACCAGTTCCCGCTGGCGCGGCGCGGCGTCGCCATCAGCGCGCACACCAGCGGCGGGCAACGTCGGGACGATGCTCGTGCCGTTCGTCGGCCTGGGGCTGATCGGCGCCGTCGGTTGGCAGGCCACGCTGGCGCTCTTCGGCGTCCCGGCGCTGGTGATGGGCGTGCTGATCCTCTGGAAGGTCCGCGAGGACGGTGCGGCGTACCGCGCCCGAGCGCGCGACGCCGGCTCGGTGCGGGGCCAGCTGGGAGAGGTGCTCGGGCGCCCCGACCTGCGGCTGATCCTGGGCGCCTCGCTGATCGCCGCCGGCGGTCGCGGGCTCGACATCGTCGCGCCCTTCATGCTCCTCTACCTCCGCGGCCCGCTGGGAATCTCCGAGGGGACGACGGCCCTGCTCTACGCGCTGCTGCTGGTCGGCGCCGTGGTCGGGACCGCTGCTCGCCGGCAGCCTCTCGGACCGCTTCGGACGGCAGCGCACCCTGCTCGTCTACTACGTGCTCTGCGCGATCGGGATCCTCGCCTTCCTGGGCGCCGGATCGAACCTGGTGCTGCTGGTGCCGCTGCTCCTGCCCGTTCGGGACCGCCGTCTTCTCCGAGTCGCCCGTCCTCCAGGCCTTCCTCGCCGACCGCGCCACCGGGCCGACCCGGGACGTCGCCTTCAGCGTCTTCTTCACGTTCGCCTTCGGGATCGGGGCCTTCTGGGCCTTCGTGATCGGGGCCGTCGCCGCGGCGTGGGGATACCCTGTCGCCTTCGTGCTGATGGCGAGCTCGTATCTCGGGGCGGCGGTGCTGGTGGCGCTCGTGCGCCCACAGCGGGCCATGTTGAGGGCCGAATGAACCTGGTGGAAGCGGGTGCGTCGGCTGCCAGCTCCGTCGGCGGCCCGGCGCTCGTCGTCGACCACCTCACGAAGCGGTTCGGCGACCGCGCCGCATTCGAGGATCGTCTCGTTCGAGGTCGGCCGGGGCGAGGTGTTCGGCTTCCTCGGCCCGAACGGCGCCGGCAAGACGACGACCGTGCGCACGCTTGGCACGCTCATCGCACCGACCTCCGGCTCGGCGATGGTCGCCGGCCTCCCGCTGACGCCCGAGAACGGCGTCGAGATCCGCCAGCGGATCTCGATCATGCCCGAGTCGCCGGGCCTCTATCTGCGCCTGAGCGTGATCGAGAATCTCGAATGCTTCGCCGACCTCTACGAGGTGCCCGACGCGGGCGAGCGGATCGACCGGGCGCTGCGCGCCGTCAACCTGTTGGACCGGGGCCGCGATACCTGCGGCACCCTGTCGAAAGGCCTCCGCCAGCGCGTGGCACTCGCGAGGGCGCTGCTCAGCGATCCGGAGATCCTCTTCCTCGACGAGCCGACCTCCGGGCTCGACCCGGTCGCGGCCCGCGAGGTCCACGAGCTGATCGATGAGCTCCGCAAGCGTGGCGTCACGATCTTCCTCACCACCCATCGGCTCGAGGAGGCCCAGCGCCTCTGCGACCGGGTCGCCATCCTGAACACGTCGCTGCGCACGATCGGCCGGCCCGACGAGCTCCGCGACCGGCTCTTCGCCAAAGCCCTCACGGTCACGACCCTCGTCGCGCTACCGGAGCCCGGCCAGCGTCTTCGTCGGCCTCCCCGCCGTCGAGAGCTGGCGATCCGACGGCCCGGCCACGTACCTCGTCGCCGTGTCCGAACCGGCAATCGCCGCGCCGGCCGTCACGCGGGCGCTGGTGGCAGCCGGAGCGGACGTCCTGTCGATCGGCGAGACGCTGCATTCGCTCGAGGATGTCTACCTCGAGCTGATCGACGATGACAAGGAGGCGCGCCCAGCATGACCCTGAGCCGGCGGCGCATCGTGGCGATCGTCCGCAAGGACCTGCGTGAGTATGGCCGCAACCGCTCCCTGGTCGTGGGGATGGTGGTGCTCCCGCTGGTCTTCCTGATCCAGCCGCTCGTCGCCGTCTTCCTTGCCCCCGAGTCGGCATCGGCCGAACTCGGCCATGGTCACCTGCTGCTCTACCTGCTCGGCATCCCGATTCTCGTGCCGGCAACCATGGCCGCCTCAACGGTCGTCGGCGAGCGCCAGCAGGGCACGCTGGAGCCGGTGCTCACGACCCCGATTCCGCGCGAAGAGTTCCTGCTGGGCAAGGCGCTGGCCGTGCTCGCTCCGTCGGTCGCGATCGCGTATCTGGTGTTCGCGATCTTCCTCGCGGCGGTCGCCCTCTTCGCCCAGCCAGGCGTCGCGTCGGCCATCCTTCGAGCCCCGGACATCGGTGCCCAGGTGGTCTTCACCCCGCTCCTCGCCCTCCTGTCGATCTGGATCAGCATCGCGATCTCGACCCGAGCGAGCGACGCGCGCGTCGCGCAGCAGCTCAGCCTGCTCGGAAGCATTCCGATGGTCTCGCGTCACATCGCTCACCGCGTTCGATGTGATCCACGCGACGCTCGGCCTCGGGGTGGGTCTCGGTGTGCTGCTGATCGTCCTCAACCGCCTCGGGTGGCGGATCGTGTCCGCCATGTTCGACCGCGAACGGCTCCTTGCCGGCAGCGGGTGATGGGGCTCCAGCATCCTCGACGCCGAGGCTAGAATCCGGTCCATGGCTGACGAGCAGTCCGAGCACATCGAACCGGCCGCGGAAGCGGCGACGATCGAGAACCTGCTGCGCGAGGAGCGCCTCTTCCCGCCTCCCGCCGGCTTCGCGGCGCAGGCCACCGCCAACGACCCGGGGATCTACGCGAACGCGGCCACCGACGAGGGCTTCCGCGCCTTCTGGGCCGAGGAAGTCGAAGCGGATCGACTGGATCGAGCCGTGGACCGAGCTCCTCGACTGGCAGCTGCCCTACGCGAAGTGGTTCGTCGGCGGCAAGCTCAACATCAGCGCCAACTGCCTCGACCGGCACGTCGCCAACGGCCTCGGCGACAAGGTCGCCTACTACTGGGAGGGCGAGCCGGGCGACACGCGCACCCTGACCTACTCCCAGCTCCTCGACGAGACCTGCCGGATGGCGAACGCCCTCCGCTCGCTCGGCGTGAAGAAGGGCGACAAGGTCGCCATCTACATGCCGATGATCCCCGAGCTCCCGGTCGCGATGCTCGCCTGCGCGCGGATCGGTGCGCCGCACAGCGTCGTCTTCGGTGGCTTCAGCGCCGATGCGCTGGCGGGCCGGATCGAGGACGCGCAGTGCACCACGGTGATCACCGCCGACGGCGGGTATCGCAAGGGCGCCGCCGTGCACCTCAAGTCGAGCGCGGACGACGCCATGGGGCGCAGCCCATCGGTCAAGCACTGCATCGTGGTCAGGCGCACCGGCGACCCCGTGGAGTGGCAGGAGGGGCGCGACCACTGGTGGCACGAGCTGGTGGCCAGTCAGCCGACCACCGCCGAGCCGGAGCCGATGGACTCCGAGGACCTCCTCTACCTGCTCTACACCTCCGGCACCACCGCCAAGCCGAAGGGGATCATGCACACCACCGCGGGCTACCTGGTCGGCACCGCGGCCACCCATCGGCTCATCTTCGACATCAAGCCCGATGACGTGTACTGGTGCATGGCCGACATCGGCTGGGTCACCGGACATTCCTACATCGTCTACGGGCCGCTCGCCAACGCCACGACCGGGATCATCTACGAGGGCGCCATCGACTTCCCGCAGAAGGACCGATGGGCCCAGATCGCGGCGAAGTACCGCGCCACGATCCTGTACACCGCCCCGACCGCGATCCGCGCCCTGATGAAGTACGGGCACGACGTCTTCGCCGCCGACGACCTCTCCTCGCTGCGCCTGCTCGGCTCGGTGGGGGAGCCGATCAACCCCGAGGCGTGGGCCTGGTACTGGCGCTACATCGGGCAGGAGCGCTGCCCGGTGGTCGACACCTGGTGGCAGACCGAGACCGGGATGATCCTGATCACCCCGCTGCCGGGGATCACGACCGCCAAGCCGGGCAGCGCCACCTTCCCGTTCCCGGGGATCAAGGCCGACGTGGTCGACGAGGCCGGCAACTCCGTCCCGCTCGGCGGCGGCGGGTACCTCGTCCTGGAGCGGCCGTGGCCGGCGATGCTGCGCGGCATCTACGGCGACCACGACCGCTACGTGCAGACCTACTGGTCGCGCTACCCGGGGCGCTACTTCGCCGGCGACGGCTGCAAGCGCGACGACGAGGGCTACTACTGGCTGCTCGGGCGCGTGGATGACGTGATGAACGTCTCCGGCCATCGCATCTCGACCACCGAGGTCGAGTCGGCGCTCGTCTCGCATCCCGCGGTCGCGGAGGCTGCCGTGGTCGGTCGCACCGACACGATGACCGGCCAGGCGATCTTCAGCTACGTGATCCTGCGCTCCGGCTTCGAGGCGTCGGACGAGCTGGGGGTCGAGCTGCGCGACCACGTCTCCGAGGTGATCGGGAAGCTGGCGCGACCCAGGCAGATCATGTTCACCCCGGACCTGCCCAAGACCCGCTCCGGCAAGATCATGCGGCGCCTGCTGCGCGACATCGCCGAGAAGCGCGCGCTGGGCGACGTGACCACCCTTGCCGACTCGGGGATCGTCTCGACCATCCGCGAGCAGTCCGGCCGCGGCGAGGACTAGCGAGTCCGGCGCGCCGATCCGCCCCCGGCTTCGACCCCGCGCGAGCTTGGCATAAGGCTGGCTACTGCTCATGCACCGATGCGTCGAGTTCGAGAAGCCTCGCTACTCGCGTGGCACCAGGTCGCCGGCTTTGGTCTGAGCCTAGTAGCGGCCCTTATGGATTGACCCCTCCGCCTAACCGGGGGGCGCACGAGCAGAAGTACGGCTTATCGCGTGCCCGCGGACCGGCGAGGAGCCCCAGGTGAGCGAGCACGAACCCGAACCCAGAGCAGGCCATCGGCGCCGATTGGCTCGCCCGAGCGCAGGCCGGCCCACACTGATCGGGACCCGATGGGCAGCGCAGTCTCCAACAGCCGACGATGCTGCTCGACCGCGGTGCGGTTGCGCCGAGTGTCCGGCAGTGCCATGACCAGCCGGACCTCCCGTCCGATCCGTTCGGCGAGCGCCGTGCGCTTGAGCTGTGCAGATCGCAGCTGGGCCTGCAGGTCGAGCAGCGACCGCTCGATCTCAATCTCGACCGATTCGATCGGACCCGTCAGCACGACGTCCGCGGCCCGGCGATCGGGGAGTGCTGCAATTGGCACCTCGAGGCGCAGCTGCCAGCTCGGGTGCGCGGTCGCCCGAATCTGCTCGGCCAGGCGCAGCTGTCCGGAGTCCCGCAGTCGGACGCCATCGGCCGGGAAGAGTCGCAGGGAGAGGTCATGGCCGGTCGCCGACGCCAGTCGCCCCATCACCTCCAGGCTGGGGATGGTGCGACCGCGTTCAACCTGGCTGACGAGGGCCTGGCTGACCCCTGCGCGCCCGGCCACCTGCGCCTGACTGAGGCCCGCCACGGCTCGGGCAGCCACGAGCTCGCGGGAGAATCGCGCGGCGGGCAACTCGGTGCGCTGTCCAAAGCGTGGCCGGATGGCTGGCACGACGACACGATCGTCAGCTGACCTGACCGAACAGTTACCGCTCGATTACCGCCCCGTTTGCTAGGATGCGCCCCGTGAGCTTCTCCCGCCGTGCCAAGGCCATCTTCGCCGCAGTCGCGAGCGCCGGCTGGCTGCTCTACATGATCGTGGGGCTCCAGGCGATCAACGCCATCGCGCCGACCACCGAGGGCCGCGGGCCCGAGGGGGCGGCGGCCTTCATCGGGCTCGTCTCGGGCGTCTTCGTGGCCGGCATCGTCATGTGGGCCGCCTCCGACTGACCGATGCGCCGCGCTCGACGCGCGGCGAGGCTCAGCGGCTACTCGACATCCCCGGAGTACAGGCTGGCCGATGGCGGGTGCTGCCGGTCGATGGCCGGCTCCAGCAGCCGCCGGTAGAGCCCCGGGCGTCGATCGGCGACGGTGTCCCACTCGTGCTCCCCGGGCCGCCGCCGGACGTGGGTCTGGCGCGCCGCCTCGGGGTCGATCTCGCCGACCAGCAGCTCCTCGCGGTCGTCGCTGGCGACCGCCAGCTGATGCCCGTCGAAGTCGAACAGCGCGGAGCGCCCGATGAACGTGACGCCGCGCTCCGTCCCCACGCGGTCGCAGGCGAGCAGGTAGCAGTGGTTCTCGGCCGCGCGGGCCGGGGCGAAGATGCCGGGATGGAAGTCGACGCCGACCGGCCAGTTGGTCGGCAGCGCGATCAGGTCCGCGCCGTCGAGCGCGCACATGCGCGCCGCCTCGGGGAAGCGCAGGTCGTAGCAGATCAGGATCCCGATCCGCAGGCCGTCGACCTCCACCACGCTCGGCGCGTCGGGCCCGGGCGTGGCGAAGCGGTCGATCCCCAGGAAGGGGAGGTGCATCTTGCGGTAGGTGTAGCGCCGCCCGTCGGGCGTGGCCAGCAGGGCGGCGTTGAAGACCTCGTCGCCGACCGCCTCGAGCGTGCCGCAGATCACCGTCAGGCCGTGCTGCGCGGCCAGCGAGGCGATCGCGTCGCCGGCGACCACGCCCGCGCGACGCGCCACCGCCCGGCCCTCGTCGAGCGAGGCGAAGGCGTAGCCGGTGACCGACGCCTCGGGGAGGACGGCGAGAACCGCGCCGGCGGCGGCGGCGTCGGCCACGCCGCGAGAGATGCGCTCCAGGTTGGCCTCGACCTCGCCGAGCTGCGGATCGATCTGGCAGGCGGCCACGCGAAGGGTCGGCATCGGTCCTTCCTTCCGGCTACCCTTCGCCGATGGCCAAACGACCGCCGCGGGCTACCGAGTGGCTGCATCTTACTCGGGCGGATTCGGGGCTCCGCCGCTCGGCGCCGGTCGGGATCGCGGCGGGGACGCGTGGGTATGATCAGCCGGTGAGCCTCGGCCGATGAGCGGACCTTTCGACGACGAGCGCCCGCGCTGGCCGGAGCGCGACCTCGACCGCGAGCCGCGACCTCGGCCGCGACCTCGACCCGCCGCCCGCGCCGGACCAGGATCCGCAGCCTGACCCGGAGCCTGATCCGCCGCCATCTCCGGAGACGGACGCATCCGAGCCGGTCACCTCGTTCGGCGACCCCTCCGATTCCGATGGCTGGGATGCCAAGCGCGATGGGGATCGGCGCCGCCCGACGACCGCCGAGCAGGCGGTCCCGTGGCTGATCGGCGTGGTCCTGGCGCTGAGCGGGATCGTGGTGGTGCTGCTGGCCCTCATCTTCATCGGCCCCGAGGGGGTGGCCGGCGTGCCGACCCCGAGCCCGTCCGCCTCCGCACCGGCGCCCACCCCCAGCCCGACTCCGCCGCCACCCACCCCCTCGCCGACGGTCGCGCCCACCGCCTCTCCGCCACCGACGTTCGGGGCGCTCGACATGACCTACCTGCAGCGGGCCACCTCCTCCTCGCCGATCCGCCTGCTGCGCCACGACTTCAGCACGACCGCCGCCGCCACGGTCCTGGTCGATGACAAGGGCGGGGTGACCCATTACGCCTGGTCCCCCGACGGAACCCGTGGAGTCGCGATCGTCGCCGGCAAGGCGGTGGCGCTGGTCGCGGGGCAGCCGGCTCGCATCCTGACCGACCCGGTGGACGCGGTGATCTTCGACGCCGACTCGACCACCGTCTACGGGCTCCGCATCACGCGAAACGGGGCGAATGACGGCGCCGAGCTCCTGAAGATCGACTTCACCACCGGCGCGACGCAGGTCCTGAGCACGATCGGCTACCCCCATCCGACGATCGTCGCCGACCCGGCCCTCAAGGAGGCGCAGTTCGCCGATGACGGCGGCATCACCAGGCTCTACACCACGGTCGACGGGTACGTGGTGGCCTGGATCCTGGGCGCGCCGGCGACGTACCAGATCGATCCGGACAGCGGCGCCTACACCCAGGTGGACCACCAGCCGAACCTCTGGTCGCCCGACCAGCGCATGCGCATCACGCTGGCCGTAGCAGGGAGCGTGACCACCATCACCCTCCTCGACAGCGACGGCGCGGCCCAGGCGTCGGTGAAGGTGAGCGGCCTGGTGAGCCACATCCGCTGGGCCGTGACCGACAACGAGATCGTCTTCACCCTGGGACGGATCATCGGCAGCGGGGTGCACCAGGACCTGTATGTCTGGGACCTGGTCGACGGCAAGGCGCCGGCGGCACTCACCAGCAACGGGGCCACGTTCGGCGCGGAGTGGCTCGGCGTGCTCCAGGCGTGGCAGATGTGACGCCGATGCAGGAGATCGTCAACCCCATCGCCGTCGAGCTGGACGACACCGCGCGCCTGATGCGGATCCGCTGGGACGATGGCCACCTCGGCGAGTGGAGCTGGGCGGCGCTGCGCCGCGCCTGCCCCTGCGCCCTGTGCGCCGGCGAGGGGAACCTGCCGGGGATCGTGACCCTCGAGATGGCCTTCACCGAGCAGCAGACGACGATGGAGCGGGTGAAGTGGATTGGCCGCTACGCCCTCGCCCCCATCTGGGCCGACGGCCACGACACGGGCCTCTTCACGTATCTGAAGCTGCGCGAGCTGTGCGAGTGCGAAGCGCATCGGGCGGCGCGGGGATGAGCATCGGCGGCCTGCTGCTGGTCCACGCCCACCCCGACGACGAGTGCTTCGCGACGGGCGGCCTGATCGCGCGCTCGGTGACCGAGGGGCGTCGCGTCGACCTGGTGGTCTGCACCGGCGGCGAGGAGGGGGAGGTCCACGACCCGGAGCTCGATCCGGAGGAGGCGCGCCCGCGCCTGCGCGAGATCCGCGCCGGCGAGCTCGAGTGCTCGCTCGCCCACCTGCGCGGCAGCGGACCGGGGGAGCTGCACCTCCATCGGCTCGGATACCGCGACAGCGGCATGATGGAGAGCGAGGCGAACCGGCATCCGGAGGCCTTCTGGCAGGCCGATCTCGATGAGGCGACCGGACGGCTGGTCTCGGTCATCCGCGAGGCGCGGCCCGCCGTGATGGTCACCTACGACGCGAACGGCAACTATGGCCACCCCGACCACATCAATGCCCACCGCGTCGCCGTGGCGGCGATGCAGGCCGCCGCCGATGCGTCGCGGTTCGCCGATGCGGGCGCCGCGTTCGCCGTCTCGAAGTTCTACGAGATCGCGTTCAACCGGGACCGATGGCGCGCGGTCATGGGCGAGATGAAGGAGCGCGGCATCAAGCTGCCGTGGGACTTCGACGCCGATGACGCCACCCCGGTCGGCACCGGGCCCGCTGCCGAGCCTTCGGCGGACTCCGCGGCCGCGCCCGCGCCCACGACCGAGTCCACGACCGAGTCCGGCGAACCGGGCGAGGAGGAGTCGTTCGGGCGGCCGGAGGCCGAGATCAGCACGATCGTCGAGGTTTCCGACTGGGCCGCGGCCAAGCGCGCCGCGATGCAATGCCACCGAACCCAGACCCAGGACTTCGGCTGGCTGCTGGAGCTCCCCGATGACCTCGCCCCGAAGATCCTCTCCCCGGAGTCCTTCGTGCTGACCCGCTGGCCGGAGCGCGGCATCCCGGCCGACCTCCACGAGGCGTCGCTCTTCGACGGCCTCGAGGGACGCTAGGCAGTCTCGCCGCCGGCTGGCCTGCGGCTCGAGCCTTGCCATCCCGGCCCCGTGGTCACCCGGTGGCTACAACGGGGAAGGAGGCCGGGAATGCGCCCTCTCGGTCGCTGTTTGGTCACCAGCTGACCACGAAGGTGAGATATCGGCCTCTTCTTGGTCGTTGTGGTCATCGGGTGACTGCGACGCAACTGACCACGCCGGGCGCAATCGGCCTACAGGAGGACAAGCCCATTCGCGCCGGGGTCACGCGCGGAACGCAAACTGGCGAGCACCGCCCGGGTTCCGAGCGGGAACACATCTCGAAGCGCGGTGCCGGCTTCTGCGATGGCGCGGCGGTTGGCATTGGTCGCGGCTACGACCAGCACGAGACGCGCAACCCGCGAGTCATGCTGCTTGCGCACCAGCGGCCGGATCTGTGCCTGCACGTCCCGCACGCGGCTCACGAACTCGTGCGCAATACGCACCGACGCGCGTGACAGGACCATGTCGAAGGCTCGGAGGTCTCCAATCGGGCCGATTGGAACCTCGAGTTCGACACTCCACTCGCCGCGCGCGACGATGGCGCGGTATCGGCTGATCATGTCGAGCTGACGCGCATCGCGCAGCCGCCCGCCGGCCGGGTAGAGATGCGTCGTGAGCTTCAGGCCAACCGCCGCCGCGTGAGCGGCGAGGTCCGCGACTGTCACGCGGCTCGCCTGGCTTCGTTCGACCCGTCCAATCGACGAGGCCGATCGTCGCACTGCCCGTGCGATATCCGATTGGCGCAACCCGCCAGCCAACCGAGCTTCGCGGAGGTCCGATCCGTGCTCCGCGACGAGGCGTCGGGCGACGAGCCGCGCCTCGTCGACGCGGGTGAGACGGTTCGCCACGAAGCGATCGTCCACCTCGGGGCCTTACCGCCTGGTTACCGGCCCTGTGGTCACCCGGTGGCTACAACGGGGAAGGAGACCGGGAAAACGGCCGTTCTCGGTCGCTGTTTGGTCACCGGCTGACCACGAAGGTGAGATATCGGCTTCTTCTTGGTCGTTGTGGTCACCCGGTGGCTACGCCAGGACTACCGGCGACGGAGCTGGCTAGGCAGGATCCAGCACCACGAGTGGGATGGCGTGGCCGACCCACTCGAGATAGGCCGCGTACCCCGGGTAGGCGGCCACGACCATGCGCCAGAGGCGGTCGTGCTCCTCGCCGCCCGCCTCCCGCGCGCGGACGCGGCGCACGTCGCGACGGACCTGCACCGTCGCCTCGGGGCGCGCGCGGAGGTTGAGGACCCAGGCCGGGGTGCGGCCGTTGCCGGCGTACGAGCCGACCAGGACCAGGGCGTCGCCCTCGGGATAGGCCCAGATGGCTGTGCGTGCGCGGCTGGCCGCTCCGGCGCCCCGTGGTGGTGAGCAGGATGGTCAGGTTGCCGAGCGATCGGCCCACCACCCCGGCGCCACCGGTCCAGCGGTAGAGGATGGGGTGGAGCCACCGGGAGAGGCGGCTCGTGCCCGTCCGTCCCACCAGCCAGAACCAGATCACACGCATGGCCGGGAAGCGTAGCGCGCACTACTTTCCACGCGGCGCGCTGTTCGCTATGGTCTGCAGCGATGGATCTCGCCCCGGTCGTCTGCTCCAGCTGCGGCACGTCCAACGAGGGCAGCCGCAAGTTCTGCGCCGAGTGCGGCGGCAAGCTGGGGGTCGCCTGCACGAGCTGCGGCACCCTCAACAGCCCGACCGTCAAGTTCTGCGGCGAGTGCGGCTCTCCGATGGGGGCCGATGCCGCCTGCCGCGCGCGCTGGCGCGCCGGCTGTCGCCGAATCGGGTGCCGAGCGGCGACTCGTCTCGGTCCTCTTCGTGGACCTCGTCGGCTTCACCACCGCGTCGGAGAATCGCGACGCGGAGGAGACGCGGGAGCTGCTGACCCGCTACTTCGAGGTGGCGCGCTCGGTGATCGAGCGGCACGGCGGGACCGTCGAGAAGTTCATCGGCGACGCCGTGATGGCGGTCTGGGGCGCGCCTAGTCGCGCACGAGGATGATGCCGAGCGGGCGGTCCGGACCGCGCTCGAACTCGTCACCGCGGTGCCCGGGATCTCCCAGGGCGTGGCCCTCCAGGCGCGCGCCGGCGTGCTGACCGGCGAGGCGGCGGTGACGATCGGCGCAACCAACCAGGGCATGGTCGCGGGCGACCTGGTCAACACCGCCAGCCGCCTCCAGTCCGCCGCGGCGCCGGGGACGGTGCTCGTTGGCGAGGCCACCTACCACGCCGCGTCCACGGCGATCGCCTTCGAGCCGGCGGGCGAGCAGACCATGAAGGGCAAGGCGGCACCGGTTCAGGCCTGGCGGGCGGTCGCCGTGGTCGCGCGCCGCGGCGGATCGGGGCGCTCGGAGCTGCTCGAGCCGCCCTTCGTCGGTCGCGACGACGAGCTGCGCCTCCTCAAGGACCTCTTCGACGCCACCGCGCGCGAGCGCAAGGTCGCGGCTGATCACCGTCATCGGGCAGGCGGGCATCGGCAAGAGCCGGCTCGCCTGGGAGTTCGAGAAGTACCTCGACGGGGTGGTCGACAACGCCTTCTGGCACGAAGGCCGCTCCCCGTCGTACGGCGAGGGGATCAGCTACTGGGCGCTGGTCGAGATGGTGCGGCGCCGGGCCGGCATCGGCGAGGGTGACGACGCGGAGACGGTTCGCACCCGCCTCAACGCGACCCTCGAGCAGTTCGTGCCCGACCCCGGCGAGCGGCGCTGGGTCGCGCCGCGGCTGGCCGGGCTGCTCGGGATCGAGGAGCTGCCCGCCGAGGGCCGCGAGGAGCTCTTCGCCGCGTGGCGCACCTTCTTCCAGCGGATGGCAGAGCAGGACCCGGTGATCATGGTCTTCACCGATCTCCAGTGGGCCGACCAGGGGATGCTCGACTTCGTCGAGAGCCTGCTGACGTGGGCGCGCAACGACCCGATCTTCGTCGTCGCGCTGGCCCGCCCCGACCTCCTCGAGCGGCGCCCCGACTGGGGGAGCGGCGTCCGCAGCATCACCCGCCTCAACCTCGAGCCGCTCGCCGACGCGCAGATCGCGGAGATGCTCGAGGGCCTCGTGCCCGGCCTTCCCCGCGGTGCGCTGCGCTCGATCGTGCGGCGCGCGGAGGGGATCCCGCTCTACGCCGTCGAGACGGTGCGCATGCTCCTCGACCGGGAGCTGCTGGTCCCCGAGGACGGCCGATACCGGCTGACCGGGGATATCGGCTCGCTTGGCGTCGCCGAGACGCTCCACGCGCTCATCGCCAGCCGCCTCGACGCGAACCGCCCGGAGGATCGGGCCCTGCTCCAGGACGCGTCGGTGCTGGGGCAGAGCTTCACGCTCGACGCGCTCGCCGCCGTGGCGGGCGTTGCGACTTCGTCCCTCACCGATTCGCTTGAGCGCCTGGTCCGCCGCCAGCTGCTGACCGTCGACGCCGATCCTCGCTCCCCGGAGCGCGGCCAGTACCAGTTCGTGCAGGCAGTGGTGCGCGAGGTCGCGTACGCCTCACTGGCCCGCGCCGACCGCCGGGCGCGGCATCTCGCCGCCGCGCGCCACATGGAGGGGCTCGGCAACGAGGAGCTCGCCGGCGTGCTGGCGAGCCATTACGTGGCCGCCCACCAGGCGTCGCAGCCCGGGTCCCGAGGCCGACGCGCTCGCCGCCCAGGCCCGGATCGCCCTGGTCGCGGCGGCCGACCGCGCGGCCGCCCTCCACTCGTACCGCCAGGCGCTCGGCTACCTCGAGCAGGCGATCTCAGTCACCTCGGATCCGACCGAGCAGGCGGCGCTCCACGAGCGAGCCACCGATGCCGGTGACCACACCAACGACCTGCCCGCGGCCATCGAGCATGCACGGGCCGCCGGCGACCTGTATCGCTCGCTCGGGGATCTGCCGGGCGTGGTCCGAGCCGCGACCTGGCAGGGACGCCACCACACCTCGGCCAAGCTGGAGCCGCAGGCCGTGGCCATCTTCGAGGAGGCGCTCGTAGAGGGCGCGGCGATCAGCGACTCGGCGGAGTACGCCGCCATGCTGGCCGAGCTGTCGCGGGTCTACATGATGACCGGCCGATCCCAGGAATCGATCGCCACGGCGGATCGCGCCCTGACGCTCGCCGGCTCGCACCGGCTGGTCCGCCCCGTGGTCGAGGCGCTCATCAACAAGGGGACCTCGATGCTGCAGATCGGCCACTTCACCGAGGCCGCCGCAACCCTGCGCGGAGCCGCGGCTGAGGCCGATCGACAGGCTCTCTGGGCGTCGGGGCTGCGCGCGCGGAACAACCTGCTCGGGGCGCTCGGGGAGGACGACCTGCGGGAGTCCAGCGCACTGATGGAGGAGATCTACCAACTGGCCCTCCGGGTCGGCAACCGGCCGTTCGTGTTCCAGGCCGTGATGCTTCTCGCCAGTGACTCGCAGTCCACTGGCGACTGGGGCAAGTGGATGGGCGAGATGGATGCCCTGGAGGAGGGGGAGACCGTCGCCCCCTTCTACGGTGCTGCGTTTGCCAATGTCCGGGCAACGCTTGCCGCGCTGCGTGGGGACCGCAAGGGCGCGGCAGCCCTGATGGCCCGGGCCAACGAGATCATCTCCCAGCTGGACAGCCAGATGGCCACCGCCGCCGGACTGATGGGCGAGGCGGTCATCGCATCCTGTGGAGGTGACTGGGAGGTGGCCGCGCGCCTTGCGCTCGAGGCCGGAAAGAACAGCAACTTTGGCCACGAAGGACCGGACCTTGCCGCATTCGCGGCAGTCGCCGGCAACCTGACCGCGGAGCTGGCGCAGGCCATCGCAACGCTGCGTGCGTGGCCCAGCCCGGGCCGGCTGGTGGCGGCGCACCTGGCCGCGGCAGAGGCCGGGCAGGCGGCCCGAGATGGACGCTGGGACGAGGCTCGCGCCGCGTATCGGACCGCCCTCGAGCTGCTGCGCCACGGCAGCGACCTGCTCGGCGAAGCTCGCGCCGGGCTGGCGTGGGGCATGTTGGCGGGTGACCGCGACCCGGAGGCCGCCGCGGCCGGCGCCGCGGCCGAGCAGTTCTTTGCCGATCGCGGTGCGAGTGCCGTGGTGGCTGCATATCGGGCAGCTTTCGTGCCGGTGGGCAGGGACGCGGCGCGCGCGGCCGCTCCTGCGCTACGGGCTGCGGGCACCGAGATCGGGAGCCCGGCGGCCAGGCCATGAGCATGGATCTCCCGCCGGTCATCTGCTCGAGCTGCCGCACGCCCAACCAGGCCGGCCGCAAGTTCTGCGCCCAATGCGGCACGGGCCTCGGCCGGCCGTGCGCGGTGTGCGGCACTCTCAACCCGGCATCGGACAGGTTCTGCGGCGAGTGCGGTTCGGCCCTGGTGGCAGGTGCCACCCCGGCCGCAGTGCCTGCCACCGATTCCGGCGCCGAACGACGGCTCGTGTCGGTCATGTTCGTTGACCTCGTCGGCTTCACGACCTTGGCCGAGGGGCGCGACGCCGAGGAGACGCGGGAGCTGTTGACGCGGTACTTCGACGTTGCGCGCGGCGTGATCGAGCGGCACGGCGGGACGGTTGAGAAGTTCATCGGAGATGCGGTGATGGCCGTCTGGGGAGCCCCCACGGCCCACGAGGACGACGCCGAGCGTGCCGTCCGCGCCGCAATGGAACTGGTCGCGGCGGTGCCAGAGCTCGGCGACGAGGCACATCCGCTCCAGGCCCGCGCCGGCGTGCTGACCGGCGAGGCCGCGGTCGCGCTGGGCGCCACCAACCAGGGGATCGTGGCAGGCGACATGGTCAACACCGCCAGCCGGCTGCAGTCAGCCGCGGCGGCGGGGACGGTGCTGGTCGGCGAGGCCACCGTCCACGCGGCATCGAACGCCATCTCGTTCGAGCCGGCAGGGGAGCAGGCGCTCAAGGGCAAGGCCAGCCCGATCCCGGCATGGCGTGCGCTGGCCGTCGTGGCGAAGCGGGGCGGATCGGGCCGAGCAGCCACCCTCGAGCCGCCCTTCGTTGGCCGTGATGACGAGCTGCGCCTCCTCAAGGAGCTCTTCGACGCGACGTCGCGCGAGCAGAAGTCCCGGCTGGTGACGGTCATCGGCCAGGCGGGCATCGGCAAGTCGAGGCTCGCGTGGGAGCTGGAGAAGTACCTCGACGGCGTGGTCGACACGGCCTATTGGCACGAAGGACGCTCACCGTCGTACGGCGAGGGGATCAGCTACTGGGCCCTGGCCGAGATGGTCCGACGCCGCGCGGGGATCGCGGAGGGTGATGACGAAGGCACCATCCGGCGTCGTCTCGGGGCCACGCTCGACGAGTTCATCGTCGACCCGGCCGAGCGGCGCTGGATTGAGCCGCCGCTCGCCGGCCTGCTGGGGCTGGCTGAGCTCCCCACCGAAGGGCGAGAAGAGCTCTTTGCCGCATGGCGCACGTTCTTTGAGCGGATGGCCGCGGTTGCCCCCGTGGTGATGGTCTTCTCCGACCTGCAATGGGCCGACCAGGGGCTCCTGGACTTCGTCGAGGACCTGCTGCACTGGGCGCGCAACGTCCCGATCTTCGTAGTGGGCTCGGCCCGCCCGGACCTGCTCGAGCGGCGCGCCGGCTTTGGCGACCGGCTGCGCAGCGTCACCCGCATCAGCCTGGAGCCGCTCGGCGACGAGCCGATGCGGCAGCTGCTCGAGGGCCTCGTGCCCGGCCTGCCACCCGCCTCCCTGCGATCCATGGTGGAGCGCGCCGAAGGGATCCCCCTGTACGCCGTGGAGACGGTGCGCATGCTCCTCGACCACGAGGTGCTCGTCGCGACCGATGCCGGCTACAAGCTCGTCGGCGACCTGGACACGCTGGGCGTTGCCGGCACGCTGCAGGCGCTCATCGCATCCCGCCTGGACGCGAACCGGCCCGAGGACCGCGCGCTGCTGCTCGACGCCTCGGTCCTGGGGCAGTCCTTCACGGTCGAGGCCCTGGCAGCGGTGGCCGGCGTCCAACCGGCCCAGCTGAAGGATCGCCTTGAGCGACTGGTGAGCCGCGAGCTGCTGTCGGTGGAAGCGGATCCGCGTTCGCCGGAACGGGGGCAGTACATGTTCGTGCAGGCTCTCGTGCGGGAGGTTGCTTACCAGAACCTGGCGAAGGCCGATCGACGCCAGCGGCATCTCGCCGCCGCGCGCTATTTCGAGGGGCTCGGCAGCGACGAGCTGTCGGGGGTGCTGGCCAGTCACTACCTGGCCGCCTATCAGGCCTCGCGTCCTGGCGAGGAGGCCGATGCGCTCGCTGCCCAGGCAAGGATCGCACTCCAGGCCGCGGCCGAGCGAGCGAGCTCGCTGCATTCAGGTCGCCAGGCGCTGGCCCACCTCGAGCAGGCGATGATCGTGACGAAAGACCCGGCTGAGCAGGCGCAGCTCCATCTGCGCGCGGCGGAGCTCGGGGATCTCAGCTCCCGTGACGCCGGACTGCGGCACGCGGAGCAGGCGAGGGACCTGTTCAAGTCGGTGGGCGATGCGCATGGAGCGCTCCGGGCAGCCACCTGGCTTGGCCGGCACTTGACATCGGGGAAGCGTGAGGCCGAGGCGATCGAGACCTTCGAGGCGGCGATCGCGGAGGCAGAGCCGATTCGGGACTCCGCGGAATACGCCGAAGCCCTCGCCGAGCTGTCGCGCGTCTACATGATGAGCCAGCGTCCCGAGGAGGCGGTGGCGACCGCCGATCGAGCCATGGAGCTCGCCGGCAGGCATCGGCAGACGCGGGCTGTCGTGGAGGCGCTCATCAACAAGGGCACCGCGCTCCTCAGCCTGGGTCGGACCGTGGAGGCCGAGAGCGTCCTGCGGGGCGCCATTGCCGTTGCCGATCGGAACAACCTGACGAACTCTGCGCTCCGCGCCCGCAACAACCTGCTGGCCTCGGTGGTCGATAGCATTCCGGAGGCGGAGGAGCTCATGGCGGAGGCCTATGAGATGGCCGTGCGCCTGGGGCACGTCGCGCTGCGCCAGCAGTTTGCGACGGGGCTTGCCGAGACCGCCAACCACTCCGGCCATGCCGATCGGTGGTTGGGCGAGATGGCCGCGATCGAAGAGGTGGAGGAGCTGGGGCCCTTCTTCGAGGCAGCCTTCGCCGCCGTGCGCTCACTAAACGCCGGGTTCCGCGGTGACCTGGAAGAGGCCACGGCGCAAGAAGCGCGTGCCAGCCAGGCATCGACCTCACTGCAAAGCGCGATGGTGAGCGCCGCGAAGAACCAGCTGAAGGGCCAGCTCGCGTTCTTCCATGGGGATTGGTCGACCGCCGCCAAGCTGTCGCTCGCCTCGACCCAGAACAGCAACTTCTATCTCGAGGGGGCGATCTGGGCGGCTTTCGCGGCGGTTGCGGGCGACCTCCGCGATGAGTTGCGAGCCACGATCGCGGTCTGCCGGGAATCTCCGATTCAGGGCCGGATGACCAGTGCGGTGATGGCCTCCGCGCAGGCAGGGCTTGCGGCTCGCGAGGGTCGCTGGGACGAGGTCCACGCCGGGTACCGGGGCGCCCTCGACGCCATCCATGAAAGTGGCTACCTCATCTACGAGGCGATGACGGGTCTCGAGTGGGGGATGCTGGCGGGCTCGCGTGACCCGGAAGCGCTGGCTGCGGGCGAGGCGGGCGCTGCATTCTTCGCGGATCGCGGCGCCGGGGTCGTGGTCGAGCGCTACCGCGCGGCCTTCGTGGCAGTGAGCGATGGCGCCTCGGCAACCCGTAGCGTGACCGAGGCGGTCGGCAGCGAGGTCTCCTCGGTCTGAGCGAGCGAATCATGGGCTTGGTCTCAAGCGGCGTCTTGATGCTCCCTTACACCGACGCAGCGCCCCCGGTTCCCCCTTGGCTCCCAGCCCCCTAGTTCCGCGCGTCGAGGCGCGCGAAGCCGTGGCCGCCCATGACGCGCCAGCCGATCCCGTCGTGCTGGAGGTGGTAGATCGCCGGCATCGGCATCGCCCGGTTGAAGTCGTAGCCGACGGCCGGCTCGAGCGCCTGGAGGATCAGCGAGATCAGGTTGCCGTGGCTGCCCACGAGGAGCCGGCCCCCGGTCGCATGACGCGTCCGGAGCAGGTCGAGCGCCCGCATCCCGCGCCGCTGCGCCTCCCGGCCGGTCTCGCCGCCCTCGACAGCGAAGTCCGGATCGGCCCAGGCGTGGGCGAAGAGCTCCTCCCAGTCGGGGCGAGGGGCCAGGGTCAGGCGACGCTCGCGCAGGTCATCGATCAGCTGCACCTTGTGAAAGCGCCGCGCGGCGGTTGGCGTGACCGTCTGTACGGACCGGGCATAGGGGCTCGAGTAGACGGCGTGGAAGAGGTAGGGGTCGAGCTCGAAGGCGAGCTCGTCGGCGTCGCGCAGCCCCACCTCGCTGAGCGGCCGCTCGTCGTCGCGGTCCTCCCAGCCGGGAGTGCCGGGCGGGATCGGGGTGGCATGGCGGACGAGAACGATCTCCAGGATCGGGAGGCGTTGCAGGTCCTCGCGCTCCGGGTCGTCGGGGATCATCGGCGTGTCGGCTCATGCATGGGCCGCGCAAGTGTGCCGGTTTGCGTCCAGCGCACGTAACGGCCAACGACGCTCGTCCTTGGCCGGCTCCCTGTCCGACGTTTGCGCCTGGTGCAAACAACCGCCAAGTTCAGCCTCAAATCGGCCTCCAACGGCCCGGGCCTTCGGCCTGCTTGGCCGTTAGATACGCTCAGCGTAAGCGCCGCGCAAACGCACCCCCAGCGGCCCCGCCCCCAAAGTCCGCCCGTCCACCGGTACCACTGACTGCCGTTCGCGGGTAATCCCGCCCCTCGCTCCCCGTTCTGTTGGTGTTCATCGGGCGAAGGGCAGCGCCCGCACCTTCATCCACGGGAGCACGCACCACCATGGACAAGCTCAGGCGCACCCTCACCGGCTCGGCCTCCGGTGCCCTCGCGGCGCTGCTGATGGTCGCCGCCATTGCGTCTTGGCGCGACCGTCGTCCGACCGATGACCGTCGACCGCCACGGCGACGCGACCACTGCCCAGGCCGATGACATGGCCCAGGCCCGCGAGGGCGGCGACGCCAACGAGCCGGCCGCCGAGCCCGGCACTGAGCCCGCCACCGACGGGAGCGACGGCTTCACCCTCGACCAGCACGGGCTCGGCGACGTCGCCCAGTGCCAGGACGAGCAGGGCAACGTGATCCCGTGCAGCGGCGACCAGCCGCCGAGCGAGCCGCCGGTCGAGGAGCCGCCGAGCACGCCGCCGAGCGACCCGCCCAGCCAGCCCCCCTCGCACGACCCCGCCCCGAGCACGCACCTGACCCTGGGGGCCGGCTTCAACGCCGACCTGGGCAAGATCGTGGTCGAGTGGAGCGCGTACGGCGGTGACTTCCAGAAGTACAAGGTCGTCCGCTCGACGGACAGCAACCCGACCTGGCCGCTGGGCGAGGGTGACCAGCTGGTCGACGTGGTCGCGGCCGGCGGCGAGCGCCGCTTCGTCGATGGCGACGCGCCCTGCAACACCGAGTTCCACTACCGCGCCTTCGCGGTGGTCCACACGGACAGCGGCTATACGGTGCTCGCCTCGAGCAACGTCGACGCCGCGACTCGCACCTGCGAGGAGCCGACCCCGGTCGAGCCCAAGTCGATGGGATTCGACGCGGTGCAGACCGCCGATGGCGTGCAGCTGAGCTGGGACGGATGCGGATCGGACGCGTTCGCGGCCTACAAGGTCGTGCGCTCGGCCACCAACCCGAACCCGATGTACCCGCTCAACGACGGCACCCAGCTGCTCGTCTACTTCCATGACCAGGGAACCGTGCAGACCACCGACTCCAGCGTGGAGCCGGGGCAGACCTGGACCTACCGGGTCCTGTGCATGGGGCAGAACGGTGACGGCTGGTACGTCATCGGCCTGACCGATGCGAAGACCGTGACGGTCTCGTAGCCAGGGCCCATGAGGCGCAGCGGTGGGGTGACGGACGGCGGCATGCACAGTACTGCCGACCGATTGCCCCACCGCATCCCACTTCATAGGCTCCAAGGCCGATGGATGGATCGAACGGCACCAGTCGCATGGATCGTGACCGGGAGCGGGAGCTCGTGGACCGCGCCCGGTCCGATGCTGCCGCCTTCGGCGAGCTCTACGACTTCTACCTGCCCCGGATCTACGGCTTCGCCTACCGGCGCCTCCAGGACCGATCGGTGGCCGAGGACGTGACCGCGACCACCTTCCAGCGAGCGCTCGAGGCGCTGCGCCAGCGCGAGTTCCGCAACGACGCCTTCGGCGGCTGGCTCTACCGCGTCGCCGCCAACGCCGTCGTGGACCGCGTCCGCGACGGCCGGCGGATCGTCTCCCTGGCCATGACCGACGGCCCCGTCGGCGACGCCTTCGCCGCCGCGCTCGACGCCGATGCGCTGCGAACCGCCATGACTCGCCTCTCCGGCCAGCAGCGCGAGGTGATCACCCTCCGCTTCTACGACGACCTCGACGCCGACGAGGCATCGGCCGTCCTCGGCTGCTCGCGCGCCACCTTCGCCGTGCGGCTGCATCGGGCCATCACCGCGCTGCGTGACGTGATGACCCAGGAGATGATCGATGTCGCTTGACCCGGTGCTTGACCCACTCGAGGAGGAGGTCGCCGAGCGCCTGTCCGCTGCCGGGGAGCGCGCCCGCTCGTACCACCTGACCGGCCCGGACCGCGCCTTCTCCGCCGACCTGCGCGATCGGCTCCTCGCCGCCGCCGCGGACCGCGACGCCGCGAGTGGCCGGGAATCGCGCGTGCGCGTGGCCTGGTCGCTGCCGTCCCTCTTCCGTGTCCCGCGCCTCGTCCCGGTGGCCGCCGCCGCGCTGCTCCTGATCGCCGGCGTCGTCGCGGCGCGGGAGCTGTACGTGGCGATCGGCAACCGGCACGAGGCGACGCCCACGCCCGCCCCCAGCGTCGCGGTGGTCGTGCCGCCCGGATCGGTGAGCGAGTCGGCGTCCGCCGTCGGGAGCGCCGCTCCGAGCTTCGACGCCACGCCCAGCCTGAAGCCGACCGCCAAGCCGACGGCGAAGCCGACCGCCAAGCCCACCGCCGCGCCGACGCCGGGGATCTCGGTCATGACGCTGACCGCCACCGGCTGCGACGGCGGGATCGTGCTCGACTGGTCGGCCTACGAAGGCGACTGGTTCGACCACTACACGACGCTGCGCAACACGAGCAGCACCATTCCGGAGGCCTACCCCCCGCAGGGCGGCGCCGTGGACCCGGGCGGCACCCACACCACCAACCACGGCCAGACCTCCGCCTTCGACGCCAGCGCCGCGCCCGGCACGACCTACTGGTACCGCACCATGGCCTTCAAGGCCGATGACTCCGTGATCGGCGCCTCCTCGGTCGTCTCGGCGGTGGCCGGCCCGGTCGCCTCGCTCGGGGCGCTGGATGTGCACGGCGACGTCGACGGAACGCATCTGGAACTGGACCCAGTACGCGCGGCTCCGGCGACTGCTTCACCTGGTACAAGCTCGTCTACTCCGAGACGAACCCAACCCCCTCGTACCTCGATGGCGACCCGTACCTGGCCGCCATTCCCGTCCCAGGCGACCACTTCGTACGTGACCTCATCCTCGACCTCGTCGGCACCCGGCGACTTCCGTCGGGTCGCTCACGGACCTGCCTTCTCGCCGTGCAGTCGGGTGAGATACGCACCGACGGACCTGGGCCTCTTCCTCGTCGCCCAGGGTCGGAGGTCGGCCACCTACTCCGGCTGTTCCCACCGAGGGGACGCTGCGCGATTCCCGGCCGATGAAGCCGGAGGGGCCCACCGCGACAGGGTTGAGGACCTCGCGCATGCAAAGATGACGCGGATGTCACCGCCGACCAACGACGCCGGCCTCCGGCGACTGCCAATGCGCCAGCGACTGGCGGTCGATGCGGCCGCCGTGATCCTGACGCTGACCGCTGCGCTGTTCGCTGCATTGCCGGCCCCGACGATCCTCCCGTCCGCCTCCTCGACGCCACGCGCCACGGCGGACGCTCTCCCCAGCCCCACCGCGGTCGTGGCGCAGCCATCGAGCACGCCGCTGCCGTCCCAGCTCCTCGAGTTCCCCGTGACGGCGGACACCTACGTCTACGCCGGGCGGCCGACGCTCAACTACGGCTCGGCGACGCAGCTGCGCGTGGATTCCGATCCTGAGACGCTGACCTACCTCTCGTTCGTCGTGTCCGGCATCACCACCCCGGTGCTGGGCGCCACGTTGCGGATCCACGCGCTCGGCCGGCAGACGCTCGGCTTCCAGGTCCGCAGCGTGACGAGCGACTGGTCCGAGTCCGGGCTGACCTACGCCACGCAGCCTGCCCAGGCAGCGGTCGTCGGAAGCTCCGGCCTGGTTTCCGGCCAGGCATCGATCGAGGTCAAGCTGACCTCGGCCATCGGCGGCAATGGGCAGGTGAGCTTCGTCCTGTTCACCACCGGCTCGACCGCGCTCACCTTCGACAGTCGCGAAGCTGGCGCAGCCACCGCGCCCGTGCTGGTGGTTGAGGTGGCGAAGAGCCCCGGCAGCTAGGGTGCGGCCCCGTTGCTGTGGAGGGCGTCGAGATACGCCCCGAAGCCGGAGGAGCTCTGCCACTCCGTGGCGCTCTCGACGCTCGTCCCCTCGCCCCACTCGTTGAAGGTGGTGATCAGCTGCCAGGGTGCGTGGCTGGCCACCATCGCACGCACGCTCGTCGCCCAGCGTGTCAGGTCGCGCACCAGGCGCGGAGCGGCCTCGTTGGCCTTGTTGAAGCCGGGGCTGATGGAGTAGCTGAAGCCGGCCTGGCTGGAATCGGCGCCGGCGGGGGCGTACTGGTGCCAGCTCTGCGGCTGGTGCGCGCAGGCCTTGTAGCCGGAGAAGACCTTCAGCACGACGTACGCGTTCACGGTGTTCGCCTGCGTCCAGCGATCGGCCATGCCGCATCCGTCTCCGGGGTCCGCGTAGACGAACACGACGAATCGCCCGCCGACCCTGAGGTACGCAGGATTCGCGCCGTACTGCTTGGCCAGGTAGGCGAGATCGCTGCTGATCTGCTGAACGCTCGGGTTGGATGACCCCTCGGCCTCGTAGTAGACGGCCCAGCGGAACGTGCCGCCGCCGGTCGCCGCCATGAGACCCGCCACGCGGCCGTCGGTGCGGGTGCCCTGGCCCCACCACGAGCTGATGCCGACCTGGATCCTCCCGTACTGCATCGCCGCGACCTGGGCACGGATGACGGTCGACGATCCCGAGTCGTAGAAGCCGAGCGAGGGGTGGTACTTCGTGAATGGATCCATGCCCTGCTGCTTCCACGCCTCGGGGAACCACGGGTAGTAGAAGGCGGCGCGGATCGGGAAGGAGGGCTGGCGATCGACGCCTCCCGGCGGGGTGCCCGTCGGCTTCGGCGTCGCAGTCGCGCTGGCTGGCGACGGCGTAGCCCTTCGGGCTCGGCGACCCGCTCTGCCGGCCGGCTGTCGCGGTCGCGCCGGGCCCTGGGCTCGACCGCCCGGTCGCGCCCGGAGAGGCGCTGGTGGACGCGCCTGACGAGGGACCCACCGTGCCGCTCGGCGAGGGTCCGTTCGCGGCTCCGGGCGCAGGTCGGGAGACGATCACCACCACGATGACGATGACGGCGACGATGGCGATGCCGGCCATCCATGGCCAGCGGCTGGTTCGCATCAGCAATCCTCTCGACCGGCGCGGCGGGACGTCTGCCTGCTCAACGGGGCGCCACCGTACCCTCGACCATGGCTCCGGGCCAGCCCCATTGGTACTGAAGGAGGCGCCGCCGATGGTCCGCGCCGCGCCGCTCAGGCAGCGCTGCCGGCGGCCAGGTGCTCACGACGGGTCGCGCGCGCGGCCCGAACGTCGTGCCCGGACGAGGAAGAGCGGGGCGAGAATCAGGGCCACTACCAGCAGCGCGACGATGACGAGGCGCAGGGGGTCGGGCGGGGGCGTTGCCGCCAGGCCGCCCGGCTCGTCGTCGCTCGAGCCAAGGAGGTCGATCGACGGCGTCGGAAGCTGGGCGATCTCGCTCAGGACCTGCAGGTAGCGATCGCCGAAGAGCTTGCTCGGCTCGAGGTTCGAGTTCTCGCTGAACTCGTTCCAGCTGATCAGCCCGAGCGCATCGGGTCCCGACTGCGTGGCCGCGCTGACCTCGCGACGCAGCGTGTCACCGTCCTGGCGGTCGACCACGGTGTGATGCCCGACGAGGGTGCCGTCGAAGCCAGGCGCGGCGGGGGCGATCCACAGCCCATTCGCGCTGTGGATGGCGGCGGCGAACCCGTCCAGCTTGGCCTGGTACCCCGGGAAGGTCTCGGGATTGACCGACGACCAGTAGTACGCGTCCCCGTCGACCAGGTGCTGGATCCGCTGAAAGCCAGCGACGTTCTTCTCCGAGGCGAGCACGAGCAGGCTCCCGCGCAGGTTCGCGGTGATCGATTCGATATCGGCGACGGAGAACTCCCACGTCCCCGACACGATGACCATCGGCTTGTCGAAGATGCTGAAGACCGGATCCTGCGCGTAGTGCTGCTGGAAGAACTCGAGATCGGCCTTGACGCGTGCGGCGGGGAGTGGCCGACGATTGAAGTCGAGCCCCTGGTAGATGATCGCGAGCTTGAAGTCCTCCTCGGCCGCCACCTTCATGAGCGCCTCGAGGCGACGGTCGAGGGTCGGCGTGCTCTTCCAGCTGACGATGAACCCGGTGATGCCCGCCGCCTTCGCCCAACGGATGTGCTGACGCATGACGCTGACGTCGTCGCTGGAGTAGGGCCCGAGCGTGGGCAGGTCGCTCTTGGCCCGTTGCCAGGAGGTCCGGTCGAACCAGATGTAGTAGTAGGCGAGGAACGGGATCGGGTTGGGCGCCGCTCGCGGCCCGGGCTGGGTCAGGTGCAGGCTCGACGGCGCGCCCATCACCCCTGAGGCCGATCCAACGGCCGCCAAGAGCAGCGCCCCGACCGCGGTGAGGCGTGCTCCCCTCCGCGTCACCGAATCTTCAAGCGGGTGCCCGGCAGGATCCGTCCTCGCTTGATCACGACGTCCGGGTTGGCCCGCACGATCTCCTCCCAGGAATCCGCGCTGCCGAGCACCTTGGCGGCGATGCCCTTCAAGGTGTCGCCGCGTTGGACGACGTACTCGCCATCCTCCAGCAGCTCGTCGTTGACCACCGCCGGCGTCGCGGCCGGCGTTGCCGGCGGGGACGCCGCCCGCTTCGTCGTCCGTGCTGCGGCGGGCTTGGCGCGAGGCGTGGTGGCCGGCTTCCGCGACGCCGTCGTTGCGGGCGTTGACGGGCGCCGGGCAGGCGTGGCGGCCGTCACGGCCGTCGCGGGGACGGCCTTGGCCTGGCGGGGGGCCCTCGTCCTTGCCGGGCGCGTGGCCGGCGCATCCGGCGGCGCGGCCGGCAGCGTGGCCGGCGCATCGGGCGGTGCGGGCGGTAGGGCCGGCGCCGGTTCCGCCACCGGGGTCGCCTGCGGACGAATCCTGGCGCGCTCGGTCGCTCGTGCCGCCTGGAGCCTGGTCGCCTCGAGCCTCGTCTCAAGGGTTCCTGATACCGGGGCGGCCTGGGGGCGGGTCACGCGCGTCGCCTTGAGCCTGGTGGCCATCGGCTCCGTGGCCAGGATGGCGTGGAGCCTGCTCGCGATCGGCTCGGTGGCGGGGGCCGCCTGCGACCTGGCCGCTCGGGTCGCCCTCCCCGGAGCCGGCATCGGGGAGCCCGGTGTGAAGGGTGCCTGGCTTGTCACTGAAGCCCCGCGGCCCAGGGTGGCCGCGACCGGGTCAGCGGGCGCGGCGGGAATCACGCGCGAATTGCCCCCGACCGCTCCGCGCAGCCTCTCGGCGGTGGCGGCCAGGGCAACCGGCACCGGCCGCAATCGGCGGCGCAGCCAGAGGGCCAGGTACCAGGCCCCGCCGGTCCGGCCGAGCGCCACCAGGCCGAGGGCCACGAGGAGCACCAGGGTCACGACCACGCCGACATCCAGGTAACTGATGAACTTCAGCTCGACCTGCTGGTCGCGCGAGAGTGAGACCGGCCGCGAGAAGGCGATCCCAAAGCCTCGCGCGGCGACGTGATAGTCGCCACGAGCCAGGGCCACCAGGCTCAGCTCACCGTGGCTGGTCGGCAGGTCGACCTCGTGCCCATCCGGATAGGTGACCCCCACGGTCGCGTCGATCGGGAAGCCGAAGAGCGCGTCCCGCACCGAGAAGTGAGCCGCGTAGAAGAGGAGGGTGATGGTCCAGACGCGTTCGCCGCTCGGCGTGAAGCGCTGCTGGGCGACGTGGATGACGCTGCTGCCGTCGACCACCACGTCCTGCGCCGCATAGGTGATGTCCTTCGCCTGGAACTCCCCGGCCAGGGCGACGACTCGCTGGCCGAGCACCGTGAACGGCTGGTCCGGCGCCACGCTGATCAGGGCCCCGATGGCGCTCTTGAACGTCACCTTGGTCACCCGGGCCGGATCGATCGGGTTGCCGGCCAGGTCGATGAACTTGAGGCTGATGCCGTAGTACATCTCGTAGGTGGCGACGATGTCGCCGTTGAGGGTCCTCCAGCGCGCGAACCGCTCCTCGATCCCGGGCGCCACGATCAGCGGCCCGGCCTCGGGCAGTTGCGTGGTCTCGTCGAAGCTGGGCGGCACGACGGTCTGCGCGATGCCCTGGGCGTCGGAGACGAACTGCGTGCCGTCCAGCACGAAGGGAAGCCCCTGCGCCGCCGGCATGGTGTGGATGGTCAGCAGGCGCGGCTTCACCGTGAGGCTGCTGTACGCCTGCGACGGAAGCAGCGTCGAGCTGCCGTTGAAGGTGACGGTGACCGTGTAGGTGCCGGGGTTCACCGGCGGCTTCGGGGTGAAGATCGCCTTGCCGGTCGCGTCGGTGCGACCGCCAGAGGCCTCCCCGTTGATGTGGAGATCGACATGGACGTTCCCGAGCGCCGACCCGTCCGAGAGCGCCAGGTGCGCGGTCACCAGGGCGCGCTCGCCCCACGCGACCGGCGCGACAGGATCCACGCGCATCATCGTGGCGCTCTTGACGGCGGCCTGGGCCGGAGTTGCCAGGAGGCCGACCACGAGCGCGGCCAGCAGGAGAGAGCGCGCGCGGCGCATGGACGCCGATCTCATGGCCGGTTGCGGGCCTCGCCGCGCAGCTCCATCGCCCGCCTGACCATCGGCGGGACGACCGCCGCCAGCAGCAGGACGAGTGCCAGGACGATGGCCATCGCGTAGGCGCCGTAGAGGACCGCGCGGTTCGGCTCGGGCGGCAGGCTCGTGTCGCGGCTCGTCGTCAGGAAGGCTGCCGGCCGGGGCGGGCTCGCGAAGTCGAATGCGGAGACGATGCTGGTCGCTGCCGCATCACGGGTGGAGAGTGGCGGGACTGCCCAGTTCTCCTCGATGAACTTCAGGGCCGAGGTGTAGTCGAGCGTGGTGGTGTTGACCTGGCCGACGCGCGCATAGGCGCTCACCAGGAGGGCCGGCACGCGGAACCCGTAGCCGTACGCGTCGACCTGCGGCGGCAGCACGTGGTCGTACCACCCGCCCCAGTCGTCGTAGGCCCACATGAAGGCGGAGCTGTCCCAGTAGGTCGAGCGCATCAGGCCGTTGACGATCGTCTCGACGAATCGCTGCCCTGCGCGGAGGCTTCCGGGCGGATGCTCGCTCGAGCCGAGCGGGGCCATGTACGCGACCGCCGGCAGGGTCCCGTTCTGGAGGTCGGTGTAGTACTGCTCGATGTCGACGATGTGGCTCTTCAGCTCCGGGTTGTCGATGTAGTTGTTGAAGGTGAGCAGCGGGGAGAAGACGACCTGCGCCGCCTTGTCGCCGGCGTTCGCCACGGTTCGGTAGGTGATGTTCGGGTCGTAGTTCTGGACGTAGAACTTCCAGCTGATTCCCGCCGCTTCGAGGCGGTCGAAGATGGTCAGGAGGTTGTCGAAGCCGTTCGGCGGGAACGAGTCGTGGTTCGGATCGCCGGGCGAGGCGGTGATCCAGTACATGTGGTTCATGAAGCTGCCGGCGGCGGCCGAGCTGAAGAATCGGTCGAAGAGGACGTATTGGTCCGCGACGTTCCAGTAGTAGGGGATGTCGTCGGCGTTGTAGTAGCCCATCGCCTGGCGGGCGTTCTGGACGGCGTTCGCGCCGCCTTCTGCGACGTGGGCGGAGACGAATCCATCCATCGCCCCGTTCAGAAACTGGCCGACGAAGGTGTCCCGGTTGTGGAGCAGGTCGACGATCGGTTGGCCGCCCAGGTGGAACGGCTTGACGCACCCGTTGGACGGCTGGGTCGGATCGATCGGCATGCAGACGTCGGCCGGCGTGCCGTTGGCCCCGGGGTAGGTTCCGAAGTAGTTGTCGAACGAGTGGTTCTCCTGGAGGAGGAACAGGAAGTGCTTGATCGGCGTCTGCGTCGGCGGGTCGGCAGCGAGGGCCGGGCCCGGCGCGAGCAGCGTGGCGAGCAGTGCGAAGAGGGCAAGGGCTCGGAGGATCACGGACGGACCTCGTAGATGACGATCACCGGCTTTGCCTCCTCGACGCCGGAAGCCGAGCGGACCATCACGGTCTCGGTGTGCACCGCCAGGCCGTGGTAGCGATGGACGTATTCGAGCACCTTGTTGGCGAAGAAGGTGGAGCGCGAGGCCGAGTAGGAGTCCCAGACGACGTACTGGAGCTCGTTGTTACGGATCAGCAGGTCCGGGTTGGTCAGGGGCGTGTAGGCCGGATTGCGGGCGAGCGGGTTCGGGCTGACGGAGAGGCCGGAGGCCGGTCGATGACCATAGAACTGCAGGATGTTGGCCATCGATGGGCCGATCGTCATCAGGCGCGAGCCATCCGGCGTGTTGGCATCGATCCAGGCCCCCGCCTCGCGCCCGCCGGGCACCCCGCCGGTCCCGGCGAGGAAGGTGTCCGAGCTGGACCCTCGCACCAGCGCGACCGTCGGCAGGGCCAGCGACACGAGCACCACGGCCATGGCAAGGGGACGCAGCCAGGCAAGGTTCACCGCCCAGCCCACCGTCGTGTTCACCCACCCTGGGCGGAACTCGAGGAGGGCGCGGGCGGCCAGCAGGGCCATCGGCGGCGCGATCGGCAGCAGGTACTGGAAGCCCTTGACCGGCCACAGCTGGAAGAAGGCGAAGGGGACGATGATCCACGAAGCGAGGAGCACGTCCTGCCACCCCAGGCGGCGGCGGAGCAGCACCAGCCCGGCGACCGCCGCGATCACCACCAGCAGGCCGAGTGACGGTCCCACGGTCGTCGCGTAGAACTCGAACGTATGGTTCGGCCGCCGGAAGAGCTGCCAGATCAGGTACTGCCGGGTGCGCTCGGTGCCCCCGCCTCCGGCGAGGAGGAGCGTGAGGGGGAACGGCGCGATCACCAGCAGCATGGCGCCGGTGGCGATCACCAGGTCCCGCAGCCGCGTCCGGATCGAGGGCTGCAGCGCGAGGAAGGTGTAGACCGCTCCGAGGAGGACGATCCCCGTCTCCTTGGCGAGGAAGGTCAGGCCCATGGCGCCCCCCGCCGCGTACAGCCAGGTGGCTCGTCCGGTGCTCGCGTACTTGGCGATCAGGTAGAGGCTCAGGGTCGCGAAGAAGGCCATCGGGCCGTCCAGGAGGACCTGGCGGGAAACGATCACGTGATATGGCATCAGGGCCATGATCGCCGCCGCGAGCAGGCCGGCGCCGTGGCCGTACAGGAGGCGACCCAGGGCGAAGGCCAGGTAGATGGTGGCGACCCCGATGGCGACCGCGACCAGCCTGCCGGCCAGGTCGCTCACGCCCGAGCCGTAGACCACGGCGAGGACGAACTGGAAGAGGAGCGGGTGGGCGCGGAAGACGGGGAAGATCTGGGACAGGACCGGGTCCTGCGCGATCGCCGCGGCCTGCCCGGAGTAGACCGCCTCGTCGGTGTTGTAGCCGAGGCTGTTGAGCGACCACAGGCGGAGGCCGACTCCGACGGCCAGCGCCAGGACGAGCGGCAGCCACCTCACGAGGAAGGCGCCGAGCGGACGCGCGATCGTCAGCGCCTGCCTGCCGGTCTCGGACCATGACGGAGTGGCGTCACTCCCCATTGGCCGGAGCGCGGTGGAGGCGAGGACTGAAGAGGGGACGGCCGTGCCGTGGGGAAGGCGTGGAAGGCGGGTCCGCGGGGGGCCGAGACGCATGGCGCCAGCCAGGTTCCGGATGATCGCCTGCCACCAGACCCGGCCGGCCCTGGCTGGTGGCTGCATCTGGACTAGCCCACCTCCCTGGCGGCCACATCGGCCTCCACCCGGCCGACGTCGGCCGGGGCGGGGTTGATCGGGATGGGAACGCGGTCGCTCTCGGCATTGGCTTCGATCATAGACGGGAGGATCTCCGCCCACTCGTGGCCCGGGACCCGCAGCCTCCAGGTCGTGGCATGTGCCAGGGCCGAGGTCAGGATCTCCTTCTCCTTCCGGCGCAGGGCCGGATAGTCGTCGCCGGCGATCCGCAGGTGCGGCGCAAAGGTCGCGAACGGCGGGAAGCCATAGGCGTCGTCGGTGTTCTCGATCAGCTGCTCGACCGCCTCGTCGAGGCTCATCTCCTCGTGCAGCGACTCGCCACGCTCCATCAGGAAGACGTTCTGGATCGGGGCCTCGCCGCCCACCTCGCACTCGAACAGGCTGTTGATGTGGTATTTCGGCGGCGGAACGAGCATCTGCACCATCGAGTTGACCGACATGATCGGGATGTTCAGCGAGCCCAGGTACCGCCCGACGCTCCTGCCGCTCTTCGAGTGGAGCCTGCTCTGGACCGAGAGGGCAGCCCGCTGCCGCCGGGTGAGGTCCTTGCCGGCGATCACCGCCATGGTGTGGTAGCTGAGGGTCATCGGCTTGGGGTAGGAGAGGGCGCGGCCATCCGCGGTGATGATCGTCATGTCATCGCTGAGGAAGGTGTAGCCGCGCTCGCGGACCAGCTGGATGACGGTGCTCGTCTTGCCGGTGTCGGTCTGGGCCGACAGGAGCGTCGCACGCCCGCCGGTGGCCAGCGAGGCCGAGTGGAGCAGGACGTAGCCCTTGGAGACCAGCAGGAAGCGCAGCAGCGCCTCGACCACGTTGGTGTACAGGACGTGGGGCGACTGCGCCAGGAGGCGATTCACCGAGATGACGATCGGCGTGCCCATCTGGACCTGGAAGCCGGCGCCGGCGCCGCCAAGCTGCTCGCGGTAGAGGAGCGAATCGCCATCGGCCACGAAGCTGGTCCGTCGGCTCGGCATGCTCCCGGTCCGCTTCATCACGATTCGCAGGTCCGGGAGCCGCGCGTCCTCGGTGCGGAAGAGCGCCAGCTCGCGAAGCTGCACCGCCGACTCCACCATGAAGATGCCCGCGATGTCGTAGCGGTAGGTCAGCGCGCGGCCCGGGCCGACGGCGCGGAGGACCGGGCGTGGCAAGCTTGGCCCCAGCTGGCCGTCGTCAGCGGAGACGGGGATCGCCGCGGTCATGTCGATCGCCCCGTCACCTGGCGCGCTGCCCCAGATCATGTTGCGGGCGACGAAGAAGCGGGCGGCGAAGAGGCCCACCAGCGTCGCGAGGTTGGCCCAGGAGGTCGAGGCGTGCAGCGCGTCGACCAGCACCCAGAGGGCGGGGATGCGCGCCAGCAGGGTGAGGTTGTTCATGACCATGAAGGCCGCAAAGCGGCTCAGCACAGGCTGGGAGCTGCCGCGCGTGTCGAAGACCCAGCGCTCCGTCCAGACGAAGTTCCAGGTGCTCGACACCTGCGTCGCCACGATGGCGGCAAGCAGGTAGGCGAGGCCGCCGAGCGAAATGAACGAGCTGAAGATCAGCTGGTTCACGACGATCCCGCTCAGGCCGACCAGGCCGAACCGGATCAATTGCGGGCTGAGAAACCGGGTAGCGGAACGTAACGCGTCACGGGTGGAGGTGGAGGCTGCCATGAATTTCCCTGGACTGGATGGGGATGAACGGATAGGTCGATAAGTCCTTCTGGGCCCCGGTTACCAAGTGACGGCCTGTCGAGGAGAAGCGTCTCGATGGCCGTCTAGGCGTGGTCCCGTGAGTCCTGAGCGAGGCTAGTACCATCGTACCAGCCAGTCAAGAAGGACGGGGGCAAAAGACGATCGTACCGTTGCATTACGTCAACGGAGTGTTGCATGATCGAGGTACCAGGGGGCATCAGGGCCCGTATCGAGGTGCGAGGGAGTGGCCATGGGACCCGCGAAGCGAGCGCGGATCAACTCGGATCCGGGAATCGGCACGCTCCCGTGCGCCGTCTGCGGGCGGCCCTCATCGGGTTGGGTCTCCACCACCACCGTCGACGAAGGCGGTCACGATGTGGTTGACGCCTACTCCGCGTGCGACACGCACCGCCTGGTCCAGCTGGGGCGCGAGGACTCCCGCGCGAGCTGACCCAGCCTAGGGGGCGGAAGAGGTCCGCCCGGCGTGGACCGAAGGGCGCCGGCCGAACCGCAGGCGCAGCACCATCAGCAGCGCCTCGCGCACGATGGCCCCACTCATCTTGGATGAGCCCGCGATTCGGTCGCGGAAGGTGATCGGGACTTCGACGATCCGGGCGCCCAGGTTGCGGGCGCGCCAGGTCATCTCGATCTGGAAGCCGTACCCGTTGGCGTGGCCGCCCTCCGTGCCGAGCCGGGCCAGCGTGTCCCGGCGCCAGGCCTTGAAGCCGCCCGTGAGGTCGCGGAACGGGAGCCCCAGCACGATCCGCGCGAAGAGGCTGCCGCCCCTGCTGACGAATCGGCGACGACGGCTCCAACCGGGGGTGCTTCCGCCCGCAACGTAGCGGGAGCCGAGCACGAGGTCCGCGCCCGCCGCCAGGCTGCGGAGCAGGTCCGGGACCTGTTCGGGAGCGTGGCTGAAGTCGCAGTCCATCTGGAGGATCGCCGAGCAGTCTTCCTGCGCCAGGATCCGTTCGAACCCGGCGCGGTAGGCCGCTCCGAGGCCTTCCTTGCTGGTCCGGTGCAGGACGGCGATCCGCGGGTTCGCCGTGGCGAACTGATCGGCCAGCTCGCCCGTGCCGTCGGGAGAGCCGTCGTCGATGACCAGGACCCGAGCGGCGGGCAGCTGCTCGAAGAGCGCAGCCAGCATCCGCTCCAGGTTCTCTCGCTCGTTGTAGGTCGGCAGCGCGATCCAGAGGCCGCTGCCGTCGGCCGGGTTGACGGTGGTTTGGGCGGGCACGTGGACTCCTTCGAGAGGTGAAGATAAGGACGCGCCAACTCTATCCAACTTCCACCGCCCGTCCATCGATGGACTGCGAATCCCGGTGCGCGGCGGCAACGTTGTCGGCCCGGGCGTCCTCAGCGTCGGCGACCACGGTCCGCCTGCGGCATGCGGGCGCGCTTACGCTGAGCGTAAGTAACGGACAAGCAGGCACCTCCCGGGTCTCGAGAACAGGCCCGATCGGCTCGGACTTGGCCGGCGCTTACGCTCAGCGGACGCGGTAGCCACCCAGGCGGTCGCCCGGCCCAACCCGCGACCCGAAGTTGGCCGTTGCTTACGCTGGGCAGAAGCGGACCCTAACGACCCGGTAAGGCCGCAGGCCGACCATCGGCGCATGGCCAACCGCGTACGGCAGGTCGACCAGGCCGCGATCGCCGGCCGACGCTTGCAGGCCGAGCTTGGGGAGGAGCTCCGCGAGGCTCGACTTGCCCGCGGACTGCGGCAGGTTGACGTCGCGCGCGCGACGGATGCCTCGAATGCCCGCATCAGTCGACGTTGAGCACGGCGGGCAATCCTCAGGGACCTGGCCCTCGCAGAGCTGGCCCGCCATGGCGCCGCGGTGGGCCTTCGCCTCCACGCTCGCTTCTACCCGAACGGCGGTGGCCTCCGCGACGCCGCCCAGCTGGACCTCCTTCGCCGCTTTCGCGCGCGAACCGGCAATCGGTGGCACTGGCAGCTCGAGGCTCCGCTCCCCATCCCGGGCGACCGGCGTGCCTTCGACGCGCTGCTGACCAAGGACCGCAACGACCATCGCCGTCGAAGCCATTACCCGTCTCCGAGACGCCCAGGCCCAGCTCCGCGCCGCAACGCAGAAGCAGCGAGACGGCCAGGCGACCCGCCTCGTCCTGGTCATCAAGGCCAGCCACGCCAACCGAGCCGCGCTCGCGACCGCCGCGGACGTGCTCGCCACCGCATTCCCCCTGACGACCCGTAGGACACTGGCCGCCCTCGCAGCAGGCGACGACCCGGGCGCGAACGGCATCGTCCTGCTCTGACCAGGCCCGCCTTGGACCGATACCCGCCACGCCGGCGGCCGGGCCCCCACCGATGGCCCAGGCCCGCCGGCGCAGCCTCGGTCGAGGATGTTGCCCCGAGGCACCAGCCCACCGCCGGATCAGGCACAATTGGCGGCCCGGGAACGCCCCGAACGGCGCTCCGGCCCTCGCCACCCACTCCACAATAGGTAGGGGACTCTCCCGTCGGAACCCACCATATCTTGTGGTTTTGGGGTTGACGGGGCACCTCCCGCGACGTACACTCGTCGTCCTGAAATCGCGGTGTTACCGCTTATCTCGCCAACCCTTTTGAGCACGAAGGAACCGCCCCGATGCCACGCTCCGCGACGCCCGCACAGCCCACCGTCAAGCACGCGAATGGCAACGGCCACGCCGCGAACGGACACGGAAATGGGCACGGGACGGGGGCAAAGCGGACCGGCTACCTCCAGCTGCGCGAGGGGCAGAAGACCGACCTGGAAGGGCCTGACCATCGAGCGCCGCTACACGCGCGCCGGGCATCGACCCGTATGACACCGTCGAGTGGGAGAGCCGCGAGGCGGTCATCACCAACGAGCACGGCAAGACCGTCTTCGAGCAGAAGGGCCTCGAGTTCCCGAAGGCGTGGAGCCAGCTCGCGACCCAGGTGACGGCCAGCAAGTACTTCCGCGGCACCCTCGGCTCGCCGGAGCGCGAGCACAGCGTCAAGCAGATGATCGGGCGGGTCGTCGACACCATCGCCGGCTGGGGCGAGAAGGACGCCTACTTCGCCACCGACGAGGACGCGGCAGCCTTCCACGCGGAGCTGACCGACATCCTCCTCAAGCAGCGCGCCGCCTTCAACTCGCCGGTCTGGTTCAACGTGGGGATCGACGAGCACCCGCAGTGCAGCGCCTGCTTCATCAACTCCGTCGCCGACACGATGGACAGCATCCTGACCCTGGCCCACACCGAGGGGATGCTCTTCAAGTACGGCTCGGGCACCGGCTCGAACCTCTCGACGCTCCGCTCCAGGACGGAGGGGCTCAAGGGCGGCGGCTCGGCCTCCGGCCCGGTCAGCTTCATGAAGGGCTTCGACGCCTTCGCCGGCGTGATCAAGTCCGGCGGCAAGACGCGCCGCGCCGCGAAGATGGTGATCCTCAACGTCGGCCACCCCGACATCGAGGAGTTCATCGACTGCAAGATGCTCGAGGAGAAGAAGGCCTGGGCCCTCATCGACGCGGGCTACGACGGCAACTTCAACGGGGGCGAGGCGTACGAATCGGTCTTCTTCCAGAACTCCAACAACTCCGTGCGCGTCACGGACGAGTTCATGGAGGCGGTCGAGCACGACGCCGACTGGACCACCCACGCGGTGGTGACCGGTGCGCCGATGGAGACGGTCAAGGCCCGATACCTCCTCAACAAGATGGCCGAGGCGGCCTGGGTCTGCGGCGACCCCGGGATCCAGTACCACGACAACATCAACCGCTGGCACACATCGGCCAATACGGCGCCCATCAACGCCAGCAACCCGTGCTCCGAGTACATGTACCTCGACGACTCCGCCTGCAACCTGGCGTCCCTCAACCTGATGAAGTTCGTGAAGGACGACGGCGAGTTCGACATCGAGGCGTACAAGCACGCGGTGCGGATCGTGCTGACCGCCCAGGAGATCCTGGTCGACAACGCCAGCTACCCGACCGAGCGCATCGCGGAGAACTCCCACGCCTTCCGGCCGCTGGGCCTCGGCTACGCCAACCTGGGCGCGCTGCTCATGAACCGCGGCCTGGCCTACGACTCCGACGAGGGGCGCGCCTACGCGGCGGCGATCACCGCGATCATGCAGGGCGAGGCGGAGCTCCAGTCGGCGCGCATCTCCCGCGACCAGGGCGGCGCCGTTCGCCGGCTACGCGGTCAACCGCGAGCCGTACCTCAAGGTCATGAACCAGCACCGCGACGCGGCCTACCGGCTCGACCGGCAGTCGGTCCCGGTCGACCTGCTCGACGCGGCGATGACCACCTGGGACGAGGTGCTGGCGCTCGGCAAGGAGGTCGGCTTCCGGAACGGGCAGGTATCGGTCCTGGCCCCCACCGGCACCATCGCCTTCCTGATGGACTGCGACACGACCGGCGTCGAGCCCGATATCGCCCTGGTCAAGTACAAGCGGCTGGTCGGCGGCGGCTACCTGAAGATCGTCAACCAGACGGTGCCGCACGCCCTGCGCGAGCTGGGCTACGACGCCAGGCAGACCGAGGAGATCGTCGCCTACATCGACGAGCACGACACGATCGAGGGCGCGCCGCACCTCAAGGCGGAGCACCTGTCGCGTCTTCGACTGCGCCTTCAAGCCGGCCAACGGCTCACGCAGCATCCACTACAACGGCCACCTCAAGATGATGGCCGCGGTCCAGCCGTTCCTGTCCGGGGCGATCTCCAAGACGGTCAACATGCCGGAGCTCTCGACCGCCGAGGAGATCGCGCAGGTCTACATCGACGGCTGGAAGCTGGGCCTCAAGGCGATCGCCGTCTACCGCGACAACTCCAAGCGCTCGCAGCCGCTCAACACCAAGAAGGAGGGCGGTGACGCTGTCGCCGCGGGCACGGTGGCATCGGTCCCGGAGGCACCCAAGCCGTATCGGCGCCGACTGCCGGACGAGCGGGCCGCCTTCACCCACAAGTTCAACGTGGCCGGGCACGAGGGCTACCTGACGGTCGGCCTGTACGAGGACGGCCAGCCGGGCGAGATCTTCCTGAAGATGGCCAAGGAGGGGTCGACCATCTCCGGGCTGATGGACGCCTTCGCGACCGCGGTCAGCGTGGCGCTCCAGTACGGGGTGCCGCTGAAGGACCTGGTCAACAAGTTCTCGCATCTGCGGTTCGAGCCGGCGGGGTTCACGACCAACCGGGACATCCCCATGGCGAAGAGCCTGATCGACTACGTGTTCAGGTACCTGGCGACGAAGTTCCTGAGCAGGGATGAGCAGGACGTGGTGGGGATCATCAATCGGCAGATGACACTGGCCGATGCGCCCGCTGTGAAAGTTGATGCCCCAGCCGACACCACCGACGCGGCCGGCTTCGCGACGGCCTCGCCGGCGGCGCCGTCTGCGGCCTCCCCTCGCTCAGAGGAGGCTTCGGGTCAGGATGCTCAGACGGCGGACGAGGCCACTACGGGCAGCTCTTCCAGCCCAGAAGCTTCCTCGGCGGCACGGAGGCGGCCACCATCATGGATGGGTTGAAGGTGCTGGCCACGAATGGGCATGCGGCGCATCGGGAGGAGCGGCTGAGCATCGGGCAGCCGACGGTGATCTTCGATACGGCGGACAGCCCCGCCTGCTCGGACTGCGGCTCGATCATGGTCCGCAACGGGAGCTGCTACAAGTGCCTCAACTGCGGCTCGACGAGCGGGTGCAGTTAGTCGACGGTAAGGGGGTGGACGTGTGACCGGCGAAACCGCACTCACGATCCAAGCTTGGTCTGCCGCTGCTCAAGTTGTGGCGACTGCTGTCCTGGTATTGATCACTGGCTATTACGCAGCAGCGACCAGGGGCATGCTCCGGGAGATGGAGACGTCCAGACGCAGATCACAGGAAGCTCGTGTGTTCGCCTACGCGGAACAAGGGGAGCATGGGCCTGTGATGGTGGTACGCAATGCTGGTGCAGGGCCTGCGTTCGGAGTACGAGTTACCAATCGCAGCCCAGGAGAATTCAAGACCGTGGAAGGCGATTCGATTCTTCCAGGCTCGTCAATTGTGCAGGGGCTCTTCCTTGCGCCCGGTCAAGCAGTCAAGTCGATGGCCGCCTTCGCAACATTTGGTTCAAAGCCGGAAGATCACCCGCCGGTCGATGTCTTGTGCGAATGGGAAGAGGCGGAGGGGGCTGCGCGTTCTGAGCGAAGCGTTGTGAATGTCGGATCGGTGCTGTTCACCGTTAACCCCGGGTCATTGGCGGAGATCGAGCACAGCCTAAGAGACCTCCGGTTTGATCTGCGCAGCTAAACCAAGGTCGCAGTTCGGCGGACTACTTCCAGCTCGCTGCATTGACCTCTCGTCGCTCGGTCAAAGCGCCGAGCCAGCCAAGGAAGATGCTCGGGCTGAGCGGCGCCGTGCCCGTCCAGACCCTGCACGATAGCAACTGGCATTCCTTACGGGTACGGCTTAAGGCGACAATCAACTGACTTACTTCGTCTTCCGTGATATGCCTCGCATCATCCGGGAAGTATCCGTTACTCATTCCCACCACGAAAACGTGCTGTGCGGAAAGACCCTTAGCTCCAACCAGCGACGCACAAACAATCGTTGGTTGGCTCGCTAGGGCCTCCTCGCCGATCTCCGCGCCTCCAGCGTCGTCCGCCTCCACCGGAGCCCCGGGGTCGTCGAGGGGAATTAGCAACTCGGCTGAGATGGACTTGATGGTCTCGCCGGTGGCGATCACAAGAATCCTTTGCTGCGGGGCGGTCAACTCTCGCCCGTCAATGAGCTCACCAACTAGGTTGGCAACTGCCAAATGACGGGCTATGTATTCGGGATCCAGATGCCTGACCAGGGCTTCTCGAGTAGTCAGAGCGCGTTCGAGGACAAGTTCGGGGGAGTCGGGCGGTGAGACATCAATCACGATGCGCCAGCCGAGGTTGGCCGCTTCATCATCTGCCAGGATCCGATAGCCATCCAACACGCGTACGCGGTGCTTTCGGCTTCTGCGGTATTCGATTTGGCTGTAACCGAAGACCTGCTTTAGCTGCCTGTGTACCTGTCCAAGGAATTCTTTGCGGCCGACGATCAGAACGGTCGGGAAACCCTCCTTGCGTGATTCAGCAATCTCCTCGGGGGGTATGTGCGCGATCTGGTCTGCGATGTAGTGCGACATGAAGGGGTACCGGCCGTTTTGGACTGAGACCCGCACGTCGATGATTCGGGGGTAGCGGAGGCTGTCGTCTGCCTTCGTGGGCAAATAGCAGACATAGGGCTTGTCGAGCCGGTCGGACATCAGGCCGATCCCTACTGCCCGCTCGATCACCGCGAGCACGGCCCGCACGATTACCTCGGGGCATCGAGAGCAGTACGGGAGCGGGAACGATTGGTAATCAAATCCACGAGCGAGTGCGCGGATAAAGCCGGGAGACGCGTGGCGGAAGCTATACAGCGATTGGTCATCGTCGCCAGCCACCAACAGGCGACTGATTTCACCAAGCTGCTCGATGAGGGTCGTTTCGAGCAGCGTGAAGTCTTGGTACTCGTCAACCACTACAAGCGGGTAGCTCGGAATTCTGTCTGGGTGGACGGTCAGGTATTTCGAGGTCCGGTAGATGACATCGATAAATGATGTGGCGTCGTAGTAGGAAGCAAGTCTCAGGGTCTCCTCGGTGGCGCCAGAGGTGATTAGGCTTTGGAGGTCCCTCTCCAGGTCATCCTCGCTGAACGCCCCGAATCCCAATGTTCCCAAGTCCTTCGCCAGAAGCGCGAGCAAGCGTGGGTAGAAGCGGAATCGCGCACTTAGCCCAGTTGCGGGCCACTGATGCAACCAGTAGTGGCAGAACCCGTGGAGGGTCATCGCATCGGCATGTAATGCCAATGACTTGCTGAGGTCCCGCACCAACAGGCGAATGAAGGTCAAGGCCATTCCACGCCCGCCTGCTGCCTTCAAGGCCGCCTCAAAGGTGAACGTCTTTCCCGTCCCAGGTCCCGCAACAATCAAGCGGCGGTGAGCGGCTGACTCCACGATTGCGTTGCTTGCCGCCTCGCGTCTCGCCGCGAGATCGTCAAGAGCGGGGTCAGACACGGCCCGGTGGGGTCTCCGCAACTGCTCTCGCGCCCCGTACTCGGCTTTTGAAGCGCTCCTGTGTGGGCTCATCCTCGAAATAGACGTAGCAACCCTTCATGCCGCGAGTGAGCAAGACCCGATAGGTTCGCTTCACCAACTCCAGGAACTCGTCGCCCTTCGCTCGTTTGACCATCGAGTCATGCGATGACCCGGGATCGGCGACCCAAGATTCGGTCGCTGCATCCCAGCGGAGGTCGCGGCCGAAGATGACGCCGACGTAGTCGAACTCGAAGCCCTGAGCGGTGTAGATGCAGCCGACCTGGTTGACGCCGCCGGGGTGCGATGCCCAGAAGCCAGACTGCGGGATGCCATCGGCAAGGCGACCGGCATCGGGCTTGGCATTCCAGGGCATCTGCCAGGTGCCGACCTTCACATCGGGAACCAGGGTGCCGTCGTCGTTTGGGTTCGACCAGGGCCAGCAGAAGCCGGCCACGAGGCGGGCGGTGTGGCCCTCGTCGGCCTTGGATCGGATCATGGCGTCCAGCTGCTCGACCGAGTCGACGATGCGGAAGTCGAAGCCTTCGCTCCCGTCCCAGAACGGGTTGGCGGTCTCGTCAAGGCCGAGCGTGTTGTCAACCCAGCTAACGAAGCCCTTGGAGCCGGCGCACCGGAACTGGGTCTCGAGCTCGAACTCCTGGATCTCGGCGTCGTTGCGGGCGGCTGCCTCGAGGATCAGGTTCGAGTTGCCAACCTCGTCGGGACGCACGGCCTGGAGGTCGTCTATGAAGAAGACAGAGGTCTTCGCGGCTAGCACGAGCTCGTCTACCTGCGCGAGGTCGGTGCGCTGGGCCTTGGGCTGGAAGCGGTGGGCGGAGGTCTTCCGGAGCCGATGCGCCTCGTCAAGGATCAGAACGTCGATCTCGTTGCGCGGGAACTGGCCGAACTGGTTGAAGTAGGCGAATTGCGCGCGCGCTCGCGGGCCAACGATGCGGCGCATGTTCTCGGTGAATGCCTTGCTGCCGGTCGCGTGCTGGGCATTGAAGCCCGCCTTGGCAAGGCGACCGACCAGGTGCAGCGCGATGACCGACTTGCCGGTGCCCGGCCCGCCCTTGATCAGGATCACCTGCTTGCTGTCGTGCTTCAGCCCCTCCCGCGCAGCCGCCAGAACCGACTCGAAGACGACGTACTGCTCGTCGAGGAGGATGAACTCCTTCTGACCAGCGACCATCGCAGCAGTGTGGTCGAGCAGCTTCTTCGACGGCTTGTACCGAGAATCGAGGATCTTCTCCATGATCGGGATGCCATCGCCCTCGGAGAGGCGGTCGTTGAGGAACTCGGCGAGGACGTCCGACTGGTCGCCGGTGAAGAGGGGATTCGTCGCGAGGTACTCGGCGTGCTTCGGCGCGAAGAGCTCGTCGGTCGCGTTGTAGAGCATGTTGTGCAGCCAGCTGATGCCCGAAAGGATCACCGCGTCGTCGTAGAAGACCGTGTGGTTGTCGAGCAGCCATTGCTCGTACTGGCCTACCTGGACAGACGGGTGGGGAACCGGGCGCATGCGCTGGCCGACGAAGGTCTCCACGCAACCATCGGCGTTGGAGGCCGCGGTCTCGCCCCACTGCTTGAGCTCGATGACGACCGCGTGCTCAGCGCTGGTTGGCGCATGGCCGGTGAGCATCGCGTCCAGACGCCGGCTGGTGTTGCCGAGCTGATATTCCAGGATCACCCCGTGGTCGGTCAGCTCGGCCTGGTCAATTACGAGAGCCAGTGCGGTGAGACTGTTCTGCCAAGAGGCAAACTCCGGACCGCCAGGCTTGTGGCCAATCTGGGCCACGTACTCGACGCGCAGCTTCTCCGCGATCCGGTGCATCCGGGCATCGCTCATGAACTGCTCGGAGGTGTCGGCGTACAGCCTCAAGCGAGCCTAGACCTCGCCGAGCAACTGGGCCTTCTTTGAGGCGAATTCCTCTTCCGTAACTACTCCCGAGGAGCGGAGTTCGGCCAGCATGCGGAGACGCTCCAAAGGGTCATGCGCCGGCGTTGATCGCGTCAGAAGCGAGGCGAGCGTGCCCGTGATCAGGCCGAACAAGGCGATCCCCAAGAGCATGAGAACCATCGCCGCAACGCGTCCCTCGGGCGTGATCGGATACACGTCTCCATATCCAACCGTTGTCATCGTCGTTACGCCCCACCAGATGGCGTCGAATGGCGAATTGACCGTCGCGTTGATCCCCTTCTCGGCAGCGTACAGACCCGCTGAGCCGAGGAGCATCACCGCCAGCCAAATCAAGAAGACCGTCGCGAGTTCCCGGTGTCCCAAGAGTGCCTCAACGCGTTCGAGGCTGCGGTGCAGACCGGCGAATGCGCGAACGAGACGTAAGAGGCGGAGGAGTCGAAGAAGTCGCAATCCTCGAACCGTTGGGATAAGTGCAACGGCATCGATCCAGTGGCGACTCAGGTATGCGCCGCGATCACGCGACGCAGCCACTCGACTTGTGAACTCCACTACGAAGATGGCCGTGAGCAGGGCGTCTAGCGTCGGCAGTACTGTCGCCATGTCGCCGGTTACCTCATCGGAGGCGAATCCCACGACGACGAATGCGATCGCAAGGAGCGCCATTGTTAGCTCCCACGCAACCTCGTGGCGCTCGATGAACCGGTTGTACCTGTCGCGCATGGGCGGCGCCTCCTTGTGCGCTGTTCTCCCGGTCACGGACTGTGTTGTGAAGCGTCACTCATCGCGCTGGCGATGTCATCTGGCCCCGCGATGTAGAGCTCGATCCCAAGCGATGCCTGGAACCCGTCATCGGTGGTGTATCCGCCCTTAATGCGCGCTTCGCAAGCCGGTATTCGCCCAGCGGCGCTATGAGGCAGAAGGAGCGGCTGGTAGACCACTGCATCGGCTCGGGCTAGGTATCCAACAAGTCGCCCGCCCACCTGGATTCTCACGGCGTTTGAGTCGTAGCGGTTCGACGGTTCGGGGATCACCTCCGCATAGACTCGCGGATTGTTTGGGCCTTCAGTGTTTGTTCCGTTGGCTGCCCAACGCAGGCTGTCTTGGTAATTCGACTCACCAACCACCTGGACCGCTCCCTCCCCATCGCCCCTCGGCAAGAACATGTACGCGGCGGGGATCTGCTCCTCCTTCCGCGGCGACCGCTGCCCAAAGAGCCTGCTCAGGAGGCCCATGTTCCCCTCCTAGAAAGATGTTCAGCTACGCGATCTGGTTCTCGCCGATCCCGGCGCGCAGGGCGGCGATGATGGTGCTGACCTTGTCCGGCACGCGGCCCTCGTGGCGGGCGGTGTTGGTCAGGTAGGCGTAGGTCGCCTCGGCCGATGGACCCCAGTGCCAGGTGTCCTCGAAGGCCAGCAGCTGGGCATCGGTGGCATTGCCCGACTCGTCGCGGAAGATGACGTTGTAGTCGCGGTTGGAGTTGAAGGGCGGGTCGAGGTAGACCAGGTCGACGGCGGCATCGGGCAGGTAGCGACGCAGGATGTCGAGGTTGTCGCCGTAGTAGAGGACGTTGGTGGCGAGGTCGGTCATCTACAGCGCCCAGTATTGGCCGGTGAGGCCCATGGAGGCGAAGTGTGAGAGCAGTTCATCCTTCGTCGGGCGTGCGTAGTCGAGCGCGAACTTGGCCGCGTAGATCGGCCCGCTAAGGATGTGGACCTGGTCGGGCGTCAGGGAGGCGGCCTGATCGGGCCCTGCGCACAGGTCGGAGGCGTCGCGGTGCTGTGGCGATGCGAAGAAGACCATCGTGTTCGAGCACGTGGTGATGATGTCGCTCCACCATTCCGTTGGCCGGAGGGCGAGGTAGACGAGCGATTCCGGCGGGTAGACGTGGGTCACGCGGCCCGCTTTCAGTTCGATCTGGATTGGGGCGGCGCAGTGGTGGCAGAAGGAATCCACTCGCACGTCATCGCCGAGCATGGCGTGGAAGGCGATCGCATCCCAGGCGCAATTCGCGTAGTAGGAGCGACCGCGCGTCGTCACTCGGAAGGGCGTCGCGACGGCGGAGAACGGGAAGGCCATCAGGATGCGCGCGGTACCTTTAACAAGGGCGATGTGGCGGGATGCCTCTAGGTCACCGAGGACCGCGGCAGCGGAGGGACGTGAGAGCGAGAACTCGTTCATGACCTGCTCCACGACCGGAGGCGCAGCGTGCTCCAGGAAGTGCTCGAAGATCACGAGGCGGACGCGCTGCTGGAGGATCGCCTCATTCATGACGATCGGCCCTCGTAGGGAGCAGCTGGGCATCGGTGGCATTGCCCGACTCGTCGGGGAAGATGACGTTGTAGTCGCGGTTCGAGTTGAAGGGCGGGTCGAGGTAGACCAGGTCGACGGCGCTATCGGGCAGGTAGCGACGCAGGATGTCGAGGTTGTCGCCGTAGTAGAGGAGGTTGGTGGCGAGGTCGGTCATCGGTCGCTCATGGTGACGTCACGCTGCGGCAATCGATCCAGACGACCGGGCGCCAGCCTCTGTCTTCGATGCGCGCATCGACCCAGGCGAACCGCACCCCATCGACGATCGATAGGGACGGAAGGCAGTCGGGAAGACCACCTTCGTGCCAGCTGTTGTGGATGTCGAGCCAGGCGATATCGGCCGGGAATCCATAGGTCCACCCGTCGGTGACGATGGATCCGCCGCCATTGCCGGTGGAGTGAGCCTGGCCAGTCTCGATGTGCACGCCGGAACGCCAGGTTCCGACGAGGAATCCCAGGGCCAGCGCGACCACGACCACGGCCGCCAGGCGAAGCCGGTTGCTCGCCATCAGTGCACCCTACGAGCCTGACTCGTCGCGGAAGATGACGTTGTAGTCGCGATTGCTGTTGAACGGCGGGTCGAGGTAGACCAGGTCGACGGCGGCATCTGGCAGGTAGCGACGCAGGATGTCGAGGTTGTCGCCGTAGGAGAGGAGATTGGTGGCGAGGTCAGTCATCGGTCAATCGGAGTACGCCAGGACACCGTAGCGTCCGGCCTCGTATTCACCAGGTCCGTTGCAGACGATGACAGCCTCCCCTTGGGGACTGCCGGTGAACGCGAGCTGCATCCGCGCCACCTCGCCAGGCGCTATCACCGTCGCGACCCCGGTTTGGCCGGTCGGCTCGCCGTTCACTTCCATGTAGGCTTCCATTGGTCCGTTTTGCGTCACGACCACTTGATCGACAACGGGCAAGGAGTCCGACGGGGGATTCGAGTGGAATGCGACTAGGTCGCAGGGTTCGGCCCCGACGTTGGTCAGCTCCAACCACACGTTTCCCGTTGCGCTGCTCTGTTCCAGGCGGATCTGGGCATCGTCGATCTTGCCGCGGATGGTCGGATCGGCGCCGCAACCCCCGAGAAGGAGCGCGGCGGCGATGATGGCAATGCTGGCGCGACTCATAGGGATTGCCTCCTCTCCACAGCCGAGTAACACTCCAGTGGGGTGGATGCGCGACAAGGTTGCAAGGCCCGCAGATGGGCATCGGTGCCGTTGCCCGACTCGACGCTGCCGATGACGTTGTAGTCGCGGTTGGAGTTGAAGGGCGGGTCGAGGTAGACCAGGTCGACGGCGCCATCGGGCACGTAGCGACGCAGGAAGTCGAGGTTGTCGCCGTAGTAGAGGAGGTTGGTGTCCATCGGTTCAGCTATTGGACCACCCGTTTGAACAGCGCGCTGCAGTAGAACGCAATCGTGAATCGCCTGTGTTTCTCCTTGTCCCCGGCGGTGCCCTCCTCCGTCGATGCGACCCATTGCAGGGAGAGTTGGTCGCCTGTCTGGCTCAACGCGAATGTGTAGGTGTCGATGTTTCCGGGCTCGCCGAGCGTGAGGACGAGCTGGGTCCCCGAGAGCGCGTAAGTTCCCGACTCGCCGACCTGCATCGGCATGTCAGGAGTCTCCTCGGAGTGGGTGAAGTTATCGCCTGTGAATTCGAGGACGAAGGAGTACTGGCTGGGTGAGCCAACCTCGATCACCCAGGCATCCACGTCGGCAGCGGCGATCCCGGCGGCGATCATCGCGGCTTTGATGTCGGCGATGGGGATAGGTCCGGTGGCCCAGCGCCCCTCGAGCACGCTTGCGGTTGCGCTCGCGGTTGGAGACTCCGGTGTCGCTGCGGCGCTGGGGGCGCGCGACGAGAGGGTCCCCCCGACGTTCTCGAAGGTCGTCGACACGGTCACCCCGCATGCGGTCAACGCCAGCGCAGTCGCCAGCAGAATGATCGGCCCGAGAGGGATATGCCTGTTCATCACGGAGCCCACCATTCGGGGGAGCTCTTGAAGTCGCGGGTGCCGATCAGCTTGGTCCCCGACTCGTCGCGGAAGATCACGTTGTAGTCCCGGTTGGAGTTGAAGGGCGGGTCGAGGTAGACCAGGTCGACGGCGCTATCGGGCAGGTAGCGACGCAGGATGTCGAGGTTGTCGCCGTAGTAGAGGAGGTTGGTGGCGAGGTCAGGCATCGGTCCATTGATCCTTTGAGCTACCCACCTGGGGTGAAGTTTGTATCGGTCCCGGTGACCTCGAAGGCATCGACTACAAATGCTTCGCGACAGAACAACACGGCGGCCTCGGGATCGACGACGAATAGGGTGCCGCTGATTACGCAGGTGGTCGACGCCGGATCGTTGAAGTGCCCGGTTGTTCGAACGATCGATCCCTCGGGGGGAAATGCAAGTCCGGAATCCGGGGCGAGGTGCAGAGGGAGCGCTCCTCCGGCCCTCCACTTGACCCACAGGAAGTCGACATTCACCCCAGCTACCAGCCACGTCGGCTCGTAGGTTCCCGCCGCGGTTCCGCCGCAGCCTCCACAGCCGTATGTCCCGGTGACAGTCTGCGGGCGGTCACCGAAGCAGGCCAGCCGCTCCCACGCCGTCAGGCTCGTGAGGCCAGCGAGGTCGGGCGCAGCACCCGGGCAGCGAGGTGGCACGATCTCGAGGTACTGCTCGCCACCTGCTCCCGTTGCTGCCCAGCCGTGCTGGGCTTGGAACCCCACCTCATACCAGGCGCTCCCATCGGCCTCCGCCTTGTGCCAGCCGAACACTGACACAACGGCACCTGCCGCCACCGTTGCCACCACGGGGGCGCTGAGGCCTGGTTCCTCGCGAACATGCAGAGCGTCAACGAGCACAACCGCACGGCTGGCGGGCGGTAAGACGCCTGCGGGGGCCTCGAAGGCCTGAGATTGCCCAGCTGTAGCCGGAGGTGTAGCTGTCGCCGAGGCATTCGTCGATGCGGTCGTCGAGGGCGCCGCGGCCTGGGTGGGCGACGATCCGTCGCTGTGAAGGGCCGCGGGGGCACTGCATCCAGCAATGACGAAGGCGACGGCAAGGGCGGCCGCGATTCCTCCGCTGCTCTGGCGGAGTTCGGGCAACGGCCGGCTCGTCATCGCCGGGGCACTCCGCCTAGCGACATGCCGTCGCCTCGGCCGATGGAATCCAGTGCCAGGTGTCTTCGAAGGCCAGCAGCTGGGCATCGGTGGCATTGCCTGACTCGTCCCCGGAGATGACGTTGTCGCTGTATTGGACGAGGTTGGTGGCGAGGTCGGTCATGGGATTGAGGGTGCGCCTGATGGCTGGGGGACGCTCCGACAGTCGATCCAGACCACCTGGCGCCACCCTAATCCTTCGACCGACACGCCGACCCACGCGAACCGGACGCCTTCCACCGATGACAGCGGCGGAAGACAGTCCGGAAGCCCATCGGGGTGGAAGGCATTGTCGAGATCGGTCCAGGCCACATCGGCCGGGAAGCCATAGGTCCATCCGTCGGTAATGATCGAGCCCCCGCCGTTTCCGGTCGAATCGGCACGCCCAGACTCAATGTTCGCCCCGGCTCGCCAGGTGCCGACCAGGAACCCGACAGCCAGCGCGATCCCGACCAGAACGACCAGCAGCACCCGTTCCCTCGTCATCCCGCGACTCCGGTCTCGTTGAGGGGGTTGCTGGCGAGGTCGGTCATTGGTCAATTACCCGGTGTTGATGCGGTTGAACTTCTTCTCGAAGGCTCGGTACTCACGACGGCCTTCGAGCAGGAGTACCGCCGTGAGCACAAGCCCTTCGACCACGAGCATTGGACCCAGCGCAGCGTTCCGCGCGATCGCGAGGATCACGGGAATGATCAGGATGATGGCGGCCAAGACAACTGTGGTGGCGGCACTCGTGAGCTCTTCGCCAGTGATTTGGCTGACGGCGGCCATCGCGGATTCCGGTGTCTCGACCTCGACGAGGGTCCTTCCACCGCTCGACAGGACCGTGAGCCCCAGAAGCACCGTGAATCCGGTTACCATCACGTATCCGAGCGCGAGTGCCGGAGCGCCGAGCCTGACGAGGAAGTCGGCGGCACCGATGGCTGTCGCGGTGAGGGCAGCTGCCAGCGCCCGCCAGCGCCAGTCCCAGAGCGGCTTCTTCATGATCGCCAGGAAGTAGGTGTCCAGGTCCGCCGAGGCGAGGGAGCTCCAGACGGTGGCGAACGGGACCCAAGCAATGACTGCGGCGACAAGGACCACGATCACGCCGGCAAGGCTCCTGGTCCATTCGGGCGGGGAGTCGAGGAACGTGTTGACGACGGGCAGGTTTAGATTCCCGAGGGACGTCATCACCCCGGTGCTGAAGCCGGGCGTCCACCAGGCCTGCAAGGCCAGCGCCACCGCGGCGCCGACGAGTACCACCCGCATTGCCATCAGCAGCATCACGCGAGCGTGCCGCCGCATGGCCGAGACCAGGAGCACCGGATCGGCCATGTCGGCTGGATAGTCGAGGGGCGCGCCCAGCTTGAAGAGGCGGGTGGCGACGATCGCAAGGAACTCCGTGCCGTTCTTCCAGTACACCACGTGGTCGAGGATGCCCGAGGCGAGGTTGCGGATCTTGATGGTGCGGATCGCTGGTGGCCGGTCCAGCTCGAGCGGACCCCCCGGAACCGGATCGGCCGATGCCCACAGGTCGAGCCATTCGAGCCCGGGCGCGGCGGCGTGCACCTCGTCCCAGTCCCCCTCGATCTTGCCCTGGGACTGCTTCCAGACCGGCATGACCCGGTTCATGAGGATTGCCTCGGCCGCGAGGGCGAGGAAGACGGTGATCACCAAGAGCTCCCAGGGAGCGGCGATAACGAACTCGATCAGGGCAACGAGCCCGGAACCGGCCCCCACGAACGCGAGGATGCCGTTTCTGCCCTGCGAATCCTCGGCCACCATCTTCATGAAGGTCAGCTTGCGGACTGCCTGGCCATAGGTCATGAATAGCTTCAGGTGCCTCGCCATGGCGGTTCGCTTCGAGGGACGGTCGGTCAGCCCGTGCTTGATCGCGTGCCACGCCACGGCCGTTCCCTGGGAGTGCGCGATGACGACGACGGCGCGCGAGACCCTGGCGAGCGCCTCCAGGTCGGCACGCACCTGGCTCGACATGGCCCCGAACCGGATGGGGCTCCGGGTCAGGACGTAGGCGTCACCGACGCCGTTGGCCAGCGTTCGCTGCGCCGAGCGCGCGAGGTCCGCCAGGAAGGGGAGGCTGGTCAGAGCGAGGACGACCAGGGCCAGCGCCAGCACGGTGATCGCCAGCCCGACGAACGCGCCGACCACGAACATCACTCCGGCGGCCGCCCAGATGATCGGGAGCAGCGCCGGTCGCAGCCAGGAGGGGAGCTCAGCCGCGGTCTCCATCCGCAGGAGGATGCCCCTCGCCTGGGCCGCGAATGCCCACGGCCCGATGAAGATGCCCCAGCTCGCCAGCTCGGAGAAGGTGGCCGGTCGAAAGACGTCGGCCCAGAAGGACTCCGCCATGACCCAGTACGCGGGCTTCCTGCGCTTGACCGGGGGCGTCACCCGAATGACGGCATGGGCACTCGCAATCTCGTCGGTGGACGCCTGGCGGTCGACCACGTCCATCAGGTTCAGCTCGACCTTCGCGTCCGACCCTGTCGTCTGGGCTCGTCGCGCCAGCCAGTCGAGGATCTGGTCGCCGGCCTCCGTCAGCGTGTCTCCCCGCTGCTGCTCCCCGATGCCGTGGACCAGGAGGATGCCGAGGTCGTAGGGCAGCCTCGCGCGGAGGCGTCGGGTCCTGGCGGCTTCGCGGAGCGCTGGGCCAAGCTCAGGCCTCATGGCCGTGGATCAGCCACTCAGCGCTTCCTGGAGGAGGTCGACGGCCTCCGCGTGGCGCCTTTCTGACACGAGCAGATCGGCCCACTCGCGGAGGACCTCGGCGAGGCGAGACCTGGGGCCGACCTTGCGGAGCAGCTCGGCAGCCTGGCGGTAGGTGGCTTCGGCGGTGGCGTTGCCGGCGTCGCGTTCGGATCGGGCCAGGGTCAGCAGGGCGCTCGATTCGGCGTGGGTGTTGTGCGCGGCACGGGCGAGGTCGAGGGCTTCCGCCACGCGCTCGCGGACCGCGGCGTGGTCGCCGGCGGCGAGGGCGATCTGCGCCTCGGTCTCGGCCACGTGGGCGAGGAGCGCCTGGTCGGGCGTGCGGGCGCTCATCTGGCGCGCCTCGGCGGCCAGCTCGGCGGCGCGCGCCGTGTTGCCGAGCTTGAGGTAGGTGAGGGCCAGCGTGTTGCGGAGCAGCAGGGAGTCGCGCTCGGCGTTGGCCGCCTCGAAGAGGGGGAGGGCGGCAGTTCCGGCGCGCAGCGCGCCCTCGTGGTCGCCGGTCTCGGAATAGCTGTTGGCGAGCTGGAACAGGAACGCTGCGCGGCGGAGGTCGTCCATCTCGCCGGTGAGCGCGCGTCCCTCCTCGAGGAGGGCGAGCGCCCGATCGTCGTGGCCGTCCCACGACTCGAGGATCGCGAGGGCGACCAGCAGTCGCACCTTGAAGTCGGCCTGGACCAGCAGGCCGGCACGCACCTCGGCCAGGATCTGGTGGAGGAGGGCGCGTGCCTCGGCGGTGTTGTCCAGCTGGTGGTGCGCGTAGGCGAGCCAGTAGCCGGCATACGCGGCGTCCGCCGGCTGGCCGGCCCTGGTGAGCACCTCGTAGGCAGCGGCTGCATCGGGCAGGGCCTCGCGCGGACGGCCCAGCCGCGAGAGCGCCTCGGCGCGACCACCGCGGATCAGGGCCGCATCGGTGCCGGTTGAGGTGTCCAGGAGCTGGGTGTAGCGGTCGGCCGCAGCCTGCCAGTCGCCCGCCGCCAGGTGCAGGTCCGCGGTGAGCCGATCCCAGCCGGGCTTCGGTTCCTTTATCAGGTCGTGGATCGCGATCCCGAGCTGCCCTGACAGGTAGGTCAGCGCCGCCCAGGAGGGGCGCACCAGCCCGCCCTCGAGGGCGCTGATGTAGGCGGCGCTGTACCGATCGCCGGCGAGCTGTCGCTGGGTCAGGCCGGCGCGATGACGGGCCGCCCGGAGGCGGGGACCGACGGTGCCCTCGACGCGTGGTCGCTTGGTCGGCGCCCGGGTCGTCGGCATGGGGGCGAGTGTAGCGCAGGGGTTCAGTTGCGCCGTGCTCGCTAGTTGTCCCGCTAGATTAGGAATAGTTGATTCTCAGTTGAGGAGAGCGTAGCCTGTCCGACAAGACGTTCCGAGCGGGCATGGAAGGAGTCATTCCATGCGACTACGGCGTCTGCGGTCCTCGATCAGGCTCATCACGGCGGTCGGTCTCGCGGGTCTTCTGTCCATCCTGGGGGTCGTCACCGCCCTGGCGGACAAGGGGCCTCCCTCGTGGCCATAGGAGGCGAAAACAGGATCTAGGTCCAGTTCCGTCCAAACCGATCAGTGCCCGCTCGGAACGGATGCCCACCGCTCGGAACGCGCTCACGGCTCGACTGGCAACCGGGGGGAAGCCAGCCGGGCCGTTTGCGCGTCGTCGCCGGGCACGGGTTTCCATGACAGGGTGGCGAGGTCAGGCACGATGGCTTCGGGCGGCGGTGGCGGTTGCGTACTGGGGGCGCCCGGCAGACCGGTAGACCTGGATCGTGATGCCCTTCCGGAACGCTCGCGATTCGACCAGGTCGAGCGCCATGTCCTTGCCCGTGTCGGGGAATAGCCGCGTGCCCTGGCCAACGACCACCGGGAAGATGATCAGGTTCATCTCATCGACGAGGTCGTGATCGAGCAGCCACCGGGTCAGGGCGCCGCTGCCGTGCACCTGCAGCTCACCTCCCGGCCTGGCTTTCAGCTCGCCGATGGCCGCCGCGAGGTCTCCGGAGAGGACGGTCGTGTTCGCCCATTGCGGGTCGGTGAGCGTGGTCGATGCGACGTACTTGGGCTGCGTGTTCAGCGCCTCCCAGATGGGACTGTTACCCGGATCTGGCCACGTGCCCCAGGATCCGGCGAAGATCTCGTAGGTCCGCCGGCCGAACAGGAACGCGTCGGCGCGCTGGTACACCTGGTCGACGAACGTCGACGCCTCGTCGTCGAAGTGAGCCCATCCGCCGCGCTCGAATCCGCCGCTGCGGTTCTCATCCGGTCCGCCGGGTGCCTGCATGACTCCGTCGACCGAGACCTGCGTCGTGGTCGTCAGCTTCATGGATTCTCCTTCTCCACGGCGGCATCGGTCCTTCCTGAGGCGCCTCAGGGTACCAGCGGACTCAGAGCCTGCGGGCGGTTGCGAGTCGAGCGAACCTGACGGAGCGGCGGCCGCCAGGAGCGAACCGTGTCAGCAGTCGAACGCAAACCAGCACAGCTCGTTGCGCAGCCGCTGGTCGTCGAGCACAAGTTCCCGGATCTGGTGGGGGAGTTGGGCGCGTTGCCACTGGCACTCCAGGCGGCCAGCCGCCTCGCGCTCGTCTTCAGGCGCTGCCGCTCGCGCCGCCCTGATCGCGTAGGCCGCGGCACCGAGCTCGTGGGCCGCCACATGGCCCACCGCCGCGGCCTGGCCGGCAGCGTACGCGGCATGCCGTGCCGCCCCACTCAGGTCTCTGGCAGCGGCGTTGGCATGGCCGGCCGCCGTGCGGGCCTCTGCCCACTTGATCTCACCCCGCGCCCAGGCACGTCCAAGGTCAATCGCGCGTCGCGGACGGCCGTCCCCGGGGCGCGCCTGCTCGAAGTGGTGGAGCACGTGCTGCGCGCAGTCAGCCGCCCACATCCCGAGTAGGTGATGATCCTCGTCCTGGAGGGTGCCGCCGCGACGCACCGTGATGAACCGCGGATCCCGGATCTTGGGGAGGATCACCAGCGTTGCCCATCTCGCTCTCGTGTCCGCCAAGGGTAGCCGGATCGACCGCCGACGAACCTGCCTCCCTATGGTCGGTCGGTCACACGCCGCTCCTCGGCCTTGCCCGCAGCGAGCAGGAGCCTCAGGCCCCGGTGATCAGGTGCTCCAGCTCGGATCCGGCGGGGTCGACGAGGGCACGGATGACCGCGGCGTTGACGTCGGCCACGATGATCTCGCCCACCTCGTCGTGGACCGACTTGAAGATTCCCAGCTCGAGCATGCGCTGGCCCTGCAGGCGATTGTCATCAGTCGGAGTCAGGAAGTGGACGGAGGAAGCTCGGTAGCGGTGAATGAGGAACAGGTGCAGCAGCGTCATCAGGCGCTTGCGTCGCAGTGCCGCGTCGAACGTGTTCTGGTCGCGCACGGAGAGCATGGAGCGCCCGCGGCGATCGGCGATGGTGGCGAAGACGATGTTTGCGACCTTCTCTCCCGACGGGTCCAGGACGCTCAACTCGAGCACCTCCGAACCCGCCGTGTGAGGGCGCAGGGAGACGCTGAGGGTAGGGGGCAGGCCCTGATGCTCTGGCCCAGCGCGCGAGCCAACCGGCCAGGAGCTTGGGCGGGACCTCGGTCTGAACCAGGTGCTGGGTCTGGGTCGAGCCGGGTCCCATGGCCTTGGTGGTTGCCGTCTGTCCCGAGGCAGCCAGCAGGGCGGCATCGGCCCGGGGGCCGCCAACCAGCGTCTGTGGCGTGCGATAGGGGGACTCAAGCAGGCGCAGTCTCCGCTGGAGACGCGCAAGGGCGACCATCCCGTCCTCGCGCAGCGCGGTGGCGAACTCCTCGGCAGCCAGCCCGTCGATCTGATGGCCTCCGTAGGTGATGAAATTGAAGACGTAGCCCAGCTTCCCAAGCTCGCCAGGGAATCGGCCGCATCTCCTCATCGGTCATCCCGGTGGTGTCCCAGTTGAACGATGGGGACAGGTTGTAGGCCAGCATCTGGTCTGGGTAGATGGCGTGAATGGCCTCCGCGAACTGGCGCGCATCGGCCAGGTCGGCGGTCTTCGTCTCCATCCACAGCAGATCCGCGAAGGGCGCCGCTGCCAGCGACTTCGCAATGGCGTACGGGATGCCGCCCTGGACCTGGTAGTAGCCCTCGGGCGTCCTGGCCCGCTCCGGATCCCAGGTCACCTGGAGCCCCAGCTCGGCAGCCTTGGCGCGGGCGGCACTCCACGAGGCGGCCCTCGCGAACTCGAGCCATTCCTCGGCGCCTATCTCCGGGTCGAGGCCCTCATCGGCCTGGAAGGTGATCAGGTCAGCGACTGACTGGCCCAGGGTCTTGAGTTCGGCGCGCTCCTGCCACGCCTCCAGGAAGCGGTCCGCCACGGCATCGAGCGTCTCCTCCGGCGTAGAGCTCGCATCGGACAGGTGCGCCGCCGCGGCTCGATCGATGACCTCGGTCAGGCCGACCTCATCGAGCCAGGCATCCGCCGCGTCGTACTCGGCCGCTGGAATCGCGTAGAGAAGGTGTCCGTTGATATCGGTCAGGCCAGCGCTGTGCAGCCGGCGCATCACCGCCAGGTAGCCCACGCGGTAGGCGGGCACCTCGACGTTCGTCACTCCGAGGATGAAGGGCTGGTCGCGCTCGTCTGCCGAGCCGTCGAGCAGGCTTGCCGACTCGGCATCGGTCCGGGCAACGATGATCCCGGCGACGCGCATGGTGTCCAGCTGGAAGCGGGCGGTGTTCAGACGCTTGATCTGTTCGTCGCTGGGGACCAGGACCTTGCCACCCTGGTGGCCGCACTTCTTGGCACCGGGCTTCTGGTCCTCGATGTGGTAGCCGGGCACGCCGGCCTCCACGAAGCGGCGGATGAGGTTGCGGACGTGCGCGTCGCCGCCGTGGCCGGTATCGGCGTCGGCGATGATCCATGGGTCGAAGTCAGTCTCCGGCGTCGCGTCGCGCTGGGCATCGGTCATGCGGGACCGGGCGAAGCGCTGGTTGCGGTCGGCCGTGAGGAGCGCTCGGACCAGGCCGGCGGCCTCGTTGGGCACCTGGCCCAGCGGATAGCTGGCAAGGTCGGGGCCGGGGTCTTCATCCATCGACCCCTTGGCCGATGTGGCCCAGCCGCCCAGGTAGATCGCATCGATCCCGGCGCGCTTCATCGCGACCGCCTGGCCCGGCGAGTACGGACCGTAGGTGGTGATCGACCGCTGGGTGTCGAACAGCTCCCGCAGCCGGGCGTGGAACCGGTCGGCAGCGTTACGTGCGATCGGATAGTCGGTCTCGATCACTCCGCGCTGTTCGACAACCTGGCGCGGTGAGTAGAGGCGGGTCGTGCGGGCGAAGCGGTCGCCCTCCATCCAGCGGCGGGTTGTCTCCCACTCGTCCTCCAGCAGCGAGGCTGCGGAGTCGGGAGCCGGCGCTGCCGGCGGCGAGATCACCATGAGGGCGTCGCGGCTAGTCGTTCTGGTGGTCGCGGTTGCAGAGGTCCGGGCAGATGCACTCTGCCAGCTCGGCCACGGTCAGGCGCTGCGCTTCCTGCACGGGAAGTTCGGGCCTCCATTGGAGCCATGCCTTCGCCCGGTCAGCCTGGCTGGCGGACGAGCGGATGTCGAGGAGTGTTGCAGTCATCATGGCCCAACCTTGGCGGAGGGAGTACTATCAGTCAAGACGATTCTCGTGATGGGTAGCATCGGTATGACTGATATAACGGCGCCGCAGCTCGGACAGCTCCAGGCCTTCAGGGAGGTTGCTCGTCTCGGCACGATCAGCCGTGCGGCTGAGGCCCTCTTCGTGAGCCAGCCGGCGCTCACGGCGCGCATTCAGGGGCTGGAGCGAACGCTCGGCAGCTCGCTCTTTGCGCGCGGCCGCCATGGAAGTCGCCTGACGGAGGCGGGGCGCGCCTTTCTGCCGCACGCCGAGCGGGCCCTCACCGCCCTGGAGCGTGGCCGCGCGGCGGTGGCCGAGGTCGTGAGCGGGAGCGGGGGGCGGCTGACCATCGGTGCGGCGCCGGCGGTGAGCACCTACGTGCTGCCGACCATGCTGCATCGGTTCCAGGCAGACCATCCGAACGTCCATCTTTCGGTGCGCAGCGGGCACTCGGAGGATGTGCTCGAGATGGTGCTGCGCGAGGAGGTCGACCTCGGCCTGATGCGACCGATCCAGCACGCCGAGGTGATCTCCTCGCTTCTCTACGAAGATGAGCTCGTGCTCGTCGTCCACCATGGCCATCCGTTCGCATCGACGGGCGAAATCCCGATGGAGCGGATGGCGACCGAGCACCTGATCCTGTTCGACCGCACGAGCTCGTATCACGAGCTGACGAGCGCTGTCTTCCGGCAGGCAGGGATTGCGCCGCGCGGCTACCTGGAGGTGGACAACATCGACGCCGCCAAGCGGATGGTCGAGCAACGCCTGGGGATCGCCCTCCTGCCCAGGACGTCCGTCCTGGCGGAGATCGGGGCCGGTCGTCTCTTCCCGGTGAAGATCACCGACATGGCACCGCTGAAACGGCAGATCGTCGTCGCCCGACGGCGCGATGCCGGAGAGATGGGCGTAGCGGCCGCGGCGTTCCTTCGCACGCTGGACGGGTTGCGGCCGGACGAGGAGCTTTCGCACCACTTCCTGGCCTGACTACATGCGGCCGCCCGGGAGGTTCACCGGCGAGGGAGCCATCGCCAGCTGCAGCACCCGGCCAAGGCCGGCACCGTCACGGTGGCGGGGCCGCCGAGCGACGATCTGCCGCCAGGCATGTTCGAGAACGAACGCATGGCCAAGTTGTGGACGAGGGCCGTACCATCACGCCTGGCCCACGGGATGCGTGGCAGGGAGGAAGGAGGGCTCACCATGCGCCGACCAATGCTGGCGCTCACGTTGTCCATCGGCATCGCTCTCGTGCTGGTCGCCTGCGCCGGCCCCGGGGGCACTCCTGGGAAGTCGGCCGGAAGTCAGCCGTCCGTGGCGGCCGGCCAATCGGAGGTCCCGGCTGCGAGCCAGGCGGCGGCCAGCCATGGCGGCGCCAGCGGTGGCGAAGCACCCGCGCTGGCAGACGGCAAGTGGACGGGCGGGCAGGGAAAGACCACGGTATCGGGGGCCGTGAGCCACACGACGGACGCACCGTTGACTACCACTGTCTCCGTGACGAAGGACGCGGAGACGCTGCTGGCCTACAACACCGAGGATACGTTTGTGACGATCAACATCAACGCCCTCGGGATTCCGTTCAGCGCTGCTGTTACGGCGCCCGAATGGGATGCCTCGTCCGAGACCTGTCAGGTCACCTACAAGCGCGCCGACGACACCGGGATCGACGCCACCTTCAGCTGCACGGTCGACGAGTTCATCTGGATGGGTGCCGGCGCCGAGCCGACCGGCGAGGTCAAGATCGAGGGCTCGATCACCGCGACTCGCTGAACCGGATCGGGCTAGTCGGTCTCGACGGTCACGATCGTTCGCGAGCCATCCTCGTTCGCGACCGAGATCACGACCTTCGTATGTCCACCGTCGGACGCTGATATCGGAGCGCCGATGGGCTGTGCGCCGGCCGGCGTGGCACGGATCTTCTCGTACTCGCGAATCGCCGCGAGCGCTTCCCGCCCTGACATGGCATCCAACGGATCCCTCGGGAAGAACCAGCCCCAGATGCCCCCGACGGCGCCGGCCAGCTCGACGGCCCGGACGAGGACCATCATCGGGTCGGACAGGACCACGTCCCTCACGAATCCGTAGAGGTCGAAGAGGAACTCGGTCGAGCCCGGCGAACCCTCGCTGAAGGCGAGGCCACCGCTCTCCAGCGACGGGAGGACCTCCTGCGGAGCGTGCCACCTGTCCCGCCGCTGCGCTCCGGCGCACTTCGCGGTCGAGCGTGGCAATCCGCCGCCCGATCTGCGCGGCCGAGGTGTAGTCCGACATCCAGGCCACCTGGACGGTGCGCGCCTTCTGCCCCGTGCGCAGCTCGCCAGCGACCCGTCGGGCGAGCGCATCGGCCGCGGCGAATCTGGTGGCTCCCGTCGGCGGCTCGGGTGTCATGGCGGTGCGGCTACCTTAGCAGTCGTCGGAAGCCGCGAGCGAGGCAAGCCACATCCGCGCGAGTTGACAGCCGCGGCTTCGAAGTGGCACGATCGGCTCATGAGTGACACCAACACGCTGTCGGTGGGACCCAAGGGTCGAGTCGTGATTCCGATCGAGATCCGGCGGCGGCTGGGGCTGGAGGAGGGCAGCCAGCTGGTTGCGCTGGTCGAAGGGGACGGCGTGCTGCTCCTGCCCCGCGCGGCGGTCAAGCGGCGCCTGCGGGACATGTTCTCCGGCGTTAGGGCGAGCATGGCCGAAGAGCTGGTCCGTGATCGCAGGGCCGCCGCCGCCGAGGAGTCGGAGGGTCGGTGAGCGCGGTCATCGACGCCTCGGTCGTCCTCGCCTGGTTGCAGGACGAGCCGGGGAGCGACGAGGTGGAGCGGCACCTGGTGGAGGGCATCATCGGCGCCGCCAACTGGTCCGAGGTGTTGCAGAAGGCTCGACAGCATGGAGCCGAGCCCGGCCTGGTGGCACGGCTGCTGACCTCCTTTGGCCTCCAGGTGGCCGACGTGACCGCGGAGGATGCCGAGCGCGCGGCCGAGCTGTGGGCCGCAGGATCGGCCCTTTCGCTCGGTGATCGGCTCTGCCTTGCGCTGGGCCTGAGGCTCGGCCAGAGCGTCGTCACCACCGACGGCGCATGGCGAACGATCACCGGCGGGCCGAAGGTGATCCTGGCCCGTTAGGGGCATCTCCACCCGCTGAGCGTCGGTCGCCCTACGGCCGCTTCGTCGCCTCCCAGATCCCGGTGATGGAGATGGAATTGCTGCAGGAGACGGCCGACCAGGTTCCGGACATCGAGGCGCCATCTTTGGTGCCGGTAAAGGACACGGGTACCCCGCTGAGGACCCAGCCAAAGGTGACGCTCGATCCGTCGAGCGTGCCCTCCACGGTCCCGGTCGGGCAGTCCGTGTTCGTGCTCTCGACCGTACCGTTGAAGTCGTCGCCCGACTGGACGAGCTCCATCGTGAAGTCACCGGTGTTCCCGTACCCGTCGATGGCCCAGGTCCCGTCCCAGGTGCCGGTGACGTCCGACTCCGCCTGGCTGGGGCTGGGTGACGCCGCGGGCTGGTGGTAGGTCACGTCGATGACCGCAAAGCCACTCGGCCGCATGACGGTGTTGAGCGTCGGCTCCATGGCCTGGTAGAGCGCCTTGACCGTACCGCCGGCGGGTGACCCGGCGGCGTCGCCCAGGAGGATCGATTTGACGACGGCGCCGAGGGCCGTCATCTCGGCCCGATCGACCCACGCGATGACCCCATCTGGGTCGAGTCACCGGATCCCCGTTGTCGGCGTCCTCCTTGCTCTCGGTCGCCGTCTGGTAGGTCAGCGCGGCAGTACCGGTGTCGTCGACCTGCGACTGCCCGGCGACATCGGTGGCGTGCGCGCCCAGGCCGCTGGAGTCCCAGACGACGGACGACCCCTCGACCGGGACCGACGCCAGCTGCGCATCGGCCAGCGAGGCGCAGTCGGCGACGTCGTCGGCGAACACGTCCGCACCCGAGATGACGGTCAGGTCGACCTCGCCCTCGACCGGATCCTCGCCCTCGATCCCGTAGGCGACGGCCGCCGGATCCGGCAGGAGGCTCACCGTCCATGGCCGGGCGAGGCTCGTCGCGTAGCTCAGCAGCGCGAGCGCACCGATCGTCTTCTGGAGCAGCCCCGGGTTGTCCTTGTACTGCGGCGCGTACAGGTCGATCAGCTGCTTCAGCCACGCGGGCGGGTCCGCCGTGGAGTTGACGATGCCGTTCAGCGCATCGGACAGGTAGGCCGATATCTCCGCGCAGTAGCCCGCGCTCGTGACCAGCAGGTTGGACGGACGGGAACTGGCGCCGCCGGTGCCGCCGTCGACATCGGCCACGAAGGCGACCAGGGCGAGCGAGGGGAAGACCTTCCCGGCGGCGTCCGATGCGCCGCCCTTGCCGAGGAGGGTCGCTCCCAGCGTGGCTCCCGGGGTCGTGCCCGTGGCGGCCCAACCGGCGATGAGCGCACTGACCGGCCCGCCGCCTCCGGCGGAGGTCAGCGCGTCGAGGTCCGTGCCCTTCGTCCCGCCGCCCCCACCCGCTTCGAGGGCAAGGTTGCGAACCTGCGTGCGCAGCAGCCGCACCGGAGAAGGATCGCCGGTGATGGCGGTGATCGGGGCGCTGTCCGACGGCCGAATCCGGGTCTCGACGCCGACCCTGGCGAGATCGTCGACGGCGTGCTGGACATCGGCCTCGCTGAACGTCCCCGCTCCGGGTGGGCCCGGGGAGGAGGCACGTCGGATGCCGGTCGGGGTCGAGCTGCAGCCGGCCAGGATCGCGAGCGTCAGGCCACCGGCGAGGAGCGTCAGGCTGCGAGATCTGGCCACATCAGCGGAGCTTGGCGACGACTGCCTTGGCCACAGCCACAGCGTCGTCGGCATGGTCGATGCCGTCGTGGCCGGCCATCTCGACGTACAGCGTCGACGCCCCCAGGCCGTTGGGATCGGTATAGAGGATCACGATCAGATAGGCGTCATCGACGAAACCGGTGGGCTCGAACCAGGCACTCTCGCCGACACCCGGGACCGAGATCGCGTCGGCGGCCGGCGCCGCGCCCGAAAACTCCTGGTACGAGACCTCGAGCGCCTGAACCTGGTTGCTGGCCGTGCACCTCGACGGAAACTCCGCGGCCTGCAGATCGGCGGCTCCAGGCACGAGCTGCGCGACGAGGTCGGCAGGCATCAGGGTGCACCAGTCAGTGACCGCCTTGGCAGCCGCGGCGAGCGCTGCTCCGCCGCCACCCCCGCCGCCCGGCGCTTGCGATGGGCCCTGGGCCTGGGAGTGAGCCGCGGCCTGTGACTGACCAGCGGCCAGGGACTGGCCGGGGGGCTGCGAAGACGAGGTGCCCCCACAGCCGGCGACGAGGATGGCAACCACGACGAAGATCGATGTGCGCTTCATGCAAGGGACCCTAGGCTCCGGACGCGTCGGCGGGCATCCGTGGAACCACTGAAATACGGCTCTGGATCCGCGCGGCGGGCGGCCTATGATCGGGCGCCATGGCCATCCCGCCATTCGAGATCATCGGGCGCGACCCCGAGCGCGAGGTCATCGAGGAGCTGCTCGACCGCCCGCGCCCGTCGGCGCTGGTCCTCGACGGCGAGGCCGGGATCGGCAAGACCACGCTGTGGTCGTTCGCGCAGCGCGCCGCGGCGGCCCGGGGCGACCAGGTCGTCGCGTGGCGGGCGAGTCATGCCGAGCGGGAGCTGCCGTTTGGCGGCCTGATCGGACTCCTCGAGGCCGACCTGGACCGATTGCTCGGCCTGATACCCCCGGCTCGCGGCCGCGCCCTCGCGGGGGCATTGGGACGCAGCGGGGACCGAGCCGAGGCGCCCGACCCCAGCCTGGTCGGGCTGGCGCTGCTGGACGTGCTCCGTGGGCTGGCCTCGAGCATGCCGCTCACGGTGGCGCTCGATGACGCGCAATGGTGCGATCCGGCGAGCGCGGCCGCCATCGCCTTCGCTGCTCGTCGACTGAAATCGCAGCCGGTAATGTTCGCATTTGCGGTTCGCACCGGGACGCCGGATCCGGTGGCATCCGAGGTCCTCGGCGCGATGCCGGAGGATCGCCGGGAACGCCTCTCGGTTGGCCCCCTGAGCATCGGCGCCCTTGGGCGGCTGATCCGCGAGCGCAGTGGGGTGGTCCATCCGCGACCGCTCCTCGTTCGGATCCACGATGCCAGCCGAGGCAATCCGTTCGTCGCGCTCGAGATGAGCCGCTCATTGGTGCGTCATGGGGCGGAGCCGGCATCGGGTGAACCGTTCCCCGTCTCCCCCGAGGTGGGGCCACTGGTCCGTGACCGCCTGACCGCGCTGAGCCCTTCCGCGCGCACGGTGCTGCTCGTGGTGGCGATGGCGTCACAGCCGACCATCGGGCTGCTGCACCGCATCCTGGGCGTCGATGCCGAAGCCGCGATCGACGAGGCGTGCCAGCAGGAGGTCGTGGTCGCCGCCGGGGACCGGCTGCAAGCGGCGCATCCGATGTACGCCGCGATCGCCTACGCCGACACGCCCCCCGGAACGAGGCGCGCCGCGCGACGAGCGCTGGCCAAGGCCATCGACGATCCGCTCGAGCGAGCAATTCATCGCGCGGCGACGCTGGATCGGCCAGATCCAGCCATGGCCCGCGAGATGGAGGCCGCTGCCCGGATCTCGCTCCAGCGCGGGGCTCCCGGCGTGGCCGCAGACCTCTTCGAGCGCGCCGCCGGCATGGTGGAGCCTGCCGAGGCGACCTCGCTCCGGATGGAGGCCTCGTCCGCCCGCCTGAGCGCCGGTGATGCGACCGGAGCCGCGGACCTCCTGCGCCGGACCCTGGCCGATGTGCCCGGCGGTCCGCAGCGGGCCCGAGTCCTGCTGGCCCTCGGCGAGATCGTGTACCTGGAGAGCCCCGCGGATGCGCTCGAGCTCCTGCTGGAAGCCCTCCAGCATGCGAAGGGCGACGTCGAGCTGACGGCGACCGTCCACGTCTCCATCTCCGTGCTCAGCGACGCCGATCCCGGGGCCGGCCTGGAGAGTGCCAGCGCCGCCGTCGCGATGCTCGATGGTGCGAGCGTGGAGAACGCCGCCCTGCTTCCGTCTGCGCTCCTGGAACGCGCCTTCCACTGGCTGCTCCGGGGCGAACGACTCGCCCTGGACGACATCGATCGCGCCACGGAACTGCTCGACGGGAGTGACGAGTCCTTCATCGCCAGGTCTTCCCGTGAGCGCGCGGAGCGGATCCTCTATCACGTCGGCCGACTCCGCGAGGCACTGGCCCTGGACGCGGCGGAGTACCGCCGTCTCGTCGATCGCGGCCAGGTCGGCCTGCTGCCGCCGATCGTCCAGTCCATGTCCGTGCTGGAGCAGCTCGTGGGCGATTGGCCCGCCGCCCGCGCCCATGCCCGGGAGTGCCTCGACCTGGTGGAGCAGGGCGAGGAGGTCTGGCGCGAGCGGGCCGAGATGGCGCGGGGTCGCATCCTGGCGTGGGACGGCGACCTCGATGCCGCTCGAGCGATCGGGATCGCCGGACTGGCCAGGCAGGAGGAATCGGGCGACGCCTGGGAGGCGACGATCTTCTGCGCGCTGCTCGGATTCATCGAGCTGTCGGTTCCCGCTCCGGCGGCGGCGCTCGGCTACCTGGTCCGGGCCAACTCGTACGCGGACCAGCTGCGGGTCCGCCTCCCGACCGTCTTCCGCTACCTCGGCGACCTGGTCGAGGCCGCCGTCCTGGCCGGCGACCTCGAGCTCGCCGAGGCCACGCTCGTCGATCGGCTGGAGTCTCCTGCCGAGCGCATCCCGCTGCCGTGGATCCTTGCCATCTCCGCCCGTGGCCGCGGACACCTCGCGGCCGCGCGGGGCGAGGCCGACGAAGCGATCCAATGGTTCGACCGCAGCCTGGACGCCCTCGACGGCACGCCCATGCCGTTCGAGCGCGCGCGGAGCATGCTGGGGCGCGGCCAGGCGCGGCTGCGGGCCGGTCAACGGCGGCTGGCACGGGCCGATCTCGAGGAGGCACGGACGACCTTTGCGGGCCTCGGCGCGGAGGCGTGGACCAAACGGGCGGAGGCGGAGCTCGCCCGGCTCGGCGGTCGGGCGTCGTCGCGCTGGGAGCTGACCGCTTCGGAACGCTCCGTCGCCGAGCTGGCCGCGCTCGGCCACACGAATCGCGAGATCGCCGATCGGCTGGTCCTCTCGGTTCGAACGGTCGAAAGCCACCTCGGATCGGCGTACCGGAAGCTCAATGTCCGATCGCGGGTCCAGCTGGCGCTGGTGCTCGCGGGGACCGCCGACGAGGGACCCTCCACGGGCTGACCTCGGCCAAGGTTCGGTGGTTCCACGGATGCGATCAATCGATCCGGCGGATACGGTGAGCTCCGACCAATGCGCTTGGAGGCGATCGTGGCGTTCTATCTCGTGGAGCGGTACGTTCCGTCCATGCCGGCAGACGAGATCCACGCGGCGATTGCGCGGATCGAGGTGCCGCACGCCCAGGTCCGGCACCTGTGGACGATCCTGGTCCGGGCCGAGGACACCTGCCTGTCGGTCTTCGAGGCCCCGCACGTCGAGGCCGTCGTGCAGGCCACCGCCCGAGCCGGCTTCCCGTTCGACCGGGTCGTCGAGGTGACCCCGGTGCAGGGAGTCCGCGGGGCCTAGGTCCCGAGGAAGCGCCTGACCTCCTCCGCATCGGCGGCAAGCGCCCGGGCCACGGCCGGGCGCAGTGGGGCGAACGGGGCAAGCTGAACCGCGCCGCGCTCCAGCTTCCAGGTCCCCACGGCCCGTCCGCGAACCATGGCGAACGCCCGAAAGAGACCGTTGACCGTCACGACGTGCGCGATGCTCCCCGAGGACCAGGTCGCGGGAGCGCCATCCGTGGAGCACCGGGTCGTACGGACCGAGCAGGCGCGGCGGCGGGAGCGGTTCGGCCGGCGCGCGCTTCGCGAGGTCCACGAGGCCGTCGCCGGCCCGGACGAGCTCTGAGCCGATGGCGGCCAGTCCCGCACGGGCATCGCGCAGCGGCAGGCCGGCCCATGCAGCGAGATCGCGATCGTCTGCGGGTCCGTGGCCGGCGAGGTAGCGCCGCGCCAGCTCCGCGAGGGCCGCGTCACGCTCGACCGGTCGTGACGGTTCGAGCCAGTCGCGCGCCAGCACGAATGCCTGCTGGCCGCCGACCATCGGCCCACGGACCATCACCCCTCGGAGCGACGCCAGGGCCAGGATGTGGACCAGCGCCTGGCCCTCCGTCCGGATGCCGGCCGAGGCCAGGCGATCGCGGAGCTGCACGCGGGTGAGCGGCCCCTCGGCGACCAGCGCGCGCTCGATGAGGGCGACGCCCCGATCGGCTGCGTCGGAGGTGACCTGCTCCTGGGAGAGACGGCGCGCGATGGCGGCGAGCGTCTGGGGCGCGGTCAGCGCGTGCAGCCACGGGTAGTCCTCGGCGCGAACGAGATGCAGCGTGCCGCGGTTCAGCCAGCTGACGACCAGCGACCGATCGACCGTCATCGCGTGGTCGACGTCCGCGGCGAAGAGCCCCACGGTCCGGGCGCGGATCGCCAGCCGGGCGCCGCGGAGGTCCTGCGCCTGGATGGCCAGCAGCCGGTGTGCCACGTCGCAGCGGACCTCGCGCAGGCCCGGCGAGCAGCTGCGCGGTCAGGCGTTCCCGGAGGATCAGGTCTGGGTTGCCCGCCATGGCAAAAGGCTACCGCCTCGAGGCGTCCCTGGCGCCGAGCCCGGTATGCTCCCTGCGTAGCGCAGTTGTGAGGTAGCACCATGTCGAAGATTGCCCCCTGCCTGTGGTTCAACGGCCAAGCGGAGGAGGCAGCGGAGTTCTACGCCTCCATCCTGCCGGACAGTCGCATCGACAAGATCCACCGCGCAGCTGCGGACAACCCGAGCACGCCGCAAGGGGCTGTCCTGACCGTCGAATTCACCGTCGCCGGCCAGCAGTTCATCGGCCTCAACGGCGGCCCGGACTTCACGTTCAGCGAGGCCATTTCGTTCAGCATCGATTGCGGGGATCAGGCAGAGGTCGATCGCCTCTGGCAGAAGCTGACCGAGGGTGGCGGAGAGCCAAGCGTGTGCGGCTGGCTGAAGGACCGCTACGGCGTCTCGTGGCAGGTCATCCCACGCCGCCTGACCGAGCTGCTCGAGGCGCCGGACCGCGACGGTGCCGCGCGGGTGATGAAGGCCATGCTCGAGATGACCAAGATCGACGTCGCCAAGCTCGAGGCGGCGTACGCAGGCGCTTCGGTCGCAGCGGCTGAGCGACCTTCCGAGTCCCTTCGCGCACGCCTTCGGTCACGTGCGGATGGCCAGCTCCAGCTCAACGACGTCGCCCAGGGCGAGTTCTTCGGCATGGCGCACCGCGTCCTTGATCGGCACCACGTAGCCCCCGTCCTTGGGGAAGAGCGAGGTTTCGAATTCGACTGTCGCCGATGCGGACGGTGACCGGGATCACTCCCCAGCCATAGCTCACGACAGGGGACAGGGCGCGAAGCCCTTCGCTCGTCTCCTCGGGCACCGTGATGAAGTGGTACGGGGACGGGCCGCGCCAGTACCAGAGCTCGCCGGCGAACTCCCAGAGCATGCCGCGCGGGTCCATCGGCAGGTCCATGGCTCGACTGTCCCGTCGCCTCTACGACCCGCCGGCCACGCTCGCCGCGGCCCAGCGGGCCAGCTCGACGTCCTCGGCTTCGGGCAGGCCGCTCACCCCGATGGCGCCGATCACCTCGCCGTCCACGAGGATCGGGACCCCGCCGCCCCAGCCCACGTAGCGCGGGTCGCCGAAGTTGGTGAGAGGGAACCCCTCGGTCCGCGATCGCTCGCCGAGGACGCTCGATTCGACGCGCTCGCGGGCCGCCGTGAACGCCTTGTTGATGGCGATGCTGATCGACGCCAGTCCGCAGCCATCGGTGCGGAGGAAGGCGACCAGCTCGCCGTGACGGTCGACGACGGCGACCGCGGCGTCCTGGCCGTTTGCCGCGAGCCGGTCCGCGACCATCGCGATCAGGGCCCGAGCCTCTGCGTGTCCGATCTCCCTGCGTACGGGCATCAGCGCTTCTCCTCGAATGAGAGCGTGGCATCGGTCCAGGCGCCGTTGGCCCGGCTCGACGCGACCGCCGCCTCGACGAACCTCACCCCGATGGCGCCGTCGCGCTCGTTCGGGAACCACAGCGCCAGGGGATCGGGCTCGCGCCCAGTGCGCCGCGCGGCGATCGCCTCGGCGGCGTCCGAGTAGATGTTGGCGAAGGCCTCGTGGAAGCCCTCCGGATGTCCCGCCACGATCCGGGACGCCCTGGCTGCGGCCGGCAGCGTCCCCGGCCCGTTCGGCGTGTAGACACGTGCGGGTCCGTCGATCGGCTTGAAGGTGAGCCGCGTCGGCCGTTCCTGCTCCCACTCGAGGCTCCCCTTCGTACCGGAGACCCGGATCCGCAGGCCGTTCTCCACCCCGGCTGCGGTCTGGGTGACCCAGAAGCTCCCGCGCGCACCGTTGTCGAAGCGGAGCATGGCAGCGCCGTAGTCGTCGACGAGTCGCGCCGGGATCACGTGGCCGATCTCCGCGGCGACCTCCGAGACCTCGAGCCCGGTCATGAACCGCGCCAGGTTGTGCGCGTGCGTCCCGATGTCGCCCATCACGAGCGAGGGACCGCCTCGCTCGGGGTCGTAGCGCCAGGGCAGGCCCTTGGCGGGGTCTGGATCGGTCTCGTCCGCCTTGCCGCCCTGGACGTACTCGACCTGGACCAGCCGGATCTCGCCGACCTGCCCATCCTCGACCATCGCCCGTGCCTGGCGCACCATCGGGTAGCCGGTGTAGTTGTGGGTGAGGCAGAACACCAGGCCGGTGGCATTGACCTTGCGGACGATGTCGAGGGCCTCGTCGAGCGTGTTCGTCATCGGCTTGTCGCAGATGACGTCGAAACCGCGGTCGAGCGCCGCCAGCGCAAGCCGATGGTGGCTGTCGTTCGGGGTCATGATCGCGACCACCTCGGCTCCGTCCTCGCGTCCTCGCTCGGCGTCGAGCATGGCGATCGCTTCGGGGTACGCGCGCACGGGATCGATCCCCATGCCGATGGCTGCCTTCCGGGAGCGCTCGGGGTCGGTCGAGACGACGCCCGCCACCAGCTGGTAGCGACCGTCGAGCCGTGCCGCGGTCCGGTGCATCGCGCCGATGAAGCTGCCCGGGCCGCCGCCGATCACCGCGAGGCGAAGCGGGTGGCCGAGCATCTCGATGACCGGATTCGTGTCCAACCGGATCTCCTTCAGTGTCGGACTCGACGTCAGGCGGCGGGGTCAATCCTAACCATCATGAAAGCGTGGGCCACGCGGCACCGGCTCGCAGCCGGGATCGGCCTCGTGGGCGGCCGGGAAGTCAGGGTCGCCCGAGCAGGCGAAGGGGCGGGAAGCGGATTCGAGCGTAGAATCGAGACCTGCATGGTTGAGGAGTGACGCATGGCAACTGAGGCTGAGGACGGCGACCAGCCGATCGCGTGGCGAGGCGTCATCCCCGACACCCCGGTGCGCACCTCCGACGGCGAGACGGTGGGGACGCTGTCGGACATGCTCGGCTCGGACCAGGCAGACATCTTCCACGGCATCGTCGTGCACCTGGGCCGCCTGGGGCATCACGTCTTCGTCCCCGCCGACCAGGTCAGCGTCATGACCCTTGCGCACGTGGACGTCTCGCTCACGTCGGCCGAGATCCATGCCCTGCCCGAGCACGACGGAGGAGCGCCAGTTCGACGTCGGGATCGTCGGATTCTTCCGCAAGCACCCTGGCTGGACCCGCGAGAAGGACCGGTAGCGACCAGCCTCGCGGATCGAGGCCGTGGTCCTCTACGAGTTCGGGCCGCCGAACGAGAGCAGGATCATGATGAGCACCACGATCACCACCACCAGCCACTCGATTCGCGTCGTCGCCATCGCGGTATCGGTTGAGCGCAACAGGCTCGGCGCTCCGCGCGCCAGGAGCGTGGCCAGCCAGAAGCCAAGGACGGCGCCGACCGGATGGAACGCGGCCAGCCACGGCAGGTCGGCGCGAAACGCCGCCATGATCGGCACGATGAAGAAGACGATCACCAGGCCGGCAGACAGCAGGATCCGCGTGCGGCCGGCGCTCGCCAGGGCCGCAGCGAGCGGGATCGAGAGCGAGCCCAGGTGCAGGAGCCAGCCGAAGTTCACGTGGAGGTCGAAGCTCTGCGGCTTCACGAACAGCCCCAGGCCGATGAAGAAGACCTGGAGGAGGATCGCGGCCACGAAGGCCCACGTGAGCGCTGCGTATGCGTATCGAGCACCACGGACCATGGGGCAACCTCCGTGACGATGGCTCAGCTGGGCGCGTGAGCCTGCGCGGGAGCGTAGCAGTGGCAGGCTGCCCGGGTCATCGGCAAACGACAGCTCCTAGACCGGCCTGATCTCCCGGCCCTCGCGCAGCACGTAGGCATACGACCGCGCGTCGCGCGCGACATGCATGCCTGCCCGCTCGTAGAGGCGGGTGGCCCCGGTGAGGCTCTGCGAGTCGACCATCAAGCCGATCCTCCGCTGGCCGCGGCGATGCAGCTCGGCGAAGGCGTGCTTCAGCAGGGCGAGGCCCAATCCCTGCCCCCGCCAGGCGGGGCGGACGCCCAGGATGCCGACCCACCCCTGATCGGGCTGGCCAGCCGCCTCCTGCAGGCAGAGCGCGATCCCCGCGATCTCGTCACCTTCGACCGCGAGGAACCAGAGGCTCGGGTCATACGGATTCATCTTGGTCGTCAGGTTGAGCCACTGCTCGAGGGACTGCGGCAGGTGTCCGTAGTGGTCGGCGAACGCCTCCATGTCGGCAGCGTGGATGGCGGGCTCGTCCTGGCCCTCGACCGAGGTCCGGATCGTGATTCCCTGGGGCAGGCGAGGTACCGCTGGAGCCTCGGCACCAAGGTCGATCTCCATCGTCCAGAAGACTCGTTCCGGGGCCCACCCGGCGCGCTCGAAGAGGCGCTGCATCGGCTCGTTGACCCCGGAGGCGTTGGCATGGAGCGCCACCCGGAGGTCGGGCGGCGCGAGCTCGACGGCCGTGGCGCCCCGCCGCTCGGCCCAGGCGCGGAGCCCATCGCCGATCCCCGCCTCGAGGAGATCGGGGTGCACCCGGAGGTAGACGAATGGGGCGACGTGGTCGGCCGCCTGGTCGTAGTACTCGGCCAGCCCGCACACCCGCCCCTGCCCATCCACCACGATGCGGCCGTCGTTGGCGGGGTCGAATGACGGCGAGTTGTAGCTCTCGCGCACCATCTGGAGCGTCACGTCCGAGGCTCCGTACTCGGCGATCGCCGCCGCATCGCACAGCGTCGTGATGGCGGGCGAGTCCGCGTCGGGGTCGATCGCGCGCGCGACGAAGCCCGCCGGAACCTCGACATCGGAGACGTTGCTGGTCACCTAGCGCACCGCCTCCAGGAACTTCCGGGTCCGCTCCTCGTGCGGATGGCTGAAGAACTCGTCCGGCGGGGCGTCCTCGATGATCCGGCCCTCGTCCATCATCACGACGCGTTTGGCCACGTCGCGCGCGAAACCGATCTCGTGGGTCACCACGATCATGGTCATTCCTTCTCGGGCCAGCTCCTCCATCACGGTGAGCACCTCGCCCACCAGCTCCGGGTCGAGGGCCGAGGTCGGCTCGTCGAAGAGCATCACCTTGGGGTGCATCACCAGCGCGCGGGCGATGGCGACGCGCTGCTGCTGCCCGCCCGACAGCTCGGAGGGGTAGTGGCTCGCCCGCGGGCCGAGACCGACCCGCTCGAGCATGGTGCTGGCGGTGGCCCGGGCCTCCTCCTCGCTCAGCATGCGGACCTCGGTCAGGCCGATCATCACGTTGCGGATCGCGGTCAGGTGCGGGAACAGGTTGAAGCGCTGGAAGACCATCCCGATGTCGGTCCGCTGGTGCGCAAGCAGGCGCTCGGGCAGCGAGACAAAGCGGCCGCGGCGATTCCCGAACCCCGACCCGCTCTCCCTCGAGGTGGATCTCTCCGCGCTCGATCGGCTCCAGCAAGCCGAGGCAGCGCAGGAACGTGCTCTTGCCGGAGCCCGACGGACCCAGGATCGCCTTCACGTCGCCCCGGTGCACGCCCAGCGAGACGCCCTGGAGCACCTCGTTGGCGCCGTAGCGCTTCCAGACGTCGCGGGCCTCGATGACGTATTCGGCGGCCGGGGTCGACGCAGAGCTCTTCGATCGCGGCGTCGTCGAGGAGCTGGCCGGTCATCGGCCGAGCGCCCGCAGGATCGAGCGTGGCCCACGGGCGGTGGAGGTCCACACGTAGCGCCGCTCGAGCCACGCCTGGGCGACCATGAAGACGCTGACCACCACCAGGTAGTAGATGGCGGCCGCGAAGAACCACTCGGCGAAGCGGAATGACGAGGCGATGGCGGTCTGCGTGTTGGTCATCAGCTCGCGCAGCGAGACGACGCTGGCGAGGCTCGTGATCTTGAGCAGGGTGATGAAGTCGTTGGCCATCGGCGGGATCGTGACCCGGGTGAGCTGCGGCGCGATGACCTTGGTGAAGACCTTGAGCGGCGTCATGCCGAGCGCGCGAGCCGCGATCCGCTGCCCGTCGTCGACGGCCAGCAGGCCGCCGCGCAGGATCTCCGCGGCATAGGCGGCCTCGTTGAACGAGAGCGCCACGGTCGCCGCCACGAACGGCGAGAACCAGCTCTGCGTCAGGACCGGGAAGAGCTGCGGCAGTGCCTCCCACACGATGAAGAGCTGGACCAGGGTCGGGATGCCGCGGAAGAGCCAGATGTAGGTCCACGCCACGCCCCGCACCAACCCCAGGCGGCTGTTGCGCATGAGGGCCACCGCCAGGCCGATGACCAGCCCCAGCACAAATGCGACGACGGTCAGCGCGATGGTGATCTGGACGCCGTCGATCAGAGATTTGGAGGTGAGCGCCTCCCAGAAGACGGGCCAGGAGAAGTCCACGCTTGCCTCCCCCGGCCCCGAGGACCGTTACTGGATGGCGTCGAGAGTCTTGGGATCGAGGTTGTACTTCGTCGCGATGCCGGCCAGGGTGCCATCCGCCTTCAGCGACCGAAGCGCCGCCGCGAAGGCGTCACCGATATCGGCCTTGCCCTTGGTGTAGTAGATCCCGTAGGTCTTGTCCTGGGACGCGACGAACGCGACCTCGTACTTGCCCGGGTTGCGGGTCATCCAGTCGGCGACCGCCTCCTGGGTCTCCCAGATCGCGTCGACACGGCCGAGCACGATCTGCTGGAACTCGTCGGCGACCTTGGCGTAGCCCTGGATGTTGATCGCCGTGTTCCCGGCGGTCGTGCAATCGGCGCTCGCCTGGTTGGCGACGGTCTCCACCAGGCCGCCGGTCTGGATCGAGATCGTCTTGCCGCACAGGTCGGTGGCGACGTGAATCCCCTTGGGATTGCCGGTCGGCACCATCACCACGTGCCCGGTCTTCATGTACGGGACGGCATCGGCGACGGCGATGCGCGCGTCCGAGATGAAGAGGCCGGACCAGACGATGTCGCAGCGCCCGCCGGTGGTGAGGTCGGGGATCAGCGCGTCGAAGCCGGTGTTGCGGATCGTGATCGTCAGGCCGAGCTTCGCGGCGACCGCCTTGGCGGCGTCAACGTCGAAGCCGATGGCCGCGTTCGCATCGGTCACGTCGGCGGACTCGAAGTACTCCAGCGGCGGGTACTCGATGTCGACGCAGTCGACCAGTTGCCCGGCCGTCATCAGGCTCGTCGGCGCGGCGATCTGCGACGCGGATGGTGCCACGCTCGCGGGTGCGGTGCTCGGTGCCGTGCTCGGCCCCACGCTCGGTGATGCCCCGGCCCCCTGGCATGCCGCCAGCACCAGGGCCGTCGCCGCGAGGACCAGGAACGAAGTTCTGCCCACCTTCACCGTCCGCCTCCTGAAGCTTCGTCGCGTCGATTTGCCGAGTGGCGCTTATACCACGCGAGGGGTGCCACGACAAGAGAAGGGCATGGGCCCCTGTACCATGCGGCGCAGCATGAAGTCCGGCGCCGAGACCCTCTTCGCCAACGGCCGGATCCTGACCGTCGATGCGGCCCACCCATCCGCCTCGGCGGTGGCGGTGCGCGACGGCCGGATCCTGGCGCTCGGCGACGAGGCGGGGGTCGCGTCGCGGGTCGGTCCGGACGCGGTGCGGATCGACCTCGGCGGGCGAACGATGGTCCCCGGCTTCATCGACGCCCACAACCACATGGCCTGCACCGCCGAGACCTTCTTCGCGGTGGACGCCGGCCCCCGGACCGTTAGCTCCATCGAGGAGCTGGTGGCCGAGGTGGCGCGGGCCGCCGAGCGCACGCCGCCCGGCGCCTGGATCCGGGGCTTCGGGATGGACTGGACCCGCTTCGCGGAGGGCCGCAAGCCGACCCGCCACGACCTCGACGAGGCCAGCGGCGATCACCCCGTCGTGATCCTCCACGTCTCCGGGCACTACGCGCTCGTCAACTCGCGTGCGCTCGCGGATCGGGGCCTGACCGAGGCGGCCAGCGACCCATCGGGCGGCTCGCTCGAGCGCGACGCGTCCGGCCAGCTGACCGGGCTGCTCCTCGACAGCGCCACCAACCTGGTCCTCCAGACATCGGTCGACATCTGCGGCCACGGGCCGAACATCCACACCGCCATCGAGACCGATGAGCTGGCCCGCATGGTCGGGGAGGCGTCGCGGCGCTACCTGGCCGCCGGCCTGACCACGATCTGCGACCCGCAGGTCACCTCGCGCGAGATGCGGGCCTACCGGCTGGCGCGTGCGAGCGGCGACCTGCCCATCCGGACCGTGATGCTGCCCCTCTCCCACCAGCTCGACGAGCTCGAGATGATCGGCCTGGTCGGCCCGATGGGCGACGACCACCTGCGCATCGGCGCCATGAAGTTCTACACCGATGGCGCGATCACCGGCGGCACCGCCATGTTCAGCCAGCCGATGGGCTCGCGCGGCCAATACCCGGGCACGCTCTACCACCAGCCGGCGGAGCTGGCGAGCCTGCTGCGCCGGGCCGCGGGCGCCGGCTGGCAGCTGGCGATCCACACCATGGGCGACCGCGCGATGGGGATCATGCTCGACGCGGTCGAGGCGGCGATGGCCGCGGCGCCCGATGGCGACATCCGGCATCGGATCGAGCATGCGACCTGGCCCACACCCGAGCAGCTCGCCCGGATCGCGCGGCTGGGGATGGTGCCGGTCACCCAGCCCGGCTCGATCGCCGAGCTCGGCGACATCTGGCGCGACCACCTGGGCGAGCGGGTGCACCACGCCATGCCGCTGCGCGACCAGCTCGAGCTGGGGATCCGCCCCGCCATCAGCAGCGACGCCTTCGTCCAGAGCTACCGGCCGCTCGACACGATCGCGGCCGCCATGCAGCGGATCACGCCCAGCGGCTTCGAGGTCGGGTCCCGATCAGCGCATCACCGTCGACGGAGGCGCTCGCCGCCCACACGATCAATGCGGCGCGGGCGATCCACATGGAGGATCGGATCGGCTCGATCGAGGTCGGCAAGCTGGCCGACTTCGCGGTCCTCGACGGCGACCTGCTCGCCGCGCCGGCCGAGGCGCTTCGCTCCCTCCCGGTCTGGATGACGGTGGTAGACGGCGAGATCCTCTACGCTGCAGCCGCATGAACGACGACCTCGACGGCATCGTGGCGGCGCCAGAGCACCATCGCGTGCTCTTCGAGAACGATCGTGTCCGCGTGATCGAAACCATCGTCCCGCCGGGCGCGACCACCGCGCTTCACACGCACCTGGCGCCGTCGGCGCAGTACGTCGTCTCGGGCTCGCCGTTCGTGCGCCGCGATCCATCCGGCCAGGTCCTGCTGGACACGCGCACGACCGATCCGCCGTTCACCTGGCCCCCCGTCCTGTGGTCGGACGGCACCCCCGCCCACACCCTCGAGAACGTCGGGGACGGGGAGCTGGTCGTGGTCAGCGTCGAGCTGAAGAGCGGGTCGAGGGACCGCTGAAGTTGGCTGGCTTGCGTCCCACGATGCAGACCGAGGTCGCTCCCCGGATCCCCACCTCCTCGAGGCGGCCTCGCAGCGCCTCGCCGCGCGCGGTGAGCTCCGGGTCGCCGCCGGCGCGCTCGAGGTAGCGATCGATCACCTCGCGCATCTCGTCGATCGAGGCCGGATCGAGCGGGTCGTCCTCCGGGTTCGCGACGTCGGTGACGGTGACTTCCGCGAGGCCGAGCGTGCCGACCAGGTCCAGCAGCTCCTGCCGCAGGTAGGTGCGGCGGTGGACGATGCCGCTCCGCGAGTCGATCGCCGCCCACCAGTGGTGCAGCTCCACGTGGGTCATCTGCGGCGGCTCCTGGCCGTCGCGGTACATCTCGAAGACGATCATTCGCCCGCCAGGGCGAAGGACCCGGAGCATCTCGCGCAGCACCGCCGCAGGATCGGCGAAGTGGTGGAGCGAGTTCGCCACGGCGACCGTGTCGAACGCGGCGTCCGGATAGCCGGTCGCGGACGCGTCGCGCACCTCGAAGCGGATCCGCGGACGACCCTGCATGGCCTCCGCGAAGGCGGCTCCCTTGGCCTCATCGCTGTCGATGCCGATGATCTCGTCGTGAGCCGGACAACCCATCGGCCAGGTAGGTGACGAACCAGCCGGCCCCCGTGGCGACGTCGAGCACCCGCCCACCGTGGACCTCGCCGAGCACCGCCTTCGCGTCAGGGACCATGGGTGCGCGCGCTACGGCGCGGCGATCCAGCCGATCGGGTCATACGCGCCCTTCAGCTGCGGGATCGCCTGGCGGGTGCCGTCCGCGTCGAGCACGAACCAGTCGGGGATGCCGTCGCCGGCGGATGAGATGACGAACCGCCCGTCCGGCAGCCACGCAGTGACCGACGACAGATCGGTCGCCTCGGTCACGCGGGCCACGTTCGACCCATCGGCGTCCATCACGTAGCTGGCGCCGGGGCCGTCTCGCTGAGAGAAGAAGACGATCCGCGATCCATCCGCGGACCAGGCGACCGGGTAGTCGCGGGCAGGGTTGTCGGTGAGCTGGTGCTGCTGCGAGCCGTCCCGAGCCATGACCCAGATCTCCCAGTTGTCGCTCACGACGCCGGAGGCGTCCTCGTTCCGGCAATAGAGGATCCGCAGCCCGTCCGGCGACCAGACCGGGCACTCCGCATTCCGGACGCCCAGGGGCGTCAGGCCGCTGCCATCGGGCTTGATGAGCGCCAGGTCGACGCCGACGACGCCCCGGAACGCGATCCAGGCCCCGTCCGGCGACCAGGCCGGGAAGCTGCCAGCAACCAGGTCCCGCGCGCCGCTGCCGTCGGCCTGCACGATCCGAATCGTGTCGGTGTCGCCCGACCCTCCCCCGATGCCGGTCGAGTGCCGGTACGCCAGCCGCGTCGCATCGGGCGCCCAGGCGGGGCTGATGTCGACCCCATCCTCGGAGTGGGTGAGCTGGTGCCGGTCCGAGCCATCGCCGCGCATCGCCCACAGGTCCCCGTTCGCGACGGTGAGCGCGAACGAGCCGGGGAGGGAGATGGCGGCAGGTGGCGCGTCGCTGGCGGACGGCGACGGAACGGGCGCGCAGGCGACGCCAACGCTGCCGATCACGACGAGGAGCAGCGTTCCTCGGCCCCTAGGCATCGCTTGGCCGCGCCCTCATCTGCGCCACTCGGCCGGATCCTGCCCGTAGAAGTCCCGCAGCTGCGCGTACAGCTCGGCGTGGTCGTCGCGCAGCTGGATCGGCAGTTCGAAAAAGGTCTCGGTCGCGACCGCGAAGAACTCCGCGGGGTTCTCGCTGCCGTAGGGGTCCAGGAGGGTTCGCTGGTGATGCTGCACCGCGTCCTGGAGGCGTGCGTACTCGTGGCCCAGGACGCGCGACCAGTCCGCGTACCGGTGCTCGTCGGCAAGGAGCGGGGCCCCGTTGGACGATCGGTCCTCCATGTCGAGCTGGTGGGCGAACTCGTGCAGGACGACGTTGTGCCCGTCGCCCTCCCTCCCACCGTCCTGCACGTCGTCCCAGGAGAGCACGATCGTCTCCGCGTTGTAGGCCTCCCCTGCCCGCACCTGCTCGATCTCGGTCACCATCCCGAATTCGCCGTGCTCCGTCGCGTGCGCCCGATAGGCGGTCGGGTAGACCAGGACCGTCGCGAGGGCCGGAAAGCCGTCGTCGTCCACGTGGAGGAGCAGGAGGCAGGCCTGCGCGGCGATCGTCACGCGGATCTCGTCGCTCATCTCGAGCCCGCCCACGCCCTCGAACCGCTTCTCGGCCAGGAAGATCTGCATCCGCCGCCGCAGCTCGACCCGGTCGCTCTCGGGCAGCTGCGCGTCGATCGGGACGTTGCGCGCCACGATCTCGTCCCACGCCGCGGGAAACGGCTGCGAGGTGGCGCGACTGCGGCGCGCGGTGCGGAACGGGTGCAGCAGGCTCAACCGGATCTCCTCACGGGGAGAAGTATCCCGCGACCGGGCCTGGGTCGCAGCCCCGCCGCAGACCTCGAGTGCTTCCCGCCTGCCAGTCGGTAGAGTTGGTCCATGCAGCGCGACCTGGGCAACGGCCACCGGCTGGATGACGGCCATGGGTTCTGACGAGCCGACAGGCCGCTACATGGAGCGATGGAACGAGACATGAGAGCGCTGATCTTCGACCTCGACGGCACGCTGATCGACACCGTCTATGCCCACGTCTTCGCCTGGCAGCGAGCGCTGGCCGAGGTCGGCCTGCCGATCGAGGGCTGGCGGATCCATCGGCGCATCGGCATGAGCGGCGGGCTCTTCACGCGCGCCGTCGCCCGCGAGCTGGGCCGACCATTGGCCGATACCGAGGTGGAGCAGATCCAGCGCCGCCACGGCGAGCTCTTTCGCGAGCTGATGCCCGAGCGGCGACCGCTGCCCGGCGCGGTGGCGCTGCTGGCGCACCTGCGCGACGTCGGGGTGCCGTTCGGCATCGCCACCTCCGGCCGCCGCCCCGAGATCGACATGTCGCTCGAGGCGCTGGGCGTGGGGGAGGGGGTGGTCGTGGTGGAGCGTGGCGACGTCCTGCGCGCCAAGCCCGAGCCGGACCTCTTCCTGGCCTGCCAGGAGCGGATGGGCGTCCGGATCGGCGACTGCACCGTGGTCGGCGACGCCGTCTGGGACCTGCTCGCCGCTCGTCGGGCCGGGATGCTGTCGGTGGGCCTGCTCACCGGCGGTTATGGCGAGGACGAGCTGGGCCGCGCCGGCGCGTTCCGCGTCTACCGCGATCCGGCCGAGCTGGATGCCTCGCTCGACGAGCTGGGGATCATCCCCTAGGCCGACGCGCTCAGCTCGCGAAGTCTCCGTAGCCGCGCCAGGCGGTCGCGGTCAGGGCGTTGATCCGCGCGGCGTGGTCACGGGAGAGCTGCTCGAAGGTGTCGCCGCCTTCCACCGCGTCGGTCTGCACCACGTTGGCCTGCCACTCGACGAGTCGCTCGTAGTCCCGCAGCAGCGAGTCCGCGCCGTCGCGAATGTCGGAGAAGCCGGTCCGCTCGGCGGCAGCCCGGATGGCGCGCAGCTTGGCGAGGTACTCGGGGATCCGGGTCGTCCAGTAGTTCGAGGCCGCTGCCACCGTCAGGTCCTGGATCACGAACCGTGCGGAGAGGCCCGGGTCGCCGCCGGCGGCAAAGCGCGCGACAGCGAACTGCAGCGTGGTCGAGGCGGAGTGCCACTCGCCGGGGGAGGGACGGGGCTTCTCAACGAGCGCCATCGCGGCGAGGACGTCGTCGGCCCTCGAGGTGCGTGCCTGCTGACGCAGCGCCTCCCAGGCGCGCGCCGCCATCTGGCCGTCGTCCCGCTCCATGGCGCCGCGCCAGACGTGGAGGAGGAGGCGCAGCCGGTCCGCCGCCGGGAGGTCGTCCCGCTGACCGCGAAGCCTGTGACGGAGCCGTTGGAACATGGTGCCTGGCCTGCGTCTTCGCGCCGGTGTAGCTCGCACGCCAGGGGCTGGCTCTACCCCGCCAGATTAGCGGATCGTCAACGCCGAACGGCCCTTCGATTGCGCGTCCCCGCGCCCACCTGGCGTCAGTGGACGGTGATCGCCCGCGAGGCGAAGACGACGTTGTCGACGCGGTCCGACTGGTAGCGGATCTCGTAGTTGCCGGCGGTGGCCGGCGCCTTCAGCGGTGATCGGCTTGCCGACGAAGTTCTGCGTGTACTGGTAGTCCGCGTAGGTGCCGGGCGCTGAGCCCGACGGGCACGATCGTGATGTAGTCCTGCGGCCCGTTGGGGCCGGTCCAGGTCACGTCGAACGAGGCGCCCTTGGCGACCTGCGACGGTGCATCGAGGGTGACGACGTACGGCGTCACGCTGATCGGCTTGCTGGCCTGCTACGAGTCGTCCGAGCCCGCCGCGTACCTCAGCTCGTAGGCGCCCGCCTCGAGGGGAGCGACGAGGTTCCCCGGGTTGCCGTTGGCGGTGTAGAAGTAGCTTTCGTTGGTCCATTTCGCGGTGCCGACCTTCACGATCGTGACGTAGTCCTGCGGCCCGTTCGGCCCGTTCCAGGCGACCTGGAAGGTCGACCCTGCCTCGACCTCCTCCGGACCGCCAAGGTTCCCGGAGAAGGGGGTGACCCGGATGGCGCGGCGGGCGAGGATCGTGTCATCCGCCCCCGACACGTACCAGATGGCGTAGGCGCCGTCCTTCACCGGGGCCACCAGGCTCCCGGGGCTCGTGGCGCCGGCGGTGTAGAACCACGGCTCGTCGGTCCACTTCGTGGCGGTGGCGGCGACGATGGTGATGTAGTCACCCTGGGCCCGGGGCCCCGTCCAGGTGACCTCGAACTTCGCGCCCGCCGCGACCTCCTGGGCCGCGTCCAGGCTCGCCGGGCCGGTCGGCCCCTGGGTCGGAGTGGCGGCTGCGCTCGCCGCCGCGCTGGCCCCGGAGGAGGCAGCGGCCGACGCCGCGACCGTCGGCGTCGGGGACGCCTGGCCCGAGCCGCCACACGCCGACAGGAGGACGATCGTGGCGATCCCGCCAAGGGCACCGAGTCTGCGCCACGAGTTCACGAGGGCCTCCTGTCAGGTGTGGGCGTGATGAAGACGCCTAGGGTAGCAGGCGCCCCAACTCAGCCGGCGCTCCGGATGGTGGCAGCGAGTCTCGAGACGGCCTCGGCCAGCGAGGCGGGAGGGTAGCGGCTGAATGCGATGCGGAGCGACCCGGTTCCCGCGTCGGGGTCGAGGAAGAAGGTGGGGCCGGGCAGGACGCTCGTGCCACGCGCCTCGGCGAGGGGGAGCAGGGCACGCGCGTCGAGGCCGGGCGCCAGGTCGACCCAGATGAAGTAGCCGCCCGCCGGCTCGGTCCAGGTCGTCCCCGGCGGCATCTCGGCGGCGAGCGCCCGCAGCATCTCGTCGCGCCGCTCCCGGAACGCATCCCGCAGGTCGCCCACCACGCGCGCGTAGTCGCCGGCGCGCATGTACTCGGCCACGACCAGCCCGGCGTAGTGGTTCGCCCCGCCGCCGGAGTCGAGCATGCCTCCCTCCGCGAAGCGGGAGATCGTGGCGCGGTCGGCGGTCACGAACCCGACGCGCATCCCCGGCGCGATCGACTTCGCGAAGGTGCCCAGCCGGACGACGGTGCCCGGCACCCTGCTCAGGCTCCAGAGCGACGGCGGGGGAGCGGCGTCGTACGAGAGCTCCCGATAGGCGTCGTCCTCGACGATCGATGATCCCCTCCCGCTCGGCCAGCGCAACCAGCTCCGCCCGGTTGGTGGCCGGCAGCGTCCGGCCGCTGGGGTTGTGGTGGGTCGGGACCGTGTAGAGGAGGCGAGGCCGATCGCCCGCCTGGCGCACGTTGCGCAACGGCCGCGGCCAGGGCGTCGAGCCGTAGCCCGCCGGCATCGGTGGGCACCGGGACGAGCCGGAGCGGATGGTCGCGAAAGATGCGGATCGCCAGGTGGTAGGTCGGCACCTCGACCAGGACCACGTCGCCCGGCTCGGTCAGCATCGTCGCCACCTGGTCGAGGGCGGGCGACGTGCCCCCGCTGATCAGCACCTCGTCCGGGCCGGGGGCGCGCTGCATCGGTCTCGCGCAGTCGCTCGCGGATCATCTCGATCAGCGGGCCGGGGCCAGCGGCCGCGCCGTAGGCGAGCGCGTCGGGGCCGTATCGGTCGAAGGCTCGCGTGGCGGCGGCTCGCAGCGCGTCGACCGGCACGAGCGTGGGATCCGGGTGGCCCCAGCCCAGGTCGATGATGCCCGGCCGCTCGACGAACTGGATGAGCGGCAGCTGCGTCAGCGCCACGGCCCGATGCCGGACACGCGCTCGATGCGCATCCGTGTCACGTACCCCGGAGGTGGGTTCGGCATTGCCGGGAAGACGACCTCCTGGCCGAGGTACGTGTGGGCCAGGTGCTGCAGCAGCTGCGGCGCGCCGCCCTCGGTGACCCGGGCCGTGCCTGACAGGATCAGGTACTCGCGCAGTCCCCACTCGTTGGTGCGCGTCCCCTCGATCGAGATGCTGATCCGCGGGTCACGACGCAGGTTGCGCAGCTTGCGCTGGTCGTCGAGCGTGCCGAACACGATCTCGTCGCCCTCCAGGCCGATCCACGCCATGGAGAGGTGCGGTCCGCCGTCGGGGTCGATCGTGACGACGTGCGCGATGGCATCGGACTCGATCAGGGCGAGGGCGGCCGGGGAGAGCGCGGCGGAGGTGCTCACCGGCCTAGCCGAAGATGGAGAGCGGGCAGTACGAGGTGACGATCCAGTTCGGCGCGTCGACGATCTCGCTGATCTTCAGGTCGCAGGCCACGCTGTGCAGCAGGTACGCGTCGACCGGCGCGAGCCCATGCTCGCGCCCCAGGTACTCGATCATGCGCCGCACCGCGTCGCGCGCCGCGGCCATCAGGTCCGGCCCGACGCCATCGGTCGCGTAGTAGGGACCGATGTTCGTGCCGGTCGCCAGCGGGCCGGCGGTGAGGAACTCTGGGCCGGTGAGGTGCAGGTCCTTGCGCACGCTGACCCGGAGGCGCACCCGCATCGGCGTCTCGATGGCGGTGCCGCACACCTCGCCGTCGCCCTGCGCCGCGTGCCCGTCACCCAGCGAGAGGCGAGCGCCGGGCGCGAAGACGGGGAGATACAGGGTCGTGCCGGCGGTCAGGTGGCGGGTGTCCATGTTGCCGCCGTACACGTCCGGCGGGATCGTCGAGTGGGCGCCGTCGGTCGGTGGCGCCACGCCCGACCTCCCCGCAGAACGGGGCGAGCGGGATGCTGACGCCGGGCAGGAACTCGACGTGGTGCGCCTCGATGCTGGTGATCCGCAGCGCGGCATCCGGGAAGTCGTCGGCGAGCAGCCCGAAGCCGGGGATCGAGGCGGTCCAGCCCCACTCCGCTGGCTGAAACTCGAGCAGCTCGACCTGGAGCGTGTCGCCGGGCTCCGCGCCAGCCACCCCGATCGGTCCGTTCACCTGGTCGACGCGGCTGAAGTCGAGGTTGGCGAGGTCCGTCACGGTCGAGGCGGCGGTGATCTGGCCCCCCGACGCGTCCAGCGCGTCGACCTCCACGATGCTTCCGCTGGCCACGGTGATCACCGGCTCGATGGAGCGATCCCAGGCGAGGTGGAACTGGTCTCGTCCGACGTGAGCGGAGGGTGCCGGCTGGCTCATCGGCGCCATGGTAGTGCGGCTCAGAAGTCGCGGCGACCCGCGAAGTGCTCCTCGACCTGGGGCCGGGCCAGCTCGTAGACGGCGAGCCGCTGGCCGCCCGGGCGTGATGAACGAGCAGAGCGGCCCGTGCGGGATCTCGATGCTCCGGGAACGCTTCCAGCCGCGCGTCTTCAACGCCTTCAGCGCGGCGTCGAAGTCCGCCACGCGGTAGACCAGGATCGGCCGATCCCCCTCGAGGTGGTCGGCGAGCAGGATCCGCGGCGGCCCTTCGGTCAGCTCGATCATCGCGACTCGCGCGCCCATCCCCTCGACGGCGAAGACGAGGCGGCCGCCCAGCGTCTCGGTGAAGTAGCGCATGTCGGTCGGCACGTCCCGGCTCGGCATGTAGACGAAGTCGAGCGCCTCGAAGGGAAGCTGCTCGGGATCGGGATCGGGATCGCGGACCGCCCTCGGCATGCCGGCAGTCTGCCACGCCGCGCCGGTATCCTTCGCGGCATGGATCGCGCCGCGCTCCTCGATCGGTTCCGGACCGGATTCGCCGCGGTCGAGGCCGCACTTGCCGGCATCACCTACGCCGAGCTGGACCACCTGGCGCCCGGCGGCGGCTGGACCGCGAGGCAGGTGGTGCACCACCTGGCCGACAGCGAGGCGACCGCCTACGTGCGGCTCCGCAAGCTGATCGCCGAAGAGCATCCCCAGATCCAGGGGTACGACGAACCGGAGTTCGCGCGACGACTCCACTACGAGCGTCCGATCGAGGCCTCCCTCGCCGTGCTGCGCGCCGTGCGTGCCGCGAGCCTGGAGCTGCTCGAGGCGCTCACCCCGGCCGAGTGGGAGCGGACGGGAACGCACGCCGAGTCAGGGCCCTATTCGGTGGACCGCTGGCTGGAGATCTACGCCAACCATTCTCACGAGCACGCCGCGCAGATTCGTGCCGCTCGAGGCTGACCGCGGGCAATCGGGCAGGTTTGGAGAAGCCGCGGCGGCACCTGCTCCCTAGCATGGGTCTCCATCAGATCGCGCAGAGAGGAACATCCAATGACCGAAACGAAGAAGTCCGCCAAGCCCAATGCCGCCAACCTGACGAACAAGGGGTTCACGGCCGACGAAAAGGCGGCGATGCGGGAGCGCGCCAAGGAGCTGAAGGCGGCCCAGGGCAAGACCGACGGCGAAGCCGACCTGCTTGCGAGCATCGCCAAGATGCCGGCAGCGGATCGCGCCATGGCGCGAGCGGCTCCACGCACTCATCACCGCCGCCGCGCCGGACCTCTGGCCGAAGACCTGGTACGGGATGCCCGCCTATGCCAGGGACGGCAAGGTCGTCTGCTTCTTCAAGGCCGCCTCGAAGTTCAACTCGCGGTACGCGACGCTCGGCTTCGAGGAAGAGGCCCGCCTGGACGACGGTGCCATGTGGGCGACCTCCTTCGCGCTGAAGGAGCTGACCCGCGCCGACGAGGCAAAGATCGCGACGCTCGTGAAGCAGGCGGCGAGCTGAGGTCGCCCCGCTGTCAGCTGCCGGGGTGCTGTCAGCTGGTGGGGTTCAGCGTCAGCAGGTCCTGCGTCGCGGCCTTGATGGCCGATGGGCTGAACGGCCAGGCGATCGTCTCGCCGCGCTGCCAGAGCGGCGCCTGGTCGTCGTAGTGCGCGCTGAAGGCGTGCCCGCTGGCGCCGGTCAGGTTCACGTAGCGGCTGGCGTCCAGGTTCGAGAGGTCGACCACCATCCGCATCGAGGGGACCCAGTCGACGGCGTAGCTCGCCGATGCCACCCAGCCGGTGGCGTCGACCACGTCCAGGCCACCGCCGAGCTGGTACGGCCCGCGGTTGAAGAGCCACTCGATCGGCCCGATGCCTGACGTGCCGAAGGTGGCGTTGGTCAGCTCCAGGGTGTGGAGCCTTCCCCACTGCCACTGGGCGGGGTCGCTGCCAAGGCGGTCCTTGAGCTCGGCGACGGCGTCCTGCATGGCCGCGTCCAGGATCTCGTCGCGCCTCTCGACCACGGCCTCGGTGGTGGTGTCGTCCCACCATGCGCTGCTCGGGTCGTCGAGCAGGCGGCGCATCAGCTCGAGCCATCGGTCGCCGCCGTCCGGCAGGACCCCGGTCCCGGTCAGCTCATCGTTGAAGGTGCGCGCCAGGAGGTGCGACCAGACCGCGTTCAGGAACGCGGCGGGCGCCGAATCGGCCGTCTGCTGCCCGTTCCAGCCGGCGAGGAGGGCAGCGGCACGCTGCACCTCATCGGGCTCGCCACCCTTGGCGACCCGCGCCGTGATCGCGGGCGCGAGGAGGTCGGCCAGCGGGCCGTGCTGGTCGAAGTCGATCTTCGAGACGCCGGCGATGTCGAGCGGCCCGGCCTTCTCGATCAGCGCCACGAGGCGCGCCGCGCGGTAGCCCAGCGACCAGTCGTCGGTCAGGAAGTGGGTGTACTCGCCGCCGAGCACCGCGTTGTTGGCGGTGACGATGTAGCCGTTCGTCGGATCCAGCATCCACGGCAGGTCGTCGAATGAGATGTATCCGGTCCACGCGTAGGCGGGGTCCCAGCCGGGGACCGGCCACTTCCCGTCGCCGGTGCGACGGACCGGGATCCTGCCGGGGGCCTGGTAGCCGATGTGCCCGTCGACATCGGCGTAGAGCATGTTCTGCGCCGGGACCTGGAAGTCCCTGGCGGCCGTTCGGAAGTCGTCGAAGTTCTGGGCGGCATCGATCTCGAAGAGGGCGTCCATCGTGTTGCCGGGATCGAGCGCCGTCCACTGCAGCGCCACGTCCGGTGCGGCATGGTCGCCTTCCGGCTTCGAGGCAACCGGGGCCACCGAGCCGATGTACTTGAAGTCGTCCGATACGTCCGAGAGGAGCGGCCCGTGCGAGGTGCTGCGAATCCGGATCGTGACCGGGTCGCCGCCGGCGACCTTGATCGTCTCGGTCCGGACGCTCAGGGGGACCATCGCGTCACCGACGCGCACCTTGTCGCCCTGCACGTCCTCCAGGTAGAGGTCGCTCACGTCGGGGCCGAGGTTCGTGAAGCCCCATGCGACCCGGTTGTTGTGGCCGATCACCACCCCGGGCACCCCGGAGAAGGAGAAGCCGGTGACGTCGAACGGGCAGGCGTCGCTGCGCGTGGCGCAGTGCAGGCCGACCTGGTACCAGATCCCCGGCATGCTGGGGGCCAGGTGCGGGTCGTTGACGAGGAGCGGCTTCCCGCTCACCGTCCGCGACCCGGCGACGGCGAACGAGTTCGAGCCGATCCCGCCCAGGTCGGAGCGGCCGAGCAGGGCCGGCAGCCGGTCCGCCAGCTGCCCGATGGGGGCGAGGCGGGCCGCGACGGTTGCCAGGTCGATGGACGGGCGCGAGGCTGCCGCCGGTGGGGTGCCGGCGATCCCCACCGGCCAGTCGGTCACGATCACCGGGTGGCGGTCGAACGGATAGGGCGGGTCGACGTCGGCCAGCTGCTGGTCGGAGAGGCGGGTCGCGTACTCGACCCGCAGGATCTCCTCCTCCATGTTGCCGCGCAGGTCCCAGGCCATCGCCTTGAGCCAGGCGACGGAATCGGCGGGGGTCCACGGCTCGGGCCGGTACCCCGAGTTCTGGAGCCCCAGCACGGCGTACTCGAGGGAGATTGCCGCGCCGGAGTGCTGGGCGAGGTAGGCGTTCACGCCATCGGCGTAGGCCTGCAGGTAGCGCAGCGTGTCGGGGGAGAGGATCTTGAGCTCCTGCTCGGCCACGCGCCGCCAGCCGAGGGTGCGGATGAAGGCATCGGTGCTGACCTGGTCGGCGCCGAACAGCTCGCTGAGGCGGCCGGAGGTGACGTGGCGCCGGAAGTCCATCTCCCAGAAGCGGTCCTGGGCGTGCACGTATCCCTCGGCCATGAACAGGTCCTCGGACGTGGCCGCCGTGATCTGTGGGATGCCATTCGCGTCGCGGCGCACCTGGACCGGGGCCGATAGGCCGGGAACGGTGATGCTGCCGGTCGTCTGCGGGAAGGAGGAGCGGACCGTGACGACCGCGAAGACGCCCGCGACCAGCCCGATTCACCAGCAGGATGGCGAGGAGGACGGTTCCGATCCGGCGGACGCGGCGCCACATGCGGCGCAGGGTACGCCACGCGGCTGGGCATATGATCGCGCGGTGACCAATCGGCGACCGGACCTGGTCGAGACGAGCGGAGGCTGGGAGCCGCACACCACGGGCGGGGAGCGGCTCCTCGTCGGGCTGGCGGGAGTCGCGCTGCTCGGCGGCCTGCTGATCGTGGGCGGCAACCTGCTCAAGCAGCACGACGAGGCCAGCGCCGCATCGGCCTCCCCGTCTCCGACCGTTCCGCCACTGCGCACGCTGGTTCCGACGCCGTCACCCCAGGAGCTTTCCGTCAGCCAATCCGGCCCGACCCCGAGCGCATCTGCTAACCCGCAGGGCCAGCTGCTCTTCAGTGGCTGGATCCGGGCCACGGTCGACCTGCCCATTCGCTCTGGACGCGAGCACAACATCGTCGGTGGTCGGCACGCTCGAGGCCGGCGCGCTCGCCTACGTCGACGAACAGGAGACGACGGTGCGCGACCTTGCCTGGGCGACGCTCGAGGCACCGGCTCCGACCGGCTGGGTCGCGATGCGCGCAAACGGGAAGGACCTGGTGAAACGCTATGAGCAAGTCAGCTTCCCGTGGAGCGGCTACCTATGGGGAATCGCTGCGGGCGAGAAGGGATTCGTGGCACTCGGCCAATCACCCGGCGGCCCGAATACCTCCTCCGGGCCGGAGGTCTACGTCTCTGCGGACGGGGCCACCTGGCGTGTGGCCAGCGACTTCCTGCCCAGCGACACCTATCCGTCGGGAGTCGCCTGGGGTCCGGTGGGTTGGATCCTGGCGGCGAGCGAAGGAGGCGGCGGCTCCGGGTCCGAGCTGTGGAGCTCGCCCGATGGCGAGCATTGGAGGCGGCTCGGTGTCCTGGATGGCTTCTACCCCGACGGGCTGGTCGGGTCAGCGAAGGGCTACCTCCTCCAGGCAACGTCGGGCCGGTCGTTCGGTGGTCGATCCGACCAGTCCTGGTTCTCAACCGACGGGATCCACTGGACCGAGTCGAGGTCGGGGCTGCTCGGCAGCACCGTGGTCACGGCCACAGCGGCCGGGTTCTACGCACGCCAGGTACCGGACTGCTGCCCTGCCCAGGCGAATTCGACGGCCGCCTTCTCCACCGATGGCCTGACCTGGACCCCCACCCGGCCGAATCTGTTCGTGGTGGCCGTCGGGAACGCCCTCCTGGGCGTGGAGCCCGACGCCAGCGGTCGAGGGGCGCAGGCGCTGCGGGGCTCCTACTACCGAGGACAGCTGGGCTGGCGCGCCGTGAACGGCGGCCAGGTTCCGTTCATCAACGCCGTGGTCACCTCGGTCGTGTCGGATGGTCAGCGCGCCACCGCGTTCGGCTGGGATGCGACGGATGAAACGCCCCTCAGCTGGACCAGCGACGGTGGCCCCTGGACCCGGCATGAGCTGCCGGCGGCCTTTGGCGGCCTGCCCCAGGTGGTCGCCGCGGGGAAGGTGGGGGTGGTCGCGGTGGGCTATCGAACCAACTGGCGCGGCCCCAGCCCCGTCGTCTGGCACGAGGACTCGGCCGGCTTGTGGGAGCCGGAGCCATCGCCGATGATGGGCCTCCCGGCTGACCTGTCGGCGGACGCCTGCGGAGCGCCGCCCACCGACCCGGCGGAGTTCTCCAACGTGGACCGCGCCGTGGCCGTCGCCTGCCTTGGCGACACGCCCATCACCGTGCGAATGTGGTCCGCGCCATGCGTCGGGTGCAATGGGCAGGCCGGCGGGACCTACGACGAGACGTGGCTTGCCAGTCCGGCAGACGACCAGCTCTTCCTGTGCCCGGTCAAGTGGCCCGACAACTGTTGGACGAACGTGGTGCTCGACCAGTCGCTGGCCCAGGCGCCCCTTCCGAGCTGGCTCGGCGCCTGGCTCGAGGTGACCGGGCATTTCGACGACCCAGCCTCAGCCTCGTGCCGCTGGAGCCCGCCGCCGGATCAGCTCCGGGGCTACGGTGGGGCCGGCTCGATCATCGACGCCTGCCGGCAGCAGTTCGTGGTGACGAACGTGCGAGTAGTGTCGGGGCCCTAGGCCTCCGCGTCGGCGGATCAGCTGCCGGTGGTGCCCGTCCGGTAGCCGAGCCCCAGGTCACCGGCGGTTGCCGTCATCGAGCTGCCCTGGATGGCTGTCGTGAACCCATCGGGGGCGCCGATCACCTTCATGACGTGGACGTCCTGCGATCCCATCGGCTCCGCGCAGGCGATCAGGTCGTATGGGTCCAGCGTGACCTTGACCGTGCTGCCGGAGACCGTGTAGTGCCCCGTGAGGTCGCGGCAGCCGGTCGAGGCGGCGAGCGTGCCATCCGCCTTGAGCAGCAGTGTTGGCGCGTCGAGCACCGATGAGGCGACCTGTCCGCTGAACAGCGTCTCGAGGGTCCAGAGCGGGCCGACCAGGTCGGCGTCCGGGACCGGCTGGATTCGCGTGAAGTGGAGCTCGACGTCCGGCCCGCTGAGCAGGAGGCTGTCGCCGTCGCGCTCGGCGCCGGTCACGCGCGGAAGGGCGGCGGCGTACGCGGCCTCGGAGGCCATCACGCCATCGTCCAGGCAGGCCATCTCGGTTTGGCCCAGCTCGCTGAGCTTGATCGTCGTCCCGTTGATCTCGAGCTTCCCGCCATAGTGGTTGCAGGCAGCGGTGCCGTCGACGCTGGTGCCGTCGACCCTCAGCGTGATGGCGTGTCCGGCGACGATCGGGATGGCGGCCCCCTGGTTCGTGCCTGACTGGAGCTGCCATTCCCCGTTGAGCGAGGCGTTGAGCGCGCCCGGGAGCAGCGAGCAGCCGACGAGCGCGAAGGCGAGCGTCGCGATGGCGAGGCTTCGGTGCATGGCTCTCATGCCCCAAGGACGCGCGCGCCCGCCTCGAAGTTGCCGATCGCGGCCGATGGGTCCAATGGTCAGCCTCGGAGATGCCCGATGGCACTCGCGTTGGCCTCCCCACCTGCGCGGAAATGGAGGGGAAATCGCGTGGTCAAGGAGGAGATCCGATGCGGGTCCTGGTAACAGCTGCGAGCAAGCATGGCGCGACTGCCGAGATGGCGAGCGCCATCGGCACCGCGCTGACCGACGCCGGCCTCGAGGTCGAGGTCAGGCCGATGCACGAGCTGGAGGGCGTCGCGGGCTACAACGCGGTCGTGATCGGCAGCGGCGTGTACATGGGACGCTGGATGCCCGAGGCCTCCGAGTTCGTGACGCGGCACGCGATCGAGCTGCGGGCACGGCCCGTCTGGCTCTTCAGCAGCGGCCCGGTCGGGAACCCGGATCCGAAGCCGGAGGGCGACCCGATCGCGATCGGGGAGCTGGTCACCGAGATCCACGCGCGCGGCCATCGCACCTTCGCCGGCCGCCTCGACCGCGGACGGCTGGGGATCGGCGAGAAGCTGATCGTCTCGGCGGTGCGAGCGCCCGATGGGGACTTCCGAGACTGGGAGGCGATCAGGGGTTGGAGCGGTGAGATCGCCGCGGAGCTGCGGCCGGTGACGATCGGCGCCGTCTGACGCCGCCATCCGGGTAGCGCGAGCGCCCGTCATCCAAGCCGGTTCTCATGTGCTTCCCATCCAGCGCGGCGACAATACGGTCATGCACCTGGTCGTGGTCGAGGATGACCCGCGCCTCGGGCGCCTGCTGACGCGCATGCTCCAGGAGGAGCGGCACCTCGTCGAGCTGACCGCCTCGGGCCAGGAGGCGCTCGAGATCGTCTCCTTCGGCTCAGGCATCGACGCCATGGTGCTCGACATCGGCCTTCCCGACATCCCCGGCACGGAGGTTGCCCGCCGGCTGCGGGCGACCGGCTCCCGCCTCCCGATCCTGATGCTGACGGCGCGTGACGCGATCGAGGACCGGGTCAGGGGACTGGACGCCGGTGCCGATGACTACCTCGTCAAGCCGTTCGCCTTCGAGGAGCTCTCTGCGCGCCTCCGCGCGCTGGGCCGGCGCACCTCGGTCGAGGCGCGCGACGGGGCGGCGCTGCGGAACGGACCGATCACGCTCGATGAAGTGCGACGACTCGTGACCGTGGCCGGCACGGTCGTGGAGCTGAGCCCTCGCGAGTTCAGCCTGCTCGAGTGCCTGCTCCGGCACCCCGGCCAGGTGCTGACCCGGGACCAGCTGCTCGACCATGCCTGGCCGTACGGGGACATGCTCACCCACAACACGGTCGACACCTACGTCCACTACCTGCGCGCCAAGCTGGGCCCGGCGGCGAATCGGATCGCGACGGTGCGGGGGATCGGATACCGCATGGCGGAAGCGTGAGCACGGCGTCCGCCCTCCGGCAGCCCGGCGATGCCCGCCTGCTGACCCGGGTCCGATGGCGCCTTGTCGCCTGGAGCGCGGGGTCGACGCTCGTCCTGCTGGTCGTGCTGGGGACGGCGCTCTACCTGAGCGTCGACGCCTCATTGGCCGCGGCCGGTCGAGCGCAGCTCGAGACGCAGGCGAAGGGACTGCGCAGCTTCCTCGAGCGCCTGCCCGCCGGCACCGAGCCGGGCGGCGAAGGCCACGAAGGGTTCCCGATCGGTCGGGCCGAGTTCGGCGGCCCGGGGGCGGGCACCATCTCGCTCGTCCTTGATGGCGACGGCGACTTCGTCGGGGCAACGCCGACCGACAGCACCGACCTGCCGGTGGCTGCCGGCGTCGCCGCTGCGCGGGTACGAGGCAGCGACATCCGGTTGACCACCGTCAACGGCGCGCCGGTGCGGGTATTGAGCGAGACGGTCAACGTTGGGGGAGTCACCGACGTGATGCAGGTCATCCAGCTGCGCTCCGCCGAGGAGCGAACCCTGACCACGCTGCTGGTCGTGCTGCTGGGTGGAGGATTCGCCGTGCTCTTGCTGGCGGGCGCCGTCGGCTTCCTCTACGCGGGGCGGGCGCTCATCCCGATCCGCGACTCGCTGCGTCGCCAGCGCGAGTTCGCCGCCGACGCCAGCCACGAGCTTCGGACTCCGCTCACCATCGTGCGCGGCAGCGTGGAGCACCTCCGGCGCCATCGTTCCCAACCGGTGGGCGAGGTCGGGGAGGCGCTCGACGACATCGAGGCCGAGGTCGACCGCCTGACCAGCCTCGTCGACGACCTCCTGCTCCTCGCCCGCAGCGATTCCGGCGTGGTCGAGATGCGCTCCGAATCGGTCGACCTGGCCGAGGTGGCCGGCGAGGCGCTCCAGCGGCTGCGCGCCCAGGCGGACGCCCGCGGCGTCACGCTGCGGCTCGACGCCGCCCCGGGCGAGGTCAGGGGCGACCCGGATCGGCTCCGGCAGCTGGTGGCGATCCTGATCGACAACGCGATTCGGCACTCGCCGAACGGCAGCGCCGTGCAGGTCGGCATCCACGGCGACGCCCACCCGGCGATCTCGGTCGAGGACGAGGGGCCGGGGATCCGGACCGAGGATCTGCCGCACGTCTTCGACCGCTTCTGGCGCGCGTCCGATGCCCCCACCGGCGGCACCGGGCTCGGCCTGGCCATCGCCGCCTGGATCGCGGAGCACCACGGTGGCCGAATCACCGCCAGCAACCGCCCCGCTGGGGGTGCCCGCTTCGAGGTCCAGCTCCCTCACCCTTGAGGAAGCCGCGGACGTCGAGAACGGCCCGCCGGCCGTGCGCCGACCGCTAGACTCGCCTGCGATGTCCTACCTGGTGCCCTGGTTCCTCGTCCTTCACGTCCTCGGCGCGATCATCGCCTTCGGACCCGGCTTCACCTTCCCGATCATCGGGCGGATGGGTGGGGCGGAGCAGGCGCATGGCAACTTCGCGACGCGCATCTCCCTCGCGATCAGCACCGAGCGGGTGGTCCCAGTGGCGCTCACCATGCCGATCACCGGGATCGGCCTGATCTGGTCGGTCGGCATCAACCCGTTCGAGCGCGACGCGCGCTGGCTGCTGGCAGGGATCATCCTCTACACGATCGCCCTGACCTATTCCCTCGCCGTGCAACTGCCGGCCGTGCGCAAGATCATCGCGCTCACCTCGGGGCCACCTCCGGGCGCCCCGCCCGGGCCTCCGCCGAGCGGCCCTCCCCCGGGCCTGATGGAGACGGTGCGCAGCGTCCAGCGCGGCGGCATGCTCGTCAGCGGCCTGGTGGTGGTGATCGCCTTCCTGATGGTGGTGAAGCCCGACCTCGGCTTCTAGGCGGCCACCGGCACGGCACCGGCGCGGAGGCCGGCGTCGAAGGCGGCAAGGTCCGCGGCGAGGATCGACGGGCGCTTCTTGCCCACCACCTCGCGGATGGCGCTCGCGACCGATTCGGATGAGACCCAGCCCAGGCGCCCGATCAGCGCGCCCAGCGCAATCACGCTCACCAGCTTGTCGTCGCCGGCGCTCGCCGCCAGCTCGGTGCATGGGAGTCGCAGCTCTTCGATCTGCGGTCGCCCGGCGCCCGCCTCGCCGACCAGCGAGGTGTTGACGATCAGCAGCCCACGATCGGCCACGCGCGACCCGAATTTGGCGAGGGATGGAAGGTTCATCACGACCGCGGCGTCGTAGCGGTCGACCACCGGCGAGCCGATCTCCTCGTCACCCACGATCACGGTGCAGGCGGCGGTGCCGCCGCGCATCTCCGGGCCGTAGGACGGAATCCAGAAGGTCTCGAGCCCATCGGCGATGGCCGCGCGGGCGAGGATCTGCCCCGCGAAGAGGAGCCCCTGTCCGCCGAAGCCGGCGAAGACGACTGAGTGCTCCATCTCAGGCATCCTTCCCGGCGGTCGGTTTGGCGGCGGCCGCCGCTCGGTCCACCAGGACGCCCAGCGGGTAGAACTGCTCCACCTCGGCGAGGTGCTCCATCGACTCGTGCGCCGTCATCCCCCAGCCGACCGGGCAGTTGGAGAGGATCTCGACGATGGCGAATCCTTCGCCGTTCAGCTGCGCCTGGCAGGCTCGCTTGATCATCGCCTTGACCTTGCCGATGTGGGCCGGGTCGACGACCGAGCCGCGGGCGGCGTACGCCACGCCGGGGAGGATGGCGAGCATCTCGGTCATCGGGATCGGGTAGCCGTCGCGCCGCGCGTCACGCCCGGTTGGCGAGGAGGTGGTGCGCTGTCCGAGGAGCGTCGTCGGCGCCATCTGGCCGCCGGTCATGCCGTAGATGCCGTTGTTCACGAAGATGTCGGTGATCAGCTCACCGCGCCCCGCGGCGTGGATGATCTCGGCAGTGCCGATGGCGGCCAGGTCGCCGTCGCCCTGGTAGGCGAGCACGAAGCTGTCGGGTCGCACCCGTCGGATGCCGGTCGCGACGGCCGGTGCGCGACCATGCGGCGCCTCGACCCAGTCGACGGCGAGGTAGTCGTATTCGAAGACGGAGCAACCCACCGGAGCGACGGCGATCGTGCGCGGCCCGACGCCCAGGTCGCCGAGGACCTCGGCCAGCAGGCGGGCGATGATCCCGTGCCCGCAGCCGGGGCAGTAGTGGGTGGAGACATCGGTCAGCAGCTCCGGGCGGCTGAAGATGACCCGCGGGGCCGGTGTCGCGACGGTCATGCGGCACCTCGCTCGCGAACGCGCGCGGCCAGCAGGCGAAGCTGCTCGACCACGTCGTCCGGGGTTGGGACCATCCCGCCGGTCCTGCCGTGGAAGGCGACCGGGCAGCGTCCCTCGACCGCGAGCCGCACGTCCTCGACCATCTGTCCCGCCGAGAGCTCGACGACGAGGATCCCGCGCATGCGTGCCGAAAGGTCGCGCAGCTGCGGCTCGGGGAACGGCCAGAGGCTGATCGGGCGGAAGAGGCCGACGCGCATCCCCTCGCGACGCGCGGTGGCGACCGCGGAGTGCGCGACGCGGGCCGCGGTGCCGTAGGCGACGATCACCAGCTCGGCATCGTCGAGCTGCTCGCCGGCCCAGCGGACCTCGCGCTCCGCGATGCGGTGGAACTTGGCCTGGAGCGCGTCGTTGTGCTCCTCGAGGCGCTCCGGCTGGAGGAAGAGCGACCGGACGACGCGAGGTGGACGCCCATCGGCCCCGGTCAGCGCCCAGTCGAACTTCGGGCGCGAGGGGTGGCGGAAGTGGGGCGCGATCGGCTCCATCGCCTGGCCCAGGATGCCGTCGGCCAGCAGGATCACCGGGGTCCGATAGCGCTCGGCCAGCTCGAACGAGGTTGCCACCAGCTCGACCGCCTCGCCGATCGAGGCGGGCGCCAGGACCGGGACCCGATAGTCCCCGTGCCCGTGCCCCTTGACGGCCTGGAAGTAGTCGCTCTGGCTCGGCCCGATGCTCCCCAGGCCGGGTCCGCCGCGCATCACGTTGACGAGGACGAGCGGCGTCTCCGAGCCGGCCATGTAGCTCATCGCCTCGGCCATCAGGCTCATGCCGGGGCTCGAGGTGCTGACCAGGACGCGGGCGCCGGTCGCTGCCGCGCCGAGCCCCATGTTGATCGCGCCAAGCTCGCTCTCCGCCTGGATGAAGGCACGCCCGAGCTCGGGCATGCGGCGCGCCATCCACTCCAGCAGCTCGGCCTGCGGGGTGATCGGGTAGCCGAAGTACGCATCGCAGCCCGCCTGGATGGCGGCCTCGGCGATCGCCTCGTTGCCCTTCATCAGGACCCGGGCGCGTCGGTCTGGCGCCGCGTCGGCGGCGGGACGCCTGCGAGTGGCTGTGGTCATCCTGCCGCTCCTCGCTTGACGGGGGCATAGACGGTGAAGACGGTGTCGGGGCAGACCCGCGCGCAGAAGGCGCAGCTGGTGCACGACGCTGCGTCGAGCAGCTGGATCGGGTGGTAGCCGAGCGCGTTCACGACCTCGAGGTCGAGGGCTGAGGAGGTGGTACGGACAGGCCGCCACGCACAGCTCGCAGCCCTTGCAGCGGTCACGGGCGATGCCCAGCGGCGACCACGCGGGCGCCGGCTCGAACGCAGCCGCAGCGGACAGGTCGACCGTGGCGTCACCTCTCATCGCCCGGAGCGTGACGCCGGGCAGGAATCCGGGCTAGGGCCGAACGGCCCCGCTGCGACGTGTGAAATGTCGCCTTCGGGCCACGATGACCAGGACCTTTGGGCCGACCGGCACTGGCACGCCGGCACCCGATCCACGACCCTGCAGCTGCCCATCGCATCGCCGATGCATCGCGGGCTGGCCGGCGGCGAGCGGGTGGCAGAGCAATGAGAGGTGCGCCATGGTCACGCAGGTGAAGCCGACGGAGTCCGGCCTCGACGAGGTGCCGATCGCCAAGCCAATCGCCGAGTCAATCGCCGAGCCGATGGACGAGGAGGAAGAGCGGCGCCACGCCGGCGCCACGATCGCCGGCCTCATCCGGGGTGTCGACGTCCACGTCTCGAACGGGATGGTCGGGGCCGTGATGGCCGCCGACGACGTGAAGCTGGAGCGGGCCTTCACGCGCAGCGTCTTCGCGGGCGGCGGGGTGGAGATCCACCAGGGTGCCACCGGGCTGCTCGTCTCCGGCGGCGACACACACCTTGCCAGAGGAGGCGCCGCGGCGGTCCTGTCCGCGGGATCGGTCACGATGGAGCGGTCCGGCAGCGGCGTCGCCATCGCACGGCGCATCCGGGTCGCGCATGGGGGGATCACGGTCTTCGCGGTCGCGCCACACCTCGAGGTGCAGGAGGGCGGGCGCGTGCTCTTCGGCCGAGCCGCCTCGATCGCGATGGTGGGCGGGATCGCGAGCCTGATCGCCCTGGGTGCCTTCTCGCTGCGCCGCCGCACGGGTCGCGCGTCGGCCGCCTGACGATCAGGCGCAGGTCATTTCCGGCGCAGCATCTCTGAGCGCTTGGTGAACTCCTCCGCGTCGATCTCGCCCGCGGCGAATCGGTTGCGGAGGAGCGTCTCGGCGGCATCGTCGGGGGGAGGCGGGGGCGCGGCCGACTGCCGGTTGCTCAGGGCGCGGACGGCGACCCAGACCAGCAGGCCGATGATCACCAGCCAGATGACGAGGCCGATGCCGATTGGCCACCACATGGCGAGCTCGTGATGGCGATCCCAGAACATCATCATGAATTCCTTTCGGGCACGGGAAGGACGGTGGCGTGCAGGGGGACATCATCCCCCAAGGTCAGGCTTCGATCCACCGGACATCGTCGGGGGTGATCCCGTAGGCGCGATACCCCGGGTGAGCGGCGACCCAGGCGAGGCCGCCGGCTCCCATCGCGAAGGCGGCAGTGGCGTACGCATCGGCCAGGGTGAGGCTTGGCCCCACCACCGTGATGCAGAGCCAGTCCTGCGGCGGGGCGGCGGTGAGCGGGTTGGTGATGTGCTCCCCGCGCTCGTAGGCGCCCGAGGTGGCGACCGCCCCATCGCGAAGCTCGAGGACGCGCGCGATGGCGTTGGCCTGGATCGGATGGCGGATCCCGATCCGCCACGCCAGCCCCGGCTCTGGCTCGCCGCGCACGAGGATGTCGCCGCCGGCGTTGATGGCGAAGTTCCGCGCGCCGGCCGCGTCCAGGGTCCAGGCCGCCTCCTCGACCGCCCAGCCCTTCACCACGCCCGACGGGTCGAGGCCGCCGTCGGCACGATGCCCGCGCACGTCGAAGTGGCCTCCGCTCTCGTCCCGCAGCTGCTCGGCGAGCGCCAGCACGCGTCGGAGCTCGAGGCTGCATTCGGCGAGCGACAGCTCTCCCCGGCCGAGGCGGCTCACCTCGCTCTCCGGCCGATAGGTGCTGAACTGCGCATCCGCGCGGCGCAGTGAATCAAAGGCTTCTTCGACGGCGCTCTCAGGCACCGCCGCGTCGCGGAGGTCGATCCCGATGGCGGTGCCCATGATCTGCTCGACCCGCAGCCGGCCGGACGTGGCGGTCACGCGTGCGCCTGGTCCAGCGCGCCCTGCAGCGACTCTGCGTACGCCTCGCTGGTGTAGGTCGCCCCCGAGATCAGGTTGATCTGCGCGCTCTGGGCCGAGAGGGCCTCGGAGCGGAGCATCGGCTCGACCTGCTGGGAGATCCAGGCGGATCGCCCCTCGTTGGGGAGCTGGAGGGCCGTGATGTCCGTGATCTGCCCGTTCACCAGGGTGACCTGGACCTGGGCCGTCCCGAAGAAGTAGGAGATCGCGGGGCCGTTGAAGGTCCCCGATCCGGCGGTGGCGGGCGCCGCGGTGGCGGTCGGCTGCGAGGGCGAGGTCGGCTGTGCAGCACTCGGCACGGGTGAGCCGCTCGCGACGGCGGATCCGCTCGTCGACTGGGTCCCCGTCGTCGTCTGCCGCGAGAAGGCCGCCAGGCCCTGCTGGGATGGGGTCTTGAAGTTGATCAGGAGGACCACCGCGATGGCGGTCAGGAATGCCGAGATGGCGCCGCGCTTTGGCATGGGATCGGTTCTCCGTCAGTAGCTGAATCGCTCGGTGTGGACCTGGGTGGGCGGCACGTGCAGCTGGCGCAGGCTCCCCTTGACCGCGTCCATCATCGGGTCCGACCCGCACAGGTAGATGTCGCGGCGCCCGATGTCGGGGACCATGCGCAGCAGGGCCCGCGGCTGGAGCGGGTCGGTCGGCATGTGCGACGAGCCGCGGCGCCCGACCAGGTAGTGGACCTGGCCGCCGCGCTGCCCCACCAGCTCGTCGATCTCGTCTTTGAACAGGACGTCGTTCCAATCGCTGGCCCGATAGAGGAGGGTCAGGTTGCCGCGGCCGACCGGCAGCTCCTCGAGCAGCGCCCGCAGCGGGGTGATCCCGATCCCCCCGGCGATCAGGAGCAGCTGCGGCCGCGTCCGCCGCGCCCCCGTCAGGACGCCGTAGGGACCCTCTGCGACGACGCGCGTGCCGACGCGCATGCGCTGGAGCAGCTTCGTGTAGTCACCCGAGTCCTTGACCGTCAGGCGCAGGAACGAGACGTTCGGTGCCGCGGAGAGGGAGAAGGGGTGGCCGCGCCACCAGCCGTCGGCGGTCATGAAGCGCCAGATGAAGTACTGCCCGGCACGCACCGCGAGCCGGTCGAGGCGACGCCCGACGAGGTAGACCGATATGACCCCCGGCGCCTCCTCGACCACGTGTGCCACGCGGAGCCGGTGCCGGAGCGACAGCGCGATCGGCTGGCCGAAGCGGAAGATCAGCACCAGGGCCGCGGTCAGGGCGTACAGGCTGAGCCAGTAGATGCGGGCCACCGTGTCATGCGCGAAGTCGGTGCCGACCACCAGCTGATGCGCCGTGGCCAGCGCGATCGCCAGGTAGGCGTACAGGTGGATCCCGAACCAGGTCTCGTAGGCGAGGCGTCGGCGCGCCATGCGGACGGAGGTGACGCCGACCGCGATCAGCATCGCCATGCCGGCCGTCCCCATCAGCACGTAGGGGTAGGTGGTGAGCAGGGTCCACAGCTCCCCGAGCGGGGAGAGGCGGTCGGTGATGGCGTAGCCGACCGTTGTGAAGACGCCATGCGCGAGGAGCAGCCAGACGGTGGCGAACCCGATCCAGCGATGCCATGCGGCCAGGCGGTGCATCCCGAAGAGCTGGTCGAGCCACGGCGACCGGGACATGAGGACCAGCTGCACGAGGGCGGTGTAGGTGCCCAGCAGGGCGGTCAGCTGCCCGGCCGCGGTCAGGAGGCCGGCCGTCGTGGAGAGCCCCGCCGCGCCGCCGTGCCGGAACCACATGGCGACGATGAAGAGGCCGTTGCCGACCAGCAGCGCCCCGACGTCGAAGGGGCGCAAACGCCACGTGCGCGGCATCGGCACGCGCGCCAGCGTCGACGGAATGGCAGCCATGGAGGTCATCGTGGGGCTGCCCTCTGAGAAGGTCCTGAGAGTGCACAATGCGCGTATGGAGCGCATTGCCAGTGGGATGGGGCGGCGTGACGCGCTGCTCGCCGTCGCCGCGCTGGCGATCGGCCTGTCGATTGGCTACGTCGATTCCCGCCCCACCTGGGACGACACCGGCATCACCGTGGGCCTGATCCTGCTCGCCTCGGCCGTGACGGCCGGCCTCTCCGGGCGCCGGCCATGGCTGTGGGCGGTGCTCATCGGGGTGTGGGTGCCCGCCTTTGAGCTGAGCGGATCGGCGGGAGCGGCATCGCTGGTCGCCCTGCTGGTCGCGGCGATCGGCTCGGCCATCGGCTATGCCCTGGCGGGGGTCGCGGGTCGGGCCTGAGATCAGTCCCCTTCGCCGCCCTTGGTGATGCGGCGGCGGGTCTGCACGTCGACCTTGGAGTCGCGCCCTTCATGGGCGGGATGCTCGACGAGCGCGATGAGCCGCGTCGACATGAAGCGACCGGTTCGCACGGGAGTGCCGCCGCGCGTCACCTCGCTCACCTCCACGACACCCCGCGCGGTGGTGACCTCGATTCGTCGCCCGGCGCGCGTCGCCTCGATGACGAAGGTCTGCGTCCCCTGGCCCGTGTCGACCACGGCCTCGACTCGATCGCCCTTCATGGCGAGGAGGGTAGCACCGCCCTCGAACATTCGGGCCGCGCAGAATTGGGTGTGGACCTCGCGCGCGCGGGCGTGGACAATCGCCGTCATGGATACGCGCATGACCCGGGCCGGGGTCGAGGTCGCCGGCGCGCGGCTGAACGACGAGACGCTCGGCTCGCTGCGCGGCGCCTTCCGTGGCGAGCTGATCCGCCCGGCTGATCCCGGCTACGAGGCGGCGCGCCAGGTCTGGAACGGAACCGTGGACCGTCGCCCGGCGCTCGTGGCGCGCTGCACCGGGACCGCCGACGTGGTGGCGGCCGTGGACTTCGCGCGTGGCCAGGGCCTGGAGATCGCGGTGCGCGGCGGTGGGCACAGCGTCGCCGGCCACGGGACGGTCGATGGTGGGCTTGTCATCGACCTGTCACCGATGCGCGGGGTGCGCGTCGATCCGGAGGCGCGGCGCGCCTGGGTGCAGGGCGGCGCCGTCCTCGGACAGCTCGACCACGAGACGGCGCTCCACGGCCTCGCCACCACCGCCGGCACCGTCTCGCATACCGGCGTCGGCGGGCTGACTTTGGGCGGCGGCTACGGCTTCCTGGCCCGGACGCACGGCCTCGCTGCGGACAACCTCGCCTCGGTCGAGGTGGTGACAGCCGGCGGCGAGGTGGTCACGGCCAGCGCGTCGCAGAACCAGGATCTCTTCTGGGGCCTGCGCGGTGGCGGCGGCAACTTCGGGATCGCCACCGGCTTCGAATTCCGCCTGCACGCTGCCCCGACGGTCGTCTCCACCGGCGACCTCTTCTTCGACCAGGACGCGGGGCTCGCCGCCATCCGGGCGCTTCGCGACTTCGCGCCGGTCGCGCCGGAGGCGATGACGATCACGGTCGGCTCCGTCTCGGTCCGGCAGGAGTGGGAGATGCCGGAGCTCGAGATCGGCGCACCCATGGTCGTCGTGTCGTGGGTCCACCTGGGCAGCGAGGCGGAGGGCAGGCGGGCCGCACAGCCGCTCCATGCGGGTCTGAAGCCACGGGTCGAGCTGGTTGAGGTGATGAGCTACCTGCGGCTCCAGGCCCTCGCCGATGAGAGCCAGCGCCAGGGCCTGCGCCGCTACTGGAAGGGCACCTTCGCCTCCGAGCTCTCGGACGCCGGGCTGGAGGCGTTCATCGCGCGTGGCGCGGCGGCGGGAGATCCGGCGCCGCTCTGGAACGGGGAGCTGATCGCCCTTGGTGGCGCCATCTCACGCGTCGGGGAGGACGAGACCGCGTACAGCGGGCGCGACGCCACCTTCGACTTCCTGAGCCTGTGCAGCTGGGAGGACCCCGCCGAGGACGAGGTCCGCCTGGCGGGCGCCCGCCACTACTGGGACACGATGACCCCCTTCACTTCTCCGCGCGCCTACGTCAACAGCCTGGGGGCCGAGGCGCCGGACCGGGTCCGCGACGCGTATGGCGCCGCCAAATACGAGCGCCTCGTCGCACTCAAGCGGACGTACGATCCGGAGAACCTGTTCCACCTGAACCAGAACATCCGCCCATGACCGATCCCTTCGTATCGCGCGGCTTCGTCGGGCGGCCGCACGCTCAGGGCGAGCGGGCGGGGCGCGTTCCTCCCGGCCAGTACCTTACCGAGGGCTTCCCGGTGCTCTCCGCCGGCCCGACCCCCCAGGTCCCGCTCGACACGTGGTCGTTCACGATCGAGGGGCTGGTGCGCAGCCCGGCCAGCCTGGAGCTGGCCGCAGTTCACCGCCCTGCCCGCGCGCGACTGGACGGTCGACATCAGCTGCGTCACGAAGTGGACGAAGCTCGACACGACCTGGCACGGGGTGAGCCTCGACGACCTGCTGGCGGCGGTCGAGGTCGACCCCCGCGCGCGCTTCGCGACGGCGCACTCGTACGGCGGCTACACCACCAACCTGCCGCTCACCGACCTGATCAACAACCAGGCCTTCGTCGCCTGGCAGTACGACGGCAAGCCGCTCGAGCCGGCGCACGGTGGTCCGGCTCGCCTCGTCGTGCCGCACCTCTACTTCTGGAAGAGCGCGAAGTGGGTCCGCGGCCTGCGCCTCCACGAGGAGGACGAGCCGGGCTTCTGGGAGTCGCTCGGCTACCACAACCGGGGCGACCCCTGGCGCGAAGAGCGCTATTCGGGTGACTGAAGCGATCACAGGGCCGATGCAGGAGCCGCTCGCCTGGCAGATCGGAACGGTGACCGCCATCCGGGCCGAGACGCCGGACGTGCACTCCTTCACGCTCCAGCTCCCGTCATGGCGTCCGCATCGGGCCGGCCAGCACTACGACGTCAGGCTCACCGCGGCGGACGGCTACCAGGCCCAGCGCTCCTACTCGATCGCCTCGCCTCCGTCCCACGCGGGCGTGGTGGAGCTGACCATCGAGCGGATCGCCGACGGAGAGGTCTCCCCCTACTTCCACGACGTCGTGGAGGTGGGCGACCGGGTCGAGCTGCGCGGCCCGATCGGCGGCTACTTCGTCTGGGAGCCGCCCCTCGGCGGACCGCTGCTGCTGATCGCCGGCGGGTCGGGGGTGGTGCCGCTGATGGCGATGCTTCGCGAGCGGGCGGCCGTCACCCCGCGGCCGCCGACGGCCCTGCTCTACTCCTCGCGAACCTTCGACGACATCGTGTACCGCGAGGAGCTCGACGCCCTGGCGGCCGCGGACGGTGGGCTCCGCATCCTTCACACGCTGACGCGCGGGCAGCCACCGGGCTGGACCGGCTACGCGCGACGCATCGACCGCGCCATGCTGGCCGATGCGATCAGCGCCGCAGGCGCGGATCCTCTGGTCTACATCTGCGGCCCGACCCTGCTGGTCGAGGCCGCGGCAAATGGGCTGGTGGAGCTGGGCGTCCCGGCGGCGCGGGTGCGCACCGAGCGCTTCGGACCGACGAGCTGACGAGGAGGAGCCGATGGACGACCCGATGGTCCTTGACGCGAACGCGGTCGCCGGCGACCTGGCCGAGCTGTTCGGCTTTGAGGTGACCGCCGCCGCGCACCGCTGCCGCCATTGCGGCAACGTGGCGGCGGTGGGGACGCTCCTGGCCTGGACGCAGGGGCCGGGCGTCGTGCTGCGCTGCTCCGGCTGCCGCGAGGTGGTGATCCGCTACGTCCGGACGCCAACGCGGACGTACCTCGACGTCAGTGGGGCGTCGTACGTCGCCGTCGGCCGCTGAGGGCGTTGGCCGAGTGGGGGTGACGATTCGACCGGCGACCGCCGCCGACCTGTCGACGATGGTGCGGATCAAGCACGATGCCGGGCTCGCGGCCTGGCAGCACATCCTGCCGCCCGAGGTGATCGAGGAGCTGCCCTTCCCGGCGCGCTGGGAGGCGGCCATCGACAGCCACGAGCCACGGGTCGGAGTCCTGCTCGCCGAGCTCGACCGCCGCGTCGTCGGGTTCGCCATCACGCGCCCCTCCGGCGATGACGACGCCCTCCCCGGGACCGGCGAGCTCGATGCGTTCTACGCCGATCCGAGCGCCTGGGGCGCCGGGGCGGGGCGCGCCCTGCTGGCGGGCTGCGGCGGCCGCGCTGCAGGCGGCGGGCTTCCACGACGCGACGCTCTGGACCGCGGAGCTGAACCATCGGCCGCGCCGCATCTACGAGACGGCCGGGTGGCGCCTCGACGGCGCGGAGCGGCGACGGTCGCTCGGCGGCGTCGAGTTCAATGAGCTTCGGTACCGATTGGTGACCTTCGGCCGATGACAGGCGCCGCGCGGTGGGGCACCATCGGCCTCACACAACCCGCTGGAGAAGCATCGATGCAGACCGAGACACCACCCCGCACCGAGGAGTTCCGGATCAACGGCGACGAGCTGCTCGCCAAGGCGAAGCAGCTGATCCACGAGGGCAACGTGCGCCGCCTCATCATCAAGAACGAGGAGGGCCGCACCCTCGTCGAGTTCCCGCTCACGATCGGTGTGATCGGGGCCGCGCTGCTCCCCATCTTCGCCGCGATCGGCGCGATTGCCGCGCTGGCGACCGACTGCACCATCGTCGTGGAGCGACGCATCTAGGTCGGCTTGGGGGGAGCGCCACAATCGGCCGATGAGACAGGAGCCGGTCGCCTTCCGCAGCGGCGGCGTCGAGCTGCGAGGCACGCTCGCCCTCCCGGAGGACATCGGGCCGATGCCGGCCGTGGTCACGGTCCACGGCGCGACCGGCTCGAGCCGGGACTTCCGCCTCTTCACCCACCTCCAATCGCTGGTCGAGCCGCTCCCCATGGCGGTGCTGCGCTACGACCGGCGCGGCAGCGGCGAGTCGGGCGGCGATTTCGCCAGCGCCGACTTTGGGCTCCTCGCCGACGACGCGCTGGCCGCGGTGGAGGTGCTGCGTGGCGACCCGCGGATCGATGAGGCCCGCATCGGCCTCTTCGGCTTCAGCCAGGGCGGGTGGATCGCGCCCGAGGCCGCCTCGCGGACCCTGGCGGTTGCCTTCATGGTCCTGGTCGGCGCCTGCGGCTGTCACGCCCGCCCAGCAGATGAGCTACACGGCGGCGACCGCGCTGCGCGGCGCCGGCTACCACGATTCGGTGATCGATCAGGTCCTTGCACTGCGCGCGGCGATCGACGAGGCGATCCGCGGCAGGGGAGACCGGGAGGCGATCGCCGCCCGGGTGGCGGCGGCCAGTGCGGAGCCATGGTTCCCGCTGGCCTACATGTCGCCCCCGGGGGACGACGGTGACGACCCGAAGTGGAGGCTGGAGATGGACTACCGGATCGAGCCCGCCCTCGCCAGGCTGACCGCCTCGACCCTGCTGATCAACGGCGACCACGACCGCTGGGTTCCGGTCACCGAATCGCAGCGCATCTGGCGGGATGCATTCGGGGCGCGACATCCGGAGCGCCTGACCACCGTGCGGTTGCCGGGCACCGGTCATTACCCGACGCTGGCACGCGGACAGGACGGCGAAGAGGACGCACCGATCAGCCCCGACTACGAGGCGATCGTGCTCGATTGGCTACGGCATGCGCTCGTGTCAGAAATCGCACGAAAGAATGCGACGTAGATGCTTCGCAAACGCCGCATGCTTGGCTAAGATGCGCTCGATCCGAGCGAAGGCATCGGACACCAGGAGGAGCGCACGTGAGTCACCACGAGAAGCCAGCGGCCAAGGCCGCGCCGGCCAAGAAGGCCGCGCCGAAGAAGAAGGCCGCGCCGGCCAAGAAGGCCGCTCCGGCCAAGAAGGCCGCTCCGGCCAAGAAGGCCGCAGCGAAGAAGGCCCCGGCCAAGAAGAAGTAGCGATCGGACACGATGCCGGCTCAGGCCGGCAGTCGATATCGCATCGAGAAGGGGCCCCCGCGGGCCCCTTCTCGATGGTCGGGCAGGGAGCGTCGCGCCGCCGCATGTCTCCTGCGCCGCCGCGATCTCCGGGGCAGCGCGACTAGACCTGCTCCATCGCCTGGACGGGCATGTCGAGCTTCACCCCCGTCGCGTGAACAGGACAGTAGCCGTTTGGGTTCTTCGCGAGGTACTGCTGGTGGTAGTCCTCGGCGAAGAAGAACTCCGGGGCGTCGACGATCTCGGTGGTGATCGCACCGTAGCCGGCCTTCGTCAGCTCGGCCTGGTACATGTCGCGCGACGCGATCGCCGCGGCGCGCTGCGCATCGGTGTGGGGATAGATGGCGGACCGGTACTGCGTCCCCGTGTCGTTGCCCTGGCGGTATCCCTGGGTTGGGTCGTGGTGCTCCCAGAAGACCTTGAGCAGCTGCTCGAGTGACACGCGCGCGGGGTCGTAGACCACGCGGACCGACTCGGCGTGACCGGTGCGACCGGAGCAGACCTCGCTGTAGGTGGCGTTTGGCGTATAGCCGCCCTGGTAGCCGACGGCGGTGACGATCACCCCGGGGACCTGCCAGAAGTCCTTCTCGGCGCCCCAGAAGCAGCCGAGTGCGAAGTCGATGATCTGTGACCCATCCGGGTAAGGGCCCTTCAGCGGCTGTCCGTTGACGAAGTGACGCTCGGCGGTGGGGAGGAGCTCGGGGCGGCCGCGGAGCGCGTCGGCCGGCTCGGGCATGCGGGACTTGTGACCGAAGCTGAACATGCGCCGGAGTGTAGGCGAGGCGGGTGACGCCTGCGTAAAGGTCCGGTCAAGGTCGCATGACCTCGGCAGGACCATCGGCCTATCGGGAATCGGCGGCCGGTCCGATACGTTCGCGATCAACGTCCCGTCACGGGAAGCCTCCGAGCCGATGGATCTGACCAAAGAGCGTCCAACCAGAACCGCCGCACCACCAGGCAAGTTGCCACGCCCGCCGCGCCGCTGGGTGACCCGCACGATCGAGGTCGCCGTGCTGTTGGTGGCCGCCGGGCTGGTGCTGGCGACCGCCTTCGCCGTGTCTGGTACTGCCGAGGAGAGTCTGAAGGCGGCGGCAAAGGGAGAGGCCCAATCCGCGGTCACTTCGGTCGTGCGTGCGGAGGTCGACCCGCTCCTGTCGATGGATCGTCTGGGCACCCCGGACGCGGCGACGGCGGCGTCGGTCAACCAGCAGCTCAAGCAGCTCACGGACCACGGCGACATCCTGCGGATCAAGATCTGGGCCCCAGACGGGACGATTCTGTACTCGGACCTGGCCGCTCTCCGTGGCCGCAAGTTCGAGGTCGATGTCGACCTCGGCGAGGCCCTGGAGGGGCGCCCGAGCGTTGACATCACGCAGGGCGAGGCGGCCGAGAATGTCTTTGAGAAGGACCTGGCGCCCAACCTCCTTCAGATCTATCTGCCAATCAGGAACACGGCCGGAGCGTCGGTGGGTGCCTATGAGATCTACCAGGACGCTCAGCCCCTGTTGCTACTCTTCGACCGGACGCGACGAGACGTCTTCCTGATCGTGGGAGGGATCGGCTTCGGATTGCTGGTCCTCCTGTACCTCGTCTTCCACGGCGCCAACCGCCTCGTCAACGAGCTGAGCGGCCGCCTCCGCCGGAGCGAGGTTCGATTCCGCTCCATGGTCCAGAACTCGTCCGACCTGCTGATCCTGGTCGACCGGGAGGGTCATGCACAGTTCGTGAGCCCTGCCGTCGAGCGGATCCTCGGCGGCACCGCCGCCTCCCGGACCAATCGGCCAGTGGCCGAGATGATCCACCCGGAGGATGCCGAGTGGACCAGGGCGCTGCTCGAGCGCCTGGCCGCCACGCCGGGATCGGTCTCGGGCGGCGAGGTCCGCATGCGTCACGTCGACGGCCGCTGGCGCTGGGTCGAGCTGGTCGGGACAAACCTGCTCCAGGACGCCGATGTGCGCGGCATCGTGCTGAACTGCCGCGACGTGACCGACCGGCGCTCGCTCGAGGACCAGCTCCGCCACCAGGCGTTCCACGATCCGCTGACCGGCCTGGCCAACCGGCCGCTGCTGGTCGACCGCATCGAGCATGAGCTGGAGGGGCGGCCGATGGAGTCGCCCGCCACGACCGCCGTCCTCCTGCTGGACCTCGACGACTTCAAGACCGTCAACGACAGCCTGGGCCACGCCGCGGGCGACGAGCTGCTGGCCGCCGTCGCCGAGCGGGTGCGCCGGACGCTGCGCGGCCGCGACACGGCGGCGCGCATCGGCGGCGACGAGTTCGGCATCCTGGTGCGGACCGGCGAGCGCTCCGAGGTCGGGTCGATCGCGGAGCGGATCCTCTCGGCCGTTCGCGAGCCGATCGTCCTCGGCGAGCATCACCTGACGGTGGCCGCCTCGATGGGGATCGTCTTCGCCGAGGGGCGCCGGTCCACAGCCGACGAGCTGCTGCGCAGCGCCGACGTGGCGATGTACATGGCGAAGGCGCGTGGCAAGGGCCGATCGGTCGTCTTCGAGCCGAGCATGCACGACGCCGCGCTGCGACGGCTGCGCCTGAAGGCGGACCTCGAGCAGGGCCTCGAGGCGGGCCAGTTCCACCTTCGCTACCAGCCGATCATCGACCTCTCCACCGGCGCGACCGTCGGAGTCGAGGCGCTCCTGCGCTGGGACCACCCGGCGTGGGAGATCGGCCCCACCGAGTTCGTGCCCTTTGCGGAAGAGACCGGGATGATCGTCCCCCTCGGTCACTGGGTGCTCGAGGAGGCGTGCCGGCATGCCGTCGCGCTCGACGCCACGCCCGCCGGGCGGGGGCTCGACGTGAGCGTCAATGTCTCGGCCGTGCAGGTCGCTCAGCCCGCCTTCGCCGACGAGGTGGAGGGGGTCCTGAAGGCGAGCGGCCTCGACCCGTCACGGCTCATCCTGGAGCTCACCGAGTCTGTCCTGGTCGAGCGCCGTGGCGTTGCGATCGACACGCTCATCAAGCTCCGGGCGCTGGGGGTGCGAATGGCGATCGACGACTTCGGGACCGGCTACTCGTCGCTCAGCTACCTGCGCGAGCTGCCGATCGACATCCTCAAGATCGACATCGCGTTCGTGGCCGCGCTCGACTCCGGTCCGGAGGCGTCCGCCGTGGTGCGGTCAATCACGCGCCTCGCCACGACCCTCGGCCTGCGAACGATCGCCGAGGGGATCGAGCGACCCGAGCAGGCGGGACGGCTGCGCGCGCTTGGCGCCGACCTCGGGCAGGGATTCCACTACGCCCGGCCGCTGACCGCCCCGGAGCTCGGCGAGTTCCTGCGCGCGGCGGCTGTCGCTCCGCGCGGCGAGGCGGCCTCCGGCTAGGGTCCGGGAAGGGGCTCCTCGCCATCCTCCTCGGGGAGGAGCGCTCGGAGCAGGTCGCTCGTGCTGAGCACGCCCACCGGGGCACCATCCGGGTCGACCACCACCACGCGGTGGATGTGCTCGTCGAGCATCAGTCGCGCCGCGCGCCGGACGGTCGTCGCCAGGTGCACCGTCACCGCCGGGCGGCTCATCAGGTGGCGGACCTTGACTCGATCCCAGTTCGCGCCGATCAGCTCGCTGGAGCGCGCGTTGAGCAGGTCGGTCTGGCTGATGACGCCGACCACCTCTCCCTCCTCGACCACCGGGAGCCCGCTGATGCGGTAGGTCTTGAGGAGCAGCTCAGCCTCGTGGACTGCAGCCTCCGGATCGATCGTGACCGGGTCGACGGTCATCAGGTTGCCAACCCGCAGCGACATCGTCGTGGTCATCGGTCGTACCTCCTCGCCGGAGTCTGGGCGTGGGCGACGTGGCCGGCCACGGCCACTGGTCACCATCGCGCGGGCCGCATGGGCCTCGCCACCGGCGCGGGACAGCGGAAAGCCGGGACGGGGCAGGCTCCGTCCCGGCCTACGGGAGCTTCCGAGGACCCAGGGTGTCATGAGGTGCTGCCGGCCGGACCCGCCCCGCTCCGCACCGGTGCCCGCCACGGGGTGCCGAGCATCGGGAGCAGGTAGCGATCCACGCCGTAGTAGCCGGCGACCCGCCAGGCGAGCATCAGCCCGATGGCCGCGGTGAACAGGACCGGGTTGCTCGAGGCCGAGCCCGCGAGCAGGAAGGACATGTTCATCAGTGCGCCGAAGAAGGCGGCGATGCCGGTGAGCGCGCCGACGATCAAGCCGATCCCGACCGCCATCTCACCGAAGGTGATGACCCAGGCGAACCAATGCTCGTGGTGGCCGTTCAGCAGGAGGTTGATGAAGTCCCGGTACCAGTCGTAGCTGATGGGCGGATGGCCCGTGTCCGGGATGCTCACCGCGCCGGTCCAGAAGCCGCGCAGCGCCGCGCCGCCGTCAAGCCAGCCGGGGCCCTGGAACTTGTGGAACCCGGCCTCGAACCAGCTGAGGCCAAGGAAGATGCGGATCGGCAGCCAGAAGAGGCCAGCGCGGGTGTTGGAGAAGAGGTAGCGCGCGAAGGCGGGTCCCTCCACCTCGACCACGGTCGCCTCCGGATCCCTCCGGTCCGTGAAGAGGGTGAGCACGATGATGATCGACAGGATCCAGAAGACCCAGGTCAGGGTCAGGTTGAGCGTCCCACCCGGCTCGGGCTGCGAGATCGGCCAGTCGGCCGGGAGCTGCAGCCAGATCAGGATGATCGCCGCGACCGCAGCGATCCATACGACGTACTTCCGCAGCGTGGACACGGCCTACCTCCTCGTGACGCGGTGCCGAAGCCGGCCCGACGTGACAAGGGTCACCATACGCCGGCATCGACGCGGATGGAACCTTTTCGGTGCCTGCCGGCCCTCTGGCGAGTCAGGCCGGACGGCGTCCGGTGGCGAACGGCGCACCGTGCCCCGGCACCACGACGTCGGCCTCGGCGAGGATGCGCAGCCGGCTGGCGACGAGGGCGTCCTGGTCCTCGGCCAGCGGGTCGACCTCAGGGGTCCGATCCGACCGCCACCACGCGTGCGTGAAGGCCACGGTCCCCGCATCGGTGTCGACGAGGAGCGTCGCGTCCTGCGCGGTGTGGCCGGGGCTCAGGATGAGGCGGGCGTTCGAGCTGACCCGATACCCCTCGCCCTCGTGATCGAGCCACTGGTCGCCGCGGTATCGGGCCCAGAAGTCGACCACCTCCGCGTTCGGGAAGAGGCCCACGTTCAGCGTGTGGTCGGGGTGGTGGTGGGTGATCACCACGTGGGTGACCGCGTCGGGGGCGACGCCATGATCCCGGAGCGGGGCGAGGATCAGCTCGCGGTCGGCGACCATCCCGGGGTCGACGACGATCACCGCGTCGCCGTCGACGACGAGGCTCACGCTGCTGGCCACCCTGTCGTCACGCACGTACCCGGCGTGGAGGAGGTGGTACCTGGCTGCCATGACGCGCCCTAGAGCGCTCGCATCCGATTGTTCTTCGGGTTGTGCTCCACCTCGGCCAGGCCGAGCGCCTCGAGGAGCGGCGGCATGTACATCCCGAATCGGCCGCGCAGCCCCTTCTTGAGCCCGTACCAGCCGCCGACGGGGTTGTCCTCCGAGCGACCCCACGCTTCGACGGTGTTGGGGGCAGCCGGCTTCTGCTCGTCCGCGCTGCCGAGGAGCAGCCAGTCACCGTGCTTCTTCAGCATCGCGTGCAGGTCCTCGATGGCACTCAGGTGGTAGCGAAGCTGTGTGCTCCCGACCTGGCAGATGATCGCCGGCGGATCGGCCGATGCATCGCGGTACATCTCGTAGTCGGAGCTGCCGCTCGGGGTCGTCAGCTTCCATGGATCGGCCTTCGTACCGGAGCCGATCGCCTTCTTCTCGGGTGACATGGCGGACCTCCAACGGGTATGACCGGCCGATTCTACGCGGCGCCCCGGGTGCCCCGGGCACGGCGCGCTACCCTCTCGTCGTGAGTGACGGCCTGCCGGTCCTGCCGCCGCCGGTCCCCTGGGGCGAGAGCCGCTACGTCGAGGTGGCGGGTGAGCGAATGCGAGTCGTCGAGCGCGGTTCCGCCGGCCCACGCCTGCTCCTGGTGCATGGCTACGCGTCGAACGCCCAGGCGTGGCGGGGCATCATCGACCGTCTCGACGGACGCTTCCGGATGGCGGCGGTCGACCTGGTCGGCTTCGGCTGGAGCTCGCGAACCGCCACCCGCCCGCTGACGGGTGACGCCTACGCGGAGCGCCTGGCGGGGACGCTCGCCGTCCTCGGCTGGGAGCGGGCACACGTCGCCGGCCAGTCATGGGGAGGTGGCCTCGCCCAGCGACTCGCCGCGGCACGCCCGGAGCTGGTCGACCGGCTGGTGCTCATCGCCACCGTCGACCCGAGTCGCACGTTGCGCCTCGGGACCGCGGGCCTGCGACTCGGAATGCGCTACCCGCGCCTGGCGCGCATCGCGGTGCGACGCGCTCAGCGGGTCGCGGCGGCGGCGGCGGGCGCGTCCCCCGACGAGCTGGCGCGCGGCTACGTCGAGCCGTTGCGGGTCCCCGGGACGGCAGCCTTCCTGGACCGCTTCGTGACCGAGCACGCGACCTCATCCCGCCTTGATCTTGCGCGCATTGCCGCGCCGACCCTGGTGATCGGGCCGTCCGAGGACCGGGTCGTCGACCCGGCCATCACACGCTCGGTGGCGGAGCGGATCCCCGGCGCCAGGTACGAGCCGATCGGCGGGGGGAGTCACTCGGTCGCCGCCGAGCAGCCGGACCGGATGGCCGCGCTCATGGCCGCGTTCCTGCTCGACGGGGGAAGGATGGACGCCCCCGGCTGAGGCGGACCGGGGCTGGGGATCGCCTGTGGAAAAGCACGTGAGGCGCCCGTAAAGTCGGGGATAAGTGGGGTTGTCCGACCGTGCCCGGGCGGGCTATCCTTTGGTCGTCCCGAAGGGGCAGCGATACCGGATCATGCGATTGCATCAAGGGTTCCGGTACCGGCGTGGCGGTCTCGCACCGCGGCGACGGGCGCAGTTCCTTCGGGACATTTCGCTGCCCGCGGGGCCCCCTTGCCATGGCGCGGGCGCGGCGGTCATGCCTCCAGGCTGAACGCCTCGACCTGGGCGGTGCCGGAGAGCACGACGACCGACTCGAATCCCTCCGCCGCGAGGCCGGACAGCGAGGCACGCATTCGCGCGTGATGGCGGCGGATGGCAGCCGTCGGGACAGGGTGATCCGTGCGCACCGCCGCCCGCTGGAGGCAGATCGCGAGGGGCAGGTCGAGGACGATGGCGACCGCGGGTCGACGCTGTCTCCGCGCCTCCTCCAGCAGCCGCTCCCGCGCCCAGCGCTCGACGTTCGTGGCATCGACCACCGTCAGCCGGCCCCGCGCAAGGCGCAGGGCGAGCGCCGCGTGCAGCAGTTCGAATGCGCCATCGGTCGCCGTCTGGTCTCTCGGGTCGTCGGACACCATGCCCCGGAAGGCGTCGGAGGAGAGGACCTGGGTCGGGGCGAAGTGGCGTGCCGCGAAGGTGCTCTTGCCGGCGCCGCTCGGCCCGACCAGGACCACCATGGCGCCGGCCGGCAGGCGCGTCGTCACAGGCCGGTGCTCCAGCGCGAGAGCGGGGCGAGCAGCTCCGAGCCCTCGTTGCGAACGTTGTTGACCGCCGGCGAGACGGCGTAGACATCGAGCGGCTCCGCCGGCGAGGGTCGAAGCAGCGAGCGCAGCTGGTCGGTGGGGGTTCCCACTGCCAGCCAGGCGTCCCAGTCGGTCGGGTCGAGCACGACCGGCATCCGGTCGTGGATGCGCGCCACGAGCTCGTTCGGGTCGGTCGTCACGATGGTGCAGGTGTAGAGGCGGGCGGCGCTGTCGGGGTCGCGCCAGCTCGACCACAGGCCGGCCAGGGCGAGGGGCTCGCCGTCGCCGCGGCGGACGGCAAACGGCTCGGAGCGGGTCACCCGACCGGTCGCCGGGTCGCGCTCGCGACGCCACTCGTAGAAGGCGTCGGCCGGGATGATGCAGCGATGTCGCGCGAATGCGGTGCGGAATGCGGGAGTGCTCTCGACCGTCTCGGCACGGGCGTTGATCAGGCGTGCCGCGTCCCTGGCGCTCTTCGCGTAGAACGGGACGAGGCCCCAACGGAATGCGTCCACCACGCGCTCGCCGTGGTGCTCCACGACCGCGGCCACCTCATCGGTGGGGGCGACGTTGAACCGGTCGCCGGCCAGCTCGGTGGCGGGGCGAGCGTGAAAGATCCGGGCCAGCTCCTCGGCGGAGCGGGGCTGTGCGAAACGGCCGCACATGCGGGGCTGCTTGGGAAGGCCCGCTCAGGCCTCGGAGGCGGCGCACTCCTGGCACATCGCTGCCGCCGGGATCGGCGGCTGGGGCGAGCCGGTGGCGCGAGGCAGGGTCCGACCGCAGATCGTCTGCTCCAGGTCGCGCTGCAGGTGCACCTTGGAGAACTGCCGGTCGGGGAGGCGCCAGGTCACGTAGCGTCGGTCGTTGGTCGTGGTCGTTGTCATCTCGCTCCCGGGATCGGGGACCGCGTGGGCCGCGGCAGGGGATGGGTAGTGTGCCCCAGAACGGGCTCCAGCACAAGCCGTCGGTGGCGCCACGCGGCGGCGACGCCGGGCCGCGCGGCGCGCCATGATGTGGGCATGACACGCATCGGCATCCTGACCGGCGGGGGCGACGTTCCGGGCCTCAACTCGATCATCAAGAGCGTCGTCTACCGCGGCTGGGAGCTCGGCTGGGAGACGCTCGGGATCCGGCGCGGCTGGATGGGCCTCACGCACGTTGGCGCCGAGGGCGCGGCCGACAAGGACTTCGTGATGCCCCTCAATCGCGACAACACGCGGCGGATCGACCGGACCGGCGGGACGATGCTGCACACCTCGCGCACGAACCCCGCCCGCATGAAGCGTACGAGCCTGCCCGCGTCGCTTGACCCCGCGCAGCTGCCGTCGCTCGCGAGCGGCGACGATCGCTACGACCTGACCCCCGTCGTGCTTGACAACATCGCGCGACTTGGGCTCACCCACCTCGTCGCCATCGGGGGCGACGACACGCTCGGCTACGCCGACCGGCTCGCGCACGAGGGGGTGGCGCTGGTGGCGATCCCCAAGACCATGGACAACGACGTGCAGGGGACCGAGTACTGCGTCGGCTTCTCCACGGCGGTGACGCGCGCCAAGGAGCTGATCAACCGCCAGCGCACCACGCTCGGAAGCCACGAGCGGATCGGCGTCTTCCGGATCTTCGGGCGGAACAGCGGCTACTCGGCCTGGTACGCCGCCTACGTCACCAGCTCGCGTTGCGTGATCCCAGAGGCGCCCTTCGACCTCGACCTGCTGGCCACGCTGCTCGTCGACGACCGCGCAGCCAATCCGAGCCGCTACGCGCTGGTCATCGCCTCGGAGGGAGCCGCGTGGGCCGGCAGCACGCTCCAGGAGTACGGGGAGCCGGACGCCTACGGACACCGACGCCCGCTCGACATCGGCTCCGCGATCGCCGACGAGCTCGCCAGGCGCACCGGGTTCGAGACGGTCCACTCGGACCTGACCTACGACCTGCGCAGCGGCGACCCCGACGCTCTCGACCAGATGGTGGCGACCACCTTTGCCAACGTGGCGGTCGACCTGCTCGCGGGCGGCGTCAACGGCCGCATGGTCGCGATTCGCGACGGCAAGTACGCCGATGCCCCGCTGCCGGACCCGGCGCTCGGCCCGCGCCATATCGACGTGGCGACGATGTACAGCACCGATCGGCTGCGGCCGCTCTACGCCGACAGGCTCGGAATGCCGCTGCTGCTCGGCACGCCGATCAGGGGCTAGCCCACCGCTCCATCCGAATGGCCCGGGGGGAATCGGGCCGTTCGGCCCTCGCGACGCACGCAACCCCTCCGGCACCGTGAGGGGAATCGATCCACACGAGGAGCTCCGATGCCGCGCGGCGAAGGCCGACGTACCGCCATTTCGGCCGATGCGCCGCCGGGAACCACCCACCTGACGGTCGAGGTCCCGGCCGCGGTCAGCCGCGACCGCGCGCTCGCCCTGCTCCAGGCGCCGGGACGAACCGCGTGGCTGGGCGAGCTGATCGAGCTGCGCGCGGACGACGCCGACCGCCACCTCCTCGACCTGGAGCTGCACGTCAGCGAGCAGACCCCGCACATCGCATTCCGCAAGGCGGCGTACGTGGATGTCGGCCCGGTGCGGGACGACCAGGTCGGCCCGATCCGGATCGTCATCTCCTGGCGCGCCGCCAGCCTCGCGCCGCTCTTCCCGGTCTTCTCCGGTACCCTCGCGTGGGACGCCGGTGAGCTCCGACTCGACGGGTACTACGCGCCGCCGGGGGGTGGGATCGGGATCATGGCCGACCGGCTGCTCCTGAACGTGGCGGCTCGCGGGACGGCCCGCCTGCTGCTCGAGCGGATCGCCTCAGCGATGCGCGGCGACGGAGGCTGACCGCTCCGCGCACGCAGCGACGAAGGCGGCCCACAGCCGTTCGAAGACCGGCGGCGACGACTCGGTTCGCTCCGGGTGGCACTGCACCCCGATCAGCCACCGATCCGGATCGGTCGACTCGATCGCCTCGACCAGCTTGCCAGCGCCGGGGTGGTCGGCGCTGGCGGCGACCCGCAGCCCCGGAGCAAGCCGGTCCGGCGTGATTGCCTGGTGGTGATAGCTGTTCACCTCGAGGTCGGTCGCATCGCCGAGGATCACCGCCAGCCGGGAGCCGGAGGCCAGCTCGAGCGGATGGTGCGTCACGGCCGGCGACGGGATAGGCCTCGCTCTCGTGGCCATCGAGGTGCTGGACGAGCGAGCCGCCGGCGAAGACGTTGATCGCCTGGAGGCCGCGGCACACGCCCAGGAGCGGCACGCCGGCCGCCAGCGCCGCGCGGAACGCTTCGTCCTCGAGCGCGTCGCGCTCCGGCTCGATGCCGCGGGTTCCTGCGACCGGCTCGCCGTAGCGCGCCGGATCGACGTCGGCCCCGCCGGAGAGGAGCAGGCCGTCCATCGCTGCCCAGGCCGCCGAACGTTCGGCCGGGGAGGCGCTGGCATGGAGCGGCACGGGCGTGGCACCGGCCCGCTCGAGCGCCTCGAGGTAACGGCGATTCTTCATCCTGGCCAGCGCAGGATCGGCGGAGGCTGCCGGGTCGGCGAGGGTGGCGACGATCGTGGGTCGTTCCATGGCGCTAGATGACGTTCAGCTCTTCGTACGGCTGGTTGGCAGCGATCCGCTCGTAGCCGAGCGGGCGCATGTCGATCGTCTCGTAGTTGCCGGTGGCGATCCACTCCGCCAGCGCCCGCCCTGCGGCGGGAGCCTGCTGGAGCCCGTGCCCCGAGAAGCCGTTGGCGAAGAGGAAGTTCGGCAGGTCGGGATGGGGGCCGATGACGGCGTTGTGATCGAGCGTGTTGACCTCGTAGTGACCGGCCCAGGCGTCGAGGAGCCGGATCGCTTCGAAGGCGGGCACCCGATGGGCGATCGCCGGCCAGATCACCTCCTCGAACCAGGACCGATCGACCTCGAGGTCGAGGGTGTCCGGATCCGGCTGTGCGCCACGCGGAGACGAGCCGGCGATGTAGTTCGGCCCCTCCGGGCGGAAGTAGACGCCCGACGTGTCGACCGTGAGCGGCGCATCGGCAATGCGCGTTCGGCAGTCGAAGTGGAAGACCATCCGCTTGCGCGGGCTCACCGGCAATCGCAGGCCGGCCATCCCGGCCACCCCGCCGGCCCGCGGCCCGGCAGCGTTCACGACCCAGTCCGCCTCGATCTGCCGTCCATCGGCCAGGCGGACGCCGGTCGCACGGCCACCGCTCCGCTCCACCTCGACGACCTCGCCGGTGACCTCCTCGACGCCGAGGGAGCGGGCCTTGCCGCGGAATGCCTGGAGGAGGGCATAGGCGTCGAACCAGCCCTCGTCGGCCAGCCCAAGCGAGCCGCCTGCCAGGTCGTCGACCTGCATCCACGGGAAGCGGGTCTGCAGCTCGGCCGGGGTCAGCAGCACCACGTTGACGCCGTGCTCGCGCTGGACGGCGTGGTTGCTCTCGAGGATGGGGATCCCGGCCTCGGTGGCAAGGAAGAGGTAGCCACCCTCCACGAAGTCGACCTCGGGCACCGGCCCTCCCTCGACGGCGAGCCACGTGGCGGGGTGCCTGATCACCTCGACCCCGAAGCGGCTGATCTCGATGTTGAGCGGCGTGCTGAACTGGAGGCGGATCGAGGCTGCGGAGAGGGTCGTCGACGAGGTGCGGAAGGTCAGGTCACGCTCGACGACCACGATCCGCCCGTGCCAGTCCGGCCGTTCCGCCAGGAAGGTGGCGGTGGCGCTGCCGACGATGGCGCCACCAACGATCACCACGTCGGCGCGGTCGGGGTTGCTCACGCGCCGATGCTAGCGCCTGCCGTGTCGCGCTGAGGGGGCCTCTCGCCTCAGGGAGGCGCGCCGCATCGTAGACTCGAGCCTCCATGCCGACCAAGCCGGTCATCCTCGCCGTCGACGACGACCTCCCCGTGCTGCGCGCCGTCGAGCGGGACCTGCGTGCACGCTATGGCGTGCAGTACCGAATCGTGGCCGCAACCTCGGGGGCCGAGGCGCTCGACGCGGTTCGTCAGCTGACCCTGCGAGGCAGCACGATCGCGCTCTTCATGGTCGACCAGCGCATGCCGCAGATGACCGGGATCGAGTTCCTGGCGCAGGCGGTCGAGCTCCAGGCCGACGCGCGGCTCGTCCTGCTGACGGCATACGCCGATACCGACGTGGCGATCCGCGCCATCAACGAGATCCGCCTCGACCACTACATCCTGAAGCCGTGGGACCCGCCCGACGAGAAGCTCTATCCGATCCTCGACGACCTCCTCTCCGACTGGAGCGCCACGTTTCGCCCGGCCTTCGAGGGGGTGCGTCTGCTGGCCGGCCGCTGGGCGCCCGGCGGGCACCTGATCCGCGACTTCCTGACGCGCAACCAGGTCCCCTACGCCTGGCTCGACCCCAACGACGACGCGGAGGGTCGCCGCCTGGCGGCATCGCTCGCGGAGCCCGAGCCGATCGACCCGGCCGTGCCGCTCCTCCTGTTCGCCGACGGGTCGACGCTGCGCGACCCGACGACCCACCAGATCGCCGAGAAGGTGGGCCTCCAGACGAAGGCGGCGCTGCCGTTCTACGACGTCGTGATCGTGGGGGGCGGGCCTGCCGGCCTGGCGGCGGCGGTCTACGGGGCCAGCGAAGGGCTCAAGACGATCCTGGTGGAGTCGGAGGCGCCGGGCGGGCAGGCGGGGACCACCAGCCGCATCGAGAACTACCTGGGATTCCCGGCGGGACTGTCCGGCGGAGACCTGGCGCGCCGCGCCCTCGCCCAGGCGCGCCGCCTCGGCGCCGAGATCCTCTCGCCGGACCAGGTGACCGGCATCCGCCGCGAGGACCCGTACCGGGTGGTCACGCTCGCCGCGGCCGGCGACGTCTCGTGCCAGACGGTCGTGGTGGCGACCGGGGTCAGCTATCGGCAGCTCGATGTGCCCGGCGCCGCGGAGCTTTCCGGGGCGGGGATCTACTACGGCGCAGCGACCACCGAGGCGGTCCTCTACCGCGACCAGGAGGTCGGGGTGGTGGGCGGCGGCAACTCGGCCGGCCAGGCGGCGGTGTACCTGTCCCGCTTCGCGAAGCGAGTGATGCTCATGGTGCGCACTGCCGGCCTCTCCGGCATGAGCCAGTACCTGATCGACCAGATCGCGGCGTGTCCGAACATCGAGGTCCGATACGAGACCTCGGTCACCGCGGCGCGCGGCGAGGGGCACCTGGCCGCGGCGACGATCTCGAGGCCCGCCGGCGAGGAGGAGCGGCCGCTGGCGGCGCTCTTCGTCTTCATCGGGCAGCAGCCGCGGACCGAGTGGCTGGAGGGGACCGTGCTCCGCGACCCGGGTGGCTTCGTGCTCACCGGCGACTCGCTCCTCGACGGCGGGAAGCCCCCTGCCGGCTGGGGCCTCGCCCGCGAGCCGTTCCTGCTCGAGGCGAGCATGCCCGGCGTCTTCGTGGCGGGAGACGTCCGGCATCGGTCCATCAAGCGGATCGCCTCGGCGGTGGGCGAGGGCGCCATGGCGGTGCAGTTCGTGCACCAGTACCTCTCCGGGCTGTAGGCCGATGGCGCTCGACGCCCTCCAGGCGACGCCGATCTTCGCCGAGGTGCCGCCGGAGCTGCTCGGGCGCCTCGCGGCCCAGGCCGAGCCGCTCTCCCTCCACGCCGGTGACTTCCTGATCGAGGAGGGCGACCAGGCCGACGACCTGTTCGTCGTCGTCTCCGGCGAGCTGGAGGTGACGAAGCGCTCGGGGACGAGCGAGATCCCGCTGGCGCACGTCGGCCCCGGGGCGATCCAGGGCGAGCTGGCCGCGCTCGAGCGCGGCAAGCGGATGGCATCCGTGCGAGCGGTCACCGACGCGGAGGTGCTGCGCATCCCGTACGCCGCGGTGCGCGACCTGCTCTCCGGGGGGCCGGACGCGGCGCTCGGCATCATCCGCACCGTGATCGGCCGGCTGCGCGGCATGGAGGCGACCCTCCGGCAGCGCGAGAAGCTCGCCGGCCTCGGCACCCTGGCCGCGGGGCTTGCCCATGAGCTGAACAACCCTGCGGCCGCCATTCGACGCTCGGTCGACGCGCTCGACGAGGCGATCGCGGCGCGAAACCGGATGCACCCGCCGCACGCGCTGACGGAGCTGCGGCCCTCCGCCCGCGCCCCGCTCGTCGGCCTCGCGCGCGCCGATGCGGTCGAGGAGATCGCTGACCTGGTCGGGGACGAGGCGGCGGCCGCGGCGCTGGTCGACGGTGGCTGGTCGGTGGACGAGCTGCGCGCAGCGTTCGACGGCCTGGCTCCGGACGCTGCCCGCGACGCCGCGGATTGGCTGGCCGCCACGGCCACGGTCGAGACGCTGCTCGGGGAGGTGCGCATGGCGGGGGAGCGGATCAGCGAGGTGGTCGGCGCCGTGAAGTCGTACGCCTACCTGGACCAGGCGCCGGTCCAGCGGATCGACGTGCGCAGGGGACTGGACGACACCCTGGTGATCCTCCGCCACAAGCTGAAGGCGGGGATCGAGGTGACGCGCGACTACGACCCGGGGCTGCCGGAGATCGAGGCCTGGGGCTCGGAGCTGAACCAGGTCTGGACCAACCTGATCGACAACGCGACGGACGCGATGGACGGGCACGGGGCGATCTCGATCCGCGCCGCCTCGACCGACGGCAAGGAGGTCACCGTCACGATCTGCGACAACGGGCCCGGCATCCCTCCCGAGGTGCTGAGCAAGATCTTCGAGCCGTTCTTCACGACCAAGCCGCCGGGCGTCGGCAGCGGGCTTGGCCTCCACATCAGCCATAACGTGGTGATCCGCCACGGCGGCCGGATCGAGGTCGAGACGGAGCCTGGCAGGACCTGCTTCATCGTCAGCCTGCCGGTCACCCTGCCGAAGGGGGCCATCGGCCCGGCACCGGCGGGCCCCTAGCGAGCCGACCAGTACCTTTGGGGTAGTCCTCGCGTTGCCGATGCGCACCACATCTTCCGGGGGCACCGCACCGAACCGCCCAAGCCTCCCCCGCTCCTCACTCCGCGCCTAGACCGATGGTCCTATGCGCCACCGGGACCCGGTGCTACGTTCGGTGTCCGACTCGTCCGGCGGCTTGATTGGCGGCTCGCCGGACACGGAAGTTATCGCCGAGATTCATTCGGCGCCAATCGGTACGACCAGGGAGGCATCCTCGAGTGGCAATCTCAGCAGCCCGAGGCGAGCGACGCGGAGCGGGGCTCCTCGCGATCGTCACCGTCGGAATCCTGCTCGGCACACTCGTGCTGGGCGCCCGCGTCTCGCAGACGCGCGCAGTAAGCGATCAGGCGGCATGTGAGCGACCGCTCGACGTCGTCATGATCATCGACCGCTCCGGCAGCATGGGGACGAGCCAGGGGGCGCACACGCGCCTCGGCTGGGCCAAGCTGGCCGCCACCAACTTCGTTGACGCCCTCGACGCAAATGGCGGTGTCAACGGCTCCGGCCTGCACCAGGTCGGCCTCACCTCGTACGGCGGCACGTCCGCCACCGTGGACCACTCCATGGGCAGCTCGAACGCGTCAACCCTCGACACGGCCATCAACGGCCTCTCCGCCAATGGCGTGACGCCGCTCCGACAGGGGATGGCGGCCGGCGCCGGCGACATGTCAGCCAACGCACGCTCGTTGGTCGATGGCGTGTCAGTGACCCATGTGCTCATCCTGCTGTCCGATGGGCGCCCGAACCCGGACGCAACCAACCCACCGAACGCGAATGGCGCACGGCCGAACGCGGGCGAGATCAGCAGCTACCTCGCCGCTGCTGACCAGACGTACGGCATCGCCATCGGCGCCGGCGGGACCGGGTCGAACAACCCCGATCTCGACCTGATGAACGCGCTGTCGAAGCCCGGTGGCGCCCCGTCACCGAACTTCTACCACGTGACCGACGCCGGCTCGCTGCCGGACCTCTTCTCGGCGATCGCCCAGGATCTGCTCTGCGGCGAGATCCACATCACCAAGACCCCGGATCCGGCGGGCCCGGTCGACCCCGGAACCCAGGTCACCTACACCTACCACGTCACCAACAGCGGCGACACGCCGCTCAGCAACGTCGTGGTCAACGACGACACCTGCTCGCCGGTGACCGGCCCGACCAAGTCGGGAGGGAACAGCGACAAGTACCTCGACAAGGGCGAGACCTGGACCTACCAGTGCACGATGCCCTTGCAGCAGACCACCAAGAACGAGGCCTGCGCGGACGGTGACTTCATCGGCGGCGGTCACGACAGCGCCTGCGCTGACGTGACGGTCGAGGTCAATCCTCCGGCTCCGGACGTCCCGAACATCGACATCAGCAAGAGCTCGGATGCGAGCGGGACGGTCGAGCCGGGAACGCTGGTGACCTACACCTACGCGGTGCAGAACACCGGCGAGACGCCGTTGGCGAATGTCAAGGTCACCGACCTCATCTCCGGGAGCGACGCCGTCGCCTGCGAAGTCGACAGCTCGTCGTACACCGGCGATGACGGGAATGGCATCCTCGACATCGGCGAGACCTGGACCTTCTCCTGCTCCACGAGCCTGCAGGTGACGACCTCCAACCAGGCCTGCGTGGTGGCCAACGTGGCCGCCCTCCAGGACCTGAAGGTCGCCGAGCAGCAGGTGACGGCCTGCGACGACGAGAAGGTCGAAGTCTCCCAGTCGCCCGTGGTCTCCCAGTCGCCCGTGCAGAGCGTGGAGGCCGGCACCGGCACCCCCGCTGCAACCCAGCCCAACACGTCGTTGAGCGTCCCCGAGGGCGGGATGCTCCCGACCATCCTCTTCAGCTTCCTGCTGATCGCTTCCCTCGGCACGCTGGCCTTCGCCAACGTGCGGGGGATGCGCCGGCGCAGCTGATCCAGGCGGTGAGGGTCCGGGGATAGCCCGGATCCTCACCCAAGCCAGCGCGTCGGGCCCAGGGACCCGGGCGCTGAGGTCACCAGCCCCCCTGGCAGGGACGGGGGTACGGAAGCGATTCCGTACCCCTTTTCCTGTTGTTGGGCAATCACGCCAACCGTCAGGCAGCTGGACCGTCCCCCGCGTAGCGGCAGCTCGCCGCACCCACCAGGCGTCCGAGCGGATCGCGGTGACGCGCCAGCAGCCGATACCCCGGCTCCACCAACGCCGAGATGAGCGGCAGCCTGCCGACCAGGGCGAGGGATCGCAGGAGCGGCACCGACTCGGCGATCCGCATCGTCGCCTCGCCGCCCTTCCACCACGCGCCCTGCGCGTCCCGGACGTGGAGCTGGACCAGCAGGTCGTCCACCGAGGGGCCCGCCGAACCGATGCGGTCGGCAGCGCCCTGCAGCGGGACGAGCGCGAGGCGATGCCGAGCGTCAAGGATGCGAAGCGCCTGCGCGCAGCGCGAGCAGAGCCCGCAGTCCGCGTCGTAGAGGACGAGCAGGGGCGGTACGTTGGGAATGCAGTGATCTTGACACGTCGGACAAGCCTCTCTAGCCTCCTCGTTCACAGGTGAAGACGGCGAGGATCGGGACGAGTACCTGGTCAGGCGAGCCGACAGGGAGCCGGGAGCAGTGGAACCCCGGTGGCGGCGCGATCGGGGAATGGACCCGGGAGCTCCGGACGAGAACGCGCGAGACATCGGTCTCGCGCAAGTAGCGGCCGGCGGAGAGGCACCGATATCGAGGCCGAGACCATCGCCAGCCGGCAACGGCAGGCCGTGGTCGAAGGAGCCCGGGTGAGAACACCGGGGAACAAAGGTGGCACCACGAGAAGACCCCCTCGTCCTTTCGAGACGAAGGGGTTTGTTGTTCTCAGGAGGTCACCGATGTCCCAGTCACAGCAGCGGCGGTTCATGCTCCCGGAGAGCGAGCTCCCGACGCACTTCTACAACATCGCGGCAGACCTGCCGGAGCCGGCCCCGCCGGTGCTCCATCCCGGCACCCGCGAGCCGATCGGCCCCGCGGACCTGGCGCCGCTCTTCCCGATGGAGCTGATCAAGCAGGAGGTCAGCAGCGAGCGCTTCATCGAGATCCCCGAGCCGGTGCGCGAGGCGTACCGCATCTATCGACCGTCGCCCCTGATCCGGGCGCTCGGCCTGGAACGGGCACTCGATACGCCGGCCCACATCTACTACAAGTACGAGGGCGTCTCACCGGCAGGCTCCCACAAGCCGAACACGGCCATCGCGCAGGCCTACTACAACAAGGCCGAGGGGATCAACCGCCTGGTGACCGAGACCGGGGCCGGGCAGTGGGGGAGCGCCCTTGCCTTCGCTGGGAGCCTGTTCGGGCTCGACGTCAAGGTCTTCATGGTCAAGGTCAGCTACGAGCAGAAGCCGTACCGGCGAAGCTTCATCGAGACCTTTGGCGGGACTGTCGTGCCGTCGCCGTCCACCGAGACGAACGCCGGCCGCACGATCCTGGCCGCCGATCCGGCCTCGACCGGCAGCCTGGGGATCGCCATCAGCGAGGCGGTCGAGGTGGCCGCCACCCATGACGACATGAAGTACTCGCTGGGGAGCGTCCTCAACCACGTGCTCCTGCACCAGACGGTGATCGGGCAGGAGGCGATCAAGCAGATGGAGATGGCCGGCGAGGTGCCCGACGTGGTGATCGGCTGCGCCGGCGGGGGCTCCAACTTCTCCGGGATCGCGTTCCCCTTCCTTCGGAACCGATTGAACGATGCCAGCACGACCCGCTTCCTGGCGGTCGAGCCGGCTTCGTGCCCATCCCTCACCAAGGGGGAGTATCGGTACGACTTCGGCGACACCGTGGGGATGACTCCGCTGGTGAAGATGCATACGCTCGGGAACGGCTTCCGGCCGGCCCCGATCCACGCCGGTGGGCTGCGCTACCACGGCATGGCGCCGATGGTCTCGCACCTCTACGAGCTGGGCCTCATCGAGGCGCGCGCCTACGCCCAGAACACCTGCTTCGAGGCGGCGATCCAATTCGCTCGCACGGAGGGGATCGTCCCGGCGCCGGAGTCCAGCCACGCCATCCGTGCGGCGATCGACGAGGCGGTCGACGCGCGGGCGAAGGGGGAGGCCCGGGTGATCCTCTTCAACCTCTCGGGCCACGGCTACTTCGACATGGCCGCCTACGACGCCTACCTCGCCGGCGACCTGGTCGATGTGGAGTACGAGCCGCAGCTCGAGGCGGTTGCCGTCTGACCGTCCTGATCGAGGCGGCGCCGGGTGCCACTCCGGCGCCGCCTCTCGCTTTCCTTCGGGGGGCGCCTGCCGCAGACTATTGGCATGGCGCGAGCAACCTGGAACGGGGCCGTGATCGCGGAGAGCGAGCGCTTCGAGGTGGTCGAAGGAAACGTCTACTTTCCGCCAGAGACGGTGAAGGGCGAGTTCCTGCGCCCATCGGACACGCACACCACCTGCTGGTGGAAGGGCGAGGCGAGCTACTACACGCTCGAAGTCGACGGCCAGCGCAATACCGACGCCGCCTGGTTCTACCCGGAGGCCTCGGATGCGGCCAAGAAGGTCGAGGGCTACGTCGCCTTCTGGCGGGGCGTGACCGTCGAGCGCTGAGATCCCCCGCTAGCGGACTCGCGCGAGGGTGAGGCCGTCGGCAATCGGCACCATCGCCACGTCGACCCGCGCATCGGCGGCGATGGCCGCGTTCAGGGCCCGGATCGCCAGCGTCGACTCCTCCTGGTTGCCGGGGTCCGCCACGCGCCCGCTCCACAGGACGTTGTCGATGGCGATCAGGCCACCGGCCCGAACGAGCCGCAGCGCGCGCTCGTAGTAGGCCGCGTAGTTCTCCTTGTCGGCGTCGATGAACGCCATGTCGAAGCTGCCCGCCCCGCCGCCGGCGAGCAGCGCATCCAGCGTCTCGACGGCTGGAGCGAGGCGCAGCTCGACGCGGTCGGCGACGCCGGCCTCGGCCCAGGCGCGGAGCGCCACGTCGGTGTACTCCTTCGACACGTCGCAGCAGACGATCTCCCCGCCCGGCGGGAGCGCCAGGGCCATGGCGGTCGACGAATAGCCGGTGAAGGTGCCGACCTCCACGATGCGCCGCGCGCCGGTCAGCTGGACGAGGAGCGCGAGCAGCGCGCCCTCCTCCACGGCGATCTGCATCTGCGACTCGGGCATTTGCGACGTGTGCTCCCGGAGGCGGCGCAGCACCTCGGGCTCGCGCGCGCCGAACTGCGCGAGGTAGGCGTTCAGCTCATCGGAGAGGCCGATCGATCCGCTCGACATGGCGCCATCCTACCGGTCGGTTACGCTACCCGGCGATGAAGATCGGCCTGCAGGTCAACTCGTTCACCTGGCCGGGCGGGCCCGCCGCCATCGGCCCGACCCTCGCGCGCGTCACGCGCACGGCCGATGAGGTCGGCTTCGACTCGATCTGGGTGATGGACCACTTCTTCCAGATCCGCGGCCTCGGCCCGCCTGAGGCGCCGATGCTCGAGGGGATGACCGCGCTGGGCTTCATGGCCGCCAACTCGACCCGGGCGCGGCTCGGCCTCATGGTCGGCGGCATTCACTACCGCCAGCCGGGCCTCTGGGTCAAGGCCACCACGACGCTCGACGTCCTCTCCGGGGGCCGGGCCTGGTTCGGGATCGGCGCGGCGTGGAACGAGGAGGAGTCGCGCGGGCTCGGGTTCCCGTTCCCCCCGCTCCGCGAGCGGTTCGAGATGCTCGAGGAGACGCTCCAGATGGCCCATGCCATGTGGGCCGGCGGGAGCGGGAGCGGCGACTCGCTGGAGGGGAAGCATGTCTCCGCCTCCCGCCTCCTGAATTCGCCGCAGGCGATCTCGCGCCCGCGCATCCCGATCATGATCGGCGGCGGCGGTGAGCGGAAGACGCTCCGGCTCGTGGCCCAGTACGGCGACGCCTGCAACGTCTTCGGCGACCCGCCGCGGATCGCCCACAAGTACGCCGTCCTGCGCGAGCACTGCGAGCGGCTCGGCCGCCCGTACGAGGAGATCGAGCGGAGCACGCTCCAGAGCATGGATCCGGAGTCCGAGTCGTCGGACCAGGCCGTCGACCGCTTCGGGAAGCTGGGCGAGGCCGGTGCGCAGCACATCCTCGTCAGTGTTCGCGGGGTCAGTGATGTAACGAAGCTGGAACGCCTTGGAGCCGACGTCCTCCCCCAGCTGCGCTGAGGAGGGCGGCTCCCTCAGTCACCGGTGGGTCGACCCGATCCGGGGAACGACGAGGGCCGCGCGCTGGAGTGTCGGTCAGCGTCGGGAAGGCTCGTCGGTCAGCTCGATGTGCAGGACGGCCTCGGCCGCGAGCCGAAGGAGCAGGTCGCGGCCGGTTTCGTGGTGCGGCCAGCCCCGGTCGTCCCACGCCTCCCCGGAGAGGTCATCGCCGGCGTAGAGCATCTGCCCGAAGGAGACGCCCCGGAATCGGGCGACGGCGAAGAAGGCGGCGGCCTCCATCTCGACCGTGAGGCAGCCCTCGGCCACGCGCCGGCGGACCTTGTCTCTGGTCTCGCGATAGAACCCGTCCGTCGTCCACGTCTTGCCGGTCACGTGCGGGACGCCATGCGCCTCGAGCGTCGCCACGATGGCCTCGAGCGCATCGGGCGTCGGGGCGACTTCGCGCGACGCGGGCAGGTAGTGATAGCTCGTGCCCTCGTCGCGGATGGCCGCCGTCGGAACGATGACGTGGCCCATGACGAGACCCGGGACCAGAACGCCGGCGCCGCCGGCGGCGATGAAGGCGCGGCCGCCGAGCGTGATCAGCTCCTCGAGCCAGCCGGCAGCAAGCGGCGCGCCGACTCCGGCCTGCGCGACAGCGACTCGCCGCCCCGCGAGATCCACCTCGAAGACAGGGTACGAGCCGAGCTCGGACGCGAGCCGCCCGATCTCACGGCCTCCGAGAGCCTCAACGAAGGACGCGATTGCGTCCCGAAAGAAGCAGAGCACCACGTGCCTGGGCAGGTCGAACTTCTCGATCGCGAGGTGGGGTTCGAGCACGGCGTCGCGGGCTGGGTCGAAGTCGAGGATCGGGGCGTCGTCCGGGAAGGTCACGAGATGCGTGCTGGCGCACGGGCCTAGCGTTCGTCTCGAGGCACGTCACGCCGCCCCGACGAGCGTCCGTTCGACCTCGTCGATCGGACGCACCGAGCGCTCTCCGCTGGCCCGGTCGGTGAGCTCGGCGCCGCCCGCCGCCAGCGAGCGCGGCGAGACGGTCACGATGCGCGGCATGCCGAGCAGCTCGGCGTCGGTGAGCTTCACGCCGGGCGACTCGTCGCGGTCGTCGTAGAGGACCTCGACGCCGGCATCGGTCAGGCGCTGGTAGAGCCCCTCGGCCGCCTCCGCGACGGCGGGGTCGCGGGATGCGCTCAGGGCGACCAGGTGCGCCGCGTAGGGAGCCACGGCGGCGGGCCAGGCGATCCCCTTCTCGTCGTGATGCGCCTCCACGATGCAGGCCATGGCGCGTCCCAGGCCGATCCCGTAGCTGCCCATCACGACCAGCCGCCGGCTGCCGTCCTCGGCGAGGTAGGTGGCGCCCAGCTTCTCGGTGAAGTCGGTGCCGAGCTTGAAGATGTTGCCCACCTCGATCCCCTGGCGCAGCGCCACCGGCGAGCCGCACTTCGGGCAGGCGTCGCCGGCCCGGGCGTTGGTGATGTCGACCACCAGGTCCGGCGTGAAGTCGCGCCCCACGTTGACGTTGAGCAGGTGGTAGCCGTGGCGGTTGGCGCCGGCGACCAGGTTCGGCGAGCGCGCGACGAGGTCGTCGACCACGACGGTGGTGCCGCTTGCCCCGATCGGCGATGCGTAGCCGGGCACCATGCCGGCCGCCGCGATCTCCTCGGCGTGCGCGGGACGCAGCCCGCCGATCGCCTTCACCGCGTTGCTCAACTTCGTCTCATTGACCTCGAAGTCGCCGCGCACGATGGCGGTCAGGAGGCGCCCGTCCCCGGCCACGAAGAACGTGGCCTTGGCGGTCCGATCCTCCCCCACGCCGAGCAGCGCGGCCAGCGATGCGATGGTCGGCGTCTCGGGGGTCGCCACCTCTTCGGTCGGGCGCGGCTCCTCGACGGCCGGCTCGGGCTTGGTGACCTCCGCGATCTGCTGGTTGGCCGCGTAGCCGCATGCGTCGCAGATGACGAGCGTGTCCTCGCCCGCGTCGTTGAGGACCATGAACTCGTGGGCCAGGCTGCCGCCCATGATGCCGACATCGGCGCCCACGACGACCGTTTCGAGCCCCAGGCGGCTGAAGATCTTCTCGTAGGCGTGGTAGTGCGCCATGTAGGAGACCTCCAGCGCGGCCTCATCCGGATCGAGCGTGTAGGAGTCCTTCATCACGAACTCGCGGACGCGGATCAGGCCGCCGCGCGCCCGCGGCTCGTCACGGAACTTGGTCTGGAAGTGATAGACGATCGCCGGCAGCTGCCGGTAGCTCTTGACCACGTCGCGGAGCAGGTCGGCGACCACTTCCTCGTGGGTCATGGCCAGGACCATGTCGCGTCCGCCGCGGTCCTTGAAGCGGACCATCTCCGGGCCGATCTTGGCGTAGCGCCCCGACTCTCGCCACAGGTCGGCGGGGTGGACCACCGGCATCTCCATCTCCTGCCCGCCGATGGCGTCCATCTCCTCGCGGATCACCTGCTCGATGCGCTGGCTCACGCGAAAGCCGAGCGGCAGCAGCGAGTAGATGCCGGCCCCCAGCTGGCGGACGTAGCCGGCCCGCAGCAGCAGGCGGTGCGAGGCCATCTCGGCCTCGGCGGGGTTGTCGCGCAGGGAGGTGAAGAAGAGCTTGGAGAGGCGCATGGAGCGTGAAGGATAGCGGAGCGAAGATGGGCTGCGGACCGCAGCCCCTCGTTACCTCGCGAGGGCCCCCGGCTGCTCGGCCCGCTGCCCCACGAGATGCTCCGAGGCGCGCAGGCGATGCACCGGCAGGATCGCGACCACGATGAGCAGCAGGGAGGCATAGATGAGGCCGTCGATGCCCGCCCAGTCGCCGGCGAAGCCGCTCGCCACCGCGCCCACGATCTGGCCGATGCCGAGGAAGACCGAGTAGAGGCCCATGATCGCGCCGCGATCGGCCGGGTGACGCCTCGCTGATGTCGGCGAGCAGGCCGAGCGCCGCGGGGGTTGCACCGGCCATGACGAAGAGGCCGGCCGCGGCAGCCGCGCCGAGGAGCGCCTGGACTCCGATCGGCAACGCGCTCGAGTGGTTGAGCGCCAGCACAGCGGTCAGCATTCCCAGGGCACCACCGAGGCCGATGGCGATGATCGTGGTCCGGCGGAAGATGCGGAAGCGGTTTCCCCAGAACCAGAGCCCGGCCATGAAGACGAGCCCGATGCCTGCGAATCCGATGCTGACGCTGGTGGGCGTGAACCCCTGCATCATCAGCTGGTCGCGGAACCCAACGGGGGGCTCGCGGACGAGCTGGAAGACCGACTGCGTGGTCCACGAGCCGAGCACCGCATTCAGGGCGATCCAGGTCGGGGCGAGGAGCCACACGCCGGATGAGGCGAGGATGCGCCGATAGCGCCCGAAGTCCATCGTCGTCGGCCGCAGATGGTGGTCGCCGGCGCCGATCTCCGCCTCGGTCGGCTCGTGATGCATCTCGGCGACGCCCCAGCGGTAGACCGCGAATGACCCGATGTAGATGCCCGCGTTGAGCAGGAAGCCGCCCCGGCCGAGCCAGTCGAAAATGGGCCCGGCCGCGACGATGCCGAGCCCGATGCCAGCGAGCGTGGCCGCCTCGAAGCGGGCAACTGCCCGGCCGCGCAACGCCTGGTTGCCCGAGGTCGACAGCGCGAGGTAGCCCAGGATCGAGGGAATCGAGGCGGCGGCGGCTCCACCCTCCAGGATCCGTGTACCGCCGAGGATCCAGAGGTCGACGGCGAAGGCCGTGATGAGGACGGCCACGAGCCCGAAGAGCGGCCCGATCTGCATGATCCGATGCGCGCCGAACCTGTCGGAGAGGTACCCGAACATCGGCGACAGGACGAGCTCGGCGGCGTAATAGCCCGCCGTGAGCAGGCCGACGGTCGTGCTCGTGACGTGCGGGCCGCCGAACTGCGGCAGAGCGGCCAGGTAGAAGACCAGGAGGCCGCCGGTGAGCCCGGTGCTGAAGCGAAGGCTGAAGGTGCCGAACAGGACGGCGGTGATCGAGCGATTCACGAGGGATCCTAGGGTAGCGGCTTGCGCCGTCGTGTCGAGGAGGGTGACGTCACCCGCTCAGGACGGCCGCGTCGGGGGCCGGCGGATCGATCGGGACCGGCGATTCGCGCTCGGCGAGGACGGCAGCCGCCCGCCGGCGCCTGCGAACCCGCACGGCGACGAAGGTCCCGCCACCGAGCATCAGCAGCCCGCCGCCGGCGATGCCGGAACGCAGCTGGCCGGCCGACTCCGCCCCGTCCCGCATGGCAAGGGCGTCCGCGATGGCCGCCGAGGCGGCATCCAGGTGGTCCGCCTCGAACGCGTCGCGCGCCGACGTGAGGGTCGCATCGGGGCTCGAGCCGAGCAGGCCGATCGCCTCGAAGGGATCCGGCTCCTTCGCGAGCCGATCCGCCGCCGCCGCGATCCGTCCGAGCACTTTGAGCTCGGCTCCTGCCTCGTCGCTGGCGACCGCGATGCCACCGCCCCCCTCGAACGCGGTCTGGAGAGCACGAGGCGGCGTCAGCCCGAGCGCCCCCGCGAGGGCCGCGATCTGGCCGCGATCGGCCAATACCTTTGCGGCGACGCCGATCTCGGACTCGGCATCGGCGAACTGCCAGGAGCTCATCTCCACGCGGAGGTCTCGGGGCAGGTTCCAGTCGCCGGCCTGCGTCGCGAGCGCCGCGTATTCGGTGCGGGCCGTCGCACGATCCTGCATCAGGGGCCGCTGCGCGGCGTCGACGACCCACTCGTTCCAGATGTCGTCGACGCTGGTGCCGGTCCGCTCATCGATCAGGTCGAGCAACTGCTGCCACCGTGCAACGTGAAGCGTGACGCCCGTCTCGGGGGCTCCCGACGCATGGGCAGGCAGGTAGGAGACCTCGCCATCGGTGAGGCTCTTCCAGACGGTGCGGAGCCCCACCGCCTCCACCCGCTCGAGGATCAGGCCTGACACCCGGTAGCTCGCCGCGTAGGCGAAGTACTCGGTGCTGGAGTCCGGGACCCCTGCGGCACCCCAGTCGTTGAGCGGGATGCGCGACCTGAGCAGGTCGTCGGTGAGGGTGAATGCCTCCCCCTGCGCGCCGATCTGCGTCGCCGCCTGCACGCCGTAGAGCTCCGCGAAGCCCTCGTTGATCCAGCGTTCGTCGAAGAGCGTCTCGTTGAACCAGATGTGCGCCGCCTCGTGGAGCGCCACGAAGGCGTCCGCGTCATACCGCACCAGGATGCTGCCGCTTGCCTGCGTGTAGGTCCCCGCGTAGTCGCCGAGGATCGTCGGCGCGGCCTCCTCGACGGTCAGGGTGCCAGTGACCGGGTAACGGAGGCCGATCAGCCCCTGCAGCGCCGGCAGCCCGCGGTTCATCAGGTCGCTCACCCGCGTGCCCCAATCGGGGTCGTCCTCCCAGCTGCGGACCCAGACGGAGGCGGCCTGTCCGTCGATCGTCGTCTGCAGGTGGTGCTCGCCAAAGGTCCCGGGACGGTCCGCCGCCAGATAGGCGTAGAAGCCGAAGGGATCGGACAGGTTGTGGGCGGTCAGCACCACCCGGCCGGCGGAATCGGTGGAGCTGACCATCGGGCTCCCCTGGATGCTCGCCCGGAAGCCGGGCGGCAGCACCACCTGCACGCCGCTGCCCGCCTCGCCAAGGCTCCCGTAGGCGAGCACCGGGAAGGCCACGATGCTCGTCCCGACCCTCAGGTCCCGGTTCGGGGCGCCCCCCTTGTCGGGCAGCTCGAAGCTGACCTGGAACGCGGAGGTCTGTTGATAGAAGAGGTCCTGGGCGAAGGTCACCTCGATCTCGCGGAAGGTGTCCTTGACGGCGCCGAGCCTCGTCGACAGCGGCTGGCCATCGGACGAGGCCGAGACCGCCTCAGCAGAGTCGGGGATCGCGAACGTGTAGCTGGAGTAGAAGGCGAGCCCCTGGTCCGAGTTCGGCGTGTAGGAGGTCGCCACAGCGTTCATCGTCACCCGGACCAGCCGCCGATCGGGCGCGGGGTCGTAGCGCGTCTGCATCAGCACGACCAGCCCCCGGTCGGCCGCAGCGGCCTGGTGGTCGCGCGGCAAGCCGGCCGGCGCGAGCGCCAGCAGGATCAGGGCCGGCGCAACGGTCCGGGCGAGCAGGCGGAGGGATGTCCGGCGCATCACCTCCGCAGGATAGGCCCGCCCGTCAGATCAGGCTGTCTTGGCGAAGGCCTCGAGGCCGAAGGCCGTCTCCAGCTGCTCGGCTGGACGGAAGCCGACCGCTGCCCGCGGCGGCTGCCCCGGGGCGAAGAACGCGACGGTGGGGATGCTCATCACCCCGTAGTGCATGGCGGTGTGCGGGTTGGCATCGACGTCGAGCTTCATGACTTCGACGCTGCCAGCGTACTTCTCCGCCAGCTTCTCGATCTCGGGCGCGACCAGCCGGCACGGCCCGCACCAGGCGGCCCAGAAATCGACGATCACCGGCTTGTCACTCTGGAGCACTTCCTGCTCGAAGTTGGCGTCGGTCGCCTCGCGGACGTTCGACATCGGTCTTGCGTGGTCCTTTCGTATGTCAGCCGTCAGCCGGCGACCTGTCTCAGGATGCGGTAGACCTCGAGCACCTGTGGGTGCGCGAGCCGATAGAAGACGGTGCTCCCCTCGCGTCGAGAGGCGACGATCCCAGCCGCGCGGAGGACCGACAGGTGCTGGCTCATGTTCGGCACCTGGCAGCCGATGTCGCGGGAGAGGTCGCTGACCGATCGCTCGCCGTCGGCGAGCCGTTCGACCACGCACAGGCGCTTCGCATCCGAGAGCGCGCGGGCAATGGCCGCGGCGCGATCACGAAGGAGGTCGGTGCTGAGCGTGGCTTCCATCTGCGCCGATTGTGTCACTGTTTGCGCAAAGACGCAAGTGATGGCGCGGCCCGATGCCTAGGGTCGGCTCCCCGGGGGAGGCAGGTCGAGCGCCTGGGTCGACGTTCCGACCGTGCCGCGCGTGGAGATCTCGGTGAAGCGCGACGCCACCAGGCGGACCGTGCCGGCGCCGCCGAAGAGGATCGCGAAGGCGACGTATCCGCCGATCAGCAGCACGCCCGACGCGGTCAGCAGGCCGACGCTGTAGGCGGCCACGTTGCGGATCACGAACCGACTCTGGAAGGCGATCACCGACGGACCGGTTGCGAGGCGGAAGAGGCGCTCGTTGGCGGAGAGCTGTCCGGCCGTGTCGCCGGCCGCCATCAGGACCGCCATCACCAGCAGGATCAGCGGCGCAGCCGGGTTCGCGGGATGCGCGGCGAGGCCCAGCATCAGGGCGCCGCCGCGCAGCAGCATCGATCGCCGCAGCAGGCGGGAGGCGGAGCCGCGGACCAGGTAGGAGCTGACGTAGATCGAGGACAGGACGAGCGCCGCCGAGGAGGTCGCGGAGATGGCGATCGCGAAGCCCGGCCCGGTGCGCAGCACGGCGATGGCGTAGACCGAGAGGAACGGGGCGAGGCCGGACGCGAGGTTGGCCAGGGTGATCACCCGGGCGAGCCGGGCGAGGCGCCCGTCATCGGCGACCTCCGTGGTCGCGTCGTGAGGAACCCGCACCCTGCCCGGGTAGGGGAGTCGTCGCAGCGCGAAGGCGGGGATGATCCCGGCCGTGCCGGCCACGCCGAGCGGGATGACGTAGGCCCACATCCCGATGCTGGCCACGAGCCCGTCGATGGTGAACGCCAGTGGCAGCAGGATCACCGAGCCGATCCCCAGGGTGATGCCCGCCAGCCGGGGCCCAACCAGTCGTCGCTCGGCGTCGGGCAGGATGATCTGGTACCAGGCCTGGAGCGCGCCGTAGCCGATCGCGCCGAGGGATCCGAGGATGCCCACCACGGCGGCAACCAGGCCGATGGCGACCGCATTCGAGATCACTCCCGCGGCATCGAGACCGACGATTCCCGCGAGCAGGAGCCCGCGCGGCTCGCCGATCGTCGCGGCCAGGACGACGAGTCGGCGAAGGTTGCCATCGGACCGATCGAGCAGGCCGGGGATGAAGCGCTGCGCCGTGGTGCCGATCACCGGCAGCACCGCGAGAAGGGTGGCGAGGGCCGGGTGTGCGCCGAGCGCGAGGAGCAGCGGGATCACGATCGCCGGCCCGGAGAGGGCACCGATGAATCCCTGTGCCACGGCGAGCAGGTGGAAGGGACGGTAGAGCCCGCTGGCGAAGAGGCGCCAGTCGGCCAGCGCGGCGCGCGCCGGGTGGGCCGGCGGGGTTTCGGTCAAGGCTGAAAGCCTACGCGAACCGTTTCGGGCCGGGCGCCGATCGCGACACCCAAGGTGTCACGAATCGCGAGTCAGGATCGGCGCATGACCATTCAGCTTGCCTGTCCATGGTGCACCGAAGAGGTCGCCTTCACCATCAACGAGACCGATGACGAGCTCGTGTGCAGTGGCTGCGCCACGCGCATGGACTTCGCGCCCGACCCGGGCGTCACCTACCAGCTGCTCTACGCGCCGGCTGCCTGAGTCAGCTCGGGCCAAGCTCCTCGGGGAGGGGGAGGCCCAGGCCGCGCAGGAGGTGCGCCGCGGTCCGTGCGTCGCGCATGCGGATGGCGGACCCGCGGGCCCGATGACGCTGCCCGCTGAGCGGCACCAGCTCGACCTCACGGCCCGCTGACCGGAAGGCTTCGACGAGGCGGGTGGAGTTCCGCATGAGCACGTTCTCGTCGGAGGTTCCGTGCATGAGCAGCAGGCTGCCGCGCACGTCGGCCGCGTGCGCGAGGGCGGACGATCGCCGGTACGCCTCGGGGTTGGCGGCCGGGGTCCCGAGGTAGCGTTCGGTGTAGGCGGAGTCGTACTGGGCCCAGTCGGTGACCGAGGAGGTGGCGACGCCCACGCCGAACAGCTCGGGCTCGCGGGCCATGGCCATGAGCGTCATGAAGCCGCCGTAGCTGCCGCCATAGATGCCGACCGCGCCGTCCCGCAGCACGCCGCGCTGGATCAGCTGACGCACAGCCGCCGCCTGGTCGGCCACCTCGTTCCAGCCGAGCCGCCCCTCGATGACCGATTCGAACGCAACCCCTCGAGCATCGGAGCCGCGGCTGTCGATGAGGACCACGGTGGCGCCGCACTGGGCGAGGTACTGGCGCAGGGGATCGGCCGTCACCTCCCAGCTTCGCACCACGTGCTGCTTGTGCGGTCCGGCGTAGACCCACACCACCCCGGGCGAGGGCTCGGCTGAGCCGGCGGGTCTCCGCGCACGATGGACGGCGGCATGGAGCGCGGTCGCGCCGTCGGCCGCCAGCAGCTCGATCAGCTCGGGTGGCTCGATTCGCTCGCGCGCGGCCGTCGTCCGCGGTCCGTGGATGGGAATCGAGCCGCCGTCGCGGGTCCTGACCGACATGGCCGGTGCACGCTCCAGGTCGGACCACGTGTCGATCCATCGCTCCCCGTCGGGCTGCGCCTCGAACGTGTGCCAGCCCGGCTCCCCGGAGAGGCGCTCCGGGTCGACGACGGGTCGCGGCGCGTCCAGCGGAACGGCGTACAGGTGACGCTCCGTGACTCCGTCGTGGGTGGCGACGAAGAGGATCTCGCGTCGAGCCGCCGAAACCGAGACCACGTCGGTCACCACCCAGTCCCCCGCGGTCAGGACACGGTCCAGCTGGCCGCCCGGCGATCGAAGCTCCAGGTGCCGGAAGCCGCTCCGCTCCGACCCCCGCAGGACCCGCCCGTCGGGGAGGATTCGGGTCAGGCTGTCGAGGTTGAGCCACGGGGCCGCCTCCTCGGTCCACACGAGCTCGGCGGACCCATCCGGACCGACCCGATGCCAGAGCAGTGAGCGCTGCTCACGCGGCAGCACCGCCACCAGCCACCCTCCGGCGGGGTGGGGCACCACCTGCGCGAGGTAGTCGTCGGGGCGCATCCCGAGATCGACCTCACGAGCCTTGGGCCCCTCGATCGACGCGACTCGCAGGCTGACCCGAGCGTTCGGGCCTCCGGCGAACGGGTAGTGGTGCAGCTCGCCGGCAGTTACCTCGACGGGCGGCACGCCTCGCTCGTCGACGTGCTCGAAGGCAAGCGAGCGGGAATCCGCGCTCCACCACGCACCGGCGAACCGGTCGAGCTCTTCGGCGGCGATGTAGTCGGCGAGGCCGTTCGAGACGCCTGGTTCGGCGTCATCGGTCAACGATGCCGGTTTCCCGTCGTCGGTGCGAGTCACGTGGAGATCGCCGCCGACCACGTAGGAGACGCGCGAGCCGTCCGGGCTGAGCAGCGGTGCCTGGGCGCCCTCCACGCCGGGAATCGGCCGCGGGGCAGACGCGGCGTCGGATCCCACGGCGACCAAGAGGCGCCCCGCCTGAGGGACGAGGAGCGCCGGTCGTCGAGCGTCGCCAGCCCATTGATAGGCGGTCACGCCCAGCTCGGTCGTCCGCGTCCGTTCGCGCTCGAGCTTCTCGTCGAGCGAGAGCGACTCCTCGTCGGTCGTCTGCTCCAGGGGCGCCGCCAGGAGCGACCGCTCCCCGGTCGTCAGGTCGTGGCGCCACAGGGAGCGCACGAGCGAGCCATCGGCGCTGAAGAGGTAGGTGATGGATCGGCCGTCCGGCGCGAATCGCGCCGATCCCGGCGCATCCGCCACGCCCTGCGTCAGGCGCTCGAGCTCGTCGAGCGTTCGGCGATCGCCGGTCCCCATGGCCGGTGCCGTCGCGGTGAGATCGGCTGGTGCGACCTAGCTCTCGTCGATCTCGATCGTCTCGATCACGTCGCCCGGCTTCGGGTCACGCTGCGGGTCGCGCTCGCGAAGGCTGCGCAGCACGTCCATCCCGGCGGTGACGCGGCCGAAGACGGTGTGCCGCCCATCCAGGTGCGGCGTCGGGCCGAAGGTGAGGAAGAACTGCGATCCATTGGTGTTCGGCCCGGCGTTGGCCATCGACAGGACGCCCGGTCCGTCGTGTCGTCGCTTGGCGGAGGTCTCGTCGCGGAAGGAATAGCCGGGTCCGCCGGAGCCGGTGCCGGTCGGGTCGCCACCCTGCGCCATGAAGCCGGGGATCACCCGGTGGAAGGTGACGCCGTCGTAGAAGCCGGCGCGCGCCAGGTTGACGAAGTTCTCCACGGTGAGCGGCGCGTCGGCGGCGAACAGCTCGCACACGATCTCGCCGCGCTCCGTCTTGAACCGCGCGGAATACGACTTGGTCAGGTCGAGGGCGCCCGTGGGCGGCATCGGTCGGTCAGCCATGCGAACCCCATGTGGTGCGGACTTGGAATGGACCGATGCTACCCGACGAGCACGATCCCCGCTCAGGGCGACGAGAGGTCGCAGACCCGTCCGACGCTGGTCGTCCTCGCACGCTCTCGCGACAGGTTCCAGGCCTGCCATGCCTTGCCGGCCTCGTTGTTGCCAAGCCGCTCGATCCAGGCCTCTGCGACCTGGTAGGCGTCTCCTCCCAGGGAGCCGGGAAGCGCACAGACGGCGTCGGCCAGCACCGGGAGCGCATCGTCGCCGAGCGTCGCGAGATAGGCGAGATCGAGCCCCGCCTTTCCACCGGGCGCCACCAGCTCCGGGTGGATGGCCCTCGCGACGTTCTGCTCGGCGACAAGGTGCACCGGCCCGATGACGTTGAAGACGAGCCCGAAGACGATCGACACGCCGAGCATGGCGTGGATCAGCCAGCGAGTCCGGTTGGTGGCCAGACTCAGCACCGCTAGCACGCAGCCGATCGCCAGCCACAGGATCGCGGCGAGCACGTAGAAGCGCAGCTCGGTCCAGCCGTAGGCCTCCTGGTAGAGGCGCAGGCGGAGGAGCGCCGAACCGAGGACGACCACGGTCAGCACCACCAGGCCGATCGCCGCGGCCACGTAGACGGGCGTGCGCCGTCGAACCGTCGCCTCTGCGGCCAGGACCAGGCCGCCGACCACGAAGGCGGCGACCAGCAGCTCGAAGAATCCGCGCCGTGCGTATTCGGCATAGGTCATCCCGCCCGCGGCGAGCGTGTCCTGCCCGCCGAACAGGTAGGCGCCCTGAAGCGCCACGAAGGCGAGGAACAGGAGATCGAGGACCAGCAGCACGGTCGTAGCCTCCGCTGAGCCGATCTGGAGCCTCGTCGGAGCCGTCTCCACGGTTGGCTGCTCATCGGCTGTGCCGACCGCGACGAAGGTGAAGAGTCCGGCGCAGAGCCACGCGACCACGAGCGCGAAGATGATCCGCGCCGGCAGCGTGCCGAGGTCGAGGTTCCAGTTGAACAGGTCGCCCGCGATTCGGGCGAAGACGGCGTCGGCGGCGGCGAAAAGGGCCACGAACAGGAGCACGAGCGGCACAGCGATGAGGAGCCCGCGCAGGACCGGCGCGGCTCGGCGCAGTGATGACCGAGCGCTGCCCTGCGGCATCGCTGCCCTCACCGCGCGCAGCACGCGCCCACCGGCGACGGCGGCGTAGAGCGCCATTCGGGCGGCCAGCGCCACGAGGCGTGCGCTCGCCTGATCGATGACGGCAAAGCCTGCAAATGCGCCGATCGCGGCTCCCCCGAGCCCCAGCGCCGCGAGCAGATCGAGGTCGACCAGGTTCATGTCACCGCGCACGGCGGCAAAGGCTGCGAAGGCGACCGCTGCGATCGCGAGCCAGGCGTCTCGGAGGCGCGGGCGAGGCCGCCCCGCCGGGCGGAGGAGCCACGCCGCCGCCAGCAGCGCGGCCAGGCCGATCGGTGCGTTGATGCCGAGCAGGGCGTCGATGAAGAGCCATTGAGCGAGGAGCCCGATCGCGACGGCGGCGATCGCGATCGCCCCGGCATTGCGGAGGCCGGCCCTCTCCCTGCCCAACGGTCCGCTCATCCTCCCCTCCCGATCCGTCAATGCTCGATGTCGATCACGAGGCGGCTCGGGCTGGTCAGCGACAGGACCCGGTAGCAGCCGGCCCCGTTGAGGCCGATGTACCAGGTGCTGATCGCCTCGAAATCGCCGCCCTCGATCAGCTGCACCAGCTGCGGGAAGCCCGGCTCGAAGTGCGTCGGGCCGGCGTAGGTGATGGCACCGGCCGGCGTGATCTTGGTACCGCCGTTCATGGTGACCTTCAGGAAGGCCGTGCCCGCGACGTCGAGCGCGAGGTTGCTGGGATCGGCGAAGAAGGGAGGCAGCACGCCCTCGACGACGGTCTGCGGTATCCCGGCGGTGAACTGGAACGTGACGCGGTCATAGCCGGTATGCGTTCCGACCCGCACGTCGCTGATCTGGGCCCGATCGGTGGTCCTGGCGATCGCGACCGACGGCACGCATGCGAAGGGGATGAGGCTCTCGCTCGGCTCGACGCTCGGCACGGCGGTGGCCGATGGTCCCGCGCTGGCCGCCTCCGAGGCGGAAACGGACGGCAGAACGCTCGCCGAAGGAAGGGCCGAGGTGGCTCCCGATGCGCTCGGCGATGGGCTGCTCGAGGCACAGCCGGCCAGCACGATGCCGGCGATCAGGGCGAGCGAGCCGAACGCTCCGGCGCGTCAGTGTTGAGCGGTTCATGGATCGGCTCCAGTGCTGATTCGGTGGGCGCAGGGCCCCGGCACTCTCTCCGACGCTGACCCTACCGCTCTCGTTACCTGGCGACCGACGCCCGCCGCGGGCACTCCCGCTCAGGTCAGGGGCCAAGCTCCAGGACCAGCTGCGGGGCGGTGGTGGCGCCCGACTCGCGGCTCGACAGGCGAACGGCGGTCCCGTTGATGCCAGACAGTGCGAGTCCGAGCTGGTTGCCGCCGAGCAGGGCGGTGACGTCGACGCTGGTCCAGCTGCCGGCCGCGATCGAGCCCGAGCCACCGACCGAGGCCCCCACCGGCGGCGCGTTGGCGGCGGTCAGGCCGGACTCGGTCCAGGTCGTGGCCGTGCCTCCGACGGTGTAGCCGGCGCTGGAGGCGGTATTGGCGTAGACCCGCAGGGTTGCCTTGGTGATCGTGCCGGACACGCCCGACAGATCGAAGGTGAGATAGCTGCGCACGATCGGCGAGCCGTCGAACCGGAGCGAGGTGGAGCTGCCGAAGTTGCGCTCGGCTGCGAGGTGTCGATGTAGGCGTCCGCCATCGGCGTCAGCGTGACGGTGCCACCGCCGCCACCACCCACGACCGTCAGGGTGAAGCTCTGGGTCGCGTCCGGCAGGACGCCGTTGGCGGCGGTGAGGGTGAGCGGGTAGGTGCACCGGCGGCGGCCGGCGTGCCGGCCAGGGTGGCCGTGCCGTCGCCGTTGTCGGTGAACGTCACGCCGCCCGGCAGCGTGCCCGTCTGCGTGATGACGATGGGCGGCGAACACCGCTGCTGGTGACCGTGAAGCTGCCCGCAGCGCCCACGCGTGAAGGTCGCACCCGGGGCGCTGGTGATGGCGGGCGCGGTGGGCGGGGTTGACCGTCAGGGTGAAGCTCTGCGACGCGTCGGGCGGGACGCCGTTGGCGGCGGTGATGGTCAACGGGTAGCGTGCCATCCGTGCCCGGGGCCGGCGTGCCGGCCAGGGTGGCCGTGCCGTCGCCGTTGGTCGACGAAGGTCACGCCGCCCGGCAACGCGCCGGCGCGCTGAGGGTGGGCGTCGGTGCACCGCTGCTGGTGACCGTGAAGCTGCCCGCAGCCGCCCACGGTGAAGGTCGCGCTCGGGGCGCTGGTGATGGCGGGGGCGGTGGCGTCGACCGTCAGGGTGAAGCTCTGCGAGGCGTCGGGCAGGACGCCGTTGGCGGCGCCGATGGTGAGCGGGTAGGTGCCATCCGTGCCCGGGGCCGGCGTGCCGGCCAGGGTGGCCGTGCCGTCGCCGTTGTCGGTGAAGGTCACGCCGCCCGGCAGCGCGCCGGTGCTGCGTGATGGCCGCGGTCGGCGAACCGGTGGTGGTGACCGTGAAGCTGCCCGCAGCTGCCCACGGTGAAGGTGGCGCTGTCGGCGCTGGTGATGGCGGGGGCACGGGTGGGCGTCGACCGTCAGGCGTGAAGCTCTGCGGTCGCGTCGGGCAGGACGCCGTTGGCGGCGGTGATGGTGAACGGGTAGGTGCCATCCGTGCCCGGGGCCGGCGTGCCGGCCAGGGTGGCCGTGCCGTCGCCGTTGTCGACGAAGGTCACGCCGCCCGGCAGCGCGCCGGTCTGCGCTGAGGGTCGGGCGTCGGCGAACCGGTGGTGGTGACCGTGAAGCTGCCCGCAGCTGCCCACGGTGAAGGTCGCGCTGTCGGCGCTGGTGATGGCGGGGGCGCTTAACGGCGTTATCGGAGCGGAGGGCAGTGACTCAGGCCCGTCGCCGGCAACGTTTGAGGCGTGGACGGTGAAGGTGTAGCTCGTGCCGCTGCTGAGACCCGTGACCATGGCGTTGGTCACATCGCCGACCGTGCTTGCGCCGCCACCGGGCGCCATGGTGATCGTGTAGCCGATGATGGGACTCCCTCCATCGTTGAGGGAGGCCGTCCAGGAGACCTCCGCCTGCCCGGTCCCCGGCGCCGCACTCACGTTGGTGGGCGGATCAGGGCTCGTCGCGCTGGCCAGCGTCACGACGAGCTGCGGCGCGTGTGCCGCGTCCTCGCGGCTGGCAAGGGCCAGCGCGGTCGAGCTCGTCGTCTCCAGGACGACGCTGTAGATGCCCGGCCCGGTCACGAGCGCCGTCACGTCGACCGACTTCCAGGTGCCCGCGGCGACGACACCGGACGAGCCGAGCTTGGTTGGCGAGATCGATCCGGTGGGCTGATTCGCATACGTGAGGCCGGTCTCGGACCAGGTTGAGTTGGTCACGGCGTAGGCGTCGAAGCCGAGGCCCTGGGCGCTGGTCGCCCAGATCCGCAGGGTCGCGCCCTGCACCGGGCCGGCGAGGGACGAGGCGTCGAACTTGAGGTAGCTGCGCACCACCGGCGACCCGTCGACCCTGAGCGCCGCGCGTGGCGTAGTTCGTGGTAGGCGCGGAGGCATCGACCTTGGCATCGGCGATGGCCGTCAGCGTGACGGTGCCCCCACCGCCACCTCCACCCACAGTCAGGGTGAAGTTCTGCGTCGCGTTCGGCAGGACGCCGTTGGCGGCGCCGATGGTGAGCGGGTAGGTCCCGCGGGTGGCCGGCGTGCCGGCCAGGGTGGCCGTGCCGTTGCCATTGTCGGTGAAGGTCACGCCGCTGGGCAGCGCACCCGACTTGGTGACCGTGGGCGGGGGCACTCCACTGGTTGTGACCGTGAAGCTGCTGGCGCTGCCCACCGTGAAGGTCGCGCTGTTCGGGCTGGTGATGGTGGGGGCGCCCGAGTTGACCGTCAGCGTGAAGCTCTGCGATGCGTTCGGCAGGACGCCGTTGGCGGCGGTGATGGTTAACGGGTAGGTGCCATTCGTGCCCGCGGCCGGCGTTCCGGCCAGGGTGGCCGTGCCGTTGTGGTTGTCGGTGAACGTCACGCCGGCCGGCAGCGAACCGGTCTTGGTGATCGCTGGGATCGGCGATCCCGTCGTCCCAACCGTGAACGTGCCCGCGCTGCCTGCCGTGAAGGTCGCGCTGTTCGCGCTGGTGATGGTGGGTGCGGTGCCGCCGCCCGCCGCCACTTGCATGGCACGTTCCGGACCCGGCGTCGGTAAACGTCTTGCCGGCCTCCGGCAGGAAGCTCCAGTTGTACCCCGCGGGATGCAGGGTCAGCGCCAGCACGCCGAAGGTGGAGGCGTTCCGGACCTCGCTGTTCGCGGCGATCGACGCGAGGCTCGTATTGTTCGCGCCGCCGGTGCCGACGATGAACTCGCGGATCCCGTTCGCGGCGTCCAGCGTGCCGACCGGGGTCTGCGGCGCGAAGCGCTCGTAGATGTGATCGTGGCCGTTGAGGATGACGTCTGCGTGATGGGCATAGAGCACCTGCCACATCCCGTTGGCGTTACTGGAGGCCCGGCCCCCCGAGCTGAAGAGGGGGATGTGGAAGAAGGCCAGGGTGCACTGATTGGGGTGAGCGTCGAGATCGGCGGCGAGCCATTTCCCTTGCGGGCTGTTGGCGGAACAGCCACCCACCGACGAGCACTGGGTGTTGAGGGCGACGAGGTGCCACTGACCGACGTCGAAGCTGTAGTAGCCCTTGGTCGGATCTCCGGCCGCGGCACCGAAGTACTGGTAGTAGCCGGCGGCATTCGCATTCGTGGCGTCGCACCCGGTGCTCGCTCCGGAGCCACCATTCGTCAGGTATTCGTGGTTGCCGACCGAGGGGTGGGTGATCGACTTGACGCGGCCCCAGCTCGACGTCGTACGAACCGGTGAACGCCCCATAGCTGCCGCAGTAGTACTGGTTGTCGCCGAGCGCCAGCACCGCGCTGAGCCCGGCGCCGACCAGGAGGTTCGAGGTTGCCATGCTGGCGGCAGCCGTTTGAGACGCCCAGCCCGCCGTTGAACTTCGAGTCGGCCGGGTCACAGGCGATGTCGCCCGCCGCTGCGATGACGGGATCACTGCCGGCCGCCTGGATCACCGAGGACAGGCTCACCGGGGCCGGTGCGATGGCAGCCTTTGCCGGAACCGGCAGCGCGGTTCCGCCGATGGCCAGCCCGAGGATGGCGACGACCCCGAGGGCAGCGTCCAATCTTCCTCGCTGCCGGGCTCCCGTCCTACGCCGCCTCATCTCGGCGATGGTAGACCACGGTCAAGTCTCGGAGGTCAAGAAATCTACGTATGACGTCAGCTTCCCGGTGCGCCGCGGCACCACCCAGGGGAAGCCCGGGCTGTCAACCCCCGGCCGGCGCGATGCGAGCCTCGAGCAGGCGCCGCTCGGCGGGGTTGTCAGTGAGGGCGAGCGCACGCTGGTCCTCCTCCCGCGCCTCGTCCGGCCGGTCGAGGCGCCGCAGCAGCTGGGCGCGGGCGGCATGGAAGAGGTGATACCCGTCGAGCCGCCCGGCCAGCGGCTCGATCTCCGTGAGCGCAGCCGCGGGGCCGGCGAGCTCGGCCAGGGCCAGCGCACGGTTGAGCGCCACCACCGGCGTCGGCTGGAGCTGGAGCAGGCGGTCGTAGAGCGCCACGATCTCGGCCCAGTCGGTCTCGGCATAGGAGGGCGCGGCCGCGTGCACCGCCACGATGGCGGCCTGCAGCGCGTAGGGCCCGGGGCGGCCCATCCGCAGCGCCCGCTCCACGAGCGACGCAGCGTCACCGATGGCAGCGTGGTTCCAGAGCGAGCGGTCCTGGTCCGGCAGCAGCACGAGCGACCCGTCGGCGGTGAAGCGCGCGTCGACCCGGGCAAGGTGCAGGCGCATCAGCGCCAGCAGGCCGAGCGGCTCAGGCTCGTCGGGCATCAGTCCGACCAGCAGCGAGGTGAGCCACTCGGCGTCGGAGGCGAGCTCGCGACGCTCAGCAACCGCGCCGTCCGAGGCGAGGTAGCCCTCGTTGAACACCAGGTAGAGAACGGCCAGCACCTGCTCCAGGCGCTGTGGCAGCTCGGCAGCCTCGGGGACGCGGAACGGGATCCCGGCGTCGCGGATCTTGCGCTTGGCGCGCACGAGTCGCTGGGCCACCGTCGACTCTGGAACGAGGAAGGCGCGGGCCACCTGGGCGGAGTCGAGGCCCCCGATCGTGCGCAAGGTCAGGGCGACCTGGGCCTCGCGCGAGAGGGCGGGGTGGCAGCAGGTGAAGATCAGGCGCAGCCGGTCGTCGGTGGCCAGCGGGCCACCGGTCAGGATCGGTCTCTCCATCTCGTCAGCCTCCTCTCCGAGCTGCGCCAGGCGCTCCCGGTACCTCGCGTCGCGTCGCAGCCGATCGATCGCCCGGCGGCGCGCCGTCGTCATCAGCCAGGCGCCGGGGTTGCGCGGCACGCCGTCGACCGGCCAGTGCTCCAACGCGGCGACCGCCGCCTCCTGGACCAGCTCCTCGGCCAGGTCCCAGTCGCGGAGGATGCGGACGAGCGAGGCGATCAGGCGGGTCCGCTCCTCGCGGAGGACCCGCTCGAGCGAGGCGTCGACCGATCCGCGCGCTGTCAACCGAGCCGCTACCCCATCTCCCCCGTGACGAGGGGCCGGATCTCGAGGGTGTCCGGCGCCGGCCACGAGGAGACGAGCCGGATCGCGGCATCCAGGTCGGGCACCTCGATCACCGCGTAGCCGCCGATCATCTCCTTGCCCTCGACGAACGGGCCGTCGGTGACGGTGACCTCGTCGGAGATGCTGCGCCGAACCGTGGTCGCCGTGCTGGAGGGCTGCAGCTGGGCGCCCTCGAGCAGCTCGCCGGATGCCTTGCGCTCGTCCCACCAGGTGGTGATCCGGGCATAGAGCGCGCGCTGCTCCGCCTCGCTCAGATGGTTCCAGCCGTCCTCGGCCCCGCCGATCAGGAGCATGTACTTCATCGCGTCACCTCACTGCGCCGGTCATGGCAGGCATGACCCTCTCATGTTGACGACGAACGAGCCGCCGCGCAGGCGACGAATCTCACGAAGACCGGAGCGACACCGTTGTACATGGCATGGGCGGTTACTCCACAATGCACCGATGACGCCCGCCCTGCATCGTCCCTCGACCCTGGCGGTGGCCGCGGCGCTCGGCACGGTCTACGTGATCTGGGGCTCCACCTACCTCGCCATCGCGTACGTCGTCGAGAGCATGCCGCCGCTCCTCTCGGCCGGCGCCAGGTTCACCGCTGCCGGCCTGATGCTGATCTCGTTCGTGGTTGCCCAGGACCGATGGCGTGCCGCTCGCGGCCTTCCGCGCCGGCACGCGCCACGCTGGCCGCGGGCCATCGAGTGGCGCTCCGCCCTGATCATCGGGGGGCTGCTCCTGCTGGGTGGCAACGGGATGGTCTCGATCGCCGAGCAGACGATCCCGTCGGGGATCGCCGCCGTGATGATCGCCACCATTCCGATCTGGCTCTCCGTCTTCGACGCGGCGCTCACGCGACGGATGCCGAGCCTGCTCGCCATCGGTGGCCTGCTGGTGGGACTCGTCGGCGTGGCGATCCTCCTCCTGCCGTCGGCCGGCAACGACTCGCTGAATCCGGCCGGAATCGGGATCCTGGTGGTGGCCGCCATCTCGTGGGCCGCGGGCTCGCACTACGCGCGTCGCGGCCCGCTGCCGGCCAACCAGCTGCTCGGGACGGGGATGGAGCAGCTCGCGGGCGGCGTGCTGCTTCTCGTGGTCGCCGCGGCGGTCGGCGAGATCGGCGCCTTCGACGCCGCCAAGGTCACGAGCGCGTCGTTGCTGGGCCTCGCCTTCCTGGTCGTCTTCGGCTCGCTCGTGGCCTTTACGGCGTACGTCTGGCTCCTCAACCACGTCGCCGTCACGACGGTCGCGACCTACGCCTACGTGAATCCGGTCGTGGCCGTCGCGCTGGGCGTCGCCTTCCGCCACGAGGCGCTCTCGCTGCGCTCGATGCTCGCCGCGGCCCTGATCATCGGCGCGGTGGTCGCGATGGTCAGCGGCCGCCCGCGCGAGGTGGAGGAGGCCGGCCATGCGCCCGACACGGCGGCGCTGGAACCCGAGTCCGAGGCGACCTGAGATCGTCGGCGGCTAGCGCCGGAGGAAGCCGCGCCAGGCGGCGAACCCGACCAATGCCAGCACGATGAGCAGCGAGCCCCCGAGCACCACCGGCGGATCGACCCCGAACCAGGTGCCCGGCTGCGCCCCGGGGCTCGGGGTCGGCGTGACCGTGGCCGTCGGCACCGGTGTCGGAGTTGGCGTCGGGATGGGGGATGGGGTCGGCGTCGGGGAGGGCGACGGGGTGGGGGTTGCGGTCGGAAGGGCCAGGCCCGTCACGGGATCCACCGTCGTGAAGTTGGCCCAGAGGTACTCCCGGATCGACAGCCCGGATTCGTGGACCTTCGCCGCGATATCTCGCCCGAGATATCGGTAGTGCCATGGCTCGTAGTGGAAGCAGGTGAGGTCGTTGAAGAGCTTGCCTCCCTTCCCCCTGGGGTAGCTGATGACCCATCCGTATTTCCATGCGTTGGTGGCCATCCAGTGCCCCGCCGGGGTCGTGGCCCAGTCGCCCTGCAGCGCGCTGCCGCCCCCCTTCGTCATGAAGTCGATCGCCAGTCCGAGCTGATGCTCCGAGTGGCCGGGTCGCTGCGAGTAGGTGCTCGCGACGTCGTAGCCGTCGATCTTGGCCCACCCGTTGAAGCTGGCGACCTGCTCCGCATAGCTCCGGTACGGGCTGTTGACGGCGATCGGGTTGCCGGCGTCGGCCGCCGCCTTGGTCAAGGCCCGCAGGTCGTCGATCGCGACTTGGCGGATGTAGCCCCGGCCCGGTGATGCCCGCCTCGCTTCACCCGCACGAGGTCGGGTGGCTTGTAGTCCTTCCCCACGGTGAGGAGCCAGTCGACCAGCGTGGTGCTCCAGCTGTCGTAGTCCGATGGCACGGTCGGGATGTCGGCGAGGCGGCATGCCGGGAGCGGCCCGAGAGCGGCGACGGGCGGCGGAGAGATGGGCTGGACGGCGAGAAGCCCGGCGCCGAGGACGAGGCCGATGGCGAGCGCGCGCAGTGCGAGGCGGACGTGGTGATGTGTGTTCATGAGGCTCTGACGATGGCTACGATAGCGCCGTGAAGTCCGCGGCGGCGCTCCGGGGAGTCACCGCCGCTGCGGTCGTGACGCTGCTCGTCGGATGTTCGAGCCCCAGTCCGAGCCCCACGCTCGCGCCGTCTCCCACGGCCACCGCGACTCCCGAGCCGACTCCGACGCCCATCCCCCCTGTCAGCTTCCCGCTCGCCGTCGTGACGGGCCTCACGAATCTCAAGGCGACGGTCCCCGTCGACGAGCTCGCCACGCTTGCCGGTGCCGGTCAGCTGGTCGTGCCGTGCGGCGTCTCGATCACCGCGCCGACCCTGACGCCGACCGCGCCGTGCATCGCCGCGGACCAGATCGCGGCGGCGATCAAGGCCAACCAGCAGCTCGTGGCGCTCCTCCCGCCGGGGCTGGTCGAGCCGGCAACCAAGGTGCTGCCGATCGCCGGCGACGGGCCCTTCGGGCTCTTCGGCCCGGACCTGTTCGGTGACCCGGAGTCCCGTGCGCTGCCCTACCCGGTCACCGGTTCCGCGCCCGCGGCGGGTCCCGGCGCCCTCGACCCGGCGTGGACCGCGTACGACGCTGCGCAGACCTGGAACCTGACCTCGATCGGGAGCCTCTGCGCGGATCGCGTGGCCGCCTACCAGGCCGTCACGCTGGGCAAGGGCTGGGACTGGCCCTTCAACGGCGGGACGGCAAAGTACACCGGCAAGCCATTCATCAACCCGAACCCGCCCGCCGGCATCTCGGCGTACCCGATCGTCAAGCCGGTCGAGACGGGCAACGACGGGGTCACCTCGAGCATCAGCCACCGAGCGGACGTCGCCCTCGCGGATCACAAGTGTCCGATCCTCGCGGACAAGTCCTGGACGCGCAGCACCGACTCGTACAGCCTCAGCGTGCCGGAGGCGGTCCTGACGAGGTGGGAGAACCTCCTCGGCCTCGACGCGGTGTACCTCGCCGCCGACCACCAGAGCGACAAGGGGGTGGGCGGCATCCGCTCGTCGCTCGAGATCCTGCAGAAGCACGGGCTGCCGCACACCGGCATCGGCATGAACCTCGACCAGGCCCTCGAGCCGGCCTACGTCCAGGTTGCCGGCCTGAAGGTCGCGTTCGTGTCCTGGAACGAGGTGCTCGGCCCGGTTCATGCCGGCCCCAGCACGCCGGGGGTGGCGTGGCTCACGAAGGCGAACGTCGACGCGGCCGTGGGCCGGGCGCGCACCGCCGGCGCCGACCTGGTGATCTGCGACCCGCAGTGGTGGGGCGGCACCGAGTACCACTCGGACCTGCGGGCGAGCCAGAAGGAGGCCGTCGTGTGGATGGACCAGGCCGGCTGCGACCAGATCGTCGGCGGCGGCCTGCACGTCACCGGCGGCCTCTTCCTCCGACCCGGCGCGAACGGCGTCAGCCTCGTCGACGCGGGTCCGGGGAACTACATGTACGGGCAGCCCTGGTGGCAGGAGACGCAGGAGGGAGTGATCCTCGACATGTCCTTCCGCGGCAAGACGCTCGTGAACGTGCGGTTCCACCCGTACGTCATGATCCTGTCCGCCCGTGCCGCCCTCCTCGACCCGGAGGGCGATGGCCACTACGTCCTCGAGCGCATCTGGAAGGCCGCTGAGCTCGACTACTAGCGCTGGATCTCCGACCACCCGCCCCTTCGTCTCCCACGCGGCTGCTGTGAGCCTGAGACCGTGCTCGAGAACCGCCCGGCCCGGTGCCGCAGCGCACCGCAAACGAACCGAAGTACTGGACCTATCTGGTTAGGACCCGTACGATCGGGAGCCTTTCCGGTGAGCTGGGTACACGAAGGCCTCGCTCCGAGCCGCATGCGGCCCGACCATCGGCGGAGTGTGTGCCCCACACCACCCCTGACGGACCCGGCTCTTCACAATCAGGTGCCCGCTCGTGCCCCAACGAACTGAATCCGCCGTTCGCCGTTCATTCGTCTTTTTCGTCATCATCTCGCTCCTGTTCAGCTTCGGAGGCTCTGTCGCGCCTGCGATTGCCGCGGGGACGGGTGCCCTCGACCTCGGCAGCGCCGGGGCATACGTCACGTTCGGCGTCCCGGGCCAAGCTCGACCTCGCGCAGTTCACGATCGAGACCTGGTTCAAGCGGACCGGGGGTGGCGCGCCAGCACCACCGGCACCGGCGGCATCGAACTTCGTGCCGCTGCTGACTCACGGCGCGGCGCGAGGCCGAGGGAGCAATCTCGACGCCAACTGGGTCCTGGGCATCAACACCACCGGCAACGTGATCGCGGCCGACTTCGAGGAGCACGGCGACGGGCAGGAAATGATCCGATCACCGGTGTCGCCACAGTCACAACCAATGTGTGGCATCACGCCGCCGCGACCTACGACGCACGACCTGGAATCTCTACCTTGACGGCGCGCTTGACACGTCGCTGGCGGTCGCCGGCAGTCCGGTGCCGCGCTCCGACAGTATTCAGCACGCTGGTCTTGGCACCGCGCTGAACTCGACAGGGGGGCACGAAGGCTACTTCCAGGGCACGGTCGACGAGGCACGCGTCTGGAGCGTGGTTCGGACGCTGGTCGACATACAGACCACCAAGGACCTCGAGATCACGAGCGGCCAAGGCGGCCTGAGCGGTGTCTGGAACCTGAATGAGGGTGTCAGCAACGTTGTCAGCGACAGCTCCGGCAATGGAAACACAGGCGCCGCGGTAGGGAGCCCGACTTGGGTGGCTGGCTTCGCGGTACCGGGGACGCCGGTCGCCCTCGCCGACAGCTACACGACGCCGCAGGACGCCGCGCTCAACGTGTCCGCGCCCGGCGTCCTTGCCAATGACACCGATAACGGTCCGATCACCGCTGTCCTCGTGACGAACGTGACCCACGGGTCGCTGACCCTCAACGCGGACGGCGGCTTCGGCTATACGCCGAACGCCGGCTACGTGGGTCCCGACAGCTTCACCTACAAGGCGAACGACGGAAGCCTGGACTCGGACCCGGTCGCCGTATCGATCGGCGTCGGCAATAGCGCCCTCCAATTCGACGGCACGAACGACTACGTCACGTTCGGCGCGGCGCCGCATCGTGAGATGCCGCGTGTGAGAAATGGTCGATTCGTGATCGTGCCCGCCACTAAGCAAAGTGATGGAGAGGGTAATAACACCGTCGCCGGGCTCTGGCGACACTATTTGGCAGAGGTTCTTAACTCGTCCGCTCATTGAGAAGAATCATCGGGGACACCTTCTTTGGATTGTGCCCGGACAAGCGGGAAGTAATCCCAAGGTAAGGTTTTCCGACTATCCTGGAACAGCGGCTTCGTTAACAGCGCCAAATTGAGCGCAATGCAGTGCAGCCCAAAACGATTGACGAGAAGCCCCCCTCACCCAATATGATTTCTGGTACTTGGCTCTCAGCTGAGGTTCATTCCGTGGCGAGAGTGGTTTCATGGCAGAGGGTAACGAGAACGAACTTCAAAAGCAGATCAGGCAGAAGACTTCTTCATTGCTGCTCCTGACCTGTGTCTTTACGCACCTTTCATTCGCTACTCCGCCCCGCGGCGATGTCGTGATTGTCGGCGCTGGGATCGCGGGCCTGAGTGCCGCGCTCCAATCTGCCCGTGCGGGCGCCCTGGTGGTCGTCATCGACATGTCGACAGTTGGTGGTGGCCATGCAATTGTTTCAAACGGGGCCGTTTCTCTCGTGAATACTCCCCTGCAACAGCAAAAGGGTATTGCAGATTCTCCGCAACTTGCAAAAAAGGACTTCTTGCGGCGGGGTGAGGATGCCGATGTTCGCTGGGTTGAGCTATACACGACAGAGTCGAAAACGCAGATCTACGACTGGTTGACCGCGCTTGGTGTCAAATTCGATGCGGTCGGACAGCCCCCAGGCAACTCTGTACCCCGCCTGCACTTTACGAACGGAAAGGGCTGGGGCCTAATTGGCCCCTTATATCGAGAATGCTTGCGACACCCTAATATCCGGTTCGTGTGGGCAACCAAGGCGGAAAAACTTATCTTAAAAGATGGTGCCGTAGTCGGGATCAGAGCTTTGGATCTCCGAAGCGGAAAGCACTCGTCATTCCCAGCAAGGAACGTCATCATTGCTACGGGTGGCTTCGGCAGCAATTTGCAGCTCATCCGTGACAACTGGCCGGACTGGCTGCCCCGGCCGGACCGTTTACTCGCGGGCGCGTCTCCGGCAGCCGTTGGTTCAGGTCTCGAAATGGTGGAGCATGCCGGCGGCGCGGTCTCTCGGCTGGACCACCAGTGGAACTACGTTCTGGGTTTGCCTGATCCTGACGATCTACAACACGCGCGTGGGCTGGCGTCCTTTGACTTTCGTTCTATTTGGGTCAACCGCCGCGGGAAGAGGTTCACGCAGGAGTTCGGCGATCCGAAGATTAACCTGCCGGACCTGCTCCATCAGCCAGAGAAGACTTACTGGTCGATCTTCGACTCAGATGGCGTCGATAGCTTTTCGATAACTCTCGCAGGATGGGAGAGCCAGCAAGACGTTAATCAATTGGTCTTTCAAAGGGCAGGAGTATCAGAGAAAGCAAACAGCCTCCAGGAACTGGCTTCCGAAGCCGAGATTTCTCCACAGGGGCTTACAGAAACCGTTCGCCGCTACAATGATTTTGTGGCACGTGGGAAAGACGAAGATTTTCACGTGTTTGGTCCTGGAACCACTTTCAAACCCCACAGGATTGAAAGACCGCCGTTCTACGCTGTCCAGTTCTTTCCGATTACGCGCAAGACAATGGGTGGGGTGACAGTGGATGCGGAATGCAGGGTTCTTAGTCGCAGAGGAGCCGTTATTCCAGGCTTGTTTGCAGTCGGAGAAGTTACCGGGTTTGGTGGAATTAACGGAAAGGCGGCTCTCGAAGGAACTTTTCTTGGTCCGGGAATCCTGATGGGGCGAATTGCTGGACGAGAGATTGCTTCTCATTTAAATCTACGTCGGCAAAAGGACGTCACCTTACGGCCGGTACCTCGATCTCGCGCGTCAGGGACTTTTTCAAACGAAGCATGTCTGAGCTGCCATGATCTCCCCAACCTGGTGACCCAGAATCGCGCAGGATTCTGGCATTTCGAACAGGCTCATAAGAAGGTCCTTGCCCGGCGGTACAAGTGCGCGGGCTGTCATCAAGATTTCTACCCGTTTGATTCCGGGCATCACCGCCTAAACTCCTTGGTGCTTACCAATTCGTGCGTCAAATGCCACGGCGTACAAAATCAGACCGACAAGCGAGGCGAGCAACCCGAGCTTCGGGCCGTTTCGGCTGAGTGACGGGTTACCCTTCCGTAATCCGGTAAGGTGAGGTTTGCCGACGATCCTCTCGGAACAACGTTCGACCTGCTTTGATGGTTCAACGGTCAACTGGCCGCACTTCTCGCAATTGCTAAACGGTAGGTAGGCGACTAGTCAGGACCATTCGGCGGTGCAGTGCCGGCGAGGGTGCATCAACGGTACCCGAACACGGGCGGGAACATGACAACCACCAGTGCCGCCCATATGGAGTACACGGGCAGATAGGCGATCTGCCATCGTTCCAGGGCGGCAAACGAGCCCCGGTGACGCAGGAAGCACGCATAGAGCCACGCCGACCACGCCAGGTTGATGAGAAGAATGAGATTCTCGCCAAGAGCCGCCACTCGGTTGGGAGTGAAGCCAAACTCGGAGATGCGGGCGGCAATCGCCGCGAGCGCCACCCCATCCACCACGAGTGCGCTGACCGCGAGCAGCAGTTGCAGGCCGTCGAAGAAGCCGGGCGCCGCCTGCGGGTCGCGTGCGGAGGCGGCGTAGAGCACCAGCCCAACGACCAGCACCAGCAAAAGATCGAAGCCGATCAGTACCTCCCGCTTCACGTTGATGGGGCTGCCTGTCCACGCCATGGTGGCCAGAAACGCCAGTAGCAGAACTGTGAACAGTGGGGTGAACAGCCGGGTCAGCACCGGCGCCATGTTCTCGATGACACTTTGCTTCGCCTCCACGAGCCAGGATCCAATGATGACGGCCCCCGCCGCCCCGCACGGGAGCAACCAGGCCGCTACGAACCACGCGGGATTCATGCCGATGGCGCGGAACATCATGAACGTAAAGCTAGTGAGGACGAAGCCGCCAAGCGCAATGAGCACGTAGTAGATGACCCACTCGCCCGAGAACCGCACGAAGTTCATGCGCCCACCGTCGGCGAACCAGCGACCTCGGGCGTAGGCGAAGCCGACGGCCAACCATAGGGCGATTGGCAAGTGCAGAGCGGTCAGAAACTCAGTGTCGCCGCGCGTGTGGAAGGGGTAGATGTTGGCGAGCACTGCCCCGGCCGCAAACGGCAGCGCGAGCCAGAGAGCGCTGACGACGTTCAACCCACGCTTCCACACGAAGTAGAAGGTAAGCAGCGGGAAGACGAACAGGCAGGCGTTCCGGACGTAGAACCGCGGCAGATCGTCATCAGGGCTGAGCGGAATACCGAACAGTGCCGGCACCTTGACCGCCAACGCTGCGGCCGCGGCAAGACCCAGGACGACCAGCATCTCGGAGTAGGACGTGTTCGCCTGGTCATCAGCGTCGGGGGCCATGACCAACTGCTTCCACAGCCGCTCGGAATGCTCGGATGCGAACTCACGCGACAGCACATCGAGATTGCCCATGCGCTTGATCGCAACCAGGAATGCTTCATCCCCTGTCAGACCGGCCACGGTGAGCGCCGCCAGCTGATCGCGCAGATGTCCCTCGAGTTCCTCCACGTCGGGACCGTGAAGACCCTGCCGGCGGCGTACGTACGCGCGCCATTGCGCGATTTGCTCTTCGAGCGTTTGATCGGCGAAGGTCGTCATGCCGGGCACTCCTTCATCCAGATACCCCGCAGAGTGCCATCCACCACCTGCCACTGCTGCCGCTGGGCTGCGAGCTGCGCCCGGCCTTCTCTGGTGATCCGGTAGTACCTGCGCCTGCGGCCGTTCTCGGAGGCGGACCACTTCGCCGCGACATGACCCTGGCGCTCAAGCCGGTGCAGCACGGGATACAGCATGCCGTCGGTCCACTGCAGGTGCCCACCAGACAATTCGGTCACTCGCTTGATGATGGCGTAGCCGTAACTGTCGCCTTCGGCAAGAATGGCGAGCACGAGCGGCGTGGCAGAAGCAGCAACCAAGTCCTTACTCAAGTCCATACATAGAAGTCTTATACATTGTGGTTCTATGTATGTCAATAACCTCAGGTCAACTGCCTCAATTAATGGAAGCAGGGAGGACGTTGGACAACCTCGCTGCAACTTGAAGTCAACACCCCCGGCGCGAAAATCGGCCCGTTATCACACGCCGGTGCTTACGAAAACTTGGACGGATCAAGGGCAAGTCGTAGAAGTGCGGTTCGGCTCAAGTCACAATTGTTGGCGGTTGACGGGCAACTCTTCCCTAATCTTGTAAGGGAAGGGTTGCCGACAATCCGCGAACGATCCTTGATGCAGAATGGAACTCAGGAAACGATTACAAAATAGGTAATCAAACGGTAGGCATCGTGCCGCCATCAATGATGTAGTCTGCACCGTGAATCGAAGCCGCACGATCGGATGCTAGGAATGCCACTAGTTCGGCGACTTCCTCCGGTTGGCCGGGGCGGCCAATCGGAATCCCTCCAATCATATTCATGATTTGCTGGCGAGCAGCGTCCTCGCTGATACCGCTGCTCCGGCTGAGCTGCACAATCATGCCGTGTGCGCCCGAAGTCTCAATGAATCCAGGGGAGATCATGTTGACGCGGACGCCTTTCGGCCCAACTTCGTTTGCAAGCCCCTTATTGTAGGTATTGAGAGCACCTTTCGCCGCAGCGTAAGCAAGCGTCGCGTCATGGAGCGGCAGGCGGTGCTGGATGGACGAGATGTGAAGAATGACACCTGATTTGCGTTCGATCATACCGGGCAGGAATGCCCGGTCGAGACGAACAGATGCCAACAAGTTGACGTTGAGCGCCTTCTGCCAGTCATCATCAGAGAGGGCTTCGTATCCGCCGCTCGGAGCATCTGATCCCCCCACATTGTTCACCAGGATGTCGAGTCCACCCCACTCCTGCTGAATACGGCCAATTACTTCTTGCACGCCTGCAGCCGTACCGATATCCGTCTGCACGAATAAACCAACGGCCTGCTCTTTCGGTAGCGGCGAGCGAGCAGTCGTTGCGACGGAAGCGCCGCTCAGAGTAAAACGGCGCACCATCGCTTGTCCCATGCCTTTTGTGCCTCCGGTTACCAGAACCCGCCTGCCGCTAAATTCATCCTTCGAAACCGAGAAGGGGTATGTCGCCGTCATGATCGAATCTCCAGCGAAGCCATCTTGTCGCCCGAAAGTTTGAAGATGTAGTCTAGTTCAACAGGACTCCCAGGAAACTCACCGGTGAGTCGGGCACGCACGGTTACCAAGTCTCCGAAGGTTTGAACGTTAACCGCCTGGAAGACGTATCGGTATTTCGCGTCCGCCGCCTGCTTCCACTGGCGGATCGAGTCACAACCGTGATAATCCTGCCCCTCGTCGTGGACAGTGCCATCTTGGGTGAAGCAACGGGAAAGCGCATCTGCATCCTTCGACTCTTCGGCGGCCAGATATTCAGCGACTGCTTCGGGGACATCAAGAACCATGCTCGTCTCCTTCGGGCATTTGCCCAGACAGAAGTTTCGCAGCATACTGGCAGGATGGGAAGTACGTACAAAAAAGTGCGTTAGGAGAACATCGATGCCGAAACGCTACACACCCACATCCGCCGCGGCGGATGTGGAAGCAGCGCTCCGTCTCCTGGAAGGAAGATGGAAACTCGTGATCCTGTTCCATCTATTCGGAGGCAAGGTCATGCGCTTCTCCGACCTGGAACGCGCGATACCCAACATCACTCAGAAAATGCTGGGGCAGCAACTCCGCAGTTTGGCAGCGAACGGAATCGTGGTGCGTACGGCCTATCCCCAGGTGCCGCCGAAGGTTGAATACTGTCTGACACCCTGGGGCCAGTCCCTCTGTCCTACGCTTGACGCCATCCTAAAGTGGGCCGATCGACGGCCAGCAGAGAAAAGAAAGCGCAACTCGCGCTGACCGTTTGCGCCTCCTGAATCACGGGCAATACAGAAGTTGGCTGCGTTTTCGGGATTCGTATCGACAAACGCGCTGTAGCTTGTAGCCGATGATTCTTCGGCTCAATCGGACCAACCGGGGGATCGTGGACTCGCTCTCTCGGCTGTTGGCAGCGGTTCGGCGCTTCCGCATGGTCGATAACACAACCGGCGGTGCATGGCCTCAGATTCCGGCCGGGCATCCCATCGGACTAGTGCGGAAGGATACACTACGATGTTCGAATGGCGCCTCCGGGAGAAAAACATGCCGTCTCTAGAGATGGATCGGTTAGCTACTGAGGCGATGCAATGCTGGGCCGATTTCCAGGAAGGCCTTTCCTCGGCCAAGCAGAAATATCCCCTGCAACAGTTTCGAGCTTTTTGGGCGGTCACAAAACGCTACGCCGAGTTGACAAGGTCTGATCCTCTGATTCATAGGAGTGTCGCGGGTGCTGTTAATGGACTTGTCGATTTCCTCGAAGCGGAACGTAAGTGCGTTCCAGGCGACGTTCTTCGAGATGCTGAGCGCCTGGAGTGCCTCCTTTTTAGCGGGTATGACCCGCATTTCGAGGGAGATGAACCACCGGGCTTGTAAAGAGAGACGACGGAGCCTTCTACCGATGCGGCTGCGGTTGTTGCCGAGTAACTCTTTTCGTTATTCAAGGTTTACCCTCGCCAACCGGATCACTTCCGTATTGCCGATCTTAACCGGAACCTATCCTATAGTGCTTGCCGAAATGCGAGGCCGTCCACTTGCACGGATAGCCCGTCTTAGGGATATGTGCCTAGAATGGGCTTTGCGCCGTGGGAGTTACTGCTTAACGCTCGCCAGCAACTTGCTTTCGTCCGCCGTAGCAGGCTCAAATCTCCCTCCCAAGTATTTCGCCAGGAATTCCTCCGAGGCGGCATTGAAGGCCATGTTGTTGGCCGGTCGCGCAAAGCCGTGTCCTTCATCGGGGAAGACGTAATACTGAACCGGTTTGTCGTTCTTGCGCATTGCCGTCACGATCTGGTCACTCTCCGCTTTGTTTACGCGCGGATCGTTGGCGCCCTGCCCAATCAGCAGCGGTGTCTTGATCTGATCTGCCTTGAACAGCGGCGACTCCTCCTTGAGCACCGCTTCCGAGTCGCCCATGCGCTTGTGGAAAGTCGCCAACAATGTTGACCAGTAAGGTGGAATGGTCTTGAGGAGGGTGTTCAGATTGGACGGACCGACAATGTCCACTCCGCAGGCGAACGCATCCGGCGAAAACGTCACTCCGGCAAGAGTCGCATAGCCCCCGTAGCTGCCGCCCATGATGCAGACCTTCGCCGGATCGGCGATTCCCTGTTTAGCGACCCAGTCTTTGCCATCCAGCAAGTCCGTATGCATCGTACCCGCCCACTGGCGGTCGCCAGCATTCACATACTGCTTACCGTAACCCGTCGATCCGCGGAAATTAACCTGTAAAACCGCGTATCCGCGGTTAGCCAGCCATTGCGCGTAACGGTCGTAACCCCACTCGTCACGCCCCCATGGACCACCATGCACGAACTCCACCATGGGTAGGTTCCTCGTCTCCATGCCCGCCGGCGTGGTCAGATAACCATACAGTTTCATGCCATCGCGGGCGGTGAACTCGATAGGTTTCATCGCCGAGAGTGTGTACTTCTCCAATTGCGGCCGGTTGCTGAACAGGAGCGTGGCCTGTTGCTTCGACCGGTCATACAGATACCAATACTCCGGCGCATCATCGCTGACGAAGCCCACAATCCATCTGTTGTCATCTAAGCTCTGTGAGATCCCGGCGATATCCCCCCTGCGTACCTTTTGCAGAACCTCGAAATCGGCTTTCGCCGTGGCATCGATGAACACATATTCCGTGCGCTGCTTGGTGTAGCTGACCGCTTCCAGAGCATTGGTCTTGGGATTGTTAATGGTGCTGCTGACGTCGAACTGCGGATCTTCCGTGATGACTTTGCGTTTCCCGCTGCCCAGGTCAATCTCGAGCAATCGAGCGGCGTTCACGTCAAGACTCGTCGTGACCCAAAGGGCTTGGTTGTCTGGCGAAAAACCGTTGACCCCGCCAAAGGTCTCGTCCGGACCCCACTTGATCAGTTCGCGCCAGGGGGATTTGCTGTTATCACGAACCCGAATGATCGTTCCACCGTCGTCAGTCTGCACTTGCGCCGCACGGATCCGCAGAGCATTGTCGGCCTGCCAGCTTTGAACGTCTCCCGGGTTCTCGGTATCAAGTTCGACTTCCCCCGTTTTCAGATCAATTCGATGCACGTCAAAAAGCTTTGGATCGCGCTTGTTCATCTGCACCAGGATCGTGTCCGGTAAACTCCATTCGTAGGCGACGATATCCACACGAACCTTGTTGAAGGGCGTCAAATCCTTCGTCTGCTTGGTAGCCAGATCAGTCTGATATAGCCGCCAGTTCTCGTCCCCGCCAACGTCCTGTACGTAGAGGATGTGCTTGTTGTCGTATTGCCAAAGAAAATTTCGAATGCCCCGGTGTTTGTCAGCGGTCACCGCGCGGTCGTCGGCTTTCCCGAGCGTGCGAATCCACACGTTCAGCACACCATCGACGGGCGCGAGATACCCGATCTGTGTGCCATCCGGCGAAATCTGGGGATCAGCGCGCTCCGGATTCCCGAACAGCACTTCGCGGGGAATCAGGGGCGTCGTGAACTTTTCCTGGGCGGCAAGCGGACCGACGAACCATCCGCAGAACACCAGAACAACGACAGATTGTCTTAGTATGCGCATACCGCCTCCAACATTCGTGACCATAATAGGCGCAAATCAAGGAATCGGTCTACGCACCGACTCCCGGTTCGCAAGACCCTGACCACCTTCAGAGGTGAGTTAGCTTATAAGCACAACCCCAAGGCAATCGTGCGGGAGCTCGGTACGCGTTCACGCGGTTGTTTGGAGGCCCAA
>CAVYRE010000006.1:0-537085 GCA_963770875.1 uncultured Chloroflexia bacterium
AGAGAGGAACCAACCGATGACCGCCGCCACCGCCATCCCGAACGCCATCCGCCGCCTGGGCGACGTCCGCCTGACCGATGCCGCCGAGGTCGGGGGGAAGGCCGCGAGCCTGGGAGAGCTGCTGGCGCTGGGTGTCCGCGTCCCCGACGGCGTGGTCATGACGGCGGGTGCCGCCACATTGACGGCGGAGGATCGCAGCGACCTGTTGCGCGCGGGTGTGAAGGACCTGGGTGACGGTCCGTTCGCAGTTCGATCCAGCGGGATCTCCGAGGACGGCTCGGAGCATTCGTTCGCCGGAATGTACGAGACCGTCCTGGACGTGGAGCCGGACGACCTTCCCGCGGCGGCTGATCGGGTCCGTGAGAGCGCTCGAGCCTCCCGCGTCGCCGACTACGAGGCCGGCGGCCACGGCATGGCGGTGATCGTGCAGCGGATGGTGCGGCCGATCGCGGCCGGCGTGGCGCTGACCGCCGATCCGATTAACGGAGACCGTGCCAGCTGCATCCTGACCGCCGTGCGCGGCATGGGGGAGCGGCTCGTCTCGGGCGAGGCCTTCGGCGACGAGTGGGTCGTCAGCGGGAAGGTCGCGACCGCGCGGCGCCGGCCCGAGGCTGCGATCGACGCGCGCCAGGCGATGCAGGTGGCGAGCGAAGCGCGGCGGATCGAGGCGGCTCGCGGGGTCCCGCAGGACATCGAGTGGGCGATCGACCAGGAGGGCACCATCTGGATCCTCCAGGCGAGGCCGATGACGGCGCTGCCGCCCGACGTGTCCTGGGAATCACCGGCGCGCGGCGCCTACACGCGGATGCTCCGATTCGGCGAGTGGCTCGGCGACCCGGTCACGCCGCTCTCCGAGTCATGGCTGCTGACGGGGATGGAGGACCGCATGCACGCCTTCTTCCGCCAGGAGATCGGCCAGATCGCGCCGAGGCCCTATCACGTCGTCGTCAACGGCTGGTACTTCTACTCCATCAACTTCATCTCCGGACGCGCCCTCCTCCGGAGCCTCCCCACCATGCTGGCGAAGGCGGTTCGCCATCCACGCAACATTGCCGGTGTCATTCCGCCGACCGTCCGCCACAGCTATCCAGTCTTCGAGCGGAAGTGGCGCGCGGAGCTGCAGCCGCACTACCGAGCGTCAATCGCCGATGCCGAGGACCGCGTCGAGACCCTGCCCGTCGCCGACCTGCCGTCACTGATCGACGAGCTGGTCGGGCTTGCCGGCGAGTACTTCGGCGGAATCGCGGCGCTGGCAGGCGCGGCCTACAAGCTGGAGATGAACCTCGCCCGGTTCTACCGCCACCATCTCGCGCGCTCGCCGGACGATAGTCATCTGCCGCTCCTGGCGGGGTTCGAACAGCCGGCCGATCTCAGGCGCCAGGGCATCGCGTCGCTCGATTGGTGGCACGCTCCGATGCCCGACCAGGCAACGGCGACCACCCCAGCCCAGAACCACGGCCGTGTCGTCGAGGCACGACACGCGGCCGAGAGCGCCGCGTTCGAGGCACTCGCCTCGTCGCCCCGGCGACTCAAGGCCTTCCGCCGCCTGCTGGCAGACGCGCAGCACGTCGTCCCGATTCGGGAGGAGCAGACGGAGGAGCTGACGATCGCGTGGCCGGTCATGCGACGGGCAGTGCTCCGAATCGGCGAAGCGCTGGCGGACCGCGGCCTGATCGGCGAGCCCGACGACGTCTTCTTCCTGACGCGGGCCGAGGTCCTTGCGGCGCTCGGCCGGGGGCCCATCCCGGCGACCGTCGATGTGCCCGGCCGGCGGTCGTTGCGTGTGGAGCAGGCCCGGCTGGTGCCTCCGCCGCTCGTCGGCCGGGTGAACCCGATGATCCAGCGGGTGTGGGACAGCTTCCCCGGACTGATCGGCGCCCGTCCATCGGATCGGGCCCTGGTCTCCGGCGTGCCCGCTTCGCCGGGCCGAGCGACCGGGCTGGTTCGGGTGATCCGTGGGCCAGACGAGTTCGACGAGTTGCAGCCCGGCGAGATCCTGGTGGCCCCGCTCACCGCGCCGGCATGGACGCCGCTCTTCACGCGGGCGGCCGCAGTGGTGACCGATGTCGGAAGCGCGGCGGCGCACGCTTCGATCATCGCCCGCGAGTACGGGATCCCCGCGGTGGTCGGCTGCGGCGACGCCACAGCGCGGCTGCGCACCGGGATGCGGGTCACGGTCGACGGCGAGCACGGGGAACGTGGAACCGGTTTGAGGGGGACTGGGGTCTAGCCGAATCGCGGCCGCGTTTCTAAGATGCATCCCCTACGAGGCGCCGGCCCGGACGCCACCAGGAGGAGAGGTCAGCATCGGCATGGACATCCAGCTCGCGGATCAGCACATCTATCGGCTCGATGACCGGCTGACCCCGGACGAGATCAAGCAGCGCGCGATGGATCGCCGCACCGGCGCCTTCGGCAGCGGCCTGGAAAACATCTTCTCCCGTCCAAAGGCCGATGACATCGAGCTGATCGACAGCCAGCGCCGGCTGGAGCCCTTCTGGCACGTGCAGTGCAGCGCGCTCTACGTCTACGACCGCTCCCATGACTACGTCGTGCCGGCCACCGGCGCGCAGGTGCAGACGGTCACGGTGCACGGCGAGGACCATCCGACCTCAGGTGGTGCCTTCACCATCTCCACCGTCGAGCACAACCGCGAGGAGTATCGGCAGGCGCTCTTCCTCGATGGCGTGAGCGGAGCACCGGTCGCGGAGGCCCCGAACCTGATCGGCAATCCGAAGCACGAGGTCACGGACCTCGAGGCGCTCGCCGCCGAGGCCGATATCGTCCGGCCCCCCGAGCAGCGCGCCTCGTTCGTGGTGCGGCAGCTGCTGACCGGCATGCTCAAGCCGCTGCAGGCCGATGTCGTCCACGAAGAGTCGATCAACTTCGAATACGTGGACCTCTACTTCCGCCCGTGGTGGGCCTTCGAGTTCCACTGGAAGCTCAAGGACAAGAAGGGCGTGGTCGAGCTCGACGCGGTGACCGGCGAGCTCCGCAACAGCCAGGCGCTGATGGCCCGCCTGTCGCGGAGCGTCACGCGCGACTCGCTCTTCGACATCGGCGCCGATACGGTCGGGCTGCTCGTGCCCGGCGGGAGCATCGCGGTCAAGGTCGCCAAGATGGCGATCGACCACAACCAGGCGCGCTAGGCCGGCATCTCCGCGGGCGTCCGCCTGCGCACCATCAGCCACACGACGGTTCCCGCGGCCAGGTAGCCGCTGCCCTGCACGATCAGGAGGGGGATCACCGGCACGAACTGCCCGGCCACGCCGGCGAACGTCGCGCCGATCAGCGCCCCGAGCCCGCCCAGGGCGCCCATCGCGCCCGCCACGCGTCCCCGGTGGCTGTCCTCCGTCTCCGACTGGATGAGCGTGGTGCGCGCCGCCCCCATCGCCGCCCCGGGGACGCCGACGATGACGAGCATCACCAGCGCCGGCCAGATGATCGGCCAGAAGGCGGGGTAGGTGAAGAGGACCAGGTCGATTCCTCCGAACGCGAGCGCGCCCCCGATCAGCAGCGGCAGCGCCCGCACCCGCGACCCGAGCCGTGCGATGACGAGGGCACCCGCCAGCCCGCCGATCGCCTGGACGGAGAGGACCCACCCATATCCGGCGGCGTCCCAATGCAGCGCCTTGAGGACCCAGACCACGAACAGGGCCAGGGTCAATCCCTCGCCGATGCCGGTGATGATCGAAAAGGCGAGGAGGGCCCGCAGCACGACGGCGCGCTGGACGACCCGCAGGCCATCTCGCCATTCGTGGACCACCCGTCGCCAGGCCGACAGCGCGGCGTGCTCGAGCGTGTCCGAGGCGCGCGGCCGGGCAGGGCGCGCCCGGATGAGCGTGATCATGGCCGCCGAGAAGACGAACGAGGCGGAGTCGATCGCCGCCACCGTCCCGAGCCCGCCCGCCGCGACCAACGCGCCCGCCGATCGCCGGCCCAATCAGCCGCGCCGCGTGCTGCCCCACCCCGGTGACCGCGTTCGCGGTGATGAGCTCGTCCCGTCCCCCCGCGAGCAGGTTCGGCACCAGCGCCGTCTGGGCGGGATTGAAGAGCTGCGAGATGGAGCTTTCGGCGACCAGGACGGCATACACGATCCAGAGGCCGAGCTGCCCCACCAGGAGGAGCGGAAGAATGGTGCCGGCCTGAAGCAGGTTGACCACGATCATCAGCCGGCGGCGGTCCCATCGGTCGACGAAGACGCCGGCCACCGACCCGAGCAGGATGTTCGGGACGAGGAACGAGAGGACCATGCCGCCGGTCGCCAGGGTCGAGCCGGTCCGGCGGTACACCTCGAACGGCAGCCCGACGAAGAGGACCCAATCGCCGAGGTTGGAGACGAAGCCGCCGAACCAGAGCAGGCCGAAGTCGCGCTGACGGAGGACGCTGAACATCGCGCGATAAGATGCCCCACGGAGGGCACCTCGTGTCGCGCACCATCGTCTTCATCCACGGCGCCTGGGTCACGCCGCTCTCGTGGGATCCGTTCATTGGCTTCTTCGGAGAGCGCGGTTACACCTGCATCGCGCCGGCCTGGCCGGGCAAGGACCGATCCATCGAGGCGATCCGCGCGGATCCCTCACCGCTGGAGGGAGTCGGCATCGGCGAGATCGTCGAGCACTACGAGCGCATCATCCGCGCCCTGCCCGAGCCGCCGATCCTGATCGGCCATTCGTTCGGCGGGCTCTTCGTCCAGATCCTGCTCGACCGCGGACTCGGCGCGGCCGGCGTTGCGATCGACCCGGCGCCGCCGAAAGGGATCTTCGCCTACGAGCCGTCAGCCTATCGGGCCCTGGCGTCGGTCCTGTTCACCTGGCGCGGCTGGCGCAAGGTCGTGCGCTGGAGCTTCGAGCAGTTCCGCTTTGCATTCGTCCACCCGCTCTCGCCCGATGAGCAGCACGCCGCCTACGAAACCTACGTCACGCCCGAGACGGGACGCGTCTTCTTCCAGGCCGCCTTCACGAACTTCGCGCCGAACAGCCCGGCCCGCGTGAACTATCGGAACGGCACGCGAGCGCCGCTGCTGATCGTCGCCGGCGGCGTGGACCGGATCGTGCCGGCCTCGATCAACCGCCGGAACTACCGCAAGTACGCCCGCTCGGCCGCGGTCACCGCATTCCGCGAGTTCCCGGGCCGATCGCACTGGATCATCGCCCAGGAGGGCTGGCAGGAGGTCGCGGGCTACATCGCCGAATGGTTGAAGGGGCAGTCGCTCAGCTGAACGGCTTGATCACCATGTCCAGGACGAAGGCCAGCACGATGACCCGGTCGAACCATTCGACCCACCACATCAGCGGATCGCCGACGGCCGTCGTCAGCTCGCCCGACGGGCCGCTGTCGGGGCTCTCGGCAGATGCCTTCACCACCCGGTTGAACCATGGCGTGGTCAGCCGGGCGCCCACCACCGCCGCCAGCACGAACATCACGTAGGCGATCAGCAGCCACGGCTCGAACGGGTTGTAGTCGTTCGTGAAGATGGCGACGATGCCGAGCAGCGCCCCCAGGCCGAACAGCGCCGGGATGATCCGGATCAGCGGGGCCGCCAGTGGCGAAGGTGCGCCGGATGGCCAGCACGTCCCCGGAATCCGCGACGCGCCGCAGGACGAACGTCGGGCCGATCGAGAAGGCGACGGCGGTCATGACGGTCGCGATATGCAGAAAGATGAAGATGCGCACGGACTCTCCTTATGCTCAGCCCGGCGGCCAGGCCATGGGACGGCCGCCGAGCAGGTGGAAGTGGAGGTGAAAGACGCTCTGCCCCGACTCCGCCCCGACGTTGCTGATGATGCGGTAGGCCTCCAGGCCCCCGTCCCTGGCGACGCGCCGCATCGCGCTGAAGAGCGCAGTCAGGAGGTCGCCATCGGCATCGGTCAGGTCCGCGACCGAGTCGAGGTGCCGACGCGGAATGGCGAGCACGTGCGTCGGCGCCTTCGGGTTGATGTCGCGGAAGACGATCACCGTCTCGTCCTCGAAGACGCGGTCGGACGGGATCTCGCCGGCCGCGATCCGGCAGAAGAGGCAGTCAGCCTGGTAGGTGGGGTCGCGATCGGCCATGCGCGGAGCCTAGGCGAAGTCGCCGGTGCGCGACAAGATGGCCGCCGCCACCGCGACCGCCACCGTCTCCGAGCGCAGGATGCGCGGCCCCAGCCCGGCGATCGCCAGCCCCGCCCGTTCCGCGGCTTCCACCTCGTCTGGGCTGAAGCCTCCTTCTGGACCGATGAAGACGCTCGAAGGCGGCTCCAGTCTCGGTCAGCCGCTTCCCCTCGTGCCGCTCGAACAGCAGGACCGATCCGGGCGCGGCAGCTGCCTGGAGCGCTTCCGCAAACGTCATCGGCTCGTCGACCGGCGGCACGATCCCCCGCTCCGACTGCTCGGCCGCCTCCCGCGCGACTGCCCGCAGCCGCTCGAGCTTTCGCGAGGCTCACCTCGCGCGCGATGCACCGCTCGCTGACGAACAGCCCGAACCGGGCGATCCCGAGCTCCGTCCCGTGCCGGATCGACCGGTTCGAGATGGTCGCCCTTCAGAAGCGCCTGCCAGACGGTGAGCTGGTGTCTCGGCTCGCCACCCGCAGCCCGGCGCTCCAGCACGACGCAGTCTCCAGCCCTCGAGCCGGCATCGAACCTCGGCACCGAGGCCGTCGAGCAGGGTGATCTCGTCGCCGTCGCGCAGTCGAAGGACTCGCATGACCTGGTGGGCGACACCTGCCGGGACGGCGAAGCGATCGCCCGCCAACGCAGCGGAATCCACGAAGAATCGATGCATCGAGTCCAGCCTACCGAGCGGGGCTGTGGCGGAGCTGGAACGAGACCCACTCACCGTCGTCGAGGCGGCCCTCGAGGGCGAATCCGGCGTCGGTGAGTGCCGCAAGGACCTCATCGGCGCGGCTGTCGATGATGCCGCTGGCAAGCAGGGTTCCGCCCGGAGCGGTGTGGGCAGCGAGCGGCTTCGAGAGGTCGATCAGGACGGCGGCGACGAGATTGGCAAGGACGAGCGGGTATGCGCGGCAGGTGGCGCTGGCGGCAGCGAACCCATGCTGCGCGGTCGACGCGATCCGCGAGGTCGTTGGCGGCGGCGTTGGCGAGGGTCGCCTCGACGGCGAGTGGATCCGTGTCGTAGCAGACCGCTCGCTCCGCACCCAGGCGGAGAGCTGCCAGGGCCAGGATGCCGGAGCCGGAGCCGACGTCGAGGACGACCGGAGGCATCGGTGAGATCTCCTGGAGGAGCGTGAGGCAGGCACGCGTCGTCGGGTGCAGGCCGGTGCCGAAGGCCATGCCGGGATCCAGGCGCAGGGCGACCTCATCGGGCCTGATCGGTTCATCCAGCCAGGACGGCACGATCACCACCCGGCCGATGCGCTGGGGGACGTAGCCGGCCTTCCAGGCATCGGTCCAGTCCGCGTCGTCGACCGGACGGACCTGAAGCTCGCCGACCGGGCGGAGACCGAACGCCTGGAGGTGCCAGAGCGCGCGCTCCGTGGATTCGACCGCAGCGGGTGCGGCCTCGTCCTCGGGAATATGGGCCGTGATCTCGTACGGCGCGGTCGGGTCCTCGCGCGCTGACAGCTCGTCGTTCGGGTCGCGGATCAGGCGGGTGGGCCGCACCGCGGTTCCCTGGCTCACCCGGCCGAGGATCTCGCTGACCGCCTCGACCGCTTCGTTGTCGCAGGTGACCGTCAGCTCGAGCCAGCGCACGACGGCCTAGCTGAACAGGTCGCGGAGCCGATCGACCAGGCTCGGGCCGCCCTTGGGCAGGACCGCCGGCGCACCCAGCTCGCCAAGCTCCTTGAGCAGCTCCCGCTCCCGCTTCGATGGCTTGTGCGGCACCACCACGGTGACGATCACGTGGAGGTCGCCGCGTCCGGAGCCTCGCAGTCGCGGCACGCCGCGACCACGCAGCCGGATCTCCGTCCCGCTCTGTGTCCCAGCCGGCACCGCCACCGGCTCGGATCCCTCGACCGTGGGGATCTCGAGGCTGGCCCCCAACGCCGCCTGGGGGAAGGTGACCGGCAGCTCGTAGTAGAGCTCCGTGCCGCGGCGCAGGAGCTGGGCGTGGTCGCGGACCGTGACCGCCACGTACAGGTCGCCGGGGGGACCGCCGCGCGGGCCGTCCTCGCCCTGCCCCTCGATCGCGATGCGCTGGCCGGAGTCGATCCCCGCGGGGACCTCGACCTTGATCGTGCGCTGCTCGCGCACGCGCCCGTCGCCGCGGCAGGTCGGGCAGGGTTTCGCGACGATGCTCCCCTCGCCGTTGCAGCGCGGGCAGGCGGTGATGTTCACCATCTGGCCCAGGATCGTCTGCGCCACCCGCCGCTTCTCGCCGGTGCCGTTGCACTCGGGGCACTTCTCCGGCTGGCTGCCCGGCTCGCGCGCCGGTCCCCTCGCAGGTCGCGCATCGGACGAGCGTCGGGAAGGTGATCTCTTTCGTGACGCCGGAGACGGCCTCCGCGAACTCGATGGTCAGGTCGTAGCGCAGGTCCGCTCCCGCCACGACGCGCCGGCGTCCCCGCCCACCGGCCGGCGAGCCACCAAAGAACGCGTCGAAGATGTCGCCGAACGGCCCGAATCCCCCACCGAACCCGCCACCGGCCCCGGTGCTCGCGCCGTCCACTCCGGCGTGCCCGAACATGTCGTAGGCGGTGCGCCGCTGCCGGTCCGACAGCACGCGGTACGCCTCGTTCAGCTCCTTGAAGCGCTCCTCGGCCCCCGCGGAGGAGTCCACGTCTGGGTGATGGCGCTGCGCAGCCTTGCGAAACGAGCGCTTGATCTCCTCGTCGCTGGCATCGCGGGAGACGCCCAGCACCTCGTAGTAATCGCGCTTGACTGCCATGGCGCGCGGATTATAGCGATTGGCACTCTCGAGTCCAGAGTGCCAGACCCCCAACCTCAGTTCGGGCGGATCGCCACGGTTGGCGTGGCCGTCCTACTTGGCGGCGCGGCTGTCGGGGTAGAGGTGTGCCATCGCCTGGCTGCGATACCCGAACCAGGCCAGCGCGACCGCACTGAGCGCGAAGACCGCCACCCCGATCCCCGCCGCAGGAGCCATCTCCATCTGCAGCTGGGTGGCAAGGATCGCTGCCAGGACCGCGGCCAGCGTCGCGTCGACGAAGCCGATGGTGGTCGGGGTCGTGACAAGGCCATGAAAGAGGCCGGTTTCCAGTTTGCCCGGTGCGTCGGGCATCGAGCCGAAGGTGCGGAAGATCTCGGCAGCGTCCTCGGAGGTCCCGGTCACGAAGTACGGGGCGAGCTCCGGGATCGCCTCGAGGTAGGCGCCGCGCAGCCGGTTCATGCCGCGCACCCAGACGTAGTCCTCGTTGTTGATCTCGAGCAGCCGGACGTAGGTGGTGAGGCCGACGAAGAGCACCACCGGAAGGATCAGCAGCGCGAACAGCACGAAGCCCGGCCCGAACGATGTCGCCTGGGCGACCAGCGCGAGCGCCACCGTCGCGCCGGAGAGCAGCGTCAGAAACATGCCCGCGCGGGCGAACGATTCGTTCCAGGAGAGCGAGCGCGTCGCCAGCAGGCTCCAGTGCTCGGTGGCCAGGATCTGGATGCGCAGCGCTCGGCCCGCGGCCGTCTCGTCGCCCGGGACCGACGCGGCGGCGGGCGGCCCCTCCGGCATGCGCTCCATCGACATGCGCGGCATTGTACGAATGGCCGAGGCTGCGACAATCCCCGCCGATGCCCGCCACCCTGCCCGACCTCCGCATCTCGGCCGACCACGCGCGCCGCTTCGTGGTGCGTCGCCAGCTGCTCGACCCGCCGCGCGCCCTGGCGGCGGAGCCCGAATCGGTGCTCCGCGTGGTGGATCGGCTCGGGAGCCTGCAGTTCGACCCGCTCGAGGTGCCCGGCGCCCGCAACCACGACCTGGTGCTGCACAACCGCGTCGCCGGCTACCGGCGCGAGTGGTGCGACCGATGGCTCTACGGGCCGGCCGGTGAGCGGCGCCTGATCGAGCTCTACAACAAGAGCCTGAACCTGCTCCCGATCGACGAGCTCCCCTTCTACCGCGTCGCCTGGACCCGGAGCGCCGGCGACTACCGCGACTTCCTGAGAGAGCACGCCGGCCTCGCAGATCGGATCCGCGACCACATTCGCGACAGCGGCCCCGTCTCGACCGCCTCGTTCCGTGACGTGGACGACCGGGTCCAGTGGTGGTGGGACAACAGCGTCGCCACCTCGACCAAGGCGGCCCGCGCCGTGATGGAGGCCATGTTCGTGGTCGGGCAGCTGGGGATCTCGCGGCGCGACGGGAGCCGCCGCTACTACGATCTGATCGAGCGGCTCGTGCCGGCCGGCCTCCTCGCCACGCACGCCAGCGAGACGGACCAGATGCGCCACCGGCTCCTCAGCCGGCACCGTGGCGTGGGCCTGATGGCGGTGGGCGGCCCTGGGGAGCTGGTGCTGGGCACCGGCAAGGCGCCCGAGCGAGCGCGGACCACGGCGGCCCTGGTCGAGGACGGCACGCTCCTGCCGGTCGCGGTCGAGGGTTTCCGCGAGGCGCGCCACGTCCTGGCGGACGAGCTTCAGATCCTCGAGGCGACTGCGGCGACAGCGGCGGCAGCGCCATCGGTTTCGTTCGTGGCGCCCCTGGATCCGTTGATGTGGGATCGGCGCCTGGTGAGGGGCCTCTTCGGCTTCGACTACATCTGGGAGGTCTACATCCCGGAGGCGAAGCGACGCCACGGCTACTACGTGCTGCCGCTCCTGTTCGGGGATCGCCTGGTGGGACGGATCGAGCCGCGCCTGACGCGCGCGTCACGCATCCTGCGGATCGCCGGCATCTGGTTCGAGGATGGCTTCAGCCCGATGGAGGAGCCCCACTTCGTCCCGGCCCTTCGCTCGGCGCTGACCGACTACCGCCGGTTCGTGGGAGCGAGCTCCGTGACGTGGCCGCGAACGCGTCCGGGGAGGGACCTGGCCGGAGCGCTACGACGGAGCGGGTGACCCCGCGGCAGGGGGATCGAAGACGAGGTGCGCGGCCTTGTCGAAGTGCCAGGTGCCGCTCATCAACTGGGTGGCGCCCCCCTTGGTGAACTGGGCGGCGAAGGTGCCGACCGTGGACTGGTCGCAGATCGACGGCGAGCTGCCGTTGCGCGAAGAGCGATAGACGCTCACGTGGCCGACCGTCACGAGGGTGGCGCTGCCCCAGCCGGTGAACTTGACGTCGCTGGTGACCTCGGGCGTCGCCCCCACGTAGACATCGGTGTACGTCAACCCGTTGCAGACGACCTTTGCGGCCGCGGCGCGGTTCTCGACCCAGGTCGCGGTGTAGGTGCCCTGGGACCCATCGGCGGCGGTCAGCGTGCCGGTGTAGTTGCCCTGCAGGCCACCTGCCACCGGGATGAGCCGCGTGTCGGGCGGGTTCTGCATGTTGGTCCACGTCGTCGGGAAACCGTCCGGGTAGGCGGAGAGGGTCTGGGGCGTTGGCACGGGCGTTGGTCCGCGGCTCGCGCCCGGACCTGACGACGAACCTGCGTTGGTTCCGCCGCAGGCAGCGGCCAGCGAGGCGACCACGAGGAGGCTCGCCGCAACGCGCACCAAGGTTCGATGTTGCGCCATCACTGGCCCGATTCTGAGATGAATGGTCCCAGAATCGAACCCAACGGAAGTCCTGCCCGGGGTTGCCCCACGGGTCACGCGCCCTGCTGCGGCTTCGAACTGGCCCCTTCGAGCTTCAGCACCTTGTCGAGGAGTGTGTTCAGCGCTTCGTCCTGCGCCTTGAGGTGCGCCTGGATCTGCTCGGCCTCGTGGAAGGTCGCATCGGCGTCCTTGTAGGTCATCTCGGCCCGCTTGTCCGACGCCTTCCCCATGATGTTCTGGCCGACCATGATGATCGACAGCAGCACCAGCTGGATGAAGGTCTGGCTGACCCATTGCACGAGCTGAAGCGGGTCACCCGACTTGATGGCCGATGGGAGGGCTATCAGGGCGAGCATCGCGAAGGCGTAGGCGCACCACATCGTCCCCACGATCGTCGTGATGAGGAGCGCGAAGCGCCCGTTGAAGCCGACCTGCTGATCGGCCGCCTTGGGCGGCCCCGACTTCTTGCGCTCCTCGATCCGGGGGTGCGGCACGTGCTCGAAGGTGACTGCCATCGGTTCTCCTCCAACTCTGCCAAGGGGGCTCGATCAGGCTACTCGGCGAAATCCACCACCAGCGGGGCATGGTCGGAGGGGATCCCCGGGTAGGTCGACGGTTTCCGGGCGTCGCGGTCGCGCTCGGCGGCGACGGCCCGCGCGGCCAGCGGCTCGGTAACGTACACGTGGTCGATCCGCATCCCCAGGTTCTTGTGGAAGTTCCCCGCCCGATAGTCCCACCAGGTGAAGAAGCCCGCCTCGGGATGGAAGCGGCGCACCACATCGACCAGCCCCCACTCCCGCAGGCGGGCCACGGCAGCCCGCTCGGGCTCCGAGACGTGGGTCGCGCCGTGGACCGCGGCGGGGTCGTAGACGTCCTCGTCGGCGGGGGCCACGTTGTAGTCGCCGCAGATCGCCATTGGCGCGGCCGGGTCAAGGCTGAGGAGCCACTCGTGCAGCCGGTCCAGCCATTCGAGCTTCTGCTCGTAGAACTGCGTGCCGACCTCGCGGCCGTTGGGGACGTAGATGCTCGCGACCCGGACGCCGCCGCAGGTGGCGGCCAGGAAGCGGCCGCCATCATCGGTCCAGCCGTCAGTGGTCGGGAGGCCAGCCTGGATATCGGCGATGCCGACCCTGGATGCGACCGCAACCCCGTTCCACTGCCCCAGCCCGTGGTGCGCGACCTCGTAGCCGAGCGCGCGGAAGGCCAGGTCCGGCATGGCGGCATCGGAGAGCTTCGTCTCCTGCATGCAGAGGATGTCCGGCTGGAAGGCCTCGGCCCAGGCCAGGACCCGATCCAGGCGGGCCTTGAGCGAGTTGACATTCCAGGTCGCGAGGCGCATCGGTCCGAGTCTAGTCCGGTCCTATACTCCCAGCCGAAACTGCGACCGGCACATCGAAGGAGGGCCCGATGATCAAGGAGTTCCGCGACTTCATCCTGCGCGGCAACGTGATCGACCTGGCGGTCGGCATCGTCATCGGCGCCGCCTTCGGCGCGGTCGTGACCTCGTTCGTCGGCGACGTCCTGACGCCGCTGCTCGGCCTGCTGAGCGTGCCCAACTTCTCGGACCTGGCCTTTGAAGCCGGCAAGGGGACCGTGGCCTACGGGAAGTTCTTCAACGCCCTCATCAGCTTCGTGCTGGTCGCGGCAGCGATCTTCTTCTTCGTGGTCAAGCCGATGAACGCCATGACGGCCCGGCTCAAGAAGCCGGCAGCCGACACCACGCCGCCGATCAAGACCTGCCCCTTCTGTGCCACCGATATCCCCGAAGCCGCCACTCGCTGCCCGCACTGCACGAGCCAGCTCGCTTGACCTGACCCGGCGCTCGCCCGGTCCATCCGATGGTCGATCCACTCCTTCTCGCTGCCGCCTTCTTCGTGGCGGCCGTGCTGTATGCCTCGGTCGGGCACGCCGGCGCGTCCGCCTACCTGGCGATCATGGCCCTCGCCGGCGTCGCGCCGGATATCGCCCGGCCCACCGCCCTCGCCCTGAACATCGTGGTGGCGACGTTTGTCACGTATCGCTACTGGCGCGGCGGCCACATCTCCGTCCGCGCCCTCGTCCCATTTCTGATCGGCTCGATCCCGCTCGCCTTCCTGGGCGGCTCCCTACCGGTCGCGCCGGCCATCTACAAGAAGCTCGTGGGGATCGTGCTGATCCTCGCCGGCACCGGCATGGCTGCCACGGCACGGCGCGCTGACCGTGCCGAGACGGGCCACGCCAGGGTCAGGGCGCCGGCCGGGCCCGCGGTGCTCATCGGCGCCGTGATCGGCCTGGTGTCCGGACTGACGGGCACCGGGGGCGGCATCTTCCTGAGCCCGGTCCTGCTGTTCGCCGGCTGGGCTGAGACCCGCAAGGCGTCCGGCATGGCGGCGCCGTTCATCCTCGCCAACTCGATCGCCGGCCTGGCGGGCAACTTCTCGCGCCTCGCATCGTTGCCTGAGAGCCTACCGATCTGGATCGTTGCGGTGGTCGCCGGCGCCATCGCGGGCTCGGAGATCGGCAATCGTCGCGGCCGCATCGTCCAGCTCCGGGCCGCGCTGAGCGTGGTGCTGGTGATTGCCGGCGTGAAGCTCATCTTCCTCGGCTAGCGCTGCTTCCCGACGTGCGAAAGGGCCGGGCGCCCGCCCCGCAGGCCGTCGCGAAGCCAGCTGGAGGGAGCAGCAGCCTATTCCGAGAAGGAGCGGTGAAGGGGAGGCGGGGGCCGGTCCGCAGGCTGTTGCGACAGCCAGCCAAGGACTGGTCCCCGACTCACATTCACACTTCCTTGTATTCCCCCTCGATCGTCTCCCCCTCTTCCTCGGGCGCGGCTCCCTCGGCGGGACCGCCGCCCTCGCCGCCGGAGCCTTCCCCGTCGCCCGGCTCGGGCTTGGCGGCCGTCTCGTAGGCCTTGGTCCCGACCCGCTGCAGCACCTCGGCGAGCTGCTGCTTGGTGGAGTCGACCACGCCCCCATCGGTCCCGGCCAGCGCGGCGCGCACCGCCTCGATCCGGTCGGTGATCTCCTTGCGGTCGGCCTCGGGCAGCTTGTCGCCCAGGTCCTTGATCAGCCGTTCGGCCTGGTAGGTGAGCGCATCGGCCTCGTTGCGCGACTCGATCTCGGCGCGGCGCTTGCGGTCGTCCTCCGCGTGCTCGGCCGCGTCGCGGACCATCTGGTCGACGTCCTCCTTGGCGAGCATCGAGGAGGCCGTGATGGCGACCTTCTGCTCCTTGCCGGTGGCCTTGTCCTTGGCCGCCACGTTGAGGATGCCGTTGGCGTCGATGTCGAAGGTGACCTCGATCTGCGGCACGCCGCGCGGGGCCGGGGGGATGCCATCGAGCCGGAAGGTGGCCAGCTTCTTGTTGTCGCTGGCCAGCTCGCGCTCGCCCTGGAGCACGACGATGTCGACCGACGGCTGCGAGTCCGATGCGGTCGAGAAGATCTGGGTGTGGCTCGTGGGGATGGTCGTGTTGCGGTTGATCATCTTGGTCGCCACGCCGCCCAGGGTCTCGATGCCGAGGGAGAGCGGTGTCACGTCGAGGAGGAGGACGTCCTTCACCTCGCCACCCAGGACGCCGGCCTGGATGGCGGCGCCGACGGCCACCACCTCGTCGGGGTTGACCCCCTTGTGCGGCTCCTTGCCGGCGAACATGGCCTTGACCGCCTCGATCACCGCCGGCATGCGGGTCATGCCGCCGACCAGGATCACCTCGTCGATGTCGGTCGGCTTCAGTCCTGCGTCGGAGAGCGCCTGCTTGACCGGCCCTGCGGTCTTCTTGACCAGGTCGGCGACCAGGTCCTCCAGCTTGGCGCGGGTGAGGGTGATCACCAGGTGCTTCGGCCCGGAGGCATCGGCGCTGATGAAGGGCAGGTTGATCTCCGTGGTGGCCGTGCTCGAGAGCTCGATCTTCGCCTTCTCCGCCGCCTCCTTCAGGCGCTGGAGCGCGATCCGGTCCTTGGAGAGGTCGACCCCCTGGTCCTTCTTGAACTCCTCGCTCAGCCAGTCGATCACGCGCTGGTCGAAGTCGTCGCCGCCCAGGTGCGTGTCGCCGTTCGTGCTGCGCACCTCGAAGACGCCCTCGGACAGCTCGAGGATGCTGATGTCGAAGGTGCCGCCGCCGAGGTCGTAGACGGCGATCTTCTCGTCCTTGGTCTTGTCGAGGCCGTAGGCCAGCGCCGATGCGGTCGGCTCGTTGACGATCCGCTTGACGTCGAGGCCGGCGATGCGCCCGGCGTCCTTGGTCGCCTGGCGCTGGGTGTCGTCGAAGTAGGCCGGGACGGTGATGACCGCCTCGGTCACCTTCTCGCCCAGGTACGCCTCGGCATCGGCCTTGAGCTTCTGGAGGATCATGGCGCTGATCTCGGGCGGGCTGAAGGTCTTGCCGTTGGCCAGCGTGACGACCACGCCGTCGGACTTCGGATCCTTCGAGACCGTGTAGGGCACCAGGTCCTTGCTGTGCGCCACCTCGGGGTCCTCGAAGCGACGACCCATGAAGCGCTTGATGGAGAAGATCGTGTTCTCCGGGTTGGTGATCGCCTGGCGCTTGGCCACCTGGCCCACCAGCCGCTCCCCGCTCTTGGCGAAGGCGACGACCGATGGCGTGATGCGGCCACCCTCCGCGTTGGTGATGACCTGGGGCTCGCCGCCCTCCATGACGGCCACCACCGAGTTGGTCGTGCCGAGGTCGATGCCGATGATCTTTCCCATGCGCTCAGTGCTCCTTCGGGTTGTTCGCGACGCGGACGAGCGATGGGCGCAGGACCCGGTCACGGAGCCGGTATCCACGCTGCAGCTCGCCGATCACCTGGTTGTCGGGATGGTCCGCGGTCTCCTCGTGGACGACCGCCTCGTGCAGGTTCGGGTCGAATGGCTGGCCGAGGGCGTCGATCTGGGTGACCCCCTCCGCCTCGAGCAGGTTGCGCAGCTTGCGCTCGACGAGGCGCACCCCGTCGACCCAGCCCTCGTGCGTCTCGGCGGGGGCGCTGGCGAGCGCCCGGTCGAAGTCGTCGAGGACGCCCAGCAGCTTGCCGATCAGGACGGCGTTGGTGAACTGGGCGAGCCCCTCGCGATCCTCGTCGACGCGGCGCCGGTAGTTGGCGAAGTCGGCGGCCGTGCGCTGGAGCGCGCGCAGGTGCTCGTCTGACTGCTCGCGCGTCTGCTCGAGCACACGTTGCAGGTCCTCGATCATCGAGAGCAGCTGCGCGCGCGACGGCCCGCGGGGATGCCGTGCCTCGCGCTCGTCCTCGGGGGCGCCGTTGCCGCGATGTTCAGTCATGGGGTTCTCCGGAGTGGCTGGCGAGCAGCTCGTTCATCAGGGTTGAAAGGTAGCGGACGGTGGGAATGGCGCGCGGATACGGCATCCGGGTAGGCCCGAGGACGCCGAGCAGGCCGAGCGCCCGGTCCGGCTCGCCGTACGGGGCGAAGACGAGGCTCACCTCGTGCATCGTCTCGTTGGCGTTCTCATGACCGATGATGACCGTCACCCCACCGCGCCGGGCCAGTACCGGCACCAGCTGCTCCAGGAAGTCGGAGCGCTGGAGCACCTCGAGGATGCCGCTCAGCTTGGCGCCCTCGGCGAACTCCGGCTGCTCCAGGACGTTGCCGATCCCGGCAGTGAAGATCTCCTCGACAGCGACCGTATCGGCGTCATCGAGGAGCCCCGCCACCACGTCACCGACGTGGGCGGCCAGGCCGCTCAGCTTGGCGGCGCGGCGTCGCAGCTGGGTCGCCGTCATGCCGGCCACCTCCGCGTTGATGGTCGCGGCCGTCTCGTCGAGCAGCGCCTGGCCCAACGGGGCGCCGGCCGTCGCCCGCTCGACCGCCGCGTGGTCGAGACGGCGCTGCACGACGTTCCCGTCGGCGAGCACCAGGACCGCCAGGCGCGACTGATCGCCCAGCTCGACGAGCTGGAGGTGGCCGAAGCGCGCCCGTCGTGCCTTGGCCGGCGTGACCACGGCTGCGGACCGCGTGCTGCCGGCGAGGATCGAGGCGGCCAGGCGAAGCCACTCGTTGCTCGTCAGCTGGACCTGGCTGAACTGGTGGCGGATCATCAGCTGGTCGGCGCGGTCGAGCGACGACTCATGCATCAGCGACTCGACGTAGACCCGATAGCCGAGGTCCGAGGGTACGCGCCCGGCACTGGTATGCGGGTGGGAGAGGAGCCCCAGCGCCTCGAGCTCGGCCATGGCGCTGCGGACGGTCGCGGAGCTCACGCGCAGCCGATACCGATCCACCAGCACCCGCGACCCGACCGGCACCGCGCTCAGCACGTAGTCCTCGACGACGGCACGCAGCACCGTCCGCTGCCGCTCGGTCAGCTCAAGGCCGGAGCGGGGCGCGCTGCTGCGATCGCTGGTGTGTGCCTGTTCGCCGACCATTGTGCCTCGTTGCCCCTCGGTGGGAATGCGTTAGCACTCTAAGGGTGAGAGTGCTAATCGTGCGTGATCGGCATGGTACCAACCGTCCCGGACGGATGTCAACGCGCCACGGTCACCGCCTACACTCCACCCGCAACCGCGATGAGAATCCCACCTCGTTTCACCGTCTCCAGCGGGCCTGGCCCTCGGCCTTGTGCTCGCGGCTTGCACGGTCGCGCCCACGTCGAGCCCGACGGCGAGCCAGACAGTGGAAGCCTCCGCCGCACCCCTCATCCTCAGCGCCCCGGCAGCCTTCTACTACCCCTCGGCCGACGCCGTGTCCCAGTCCGCCCCGGGTGAGCTGATCGACGCGGTCGAGCTGCGCGCGCCTGCCGGGATGCGGGCGTGGACCGTGGTGTATGGCTCCACCGGCCTCGACGGGGAGCCTGTCGCGGTCAGCGGCTTGATCCTGGCGCCGGCAGACCCGCCGACAGGAGGCGGGTATCCCGTGGTCGCCTGGGCGCACGGCACGACCGGGATCGCGGATCGCTGCGCCCCGTCGCGTTCGGGCCTGGAGTCGCTCATCGGGCTCGAGATCCTGGTGTCATCCGGCTACGTGTTGACCGCGACCGACTACGAGGGGCTTGGAACCGACGGGACGCACCCGTACATCATCGGCCTATCCGAGGGCAGATCAGTCCTCGACTCGATTCGCGCCGCGCAGCACCTGCCGGAGGCGCATGCGGCCGGTGAGGCTGTGATGATCGGCCTCTCGCAGGGTGGCCATGCGGCGCTGTGGGCAGGGCAGCTGGCGCCAACCTACGCGCCGGAGCTCGACCTGCGCGGCGCGCTCGCCGGATCGCCGCCGAGCGACCTGTCCGCCTTTGCTCGCTGGACGTTCGAGCAGGGGAACGCCGGACAGGTCTTCGCCACGTCGGCGCCCGTCCTCCTCTTCGGCGTCTGGAGCGAAATCTATGGGCTGTCGCTCCCGTTCCTGACCGATACGGCCCAGGGGATTGCCGCTGTCGTGCGCGATAGATGCGACCCCTCTGGCCTGAGCGCCAACCCGTACGCCTCCGACCCAACCCTCATTCCCGAGTGGAGTCAGCGTCTCGTGGAAAACTCACCGGGCGGCACCGCGACCGACGTTCCGTTCCTGGTCGTGTCGGCCGATGACGACAGGCTGGTGTCGTATGCGAGCCAGGTGGCGGGGGTGGACGCCATGTGCGCGATCGGTGACACGGTCGAGCTGCGGACGGTGCACGGAGGTCATGATGCCAGCCTCATGTCGTCGTCTGCGTTTCAGGCCGCGGAGGCGTGGATCGCGGCCCGATTCGCGGGCGAGGCGGCCGTCTCGACCTGCGGCTCCCGCTGAGCAGGGCCCACGGAGCGAAAGGGCGCGCCGGAAGCGGCGCGCCCTTCGTCATCGGTCGCACCGACGGCTACAGGTCGTCAGGCGGAACCTGATGCGGGATCTGCACGGCTGGTGCAGCCGCGCCGCCCTCAACGGCTGGTGCAGCCGCGCCGCCCTCATCGGGCGCGACCTGATGCGGGACCCCACGGAAGGCTGGTGCAGCCGCGCCGCCCTCAATGGCTGGTGCAGCCGCGCCGCCCTCAATGGGCGCGACCTGATGCGGGACCCAACGGAGGGTTGGCCCAGCTGCGGAGGTGTCGATCCACACCGCATTGCTCTGCGTTCCCACCCGGGATTGTTCCAGCTGAGCACTTGGAGCCAATTGACTGAGCCCGACGCCGAGGGCGAGCGTGGCCGTCAGCGCACCGGCGGCAATCATCTCGGTCCGGAAGCGTCGCGCCCGTTCGGCATCGGGGAAGTGGATGCCGAGGACATGCCCTTCGACGTCGCTGTCGTCGAATTTGGCAATTGCCAGCACCACAGAGTCGCCGAGCGAGTGCCCTTCGACGTCGCTGTCGGGCGGAATGCGGAGGCGCACCACGATCGGCCCGCCCTTGGCGAGCTTCGAGCGGATCGAAGCTTCGCCCTCTGCCGAAGTGAACCGCACCTCGTGCATGCTGTCCTTCATGCCGGCAGGGATCTCCTGACCGGCCCTGCTGTGAACCCATGACCTCTGTCCTCCTCTGATTGATTGGAGCCCGTACGCGGACGTTAGCCGCGTTGCTCTCGCGCGCCCAGATAGCCGGTGACGCCTGGGCTGTCCGATGCATGACAGCGACCTCACCCGGGACGCCAGCGCCCGACGGGAAGGGCGGGTGGCCAGCCGCCCGCTCAGGGGGCGAAGGCGATCAGCGCCTCGTTCGCAAAGAGGCGGCCACGCGCGGTGAGGCGGATCGCGTCGCCGGCCACCTCGAGGAGGCCCGGCAGCGACCTGCTCTTCAAGCGCCGCGGGGTAGCGCTCCCACGGATCCTCGCCGAACTCGGCCGCGAACGCCGAGCGGCTGAAGCCGGTGACGCGACGCAGGCCGAGCGCCACCGCCTCGAATGCGCGCGTCGGCTCGTCGAGCTGCTCGCTGCCCGCCAGCGCGCGCTCCCCTGTCTCGGTCACGCGCGAGGTAGCCGTCGAGGTCGCGCTCGTTCCAGGAGCGGGTCTCGCCGTCAAAGGAATGCGCTCCGGCCCCGATCCCGGTGTACGGCCGGCGCTCCCAGTAGGCGGAGTTGTGTCGCGACTCGAAGCCGGGCAGCGCCCAGGAAGAGAGCTCGTAGTGGACATAGCCCGCACGGTCGAGCAGCTCCTCGGCCGTCTCGTACTGGGCAGCCGCCAGGCCGTCGTCCTGACGCGGGACCATCCGCTGCCGCCAGCGCAGTGCCCCCGGACGGGGTGGCGCAGCCCACTCATCGGGCGCCAGGCGCCAGCTGCAGGGCGTAGAGCGAGAGGTGGTCCGGCTCGAGCGCGAGGGCACGCGACAGGCCGTCACGCCAGTCGGGCAGCGACTGGCCCGGGATCCCGTAGATCAGGTCGACCGACACGTTCGCGAAACCGGCCGCCCGGGCCGCGGCGAAGGCAGCCAGCCCCTCGGCGGCGGTCTGGCCGCGGGCCAGCGCCCGCAGCTCGGCGTCGCGCAGCGACTGGATCCCCAGCGAGAGGCGGTTCACGCCGGCGCCCCGCAGGCCCGCCCAGTCGGGCGTCTCGCGGGCGCTGGGGTTCGCCTCGAGGGTGATCTCCGACGGATCCGTCCCCCATTGTCGGGCCGCCGCATCCACCACTCGCGCGACGGCAACTGGGGGCAGCAGCGACGGCGTCCCGCCGCCGAAGTAGATCGTCGCCAGCTCCCCTGACGCCGGCCGCATCGCCAGTTCGGCAAGCAGCGCTTCCACGTAGCGGGGAATCTCCGCGCGCCTCCCGCCGACCGTCACGAAGTCGCAGTAGGCGCACACCAGCCGACAGAACGGGACGTGGAGGTAGAGGTGATGCGTGGGCAACGACACGCCCCGAGCCTACAGGCTGCGGGCTCGGGGCGGCGGCCGCGTGAACGGACCGATCGGGAGCTACATGATCCCGACGACATGCCCCTCGGGATCGGCGAAGAGGGCGATCGTCGTGTCCTTGTTGACCTCGGTGAGCGGCATGATCACCTTGCCGCCGAGCTCCTCAACGCGACGCAGGACGCCGGCCGGGTCGTCGGAGTGGACGTAGAAGGTGACCCAGCCCGCGGACCCGTCGCGGGTGGGGCCGATGCCGCTGGTGAACCCCGACTCGTCACGGGCCATGCCGTAGCCGTCGGGGAGGTCCGTGTCGAGCTTCCAGTCGAAGATCTTGGAGTAGAAGCTCTGGAGGGCGGGCCCGTCCTTGCCGGTGACTTCGACGTGAATGACCTTGGCTGCCATGGGGATCTCCTCGCTGCGGATCGAGCGCGGCTGTCAGCGCCCGTAACTACCGTAACGACGAATGAGGGGTGCGGGAAATCGACACGGGCGGCGGTATGCTCCGCAGGTGGAGAGACAGGACCTGCCGACGGGAACGCTGACCTTCCTCTTCTCCGACATCGAAGGCTCCACCCGGCTGGTCACCGCGCTCGGCCCCAGTTTCCGCTCGCTGCTTGAGCGCCACCAGATGCTGCTGCGCGACGCATTCCAGGCGGCCGATGGCGTGGAGATCGCGACGGAGGGCGACTCGTTCTTCGTCGTCTTCCGCAGCGCTTCATCGGCGGTCGCCGCGGCGGCTGCCGCGCAGCGAGCCCTCGCAGCTGAGACCTGGCCGGCGGAGGCGGGCACGGTCCGCGTCCGGATGGGCCTGCACACCGGCGAGGGAACGCCCGGCGGAGACAACTACGTGGGGATCGACGTGCACCGGGCGGCGCGCATCGCAGCCGCGGCGCACGGCGGCCAGGTGCTCATCTCCGATTCGACGCGAGCGCTGGTCGCGGGATCGCTGCCGGCCGACCTCCGCCTGATCGACCTTGGCACGTTCCGCCTCAAGGACCTCGACCAGCCCGAGCGGCTCGTGCAGCTGGTCCTGCCGGAGCTGCCGGCGGACTTCCCGCCGCCGCGCACTCTCCAAACGCCGTCCAACCTGCCGACCCAGATGACAACCTTCGTCGGTCGGCGGCGGGAGGCGGAGGAGGTGGCAGATCTCGTGCGACGGTCGCGGCTGGTGACCCTCACCGGGCCTGGCGGCACGGGCAAGACACGCCTCTCCCTCCAGGTCGCGACGGCGCTGAAGGACGAGTTCAGCGGCGGCGCCTTTTTCGTCGACCTCTCCCCCATCAGGGACCCTGAGCTCATCCCCAGCACGATCGCGTCCGCTCTCGCGCTGCCAGAGCAGCCGAATCGGCCCGTGCTCGAATCGCTCAAGGCACACCTGCGCGACTTGCAGCTGCTGCTCGTCGTCGACAACTTCGAACAGGTGCAGGCCGGCGCTCCGCTGATCGGCCAGCTGCTCGAGGCCGCGCCGCAGCTCGGCATCATCGTCACCGGCCGCGAGGTGTTGCACCTGCGCGGCGAGCAGGAGTACCCGGTACCGCCGCTCGGCATGCCCGACCTGACCAGGCTGCCACCGCTCGCGGCGCTCTCGCAGTACGACGCCGTGGCGCTCTTCATCCAGCGCGCACGGGGCGTGCGCCCGGACTTCGCCGTCGACAACGACAACGCTCCGGCGGTGGCGGCCATCTGCGCCCGGCTCGACGGCCTGCCGCTGGCCATCGAGCTGGCCGCGGCCCGCGTCAAGCTCTTCGCTCCAGGGGCCATCCTCGCGCGCCTCGAGCAGACGCTCGCGTTCCTGACCAGCAAGTCGCGCGACCTGCCGGAGCGGCAGCGGACGCTGCGCGGCGCCATCGACTGGAGCCATGACCTGCTCGATTCAACCGAGCGGGCCCTCTTCCGGCGGCTGGGAATCTTCGTCGGCGGCTTCACCTCCGACGACGCGCAGGCCGTCTGCGACCCCGACGGCGCGCTGGGCATCGACATGCTCGACGGGCTGGCCTCCTTCGTCGACAAGAGCCTCGTGACGCAGTCGGCCGGGGCCGCCGGGGAGCCTCGGTTCGTCATGTTGGAGACGATCCGCGAGTACGCCGCCGAACGGCTGAGCGCCAGCGAGGATGCAGAGCCGATCCGGCATCGGCACGAGGACCTCTTCGGCGGCCTCGCGGAACGGGCGGCTGGTGAGCTGCTGGGACGGCAGGCGAATGCCTGGCTGGATCGGCTGGAGGCCGATCAGGACAACCTGCGCGTGGCGCTCCAGCACGCCGCCGACGATGACCGGGTCGAACTGGCGCTCGGGATGGGGGGCGCGCTCTGGCGCTTCTGGCAGCGGCGCGGGCACCTCGCCGAGGGGCGGGGCGTGCTGGAAGGGCTGCTGGCCAGGCCCGGCTTCGGCGCCCAGACGCAGGCGCGGTCCCGCGCCCTCTCGGGACTCGGCGGCGTCACCTACTGGCAGGGCGACATGGCGGCAGCGGGCAAGGCCTACGACGAGGGTCTGGCCATCCAACGGACCCTCGATGACCCGGCGGGCCTCGCGGAGGCGCTCTACAACGCGGGCTTCGTGGCCGCCGTCGCCAACGAGCTAGAGGTCGCGCGCGCCCTCTATGACGAGAGCCTCGAGATCCTGACGCGCGTCGGCGATCAGCCTGGCGTGCTGCGATTGCGCGAGGCGCTCAGCTTCCTGCTCTTCCACCAGGGGGAGTTCGCCGAGGCTCGGGCGATCCAGGAGGGCAATGTCCGCGCCTTTCGCGAGGCGGGCGAGACGGTCCGGATCGCCATCGGATCAGGGTTTCTTTCGCTGCTGCGGGCAAAGGACGGAGAGTTCACGAGCGCTCGCGCGCTCCAGGTCGAGACGATCGGCATTTTCCGCGCGGCGGGAGACACCCAGAGCCTGGTTCGGGCCTTGATGCTGGCAGCGGCCGTGGCGGTCGAGGAGGGAGATCTGGAGCGAGCCGCGATGCTGAGCGGCGCGGGAGACGTCTTGCGTGAGCCGCTCGGAGAGATGGCCACGCCGATGCGGACGCTCGGCATTGCGGACCCGGCTGTCCAGGCACACGCGGGCCTCGGCGAGGACGCATTCCAGCGCGCGTATGCGGCCGGAAGGGCGTTGACGCTTGACCAGGTGACGGCGCTCGTGCGCGGGACCGCCTAGATCGGTCGCTGGCGCAGCCGCTCCCCGGCAAAGGCGAAGAGCGAGGCGGTGACCGCGAAGTGCCCGACCATGGCCGGCACCACCGACCCGGTGGTGACCGTCGCCAGGCCGGCGGCGTAGCCGAGGATCACCGAGCCGGCGAGGAAGTACCAGTCGCGCTCGTTCCAGAGGCGCCGATGCACGAGGCCGTAGAGCAGCGCCTGGACGACCAGCGCGGGGCCGACCCAGGCGGGCCCCCCGGCGAAGATGAGCATGCCGAGCACGATCGAGCGGAACTGGAGCTCCTCGGCCACCGCGTTGGCGGCAGCTCCCGCCAGCCGAGAGACGAGCAGCGGGACCGGCAGCGGCAGGATGGCCCGGTAGCGCAGGAAGGCAAGCACCGCCCCGTTGACCACGGCCACGAGGCAGAAGAGGGCCGTCACCGGCAGCATCGAGGCCGGGTCGCCGGGGGTCAGGAAGAGCTTGGCGCGGCCGCTCGGCAGGATGATCGCAATCCCGATGGCGAAGACGACCACCAGCCCGTAGTAGGAGAGCGGCCCGAGCCAGCCGGATCGGTAGCGGAAGTAGTCGGAGCGCATGATCCGGTCCGAGTCGAAGCGGAGCAGGACCAGGAAGATCGTCAGGCCAAGGGCGATCGAGAGGCGCAGCGAATCCTGGAAGTCCACCCTACTGCCCGTCGTTCATGCGCAGCACCGCCAGGAAGGCCTCCTGCGGGATCTCGACGGAGCCGATCCGCTTCATCCGCTGCTTGCCTTCCTTCTGCTTCTCGAGGAGCTTGCGCTTGCGGGTGATGTCGCCGCCGTAGCACTTGGCCAGCACGTTCTTGCGCATCGCCCGGATCGTCTCGCGGCTGATGATATGCGAGCCGATTGCCGCCTGGACCGGCACTTCGAACATCTGCCGCGGGATCAGCTCCTTGAGCTTCTCGACGAGACCCTTGCCGACCCGGAACGCATCGGTCTTGTGCACGATCAGGGAGAGCGCGTCGACCGGCTCGCCGCTGACCATGATGTCGAGCTTGACGAGGTCGCCGGGCCGATAGCCCAGGTACGCATAATCGAGGCTTGCGTACCCCGACGACCGGCTCTTGAGCTGGTCGTAGAAGTCGATGATCAGCTCGGCGAGCGGCATCTCGAAGTGCAGGCTGACCCGCTTGGGGTCGAGGTACTCCATGTTGATGAAGTCGCCGCGCCGCGTGGTGGCCAGGTCCATGATCGGGCCGATGTAGTCGGTCGGGGTGATGACCGTGGCCGAGACCCACGGCTCGCTGATCCCCTCGACCTCGCCGGCCGGCGGGAACTGCGCGGGGTTGTCGACCACCACCTCCTGGGCCTTGTGCAGCTGCTTGACGTGGTACTCGACCGATGGCGCCGATGCGATCAGCTCCAGCCCGAACTCGCGCTCGAGACGCTCCTGGACGATCTCCATGTGGAGCAGCCCCAGGAACCCGCAGCGATAGCCGAAGCCCAGGGCCACGCTCGACTCCGGCTCGTAGACGAAGCTGGCGTCGTTGAGGTGCAGCTTCTCGAGCGCGTCGCGCAGGAGCGGGTACTCGTCGCCGCGCATCGGGTAGATGCCGGCGAAGACGAGCGGCAGGGCGGTCTTGTAGCCGGGCAGTGGCTCGGCAGCGGGGCGGTCGGCATCGGTCAGGGTGTCGCCCACGCGGGCATCGGCGATGCTCTTGAGGCCCGAGGCCACGTAGCCGACCTCCCCCACCGTCAGGCGCTTGGTGGGGACCGGCTGCGGCCGGAAGTAGCCCAGCTCCAGGATGTCCGACTCGACGCCGGTCGCCATGAAGCGGATCCGTTCGTGATCGTGGAGGGTGCCGTTCGCGACGCGAACGTAGGCGACCACGCCCTTGTACTGGTCGTAGTGGCTGTCGAAGACGAGCGCCTGGAGCAGCGCCGAGGCGTCGCCGCGCGGCGGGGGGATGCGCGTCACGATCGCCTCGAGGATCTCCGCGACCCCGATCCCCTCCTTGGCCGAGGCAAGGATCACCTCCTCGCGCGGGATCGCGAGCGTCTCCTCGAGCTCGGCCATCACCATCTCGGGATCGGCCGAGGCGAGGTCGATCTTGTTGATGACCGGGATGATGGCCAGGTGCTGCTCCATGGCGAGGTGCACGTTGGCGAGCGTCTGCGCCTCGATCCCCTGGGACGCGTCGATCACCAGGATCGCCCCTTCGCAGGCCTGGAGCGATCGGCTCACCTCGTAGGTGAAGTCGACGTGGCCGGGGGTGTCGATCAGGTTGAGGGCGTAGGTCTGCCCGTCGCGCGCGTCGTACTGGAGCCGCACGGCGCGGGCCTTGATGGTGATCCCCTTCTCGCGCTCCAGGTCCATGGAGTCGAGGACCTGGCTCGTCATCTGCCGCGGGTCGATCGTGTGGGTCGCCTCGAGGAGCCGATCCGCCAGCGTGCTCTTGCCGTGGTCGATGTGCGCCACGATGCTGAAGTTGCGGGTGCGCTCCGGGGGGATCATCAGCTGCCGCTGGCGAAGCTGGCGAAGCTGGCGAAGCCGATCATCCCGATCACGTAGAGCCCCAGCGCGATCGCAGAGTCGATCCCGAGCGGGCCGATCCGACGCACCGGGCGAACGACCAGGCCCCAGGCGTAGACGACGGTGAGCAGGATCCCCAGTCCCGTCAGGTAGATGTCGACCGACGTCGTCTCGGGCAGGACCGATCGCCCGGCGATCAGCCCGGCCAGCAGGAAGAGGGTCACCAGGAAGGCGTTGCCACCGAATATGTCGCTGACCGCCAGCTGGTAGTCGCCCATGCGCACCGAGGCGATCCCGGTCGAGATCTCCGGCAGCGCGGTGCTTGCGGCCAGCACCGTCGCGCCGAAGAGGACGCCGGAGATGCCGAGACCGCTGGCGATCCGCTCCCCGCTCTGCTCCAGCGCGAGTCCGGCGATCAAGGTCACGACGGACGCGATGCCGAAGCGCACGAGGACGCGGCGCGTCCCGCCGATCATGGCCTTCGTCGCGCGCGCCTCCGTAGCGTGGCCACGCGGCTTCACCTGCCCGTCGGGCGGGTTGCCCGCCTCGTGCCACGGCAGCTTGCCCCTCGATCGGCTGATGAGCAGGAGCCCTGCCACCCACAGGACCACGATCAGCAGCTCGGCGGGGCCGATGCGCCACAGCACCACGGAGGCCGGCAGGAAGTGGCCCATCACCGAGACGGTGAGCACCCCGATGACGAGTGACGCTTCGAGCACGAGGATCAGCGACGCGGCCCGGTAGGTCAGCGGCTGTCCGCTGCGGATCCCGAATCCATCGAGCGCGACGAGGACCAGCGTCTGAATGGCAATCCCGCCCAGGATGTTGCCGATCGCGATCCCCAGGTCACCCGAGACCGCCGCCCCGGTGGTGATCGCGATCTCGGGCAGGTTGGTGGTGATCGCCAGGATCACGAGCCCGCCGAGCGCCTCGCCGAACCCGAAGTGGCGCTCCAGCGCATCGGTCGTGTCCGAGAGCCAGAGGCCCGCCAGCCAGACGGCGGCGGCCGAGCCGACGAAGATGGCAAGCGCCCCGATCAGGGTCAGTCCCGCAAACACGCCGGTAAGGGTAGCGGCAGGCTCGGTGAGCTATACTCGCAACCCGTGGCGCCGCCGTGTGAGACGGCGCATTTCATTTCCCATTCCGCACCGTTGAGGACTGTTCGCTCGTGGCACGAAAAGCTCGAACCTGGAAGGGCGCGCGCACGCCGCAGGCCCTGAAGCGCGTCCGCCAGTCACTCCGCCGGCACACGATCAACCAGCGCACCCGCAGCGAGGCGAAGACGCTCGTCCTGGCCGCCAACAACATCGCCCTGGGCCGCGCCGAGGGCGATGGCGCCGCCGCGGTGGCTGCCGCCATCAGCGCGCTCGACAAGGCCGCCGAGAAGGGGATCCTCCACCCGCGCAACGCCGCTCGCCGCAAGAGCCGGCTGATGGCCAAGGCCAACGCCGCGCACCTGCTGGAGGGAGCCACCCCCGAGCTGGCCGCGCCGAAGAAGAAGTCGACCGCCACGAAGACGGCACAGCGCAAGAAGGTGGCCGCCTCGAAGGCGTCGAAGGCCGCCGCCGGCAAGGCCGCCGATCGACCTCGCACCGCGGCCGGCAAGGCCAAGGTCGCCGTGGTCCGCGCCTCGCGCGAGACGGCAGCCGCGCGCAAGCGCGCCAAGTCCGATACGGCCCCCGAGGCTCCGGCGGAAGGCTAGTCCCCGCCTGATGACAACGGAGCGGTCGCGCGACGACAATGCGCGCGTGACCGATCTCCGCGACCCCAGCACCCGCGCGACGCGCCTCGCCGCCAACGCGGCCATCCCGGCGATCGTGGCTTGGGCGGCGCTGTGGTACGTCACCACCCAGGTCCACAGCGTGCGGGTCGCCTCACCGTTCGGCGACGACCCATGGGACCTGGTGGCCTCGTACACCGCCATCTTCATGCCGATCGTGGTCGGCGCGACGTGGGTGCGCAGCCTACGGCATCGGGGACCGCACCTGCGGCGGCCACCGCCAGCCGGATCCGCGTCGGCACTGCCATCGCGCTTGGGCTGATCGGGGTGAACGTGGCGTCCGACGCGCTCGCCCTCTCGGTCGTGCCGGCGACGGCGACCGACGGCCGCCTCGCGCTGATCATCGGCCTGGTGGTCGGGGCCGGTGCGGCGTTCGTCTTCGCCGACCACCTACCTCGTGCGCGCGTTGCGGGCCTTCCGACCCGCACCGGGTGACGCAAGCGAACCCGACGTCCTCGACGACCTCCTTGGCCTGGTCGGCGAGGTCCCCGGAGCGGCCCGCGTGGTCCAGCCGCTCGACCGGTTCCTCGCCAGCTCGCCCGTGAGCCCGCGGAGGCATCGGCTCATCTTCGGGTTGCTCGCGGCAGCGCTGGTGGGCGTCGCCTTCGCCGTCTGGCACTCGATCGTCGAAGGGCCGTGGGCGTCGCTCCCCGTCATGGTCCTGTTCGCCGCGTTGATCGGCTTCGGGGTCCTCGCGATCTACCTGGTCACGCTCGTCCCGCTTCGCCTCATCCGGCCCGCGCATTGACCGTACCGATGTCCGAGCCACGCTCCGGCCACGTCGTCAGCGTCAACGTCAATGAGGGTGGCGTCCCGAAGCTGCCGGTGCCGGAGCAGTGGGTCGGCCCGCTCGGCCTCGCCGATGACCGCCACCTCGAGCCCGTGCCGAGCCACGGTGGCGTCGACCAGGCGGTCTGCCTCTACTCGATGGAGGCGATCGCTCGCCTCGTCGCCGAGGGGCACAACGCCTTCCCCGGGGCGTTCGGCGAGAACCTGACCCTGGAGGGGATCGAGCTTGACTCGATCGGGCCGGGCGATCGGCTGACTATTGGCGACGGTGGGCTCGTGATCGAGATCACCTGGAACGCGGCGCCCTGCTACAAGCAGGCCGACTGGTTCAGCGACGGCAGGTTCGGGCGGATCAGCCACAGGACGCATCCGGAGGATGCACGCTGGTACGCGCGGGTCATCAGCGAGGGGCCCGTGCACCCGGGAGACGCGGTCCGGTAGCGGTCACGCCCCTTGGCGGCGGACCTTCCAGATGTGCTCCATCGGCCATTTGCGGGCCCATTCGCGGTCCTCGACGGTGCGGTAGGTGCTCACCGCGTCGGGCTCGGGACGGAGCTCGATCAGGTCCTCGACCACGAAGCCGTTGGCGCGAAAGAGGCGGATCCACTCGCCGTAGGGCAGTTGGAACTCCACGTGCTGTGACTCCCCCACGTCGACGACGTTGAGCTCGTAGTAGTTGAGGTGCAGGCGATCGGTCACCTGCTCGGAGTCGGGCGGCCAGGCGATGTCGGCGACAGGGGTGTGCATGCTGAAGACGAGCAACCCGTCGCTGCGCAGCAGGCGCGCCGCCTCCGGGACGGTGCGGCGCGGATCGGCAAAGACCATGGCGCCGTGGTCGCAGAAGATCAGGTCGAAGCTGGCATCCGGATACGGCACCGCTTCGGCGCTGGCGTGGACGAGCGGGAAGTCGAGCCCGGCCGCCGCCAGCAGCTCCCGGGCATGCTCCAGCTGCCGCTCCGAGAGATCGAGGCCCACCGGTCGTGCGCCGCGCTTCGCCAGCTCGATCGACCACTGCGCCGCCCCGCAGCCCAGCTCCAGGACGTCCTTGCCGGCGACGTCGCCCAGGGCGTGGATCTCGTCCTCGGGAATCTGCCAGACGCCCCAGGCGGCGCCATGGCGGGCCAGGTCGGCGCCGTGATCGGCCTGGTAGGTGTCGGCGAGCTCGTTCCAGAAGGCGCGATTCGTCTTCGCGTGATCGGTGAGGCGGTCCATCAGCCGGCGAGCGCTGCGAAGGCACCCCGGCCGGCGAACTCCGCCTCGCTTCCCAGCTCCTCCTCGATGCGCAGCAGCCGGTTGTACTTGGCGATCCGCTCGCTGCGGCTGACGCTGCCGGTCTTGATCTGGCCGGTCCCCATCGCCACCACGAAGTCGGCGATGGTCGTGTCCTCGGTCTCGCCCGACCGATGGCTGACGATTGCTCGCCAGCCGGCCGCGTGCGCCATCTCGACCGCCTCGCGGGTCTCGGTCAGGGTCCCGATCTGGTTGAGCTTGATGAGGATCGAGTTGCAGGCCCGCTCGCGGATGCCGCGCGCCAGGCGCTCGGTGTTGGTGACCAGCAGGTCGTCGCCCATGATCTGGATCCGGCCTCCGAGCCGCTCGGTGAGCGCGGTCCAACCGGCCCAGTCGTCCTCGGCCAGGCCGTCCTCCAGGCTGATGATCGGGTATCGGTCCAGCCAATCGGCCCAGAAGGTGATCAGCTCGTCGCTCGACAGCGTGCGCTTCTCGCGGGCAAGCACGTACCGCCCCTCGCTGTAGACCTCGCTCGCGGCGGGGTCGAGGGCGATCGCGATCTGCTCCCCGGGCCGGTACCCGGCGCGCTGGATCGCCTCCAGCAGCAGGGCGATCGCCGCCTCGTTCGTTTCGAGACTCGGCGCGTAGCCGCCCTCGTCGCCGACGGTCGTGGCGAAGCCGCGCTCGTGCAGGAGCGACCCGAGCGCGTGGAACGTCTCGGCTGCCCAGCGCAGCGCTTCCGCAAACGTTGGCGCACCGAGCGGAACGATCATGAACTCCTGGAAATCGGTGGAGTTCACCGCGTGCTTGCCGCCGTTGAGGATGTTGATCTGCGGTACCGGCAGACGGTGCGCTGCCGCACCGCCCAGGTACCGATACAGTGGCTGCCCCTCCGCCGCGGCGGCGGCGTGCGCGACCGCCAGCGACACGCCGAGCAATGCGTTGGCGCCCAGGCGCCCCTTGTTCGGCGTCCCGTCGAGGACGACCAGCAGGCGGTCGAGGCCGGGTTGGTCGAGCGCATCGAAGCCGGTGACCGCCTCGGCGATCTCGCCGTTCACGTTCGCCACCGCGTCCAGGACGCCCTTGCCGCCATAGCGGGCCGTGTCGCCGTCCCGCAGCTCGACCGCCTCGTGCGCGCCGGTCGACGCGCCGGACGGCACAATCGCGCGCCCCGACACCCCGCCGGAGAGTCGCACCTCGACCTCGACCGTCGGGTTGCCGCGCGAATCGAGCACCTCGCGGCCGTGAACAGCCGCGATCCCCGTGTTCATTTCGCGGGGACCTCCCGATCGGGCAGCGCCTCGACGCCGGGGAGCTTCTTGCCCTCGACGAACTCGAGCGAGGCTCCCCCGCCGGTCGAGACGTGGCTCATCTGGTCGGTCAGGCCGAGCTGGTCGACCGCTGCCACGGAATCTCCTCCGCCGACCACCGTGACGACCCCCTCGGCCGTCCGCGAGGCAACGTAGCGGGCGATCGCGTTCGTGCCGTCGGCGAAGGGGGCGATCTCGAAGATGCCCATCGGTCCATTCCAGAAGATGGTCCGTGCCTTGGCCAGGTGCGCGGTGTAGGCCGCGACCGTCTGCGGGCCGATGTCGACCACCGCCCAGTCCTTCGGCACGCCGCTCAGGGGCACGACCAGCTTCTGCGAGCGCGGATGGAGCTGCGCCGCGACCACCAGGTCGACGGGGAGCATGAGCCGCACCCGCTTCCGCCGGGCCTCGCCCATGATCCGCTCCGCGTTGGCGAGCTGCTCGGTCTCGACCAGGCTCTTGCCCATCGGGAAGCCTCGCGCGGCGAGGAAGGTGTTGGCCATGCCACCGCCCACCAGGACCGCCTGGCAGCGCGCGAGCAGCGCCTCGAGCACCTCGAGCTTGCCGCTGATCTTCGCCCCGCCGATGATCGTGTGAAACGGCCTGGGCGGCTTCTCGAGGAGCTTCGAGAGCAACTCGACCTCGCGCTCGAGCAGGAGCCCCGCCACGCTCGGCAGGTAGTGGGTGATCCCCTCGGTGCTGGCATGCGCCCGATGCGCCGACCCGAAGGCGTCGTTGACGTAGATGTCGGCCATCTCCGCCAGCTGCTTGGCGAAGCCCGGATCGTTCGCCTCCTCCTCGGAGTGGAAGCGCAGGTTCTCGAGGAGCAGCAGGTCGCCGGCGCGCAGCTTGCCGACCGCCACCTGCACCCCCGGCCCGAGGGCGTCGCCGGTCATCCGCACGTTGCGGTTGAGCAGCTGCCCGAGCCGATCCGCCACCGGCTTGAGCCGCAGGGCGTCGTTGACCTTGCCCTTGGGCCGGCCGAGGTGGCTGGCCAGGATGACCGCCGCGCCGCGGTCGAGCAGGTAGCGGATCGTGGGCAGGCTGGCCCGGATGCGCGTGTCATCGGTGATCCGCCCGTCGTCGAGCGGGACGTTGAGGTCGGCGCGCAGGAAGACCCGCTTGCCGCGGACGTCGATGTCGCGGACGGTCTTCTTGTTCACGTGCTGCTCACAGGAGAGCGGCCATGAAGCTGGCCAGGTCGGCGACCCGGCAGCTGTAGCCCCACTCGTTGTCGTACCAGGCGATCACCTTGAGCAGGTTCTCGCCGACCGCCATCGTCGACTTGGCATCGACGATGCTCGAGCGCTCGTCGCCACGGAAGTCGGTGCTCACCAGCTCCTCGGTGCTGAAGCCGAGCAGCCCATTCATCGGTCCCTCGCTCGCGGCGCGGAGCGCCTCGTTCGCGCTCTCCGCGGTGACCGGGCGAGAGGTGACCGCCACGAAGTCGATGACGCTGACGGTGGGGGTCGGGACCCGCAGCGAGAAGCCGTCGAAGCGGCCCTTCAGGCCGGGGATGACCAGCGCCAGCGCCTTCGCCGCGCCGGTGGTGGTGGGGATGATGTTCTGGCCGGCCGATCGGGCCCGGCGCAGGTCCTTGTGGAAGACGTCGAGCACGTTCTGGTCGTTGGTGGAGGCGTGCACGGTGGTCATCATCCCGTGCTCGATCCCGAACGAGTCCCAGATCACCTTGGCCGGCAGCGCCAGCCCGTTCGTGGTGCACGACGCGTTGCTGACGATGTGGTGCCTGTCGGGGTCGTAGCTGCCCTCGTTGACGCCCAGGACCAGGGTCACGTCCTCGTTCTTGGCGGGTGCGCTGATGATCACCTTGCGCGCGCCGCCGTCGAGGTGCGCGTGCGCCTTGGTGGCATCGGTGAAGATGCCGGTCGACTCGATCACGATCTCGACGCCCAGGTCCTTCCACGGCAGCGCCGCCGGATCCTTCTCGCTGAAGGCGCGGATGGCGTGGCCGTTGACCTGGATCTCGGTGTCGGTGTGGGTCACCTCGCCGTCGAAGCGGCCATAGGTCGAGTCGTACTTGAACAGGTGCGCGTTGGTGGCGGTCGGGGCCAGGTCGTTGATCGCCACCACCTCGAGGGTGTCGGGGTGACGCTCGAGGATCGCCTTGAGGGACTGGCGGCCGATGCGGCCGAAGCCATTGATGCCGATGCGGGTCACGAGAGCTCCTTCGCGTAGGACGGGTCATGCAATCGTTCATTGACGATGGGCAGCAGGCCGATCAGCGACACATCGTCGCCGAAGCTGGGCCATCTCGACGCGAACGCGCCGGGCCGGTCGAGGGAACGCGCGCCGATCGATCTCCCTGCGCACCACGGCCAGAAGCTCTGGCCGATGCCGGGCGATGCTTCCCCCGAGCACGATCACCTCCGGGTTCAATGCGTTGACCAGGCTGGCGCACATGACGCCGATCGCCGTCCAGGCGCGGTCGAGAACCGCCTGGCAGGCGGCATCGCCCTCGTCCGCGGCGCGGGCCACCAGCTCGGCGTCCACCTCGGCGCCGTGCGCCAGCGCGGCGAGGCCGGGGGCCTCTCCCCGCTCCAGCAGCGCGCGCCCTTCCCGCGCGATGGCGGTGCCGGAGCCGATCGCCTCGGCGTGGCCGGGCATCCCGTCGCCGCACAGCGGTCCGTCGATCTCGACGGTGATGTGGCCGATCTCACCGGCGCTGCCGTCCTTCCCGATCACGGGGCGGCCATTGACGATCAGCCCGCCGCCGATGCCCGTCGAGACGGTGACGTAGACCGCGTCGTCGGCGCCACGCGCGGCGCCGTAGCGCCACTCGGCGATCACCGCGGCATTCGTGTCACGCTCGAGGAAGGTGGGCAGGCCGACGCTCTCCTCGACACGTGCCGTGAGAGGAACGTCGCGCCAGCCGGCCAGGTTGGGCGGTGCGATCACGATGCCATGCCACGGATCGAGCGGGCCGGGCGATGAGATGCCGATCCCGGCCGGGTCACGGAGCCCGAGCCGGCGGGCGTCCTCGCGGACAGCCTGAGCGCAGGAGCAGATCCGATCGATCACGGCCTCCACGCCCTCCTCGTCACGGGTCTCCTCGGCACGGCGGCACGCCACGGTGAGGTCAGGGCTGACGTGCGCGGCGCGGATCTGCGTTCCGCCGAGGTCGATCGCGAGGATCGGCCGGCCGGCGAGCTCATCCACAGGCCGTCATTGTAGCGACCGAGCACGGAATCGGCCGCTCGGCGGCGGCCATCGGTCTCCCGACGACGCGCGACCGAGCGGCCGACGCGCTTGGTATTCAGCCGCAGCGGGCGAGATCCGCGCGACTGATGGGAACGGCAGATTCGGGCGTCAGGCGCCGATCTTGAACATCTTGGTGCCGCAGACCGGACAGGTGCCCTGGGTCGCAGGCTTGCCGTTCTTCATGGTGATCTTGTGATCGCCCTTCATTTCGCGCTTGGCCTTGCACTTGACGCAGTAGCCAGTGGTCGCCATCGGTGAGGTGCCTCCTTGTGTGCCGGCATGGGAACCGGTCCTGCTTAACGCTTCCCGCCCCGCTCGCCGATCAGAGCCGACCAGCGTGCGTGGTGATCTCCTTCGTTGCCGTTGTCGATCTCCCAGAGCAGGTGGATGCCGGACAGTCCGACATCGATGCAGCGTGCCTCCGCGGCCTCCTTCGCCGCTCCTTCCAGAAACGTCCCATCGACGCGCTGTGCGTAGGCCGCACACACCGTCCCCGCCCGCAATCCCGCGAGACCCGCCAGCACAAAGAGTGCCGACGACTCCATCTCGAGGTTCGCGACGCGTTGGCGGCGGAGCTCCTCCGCGAGATCAGGATAGCGAACCGGGAGCGTGCGCATCGCCCTTCCCTGCGGAGCGTAGAAGCCGCTTGCGGTCGCGGTCATGCCCATGTGGTACGGGGCGCCGGCCCGGAGGCATGCCGCCTCGAGCGCCCAGACCACGTCGCGATGGGCGATCGCGGGGTAGCCGGGATGCACGTAGAAGTCGGTCGTGTTCTCGAGGCGCACCGCGCCGATCGACACGATCAGGTCGCCCAGGGCGATCTCCGGCTGGAGCGCCCCGCTCGATCCGATGCGGATGAACGTGGCGGAATCGGTGATCTCCATCACCTCGGCGAGCACGATCTCGACGTTGTCGGTGCCCATCCCGGTCGACATCACCGAAAGGCGCATCCCCCGATACGTGCCCGTCGCGGTGGTGATCTCCCGGTTGCTCCGGTTCAGCTCGACCGAGTCGAAGCGCTGCGCGACCTTCGCAACCCGGCCCGGATCCCCGACCAGAAGGAGGTACTCGGCCAGCTCGCCACGCTCCAGGGCGATGTGGTACTGGCGGTCGCCGGTGCGGGGCGCGTCGGCGCGGGAAAGATCGGTCAAGGCCTCGGCAAGCTCCTCTGTGAGCGTGGCGGGTCAGGTCGGCGGGAGTATACGCCGCCCTTCCGCGGCCTCCTCCGCATCGACCCGCAGCAGCGAGAGGTGCGGGACGGACGCTTCGGGACTTCCTTCCGGTGTCTCCGACCACGACGCCTCGGCAAGCTGCGTCTCGCCGAGGCGCCGCCGGCGACCAAACCAGGCGGCCAATCCGGCAAGCGACGCCAGCCCGATCCCCGACACGATCAGCCCCGCCTCTCGCGGCATCGGTCCGGTCGAGGGGGGCGTCGTGCCGGTGATCGGCGCGCTGGCTGCGAGGGTCGGCTGCGGTCGGGCGAGGACGGGAGGGATGCCATGCCACGGGATCATCGCGGCTCCGGCCTCGGTCCCGGTGAGGTTCGCTCCGACGAGCGGGGCCGGCGTCGACCCGCCATGCGGGCAGCACGTGGTGCCCACCCCCGCGCCGGAGACGGGAGTCGCAAGCACCAGCAGGTCGGCCCGTGCCCGTGGCCAGAGCCGGTACCCCTTGAGCGGGGCCTTGCTCGTCGTCTCCTGCCCGAGCACGCCGCGCAACTCGAGCCACGAGCCGCTCTTCACGCCGCTGGTCGCAATGCCGGTGCGGGGCGAGATGGTGACGCGGATCGGGCCCGACCCATCGTTGATCGAGAAGGAGACTGCCCCGCCGTGCGGCCGGCTCACCGCGCCGCTGACCATGCCGCGGGTGATGACGAGCCGCGCCTCTTCGGCCTCACCCAGCCGGCCGGTGGCCTTGCGGACCGGCGTCGGATCGGCGAGCGTTCCAAGCCGCAGGGCGGGTTTCACGACACGCAGGGTGAGCATCCCGGCCTTCGTGGCGCGGACGCCGTCGAGCTCGACGAACTGGCCGAGCAGGAGGCTGCCCGCCTTGCTGCCGAGCCGAACCAGTATCGCCCCGCTGGAGTCCTGGACGACGGCGCTCCCTGCCTCGAGCAATCCCGATGGCGCCGTGACGACTCCCCGGACGCGGAGGCGCGTTCCAACCGTTGCCGCACGCGCCTGCGCGATCGAGACGATCGGGATGCCGCTCGCCGTGGCCGAGGGCGACGGTGCGGGGGTCAGCGTGGGGCTGCTCGTCAGCGCCGGCGACGCGGTCGGCTCCGGCGTCGGCGAGGGAGTCGGACTGGGGCTCGGCGTCGGGGTCGCGGCCGGCTCGACCGCGATGAGATCGGCGGCGTCCCGCGGCTGCACGCGGTACCCGACCGTGCCACTGCCGCCGGAGTCCCGTTGACCGACGACCCCGACCAGGGTCAGGCCCATGCCCCGCTCCCAGCCGGTGGTGTCGATCCCCGTCGCGGTGCCGATGACCACCCGGATCGCCCCGGTGCCATCGTCCACGTCCCAGGCCATGCCCGTGCTCAGGGTCGTTGCGTTGCTCGTGATCAGCCCCGTGAGCTCGACCAGCTGCCCCTCGTACGGCTCACCAACCGATCCCGTGTCCGTGTCCACTGGGAGCGGCTCGCCGCCGGTGCCGAGTGACGTGATCTGCGCCGCTGAGGTGCGGAGCGTGCGCTGGGAGTACCGATCGTCCACGGTGCCGGCAATCCGCAGGAACTGGCCCCGCGCGAAGCTTCCGTCGCTCAGCAGGACGGCGATGCCCGGCGGTGCCGTCCGCCAGGTACCCGCCTCCGTCGGTGAAGGCGGAGTCGGCCAGGGCGACCGCCCTCCACCACGACCGCGGTTCCGTCGGCACGGACGCGCGCCTCGGCGATCGAGATCGGCGCGGGCGTTGGCGTCGGAGTGGGCGTGGGTGATGGCGGCGGCGTGGGCGTCGGCGTCGGGGTGGGCGTGACGGCGAGTGAAGGGCTCGGCGTGTCGGAGGGAGCGGCGGTCGGCGACGGCGACTCCGTCGGAGTGGGCGTTGGGGTCGCCTCGATCGTCGCGGGCTTGCGGTGGCGGCGGTCGAAGGAGTCGCAGATTCCGTCGCCGAGGGCGCCGGTGTCGGAGACGTGAAGCCGATCGGTGGCGATCCGCTGTTCTGGGGATCGGGAATCGGCTGGAGGACGAAGTCGACGAGGTTGTCGTCCATGTCCTGGCCCGATCCGGCCATGCCGCCGGGGAGCCGCTCCAGGCTGCTGCCGGCCGCAGGCGCGGGAGCCGGTTGCGCCTCGAGCCACGTGCTGGCGGCGGTCCCCCAGCCAACCGCGTCAACCGCGCTGGTCGCGCCCTGGACGCGCAGCGCGACGCTCCCACCGGCGGCCGCACAGGCCGCTCGCGTAGCTGACGTCGGCCAGCCCGGCGAAGATGCCCGCCGAGTTCGCGATCAGCAGGTGGGCGCCCGCCGGCATGCCCGCCGCGCCGGCGGCCCAGGCGGCCTTGCGCGTGACCGTCGCGCCGCTCGAGGTCGCGTAGATGACCTCCAGCCCTTCGAGCGGCTGCGTGCTCGTCGTCGGGTTGTAGAGCTCGATGAACTCGTCCGAGGCGCTCGTACCGCCGGTCATCACCTCGCTCACGACGAGGTGGCTGGAGGCTCGTGCCGGAGAGATCGGCCTGGCCGACGGCAGACGCAGGCAACGGCAGCGCCAGGGCGCGGTCGAGCGCAAGTGCGACGAGCCCGATGGCAGCCAGGGCGGCGATGGGACGGCGAGCGACGGTGAAGAGGGACGGGGAAACGGGCACGGCACACCTCGACGGGGGAGGCGTGCAGGCCGCGGCAGGATGCCCGGCAACGGCTTACCGGGCGATTAGCCCGCGCTTATCGGCGGCCGCATGCAGCAGGATCGGGCAGCGTACAATCGCCGCTCATGCCCAAGAAGACGGCCGCCCAGCGCGATGCCGAACGCCGCGCCGAGGCGCGCCGGCGATCTCGGCTCGTGGCACAGGGACGCACCGAGGAGGTCGAGGAAGAAGTCGAGGAGGCACCGGCGCCGCCAGCCTTCGACGTCGTTCCTCCAGCGCATCTTCCCGCCGGCCGCGCCGCTCCCGGGGAAACCCGCCCCACTGGCCGGCTTCACCTACACCGGCAGGTTGCGTCCTGTCGTCCAGGCCGGCTGGCTGATCCGCCGCGACCTGTACGCCGGCATCGGGATGGGGATCCTGTGGGCCGGCTCGTACATCCTCGTCGGCCAGAGCGGGGGGTCGCTGCTCGGCACTGTTGCCTCGTTCGTCTCGTTCGGCGCGCTTGTCGCGGCCGGCTGGCTCGGCTGGCGGCGCCCCTGGTTCTATGGCCTCATGGCCGCGGTCGTCGGCTACCTGCTGTACGCGCCGTACTTCTTCTTCGCGTACTCGCACAACCCGGTCTCGATCCCGACCGACCCGAACTACGTGGCTCCCTCGCAGGTGGCGGCCTACCTGGTCACCAACGGACTCCTGCAGGCCGCGATCGGTGCGCTCGCCGGCTTCTACGGCGGGTACCTGCGTCGGCGCCTGGCCGATCCGGCCACGCGGCAGGCGGCCACCGCCCGACGTCGCCGCTAGGGGTTCAGCGGTGGGCCGCGGCCGCCGCCTCGGCGGCCGCCATCGCGCCTGCGTAGTCAGGCGCCAGGCCCAGCACCTCGCCGGTCGAGCGCATCTCCGGTCCGAGCGTGGCGTCCACGCCGGGCAGGCGCCAGAGCGAGCCGATCGGCGCCTTGACGGCGACGAGCGCCGCGTCGGGTGCGAGCCCCGGCAGCCACCCCACGTCGGCAAGCGATGCGCCGAGCGCACAGCGGACCGCGGCTGCGACGACGTCCCGGCCGGTCGCCTTGGCCACGATCGGGACGGTCCGGCTCGCGCGCGGGTTGGCCTCGATCACCACCACGCGCCCCCCCGCCACGATCATCTGGACGTTGAGCATGCCGCGCACGCCGAGGCGCAGCGCGATCCGCCCGGCCGTCTCCGCGGCTCGCTCCTGGATCGCCCGCGAGGCGCGTCTGCGGCGGCAGCACGGCGACCGAGTCGCCGGAGTGCACGCCGGGCGGATCGAGCTGCTCGAGGATGCCTGGCACGCACCAGTCGCGCCCGTCGCTCATCACGTCGACGTCGAGCTCGATGCCCTCGACCATCGCATCGACGCGCAGCGGCCAGCCGATCTCGGTCGCCAGCAGGCATCGCAAGGTCCGCCGCATCGGTCCAGCACGGCGATGCCCCGCCCGCCGATCACCCACGACGGCCGCACGATGGCCGGCAGCCCGATCTCCTCGAGCGCCGTCGCGCAGCTGCGCCTCGTCCGACGGCGACGCGGCCGCGCGGCCCCTCGATCCCCAGCTCGTCGAGCAGCGCGGCGAAGCGCTCCCGGTCCTCGGTCAGCTCGATCGCCTCGGCGGTGAGCCCGGCGATCGGCACGTCGGCGTAGGCCAGCTCCTTGGCCAGGTCGATCGCCGTCTGCCCGCCGAAGGTGAGCACCACGTGCGGCGGCTCGCCGGTGAGCGCCCGCTCGTGGTCGATCACGTCGAGCACGCTCTCGGCGTCGAGCGGCTCGAAGTAGAGGCGCGAGCAGGCGTCGTAGTCGGTCGACACGGTCTCGGGGTTGTTGTTGATGACCACCGCGTCGAGGCCCATCTCGCGGATCGCCCAGGCGGCGCGCACCGAGCAGTAGTCGAACTCGATCCCCTGCCCGATCCGGATCGGCCCTGAACCGACCACGATCACGCTGCGCCGCTCGGTCGGCGGCGCCACCTCGGCCACGGTGTGCGACGAGTAGAAGTACGGCGTCTCGGCTGGAAACTCGCCGGCGCAGGTGTCGACGCGTCGGTAGGCGGGACGGATCCCGGCCCGGACCCGGGCCCGCCGCACCGCGACCGCGGGAACGCCGCTGAGCGCCGCGATGTCGGCGTCGCCGAAGCCGGCGCGCTTGGCGTCGAGCAGCGAGCCACCCAGGACGCCTCGCTCCGCGCCGACCAGCTCGACGAGCCGCTCGCTGAACCATGGCGCGATCCCCGTTGCCGCGCTCAGCCCGGCGGCATCGGTCCAGTCATGGCGCAGCAGCGCGATCATCCGCCACAGGCGGGTGTCGCTCGGCGCCAGGAAGGCCGCGAGGTCGTGAGGAGCGCGATGCGACAGCTCCCACTCGGCCGCCTCCCAGAGCCAGCCGTGGCCGCGCGGCTCGAGCGAGCGGATCGCCTTGAGGAGCGCGGGGCCGAACTCGCGGTCGATCGCCATCGCCTCGCCGGTGGCCTTCATCTGGATCCCGAGCGACCGATCCGCCGACGGGAACTTGTCGAACGGCCAGCGCGGCAGCTTGACCACCACGTAGTCGACTGCCGGCTCGAAGGCGGCGCTCCCCGACCCGGTGGCCGGATTCGGCAGCTCGTGGAGCCGCTTGCCGAGCGCGATGAGCGCCGCGACCCGAGCGATCGGGTAGCCGGTCGCCTTGCTGGCGAGGGCCGACGAGCGGCTCACCCGCGGGTTGACCTCGATCACGCGGTAGTCGCCACCATCGGGACGTACCGCCAGCTGCACGTTGCAGCCGCCCTCCAGGCGCAGCTCCCGCACGATCTTCAGCGCGCAGCGCCGCAGCCGCTGGACGAGCGGGTCGGGCAGGGTCTGGATGGGAGCCACCACGATCGAGTCGCCGGTGTGGACCCCCATCGGGTCGAGGTTCTCCATGCCGCAGATGGCGATCGCCGTGTCGGAGGCATCGCGCAGCACCTCGAACTCGATCTCGTACCAGCCGAGCAGGCTGCGCTCGACGAGCACCTGCCCGATGGGGCTGGCCGCCAGCCCCGTGACCAGCCGCTCGCGCGCCTCGCCCGGCGTCATCGCGAATCCGCCGCCTCCACCGCCCAGCGTGAAGGCCGGGCGGATCACCACCGGCGCGCCGAGCTCCTCGACGAAGCGCAGCCCGTCCTCGACCGACTCGACCACCGCGCTCTCCGGCACCGGCTCGCCGATCCGAGTCACGAGGTCGCGGAAGCCGCCACGGTCCTCCGCCGCGCGCACCGCGGCAAGCGGCGTGCCGAGCACCCGCACGCCGTACCGCTCCAGCACCCCCGCGTCGTCGAGCGCCACGGCGAGGTTCAGCCCGGTCTGCCCGCCCAGGGTCGGGAGCAGCGCGTCGGGCCGGTGCTCCTCGATCACCGAGGTCAGGTGCGCGACCGTCAGCGGGCCGATCACCACCGTGCCGCCCACGTCCGGATCGGTCATCACGGTGGCGGGGTTCGAGTTGACGAGGACCGTCTCGACTCCCTCGCCGCGCAGCGCCAGGCAGGCCTGCACCCCCGCGTAGTCGAACTCGGCGGCCTGGCCGATGACGATCGGTCCTGACCCGATGACAAGGACCCTGCGCGGGCGTCACGCGCCGACGCGCTCCAGGGCGAGGTCGAAGATGCGCGCTGCGTCGATCGGGCCGGGAGCCCCCTCGGGATGGAACTGGACCGATGCGATCCGCCCCGACGCGTGGATCAGCCCCTCGAGCGTGCCGTCGTTGAGGTCTCGATGGCTGACCCGATACCCGCGGCCCGCCAGTGCCGGGCCGTCGAGCACCTCCACCTCGTGGTTGTGCGCCCCGATGTCGACGCGCCCGGTGGCCAGCTCGAGCACGGCGTGGTTGCCGCCGTGGTGGCCGACCGCCAGGCGCCTTGTTGCCGCGCCGGCGGCGAGGGCGAGGAGCTGGTGCCCCAGGCAGATGCCCAGGATCGGCGTCCCGCCGGACATTGCGGCCGAGGCGAGCTCACGGACGGTCTCGATCTGCGGGGCCATCCGCGAGGGGTCGCCGGGGCCCGGCGAGAGGACAACGAGGTCGGGCTGCGTGGCGGAGATGGCGGACGCGGTCGCGTCGTGGGGCAGCACCGTCACCTCGAGCCCGCGACCGGTGAGCGCCCGCAGCAGGGAGCGCTTGACGCCGAAGTCGACGAGCGCCGCCCGGCCACGGCGCGGCCCCTCCGCGGGCAGCAGGTAGCAGTCTCGTGTCGAGACGGCGGCAACGTGGTCGACGGCGTCCCAGGCGGTGACCTCTCCGGCCTCGCGCGCCGCCTCCCCGTCATCGCCCGCCGGCCTGATCACCGCGCGCCGGGCGGCGCCGCGGCGCAGCTCGAGGGTCAGCGCGCGCGTGTCAATCCCCTCCAACGCCGGGATCCCGGCCTCGACGAGCTGCTCCTCCAGGGAGCGCCCCGGGCCGTCAGGTGGGGTCATCAGGCGCGTCACGACGATGGCCCGCGGATGGACGCGATCCGATTCGAGCTCGTCCGGTGACAGCCGATAGCTGCCGACCATCGGGTGCGTGAGGACCACGATCTGCCCGGCATATGACGGATCGGTCAGGATCTCGCCCCAGCCGGTCGCCGCCGTCGAGAAGATGAGGTCGCCCTCGGCCGGTCCGGCGGCGCCCCGCAGGCGCCCACGCAGCACCGTGCCGCCCTCGAGGGCGAGCACGCCATCGGCCAACGAAAACGACGCCTGCCGCTCGCTGGCGGACGGCGTCGCGTGGTTGCTCGGGAGAGTGGCGCGCATCGCTTGCTCCTTTCCGGCATCGCAGTGCCGGGCTTAAAGGACCGAGGCGCAGTCTAGCGCAGGGGCCACCCTCCCCAGGCCTTGATCGGCGCAGTACCATCGCCACCCCGACCGGGCAGCCACGAACGAGGAGTCACGCATGACCAGCCGCGCCGCAACCCTGGCCGAGGTCGCCGTCCCCGCCTTCGGGGCGAGCGAATCGGCTCGCCTGCTGCGCGCGGCGCTGATGGTCGTCGGCGGCGCTGCGCTGACCGCGCTCTCGGCCCAGATCGTCTGGTTCGCGCCCTGGAATCCGCTGGTGCCGTACACCTTCCAGACCGCTGCGGTCCTGCTGGTCGGCACCGTCCTCGGCTCGCGCCTGGGGCTTGCCTCCATGCTCCTCTACGTCGTCCTTGGCGCCGCGGGGCTCGGCGTCTTCGCGCAGGGCACGTCAGGGCTCTTCCGGGCCGATGGCACCCTCAGCCTCACCATCGGCTATCTCGGCGGCTTCGTCCTGGCGGCTGCGCTCGTCGGGTGGCTGGCCGAGCGAGGCTGGGACCGATCCCCACTCTCCACGCTCGGGCTGATGGTGCTCGGCAACCTGGTCATCTACGCCGTCGGCGTGCCGGTCCTGATCGCGATCACCGGCCTGGACCTCGGCACGGCGATCAGGGTCGGCGCGCTCGACTTCGCCCCGTGGGACGCCATCAAGATCGTGGCGGCCGCCGGCCTGCTGCCGCTGGCCTGGCGAGTGATCGGGTCAGGCAGGGCGCGCCGCTAGTCCGGCGCGTCCCACCCCTTCGACTATCCCTCCGCGGCGGTCGCGGGAGGAGCGAGCTCGGCAGGCTTGCGAGCCCGCCGCCCAAGGCCAGGCAGGAATCGCCTGAGCAGCCAGAGCAGGATCGCAAGCAGGATGAGCACCGGAAGCCACACGATCGCGAACCAGATCGCGCCATTGGCGGCTCCCTGGACGCCGTCGACCAGGGCGGCGAAGGCGTCGGAGATCGTCTTGCCGGGATCCCACTTGCCGGCCGCCTGCTGCACCGCCCCCGGGACGAGGCTGACGGTCAGCGTCGCGAGGTCGGCCAGGCCGGTCAGCTCCTTCTGCTGGGCCTGGAGCTGCTCGATCTGGCCCCGCACGTCGTCGAGGCGCGACTGGACGGCGAGGATGTCCTCGATCTTCTCGGCCTTCGCGAGCAGGAGCCGGTACTGGGCCTCGGACGCCTGGAGGTTCGTGAGGCGGGCCGCGAGGTCGACGATCGCGGAGGTGACGTCCTCTTCCTTGGTCGTCTCGGTCAGCACGGTGCCATCGATCTTGTGGAGTCGCGTGATCGCATCCTCGAACCTGGCGGCGGGGATCCGCAGCGTCAGCGTCGCGGTCTGGTCCAGCGTCCCGACCTGGGAATCGCCGACGTAGCCGCCGAGCTCCAGGGCCATGGCGCGCACGAGTGCCATTGCCCTGGCGACGCTGTTGACCTCGATGCTGACCTCGCCGGTCTTGATGATCCGGCGGGCGGCGAGGTCGGCGCTGCTGTAATCGGTCGCGCCCGCGCCGCTCCCATTGAGGAGGCCTGGAACGGGTGCGCCAGCGGTGTCTCCGGTCGTGCCCTTGCCTTCCAACGTGCCCGTCGTGCGGGCCCCAGGGAGGGCTCCCGCGGTGGCGCAGGCCGCGAGCACGAGGGCGATTGCGACGATCAACGCCACCAGCGCAGGGAGTGGCGGGCGTCGCGCTGCGTGTCGATCGGTGTTGGACATGGTCCCCTTCTTCTTGGTGCTTGCTGCCAGATGGACGCCGCCGGGTGCCCGCCCGTTCCCTCCCTCGGCTAGCATCCAATCGATGGATGCCACGAACGCGGCCGCGCCACGCCCGAACCTCCCCGCCTCCGCCTACGAGCGCGATTGGGTCCGGGCCCACCTCGCCGACGAGCGACGCAAGGCCAGCCTGCTGGGCGAGATCCGGGAGGCGATCTTCGGGGCGCAGGACGGGCTGGTCAGCACGCTGGCGGTGGTGAGCACCGTGGCGGGCGCGTCCGCGGACCGCGTCCCAGTGCTGATCGCCGGCATCGCCACCGCCCTTGCGGGCGTCTTCAGCATGGCCGCCGGGGAGTACATGAGCAGCAAGAGCCAGCGCGAGATCTTCGCCGCCCAGATCACCGGCGAGCGCGAAGAGGTGCTCGAGCGGCCGGGCGAGGCGGAGGCGGAGATGGCCTTCATGCTCGAGGAGGACGGCCTGCCGCGACCCGTCGCCTCGACGATGGCGACCACCCTCGCCTCCCATCCGGAGGTGTTGCTCAAGACGATGGTCGAGAAGGAGCTGGGGCTCAGCGGCGAGCACGCCGAGGGGAGCCCATTCCAGGGAGCCCTGGTGATGGGCGCCAGCTTCGGCCTTGGGTCACTCGTGCCGGTCCTTGCCTACCTCGTCCTGCCGATCGGGATCGCCACCTGGGCGGCGGTGGTGGCGAGCGCGACGGTGCTCTTCGGGATCGGGGTCCTCAAGTCGCGCTGGACGCGGCGGTCGTGGCTGCGCTCCGGCCTCGAGATCCTGATCCTCGGCGCGGTGGCCGGCATCGCCGGCTTCCTCTTCGGCAACGTGCTGCCGTCCGTCCTCGGCGCCTCGGTCCCCCCGGTCTAGCTCGACCTCAGGCGGCGGTGAGCGCCTTAACGGCGCTCGGCGTCGAGCCGGGCGACCAGCGCACGTGGTGCGACGGCGCGGTAGCTCTCCTCGATCCAGCCCAGCAGCAGGTCGAGCGGGGCGTCCGGCGGAGCGTGCACGGTCACCCAGTAGCCGCGCGCGAGCCCATAGCCGGTGGGCACGGTGAATGGCATCGTGAGCGCCTCGTCGTTCGAGATCGGCAGCTTCACGCTGAAGGCGAAGGTCCCGTCCGGATCCGGAGAGCCGAGGAACGCGAAGACCTTCTTCCCGACCTTGGCAACCGCGTCGCCCCAGGGGTGGTCCTCCCAGGCCTCGGGGAGGCTGAATGCGAAGGCACGGATCGGCTCGTCGAGCGTCACGTGGTCACCGCGGTCAGCCATCCGATGCCGAGGACCGCGCTGACGATGAAGAGGGCGAATCGGGCGGGCCAGACCAGGCAGCCGCTGCGGGTCTCGGGCGCCGCCAACGCCCGCGGTGCGACCACGAGCCCTGCGTAGAAGACGGCCAGCCCGGCCAGCAGCATCCCGGCCACGAACAGGCCGAACCCCGTCTGGTCGACCCGCAGCGAGGCGATCAGGTCGGGAACGTTGATGTCGCCGAGCAGCTGCGCTGCGAACCCGTCGAAGATGCCGGCGCAGACGAGCACGAACGGCAGCAGCATCGCGCGCCGGAGCGTCGCGTCGATGGTTGGCAGCCGATCCCCCAGGACCATGGCGGCCACGATCACGAGGAACGCGGTGCCGACGACCGCTCCCTCGAGGCTCAGCCCAAGGTAGGTCGAGGCCGATCCCGCGACGAACATGATCGCGAAGACGAGCGGCCCGATGAATGCCATGCGGGCGTCGATCGTCCCGGTCTGAACCGCGGGCAACGGGGTGCCGGAGGGCCGGGTGGCGATCGCGGCAATGGCGCCGATCACGGCCAGCAGCTGGATCCAGCCGGCGACGGCGTCGGGCGCGTCACCCAGCTGGAGGACCGGCGCGCTTCCACCGAGCGCCAGCAGCGGCACGGCCGCGACGTTCCAGCCGGCGAGCGCCAGGTCCTCGGCGGCCAGGGAAAGGCGGCTGGCTATTCCGATCGGTGCTGCCGGAGCTTCGCCTGACATCGGTTGAGCGTGCGGCCGCCCCCGCCGTCCCGTCAAGGCCCGTTGTCGGTGTCAGCGGAACATGCGCTGCTGCTTGGCGAGCGGGACGCGGGTCTCGCGGGCGTCCTCGGCGATCACCGCGGCGACGGGGTGGATCCGTCGCGCCACCACGTTGAGCACCTCGCCCTCGACCTGGAGCGTGCCGTCGATCACGAGCAGCGGGTTGCGGTGCAGGATCGCGCGGAACTCGGTGTAGACCTGCGGCCGGACCGTGACGTTGATCATGCCGGTCTCGTCCTCGAGCGCGATGAAGACGAAGTTCTTGGCGGTCATCGGGTGCTGGATGCTGACCGCCAGCCCCGCCAGCCGCACCTGCGACCGATCCCTCCGTTTCCCGACCTCCGCGACGCTCACCACTCCCCGCTGGGCGAGCCGCTCCCGGAAGAGCTCCACCGCGTGGGCGGTCGGCGAGAGGCCCAGCTCCCGGTAGTCGGCCGCGATCCGCTCGGCGAAGGTCATCGGGGGGAGGGTGGCGCCCGAGCTCGCGCTGCGCGTCGTCGGTCAGGCCGAGGGCGGGACGCGCGGGATTGGCGTCGGCCAGGGTGCTGCGCAGCTGCCAGAGGAGCTCGCGACGGGGCGCATCGGTCCAGTCGAACGCCCCGATGGCGATCAGCCGCTCGACCACCTGCTCGCCCAGCCCCGTGCGCGACACGAAGTCGCGCACGCCCGCGTATGGACCGATGGCGCGCTCGCGCTCGAGCGGCTCGCGCGCTGCACTCGTCGATCCCCTTCACCTGCCGCATCCCCAGCCGGAGCGCGCCTGGTCGCCGTCGGGGAGGCGGCTCGACCTCGTGCTCCCAGCGCGAGGCGTTGACGTCGACCGGCAGCACCTTCACGCCGTGCCGCTTGGCGTCGCCGACGATCACGGCCGGCGAGTAGAAGCCCATCGGCTGGTTGTTGAGGACGCCGGCGTAGTAGTAGGCCGGGTAGCGCTGCTTGAGCCAGGCGGTGTCGTAGGTGATCTTGGCGAAGGCGGCTGCGTGGGCCCGGGCGAAGCCGAACTCGGCGAAGGCGGAGCAGCGCTGGAAGAGGTCGTCGCGCGTCCGCCTCGGTGAGGCCGGTGCGCATGGCGCCGCCCACGAAGCGGTCACGCTCGGCCTGCATCTTGGCGTGGCTGCGGTGCGAGCCCATCGCCTTGCGGAAGATGTCCGCCTCGAGGGCGGTGTAGCCGCACACCTCGATCGCGATCTGCATCACCTGCTCCTGGTAGAGGATCACGCCCAGGGTGTCGTCGAGGATCGGCTGCGAGGCTCGGGTGGAGGTAGGTGACCGGCTCGGTTCCGGCGCGTCGGCGCAGGTAGGGGTGGACGGCGTTGCCCTGGATCGGGCCGGGGCGGATGATCGCGACCTGGACCACCAGGTCCTCGAAGCGCTCCGGGCGGGACTTGGGGAGCGCCTGCATCTGGGCGCGGCTCTCGATCTGGAACATGCCGACCGTGTCCGCCGCGCGGATCGTGCGGAACACCTCGGGGTCGTCGTGGGGGAGCGCGTCGAGGTCGATCCGTTGTCCCGTGTCGCGCTCGATCTTGTCGAGGCACTCGCTCACCACGCCCAGGGTGCGCAGGGAGAGCAGGTCGATCTTCACCAGCCCGAGCGCCTCGATGTCCTCCTTGTCGTACTGCGTGACGACCCTGTTGGGCATGGTTGCGCGCTCGATCGGGACAAGGTCGATCAGCGGGGTGCGGGTCACCAGCATCCCGCCGACGTGGATCCCCAGGTGGCGCGGGAAGCCGTCGATCTCGGCGCAGAGCGCGAGCAGCCACTGCCAGCGGTTGCGCGGCGCGGCGTGCGGCCCTTCGAGGATGGCGTGAGTAGCAGGGCTACTGCTCGTGCGCCGGAACGCCTCTTCCAGCGCCAGCTCAGTAGCTGGACTACTGAAGGTGCGCGGGAAGGCCTCAATCGGTGCATGAGCAGTAGTGGGGCTTATGGCGACCGGCAGCACGCTCGGACGGCGGCGCTCCTCGATCGGCATGCCGCTCTCCGGGTCCACTCGCACGACACCCGGCCTTGCCTCCGGCTGGCACCTCCGCGACCCGCTTCAGCCCGCCCGGCCCGTAGCGCTTCTGCTCCCAGCCCTCGTGCTTGACCGATACCACCGACTGGTCGAGCACCGACGGCCGGCGCGGCGGGACCCAGCCGCTCTCGCTGTACGGCCGCCCATCGTGGTCGCCGGCGGCGTCGCGGGCACGTGACTCGGCAGCCGCCAGGTCGGGGCGCAGGACGAGGTGGCCGCTGCCGTGCCACGGGCTGTCGGGATCGTGCCCGATCAGTGGGTTGCCGGCATCGGGCGCTGGTGCACCCCCCAGCTCCTCGAAGAGCCAGCCGAAGGTGCCGTCGGCGGCGAGGTCGGCGGCGACATCGGTCGCGTCGCGCGTGTCGAGCGCCTTGGCCACCCTGTCGACGAGCTCCAATGGAAAGCCGAGCGCCTTGGCCACCTCGCGCACGGCTGATCGGGCGCGATAGGTGATCACGGTGCAGACCATCGCGGCGTGATCGGCGCCATAGCGGTTATAGAGGTACTGGATCACCTCCTCGCGGCGGTTGACGTCGAAGTCGATGTCGATGTCCGGGCAGCGTGCGCGCCTCGTTGATGAAGCGCTCGAAGAGGAGCTTGTGGGCGATCGGGTCGACCTTGGTGATGCCGAGGCAGTAGGCCACGATCGAGTCGCCGGCGCTCCCCCGCCCCTGGCCGATGATGCCCGTTGCTCCGCGCGAACTCCATCAGGTCCCACACGATCAGGAAGAACTCGGCCAGGTTGGTGCGCTCGATGATCTCCAGCTCGTGCGCCAGCTGCTTCACCGACTGCCTGGTAATGGGCCGATAACGGACCCGTAAGCCCTCGTGTGCACGCTGGTAGAGATATGAGAACGGCGTCTCTCCCTCGGGGACCGTGAATCCCGGAAACCGATAGCGCTCGAAGTTCAGGTCCAGGGCGCAGGATCGGCCGATGGCGGCGGCGCCCGCCATCCCCGCCTCCCAGGCGTGGCGGGCGCGCGCGTCCGGCAGCCCCACGCCGATCCCCGCCAGCTCGGCGGCGCTCTTCAGGCGGAACTCGGCGTTCGGCAGGAGCAGCTCGCGCGCCTCGTCGAGGGTGGCGCCGTGGCGGATGCAGACCAGCACGTCCTGGAGCCGATGGCCCCCGGCCGCGGCGTAGTGGACCTGGTTGGTGACGACCACCGGCAGCCCGGCCTCGTCCGCCAGCTCGGCGAGCTGGGCGACGAGCCAGTCGTCGTCGGGCTCGAGGTGGTGCGACAGCTCCACCGCGAAGTCGCCGTCGGGGAAGCGCCGCGCCCAGCGCCGGGCGGCGTCGAGGGCCGCCTGCCCGCTCCCCGGCGAGCAGGTGGCGCGGCACCTCCCCGTTGCGACAGCCGGAGAGCCCGACCAGGTGGCCGCGCCCCTCGTCGAGCGCCTCCTCGACCAGCTCCCGCGTGAAGATGGGGTACTGCTTCTCCCCGGCGAGGTGGCCGCGGCTGGCGAGGCGCGACAGGGCGGTGTAGCCGTCCGCGTCACGCGCCAGCAGGACGAGGTGATCGCCGGGGATCGGCCCCGCATGCAGCTCGCCGGGCCAGCCCCGGCTCGCATGCTCCCCGCGGACCGGGTCGTTGAGCTTTCGTCCGCGCCGCGCCAGACGCAGCTCTTCCTCGCCCCGGGGAATGGCCAGCTCGATCCCGATGATCGCCGTGACCGGGGCCAGGCCGGCGGCCCGGGCGTCATCGGTCCGGGTCTGGGCAGCCGCCTTGACGAGGCGGACCGCCGCGTACAGGCCGGCGTGGTCGGTGACCGCCAGCGCCGGCATGCCCAGCTGCGCGGCCCGCGCGATCAGCTCCTCGGGGTGGCTCGCCCCGTCCAGGAAGCTGAAGTTGGAGTGCGCGTGGAGCTCGCAGTAGTCGTCGTCCGGCATGCTCATCGGACGACGAATGATAGAACGAATGTTCTATCTGACTACCCTGAAGTTGGCCCAAGCGAGCGGCCACCGACGGCTCGCCCAACAAGTAGGATGAGGCCATGGGAACGACGATTCGCATCCACGATGCCACCGGGGACACCGACGCCTATGTCGCACCCGCGCGACCTTCACCAGGTCCGCCGGTCCTGCTCCTCCACACGTGGTGGGGCCTCAACCAGACCATGCGCGATCTCGCCGATCGGCTCGCCAGCGATGGCTTCACGGTCCTGGCGCCGGACCTCTTCGATGGGACGGTCAACACCACGATCGAGGACGCCCAGGCGTTCACCACGTCCATCGAGCAGGGTGACGGCCGGCCCGACGGGCTGAATCCCGACCGCATCATGGGACGCGTCGAGGCGTCGCTCGACCACCTGCTGGCACACCCGGAGGCGCGGGGCAAGCGGGCCGCGATCATCGCCGCGAGCTTCGGGGGCTGGTACGGCAGCCAGGTGGCCACGTCGCGGTCGGACGTCGCCGCCTTCGTCGCCGTCTACAGCGACGTCTACGAGGGACCGGGCGGAGCCGCATATCTTGGCCATTTCGCCGAGCAGGACCAGTTCGTCGACCCTCCCGCGGCGGACATGACGCTCCCCGAGGGGAGCGCCGCGTACATCTACCCGGGCATGAAGCACTGGTTCATGGAGCCGGATCGGCCCGAATACGACAAGGAGGCGGCCGAGCTCGCCTACCGTCGCACCGTGGAGTTCCTGCGCGCCAACCTGACCTGAGCGCCGCGCGGCGGACAGCCGCGTCGGCCCGAGCGGCTGGGGCATGATCCCGGTCGTGGAGCTGCCGATCCCCACGATCGAGACCGAGCGACTCACGTTGCGGGCCTTCCGCGAGGCGGACGCGACCGCCCTCTTCGAGCTCTCCCAGGATCCCGACGTCATGCGGTACGTGGGCGACCGGCGGGTCCCGACCCTCCAGGAATCGTGGCGCGCCGTCGCCGGCTGGCTCGGGCACTGGGCGATCCGCGGCTATGGCCAGTGGGCGATCGAGGAGCGAGCGAGCGGCCAGTTCATCGGCCGGGCGGGCATCATCAATCCGGTCGACTGGCCCGGCCCCGAGGTGGGCTATCTGCTGGGGAAGGCCTGGTGGGGCCACGGGTACGCCACCGAGGCGGCGCGCGCCGCGATGGACTGGGGCTTCGAGCAGGTTGGATTCAGCGAGCTGATCAGCCTGATCTTCCCGGAGAATGTGCGCTCGATCGCGGTCGCCACGCGCCTCGGGGAGTCGCTCCGCGGCGACACTGTTCTGTGGGGCAACGCGGTTCGGGTCTACGGCATCACCCGCGCGGAGTGGGAGGCGAGGCGCGCATGACGCAGCGCGCCAACCCCTTTGGCGCGCTGAGCGAGCCGCAATTCCGGCTGCTCTGGATCGGCCAGACCACGTCGCTGGCCGGCGACGCGCTGATACCAGTGGCGATCGCTTTTGCCGTGCTGGGGATCGGCACGGCGACCGACCTTGGCATCGTCTTCGCTTCGTTCAGCGTCGCGCACGTCGCCCTGGTGCTGGCCGGCGGGGTGGTGGCCGACCGGCTCCCGCGACAGCTGGTCATGGTCGTCTGCGACCTGGTCCGATGCGTCGGCGAGGTGGTGCTGGCCGTGCTGCTGATCACCCACAACGCCCAGGTCTGGCACCTCGCGGTGGGCGCCGCGGTGATCGGCGGCGCGAGCGCCTTCTTCCTGCCGGCAGCCAGCGGGCTGCTGCCGCAGACCGTCAGCGCGGGACGCCTGCAGCAGGCCAATGCCCTGATGAGCCTCTCGCGCAGCGCGACCGGGATCTTCGGACCGGCGCTCGCCGGGCTGCTGATCCTTGCCGTGGGAACCGGGTTCATCCTGCTGATCGACGCCGCCACCTTCGTGGTGAGCGCGCTGTCCCTCCTGGCGCTGCGGCCTGCCCCCACCGAGGCCAGGCCCAGCGAGCAGCACTTCTTCGCCGACCTGGCGGCCGGCTGGCGCGAGGTCGTCTCGCGCCGCTGGATCCTGGCGGCGATCTGCGCCTTTGCCATCTCCAACATGGCCGGCTCGTCGTTCTTCATCCTCGGGCGCGGTGATCGCCAACACCAAGCTGGGCGGGGCCGGGGCGTGGGGCCTCATCCTCACCGGCGGCGCCATCGGCGGCCTGCTCGGCGGCCTGCTGGCCCTCCGCCTGCGTCCGAGCCGCCCGCTCCTCATCGGGTTCGTGCTGACCAGCGCAGAGGCGCTGCCGCTTCTTGCCCTGCTCGGTCCGGCCCCGATCCTGGTGATCGCGGCGGCGTCGTTCGTGTCGGTGGCCTGCATGGAGCTCGCCAACACGTGGTGGTTCACGATGCTCCAGCAGCACGTCCCGGAGCACGCTCGCTCGCGGGTGAGCAGCTACGACTGGCTCGTCTCCCTCATCTTCCAGCCGCTCGGGTCGCTGGCGGCCGGCCCGCTGGCGTTGACGATCGGCTTCCCGGCGACCCTGCTCGGGGCGGCCGGCCTCGCCATCGGCGGCAACTTCGGGGTACTCCTGGTGCGCGACGTGCGCGAGGTGCGCTGGGTCGAGGAGGCTCCCGCCTAGCCCTGCGCGAGAGCCGCGAGCACGGGCAGGTGCTCGGTCGTGCCGTCGGGACCCACCGGAATGACCGCCACGTGGTCGGCGCCGGCGGCGGTCAGCTGCCCCACCCGCGCGCGGAGCGCACCGACGTCGCCCCACGCCACCATCGCGTCGACGAGCCGGTCGCTGGCCGGCCGCTCCCAATCGGCCTCGCTGAAGCCCTGGGCGAGCCAGCAGGCCTGGTATGCGGGGGTGCGCAGGTACGGGGCGAGGTACCCGCGGGCCGCCGTGCGTGCCGGCTCCGGATCGGATTCGAGGACCGCCGGCATGCTCACCGCCAGCGTCGGGCGCGCGCCGGCGGGAGCGGCCGCGTCGAGCACGCCGCGCGTCCAGGCCACGCGCTCGGGCGTGACGAGGTACGGGAATGCGCCATCGGCATCGGTCGCGGCCAGGCCCAGCATCCGCTCCCGGAGCGCCGCAATCGAGCACCGGCGGCTCAGAGGCGCCCTCGACCATCGGTCCTCGATAGATGGCGGCCCGGTACGCGGCCAGGAACTCGCGCATGCGGGTCAGAGGCCGCTCGAAGGTGTGGCCGCGCAGCTTCTGGGCGAGGTGGGGGTGCGACACGCCGAGCCCCAGCACGAAGCGGCCTCCGGTCGCCTCCTGGAGCGTCATCGCCGCCATCCGCGTCGTCTGGGCGTCGTGTCCCCAGATGCTCACGATGCTGGTGCCGATGCGGACCTCGCGCGTCTCGGCGGCAAGCAGGCCAAGGAGCGTGAATGGTTCGCGTCCCACGGTCTCGGGCACCCAGAGCGTGCCGTAGCCGAGCTCGTCGACGCGTCGCGCATAGGCGCGTGCCGCGTCGATCGTGCAGGGTAGTCGAGGTGTCCCCAGGCTCCCAGCCGACCGAGGTCGACGCTCATCGGCGCCGATGCTCTCGAAGCGGTAGCGCAGGAAGAGCTCGTCGCCGGACCGATGGACGCTCACCAGCGTCCCCTCGCGCGGATGGTCGGCCCAGGGGGAGCCGCCGGGAATCGGTGCGATCATCGGCAGGGCGCCGGTGCCCAGCAGCCGCGCGCCGATCGTCCAGTACAGCTCGTCGATGCAGCCCTGCCTCCAGGAACGCGCCGTTCGTGGTCGGGCCGCCCTCGAGGAGGAGCGAGCCGATCCCACGCTCGGTGAGCCGAGCCATGAGCCAGGCGGGCTGGGGTCTCGCGGTCGGGCGCCACCAGGATCTCGGTCCCCGGCGGCTGGTCGGGACGCGGCGCCTGCGCACCCAGCACCAGGATCCGTCGCTGGTCGGCGTGGCCGAACCAGCGGCGATCGGTCGGCACGGCGCCACTGCCCCCGATCACGACGGCGATCGGCTGCGGGGATCGCCCCGCGGCCACCCGTCGAGCGGCCAGGTCGGCCGGCAGGTGCGAGTAGAAGTCGTCGGCGCGGAGCGTGCCGATACCGCTCCCCACCGCGTCGTAGGCGACGCGGTAGAGCTGGAGCAGCCGGCGATCGGCGCGACCGGAGAGGCCCTCCGCGCGACCGGCGAGCTGCGCCCGGCCGTCGATGCTGGTGACCATGTTCACGCCGACCAGCGGCCGTCCCGCCGGCGAGGATGGCAGGGCAAGGTCGGCGAGGGCCTCGTCGAGGTCGAGGTCGGCGGCGGGATCGGGCCAGAGGCGGTCGACGCGGAAGTCGGGCATGGGCGATGGTACCCGCCCATCGGTCAGTCGAAGATGCGCTCCAGGTGCCAGGTGCCGCGCATCTCGTCGAGGTAGACGGTGCAGAGCAGCCCGTCGCGCGTGACGAGCTTGAAGTAGGCGCGCGCGGTCGGCTCGCGCCACCAGTCGTCGTCGACCCGCCAGCGGTTGCAGATCCCCACCTCGCCGTGCGTCTCGCCGTCGAGGCGCAGGCGGAGCGGGGTGCCGTCGGGATCGGTCTCGACCTGGATGAGGGGATGGTCGAGGTAGAGGCGCGTCACAGCTCCACCAGCCTGGCCCGATGCTCAGGGAGCGACGCGGCCGGCCGATCGTGGCTGGCCCGCCAGAGGCGGCCCTCCCCGAAGCGCATCGTCAGCCGTTCCAGCGACCAGCGCAGCTCCTCCCAGCGCCCGACCCGCGCCTCGAAGGCGGGCAGCTGCCTGGTTGCCGGGTCCGCCAGGTGGTCGAAGGCAAGGCCGATCCCGATGATGCGTGGCTCTTCCTCCGCGCTGCTGCCTCGCGCGGCTGGCCTGCTCGAGGCGACCGATCAGGAGGCGTGCGATCCAGTCCGGCTCGAGGGTCGGTTCGGGGAGCGCCAGCTCCAAGGTGAGTGAGGGCGCGTCTTCGAGTCTCAGGGCGAGGCGCGCTCGGCCGGGCGCCAGGTGGCGGGCGCGCAGCGCGTCGCACAGCTCGGCCACGAGGCGGCGCAGGGAGAGGGCGATCTCGGTGGTCCCCTGCGCCGGCGGCTCGAAGGCGGCGTTGACGTTCAGCCGCTCCGGGCGGCGGCGCGGGATCAGTGGCCGCGGGTCGTGGCCGCGGGCGAGCGGCTGGAGTCGTTCGCCGGGCAGCCCGAACTGGGCGCCGACCGCGGACCGCGGGAGCGCGGCCAGCTGCCCCATGCTGGTCAGCCCGAAGAGGGCGAATCTCGCGCGCGTCTCCGGGTCGGCGGGGAGCAGGTCCAGGGAGAGTGGGGGCAGCTCCCCGGCACCGAGCACGCGGAAGGCGGCCGGCGCGTCGGGTCGGGTGGGGCGCGCCAGGCGCGCGGCCAGGACCGCCAGCCAGCGGTTGTCCCCGACTCCCGCCTTGCACGGTGAGCGGGGCCACCCCGCGCGCCAGCGCCACCGCCCGCGCCGCGATCCGGCGCTCCTCGCCGAGCAGCGGCCCCAGGCCCGTGATGTCGAGCAGCGCCACTCCCCGATCAACCGCCTCGATCCTCGGGGAGAGGTCGTCGAGGCGATCCAGCATGGCGTCGAAGGTGGCCTGGTCCGCGTCCGCCGCACGCAGCGCCGGCCAGACGAGCGCGAGGAGGCGCGTCACGCGGACAGCCCCCGTTCTCGTGTGCGCTGAGCGCACGTAACGGCCAAGTAGCCTCGGCCGCTACGGCCCAGACGGCCCTCTTCTTGGCCAGTCATGTGCGCTGGGTGCACAAGCAGCCAAGTTGGGCCGACAAGCGCCTCTTCTTGGCCGTTACGTGCGCTGGGCGCAAATCGCCGCGCATCGCGGAGCCTCAGGCGGAGATGACGCGCAGGGCGGGCTGCTGCTCGACCGCCTCGCCGGGGACCTCGCGCGGAGCGGCGGCGGAGCGCAGGAGCGGGTCGATCCGGCGTCCCTCCCCGAACCACAGGTCCAGCTCGGCGTGGCCGCCGGCCAGCGCCCAGCGGTGGCGCGTCACGGTCGCCTCGACCCGCTGCCCGACCAGGTCCTGCCCCACCGCCAGCCAGGCGCGGCGGGCCAGCGCCACGCGAACCCCGGCCACGCGGGCCGCCGCCTCGCGACCAGCAGCCCCCGCGAGGAGCAGGCCCGTGCCGCCGGCGCGCAGCAGCAGGTCGGCGAGGCGGTCGAGGCCGCGGGGCGGCGGGGCATCGGCGAGGTCCAGGACGAGGAGGTCGATGAGGCGGGTGCGGGCCAGCCAGCCGGCCAGCTCGACCGCCTCGGCGGGGTCGGCGGGGCGAACGACCAGCAGCCACTCCAGCGCGACGCCGAGCCGGGCCGCGGTCGCCGGGTCGAAGCGGCCCGCCGGATCGAGCCAGGCGACCAGCCCACCATCGGCCTGGCAGGCGGCGAGGGATCCGAGCGCCAGGCTGGTGGCGCCGCCGCCGGTCGGGGCATCGAGCAGGGCCAGGGCGCCGCGCGGCCAGCCGCCGCTGCGCAGCGCCGCGTCGAGCGACGGATGCCCGGTGGGAAGGGGGTCGGCGGCGACCATCGGGCCAGGGTCCGTGCCCTGCCGCAGACCATGCGAGCGCAGCGCTTCGAGGAGCTCGGGAAGGGGTCGGACGGGCCGGGCGGCATCGGTCATGGCCCAACCGATGATAGAACAGATGTTCTAGTTTGTGAAGCCCCCAAAGGGCGCTGATATACTGCCTCGGCCCGTGGGGATGTAGCTCAGCCGGGAGAGCACTGCGTTCGCATCGCAGGGGTCAGGGGTTCGAGTCCCCTCATCTCCACCACTTCTTCCCGCTGATAGCCGCGCTTAATTCCCGCTGCGCGGCCTATACAACTCGGCGCTTGCCAGCATGCCGGTCGGAGCGCTACCACCCGCCATCAGCACGCTGCCATCGTCAAGCAACGTGGCTGTGTGATCGGTGCGCCCCTCAAGCATGCTCGCGGTGGCACTCCAGGATCCAGTCCTGGCGTCGTAGAGCTCCTCGCCACCGCTGCCGCCGCTGCTTCCCCCACCTGCCACCAGCACGCTGCCGTCGTCAAGCAGCGTCGCGGTGCCTCCGAGGTGTTCGCCGTTCATGCTCTCAGCCGCTGTCCATGACCCGGTGCTGGGGTCGTACAGCTCTGCTGTGCCCTCCGGACCGCTGCCGCTGCTGCCACCCAACACCAGCACCCTGCCGTCGGGCAGCAGCGTGGCGGTGTGCCCGGCGTGGTCCCCGATCATCTTCCCGGTGGCGGTCCACGAACCGGTGCTCGGGTCGTACAGCTCGGCTGACGGGAGCTGAGGGCCGCTGCTGCCGTTGCCACCGGCCACCAGCACCCTGCCATCCGGCAGCAGTGTGGCCGTGTGTTCGGCGCGGGCCTCCATCATGGTCCCGGTGACGGTCCAGGTCCCGGTGGCGGGGTCGTACAGCTCGGCGGTGGCCAGGGTGGGGCTGCCACTGCCTCCACTGCCGCCTGCCACGAGCACCTTGCCGTTGGCCAGCAGGGTGGCGGTATGGTGGGCGCGCGCCTCGATCATGGATCCCGTTGCGATCCATGAGCCACTGGCGGGGTCGTACAGCTCGGCGGTGGCCAGCGCATTGACGCTGGTTTCACTGATGCTGTCCGCACCACCCGCCACGAGCACCTTGCCATCAGCAAGGAGCGTGGCGGTGTGAAGGATGCGGACCCCAGTCATGCTCCCGGTGGCGGTCCACGATCGACTGGTGGGGTCGTACAGCTCCGTGGTTGCCAGAAGCGCGCTCAGGCCGGTTCCGCCGCCGCCCACCACCAGTACCCTGCCATCGGATAGCAGCGTGGCGGTGCTGGTTGGCGCGGGTCTCGATCATGGTCCCAGTTACGGTCCAGGATGCCGGCACCTGTACGACCGGACTTGCCGAGGCCGCCGTTGACTCCCGCGCCGACGAGGAAGGATTCACGGATGAGGGACTCGCCGACGCATCAACGGTCACTGGCAGCTTGACGAGGCCGGACCCAACCAGGACCGCTCCGCCGACGGCCAGTGCCAGCAGCAGGGTGACGGCAATCAGGACCCAGGCCCCCCTCCGGCGGGTGGTCGGCGCTGCGGCCATAGCTCGCTCCTGGATCTCATACCAGAGGTCGGGCGCCGACGCTGAGTCGAGCGCCTTGAAACGGCCGTGCAGATCGGTCATCGCTCATCACCCAGCAGGACGCGAAGGCGCTTCCGACCTCGGCTCAGGTGAGCGCGGACCGCAAGCGGATTGATGCCGGTGCGGCGCGCGATCTCGCGCACCGGGCAGTCGGCGTAGTAGTGCAGCACGATCACCGCGCGCTGCTGCGGGGTCAGCCCCGCGAGTGCGTCGAGCAGCTGATGATCGGGGTGCGCATCGTGAACCGCGCCGTCAGGCACCGGTCCACGGGAGAGGCCGGATCGGCGCTTGAGGTCACCCTTGGCGAGGCGAAAGGCAGAGCGCCACACCCACGCCTGCACGTCGCGGATCGCCGAGCCGCGGCGCAAGGCCTGTGCGAACGCCTCGGCGACGGCGTCGGAGGCCACGTTCTCGTCCCCGGCGAAGGCATAGAGCGCGCGCCACAGGCGATCGCCGTCCTGCCGGTAGACAGCCTCGACCGCTTCGGATGCCGCAATGTGAGCCACGAGCGTCGCCACTATGCCGTACAGGGACCGATCGGGCGCGAAAGGTGACACACCCGCCATCGACCGCTCGCGGGATGCCCGCACCCCGGTTTGCAGGCCGGGCCGACAATAGGTCTGCATGGCAAGGCCAAAGGGTGACAAGGCGCAGGACTCCACGCGGCTGGCGGGCGTCTGGCCCGATCCGCCCGTCGATGAGGCGGGCTCCTCCGCGAGGAGCATCCCCAACAAGGTGTACCTGCGCGAGCTGTCGAAGCTCCAGATCGAGCTTGTCAAGCTCCAGGAGTGGATCAAGCACGCTGGGCTGAAGGTCGTCGTCGTCTTCGAGGGGCGGGACGCGGCCGGCAAGGGTGGGGCGATCAAGACCATCATGCTGCGCCTCAACCCGCGCTTCGCACGCATCGCCGCCCTCGCCGCCCCGACGGAGCGGGAGCGGACGCGAGTGGTATTTCCAGCGCTACGTCGCGCACCTGCCGAGCGCCGGCGAGATGGTCCTCTTCGATCGCAGCTGGTACAACCGGGCGGGCGTCGAGCGGGTGATGGGCTTCTGCACCGAGGAGGAGTACCAGGAGTTCCTGCGCTCGTGCCCGGAATTCGAACGGATGCTGATCCGCTCGGGAATCATCCTGGTCAAGTACTGGTTCAGCGTCAGCGACGAGGAGCAGGAGCGCCGCTTCCAGAGCCGCATCGAGGATCCCAGCAAGCGCTGGAAGCTGAGCCCCATGGACCTCGCGTCCCGGACACGCTGGGTGGAGTACTCGAAGGCGAAGGACGAGATGTTCGCCCACACCGACATCAAGCAGGCGCCGTGGCACGTCGTCAATGCCGACAACAAGAAGCGGGCGCGGCTGAACGTGATCCACCACCTGCTCAGCCTGATCCCGTACGAGGACCTGACGCCGGAGCCGATCGTGCTGCCGCCGCGGGAGCCCGATACCGGCTACATCCGCCCGCCGATCAGCGACCAGACCTTCGTCCCGGAAGTCTACTAGAGCAGCGCCAGGCCGTACCGATGGCGAAGGTCCCCGTACCAACGCCGCCGGAGACCGGCCGTTCGTTGCGTTCCGCTGGTACTCCAGCTGGGCAACACTTTCGGCTGGGCGTGGCGCCGTCGTGGATTCTGCACCCTAGCGAGCTCTCAGACGCACGAGCGATCCTCAAGGATGGTGATGAACCTCGTCGACGTAGTGCATCGAAGCCTGGCCGGATTCGCGGGAAAGGTCCGAGCGCGCCGGGGCGTGCCCGCTGCGTCAGAGACACGACCGTGGCCACGCTTCCGACGGCCAAGACCGGATACGGTGATGGTCGCGCTGGCGCTCACAGCCGTGGGCGTGATGGAGACTTGGGTGTTCTTTGGCGGGGCACGCAGCAACACCGAGAACGCCGTTACCGGCTTCGCACCGCCGCTGGTCGACCTCGTCGCGGCGGTGTTGGTCGCCAGAGCAGCCCGTTCGGCCACGGGGTGGCGGATTCGCATCGCCTGGGCGTTCATCGCCCTCGGCATGCTGGTCTACGCCGCAGGCGACGGTATGTGGGCCTGGGTCTCGATCGTCCAGCACGCGGACCCGTTCCCCTCGGCGGCGGACGTGGCATATGTCGCGTTCTATCCAATCGTCGCCGGCGGTCTGCTGCTCTTCCCCGCCCCCTCGCGCGCAAAGCGCGAGGCGATGCACCTGGCGATCGACTCGGCGATCGTCGTTGTCGGCGGAGGCATGGTCGTCTGGCACAGCCTGCTCCTGCCGGCGTTGACGGCAGCCGAACCGGACCCGATCACCACGGGCCTGGTCCTCGGATACCCGATCGGAGACCTCGTCCTGCTGTTCGCCGTGGCGACGATCGCACTTCGGCGCCCGATTGGGATCGCACCCCGAGCACTCGTTGCGCTCGTTGCTGGGCTGGGGCTCATGTTCGTGGCCGATATCGCCTACGGTGAGCTGACGCTGCTGGGCAGCGACCAGGCAGACTGGGTTGACCTCGTCTACCTCGCTTCGAGCCTGACCATCGCCGCCGCGGGCTACCTCCAGGCGAATGCCGTCGAGCTGCCGAGTGGCGAGGAGGGAGAGGAGGTGAGTCGCTGGCTCGTGGCGCTGCCCTACGCCGGCCTGGCCGCGGGTTTCGGCGTGATGCTCACCGCGGCGAATGGCACCGTCACTGGATCGGAGGCCACTCTGCTGGTCGGCGCGGTTGTCCTGACCATCCTCGTTCTCGTCCGCCAGGAGATCACCAATCGCGAGAACAGCGAGCTGCGGGCGGACCGAGTGCGGCGCGATAGCGAGGCGCACTATCGGTCGTTGGAGGGCCAGGCGACCGACGCCGTCCTGCTGGTGGATACGGACGGGGTGGTGGCCTATGCCTCGCCATCACTCGAACGGGTCCTCGGCCTCCAGAACGCCGCCCTGCTCGGGACGCGCATCACCAGGCTCGCCCATGCCAATGACGCAACCGCGCTCGAGCAGCTGATCGCCGACACGGCCGCAGGGCGCCCGGTCGATCCACTGGAATGGTCCCTGTGGGGCGCAGATGGCGTGTGGCGGGAGGTTGAGACCATCTCCGCGAACCTGCTCGACGACCCGACGATCGGCAAGATCGCGCTCACGACTCGCGACGTCCGCGAACGGAAGGCGCTCACCCAGCAGCTCACACAGGCCGGGTTCCACGATCTCCTGACCGAACTCCCCAACCGTGCCCTCTTCATTAACCGGGTCGGTCAGGCAATGGTGGCTGCGCGTCGGACCGGGCAACCGATCGCGATCTTGAAACTTGACCTCGACGGGTTTACGCGTCTCAACGACACGCTCGGCCACGGGATCGGCGACCTCGTCCTTCAAGCGACAGCCCGACGCCTTGTCGGGGCCATTCGCGAGGCGGACACCGCGGCACGAATCAGCGCTGACGAGTTCGGAGTGCTGTTCGAAGGTCCCAGCACGGTGGCCGATGCCCTCGAGGTCGCTGGCCGGATCCGCGACGCGCTCCACCAGCCGATGACGGTCGCCGGCGCGACCATCCACCCAACCGCCTGCATCGGCATCGCAAGCAGCGAGGAGGCTGGCGACACGACCGACCCAACGGTCCTCACCCGCAACGCGCATGTCGCGCTGGCGGCCGCCTGCCTGCAGGGCGAAGACCGCGTGGTTGTCTTTGCCCCTTCGATGCACCAGGCGCTCGAAGACCGTTTTGTGCTGGAATCGGATCTCCGCACCGCGATCGCCGATCACCAACTCGTCCTCTGTTACCAGCCGATTCTCGATCTCGCGACGAACGAGCTGGTCGGGGCCGAGGCGCTCGTCCGATGGGACCACCCGACGCGTGGCCGGATCGACCCCGACGCCTTCATCCCTGTGGCCGAAGAGACCGGCTTGATTGGTGAGATCGGGAACTGGGTCCTTCAGACCGCGTGCATCGAGGTCGCCGGCTGGGCGCGCCGCACGCCCCACCGCGTCCCGAGGGTGTCGGTCAACCTTGCGTCGTTACAGGTGGGCGATCCCAATCTGCCGTGGACCGTCCAGTCTGCGTTGGCCCAAGCTGGTGCCGCCCCGGGCTGGCTCACGCTGGAGCTGACCGAGCGCCAGCTCGTGCAAGACACCGCGGAGGTGCTCGCGCGCTTGCACACGATCCGCGCCCTCGGGGTCCAGATCTCGATCGACGACTTCGGAACCGGCTACTCGTCACTTGCATATCTTCAGCAGTTCCCGGTCAACACCATCAAGATCGATCGCTCGTTCGTCACCCCACTGGATGACCCCGACCAGGGCCCGGGGCTGGCGGCCGCCATTGTCGAGATCGGCCGCGCGCTCGCCATCGGGACGATTGCCGAGGGCATCGAGACTGAACGCCAGCGCGACCGCCTGCTGGCGATGGGCTGCGCGCTCGGCCAGGGCTACCTCCTGGGTCGACCCCTCGAGTCTGCGGGCATGCTCGAGCTGATTGCCGACCCGACCACCTCGAGGGTCGAGCACGCGGCCTGATCGGGTCTTCGGTCCCTCCCGGCCGCCGCCAGCTCGCCTAGAAGATCGCGATCGGGTTCCAGGGCGAGCCGGTGCCTCCCGGCAGGCGCAGCGGCAGCCCCACGACCATGAACTCGAACCGGCCCTCCTCCTCGCAGGCGCGCGCCAGGTCCTCGAACTGGAGGCTGTCGCTGGCGAGCATGCCCATCGACACGATCTGGAGCGGGTGGATCGGGTATGTCATCCCCTCGACCACGCTCGGGATCGCTTCGCCGTCGCCATCGGGCAGGAAGGCGGCGATGTGGCGCTCGTGCATCCACGGGATGGTGTCCACGTGGAGGCCGGCCTTGCCTTCGCCGGTGAGGCCGTTGTCCCAGGGTCCGAGCGCCAGGCGACGCGCGTGGTGACCGGTGCGGAAGACGAGGATGTCGCCCTCCCCCAGGTGCACCCCCTGGGCCTTCTCACAGGCCTCCAGCTCCTCCCGCCGCACCGCCTCGCCTGGCTCGAGCCACTTCACGCCGCGGAAGCGCGGGATATCGAGCAGGACGCCGCGGCCCACCACGCCATTCCCATAGCTGGTGATGTCGAGCGAGGTGGCGCCCTGGCTTGTGAGCACCTCCTCGGCGGGGTGCCCGTTGTACGTCAGGCCCTTGTACGAGATGTGGCAGAGCGCGTCGATGTGGGTATGGCAGTCGCCATGGCAGGCCATCCCCATGAAGTCGAGCCCGAAGCGCAGGCCGCCCGAGCCGATGTCGATGTCGTGCCCCTGGCTCACGAAGTGGATGGCGGGGTTCGGGTTGTCGGGGCCGGCAACCGTGTTGATGGGTATCTCCATCGAGACGCGGCGGCCCGATCGGACGAGCCCAGCAGCCGCCTTCACGTGCTCGGGAGTGATGTAGTTCATCGTGCCGAGCTGGTCGTCGGGACCCCACTTGCCCCAGTTCTTCACCGACTCGAAGATCTGTTCGAACTCCGCGATGCTGACCTTGCCGGCCATCACGCCGTCCTCCTCACGCTTCAGACTTCCGGCCACTTCTCGAGCGCGGCCGACAGCTCAGGGTGTTCCTTCCTTGCCTCCGCGAGGGGCACCCCGCGGACGGCGGCATCGAATGCCTGACGGATGGAGCGGGCGCCCGCCGCGGTCCCGTCAGGATGGCCATGAACGCCACCGCCAGCCGCCACGGCGAAGTCGATCCCCAGGTCCGCGACGAGGCGCGGCACCATCCCGGCGTGCAGCCCGCCGCCGGCCACCGGGAGCGATCGCCGCATGCCGAACCACGGGTCGGTGAGCGCGTGGCCGACCTGCTGCGCATCGGCGCGCGAGAAGGGCAGCGTGCCGAGGTGGCTCGGGTAGATCTCCAGGTCGGCGCCAGCCAGGCGAGGCAGTGTCCCGAGCACGAGGTGCGGACTCATCCCCGACCACGGGGCGCCGGAGAGGGCGCCGGTGAAGGCGAGGTGGGCCATGATCGGCACACCGATCGCCGGGTCGTCGGCGAGCATCGACGAGCGCCGAGACGCCGACGGTCCAGGCATTCACCAGCAGGGCCGATGCCCCCGCCTCGACGGCGGCGTGCGCGTTGGCGAGCAGGCGGTCGGGCCGATCGGTGATGTTCACGAAGTAGAGCGTGCGATGGCCGGTCTCCTCGTAGGCGGCGGTCGCGGCCCGCGCGTGCAGCCGAACGCGGTCGAGGAAGTCGCTCCACGGCTGCGAGACGACCTTCTCGTCGTCCTTCACCGCGTCCGAGCCACCGATGGCCGACTCGTAGAAGATCGCGGCGCTCTCGCTCGGGGTGAGCCCGATCGCGGGCTTCAGGATCGTCACCAGCAAGGGCCGATCCGGGGCATCGACCAGCTCGCGAATCCGATCGAGCCCAACGGCGGGGCCTTTGAAGGCGGAGACGAACGGCTCCGGCAGCGCCAGGTCGATCAGCTTGAGGTCGCGCCACGAGGCGCACTCGCCGTACACCGTGGCGAGGAGGAGCGGGATCTGGTTGCTCGTGTTGTGGGTCGGATAAGCGATCTCCATCCCCCAGGCCGGCGCATCGAGATCGGCGATCTCCCAGGTCTTCAGGACCCGACCGGCGTGGCGGCGCCGGATCAGGTCGGTCTCACCCGCGAGGTCGACCCACGCGCCGCTCGACTGGAGCTCGGCCAGGCTGCGCGCGTAGCGCTCGACATCGGTCCCGGCGACGGCGCGGGCGCGGTAGGTGGCGACAACGAACTCATTGCCGTCGATCGCCTCGGCGTCGCCCATCAGCGGCCGGCCTCGACGAGCTGAAGCAGCCCGCCGTGGAGCGGGCCGCGCGGCATGATCGGCCAGATGTCGACCACGCTGCCGTCCTCGACGACGTGGTAGGCGTCGAAGTAGTTGACCGCGAAGGGCGTGTAGCCGAGGTGGAAGTCGACCACGTCACCGACCTTCAGGTCGCAGGTCGCATCGGCCTCGTAGGTGGCGTGCTCCTCGTCGAAGCGGTACGGCTTGAGGTCCTCGTGGCCGAAGATGCGGGGATGGGCCGCGATGCTGCCCACCTCCGCCGAGCCGAAGGTCTTCTTGCCGAGGTCGAGCACGACCCGGTCCCTGCGACGGCTGATCACCGTCACGACGGCGGTGGTCGCCTTCTTGAAGCGCGGCTCCATCAGGAAGTGGTAGTCGTCCATGGCGGCATACGAGCCGAGCTGGAGCTCGGTGATGCGCGGGTTGGCACCGGTCCAGAAGGCAGTGGCCGTGCCCGCGGCCGAGAGGATCGGGCACGGCACCCCGTTCGCCTCGAGGTGGTCGGCCACGCCGACGAAGTACTCCATCGCCGCCGCCTGCTTCGCGTGGCGCAGCTCGTGGTCCATCTCCATCGAGCAGTGGCCCTCGTAGCCGGAGAGGCCGTCCATCCGCAGTCCCGGCAGCGCCTGCACCGCCCGACCGACGGTCAGCGCCTCCTCCGGCGAGTCGACACCGGCCCGATGCATGCCGGTGTCCACCTCGACCAGGATCCCCAGCGTCGTGCCGGCCGCCACCGCCGCCGCGGAGAGGGCCGCCACGTCGTCCACGTCGTCCACGTTCACGGTCACGTTCGCCTCGCGCGCCAGCAGCGCGGCGGCACGGCGCTTCACCGGGTTCACGAGCTGGTTGGCGATCAGCACCTCGTCGGCGCCGGCCCGCACCATCACGATCGCCTCCCAGACGGTCGCCGCGCAGAGGCCGAAGGCGCCGTGCTCGAGCTGCATGCGAGCGACGTGCGGGCTCTTGTGGTTCTTGACGTGGCCGCGCAGGCGGGCGTGGAGCTCGGGCAGGCGCGACTGCATGTACGCGAGGTTCGCCTCCAGGATGTCGCGGTCGATCACCAGCGCCGGAGTAACGAGCTCGTACTTGCTTCGACCGATCGCCGAGCCGTAGTAGCCACGCACGCGGTCGTGGGCCTCGGTGATGATCGGGTCGAGGTCGCGCATCAGTCCCCCCGCTCGAGCATGTCGAGCAGCCAGCGCGACTCCGGCCCGCGCGGCATCACCGGCCAGATGTCGACCACCTTGCCGTCCTCGAGGACGTGGTACGCCTCGAAGTAGCTGATCGCGAACGGGGTGTAGTTGCACAGGATCTCGACCTTGTCGCCGGTGGTGAGCGGCACGCTCGCGTCGGCGAGGAAGATCGAGTGCTCCTCGTCGAATCGGTACTTCTCGAGGTCCCAGCCCTTCAGCACGCCGTGCGAGGCGCCCACCGTCTTGCTGCCGGCATCGGTCACGATCCGGTCCGTCCGCCGGCTGATGACGGATGCCAGCACCGTCACTGCCCAGCCGAAGCGCGGGTCGAGGCCGCGATGATGCCCGTCCATGGTGGCGTAGGAGCCCGGCTGGATCTCCGTCACGCCCGGGTAGCGGCTCGTCGTCTCCCAGGTCCCAGTGCCGGCCGCCGACACGATCTGGCACGGCAGCCCGGCGGCCGCCAGGTCGGCGGCGATCCCGGTCAACTTGGCCATCGCCTCGCGCGCCATGGCGTGGCGCTTCGTCTCGTCGAACTCGAGCGAGCAGTGGCCCTCGTAGCCGGTGAGCCCCAGGAACCGCAGCCCGGGGGACTCGGCGATGCGCTGGGCGAGCGGCAGCGCCTCGGCGGTGGTGGTCACGCCGCAGCGGTGCATCCCCTCGTCCACATCGATCAGCAGCCCGATCGTGGATCCGGCCTTCACCGCGGCGGCCGACAGCTCGTCGACCTGGGCCGCGTCGTCGACGGAGGCCTTGGCATCGGCCTCCCGCGCCAGGAGGGCGAGCGCGCGCGTCTTCTCCGGACCGACCACCTCGTTGATGACGAAGACGTCGCGGATCCCAGCGCGCGCCATCACGATCGCCTCCCAGACCGTCGCGCAGCCAACCCCGATCGCCCCATGCTCGACCTGCATCCGGGCGATGTGCGGGCTCTTGTGCACCTTGACGTGCGCCCGCAGCGTGGCCGGCGCGTCGCGCATGCCGTCCGCCATCAGGTCGAGGTTGGCGTGCAGCGTGGCCATGTCGAGGAGGAGGGCCGGCGTCGAGACCTCGTCCCGCGGGCGGCCCAGGGCGGATCGGTACAGGGTGCGGACGCGCTCGTGCGCCTCGCTGATGAGCGGCGCCGGATCGTTCATCGTCTGAGTCTGCTCCGCTTTCGGCGCCGCTACTGCGAGCTGCCGCGCGCCGAGATCGGCCAGCGGTCGACAAGCCGGCCGCCGCGGCTGAGCCACACCTCGTCGTGGAGGTTGAAGGTGGTTCGCACCTGGCCGGGCACCATCTCGAGCCGGCTGCCGAGCGCCGGCAGCGGGTCGGCCATCGCGATCCGGGAGTGCTCGTCGCTGATCGCGATGTCGTCCGCGACGAAGCCGATGGGCACCGGTGGACCGTATTCGATCCCGACCGCTCGGCGGCCGATGTCGAGCACGATGCGCCCCGGGTGGCGGCTGATCACGGTGCCGCGGATCGCCACCGCGCAGCGGAACGGGAGGCCGAGGTTGAGCAGCTCCGGCTCCATCAGCGCGTAGACCCCGGCCTGGATCTCGGTGATGGTCGGGTCGGCGAGTGCCTCGCGCAGCGTCGAGGTACCGGCGCCCGAGACCACCTCCACCGGGAGGCCAGCGCTGCGCAGCGCGGCCACCACCTCGGCCATCAGCGCATAGGCGCGGGCGATCTTGCCGGCCCGATCCTCGTCGCCGAGCCGGACGCGCCCCTCGTAACCCATGATCCCGCGCAGCCGCAGCCCGGGCGAACGAGCCACGAGGCCCGCCAACTCGCTCGCCTCCTCGGCCGACCCGACCCCGCAGCGGTGGAGCAGCACGTCGACGTCGATGAGGACCTCGACCGTGACTCCGATCCGTGAAGCTGCCTGCGAGAGCGCCGCGATCGGCTCGCGGTCGTCGACGGCGACCCCGATCCTCGCCCTCCGCGCGAGCGCGACGAGGCGCTCGATCTTGCCAGGCTCGACGACCTCGTTCGCGACCAGCACGTCGTCGATGCCGGCCTCGACCATCGCCTCGGCCTCGCCAACCGTGGCGCAGGTGACCCCGACGGCCGGCCCGCCGAGCTGACGCCGCGCGAGCTCCGGGGTGCGATGGGTCTTGACGTGCGGCCGGAGCGCTTTGCCGGTGCCGCGGAGCAGCTCAGCCATCGCGGCCACATTCGCCTCGAAGATGTCGAGGTCGACGACGAGCGCCGGGGTCGAGAAGGCGCTGGCCAGGTCAGGCTGCGGCGTGAGCGCGGCGGACGACATGCGGCCCTCCCCTCAGCCGGCCGCCAGGCGCCGGCGCACGCCGTCGTAGGCGGCGCCGCGCTCGGCGTCGGGCTCGAAGCGGCGCGAGACGGTCACGAGCCGGGCGACCGCCGCGGAGACCGACTCGTAGACCCCCGCCCCGACGCCGGCCATGATCGCCGCCCCGAACGCGCCGGGCTCCTCCTGCGCGACAACCTCGATCGGCAGCGCGGTCAGGTCGGCCATCAGCTGCAGCCACCAGGCGTTCCGCGAGCCGCCGCCCGTCGCCCGGACCAGGTCCAGCTCGATCCCCCGCGCCATGAGCAGGTCGAGGCTGAGCGAGAACTCGCAGGCGATCCCCTCGAGCAGCGCCCGCAGGATGTCGACCGGGGTGGCCGCCAGGGTCATGCCCGCGAACGTCCCGCCGAAGCCGGGAGCGGCCGCCACGTGCGGCAGCGGGGTGAAGCGCGCGTCGGCGAAGACGTGGCCCGGACCCGGCCCGGCGAGGGCCAAACCGGCCTCCAGCTCCGGGATGGACAGGTGCAGCAGCTCGCGCGCCCGGTCCACCACGCTCATCCCGTTCGGGTTGGTCACCAGAATCCCGAAGCCGGTCGGCCCGGGATGCGGGAAGACGTTCATCCCGTCATGCACCAACTCCACGGGCCAGCCGGGGCGAACCGGGGTGTTGTAGGAGTGCCACGTCCCGCAGGCGAGCGAGACGACGCCGGGGTCAACCGCCGCGGACCCGACCGATGCCGCGTAGGTGTCGTAGGCGCCCGTCACGATCAGCGTCGCGGCAGGGAGCCCGAACCGCTCGGCCGCCTCCGGCAGGATCCGCCCGATCGGCGAGGCGTTGGGCTGGACCTCCGGCAGCCATTTCGGGTCGATCCCGGTCTCCGCGATGCGCTCCGCCGACCAGTTGCCGGTCGCCACGTCGTAGACGGCCCAGGTCCCCGCGTCGCTCCAGTCGACCACCGGGCGGCCGCTCAGGCGGAGGGCGTAGAACTCGTGCCAGTTCATGAACCAGCGCGTTCGAGCCGCGACCTCGGGAGAGGTGCTGCGCCACCAGAGGGCTCGATTGACCGGGTCCATCCGACGCGGTACGTGGCCGGTCAGGCGGAACCACTCCTCCTCCGAGCGACGCTCGCGGGTGACCGCAGCCACCTCGTCGCCGCGCGTATCGGAGGTCATCAGGCACCTGCCGAGGGGCGTCCCGTCCGCCGCCACCGGGAAGACCTCCCGACCCGATGAGCTGAACGAGATGGCGACCGGCGGGTCGCCTTTCAGGGCAGGATCCGCGGCCACGGCCCCCAGTGCGTCGTCGAAGGCGGCCCGCGACTCGAGCACGTCGACCTCGCTGTGGCCCGGCTCGGGGTGGTAGGAGGGAGCCGGACGACGCGCCTCGGCGAGCGCAGTCCCGTCGAGCGCGTAGGCCCCGACCTTGATCGCGGTCGACCCCAGGTCGATCCCGATGAGGCTCATCCTGGCGCTCCTTCGACGTTGCTGGGGGACGCTTCGCGGGTCGGGGCCCGGGGGCTTGGACCATCGTAGCGAAATGTTTGCCGATTGGGAACAGAAGGGGTGATTCCTTGACCCGCGATCGCGCCGCCCCCTAGAATCGGTTCGTTCCGTTATCGCAAACAGACGGGCGAGACCCCGCTCTGAATGCCGGTGCATGGAGCAAACGATGCCCACCACACCCCGCGAGGTCTCCGAAGGGTACTGGGCGGCCGAGTGCCGCCGCGACGTCGATGCCGTCATGGCCTTCTACCTCCCCGATGCCACCTACGAGGACGCCGGAGGCCTCCGACGTGGCCAGGCCGAGATCCGTCAGGCCTACGAGGACTCGAAGAACGCGTATCCGGGCCTCGAGGTTCGCATCCTGCGTGAGTTCACCCACTCCTCCGACACCGCCGGCCTCGAGTACTACGCGGTGCTGATCGACGTCGCCGGGCAGCGCTTCAAGGTCCGTGGGGTGAACGTCGTGACGGTTCGCGACGGGAAGTTCGTGTCGGTCCGTTCCTACGAGGACGCACCCAGCCTCGAGTAGCCGTCCCAACGAGGAGGTCAGCACCCGCCATGCCATCGCCTACACGACCCGAGGGCAGCCCGGTCCGCTCGTACCGGACCCGGTTCCAGCTCATCGAGGACCCGATCTCCGAGGGCGGGATGTGGGTCAACGGCAAGGCCGAAGGGATCGACTGGGCGGATGTCGTGACCGAGCAGGGGCGGGCGCACGGCGGGAAGGTGAAGGTCGGCGCCAGGGAGCGGCGGGCGGAGCAGGGGAACCTCGACGGCGGAGAGGCGGCGGCGCCCGAGGGCGACTACGACGACCCGACAGCCGTGCTCACCGGGTCCTGGGGCCCGGACCAGTTCGTCAAGGCGACCGTCTTCAGCCGGAACCAGACCTCGGACCTCTTCCAGGAGGTCGAGATCCGGTTGCGCAGCTCCATCGGGCCGCACTGGTGCAGCGGCTACGAGGTCTTCTGGCGCTGCCTCAAGACCGATGAGGGGTACGCCGAGATCGTGCGGTGGAACGGCCCGATCATGGGATTCACATCGCTCGCCCGGGCGCAGGGCGCCGAGTACGGGGTGCAAGACGGCGACGTGGTCGAGGCGACGATCGTCGGCAACCGGATCACCTCGTACATCAACGGCGTCGAGGTGCTCTCAGCGACCGATGACGCCTTTGCCAACGGCAGCCCGGGGATCGGCTTCAACTTCGGCTGCGGCGACACGTACGTCGACCACGGCTTCACGTCGTACGAGGTCGATACGTACGACGGGTAGTCGCGCCTATTCGACTCCCGAGATGTCCTCGCCCGGCTCGCCGATGATGCCGATCGTGGAGAGGATCGGCGTCTGGGTCTTGTCCGGGACGACGATCTTCAGCAGCACACCACTCGCCGGCGCCTCCAGCTCCAGGCTGATCTTCTCGGTCTCGACCGCGACCAGCGCCTCGCCCTTCGCGACCGTGTCACCCTCGGCCTTCAGCCACTGGGTGACCGTGCCGGTGTCGAGGTCCTGGCCGGCCTGCGGCATGACGACCCTGGTGGCCACCCCTACAGCTCCGCGTTGACGATGAAGCCGGCGTCCACCAGCAGCGTCGCCGAGGTGATGTAGCTGGCGTCGTCGGAGAGGAGGAACGAAACCGCGTTCGCGATCTCCTCCGGCTCGCCACCCCGGTGCAGCGCGACCCGCTCCTCGTAGTACTTCAGCGCGACGGGGTCGTCGGTCAGGGGCGCCGCCATGTCCGTCTTGATCCAGCCCGGCTCGATGGCGTTGACCCGGATCCCGTATTCGCCCACCACGGCGCCCAGGGCCTTGGTCCACATCGAGATGCCGCCCTTGGTGGCGCAGTACGCGCTCTGCGAGGGCGCACCGACGTGGGCGGAGATGGAGCTGATGCAGACGATCGCCCCGGGATGGCCCTCCTTGCGTATCTGCTTGGCGGCCTCGGTGGTGACCACCCAAGTCCCGCGCAGGTTCGTCTCGCAGAGGGCGTCCCAGTCATCGACCGTCGTCTCGTCCCAGGGCATGAACGGATTGATCGCAGCATTCGAGACCAGGTAGTCGAGACGCCCCCCGCGGCGCGCGACCTCCTGCACCATCTCGATCACCTGGGCCGGGTTGCGCATGTCGGCCATCACCGGGAAGCCCTCCCCGCCGGCCTCCTTGATCAGGCCGAGGGTCGTGCTCGGGTCACCGGTCGGCCGGTAGTTGACGCCGACCAGGGCGCCTTCGGCCGCAAGGCGCACCGACGTCGCCCGGCCCATCCCCCTGGTTGCGCCGGTGACCAGCGCCACCTTGCCTGCAAATCGCTTCTCCATGACCTGTACTCCTTCCGGTGCCTATCGCACCGCTGTCGCGTCCAGCTTCTTGACGCGCTGCGCAAAGACGTCCATCTCGCCCTCCCCGACCAGGGCACCCATCTCGAGGTCGTAGGTGCGCTTCTCGCCCGGGTCCAGCTCGATCAGCTCGCCGCGCTCCTTCGCGTCCCAGCGGCCCGCATCGCGGTTCGTGCTCGCCTCGATCGCCACCACGTAGAGGCTCTCGCCCGGCATGCGCCAAGTGGTCTGGTGCGGGAGCTGGCCCTTGTTGAAGAGCTGGTAGACCCCCAGGCCGATCCTCCGGTTGAGGATCCCCACCGGCACCGTCCCATCCGCTTCCGTGAAGGCGTCGTGCTCGAAGCAGCGCTCGGTGTACTCGGGAATCGGCGCATCGAAGATCCGGTAGTTGCCCGCGGGAGCGGGATCAGTCGGCACGCCCTCGCCCGGGACGAGCAGCTCGGAGCCCTCGTCGACGATCGGGAAGCCCACGTTGCAGTGGTAGAGGAGCATGTGGCTGGTCCGGTGGAAGCCGGTGTTCTCGACCTCGTCGTGGATCCGGAACGACGACTCGCCGACCCTGGCCTCGATCCGACGGCGGAGGGTCAGGTTCTCCTTGAAGACGGCCACCTGGTGCACCTCGCCCTCGGCCCACAGGGTGCACTCGTCGCCGTCCCAGCGCTCGCCGTAGCCGGTGAGCCGCGCGGGCAGCGTCCAGACCCGCCCCATCATGCCGTAGGTCTCGGTCGGGAACAGATGCGGCTGCTTGAAGTTCTCGAAGCCGTCCTCGCCGCCGATCAGGGTGTGGTCCAGCCCCGCCGTCGAGACCAGGCCGCCGGGGAAGCTGCGGAACCAGCCCATCCCCTCCGGCTCCGAATACCACGGTCCCGAGTACCCGACCGGCGAGATCCAGCCGATCGCCGAGCCGTTCATCTCGCAGCGGCCGATGTCGAAGGCGCGATCGACGACCACCTCGAAGGCGAACCCGGTGCCGGTGCGGAACTCCAGCAGCCGAACACCGCGCTCCATGCCGTCGCCAGCCGTCACCAGCCGCACCCCGGCGACCTGCTCCAGGCGGCCGACGCGACGCATCAGCTCCGCTTGCTTGTAGCTCGCCTTAAACAGCGCCGGCACGGTGCTCCTTTCCGCCGGTCGGCTCGCGCCCGAGACCGCCGGCCGCTCTGAGTTCCCGAGGGTCGGTCACCATTCCGGCCCGGCCGGCTCGGTCACCGCGTCAGCGTATTTCGCCCCCGGGAACAAACGTGCCTAGTGGCCCCGCCTTGACGGGACCACTAGGCCGTTTCGCCGTGAGGTGGCGGGGGTCAGACCGACTCGCCGATGGAAGCCCCTGCCTTGTTGAGCCACTCCTCGTTTCCGCGGAAATAGAGGACGACCAGGATGAGGATCCCGATCACGAGCCAGGCGCCGTTGATGATCGGCGCAAGGTCATACGGGGTCGAGAGCGGGAACGACTTCCAGATGGCGTACAGCAGGACGCCCGTGGAGGCGATCGGGAACACGAAGTGGAGGATCCAGTTGAAGTCGCTCCGCATCTGGTTCCAGTAGAAGAGGAACACGGCCAGGTTCGCCATGATGTAGGCGACCGACACGGCCAGGACCAGCAGCAGTCCCGTGATCAGGTAGAACCCCGTCTGCGGACCCCAGACGAAGCCGACGTACACGCCGGCGGCCAGGTTGAGGGCCATCTGCAGCAGGATGGCGTTGGTCGGTGTCTTGTGCCGCGGGTGCACGGTGGCGAGGGCCTTGGGGAACGAGCCGCTCCTGGCCATGCTGTACCACATCCGCGTGCCGACGTTGGCACACGCGATGCTCACCGCAGCCACGCTGTTCAGGAAGGCAATCAGGACCAGGATCCAGAGGTTGCCCCAGACCCGATGCGCGAGCGCCAGCGCGGGCAGGACGGGCGCATTGACGATTGCGTCCGCGTCGTTGCCGAAACCGGTGATCACGCCCCAGAAGACGATCACCAGGAACGAACCGATCAGGACGATGCTCAGCATCACCGAGAGCGGGACATTCCGTCTCGGGTCCCTGGTCTCCTCCGCAAGTGGGGCGGAGGCCTCCCACCCGGTCAAGCCCTGCACGGTGAACACGACCGCCAGGGAGAAGCCTGCGCCCGCGGGGATGAACGACGGGTTGAAGACGTTCAGCGTGATGCTGGTGCCCGTGGGCGGGTCCAGGAACCCGGTAACGGCGAGCGCCATCACCAGCAGCATCTCCAGGCCGCCGGTGATCACGATGAACCGAGTCGAGATCTTGATCCCCTCCCACTGCAGGTACGCGGTGAGCGGCGCAAAGATGAGCACGGAGACCCACCAGAGCCAGGGGACGTCGATGCCCCAGGTGGCCTTTAGCTCGCCCGCGACGAGGAAGCCGAAGAAGCCGGCCAGCGGTCCGCCGACAAGGGGGGAGTACAGGATGTACATCCAGGACACCAGGAAGCCGGCCCGCGGATGGATGGCGCGGCTCACGTAGGTGTAGTAGCCGCCGGCAGATGGCATGTGCTTGGCGAGCTGTGCGAGCGTGCTGCCGAGCATCAGGACGAGGATGAACCCGACCGTGTAGGCGAGCGGGGCGGTGATTCCCGCCAGGAAGACGATGAATGGGGTGAACAGGAACCCGGCGATCGCCGGCGCGATATGGGTGATTGCCTGCATCGTCGCGCCCAGCAGCCCGATCGCGTCCGGCTGGAGGTCGGTCTTCATGACTTCTGGCGCGGCGCTGGACTGCATCATGGGCTCGGTGGTCATCTCCACTCCTTCAGGCTTGTTGCCAATCCTCCCCTCCATCGCGGCGTACCGGGTTGCAGTCATGCGTCCGGCGTCAGCAGGCGCCAGGGTGCCTCAGGTGCTCTGCCTACCCTCCATCTTCGAGCTGCCGCCGCCGAGGTCGTTCCCGGTCTGGGCGGGGCCATGCGTCGCGTGGCTCGCGGGCGAACGAAAGAGCAAAGCGTTTGCGATCGGCGAACAAAACGGATCATACGGCGGACTGTCAACCTCTCCGGGAGGCTCGCTTTGATTGCCGCATAGCACGGCAAACCGGGACGTTTCCGCGGTCGGCGATCAGTACTCCGGCACCAGCTGGCCCGACATCACCTCGTGCTGGATCCGCGCCACTTCGGCCGGTGCCACATGCCCGAGCAGCGCGCTCAACAGGTCGGCGTCGCTGGCTCGCCCGACGAGCGCGGCACGCGTGTCGGCGTCGCCCACCTGCGCGCGGACCGACTCGGCCAAGGGCCGATCGAGGATGCCATCCAGGCGCGTCGCCTGCATCTCGTCGCTCGTCCAGACGGCGGCGTCGGCCAGGCCGTTCGTGAGCAGGCGCGTGATCTGGCCGGTCATCGCGAGCAGCAGCTCAACCCCACCGTCGGCAAACTCCAGCGCGGTGAGCAGCTGCTGGTCGGCGGAGTGCCGGTCGACGATCACCCGCAGCGGCCGATGCGGCTCAGCGGGGCATAGAAGACGCGATGCCCGGTGTTGTACGAGTTCGGGGCGAGCTCGAGGATCACGCGCTCCTCCGGCCCGCACAGCTCGGCGGCTGCGAAGCTCGACATGACCGCAAGGTGGCAGCGCCCCTCGCGAACGGCCTGGAGGCGTTGCCGGGATCCGCGCACGAAGATCAGGAAGACCTCGAGCCCGACCTTGGTGAGGAGCTGCTTGATCGCCGTCGCGAGCGCCTCGTAGCGCTGCGATGAGGCGAGCGGCAGGCTGACCACCAGCGGGCCGCCCTCGGCGGCCGCCCAGAGCACGCCGATGGAGCGCGAGACGAGAAAAGCGCCCAGCCTCCCCCGCCGCTCGAGCTGAATGGCGCCGCCCTCCTCGAGGCGGGTGATGGCGGCGTGGATCGAGGCCAGGCTGGACCGATGCTCACGGACGAGCTGTCGCACGGTCGGCACGCGCGACGGCGGCTCCGGGGCCGTCAGGAAGCGGCGGGCAAGCTCCGGCACGACATCGGTGATCGCGCGCGCGCCGGCACGACCACGGGGCTTGCTCATCGGGGCAGGATAGTCCGCAAGTCCAGACCCTCCATCGCGCCGGTCCGCCTACGTCAGACAGGCTGCCAGGTCGGCGAGGGTCAGCCACTCGCCGGGCTTCGCGGCGGACCGGTTCGCCAATATGTGCGTGGGCTCGCCAGCGGGATCGCCGAGGGAGTCGACGACCAGGACCGCCTCCGGGAACGCCTCGTCGGCGGTGTAGTCGTTGACCGTCACGAGACAGCGCAGGCCCGCGCCGGCAGCTGCGAGGAGGCCGTTCCGCGAGTCCTCGATGACCACCACATCCGCCGGCGAGACTCCGAGCCGCTCGAGGGCCAGCAGGTAGATGTCCGGCGCCGGCTTCTTGTGGGCCACCACGTCGCCGGCGAGGACCGAGGAACCGGGCGGCGCGTCCGGACCGGCAGCGACGTCGAGGATGGCTCGCACGGACGGCTCGGCGGAGGTCGAGGCGACGGCGAGCATCCAGCCGGCCGCCAGCGCCTCGCCGATGATGCGCGCGATGCCCGGGCGGGCGGCAGCGCCCCGCCGCCACCATCTCGGTGTAGATGGCGGTCTTGCGGGCGTGCCATCGGGCCAGCTCGCCGGCTGGCCGTCGGCGTCCGTCGGCAGCCCGGCGGCGGCGATGAACTCGGGCGTCAGCAGCGACGCCATGCGCTCCTTGCCGCCGCCGATCCGCAGCCGCCGACCGTACTCCTCCTCGGACCACTGGACCGGCAGGCCGAACTCCCGGAACGTCTGGTTGAAGGCCGGCAGGTGGCCGTACCGCTCGGTGTCCGCGAGGACGCCGTCGCAGTCGAAGATGAGGGTCGTCAACGCCTCACCACCCCTTGCCCGCACTGCCGAACATGCTGATGTGGTCGTTGGCCATCGCCATGACCTCGGCCCGCGGGCACGGCAGAGGGTGGGCGGGTCGTAGTTGCCGGGATGCGCCGCGATCCAGTCGTGGCGGATGTAGCGGATCTTCAGCGCGGTCGAGATGTTCACCTTGGCGCAGCCGCGCGCGATGAGGTCCGTGAACTGCGCCGGCGTCAGGCCGCTGCCGCCGTGGAGCGCGATGGGCAGGGCCTCCGCCACGATGGCGGACACCCGCTCGGCGTCCAGGTGCGGCTCCGCGTGATACATGCCGTGGGCGTTGCCGATGGCCGGCGCGAAGCAGTCGATGCCCGTGAAGCGGATGAAGTCGAGCGCGACCTCGAGCGCCTGGGTCGCGCGGCTCGTCGGAGCCGATGCCGTCCTCGACGCCCCGGATGGGTTCGATCTCGCCTTCGACGGCGGCACCGAGCGTGGGCCTCGACGACGATCTCGGCGCACGGCGCGCGGTTGTCCGCGACGCTCAGCCGGGAGCCATCGAACAGCACCGACTGCCACCCCTGCGCGAGGCAGGCGGTGATGAGCGCGCGGTCGGGGCAGTGGTCGAGGTGCAGGGCGACGGGCACCGGCACGTCGCGCGCCATCTCCTGGAACATCGAGTACAGGACCGCGATGCCGACGACTGGACGGTCTTGACCGAGGTCTGGACGATGAGCGGCGCCTCGGCCGCCGTCGCGGCCGCGAGCACGGCCTCCATGGTCAGGTCGTTGACGATGTTGATGGCCGCGACCCCGTAGCCGCTCGCGAAGGCGCGCTGCAGGATCCTGGGACTGGGGCCGATCGGCATGCGCCACCTCCTGGCGCGCTGCGCCGGATCCGTGCGTCGCCGGTGACTCGGATCGACGCGATCGTGCGGCCGATGCCTCACGATCCCACACGACGGCGGATGATCCACGGAGATGCGAACAGACCCATGACCGCACGTTGGACTCCCGACCGCCTCCGTCGCGACCATGTACGAGACGGCCCTGACCATCCGCCTGTTCGAGCAGCGCGCCATCGAGCAGTACCGGGTCGGCAACATCCGGGGCTACCTGCATCCCTACCTGGGCGAGGAAGGCATCGCGGTCGGCGCCTTCGCGGCCCTCGGCCATCGGACTACATCGTGAGCACCCACCGGGGTCACGGCCACGCCATCGCCAAGGGCCATGAGCCGCGGCTGATGATGGCCGAGCTGCTTCGGCCGCGCGACCGGCTACTGCCGCGGCCGGGGCGGCTCGATGCACGTGTCCAGCCTGTCGCTCCGGAACCTGGGCGCCAACGGCGTCGTGGCGGGTGGCATGCCCCTCGCGGTCGGCGCCGCGTTCGCCATCCGGCTCAAGGGCGAGACGGACATCGTGGTCTCGTTCTGCAGCGACGGGGCATCGGCGAACGGGGTGTTCCACGAGGCGCTCAACCTCGCGGCGATCTACCACCTGCCGGTGGTCTTCGTGCTCGAGAACAACCAGTACGCGGTGTCGACGCCCATCCGGGACTCCGCCCTCGTCGAGGACCTCTCGGAACGCGCGGCCGGCTACGGCATGCCGGGCGTCACCGTGGACGGCAACGACGCGGTGCTGGTGCTCGAGGCGATGACACGAGCCGTTGCGCCGTGCCCGGGCCGGCGAGGGGCCGACGCTCATCGAGTGCAAGACCTTCCGCCACGGCGGCCACCACGTCAACGACCCGGGCTGTACCTGCCCGCGGACGAGCTCGAGCCGCTGGCGGGCGCACGACCCGGTGATCGTGCTGCGCCAGCGGCTCGGACCGCCGGTGGCGGCGCCGCGGCGATCATCGAGGTCGACCAGCACGTGGAAGCGGTCATGGACGAGGCGGTCGAGTTCGCCGAGGAGAGCCCGCAGCCCGACGTCGAGGAGTTCCTCGCCGAGGTGGCGTCATGAAGTACCGGGACGCGCTGCGGCCGCGCTCACGAGGAGATGACGCGCGACCCGCTCGTGTTCGTCATGGGTGAGGGCATCGCCGAGCGGGGCGGCTCGTTCAAGGTGACGGAGGGCCTGCTCGCCCAGTTCGGACCGGACCGCGTCATCGACACGCCGCTGAGCGAGGCGGGCTTCACGGGCATGGGCGCCGGGGCGGCCATCGCGGGCCCGCGGCCGGTCATCGAGATCCTGTTCATCGACTTCCTGCTGCTCGCCGATGGACCAGGTGGTCAACCAGGCGGCCAAGTACCGCTTCATGTCCGGCGGCCAGGGGAGCGTGCCGCTCGTCATCCGGACCCAGGGCGGGACCGGCGAGTCGCTGGCCGGGCAGCACTCCCAGAGCCTCGAGGCGATGTTCTATCACGTGCCCGGCCTCAAGGTCGTGATGCCCTCGACGCCGTACGACGCCAAGGGGCTGCTCAAGTCGGCCATCCGGAGCGACCAGCCGGTCATGTTCATCGAGCACAAGCTGCTGTACATGACCGATGGCGAGGTGCCGGACGAGGAGTACGTCGTCCCGCTCGGAGAGGCCGAGGTCAAGCGACCCGGGTCCGACGTCACCGTGGTCACCTAGTCCCTCATGACGCTCAAGAGCCTCGAGGCCGCCGAGGAGCTGGCCGCCGACGGGATCAGCGTCGAGGTGGTCGACCTGCGCACGCTCTCCCCGCTGGACTGGCCGCGTGCTCGACTCGGTCCGCCGGACCCATCGGCTGGTGGTCGTCCACGAGGCCATCAAGCGCGGCGGCATCGGCGGCGACATCGCGGCCACGGTCGCGGAGGAGGCATTCGACAGCCTCGCGCGCGCCGATCGTGCGGGTCGCTGGCAAGAACACGATCATCCCCTTCAACCTCGCCCTCGAGAAGGCGTCGGTCCCGCAGGTGGCCGACATCGTGGCCGGGGTTCGCTCGGTGGTGGGTGCGCCGGCACGCACCTGACGATGACGCTAGTGCATCCCGCGCCCGCCGGCGACGATCAGCAGCTCGCCGGTGATGAAGGAGGCCTCGGCCGAGGCCAGGAAGACAGCGCAGCCGGCGACGTCGTCGGGCGTGCCCCAGCGGTGGAGCGCGGTTTCGTCGAGGATGCGCTGCACGATGGCGGGATCGGTGTCCTCGACCATCTCGGTGCGGATCCAGCCGGGGCAGATGGCGTTGACGGTGATGTACGGGCCGAGCGCCAGCGCCATCGCCTTGGTCAGCCCGTTCATGCCGGCCTTCGAGACGACGTACTCGGTGAAGCGCATCGCCGAGGGGTGGTAGAGCCCCGAGTTCGACGACATGTTGATGATCGTGCCGCCCTGCTGGGCGATCATGATCGGCGCGACCGCCTTCGAGCACAGGTAGGCGCCCTTGAGGTTGACGTCGATGGTCCGATCCCACTCGTCCTCGGTCGTCTCGAGCACGCCCTTGGCGACCATGATCCCCGGCGTTGTTGAAGAGGATGTCGATCCGGCCGTAGTGGGCCATCGTCTCCTCCACGAGCCGGTCGACGTCGGCCTTGCTCGAGACGTCCGCGGCGACGGCGATCGCGTCGCCGCCCGCCGCCTTGATCGCGTTCACCACGGCCGCGGCCTCGGCCGCGCGCGCCTCGTAGTTGACGACGACTCTGGCGCCCTCGACGGCGAAGCGGAGGGCGATCGCGCGCCCGATCCCGCGCGACGCGCCGGTGACGATCGCGACCTTGCCGGCCAGGCGGTTCACGGACATCACTCCTCCTTCCTTCCGGAAGCATCGCGGGCCTTCCCGGCGTCGAGCGCGTCCATTTTCGCGACCTTGCGGGCGGAGTCGCCGCCCTGGAACTCGGAAGCGAGCCAGTGATCGACCAGGAGGTCGGCCACCTCGGGCGGCACCACGCGCGACCCGAGGCAGAGCACCTGGGCGTTGTTCGACTTCCGCGCCCGCTCCGCGGAGTACGGGTCGGCCACGTTCGCGGCCCGCACGCCCGGCACCTTGTTGGCGGTGATCGCCATGCCGATCCCGGTGCCGCAGACGAGGATCGCCCGCTCGAAATGCTCCGCGGCAACCTCGCGGGCCACGACCACCGCGACGTCGGGGTAGTCGGCGGGGGTCGTATCGGCGACGCCGAAGTCGACCACCTCGTGACCCAGGCCGGTGAGGTGGGCCTTGACCGATTCCTTCAGGGGATAGCCGAGGTGATCGGCTCCGACGGCGATCTTCATGTGGCTGCCTGCTCCTTCACCGCGCCCGCGGTCGCGATCCGTGCAAAGTTGACCGGGTCGAGCGCGAAGCGCCCCACGAAGAGCCCGCCGACGCCTGGTTCCTCGAGCAGCCTCGATGCTGCGTCGACGTCCACGCTGCCGCCATACAGGATTGGCACCTCCGCGCCGCCCGGGCGTTCGGCGAGCCACGCCCCCAGCGCCCGATGCACCGCCCCCACCTCCTCGGGGGGCGCGGCGACGGCCCCCACGCCGATCGCCCAGACCGGCTCGTACGCGATGACGATCCTGCCCAGGTCCGCCGGCGCGACCTGCGCGAGGCAGCGGCCGACGTCGTCGACGAGGAACGGGACCGTTTCGGCCAGCTCCCCGCGCCGCTGCTCGCCAACGCAGATGATCGGCCGCATCCCCCAGCGCAGCGCCGCCACTACCTTGGCCGAGATCAGCTCCGGGGCCTCGCCGTAGTCGCGTCGACGTTCGGAATGCCCAACCTCGACGAAGCGGCAGCCGAGGTCAGCGAGCATCGGGGCAGAGATGTCGCCGGTGTGCGCACCCGCGTCCGCCGCGTCCACGTCCTGCGCGCCCCACGCGATTCGGGTATCGGCGAGGCGCTCGCGCGCGACCCAGATCGAGGTGAAGGGCGGCAGGACGAAGAGGTCGCGGTCGTCGAGGTGCGCCACCAGGGGGACGAAGTCGCGGAACCAGCGATCGGCCTCCGAGGAGGTCAGGTTCATCTTCCAGCTGGTCCCGATCAAGGGTCGCATCGGCGCCACGACGATAGCATCCGCCGTGCTTGACGGCGCTGCCACAATCGATTTGTTCGGCGACCCGGAACGGGCGGCAGCGCAGGTAGGAGAACCGATGAGCAGCGGCACGGGCCCAACCCACATCTCCCAGGTTGCGATGGTGGTCCGCGACCTCGACGCGAGCATGAAGATGCTCTGGGAAACCCTCGGCTGGGGACCGTGGAACGTCTACGAGCACGTTCCGCCGAAGCTCCACCACACGCATCTACGGGGCCAGCCGACCGCGTTCTCGATGCTCGGCGCCGAGTGCGAGGTGCAGCCCGGACTCGTCTTTGAGCTGGTGCAGCCGCTCGACGGCCCGAGCATCTACAAGGAGCACCTCGAGAAGTACGGCGAGGGGGTCCAGCACATCGCCTGCATGATGCATTCACAGGGCGACTCGGACGAATTCAAGAAGGAGTGGGAGGCACGGGGCGCCAAGGTCGTGATGGGTGGCCGGATCGGCGACACGATCGAGTTCTACTACCTCGACACCGAGCCGATGCTCAAGTTCGTGCTCGAATCGGGCAGCGGCCACGCGATCGACCTCACTCCCGTTCGCACCTATCCGCCCTCCTGATCAGTCCATCGCGCCGATCACGCCCGCCGGCGCCATGCGCATCCTGATCGTCGGTGATTCGTACTTCCCGTCATCGGCCTATCGCGAGCCATTTGAACGACTGGCAGGTCGCCACGAGCTGACCTTCGTCGACCTGGCCGATGAGCCGGGCTGGGTCGCCGGAACCCCTTCTGAGCAGCGCCTGAAGGAGACGTTCGGGAGCCCGGCTGCGGTGATCGGCGCGCTCGATCGTCACGAGGTGATCGTCTTCCAGGGCGCCGCGATCAGCGACGCCGTCCTGGATGCCGCACCCCGGCTTCGCGCGATCTGCTGCGCCCGCGGCGGTCCGGTGAACGTGGACCTGGCCGCCGCCACCGAGCGCGGGATCCCGGTCGTGACCACGCCTGGCAAGAACGCCGACGCAGTCGCCGACCTCGCGATCGGCTTCATGGTGATGCTGGCACGGCGCCTCCCCGAGGTGGTGCGACACGTCGAGGCGGGAGGCATCTTCGGCCACGACAACTACGAGGGGAGCCGCTGGTTCGGGCACGACCTCGCCGGGAAGACGCTCGGCCTCATTGGCTTCGGGCAGGTCGGGAGCCGAGTCGCGAGGCGGGCGGTTGCGTTCGGGATGCACGTGGTCGTGCACGATCCGTTCGTGCCGGCCGCCGCGATCGCCGGCGCGGGAGCCGATCCGGTCGACCTCGAGACGCTCATCGCCAGCGCGGACGTCGTCTCGCTCCACGCGCGGGCGTCGGCCGACAACCGGCACCTGATCGGAGGCCCGGAGGTGGCGCGCATGAAGCCGGGATCGCTGCTCATCAACACGGCGCGCGACACGCTGGTCGACGAAGAGGCGCTCGCCGAAGGGCTGGCCAGCGGCCGGCTCGCCGGGGCGGCGCTCGACCTGGTGAGCCCGTCGCCCCCAACGGGACGGCACCCGCTGCTCGCCTTCCCGAACGTGATCATCACCACGCACATCGGGGGAGCCACCTTCGAGACGCTCCAGCACGCGGCCGAGATGATCGCCGCGGAGATCGAGCGGCTCGAGGCCGGGGAGCCGCTCCTCAATGTCGCGAACCGGGCCGGACTCGAGGCGCGCGGCGCCGGCTCCGCCGCCTGATGACTCACCTGCTCGCGATCGACCTGGGGACCGGCAGCTGCCGCGCGGTGATCTTCTCGACCGACGGGCGGCAGCTCGCCATCGGCCAGCGGGAGTGGTCGCACGCCGCCCTGCCCGGCGTCCCGGGGTCGCAGGTATTCGACACGGAGCGCAACTGGCGCCTGATCTGCGACTGCATCGGGGAGGCGCTCACCGCGGCCGGACTACGGCCGAGCGAGATCGGGGCGGTGAGCGCGACCAGCATGCGCGAGGGGATGGTCCTCTACGACGCCGCGGGACGCGAGATCTGGGCCTGCCCCAACGTCGACTCCCGCGCGGCCCACGAGGCCGCCGAGCTGGTCAGCAGCGGGCAGGCTCGGCGCATCTTCGAGATCGGCGGCGACTGGGTGCCGATCACCTCGCCGGCGCGCTTCCGCTGGATCCGGCATCACCAGCCCGAGGTCTTCGCGGCCATCGCGCACATGGGCATGCTCAGCGACTGGGTCCTCTACCGGCTGACCGGTCGATTCGTCACCGACCCGAGCGCCGGGTCGAGCTCCGACCTGTTCGACCTGCGCGCCCGCAGCTGGTCACCGGAGATCCTGGAGCTCGTCGGCCTCTCGCCGTCGATCGTCCCCGAGGTGCTGGAGCCGGGGCAGTTGGTCGGGCCGCTCCACGCTCGCGCGGCCGAGGAGACGGGGCTGGCGGCGGGGACGCCGGTGGTCGTCGGCGGGGCGGACACGCAGCTCGGGCTGGTCGGGATCGGGGTGGTCGGCGGGGACCGGCTCACGCTGGTGGGCGGCAGCTTCTGGCAGCTGACGGCGGTCACCGATGCGCCCCTGATCGACCCGCAGGCCCGCGTCCGCACCCTCTGCCACGCAGTGCCGGGGCACTGGATGACCGAGGGGATCGGCTTCTACTGCGGCATCGCGCTGCGCTGGTTCCGCGACGCCTTCTGCGAAGGGGAGTCGGCCGAGGCGGTTCGCCGCGCCGTCGACCCGTACGTGGTGATGGAGGAGGAGGCCGCTCGCGTGCCGCCCGGATCGAACGGCGTGACCGCCATCTTCTCGAACGTGATGAACGTCAAGCGCTGGGTCCAGGCGTCACCCTCGTTCGTCGGCTTCGACATGGAGCAGCCGGCAGGGTCGAATCGGGCCGCCTGCATCCGTGCCCTCGAGGAGCAGGCCGCGTACGCGTCGCGTGGCCATCTGGCGATCATCCGGGAGCTGACGCGGCGAAGCTACGACGATTTGGTGCTCACCGGTGGCGCCGCGAAGGGCCGGCTCTGGCCGCAGATCGTGGCCGACGTGCTCGGCCTCACGGTGCGCCTGCCAGAGGTGAAGGAGTCGACGGCGCTCGGCGCCGCGATCTATGCCGGGATCGGGTCGGGCGCCTACGCGACCATCGACGAGGCGATCGCCCAGCTGGTCCGATTCGAGCGCTCGGTCGAGCCGAGCACCGCCGCCCACGAGGCGTACGACGCGCACTTCGCCCGCTGGAGCGAGCTCTACGGGCGCATGCTTGCCCTGTCCGAGGATCGCCTGCTGCGACCGATGTGGTGGCCGGCCGGCGCGGACGCGGCAGAGCCCTCCTGAAAGGACCTTCGACGATGCCCGAGGCCGACAGCAGCGAACGCAAGCAGTTCCACGAGGAGGTGCCGCAGGCCCGCGAGGCGTTCTTCCTCAAGGGATCGACCGCGTACGACTGGGGCATGCAGCATCGCCTCGCGCGCATCTTCCGCCCCGAGGACGGGCGCACGGTGATGCTCGCCATCGACCACGGCTACTTCCAGGGTCCGACCTCGGGGCTCGAGCGGGTCGACCTCGACATCGTCCCGCTCATCCCCTACGCCGACGCGCTGATGGTCACGCGCGGCGTCCTGCGCTCCGTCGTCCCACCCGCCATGCAGCAGGGCGTGGTGGTCCGCGCCAGCGGCGGACCGAGCATCCTCAAGGAGCTGTCGAACGAGCAGATCGCGATGGACGTGGACGACGCGGTGCGCCTGGGAGCCTCGGCGATGGCAGTCCAGGTCTTCATCGGCGGCGAATTCGAGACCCAATCGGTGCACAACATGACCCGGCTCGTGGACGAGGGGCTGCGGCGGGGCATCCCTGTGCTCGGCGTGACCGCGGTCGGTCGGGAGCTGGTCCGCGACGCCCGCTACCTGGGCCTCGCGACGCGGATCATCGCCGAGCTGGGGGCGCAGCTCGTGAAGACCTACTACTGTGACGAGGGCTTCGAGCGCGTCACCGCCGGCTGCCCCGTCCCGATCATCATGGCCGGCGGGAAGAAGCTCTCCGAGCTCGATGCACTGACCATGGCGCGCCGGGCGATCGACGCCGGCGCCGCGGGCGTGGACATGGGCCGCAACATCTTCCAGAGCGACGCCCCGGCGGCGATGATCCAGGCCGTGCGCGCGGTGGTCCACGACGGCGCGAGCCCCGCCGAGGCGCTGACCACGTACGACCGGCTGCGCGCCGCCTAGCGGACGCCTACGGGGCGAAGGACATCCCCGGGATGGGGAGCTCTCCCTCGGTGACCTGCGCGTCGGGCGGCGGGCTGACCGTGACCGCCTCGTCGAAGTTGCTGAAGGTGAGGGTCACGCTGAAGGTGCCCAGCGTGTCGCTCGCGACATCGGTCGAGACGGATGTCAGCCACAGCTTCTCGCGATCGAAGAGCAGGTTCAGCACCAGCGCGTCGCCAAAGACGGTCGAGGGATCCATCGACGCGACGGCTCCGGCGTCCTTCATGAGGCTCGACGGGATCGAGACACTGACCTGGTAGCACTGGCGGTCGCCGCAGGCCACGTCGGCCAGCTTCTTGGTCTCCACGCCATCCTTGGCCAGGAAGTCCTTGACCTTCTTGACCATCGAAGCGGTATCGATGGAGGCGGTCGGCGCGAAGCTTGCTCCGGCGATATCGCTGCTCGACATGTGCGAGTACTTGTCGCCGCTCATGCTCGTCTTGACCCACAGGTCCTTTCCGATCAGCACGACGTCGCCGGACAGGCCCAGGAAGGCGGGGACGGCGAAGCTGAGGTGGGCAAGTTTCCCGCCGATGTCCACATCGGCCTCAAGGCTGGTCGACTTCAGGTCGACCGTGCCCCCGGTCGCGGACATCTTGAAGGAGCCGTCGAGGGCGAGCGACACGTGGAAGCTCTTGAGGCTGGTCGTTGCCGTCAGCCCCTGAGTGATGATGTCGGTCGGACTGGCGATCGCCGGCGAACCCTGGCAGGCGGCCAGGACGGTGATCATCAAGGCCATGGCGGGTGCGAGTCTGCGGAGCACGGGTGGCCCCTCCCTGTTCTGAATTGCAAGCAGGATACGCGGTCGCGCGGCCGCCCGCGCTACACCGATGGTCCTGTACCGTTGGGCCGATGCGCCGCGTGTCCGGAACCGTGCTGATTGCCGCCTCGCCGGCGGAGGTGTATGCGTTCCTGTCCGAGCCCACGAACGTGCCGCGCTGGCAGACGGGGGTGGTCTCGTCGGAGCGAACCTCCCCGCCGCCCACCGTCGCCGGCTCCACAGGGCGCGTCACGCTGGATGTGATGGGGCAGCGGGTCACCGCCAATACCACCGTGCTGGAGGCCGTACCGGATCGGCGCTTGGCCCTGACGACGAGCGCGAGCGGGATGTCGGTGGTCGGGTCGCTTGACCTGATCGCGGCCGAGGGCGGGACGAAGCTGACCTTCAGCTCGGAGGTGAAGGCCGACAGCATCTTCATGGCCCCGCTCGAGCGCATGGTCACCGATGCCATCGAGAAGGACATGGAGGCCAGCCTGACCCGGCTCAAGGCAGCGCTGGCGGCGGACCAGCACGGCCCAGGGGCCTGACCGATCGCCAGTCCGGGATCCTCGCCGCCAGAGAACAGCCTGGACGTCGCCCTGCGACCGGCAACGCTCCGGGACGCGGAGATGGTGGCCGAGGTCTACCTCCGGTCCTTCCAGGCCGCGTATCGGTTCCCGATGGCCCACACGGACGCGCAAGTCCGGACCTGGATCCGCGACGTCGTCATTCCCGCCCGTGAGACGTGGGCAGCAGTCACTGCCGACGGCTCGATCGTCGGGATGATGGTCCTGGACGGCGCTGAGCTCGATCAGCTCTACATCGCCCCGGGCTGGACGGGCCGGGGGATCGGCGGCCGGCTCGTGGAGCTCGCCCAGGGGCTCCGGCCGGGCGGACTGTCGCTCTTCACGTTCCAGGTCAACCCCGGGGCCTGCCGCTTCTACGAGCGCCACGGATTCGTCCTCGTGGACGAGACCGATGGCGCCCGCAACGAGGAGCGGCAGCCTGACGTCCGCTACACGTGGCCCGGACGCGCCGCCGAATCGCCTGTCTGAGGGCGGGCAGGCCGGCTGATATACTCCCGCCCGAACGCGATGACGCGGGAGCAGTAGGCGTCCGCCTCGATCCGCAGCGAGCCGGGATGGTGCAAGCCGGCGATCGGAGAGGCCCCGAACTCGCCCGCCGAGCAGCCGCCAGCAGCGGCCGGGATGGCGTCCGATAGCAGCGCCGATGAGTGGACCGACGTGGGGTTGTAGCTCAGCTGGGAGAGCACCTGCATGGCATGCAGGGGGTCGGGGGTTCGAGTCCCCCCAGCTCCACCAACCCAATCGGTCAAGTCAGCGTGGTACCGCGAAGGCCCCCCTTCGTCCTGACGAGGCGGGGGCTTTGTCATACCCAGCGCAGGAGTAACCGCATTGACGCTCAGCGAGGCAGAGGCGCGCACCGCGATCGACGGACGACGCTGGACGCTGCGCCCCGCCCGGCCCACGGACGCCCGGCCGCTGGCCACCCTCTTCGCCGCCGTGCGCCGCGAGGGGCGGTGGCTGGTGACGCCGGCAACCGCGGTGAGCGAGCCGTCGGAGGCCTTCTACATCGGCGAGATGATCCGCGAGCCGCAGAGCCTGGCGCTCGTGGCCGAAGCGGAGGGCGAGGTGGTCGGCAACGTGCTGGTGAGCGTCGAGCGGAGCATCGTGAGCGACCACGTCGGCGTGCTCTCGATCTGCGTCGCCGACGGCTGGCGCGACGTGGGAATCGGCTCGGCGCTCGTCGCGGCGGCGCTCGACTGGTCGCGCCAGCGCGGCCTGGCCAAGGTGGCCCTCGGCGTCTTCCCGGACAACGACCGGGCGATCGCCGTGTACGAGCACGCCGGGTTCGTGCGCGAGGGGCTGCGTCGGCGCCAGTACCGCGTGCCGGGGGGCACCTTCCGAGACGAGGTGCTGATGGCATGGTTCCCGCCCGAGCCATCGGGAGGGTCGCAATCGTGACGCCCACCACCGAGCGGGGCCGGAGCTTCGACGCCTGGGCCGAGGAGTACGACCGCTATCGCCCCACCTACCCCGACGCGCTCTTCGCCCTGATCGCCCGCGAGCTGGGCCTTCCGGAGCGGCCGGCGGTCGCGGACCTGGGCGCGGGGACGGGCCGCGCGAGCCTGGCCATGGCGACGCTCGGGTGGCGGGTCACCGCGGTCGAGCCGGGAGGGCCGATGCTCGAGCAGCTGGTGGCCGGGGCAACCAGCCTCGGGCTGGCGGTGGACACGGACCAGGCGACCGCGGAGCAGACCGCGCTCCCGTCCGCGTCCGTCGACCTGGCGACCGCGGCACAGGCCTTCCACTGGTTCGACCAGCCCGCCGCGCTGGCCGAGATGGCACGCATCGTGCGGCCCGGTGGCGGGATCGCTCTCTTCTGGAACGTGCGCGACGAAGATCGGTCGCCGTTCGTGGCCGACTATCACCGCATCCTGGAGCGGTACGGCGGCGTGGCGGAGGGCAAGTACCTCCAGGCCGGCCGCGCGTCGGGACGCTCCGGCACCCGAGGGGCCCTGGAAGGGGCCGCCGGCTTCGAAGCACCACACCTGCATGAGCTGCACCATGAGCTGCCGGCCTCGGCGTCGGCGTTCATCGGCATGGCCTTCACCGCGTCGTACATCCGCGCCCTCGAGCCAGCCGCGCAGGAGCGGCTTCCGGGCCGAGGCGCTGGACCTGCTGGCGCAGCACGGGCATCACGGTGACGAGCCGTTCACCATCCCCTATCGCATCGACCTGTGGACCGCACGAAGGAGCGCCCCATGACGACGGAGAATGCCGCCCGCCCGGCGCCCGCCGAGCGCTTCGATCCGCGGACCTATGAGTCGCGCTGGCGCGAGCGCTGGGCGGCGGATGACCTATATCGGGCCGATGACGCCGACCCGCGCGAGAAGCACTACCTGCTGACCATGTACCCGTACCCGTCGGGCGACCTGCACATCGGTCATTGGTATGCCGCGACGGGGCCCGACATCGTGGCCCGCATGCGCCGCATGCAGGGCTTCAACGTGATGTTCCCGATGGGCTTCGACTCGTTCGGCCTGCCGGCCGAGAACGCCGCGATCGACCGTGGCGCGCACCCCATGGAGTGGACCGCCGCGAACATCGATCGGATGCGGACCCAGTTCCGCTCGATGGGCTGCATGTTCGACTGGAGCCGCGAGGTGGTCACCAGCGACCCGAGCTACTACCGCTGGACGCAGTGGCTCTTCGTCCAGTTCTTCAAGGCAGGGCTCGCCTATCGGGCCATGGCGCCGGTCGACTGGTGCCCCAAGGACCAGGTGACGCTGGCGCGCGAGCAGGTCGAGGGGGCGGACCGCCATTGCTGGCGCTGCGGGACCCCGGTCATCAAGCGCGACCTGGAGCAGTGGTTCTTCCGCACCACCCGCTACGCGGACGAGCTGCTCGACTTCAGCCAGATCGACTGGCCGGAGCCGATCCGCCTGATGCAGACCAACTGGATCGGCCGCAGCGAGGGCGCCGAGATCGACTTCGCGGTGGAGGTCGACGGCGTGGCGCCGATCCGCGTCTTCACCACGCGTCCCGACACGATCTTCGGGGCGACCTTCATGGTGCTCGCCCCCGAGCACGCCGCTGTTGCGGCGTTGACCACGCCCGAGCACGCCGCCGAGGTGGCGAGCTACACGGCCGCGGCCCGCCGCGAGACCGAGATCGAGCGGATGAGCGCCGAGCGCGACAAGGCGGGAGTCTTCATCGGCGCGTACGCGGTCAACCCGATGACCGAGGAGCGGATCCCGATCTGGATCGCCGACTATGTGCTGCCCGGCTACGGGACCGGCGCGATCATGGGCGTGCCGGCGCACGACGAGCGCGACTTCGCCTTCGCGACGCGCTACGACCTGCCGATCCGCTACGTGGTCCTGCCGCCAGGCGGGACGGCGCCCGAGGGCGAGGCGTTCGTGGCGCACTCCGCGGACGAGGTGCTGGTCGACTCCGGCGACTTCAGCGGCATGACCGCGTCCGACGGGATCGCGGCGATCACCGAGGAGCTGGCCGAGCGGGGGCAGGGATCGTCATCGGTCACCTACAAGATCCGCGACTGGCTGGTCGAGCCGGCAACGCTACTGGGGCGCGCCCATCCCGATCGTCTACTGCCCCGAGCACGGCGCGCAGCCGGTGCCAGAGGACATGCTGCCGGTGCTGCTGCCGCACGACGTCGACTTCGCCCCGACCGGGGTCAGCCCGCTCCAGTCGAACGAGGAGTTCCTCGCGGCCAGCTGCCCGGTCTGCGCCGGCCCCGCGCGCCGCGAGACCGACACGATGGACACGTTCGTCGATTCGGCCTGGTACTTCCTGCGCTACTGCTCCCCGAAGGAGGACGGCTTCGCCTGGGACCCGGCGACGGTCCGCCACTGGATGCCGGTCGACCTCTACACCGGCGGCGCCGAGCACGCGGTGCTGCACCTCATGTACGCCCGCTTCTTCGTGAAGGCGCTGCGCGACATGGGACTGCTCCCCTTCGACGAGCCGTTCCTGGCGCTGCGCAACCAGGGGCAGATCCTGGGCGCCGACCACCAGCGCATGAGCAAGTCGCGCGGCAACGTGGTGAACCCCGACGACCTGACCGGCCGGTTCGGCTCGGACACGGTGCGCTGCTTCCTGATGTTCATCGGGCCGTGGGACCAGGGCGGTCCGTGGAACCCGTCGAGCATCGAGGGGGTGCACCGGTTCCTGGGACGCGTCTGGGCGGTGGCGCAGGCCACGACCCCTGGCCATCCTCGGCCGATCCCTGGCATGCCGGCTGACGCCCCCGGCGGATTCCCGCCGAGCGCGGGAGAAGTGCCAGGCCAGGAAATGGCGGCGATCGAGGGAGGCGTTCGCGCGCAGCGGCATGCCACGCATCTGGCCATCAAGGAGGTGGGCGAGGACTACGCCGCGTTCCACTTCAACACGGCCCTCTCGAAGCTGATGGGGCTGACCAACGCGCTCGGCGACGCACGCGACGCCGGCCTGGCCGCGACCGCCGCCTACGCGGAGGGCGTCGACGCGCTGCTCCTGCTGCTGGCACCGATTGCGCCGCACATCACCGAGGAGCTGTGGGCACGGCGCGGCCGGGTGTACAGCATCCACCAGCAGGCGTGGCCTGCCTTCGACCCGGCGCTGGTGGTGGCGGACATGATCGAGCTGCCGGTGCAGGTCGACGGCAAGCTGCGCGACAAGCTGCTGGTGGCACCCGACACGGCTCCCGAGGAGATCGAGCGGCTGGCGCTGGCCAGCGAGCGGGTGCAGGCCTATCTGAAGGGACGCGCGCCGCGCAAGGTGGTGCAGATCCCCGCGCGACTGGTGAACATCGTCACGCCGGGGGAGTAGCTTGCAGGGCGCTGGTGATCCGGCGGTAAGCGCCGGGTAAGAGCGTCTCGCCTAGGCTGCGCCACCTGCTTCCGGAGCCCGGCGTCGAGTGCCCGGGCGCCGGGCTTCGGACAGGTCAACCGAACCCGCTCGCCTCCCGCGACGGAGGGTCCGTGACGGTCGGCGACCGGATCGCAGTGGCCGCACTGAGCATTGCGCTTATTGGGGTGGGGTTGGGCGCGTGGCTGGTCCTCGCCATCGGGACGAGCCCCGCCCCGGCAGCGAGCGGGCTCATCGATCCGTTCGCGACCCCGGGTTCGACGGTCGTGGCGACCGGCTCTCACATGCTGGTGGTTGATGTCGAAGGTGCCGTCCTGCGCCCGGGGATCATCCAGCTGCCCGCCGGATCGCGGGTGTCCGATGCGGTCGCCGCAGCGGGCGGCTACGGGCCCGACGCAGATCTCAAGGCCGCCACCGGCCCAGGTGAACCTGGCGGCGCTGGTCCGCGACGGGCAGCAGATCGTGGTGCCCGCGTTCGGCGCTCCACCTGCAAGCGCTGGCGGCGGCACCGTCGGCGGGCTCGTTGACCTGAACTCGGCCAGCTCATCCGCACTCGATGGTTTGCCCGGGATCGGCCCCGTCACGGTCCAGAAGATCATTGCCGCGCGCACGGAGAAGCCATTCGGCTCCGTGGACGAGCTGGTCACGCGAAAGGTGCTCACCAAGGCCCAGCTGGACAAGATCCGGGACCTCGTCACGGTCGGCTGAGGCGAGCTCACCCGATGGCGACCCGATTCGCGCTCCCGGCCGCCCTCGTCGGGCTGGCGATCGGGATCCTTGCAGCCGATTCGGCGGCGGCCCTGGCGCTCCTCGCTTGCGCAGCCTCGGTCGCCGCTGCGGTCGCCCTGCTGCTGACGCGCCGGTTGGCGATGGCGATGGCCTGTGCCGGGCTCGCCATCGGCCTGGCCCTCGGTGCGTGGCGCGGCGGGACCGTTGCGCTGCCATCAGGGCCGGGCAGCATCTCGGGTCTGGTCGGGCGCGGCGACCTGCGGATTGCCGGCACGGTGGTCGACGATCCTCGTCCGAGCGGCTCGTCGCAGCAGGTCGTGCTCGAGGAGATTGTTGCGGCCAGGCAGGGTGGCGCCGGGTATCCGATCCGCGGGCGCCTCCTGGCCACGCTGCCGCGATCGGTGTCACTGGGAGTTGGCCAGCGAGTCGCGGTCACCGCTTCGGTCGAGGCACCGGCCGCGTTCGAGGGCTTCGACTATCCGGCCTTCCTGGCCCGGCAGGGAATCGGTGGCCTCGTTCTCGTCCGGGAGGCGGCAATCGTTGCCGGCCCGGCGAACGCAGGCCCGGCGCAGATCGCGGCGGCCGCCCGGGCGTGGCTCCTGAACGGTCTGGATGAGATGGTGCCCGAGCCGGAGGCCGCGCTCGGTGCGGGGATCCTCCTCGGCGTCCGGGCAAGCATCGCCCCGGAGATCTCGACCGCCTTCGCGACCGCGGGACTGACCCATGTGGTCGCCATCTCGGGCTGGAACATCGCCATCGTGGCGGCGATCGTCGCCACGCTCGTCCGCCCGCTCGAGGAGCGCCGGGGCGGTCGCTGGCTGGCGCCCGCCACGGCCGCCACCGCGATCGTGGGCTACGTGCTCCTCACCGGTGCGTCGCCCTCCGTCGTGAGGGCCGCGCTCATGGCGGGCGCGATGATGGTCGCCCGGCTCGGCGGCTCCCGAGCCCACGCGGCGTCCGCGCTCTGCCTGGCGGCGTTCGTGATGCTCGTGGCTGCGCCGGCCGTGCTGTGGGACGTCGGCTTCCAGCTGTCGGGGCTGGCGACCGGCGGGTTGATCCTGTTCGCGGCCCCGATCGAGGGGCGGCTCGCCCGATGGCCCGGCTGGCTCCGCGAGCCCGTGGCCCTGACGCTGGCGGCTCAGCTGGCCACGCTGCCGGTCGTGCTCGGGAGCTTCGGGCGCCTCTCGCTCGTGGCGCCGGCCGCGAACGTGGCGGTCGTGCCGCTGGTCCCCATCGTGATGCTCCTCTGCGCCATCGCGGCGCCGATCGGTGCCATCGCGACCGGCCTCCACCTCGACCTGCTGGCCGACGCGGCGCGCTGGGCGGTGGGTGGAACCACGTGGCTGGTGCTGCGGGCGATGATCGTCGCGGGGCAGGCGGCGGCATCGGTCCCGTTCGCGGCGCTGCCCGTCGCCGCGCCCGGCTGGCTGGCCCTCGCCTGGTATCCCGCCCTGGGGCTGGCGTGGAAGCGCTTCGCGAGCCGGCCTGCCGTGCCGGAAGAGGCGGCCCTAACGGGTCCGGAGCTCCTGCCGCTTCGTCCCGCAGCGCAGCGGCCCCGGGTGGTGGAGCGCCTGGCCAGCCTGGTTCCGGTGCTGAAGCGACCTGCCGTCTGGCTCGCGGCGGTCGCCGTGCTGCTGGTTGTGCTCACCGTCGCAACCCTGCCCGACGGGTGCTTGCACCTGGTGGTCATGGACGTGGGCCAGGGCGACGCCATCCTGGTCATCGCGCCCTCCGGCGAGACGCTCCTGGTCGACGGCGGGCCAGATCCCGACCTGCTGCTGCGGCGCCTGGGAGAGCGGCTGCCGTGGTGGCGGCGGCGCATCGACGTGATGATCCTCACCCACCCGCATCAGGACCACGTGGCCGGCCTGGTGGCCGCCCTGGAGCGCTATCGGGTCGGGCTGATCCTGGACACCGGGAGGGACTACGCGAATCCGACCTATCCACGCTTCCTGGAGCTGGCGCATGCGGAGCCGGCCTCGCGCGTGGTCGCGGCACGCGCAGGCCAGCGCCTTCGCCTGGGCGGGACCACGACCCTGTCGCTCATCTATCCGACGGCCGCGGACGTGGCCGGACCGCTGCCGGAGGGGGACATCAACAACGCATCGGTCGTCGCGCTGCTGAGGAGCGGCGGATTCACCGCGCTCCTGACGGGTGACGCCAAAGCGCCGATCGAGGCGTTGCTCGCGGCCCGCGGGCTGCTCAGCAGGGTCGACGTGCTCAAGGTGGGCCATCACGGGTCGCAGTACAGCAGCAGCACCCTGCTCCTCGATGCGATCCGTCCCGGAGCGGCGCTCATCTCGGTCGGCTTCGGCAACGCCTTCGGCCACCCGCACCAGGCGGCGCTCGATCGCCTCCACGCCGTGCCTGGCCTGCGCCTGCACCGGACCGATCTCGAGGGCAGCATCGAGGTGATCAGCGACGGGCAGCGCTACCAGGTGAGGAGCTCCCGGGTGGAGGATCCCTGGCGCACGGTGGTCGCGGCGCCGATCACGGCAACGCGGACACCCGCAGCGTGCAGACGAACATCGCCTCCCGCACTCCGGCTCACGTAGCCTGCCCCTGCGTTCGCCGTCCGGCCTCGCTGATCAAGCGCTGGGGCCTTTGGCCCCCATCGCGGCGACGCCGGACGCGCACCACTGCCTTGTCAAGTCGAGCACCATTCTCCCAATGGCCTCACGGACGGGGAAACCAACCGCGGCCGACATGGCGCGACGTTCTACGTTCCGCTCTTTGCGAAGTCCTGGTTCTCAAAGTGAAGCCGGCGTGTGGAGCAAGGGTCCTTGTTGATGGGCGTGAAATGGAGCACGCCTCCCTGCAGACTCCATTGATACTGCCCCACTCCTTCTGGCAGGCGGAGGCCACAGCGCGCAGCGCTGAAGAAGTCGATCTCATCCCCGTTGACCACGAGCGAACCGTGCGCGCCGCCGAACGCGTCCTGGACTTGAAAGCTGTCGGCGGTGAGGATCACGGACATCTTGGCCTTCGTGGGACCGCCCGTATCCTCCAGGGCCACGCGGCTCCACGTTCCGAGCAGCTCGGCAGGTGCAGGCCCGCCCGTGGGCGTGGCGACTGGTGTGGGAGTGGCAGTGGCCGCGGCGGCTGGTGTAGGTATGGCCGTGGCCGCGGCGGCAGAAGGCGATGTCTCCCCACTGCGCAGGCCCAACTCCGGGCCGCAAGCGACGAGTCCCCACAGACATGCGACGAGCACAATGCACGCGGAGATGCGAGGGTGCGCTCCAACCATCAAAGGCCTCCTTCCGCACCGGATCCGCGCGGAGATTTCGTCTCGGTTATGAGCCTATAATCTCATCATGAGTAGTGAAGTCTCATATGTCAAGAGCGGCAGAACGCGCCAAAAGGAGCGAACGGAGTCGGCACTGAAAGATGCCGCCAGATTGCTGATGTCCCGGGGCGTCGCTCCCACTGTCGAGGTCGTGGCTGCCCACGCAGGAGTGTCGAGGGCGACGGCGTATCGGTACTTCCCGGACCAGCGCGCGCTGGTGGTCGCGGCCTATCCGATCATCGAACGGCCGAGCCTCCTGCCGGAGCCTCCTCCAGCCGATGTTGGCGTCCGAGTCCGCCTCGTAGCCCGGGGAATCCTGGAATCGATCGTTGCCAACGAGGTCGCGTTGCGAGCACAGCTCCGGATTTCGCTGGGCGGCTCTGCCGCGGACGCCGACCTGCCCCTGCGCAAGGGCAGGCGAATCACCTGGTTCGAGGACGCCCTTGCGCCCCTGCGGACCGAGCTCCCCGCGCGGTCCTTTCGCCGCTTGACGCTGGCGCTGGCCGCCCTGGTGTCGGTCGAGGTCATGGTCTGGCTGGTTGACATCGCCAGGATGACCCGGACTGCCGCCGTCAACCAGGTCCTCTGGACAGCCGACCAGCTCCTGCAGGCTGCGGGCAGGCCGTCGTCAGTTGACCCAAGCCCTGGGAAGGGGACGCACGGCGATCGCTGAGCCGGAGTGCAACGGCCCGCGAGGTGCGCGGCCGCCTGTGCACCGATCCGTGGCGTGCGGTGGTCGGGGCGCCGATCACGGGCGGGCGGGCGACGGGTAGCATCGGGGCATGGCCGTTCCCACTCGTGCCGAGGCCGAGCAGCTGCTCGCCTCTTTCGACCTGCCCGATGGGGTCGTCACGCATTCGCGCGGCGTCAGTCGGGTTGCGGCGGAGGCGGCGCGGCTCCTGGCCGCGGCGGGGATCGAGGTCGATGCGGAGCTCGTCGCGGTCGCCGCCCTGCTGCATGACGTCGACAAGCCCCAGACCCGGGAGGATGGCGCCGAGCACGGCGCGCTGGCCGCGCGCTGGATGACGGAGCGCGGCTGGCCGGAGCTGGCCGGACCGATCGCCTCGCATCCGATCAGCCGCCTGCTCGACAGGTCGCGAGCCCCACAGGGCTGGGCTGCAAAGGCGGTCGCGGTCGCCGATCGGCACGTGGCGCAGCGGTTCGTGAGCATCGACGAGCGGATCGACGACCAGGTCAGTCGCTACCCGCAGTTCCGCGCGGAGCTGGACGCTGCGCGGGCGCCGGCGCACGCCATGGAGGCGGCGCTGGCCGCCGCCGCGGGGATCAGCGTCGAGGACCTGGTCGCACGCCTACGGAACGCATGCGAGGCGGTCCGATGAGCGTCTCGCTGCTCCTCGTCCACGGCGACGACGGCTTCGGCATCGACGGGGCGCTGGCCGCCTTCGCCGCGCGGATCGATGTCGCCGAGCGCACCGAGATCACCGCCGAACGCAGCCCCGACGACGCCGCGCTGGACCGCGCCCGGCTCGAGTCGGCCACGGTCGGCATGTTCGGGGCGCACCTGGTCGTGCTGCGTCAGCCGATCCTCGCCGCCGGCCGCTCGACCGCCGCGAACGACAAGCTGCTCTCCCTCGTCAGCGAGCTCCCCGACGGAGCGGCGCTCGCCCTCGCCGAGCTGCGCCCATCGCGCGACGCCGGGAAGCCTCCGGCCCTGTTGAAGCGCCTCGGGGACGCGGTGACGGAGCGCGGCGGCACGGTCGAGCAGCGCGACACGCCGCGCCGCAACGAGCTCCAGGGCTGGATCCGCTCGCACGCCGAGCGGATCGGGGTGGCGATCGAGCCGCGGGCGGCAGCGCTCCTCGCCGAGCGGATCGGCGGCGCGATCTGGGAGTCGGACATCGAGCGCGGCCAGCAGACCCGGGTCGCGGATGGCGAGCTGCGCAAGCTGGCGACCTACGCCGGCGACCGCCCCATCGGCACCGTCGACGTGGAGGCGCTCGTCACCGACACCCGCCCGTCCAGCCTCTTCGCCATCACCAACGCGATCGACCGGCGCGAACCGGCGGCCGCGGCGGCCGCATTGGAACGAGCCATCGGCGAGGGGCAGCCGGTGCTCCGGATCATGGCCTCGCTCGAGGGACGGATCTCCGACCTGATCGTGGCCCGCGAGCTGGCCGCGGGCGGGGCGACGCCGCAGGAGCTGACGAAGCGGGTGGGGCGCGGCAACGCACGGATGGCGGAGCGGATCGCGGAGTCGGCGAGGCGCTACTCCGCGACGGAGCTGGAGGCGATGCTGCGCGGCCTCTTCGAGGCGGATCTGGCGATCAAGGCCAATGAGATGGAAGAGGAGCCGGCGCTCGTCGCCTGGCTGGGTGAGTACCTGTTGGCCACGCGCCCGACGCGCGGCTGACGGATCGGGTTAGGCGGCGCCCGCGCGCAGGACCCGGTCGCTCTGGATGGCGAAGGTGCATTGCGCCTCGGTGAGGCCCAGGATCCCGATCAGCTGCCGGTCGACGTAGAGCTGGCGGCACGGCACGCAGAGTGCCCCGGGGATCGCGAAGAAGAGTCGCTCCTCGGCGGCGGCGTCGCGGAAGGTGGTGTCGAAGACGCTCGCCAGCAGCTGGCCGCCGCAGAAGCGGCAGGCCTCGGAGGTCGGCGCGTCGTTCGCGTGCTCGGTCACGGGCTCGTACATGCCCCCGAGGATGGGAGCGAGCCGCATCGGCCTCAATAGGAGGACGGTGGTAGGGGTGGCTGGTACCTGGGTAGTACCCGTGGCCCGGCCTCAGACCAGGCGGACCACCTGCTGGGCGTTGCTCCAGAGCCGTTCCAGCCCGTAGAACTCGCGCTCCTCGGGACCGAAGAGGTGGACGATCACGCTGCCGTAGTCGAGGAGCACCCAGCGCGCCGCGCCGCGCCCCTCGATCCCCAGCGCCCGGATCCCGTCGTCGCGCAGCTCGTCGACGATCCCGGTGGCGAGCGCCTGGAGCTGACGGTCGCTGCGGCCGCTGCAGATGACGAAATAGTCGGCCATCGTCGTCACGTCGCCGGTCCGCAGCAGCACGATGTCGGCCGCCTTCTTGTCGGAGGCGAGGTCCACGATCCGATGCGCCAGCTCGCCCGGATCGATCTCCGCCAGCCTCTCGCTGCGCTCCTCCAGGGTCTCCTCCTCTATGGTCGTCGGTAGAGGCCCCGGTCGGCGATCAGCTCCGCCACGGCCGCGGGCACAAGGTAGCGGATGGAGCGGCCGGCCGCCACCCGGCCGCGGATCTCGGAGCTGCTGACGTCGAGCGCCGGACCGTCGAGCAGGTGGATCCGCGACGCGTTCGCGCCGAATCGCTCGCCGAGCGCGCCGCGGTCGGGCAGCTCCGCGCCGGGACGCGGGCCGACCGCCCACTCAGCCAGCTCGAGGATGCGATCCGGCTCGCGCCACGTGCCGATCTCCGCCAGCGAGTCGGCCGCCATGATCAGCACCAGGCTCGCGTCGCCGCCGAGCGAGGCGCGCAGCTCGAGCAGCGAGTCGACCGTGTACGACGGGCCGGGACGCTCCATCTCGATCAGCGAGACGTCGAGCAGTGGATCGCCGGCGATCGCAAGGCGGGTCATCAGCACCCGGTCGGCGGCGTTGCTGACCGGGCTCCCGACCTTGTGCGGTGGCCGCGCGGCGGGCATCAGCAGCACGCGGCTGAGGCCGAGGCTGTCGGCGGCGAGGGTGGCGAGCCAGAGGTGCCCGATGTGGGGCGGGTCGAAGGTGCCGCCCAGGATCCCGATCCGCTTCCCGCCCGCGGCGCGCGTGGCCGCGGCTTCCGGATCGGACTGAGCGGCCCGCATCCCAGCGCTCCCCGCACCCGCGGCCCGGACGCGTGCGATGGCCGGGCTCACGGCTCCTCTCCCCACTCGAGCTCCACGCCGCCGATGCGCACCATCGTCCCCTCGCGCGCCCCCTGCCGGCGCAGCTCGGCGTCGATCCCCAGGCGCTCCAGGGTGCGCTGGAAACGGTCGCGCGACTCCTCGTTGTCGAAGTTCGTGCGGGCCGCGGTCGTCTCGATCCGTCGGCCGCGGACGCGCAGCCCGTCGGCCTCGGCGATCACCTGCCAGCCGGTGTCGAGCGGATCGAAGCGATGCAGGCGGACCGCTCCGCCGGCCGGCTCGGCCGCCGCGTGACGCTCCGCCTCGACCAGGGCTGCGTCGAGGGCGCGGCGCAGCTCCGCGAGGCCGTTGCCGGCGTGCGCGGAGACGGCGATCGGCTGGGCGCCATCGGCCCGCAGCGCCTTGCGCAGCGCAGGCCAGCGAGCGTGGACCTCGGCCAGGTCCTGCTTGGTCACGACCATCGGCATCGGTCGCAGCATGAGCGCCGGATCGTGCTCGTGCAGCTCGTTCGCGACCGCGCGCCACTCGGCGACCGGGTCGGGCGCCGCGCCGTCCACGACCGCCACCAGGACGCGGGTGCGCTCCACGTGGCGCAGGAAGGCGTGCCCCAGCCCACGCCCCTCGGATGCACCCTCGATCAGGCCGGGCAGGTCGGCGATCACCGCCCGCCGCTCGCCGGCAAGCTCGATCACGCCGAGGTTCGGCTGCGTGGTGGTGAACGGATAATCGCCGACCTCGGGCGTGGCGGCGGTGAGGGCCGCCAGGAGGGTCGACTTGCCGGCGTTCGGGGCTCCCACCAGGCCGATGTCGGCGATCAGCTTGAGCTCCAGCTCGATCCAGCGCGACTCGCCCGGCTCCCCCTTCTGGGCGTGGGTCGGCGCCTGGTGGGTGGCGCTCACGAAGTGCACGTTGCCCTTGCCGCCGCGTCCGCCCCGGGCGACCACGAGTCGCTCGCCGGGAGCCATCAGCTCCCCGATGAGGCTCGGGAGCGACCCCGGCGTCGCGGCCTCGGGCTCCAGGCGCACCACCGTTCCGGGGGGAACCGACAGCACGACGTCTGCCGCGTTCTTGCCATGGGCCCTGCGGCCCGCGCCGCGACCGCCCGGCTTGGCCCGATGATGCGGGTGGTGGCGCAGGTCACCCAGCGTGGTCATGCCGGCGTCCACTACCAGCACCACGTCACCGCCGGACCCGCCGTCACCGCCGTCGGGTCCACCGCGGGGAACGTGCGCCTCGCGGCGGAACGAGGAGGACCCGTCGCCGCCGGAGCCGCCGGCCACGAAGATCCGAGCCTGGTCAGCGAACATCGGGCTCCGATGATAGCAACGGAGTCAGCCCGGCCCGGTGCGGGCCGCGGGCGCGACGAGGCGCGGCGGGCAGGCTAGAGGTATCGGAGCGGGTTGACGAGGACCCCGTTGACGATCACCTCGAAGTGAACGTGCGGCCCGGTGCAGTCGCCGGTGCAGCCCACCCGCGCGATCGTCTGGCCGACGGTCACCTTGTCCCCGACCGCCACCGCCGCGCTGCCGAGGTGGTTGTAGACCGTGACGATCCCGTTCTGGTGGTCGATCGCGACCACCAGGCCGCCGCCATTCGTCTTGAGGCCGGACCAGGTGACGACGCCATCGGCCGCCGCGAGCACCGCGTTGCCGGCGGGAGCGGCGATGTCGAGCGCCTGGTGGTAGGAGCTGTAGTACTGCGAGATCCTCCCGCCGGCGACCGGCCAGATCAGCTCCCCGTTCCCGACGATCGGCGCCGGCTTCACGAGGAGATGGCTCACCTTGATCGGCGGGGGCGCGACGGGGGTCGGCAGCGGCGTCGGATCGGGGTCCCTGACGGGGCCGGTGTAGAACTGGTGCTGATCGTTGGCGTCAGCCTGGGGCACCAGGTTGAAGCTGACCGTCTTGGGATCGAAGGCCACCCCATCGGCACCGCGCGCGACCGAGATGAGGTTGAACGGGAAGCCGAGCCGATCGCCTTGGGTCGAGCCGCCGGCCGCGGCTCCCACGCCCACCACCACGCTGACCGCCAGGAGCGCCAGGACGGCAACGTGGGACACCGCTCGTGCGGTCGGACGCTCGTCGCTCGAACGGCGCGATGGCCGTCGCGGGTGGGGCAATACGGACGCTCCGCGGTTCGTGCTGGTTCCCGGCGTGCCCGACCCGGCTCATCTTCTCGAGGCCAGGGCGCGAAGGCCACCGGCCGAAGGTCGTGCTGGCGGATGGTACCAGCGGGTTTCCGGGACGGTCAACCTGCCGAACGGCCCCTAGTTGGTACTGGTGGCGACCTGGAGTGGCGGCGAGCCGAGATCAGAGAGCGACGCAGCCTCGGTCGCAAGGGTGATCCAGGCGACCTGCCGACCAGTCCCATCGGGAGCTGGCAACGGCACGCGCAGCTCGACCGACTCCCCCGGTCCCAGCGTGGGAACGGTGACCGGCAGCGGTTCGAGGCTCGCCGGGGCCTGGCGCAGGTACGGATCCTTGCTCGCCGTCCAACCGGCCACCAGGCGCACACCCGACGGCCAGCGCGCGGCGCCCGTGTTGGTCAGCCGAATTGCGGTGCCATCCGTCAACGCGACGGCCGGCACGACGGGAGCCCAGAACAGCGGCCCCGTCCCGGCCACCGGGCTCGGCGCCACGCCCGCCGCGCCGCCATCGGCGAGCAGGTCGTAGCGAACCGCCAGGTCGCGCTGGCCGAAGTACGAGGCCAGGGCGTTCGCGATCCCCTGTGCCGCCGCCGTCTGCCCGGCCGGCGAAAGGAGCAGGTCCTCCTCGGCGGGAAGGGTGATCGAGCCGACCTCGGTGAGGACCGCCGGCATCAGCGCCCCGCGCGTCGGCTGCTTGACCGGGTCGGGGCGATCCGGAGTGGTCACGAAGAGAGGCGGCGCCACGATGTACAGGTTGGTCGCCGAGATGCCGCGGTCCTGGCGCTCGTAGCTCGCGACCGGCCCAATGGCGGCGACCACGCCGGCCTGCACCAGCTGCGCCAGTGGCTGGGTGGCGCGCACCCCCCAGGCGGTCTCATCGGTGTAGTAGGTCTCGGTGGCCGCAATGGCGTAGGCGACGCCATTCTGGGTGATCGAGTTGATGTGGATGCTGACCAGGATGTCGGCGCGCGACAGATTCACGAGGTCGAGGCGCGACTGGAGCTCGTCGCGGGTGCGGGTCTTGCCCTCCGGGTCGAAGCCGGCCTGGCCGTCGCCGTTCACGTCGCGAAATGGCCCCCCGTGACAGCCGAGGGCCGCGTAATCATCACCGGCCAGCGCCGCATCGCTCGTTCGGGTCATCACCACCGTGACCCCCTGCGCCTCGAGCAGGCGCCTCAGCTCCAGGCCGATCGCCAGGGTCATCGTCTTCTCGCTGAACCCCGGCCCCCTGCCCTGCGGGTCGGCGACGCCCCAGTCGAGGCAGCCGCCGTGCCCTGGATCGATCGCGACCACGATCGCGCCGGGGTTCGGCGCGAAAGACCGCGCTCGACGAGCCGGGCGCCGGAACCACCTCTCCGATGACGGGACTTGCCAATGCCGAGGCTGACGCGGTTGGTGAGCCCGATGGACTCGGGCTCGGAGCCGGCTGGCTGCACGCCGCCAGCATCAACAGCGCGCCGAGCCATGCCGCGGGGCGGCGGCGGGCTCGGATCGTCATGGGAGGCGCGAAGGTCAGCGCTCGGAGGCTTCGACGCTCTTGCTCAGGGAGACGAGGAACTCGGAATTGTTCTTCGTCTTGCCGAGCCGCTGCATGAGCAGCTCGATCCCCTCGTTCGGGCCGACGGCGGACAGCATCCGGCGCATCGTCCAGATCATGCGGAGCGTGTTCTCGTCGAGGAGCAGCTCCTCGCGGCGGGTGCCGGAGCGGAGCACGTCGATGGCCGGGAAGATGCGCTTCTCGCTCAGCTTGCGGTCGAGCGCGAGCTCCATGTTGCCGGTGCCCTTGAACTCCTCGTAGATGACATCGTCCATCCGCGAGCCGGTGTCGACCAGGCAGGTGGCGATGATCGTCAGGGAGCCGCCGCCCTCGATGTTGCGCGCCGCGCCGAAGAAGCGCTTCGGCGGGTAGAGCGCGATCGGGTCCACGCCGCCGGAGAGGGTCTTGCCGGATGCCGGCAGGGCCAGGTTGTACGCCCGCGCGAGCCGCGTGATCGAGTCGAGCAGGATCACCACGTCACGGCCGGTCTCGACCTGGCGCTTCGCGACCTCCAGGCACATCTCCGCCACGCGGGTGTGGTTCTCGGTCGGCTCGTCGAAGGTCGAGGCGTAGATCTCTCCCTTCACGCTCCGGCTCATGTCGGTCACCTCTTCGGGCCGCTCGCCGATGAGGGCGACCATCAGCACCGCGTCGGGGTGATTGCTCGTGATCCCGGCGGCGATGTGCTTGAGGACCGTCGTCTTGCCCGCCTTGGCGGGCGACAGGATCAGGCCGCGCTGGCCCTTGCCGATGGGGCTGATCAGGTTGATCAGGCGCTGGGTGAGGTTCTTCTGGTCGGTCTCGATGTCGAACATCTCATCGGGAAAGACCGGCACCAGCGTGTCGAAGTAGGGTCGCCGCCGGGCGGTGTCGGGATCGACCCCGTTCACCGTGTCGACGCGCAGCAGGCCCCAGTACTTCTCCTGGTCCTTGGGCGGCCGCGTCTGGCCCTCAACCTTGTCCCCGGTGCGCAGCCCGAAGCGGCGAACCTGCGAGGAGCTGACGTAGATGTCGTCCGCGGAGGGCATCACGCCGTGACGGCGCAGGAAGGCGAAACCCTCGTCGACGATCTCGAGGATGCCGGTCGCGATGCCCGGCGTGCCGTTCTGCTCGGCGCGTGGCTGCGACGGCGTGAGCGGAACCACGTCGAGCAGCTTCAGGACGAGGTCGGAGTGATCAAGCTCGTCGGCCCCCTCGACGCCCATCTCGGTCCCCAGCTCTCGGAGCTCCTCGAGGCTCCGGGCCTGAAGCTCGGCGAGGTTCCAGCTCTCATCGGTCTCGTCTCCCTCGCGAGGGAAGGGACCGGCGAAGATCGACGAGTAGCCGCCGGTCGCGTAGTTGTTGCGGCGACCCTGGAAGACCGGCCGTGGCGCCTGGCGCCGGGGTCCTCCGCCATCGGGCCGGCGTCGTGGCCGGCCGCGTCGCTGGGAGCGGGTGTCGTCGTTCATGACGGCCTCGGGTGTGGGATATCTGTCATGGATGGGCTGTGACCTCGATCAGAAGGAAGCTGCGTGGCGAGCGACGCTGGGCGGGCGAGGTTCCACGGGATCCACGCTTGGCGTGTGCTCTCGTCCGGGGAACGTGCGGGCGGATGACCGGTCAGACCTTGCGGGTCCCCGCGCGAGTGGTGATGTTGGGCCCGCCGTAGCCGCTCATCTCGCCGATGAGCTTGGCCCGAATCTGACGCACGACCGGTCGCCAGTCGAGCGAATCATACCCGAGATGCGCAACCACCTGCTCGGCGTTCCATTCCTGCCCGCGGCTCCACGCTCGTCGCAGCGTCTCGCCCGCCGCCGCGCTCTTCCACCACGCCTCCCCGTGGCGGATGACGAGGTGATCGGTCAGCGCGGCATCGAGCATGAAGGCGCGCAGGTAGGAGGCGGCGTACATCCCGTCGTCGATCAGCAGGTAGCGCGCTTCCGGTTCGCGAACGCCCGTGAGCAGGCCCGCCAGCCCGGCATAGGCCGCCCGCTGGAGCGCGTCGTCCCCGCCGCGATGCAACCGCAGCTCGTGCAGGTGGCGCGCGGCGAGGCCTCGCAGCAGGAAGAGAAGGTAGAGCGAGAAGAAATCGGCGAAGGCGGCAGCGTGCTCCGGCGGCATGCCGAGCCGCTCGGTCAGCCAGGCGGGCTCCGCCAGCAGGCGCTCGAGGGTCATGGCGTAGCCCTCGGTCACGCTCGCGTCGCCCAGCTCCCGCTGCGACACCGGCAGCCGCGGATCGACGTGCAGGAAGTGCTCCAGGTGCCCCGCCTCGTGCAGCAGCGCGGCGTAGTCGTCCCAGCCGCCATGCGGCTGGACCACCAGGCGCACGTCATGCGGGGCGTCGACAATCGCGACGAAGGCGCGCGGCGCCTTGTTCGGGCGGGCCTCGATGTCGAGGGTCGCGCCCGCCTGGCTTCGCAGCTCGATCCCCAGGCCACGCAGCGTGGCCTCCAGCACGGCGACCATCCGGCGCCCATCGAACCAGTTGTCCCAGCCGCTGCCGCGCAGCAGGTACCAGCCATCGGCCAGGCTTGCGTCGCCCTGCTCGATCTCGATGCGGGCCAGGAAGCGACGGAGCGCGGCGAAGTAGGGAGTCTCCGACTCGGCCAGGAAGCCCCTGACCTGGGCGCCGAGCGCGTCGGGATCGAAGCCGCGGGTCGTGTGGATCAGCTCCACGTAGTCGGCGTAGCCGAGCTCCCGGGCGACCGCGCCGATCCGCTCGAGGCGCTCGCGCCGGAGCGGGTTGATCGCCTCCTCGGCCTCCACGTACGAGGCGAAGAGCCCGTTCCGTTCCGCCCGCCCGCTGATCTCGCTGATCCGGTTGCGGAGGGACCGGTACGGGATCGTTTCACCGCGCCAGATGACGGCTGCGGTCGCCTCGGCGGTGCCGACGGCGTCGGTCAACTCAGCGACCTCCCGATCGATGAATCCGTCGGTCGCCGCCGCAAGCAGCGCACGGTTGTGGCCGACCTCCGCACCGCCGCCCTCGACCAGCCGCCGCAGCTCATCCACCACCTCGCGGCTGAAGAGGGAGGCGTGCCGCTCGTAGATCGGCCCCAGGGCCAGCTCGTCGCGCAGGCCGGCTCCGTGCTGGTAGAGCTCCTCCTCGCGCTGCGAGATGAAGGCGGCGAGGTCTCGCTCGTAGGTGCGGCGGCTGTAGGCCGGTCGGCGGCCGGCGGCGGGGCGCTGGCTCACCAGATCAGGGGTTGCGCTCGGCCGGCACGACGGGGGCGTCGGCCGTCTCGGCCGCCCCGAGGCCGAGGCGCGCGGCGGCCGCGCCCACGAACTCGCGGAAGAGCGGGTGCGGGCGGTTCGGCCGGCTCTTCAGCTCGGGATGCGCCTGGGTCGCCACGAACCACGGGTGGTCGCGCAGCTCGATGTACTCGACCAGCCGATCGTCCGGCGAGACGCCGCTGAACCACATGCCAGCTGCCGAGAGGCGATCGCGGTAGGCGTTGTTGACCTCGAACCGATGGCGGTGCCGCTCGTAGGCGATCTCGGTGCCGTACGCCTGCCGAACGCGCGACCCATCCTCGAGGCGAGCCGGGTAGAGGCCGAGGCGCATGGTGCCGCCCTTGTCGGTGACATCGGTCTGGTCGGGCATCAGGTCGATCACCGGGTGCTCCGTGAAGACGTTGAACTCGCTGCTGTTGGCGTCGTCGGTCCCGAGCGCCATCCGGGCGAACTCGATCACCGCGCACTGCAGCCCCAGGCAGAGGCCGAGGTACGGGACGCGCTGCTCGCGTGCCCAGCGAATGGCGCGGATCTTGCCCTCCACGCCGCGATAGCCGAAGCCGCCGGGGACGAGCACGCCGGCCACCCCGGCCAGCTCGTCGGCGACCTGCTCCGGCTCGATCCGCTCGAGGTGCTCGCTGCGGATCCAGCGCACCTTGACGTCGACGCGGTGATGGAGCGCCGCGTGCTTGAGCGCCTCGCTGACGCTGATGTACGCGTCGGGCAGCTCGGTGTACTTGCCGACGATCGCGACCTCGACCTCTGGACGCGGCGCCCGGATGCGGGCCACCAGCTCCTGCCAGTCGTGGAGGTCCGGCTCCACGGCGGGGATCTCCAGCTCGTGAGTGATCAGCTTCCCGAGGCCTGCCCGCTCGAGCTGGAGCGGTACCTCGTAGATGCTCGACGCGGTCTTGAGCGGGATCACCGCGTTGACGTCGACGTCGGTGAAGAGGCTCACCTTGTCGAGGATCTCGTCGTCGATCGGCTCGTCGCTGCGCAGGATGATGACGTCGGGCTGGATCCCGATCCCGCGCAGCTCCTTGACCGAGTGCTGGGTCGGCTTCGTCTTCAGCTCGCCGGTGGCGCCGATCTGCGGCAGCCAGGTGACATGCACGTAGAGCACGTTGCGGCGGCCGACGTCCTTGCGCATCTGACGGATCGCCTCGAGGAACGGGAGCGACTCGATGTCGCCGACGGTGCCGCCGACCTCGACCACCACCACGCCGTGCGAGGCGAGGCCACTGGTCGCGACGCTCCCTGTCCCGTCGCGCGCGACGCGCGCGATCCGCTCCTTGATCTCGTTGGTGATGTGCGGGATGACCTGCACGGTGCCGCCCAGGTAGTCGCCGCGCCGTTCCTTGGCGATGACGCTCTGGTAGATGCGCCCGGTGGTGACGTTGCTCGCCTGCGAGAGGTTCTCGTCGATGAAGCGCTCGTAGTGGCCGAGGTCGAGATCGGTCTCGGCGCCGTCATCGGTGACGAACACCTCGCCGTGCTGGTAGGGCGACATGGTGCCCGGGTCGATGTTGATGTACGGGTCGAGCTTGAGGATCGAGACGGGGATCCCGCGCGACTTGAGGAGGCGACCGATGGAGGCGGCGGTGATGCCCTTGCCGAGCGAGGAGGTGACGCCACCGGTCACAAAGACATACTTCGGCATCGCTCGGCTCCTCTGCCTGGTGGCTCAAGCGCGCCTTTCGAGGGAACGCGCGAGCACGGACGCCAACGCCACACTCGGGAGGTCAGTCTAGCGCATCCGGGCAACCGGTCGCCCGGACCCACGCGATGATAGGGACCCATGCTCGCCGGGCTGCGCCTCATCCATCCCGCGCCGGCCGCCGCCGTGGTCGCGCTCTCCGCCGCGCTGGGCGCGATCCTCGCCACCCAGGCCGGGCTGCCGATCGACGCGCGCTGGGCCTTCACCGTGCTGGCCGTGGCGGGGTCGCAGGTCTTCACCGGGGCCACCAACGACATCGCCGACCGCGTCCGCGACGAGGCCGCGCGCCCCGAGAAGCCGATCCCCGCGGGGGAGCTGAGCCTCAACGCCGCGACCTGGATCGCCTCGATCGGGCTGGCCGTCCAGCTCGCCGCGTCGTGGCAGGTGGGCGGGCTGGCGCTGGCGCTGGGTGCGGTGGCGTCGGGATCGGCGCTGGCCTACAACCTGTTCCTCTCCCGCACGCCGTTCTCGCCGACTCCCCTACCTGGTCAGCTTCGGCCTGCTGCCCGCCTGGATCGCCGCGGGCCTGGGCATCCCGCTGGAACGGATCCTGCCGGCCGATCCCGCTGGTCGCACCGTTCGCGGTGGCCGCCCACCTGGCCAACACGGTCCGCGACTTCGAGGCCGACGCCGAGGGCGGCTCGCGGAGCCTCGCGCAGCTGCTCGGCCGGCAGGCGAGCCGCTGGATCGCCGCGGGGCTCGCCCTCGCGGTGGGGCTCGGCGTCGGCGGCGCGCTGCTGATCGGCGGTCGCACGACGCCGGCGAGCGCAGGCCTGGGCCTCATCGGCCTGCTGGCGGTGGCGCAGGGGGCGCCGAACGAGCGACGCCTCTGGTACGGGATCCTGGTAGCGGCGGTCTGCTGGACCGCCGCCTGGGCGCTGAGTACCGCCTAGACGGCGTCCTCGATCTCGAGGTCGTCGTCGTCGCCCTCTTCGGTCAGCTTCAGCCACACGAAGAGGCCCGCCAGGATCGTGAGCGGGATGATCACCATCGCGGCCAGGAGCGCCCCGATGGTGACGAAGAGGATCTTGAAGAGCTTCATGAGAGGGACCCTTACTGTCGCTGCTGTGGTGCCGCTGCGATCATAGCGAGGATGTCATCCTTGGTGAACTCGACCAGCTGGTGGCCCGCCGCCGCGGCGCCGGTCGCCGTGAGGAGGAGGCGCAGCACGAAGGCGCCATCCTGCTCGAAGAGGAAGACGTCGCGGGGCTTCTGGACGTCGAGGTAGGCGCCGATCACGCGCATCGCCTGCTCGTAGTAGTTCGAGATCTCGGCATGGGGCGTGGTCTGGGGGCCATCGGTGCGCTTGGCCTCCGCCGCGTCGATCAGCTTCCCGATCTCCTCGTCGGGCAGCTCGTGGGTCGTCTTGATGAGCATCCCCTCGGACTCGGTCCAGGCGCTATCGCGCGGCAGGGCGAGCCCCTGGATGATGAACCCGGCGTCGAGCTCGAGCAGGAGCAGCTCCTTGATCCGCTCCCTGTCGGCGAAGGCACCGATGGCGCGGAGCACCTCCTCCCAGTCCTGCCGCGGGCTCCCCTCGTAGATCCGCATGCGGCCTCCAGCTCGTGCGTCGCCGCCCGCTTCGCGGGCTGACATGCAGGATACCAGCAGCCGCTGGACGGAACCCTCAGGCGCTCGCGGTGACGGGAAGATTGGAGAGCGCCACGGCGATGCGAGCCGCCATTCGCGCGTTGTTGAGGATGAGGCCGATGTTGGTGCGCAGCGTCCGCCCCCCGGACAGCTCGGCGACGCGGCCGAGCACGAACGGGGTGACGGAGCCACCGCGGATTCCCCGAGCTGCCGCCTCGTCCGTCGCAGCCCCGATCCATTCGTCGACCTCCTCCGCAGGGATGGCGAGGTCGGGGGGAGGCGGCTGCACGAAGAGGATCCCGCCCGCGCCGCGCAGGGCGAGGTGCAGCCCGATCAGCTCCGCCGCCTCCCCTGCCGTGTCGACGCGATGCGGGACGGGCAGGCCGGAGCTCGGGCTGTAGAAGGCCGGCAGCTCGTCGGTGCCGAGGCCGATGACCGGAACCCGCCGCGTCTCGAGCAGCTCGAGCGTGGCGGGCATGTCGAGGATCGACTTCGCGCCGCTGCTCACCACCGCGACCGGCGTCGCCGCCAGCTCGTCGATGTCGCTGCTGACGTCGAAGGAGGTGGCGGCGCCGCGGTGCACCCCGCCGATCCCGCCGGTCGCAAAGAGGCGAATCCCCGCCATTGCGGCGATCCGCATCGTGGCGCTGACGGTCGTCGAGGCGAGCCGCCCCGACGCGAGCAACGGGGCGAGGTCGCGCGAGGCCGCCTTGGCGGCGCCACTCGACGGGTCCGCCAGCCGTTCGAGCAGCGCCAGCGGCGCACCGACGAGGAGGCGCCCGACGTCGACGGCCACCGTGGCCGGCACGGCACCCTCGTCGCGCACCGCCAGCTCGGCCGCCGTCGCCGTCTCGAGGTTGTGCGGGACCGGCAGTCCCTGGGCGATCAGGCTCGACTCGAGCGCCACCACGGGACGCCCGGCGGCGAGGGCGCCCGCCACCTCGTCCGAGAGCCACAGCGGCGAGCCGCCCGTCATCTCCCACCCGCCGGCTCGCCGGCGATGCGTCCCTGGGCACCGAGCACCCGCGACGCGAGCCCGCCGGCGTGCGACCCGCCCTCCATCGCGGCGCGCAGCGTGGCGACGTCCGGGGGCCACGCGGTCCCCAGCAGTTCCTTGACCAGCGCCGCGGCGTAGGCGTCCCCGGCGCCGGTCGCATCCACCATCGGCGTCGAGGGATCCCGCGCGGCGACCGACAGCGCGAAGCCGGGACCGGCCGCCGCGGAGCCCGCCGCGCCGCCGGTCACCACCGCGATCGACGTCGGAAAGGCGCTGACCAGCGCATCGGCGGCGGCGGCGAGGGAGGGGAGCGGGGCATCGAGGAGCGCGGCCGCCTCCTCGCGGCCGAGGATCAGGAGGGCGACCCTTGCCGTCGCCAGCCGCTCCCGGACGCGGGCGGCGCGGGCCGAATCGGGCGGGAGCGACCCGCCGCCCACGCTGATCCGCGTACCGGCGGGGAGCGATCGAAGCGCCGCGGCCAGCGCATCGCCGGTCTCGTCGTCGGCGAGGGGGTAGGCCGAGCAATGGACCCAGGCCGCCCCGGCACAGGCGGCCGCGACCACGGCGGGATCGAGCGTGACACGGTCCGAGAGCATCGTCCGCTCGCCGGCCGCGTCGAGCAGTGCGACCACGGTGCCGCTGCGCACGGCCCGCATCCGGAGCAGCGCCACGCCCTCGGACTCCAGCGCGGCCAGCAGGAGCCGCCCGGCGGGGTCGTCGGCGATGGCGGTCGCCAGGCGAACCGCGATGCCGGCGCGCGCCAGGCGGACCGCCACGTTCGCTCCCTGCCCCCCGGGCGCGATGCTGATGGCGGCCGGGACGTCGCCGCCGGGACGAGGCGGCTCCTCGGCGCGGACGGTCACGTCCAGCGTCGTGTCGCCGACCACGGCGACGCTCATCGGCGTGCGATCACCACGGCTTCCGGCTGGCGTAGCCCTCATCGGTGCCGTGCCAGAAGGCGACCGCCGGATCGGCCAGGCGCCAGCAGAGCCAGACGCGGGTGCCGTCGCGCTCGCCGGGGAAGTCGACCAGGCCGATCTCCACGTCCCGCAGCTCGACCCCCATCTCGCCGAGGTGGACCAGCAGGGTGCGCATCCCCTCGCGGATCTCGGCCACCTGCGCCTCCTGGCGACCCTCCGCCGCGGCGCGCGCCGGATCGCCGTTCGAGTCGAGCTGGCGGTGCATCTCGGCGTGGGATGCGTCGAGGCGCCGCTGCTCGACGGCCAGCTGGAGGAGCACGGCCCGCACCTGGGGAATGAGGGCGTTTGCCTGCTCGATGGTGTAGGTCAGCCGATCGGACGACATCGCGCCCGATGGTAGCAGGGCATTCCCGCCGACCGCCTCTGCTAGGATCGCTCGCACTTTCGCTGCGGGCCTGCTCCGCGCCGCGACGGCGCCCGCCATCGTTCGCAGGAGGGCGTCGGCCATCACCGATGGCAGATAAGACGCGCCGCCACGGCGGCCACAACGACGAGGTCGTGCCGACCGGTCTCGATCCGTACACCGAATACGACGACTTCGACCTGCCAAGCTATGTCGGCCGCACGAGCTTCCAGAAGCTCCCGGAGATCATCGACGGCGATGCGCTGCGCGCCCGCCGGCCGGACGTGGCGATCGTCGGGGCGCCGTTCGACGACGGGGTGAGCCACCGGCCCGGGGCCCGCTTCGGGCCGCGGGCGATCCGCGTCGCCACCTACCACTCGGGGACGCCCAACTCGCTGCAGCTCGGGATCGAGCCGTTCGAGTGGATCGACGTCGTCGATGCCGGCGACGCCCCGGTGGTGCCCGCCAACCTCGAGCGGGGGCACGCGGTGATCCGGCGCAAGGTGCTCGAGGTGGCGCAGGCCGGTGCGATCCCGATCGTGCTCGGCGGCGACCACTCGATCACGTTCCCGTCCGCCTCGGCGGTCGCGGAGGCGGTGGCTCCGCGACGCCTCGGGATGGTCCACTTCGACGCGCACGCGGACACCGCCAACAGCACCTGGGGCGTGCTCGGGTCGCACGGCACCCCGATGCGGCGGCTGCTCGAGTCGGGCGCGATCGAGGGGCGCAACTTCGTGCAGGTCGGACTGCGCGGCTACTGGCCGCCGCCCGAGACGCTGGAGTGGATGCAGCACCACGGGCTGCGGGTCCACTTCATGACCGAGATCGAGGAGCGAGGTGCCGAGGCGGTGGTCGCCGACGCGATCGCGGAGGCGCTCGACGGGCCGGAGCTGATCTACCTCTCGGTCGACATCGACGTGATCGACCCGGGGATGGCCCCCGGGACCGGCACGCCGGAGCCGGGCGGGATGCTCTCGCGGGAGCTGCTGCGCGCGATCCGCCAGATCGTCGGGACGGTCGGCCTGGCCGGGATGGACGTGGTCGAGGTGGCACCCGCGTATGACGTCAGCGAGATCACGGCGGCCGTCGCCCAGCGCTGCGTGATGGAGGCGATCAGCGCCCTCGCCGTTCGGCGGCGGGACGCCGGTGGCACGCCGCGCCCGAGCGGGCGCTCGCGCGACGGCTAGGGGCGCGTCCTAGGGATTGACCGTGAAGGTCGCCTGGGCGACCTCGTTCCCGTTCCGGTCGACGTGGATCGTGTAGTCGCCGGGGTCGAGCCCGCCGAACTTGAATCGGGCCCAGCCGTTGCACGAGGCGCCGCAGCCATTGGAGCCGATCGTGCTCAGCGGCAGGCTGCCGGTCCCCACGTTCGCGCCCGTGGAATCGACGATATTGACGCCCAGGGTGTCGGCGTCACTCCCCTTGCGCCAGCCGACCCAGACCCAGACCGAGCCGCCGGTCACCGTCGATCCGCTCGAGTTGCAGCCGTCCTGGCTGGCCGGCTGCTCGGCGCACGGCTGGGTGCTGGCGGTGAACGCGTCGGCGACCGGGGTTGCGGCGACCGACGCGCCGGCCGATGCCGGAGCCGACGGCGCGATCGATCCCTGAAGGCTTGCACCTGCGGAGGCGCTGGGGCCGATCGAGATGAGCGGGCTCGGCGAGGCTGAGGCGGCGGGAGCACCTCCGAAGAGGCCGGCCACGAACGCGCCGACGCCGATCGCCAGCACCCCGAGCAGCACGAACCCGCCGATCGCGAGCGGGCTCATCCCGGAGCCGCGACGATTCCATTCGTCGTCAGGATCGCGGTACCGATACGCCGCTGGCGGCTCTGGCGGCTCTGGCGGCTGGTAGGGCTGCTCTGGCGCCGGCGAGCTCGGCGGTGGCGCCTGAAATGCTGCGACCGGCGGTGGAGCTGGTGCCGGCTTCCAGGGGGCCGGCTGCGGCTCCCGCGCTGCGGGCGGCGCTGGAGTGATCGGTGGAGGTGGCGACGCGGCGGGCGCGGGCGGTGCGGGCTCGACGGGCGGAGGCTCATGCGCGATCACCGGCGGCGTCACGACCGGCGGCGGGGCTTCGTCGAATCCCGGGGCGGTGTTGTCGACCCGTGCAGCGGCGATCTCCTCGGCGTCTTCTCCGGGCAGGACCAGCTCATCCTCGGGCTCGGGCTGGTAGGGCCGATACGGCGACGGAGCCGGCTCAGCACCTCCGAGCTGGGATCCGCGGCGGAACGCGGCATCTCCCGGACGGTGCGACCGGATCCGACCCTGGAGCTCCTCGCGGTCGAGGCCCCGCGGGCGGGCACGTGCCGAGTCCGGGATCGCGGTCCCGCACTGGGTACAGAACGCGGCCGGCGGCGTCGATCGATGGCAGGTCGGGCAACGGATCTGCCCGGGAAGGGGGGTCGACATACCGCCGCAGGGTACATGAGGCCGCCGGAGGTCCGCCAGCGGCCCGCCCGGGACTCGAGCGACCGACTAGGCCCCGGGCCGTTTCCATTCGCTGCCGTCGGCGAAGCGCTCGCGCTTCCAGATCGGCAGCCGCTCCTTGACCGCCTCGATCACGAACCGGTTCGCCTCGTACGCATCCGACCGATGCGGCGCCGCCGTCACGATCGCGACCGCCGCCTCCCCGATCGGCACGAGGCCGACCCGGTGCATCACGGCCACGCTCGTCGCGCCCCAGCGCTGCTGCGCCTCAGCGGCAATCGCGGCGAGCACCGATTCGGCCATCTCGGGGTAGGCCTCGTACTCCAGCTCTTGGACCTCGCGTCCGTCATCGGCGCGATCTCGGGCCCGCCCCACGAAGGTCACCAGCGCCCCATGCCCGGATCGCGCGACCGAGGCCTCGAGCGCGGCGACGTCGATCGGGGCCGAGGTCAGTCCGCTCGGAGCGCCGCCGCTCACCGGCGGCAGGAAGGCGACCTCGTCGCCGTCGGCGATTGACGTCTCCCAGGCCGCGTAGGCGCCGTTTCGCGCCGGACGAACGTACGGGCGGTGCGGGGTCAGCGCGGGGTACGAGGCCGCCAGCAGCGACCATGCATCTGCGATCGACGCCCCCGCCGGCAGCGTCAGCTCGGTGCGGTCGAGCGCCAGCTCGCGCAGGACGGCGAAGCATCGGACCGAGACCCGCATCGGCGCACTCAGACCGGAACGCCGGTGAGGTAGGCGAGGCTGGCGCCCGCGATCGAGCCGGCCATCACGAACGCCATGCCGATGTAGAGCAGGCCGGTGCTTGCCTGCAGGGAGGCGGCTCGGCTGGCGAGCAGCGCCAGGATCGTGATCCCGATCGGCAGCACGATGCCGACCACCAGCCGCAGCCAGGTGAGCCAGCCGATGGACCCGCCCAGCGGACCGGAGCTGACCGCGATCACCGCGATGGCGAAGGTGAGCGCCTGGAGCGCGAGCGCCGCGAGCAGGAGCCACATCATCCGCCGCAGCGGATCGGGCGAGAGCTTTGGCGTGACCAGGTACCAGTGGCCGAGCAGCATCGCCGCGCTCACCGCGCCGAGCGCCAGGGAGACCAGGACCAGCTGCGTCGTGAAGAGCGGCGCGGAGCGCGTCCCTCCGGCGGCGGCGAGGGTGGCGAGCGCCACGATCCCCGCCGCACCGGCGGCGAGCGCGAGGCCGCTGCGCGGCAGCCGCGCGATCGATGCGACCAGGTAGGCCAGCGTCAGGCCGGCGACGATCCACACCACCGTCCGGCGCAGCGCCGCCGTCTGGTCGGCGACCGTGCCGGAGGCGAGGTTCAGCTCGGAGAGGAGCAGGACGCCGGCGCAGAGCGCGAGCAGGCCGGCCATGAAGAGCCGATAGCCTCGGGTCGTGCCGCCCAGCAGCTCGGTCCCGCCGACGACCAGCAGCGTCCCGGAGGTGAGCGTCGCCCAGAAGATCCAGTTCACGAACGGGAGCGCCGCGAGCGCACTGAGCGACATCGGTCGATGCTCAGGCCGAGAGGCTGCCGGAGAGGCCGATCTCGACCCATCCATCGGCGCTGACCCGCACCGGGAAGACCTCGACCGGCTCGGTCGCCGGCGGCACCACCGCCTGCCCGGTCCGGATGTCGAAGCAGCCGCCGTGCCAGGCGCAGACGAGCACCTCGTCGCGCGGGTCGAAGCCCGCCTCGGAGAGCGGGAAGTCCTTGTGCGAGCAGTTGTTCTGGACCGCGTAGAAGGAGCCGGCGTGGCGCACCAGGACCACCGGCCGCCCGTCGATCTGGACCGGGATCAGCTCGCCGTCGCGCAGCTCGGTCGCCGGCAGGACGCGCGCGTAGCGCAGGACCTGGCCGGCCGGCGCCGCGGCAAGGTCGGCCACCTCGGACCTACAGCGGCCGGGCGAACGCCAGCAGGCGCGGCTCGGTCATGTCCTCGATCGACCAGCGCAGCCCTTCGCGACCGATCCCCGAGTCCTTCACGCCACCGTACGGCATCGAATCGGTGCGCCAGGTCGGGACGTCGTTCACGATCACGCCACCGACCTCGAGCTCGTCGTGCGCGGCCAGGGTCCGCTCCAGGTCGTTCGTGAAGACGCCGCACTGCAGGCCGAACTGGCTGTCGTTGATCTCGGCCAGGCCGGCGGCGAAGTCGGGGACCGGGAAGAGGTTGACGACCGGCGCGAAGACCTCCTCGCCGCAGACGCGGGCATCCTTCGGCACGTCGACGAGCACCGTCGGCGGATAGAAGAGGCCGTTGGGCTCGCCGCCGGTCAGCGCGCGCGCGCCGCGCGCCAGTGCCTCGCCGACCCACGCGTGGGTGCGCGCGACCGCCTTCGCGTCGACCATCGGGCCGAGGTCGGTGGCCGGGTCGAGCGGGCTCCCGACGCGCAGCTGGCTCACCTTGTCGACGAAGCGCCGCTGGAACTCCTCGAAGATCGCCTCGACGACATAGATGCGCTGGACGCTGATGCAGACCTGCCCCGAGTAGGCGAATGCCCCAAAGGCGAGGCGCGCCACCGCCCAGTCGAGGTCCGCCGTCTCGTCGACGATGGCGCCGGCGTTGCCGCCCAGCTCCAGGACCACCTTCTTCTTGCCGGCTTCGGCCTTCATCTTCCAGCCGACCGATGGGCTGCCCGTGAAGGTGAGGAGCTTGAACCGATCGTCGGCGACCATCCGGTCCCCGGTCGGGCGGTCCATCGGCAGGATCGAGACGGCGCCCTTCGGCAGGTTCGTCTCGGCCAGGTACTGCGCCACGCGCAGCATCACGAGGGGATCCTTCGACGGCGGCTTGAGCACGATGCTGCAGCCCGCCGCGATCGCCGGCGCCACCTTGTGGGCCGCCAGGTTGAGCGGGAAGTTGAAGGGGCTGATCCCCGCCACCGGCCCGATCGGGTAGCGGCGCACGATCCCGCTCCGACCGCGGTTGGCGGCGCTCCAGTCGAGCGGGAGCCACTCCCCGTTGATGCGAAGCGCCTCCTCCGCCGCGGTGCGGAAGGTGAGCGCGCCGCGCGCCACCTCGCCCTTCGCGTCGCGGATCGGCTTGCCGGACTCACGGCTGAGCAGCTCGGCCAGCTCCCCGGCGTCCTGGTCGATTCGAGCCGCCACGTGGGCCAGCGCGTCCCGCCGCTCGAAGCTCGCCAGGCGGCGAGTCGCCGCGAACGCTTCGACCGCGGCGGCGGTCGCCGTCTCCAGCTCCTGCGGCCCAGCCTGCCAGGTGGTCGCCACCAGGTCGCCGGTGGCGGGGTCGCGCACCTCGAGCGGCGTCCCGGCGCGCACGAACTCGCCGGCAAGGAAGATCGGGACCGTCTCGGAGCTCACCTGGGTGGTCACGCGGCCGATTCTACGCCGCGTGCAAGGAGGTGCTTGACCTTATAGTCACTGTAGGGATTACCCTCCGCAGGTGAACATCTCCGCCCTCGCCCGACGCGCCGGCATCTCCGCCTCCGGAGTCCGCTGGTACGAGGCCGCCGGTATCCTGCCGCGGCCCGAGCGCGGCGAGAACGGCTATCGGCACTACTCGGACGCCGACCTGGCGCGCCTGACCCTGATCCTGACCCTGCGCCGCCTCGGGCTCTCGCCGATCGAGGCCGGCCGCCTGGCCGAGCGCTGCCTCGCCGGGGACGCGGGCGATCCGGCGCTCGCCGCGACGCTCAACCAGCAGCGACGCCGCATCGCCCAGCAGCGCGAGGAGCTCGAGCGCCTCGAGCTGGAGCTCCGCGACCTCGAGCTCACGATGGAGGTGGCCAATCCGGCGCGCCCGCGGGCTCGGCTCGTGTCGATCAGCGTCCTCTTCGTTTGCAACGGCAACTCGGCACGGAGCCAGATCGCGGAGGCGCTTCTCGATCACTATGGCGGCAACGACTTCGAGGCGCTCTCTGCGGGGACGCAGCCCAAATCGGTCCACCCGATGGCGGTGCAGGTGCTCGCCGAGATGGGGATCGACTGGCGCGGCGCCCGTGCCAAATCGGTCGACGAAATGCTCGACCGGCGCTTCGACTACGTGATCACCCTGTCAAACACGGCGCGGGAGGCGTGCCCGACCCTGCGCGGGCCCCATGGCGCGCTGCACTGGCACCTCGACGACCCGGCGGCGGTCGCCGGAAGCGCGGAGGAGCGGCTCGAGGCGTTCCGCGCGACCCGGACCGAGCTCTCGGTTCGATTGCGACCGTTCATCGAGATCGCCCGACGCGCCGCGGGACGCCTTCCCGCGATCAGCGGACCCGACTCACGAGGAGAACACTGATGGAGCTCCCCTACCTCGAACCACTGACCGTTCGCCCGCTCGCGGAGCGGGTGATCCCCGAGCCACCGCGACGCGGCGAGCCTGGCGGCGAGCCATGCGGCATCTGCGCCGGCGAGGCCACGGCCGCTGTCTGGGGGGACGAGCACTTCACCCTGCATCCGCCTGTCGGTGGCAGCCTCCCCGGCGTGGTCTGGCTCGCCAGCCGCGAGCACGTCGACTCGTTCAAGGACCTCTCACCGGAGGCGGCGGTGGCATTCGGGCCGCTGGCGGCGCGCATCGAGCGCGCCATCCTGGCGCTCGGGGATGTCGGGCGCGTGCACCTGTATCGGTGGGGGGACGGCGGGGCGCACTTCCACGTGTGGTTCCTGCCGCGGCCGCTCGGGATGCTGCAGGCAAAGAACTTCATGCTGCCGCTCTGGGAGGACGTGCTGCCCAACGTCACCGACGAGGAGCTGGCGGACGCCGCTCGGCGCGTGGCCGCGGCGCTGTGACCGCGGCGCCCCTGGCCCGTCGCCTCGGCACCTTCGACGCCGTCGTCATCGGGCTCGGCTCGATGATCGGGGCGGGCGTCTTCTCGGCCTTCGCCCCGGCTGCGGCGGCGGCCGGCAGCGCCCTGCTGATCGGCCTCGCGCTCGCCGCGGGGGTGGCGTACTGCAACGCCGTCGCCTCGGCGCAGCTGGCGGCGCGCTATCCGACCTCGGGCGGCACGTACGTGTACGGCCGGGAGCGGCTCGGCGCGTGGTGGGGCTTCATCGCCGGCTGGGGCTTCGTGATCGGCAAGACGGCCAGCTGCGCCGCCATGGCGCTCACCTTCGCCGCCTACGCGATTCCCGGGGCGGCCTGGCTCCAACGGGTGGTCGGCATCGCGGCCGTCGTGGCGCTCACGGCGGTCAACCTCCGCGGCATCACCCGCACCGCCGCGCTCGCCCGCCTCCTGGTCGCCGGGTCGCTCGTCGCCCTCGGCGTGGTCGTGCTCGTCGCCCTGGCGGGCGGCCACGCCGATGTGGGCATCCTGTCGCTCGGCGGCTCCGCTCCAAGCGCATATGGGATCCTGCAATCGGCCGGCCTCCTCTTCTTCGCCTTCGCCGGCTATGCGCGGATCGCGACCCTGGGCGAAGAGGTGCGCGAGCCCGAGCGCACGATCCCGCGCGCGATCCCGCTCGCCCTGGGCATCGTGGTGGCGGTCTACCTCCTGGTCGGCGGGGCGGCGCTGCTCGTCGCGGGACCCGCCGCGATCGCCGCCAGCTCCGCACCGCTGGCGACGACGGTGGAGGCGGCCGGCGCCGCCTGGGCGCTGCCGGTCGTGCGCATTGGGGCCGTCCTGGCAAGCCTCGGCGCGCTGCTGGCACTCATCGCGGGGATCGGCCGCACGGCCCTGGCCATGGCGCGCGAGGGCGATCTGCCACGCACGCTGGCAGCCGTGGACCACCTGCAACAGGTGCCCCGTCGCGCGGAGCTGGCAGTCGCCCTGGCCGTGGTGGTGCTCGTGGCGACCACCGACCTGCGCGGCGCCATCGGCTTCAGCTCGTTCGGGGTGCTGACCTACTACGCGATCGCCAATGCATCGGCCTGGACGCAGCCCGCCGGGCAGCGCCGATGGCCGAGGGCCCTCAATGCCGCCGGGCTGATCGGCTGCCTCGCGCTGGTGGCGACGCTGCCCCTGCCCGCCATCGTCGCCGGGCTGGTCATGTTCGCGATTGGCCTCGCCGGGCGAGGCGTGGCGCAGGCCCGGACCGCCTAGCGCCGTCCACGCCGTCCGCGCCGCGGGCAGATATCATCGGTCGAGCATGAATCCGCTCTACCTCCTGCTCGAGGTCTCGGCCGCACTCTTCTTCACCGGCGCGGCATTGGCGGCGCTCCGACGTGGGAGGCTGCCGTTCCTCGAGCTCATCTCGGCAGCCGCCTTCGGCATCCTGCTGGAGGAGGGCGATCAGCTCGTCTTCGAGACCTATCACTACTCTTCGAGCTGGATCCTGACCATCGACCGGGCGCCGGTGGTGATCGGCCTCACCTGGGCCCTGATCATCGCCGGTGCCATGCGCCTGACCGACGCGCTGGGCGTTCGGCGCCGGTACGCGCCGTTCGTCGACGCGGTGCTGGCGATCAGCCTCGACCTTGCCTTCGACGCGATCGCGATCCGGATGGGCCTCTGGACCTGGCGCGGCGTGGGGCCGACCGAGGGCTGGTTCGGGGTTCCGGCGGGCAACTACTACGCATGGCTCTTCGTGACGCTCGGCTTCAGCGTGATGACGCGCTGGCTGCGGGACGCCTCTCGCCAGCGACGCGCCTGGGAATGGCTCCAGCTCGCCGTGCCGGTCCCGGCCTGGATCCTGCTCCTCGCCGGCCTCGTCCCGTTCAGCATCCTGCGCCCGCTGGTCGATCCCCAGAAGGGCGGCGGGCTCTGGCTCTTTGGCGTGGCGATGGCCGCCTTCCTGGCCATCTCCGCCCGCGGCGTGTGGGGACCCGACCGGATCCGCTCGGACGGCGAGGGACTCGCAATCGTCGACCTGGGCCTGGCGCTCGGCACCCGCGTCGCGATCGAGGGCTTCTTCCTGGTGGCGCTGGTGCTGATGGGTGGCGTGACCGCCTACCCGGTGCTGGTCGCAGTGGCGCTGCTCCTGCTCGCCGTTGAGGTTCCGCTTGGCCGCCTCGTGCACGGGCGTCACACGCGGGCCCACGCCGATGCCCGGCGGGCCGTCGCAGAAGGGGCGCCGACGCGCGCCGGCAGCTACCGCTGACCGGGATGCCAGGAACGGGGGCCGGCATCGACTGGGAGCTCGCCACGGCCGAGTGCGTCGAGCACCTCAGGGCCCTGATCCGGATCCCGAGCGTCAACCCACCGGGCCTCGCCGATGGAGCCGCGGGCCGCGACTCGAACGGGGCTGAGACGGCGGCAGCGACCTACTGCGCCGAGGTGCTCGCGGCGGCCGGGGTCGCCTCCGAGGTCATCGAATCGGTCGCCGGACGCGGCTCGTGCTTCGCCCGGCTTCCGGCCACGGTGCGCGACCCCGAGCCGCCGATCGTGCTGCTCTCCCACGTCGACGTCGTCCCGGTGGACGCCGAGATGTGGAGCCGCGATCCGTTCGCCGCGGACCTGGTCGACGGGGTGGTCTGGGGTCGTGGCGCGGTCGACATGAAGGACATGGTGGCGATGGAGCTGTCGGTGATGCTGGCCCTGGCCCGCTCGGCCGCCCCGCGACGACGCGACGTCATCTTCGCCACCGTCGCGGACGAGGAGGCGGGCGGTGCGTTCGGGGCGGGTCACTGGGCAGCCGCGCGCCCCGACCTCTTCGGCGACGCCGCGGGACGGCGCGCCGAGGTCGCGCTCAACGAAGTGGGCGGCTACTCGATGACGATCGCTGGCCGCCGCGTCTACGGGATCCAGGTCGCCGAGAAGGGGATCGCCTGGACCCGGCTGCGCTCGACCGGCACCACCGGCCACGGCTCGATGCCGCACCCGGACAACGCCGCCGTCAAGCTGGCCGAGGCGGTCACTCGCCTCGCCGCCGCGTCGCGGCCGGCTCGGCTGACGCCGGTGGTCGAGGCGTTCCTGGCGGCCGTCGGGCTGGGCAGCGTCGTCGATCGGATCCGCGCCGGGGACGAGCGAGGTGCCGTCGCCGCGCTCGATGCGGCGGTCGATGACCCCGTCCTTCGCCGCTCGGTCTCCGCCATGCTCCGCGACACGGTCACCACCAACATGATCCACGCCGGCAAGAAGATGAACGTGATCCCCGGCAGCGGGGAGGCGCAGGTCGACGTGCGGACGCTGCCCGGCACCGACCAGCCGGCACTCCTCGCCGAGCTGCAGGCGACCGTCGGCCAGCTGGCCCAGGTCGAGTCGGTGATCGTGCTGCCGGCCATCGAGTGGCCGAGCGACGCGCCGATCGTGACGCTGATGCACGAGGCGCTGCTGCGCGCGGATCCCGAGGCCCTTGTCGCACCGATGATGATCACCCCCGGCACCGACGCCAAGGCGCTGGCCACGCTCGGCATCCCGACCTACGGCTTCGCACCGTTGCGCCTCGACGCCGAGGTCCCGTTCCTCTCGCTCTTCCACGGGCACGACGAGCGAGTCCCCGTCTCCGCGCTGCGCTTCGGGCTGCCGGTGCTGCACGAGGTGGTGAGCCGATTCGTGGCGACAACGGGAGCGCGCTGACCGGGCGCAGGAGGGGCCTCGGCTATACTCGCGGCCAACTCAGCGACAACAGATGCGGATGACCGACCAGACCGATCCGACCGATGCGCCCCCCGAGCCGCGCGCGCACGCCTTCGTCTTCCCGGGGCAGGGATCCCAGTACGTGGGGATGGGAACCGCCCTCCTCGAGCGCTCCCCCGCCGCGGCGGCCGTGATGGAGCGTGCCGACGCAGCGCTCGGATTCTCCCTCTCGCGGCTCATCGCCGAGGGGCCGGCGGAGGAGCTCGACCTCACCGTCAACGCCCAGCCGGCGATCCTTGCGACCAGCGTCGCCTACCTGGAGGCGATGCGGGCCGAGGCGCGCGAGGCGGGTGTCGAGCTCGCCCCGCTGCGCGTTGCGGGCCACTCGGCCGGCCAGTACGCGGCGGCCGTGGCGGCCGACGCGATCGACTTCGAGACGGCGATCGGCCTCGTCCGCGAGCGTGGACGGATCATGCAGGAGCGCGGGATCGAGGGCGGGATGGGCGCCGTCATCGGCCTCACCGACGAGCAGGTGCACGAGGTGGTCGACGCGGCCCGCGAGCACGGGGAGATCGGCGTCGCGAACGCGAACGCCCCCGGCCAGATCGTCCTCTCCGGGGTGATTCCCGCCCTCGCCTTCGCGCTCGAGATGAGCAAGACGGTCGGGGCCCGCAAGGCGGTGCGCCTGACGGTGAGCGTCGCCAGCCACTCCCCGCTGATGCGCCGCGCGCGAGACGAGTTCAGCCAGATCCTGGCCAAGGTGCCCTTCCGCGAGCCGCGCGTGCCGATGCTCGGCAACGTGCACGCGACGGTCATCCGCACCGCCGACGGCCTCCGCAGGGAGCTCTCCGAGCACCTCGTCCACGGGGTGCAGTGGACCGAGACGATCCGGCGCATGGCGGCCGACGGCGTCACCGACTTCGTCGAGATCGGTCCGGGTCGCGTGCTGAGCGGGCTGATCAAGCGCATCGCGCCGGAGGCGACGACCCACGCCCTCGACGCCGCCGGGCAATGGCGCGCTGTGGCTCCCCGGCTCGCTCGAGGCGAGCGCGTGACCGCGCGGCGCGTGGTGGTCACCGGGCTCGGGGTCGTCTCACCGGTCGGCATCGGGGCGGCCCCATCCTGGGACGCGCTGGTGGCGGGACGCTCGGGGATCGCGGACATCACCCTGTTCGACACGACCGACTACGAGATCCACGTCGCCGGCGAGGTGAAGGGCTTCGACGCGTCGCAGTACATGGACGGCAAGGACGTTCGGCGTCATGACCGCAACACGCACTTCGCGGTCGCCGCCGCGGGCGAGGCGCTGCGCGATGCGGGCCTGCTCACCGAGGACGGAATGCTCGACACCGGCCAGGCCGATCCGGATCGCTTCGGGATGATCGTGGGCACCGCGATTGGCGGGATCGGGATGATCAGCGATGGGGTCGCCACGCTTCGCGACCGTGGCCCGGGCCGGATCTCGCCGTTCCTCCTGCCGCACATGATCCCCGACGCGGCATCGGGGATGGTGGCCATCCAGTACGGCATCCGCGGTCCCAACATGGCGGTCGTGAGCGCCTGCGCCACGGGTGGCCACGCGATCGGCGAGGCGATGGAGACGATCGTCCGCGGCCAGGCCGACCTGATGCTCGGCGCGGGGACCGAGGCGGTGATCGTGCCGCTTGCCTTCGCCGGGCTTCGGCCAGATGAAGGCGCTCGGCTCGCCGATCGACCCCGACACCGGCGCATACGACCCGACGATCGCCTCGCGCCCGTTCGATGCCACCCGCGACGGCTTCGTCGTGTCGGAGGGATGCGCGGTGCTGGTGCTCGAGGAGATGGGCCACGCGCTCGCGCGCGGTGCGCATCCGATCGCCGAGGTGATCGGCTACGGCTCGAGCAACGACGCCTTCCACATGGCCGCGCCCGCCGAGCGGGGTGAAGGGAGCCAGCGCTCGATGCGCGCAGCCCTGGCGCGCGCCGGGATCGCCCCGGAGGCGGTCGACTACATCAACGCCCATGGCACCAGCACGCCGCTCAATGACCGCTACGAGTCGGCGGCGATCGGCACCGTCTTCGGGGAGCATGCGACGAAGCTGGCGATCAGCTCGACCAAGAGCATGACCGGCCACATGATGGGCGCCGCGGGCGCCTTCGAGGCCTTCGTCTGCGCGCGCGTCGTCCAGACCGGCTGCATCCCGCCGACGATCAACTACCGCCATCCCGACCCCGAGCTGACCCTCGACTACGTGCCGAACCAGGCGCGCCAGACCGATACCCGGGTCGCCCTCTCCAACTCGATGGGGCTCGGCGGCCACAACAGCACCCTGATCCTGAGCCGGGTCGAGGCATAGCGGCCAGCCGATGAGCCGCGAGCACGGGCGCCGCGCGGTGGTGACGGGGCTGGGTGCCATCACTCCCATCGGCAACGATCCCGGGGCCTTCTGGCGCAGCCTGCTGGCCGGGACGAGCGGCATCGGGCCGATCACCAGCTACGACGCCTCCGCCGAGGAGGTTCGCATCGCGGCGGAGGTCAAGGGATTCGACCCGGCGACCTGGATCGACTTCAAGCAGGCGCGCCGGATGAGCCGCTTCTCGCAGTTCGCGGTGGCGGCAGCGGCCCAGGCGATCGAGGATGCCGGGCTCGAGGTGACCGATGCCAACCGGAACGAGATCGGGGTGATCGTCAACACCGGCGGCGGCGGGATCGGCGACGTGGCGCTCGGCGAGCGGGTCTTCCTCGAGCAGGGCGGGAAGCGGGTCAGCCCCTTCATGGTGCCGATGCTCTCCCCGTCGATGGCGGCCTGCCAGATCAGCATCCAGAACGGCCTCCGCGGCCCGGTGATGACCTCCGTGGCTGCCTGCGCCTCCGGCGTCCAGGCCCTGATCGACGCGCAGCGCCTGATCCAGCACGGCGACGTCGACGTGGTGCTGGCGGGCGGCACGGAGAGCGCCATCCTGCCGGTCGCGTTCGCCGCGCTCGCCAACATGGGCGCCCTCTCGAAGCGCAACGACGACCCGACCGCTGCCTCGCGCCCGTTCGACGCGAACCGCGACGGCTTCGTCTTCGGCGAGGGGGCCGCCGTGCTCGTGGTCGAGGCGGCCGAGCACGCCGAGCGACGCGGCGCGCGGATCATCGCCGAGGTGGCCGGCGGGGCGATGACCGGGGATGCCTTCCACATCAGCGCGCCGGATCCGAGCGGCGACGGCGCCGCGCGGGCCATGGTGCGGGCCCTGCTCGACGCCGGGGTGGCCCCCGAGGAGGTCGACTACGTCGTGGCCCACGGCACGAGCACGCCGCTCAACGACGCCACCGAGACGAAGGCGATCCACAGCGCCTTCGGGGCGCATGCCGCCCGCCTGGCGGTGAGCAGCAACAAGAGCATGATCGGCCACACCCTGGGTGCGGCCGGCGCGATCTCGGCTCTCGTGGCGGTCTGCGCCATCCGGGACGGGCAGATCCCGCCCACCATCAACTACACGACGGCCGACCCGGCCTGTGACCTGGACTACGTCCCCAACACGGCCCGCAGTGCGCCGGTCAGCACCGCGATCATCAACGGCTTCGGCTTCGGTGGCCAGAACGCGGTTGCCGTCTTCCGCCGCTACGAGGCGGCCGGCTAGCCTTCCTCCGGGTCGCCGCTGACGTAGAGCTCAGGCTCGAAGCGCGGCCCGCGCCCGGGGAGCGAGGCGACCCAGTCGCGCAACGCGCTCTCGGCGGTGGTGAAGGCCAGCTCGCCCCAGGGGATCTCGTCGGGCTCGAAGGCGCGCACCTCGGTGGTCTCGACGCCGGGGAGCGCCTCGCCGCCGACGATGTCGGCCTCGTAGATGAGCGTCACCACGCCGGCGTAGGGTCGCGAGTAGGCGCCGATCAGCCGGCCCACCTCGACGCGCAGCTGCGTCTCTTCCTCGGTCTCGCGGCGCGCCCCCTCCTGGGCCGCCTCGCCGACCTCCAGGTAGCCGCCCGGGTAGGTCCAGCGCCCGGCGCCGGGCTCGATGGAGCGACGCGCAAGGTAGACCCGGCCATCGCGCACCGGCAGCGTGCCGACCACGAGCCGCGGATTGCGCCAGGTGACGTGCCCGTTCGGACAGACCAGGCGCGGCCGGTGGTCCTCCTCGAGGAGGCGCCCCACCAGGCCCTGGCCGCAGGCCGGGCAGAAGGCCGGCTCCTCGCCGAGCGTCAGTGGATAGCCCTCCCCGACGTCGCGCTGCGGCATGGCTTGAATGCTAGACCGGCAATGGCAGAATGCGCAGACTCGTGACTGCCGCAGCCGCCCTCCCCGCCCAGCCGTCGCCCTACGCCGTCCTCCGCAACCGGTCGTTCCGGCGCATCTGGACGGCGCAGCTGGTCTCGACGGTCGGCGACGCGCTCACCAGCCTGGCGGCCGGGATCATCGTCTACGAGCGAACCGGATCGGTCGCTGAGCGTCGGGCTGATGCTGATGGCTACCGCGGTCCCGACGCTCGTCGTGGGCCTCATCGCCGGGGTCGTCGTCGACCGCTTCGATCGGAAGAGGATCATGGTCGCCTCCGACCTGATCCGGGCCGGCCTGGTGGCGACGCTGCCGTTTCTGCTCGCCTCGACCGGCAGCGTCGTCTGGCTCTACGTCGTGGTAATGCTCTCGTCATCGGTCACCCAGTTCTTCTCGCCCGCGAACGAGAGCGTCCTGCCGGAGATCGCCTCCGAGGAGGAGCTGGGGGCCGCCAACGCGATCATGGCGATCGCCCAGTTCGGTTCGACGGCGGTCGGCTTCGCCGCGGCGGGGTTCCTGGCGACGACGAAGTCGATCGAGCTGGTCTTCTACATCGACTCGGCCACCTTCCTCTTCTCGGCGCTGATGATCAGCCTCGTCAGGGTCGCCAAGCTCGAGGTCACCGAGCACACCACCCTCGGCGAGCAGATCCGCAACATCGGCTTCGGCGCCGCAGTTCATCTGGAGGACGCCGATCCTGCGCAGCCTGAACATCGTGCGGGTGCCGGTGCTCATCGCGTTCGGCATGCAGAACGTGCTGCTGCTGCCGTTCGCGCTCCAGGTGCTGAAGGCCGACGACTTCCAGTACGGCCTCCAGGAGGGGCTCACCTCGGTCGGCTTCGTGATCGGCAGCCTCGCCATGGCCCGCCTCGCCGATCGCCTGCGGGAGGGCCAGTGGCTCGTCCTCTCCTTCGTCGCGATGGGGCTGATCAGCCTCGCCTACGCGCTGCAGTCGATGGTCTGGGTGGCGATCGCGTTGATTGCCGTCTCCGGGGCGATGAACGCGCCCTCGTTCGTGGCCGGCCGGCTCATCAACCAGCGCAACACGCCTCGCGAGGCCCGCGGCCGCGTCTTCTCCACCTCGTACGTGCTGCGCGACGTCGTCTACCTGTCGGGGATGGCGCTGGCCGGCCTCGCGGACGTGTTCGACGTCCGGCTCCTCTTCGTGCTCAGCTCACTGGTGGTGATCGGTGCCGGCCTGATCGCGGCGGTGCTGCCGGGCCTCGGCCTCCCCGCCGCCGAGTGGCGTCGCGCGATGAGCCTGCTGCGCGGCGCCGCCACGGCGCCCGGCCTGGCGATCGGGCGCGCACCGACCGCCGCCGACCTGGCGACGCTGGGTGGTTACCTGCCCGCCCTCTCGGGGCTCACCCCGCGTGACCGGGACGCGATGGTGTCGCGCGGCCGCATCCGCGAAGCTGCCACCGGGACCGCGGTGATGCGCGTCGGCGACAAGGGCGAGGCGGCCTTCTTCGTCCTCTCCGGCAGGCTGGTCGCCGGCGTCGCGGCCGAGGGCGGCTCGCGTCGCACCCTGTCGAGCATGGGCCCCGGCGAGATCGTCGGGGAGATCGCGACCCTGACCGGCAGCCCGCGCACCGCCGACGTGGTGGCGGAGGAGCCATCGACGCTGCTCGAGATCCCCGGCGACGTCCTGCGCCAGCTGATGTCGGCACCGCAGTTCGGCCAGCTGGTGCTGAGCAAGATGAGCGAGCGGCTCGCCCGCTCGGCCAGCATCGGCGACCTGCCGCGCTTCGGCGGCCAGGACCGCGCCACCCTGCGCCGGCTGAATCGCGAGGCTGAGGCGGCGGCCGGCACCTCGCCGGAGGCATCGGTCGAGGCCTCGTAGATGCACCCGATCCGCCTCCACAACTCGCTCACCCGCCGGCTCGAGACGCTGGAGCCGATCCAGCCCGGCCGCGTCACGATCTACACCTGCGGCAGCACGGTGTATCGCTACGCTCACATCGGCAATCTGCGGACGTACCTGTTCGGAGACCTCCTGCGGCGGACCCTCGGCTACCTGGGCTACGAGGTCCGCTACGTCAAGAACATCACCGATGTTGGGCACATGCGGCACGATCTGACCGACACCGGCGAGGACCGCATGGAGCAGGCCGCCATCGACGAGGGGAAGAGCCCCGACCAGATCGCCGACTTCTACACCGCTGCCTGGCTCGAGGACGAGCGGCTGATCAACATCCTGCCGGCCGACGTCATGCCGAAGGCGACCGACCACATCCCCGAGATGATCGCGATCATCGAGACGCCTCCTCGCCCGGGGGCTGGCGTACCAGGTGGACGGCAACGTCTATTACGACGTCGCGGCCTTCCCCGGCTACGGCAGGCTCTCCGGGCAGCGCGTCGATGCGACCGAGGCGGGGTATCGCGTGGAGGTGGAGGCCGACAAGCGCAGTCCGCAGGACTTCGCGCTGTGGAAGGCAACGGAGCCGGGCCGCGTGATGAACTGGCCGTCGCCCTGGGGGCTCGGCTTCCCGGGATGGCACATCGAGTGCTCGGCCATGAGCATGAAGTACCTCGGCGAGCGATTCGACATCCACACCGGCGGGATCGACCTCAAGTTCCCGCACCACGAGGACGAGATCGCGCAGGGCGACGGCGCCACCGGCCATCGGGTCGTGAACCTCTGGATGCACGGGGAGTTCCTGACCCTCGACGACGCCAAGATGGCCAAGAGCGCCGGCAACATCATCCGGGTCAGCGAGCTGCCCTCCAAGGGCTTCCAGCCGCTCGACTTCCGGTACCTCGCCCTGCAGGCCCACTACCGCTCGAAGCTCGACTTCACCGAGGCGGCCATGCACGCGGCGGCGGCCGGGCTCCGGCGGCTGCGACGTGCCGCCGCGGGCGCCCCCGAGGAGGTGGACCTCGGCAGCGATCCGATGGCGCGCTACCGCACGCAGTTCGACGACGCGGTGGCCGATGACCTGGCGCTGCCGAAGGCCCTCGCCACGGCACACGAGGTCGCCTCCGCGTCCGACCTGACCGATCCCCAACGCCGGGCGCTGCTCCTTTCCTTCGACCGCGTGCTCGGGCTGGACCTCGGTGCTGCCGTGGCCGAGGAGGCGCCGCTTCCCGAGGGGGCCGCCGAGCTGCTGGCACGCCGCGCCGCAGCGCGAGCCGAGAAGGACTGGGGCACCGCGGATGGCCTGCGAGATCAGCTCGCCGCGCTGGGGGTCGACGTCAAGGACACCCCGCAGGGCCAGGAGCTCGTCGTCCGGAGGTCGTAGCCGGGCGGGTCCGCGGTCAGCCCTGCGCGCCCGACGGCTGCGCGAGAAGCGACGGCAACACGGAGATCATCTTCGAGCGGGCCATCATCGGGGCGAGCCCGGCGGTTCGCGCCGCAGCGTGAGCCGCCAGGTCCACGTGTGGGCCGAAGACCACGACGCGGGGACGGGCAGATTCCGGTGCAGCGGCGCACCACGCCGCGATCTGTCGACCCCACTCCGCCGTTCGTTCCTCCCAGTCGACGAGGAGGAGGTCGAGCTGACCGGCCGGAAGCAGGGCGGAGGGATCGTCGACGCGGATGAACGCCACGCCGGCACGCTCCGCCGCCGCGGCGATCCGCGAGGCGATCATGAGGTTGCGACCGAGGAGTGCGACCGTCACTCGGCGAGTGCCGGCTCCGCGTCGAGGGCGTGGATCGGGTGGGGGTGCACGCCATTGCCATTCGACGCGATGAGCGGAACCCCGTCGATCACGTACCTCGCGATCCGCATCGGGAAGATCCCGACCACGACCGGAGCTCGCACCTCGACCGACAGCTGGAGGCCGATCTCGTCCCGGAGCCAGAGCTCCTGGAGCTTGCCCGCCTCGCGATCCGGCAGGCCGACCCAGGCGACCATGCCGTCGCGCTCCAGGCGCGACATGGCGTCCGGCTGGTCGAGGACGAAACGCCTGCGCAGCTCGGCGATGGCGACATACGGCCGGGAGCTGATGAACCGCCGCAGGCTGGAGGTGCTCGGGCGCTTGGTGGCGGTCATGCGCGGGCAACCATGGTCGGTCGGAGTCTAGCGCTCCCCCGCCGGGGGCGCTCACCGCCGCCTAGCGAGCGCGCCCGTGCCCCCAGCCGCGGGCGCGCTCCACCGCCTGTCGGATCAGCCGCTTGCCCGGCACCGGTTCCGCCAAGGGCCCGTCGAGGTCGTCGTCGGCCGGATAGGCACGCAGGTCGAGCCGAACCTCCCCGACGCCCGCGGGATGGATATCGGTCCCGTCGATGCGGATCGTCGGCGAGCCGGGGAAGCCGAGCAGCTCCGCGTCGGCGACCGAGTTGACGGCGATCATCTGGATCGGCGTCTCGAAGGCGTCCTCGGTGAGCACCTCGACGAGGCGCTGGCGGGCGGTCATGTAGTGTGGGTCGCCGTCCCAGTAGAGCAGCTCGACGCGCATCGGCCCCTACGCGTACGTGAAGAAGCCAACGAGGCAGAAGACGGCAAGCAGCGCGAGGACGGCCGCTGCGATCAGTCGCTGGCGCTCCGCCTGCGTCACGCCGCGCTGCACCGGCGGCCCGGCCCGTCCGCGCCAGGCGAGGTAGCGCTCGGCGTTCAGGTCGCGCACCTGGCGCGCCCGCGCATCCCGCCAGGTCCGCCAGCCGGCCAGGTAGCTGCCGGCGCCAGCCAAGACCGCGGCGACGAGCCAGGCCCAGCTGCTCACGCGGCGCTGCTCCCTGCCGCCTGGGCGTCGACCAGCCAGAGGGTCGATCGTGCGTGAACGAAGGCGGCCGGAACGGCGTTGGCACCGGAGCGCACCGATCGCAGCGGTCCCGCCTTGTCGGCCCCGATCACGACGAAGAGCGCCGTGCGGGCGGCGTTCACGATCGGCAGGGTGAGCGTCATCCGCCAGACGGCTGGCCCCGGGGCCCAGGTCGTCACCACCCAGCGACGTCGCTCCGCGAGGGCGGTCGAACCGGGAAAGAGGGAGGCGGTGTGCCCGTCGCGTCCCATCCCCAGCCAGATGAGGTCGAATGCGGGGGGCCGCCGATCGTCCGGAGTGGTGCCGAAGGCGCGCGCGATCCGCGCCTGGTAGCGGCGGGCCTCGCGGCCGCGGTCGGGCAGGTCGGCCGGCATGCGATGGACGGTGGCCTTCCGCAGGCCTGGGAGGCGATCGAGGAGCAGCTCGCGCGCGACCCCGTAATTCGATTCGGGGTGGTCGGGCGGTACGCAGCGCTCGTCGCCCCAGAAGAAGTCGACCCGCGACCAGTCGACCGCCGCGACCCGTGGCGGTGCAGCGAGGAGCGCGTACACCGGGCGCGGCGTCGAGCCGCCCGAGAGCGCGATCCGGAATCGGCCGCGTCGACGAATGGCGTTGCGGGCAGCGGCCACGATCCGGTCGGCCGCCGCTTCGGCGACCTCCTCCGGCGTCGCCAGGACGATGAACCGCCTCACCCCGCCAGGTCCACCTGCCGTGCTGCCGCGAGGAAGACCGCGGCGGCACGGACGGATGCCTCATAGATCGGGTCGTGGGCATGGCTCACGAGGTCGGCGGAGAGCAGCTCGGACTCGGTCGACTGCTCCATCGGCATCCGGCGCAGCAGGGCGGTCATGCCGTCCGCGTTCGACGCCACCACCGCCTCGTCGACGGAGCGTTCGATGATGAACTCGGCGGCTCCCGTCTCGCCGTGCGCGCGGAGACGGACCGAGAGCAGCTCGCCGGGGGTCAGAGCATCGGTCTCGACCGGCTCGACCAGGAGGTCGACCATCTGGTAGCGACCCTCGAGCGTCAGGCGCAGGCGCCCGTCGGCCAGCGGCTCGCTCGTCGAATGGCGGCGCCAATCGAGTCGCGAGGCGATCCAGCCGGCGTAGAGCACAGGCCCTGCCAGCGGCGAGTTGACGAGCGGCACCAGCGGCCCGTGGGTCGGCCGGCGGCGGTGGCGGCGCCCCGCCGGGGCGACGGCGTAGCGGATCGCGAGGCGGCTGAGGTTCGGAAGGTAGCGACGGAAGCGTGGGGCGTCGAAGAACTCGGCGGTCAGCTCCTGCCACCAGCCGAGGCGCCGCCAGGCCAGGTCACCCACGCCGCTGCGCCGACGCAGGGTCGTGAGCCGACGGAGTCCGCGCAGCAGGTCGCCGAACTCGTCGCTGTCGACCACGACGCGGTCGCTCATCTCCACCAGCTGGTCGAAGATCGGGTCGGCGAAGGGGGGGTCGCCGGGCCACCAGACCAGGGTCGGCAGGTCGTGGATCAGGAGCGGCGCGACGACGCCAGCCAGATGGTCGGCCGCCTCGCCGCGCACCGTCAGCACGATCACCTCGTAGCAGATCGGCGCCGTGGCGTCGGTGGAGCGATGACAGTGAGCGGTGATCCCGGCGCCCAGCGCCGGCCCTTCGGCTCGTGCGTCGGCAACGAGCACGATGGCCCGTGACGGATGGCGCACCCCGAGCCCGGTCATCGTCTCCACGACGCGGGCGGCCTCCTGCTCGTCGGGCACCATCACGATCAGGTTCAGCACCGAGGCGCGGGCGTGCTGGAGGCCCTTCTCGGTGACGGTCAGGTCGTCGCCGCGCGGCTGGTCGGTCCACAGGCGCGCGAGGTGGGCAGCAATCGACTCGACGCTCGTGTCGCGCTCGACCCACGGCTCGGTGACGGTCGAGTCCGCGTCGCCGAACTGCATCAGGCGTCGGTGCATCGCCAGCGCCCGCTTGGCCGCGGTCGCGCGATTCACGATCGTCGCCAGCTCCGGCCGTCGTGCTCGAGCAGCTCGTCCGCCGCGGCGGGGCCCCAGCTGCCGGCCGGGTAGAGGTGGAGCCGCCCGCCCTCCCCGGCTGCCCAGGCGTCGAGAATCGGGTCGAGGATCTCCCATGCCCGCTCGACCTCGTCGTCGCGAGTGAAGAGCGAGGCGTCGCCGACCATGCAGTCGAGCAGGAGCGTCTCGTAGGCGTCGGGCGAGTCGACGGCGAACGACGACCCGTAGCGGAAGTCCATGTTGACGCCCCGGATCTGGAGCCCCGGCCCGGGGACCTTCGCCCCGAAGCGCAGCAGGATCCCCTCGTCGGGCTGGACGCGGATCGCCAGGATGTTCGGCTCCATCGGCGGGGCGCCCGCCCGCGAGAAGAGGGCGAGCGGCGCCTGCTTGAACTGCACCGCGATCTCGGTCACCCGTGTCGCGAGCGCCTTCCCGGTGCGGATGTAGAACGGGACCCCAGCCCAGCGCCACGACTCGATCGCCAGCTTCAGCGCGACGTAGGTCTCGCGCTCGGAATCGTGCGCCACCTCCGGCTCGTCCCGGTAGGCCGTCACCTCCTTCCCCTCCACCCAGCCGGACACGTACTGGCCGCGGATCGTCGCGGCGGCCACCTCGCTCGGGGTCATCGGCTTCACCGCGCGCAGCACCTTCACCTTCTCGTCGCGCAGGTCCGACGCCTTGAACTCGATCGGCGGCTCCATGGCAAACACGGCCATCAGCTGGAGGGCGTGGTTCTGGACGATGTCGCGCAGGGCTCCCGTCTGGTCGTAGGACTCGCCGCGCCCCTCGATGCCGACCGTCTCCGCCACGGTGATCTGGACCGAGTCGATGTAGCGGCGGTTCCAGATCGGCTCGAAGAGGCCGTTCCCGAAGCGAAAGACCGACAGGTTCTGGACCGTCTCCTTGCCGAGGTAGTGGTCGATCCGGTAGATCTGGTCCTCGTCGAAGACCGCGCGGAGCTCGCGGTTCAGCTTCTTCGCGCTCGACAGGTCGAAGCCGAACGGCTTCTCGACGATCACGCGCGTCCAGCCGCGGTTGCGACGACGCTCTTGGGCGTCGCTGCCGGAGAGCCCCGCCGCGGCGAGCTGCCGCACGATCTCGGCGTGCAGCGCGGGTGGCACCGCCAGGTAGAAGAGGCGGTTGCCGGAGGTGCCGCGATCCCGATCGATGCGCTCGAGGCGCTTGGCGAGGGCGGCCCACGCCTCGGCGTCGTGGAACTCCCCGCGCTGGTACTCGATTCCGCCGCTGAACGACTCCCAGATCGACGCCTTGGCCGGGCGGTTGCGGCTGTAGTGGTCGATCCCCTCGCGGAGGTGGTCGCGGAACTGCTTGTGGCTCAGGTCCCGCCGTGCGAAGCCGACGACCGTGAACTCCGGCGGAAGTGCGCCGCCCAGCATCAGGTTGTAGAGGGCGGGGGCGAGCTTGCGCTCGGTCAGGTCGCCGGTGGCGCCGATGATCACCATCGTGCACGGCTCGGGCATCCGCCCCAGCCGCAGGCCGGCGCGGAGCGGATTCCGGCTGGTCACGCGCCGGTGCGCCTCGTGCTCGGCGGGCTCGGCCTCCGCCTCGGCGGTCCGCGTCGTCATCGGTCGCTCAGGAGCCCTCGCCGGACGGCTTGACGGCATGCCCGCCGAACTCGTTGCGGAGCGCCGCCAGGACGCGATCGGTGAAGCTGTCGGGATCGCGCCGGCTGCGGAAGCGCTGGAGCAGCGCGAGGGTGATGATCGGGGCGGGCACGTCGTGCTCGATCGCCTCGGCCACGGTCCAGCGCCCCTCGCCGGAGTCGGCCACCCAGCCACGGATATCGGCCAGGTCGTTGCCCTCCCGCGTGAACGCGTCGGCGGCCAGCTCGAGCAGCCAGGAGCGGATCACCGATCCGTTGTTCCAGAGGCGAGCCACCGCCGCGAGGTCGATCGGGAACTCCGAGGCGTGGAGAATGTCGAAGCCCTCGCCGTAGGCCTGCATCAGGCCGTACTCGATCCCGTTGTGGACCATCTTCACGTAGTGGCCCGCCCCGGCGGGCCCGCAGTACAGGTAGCCGTCCTTGGGGGCGAGCGACCGGACCGCCGGCTCGAACGCGTCGAAGACTTCGCGCTTGCCGCCGACCATCGCGCAGAAGCCGACCTGCAGCCCCCAGATGCCGCCACTGACGCCCATGTCGAGGAACTCGAGGCCGTGCATCGCCAGGTCCGCCGCGCGCTGCTGCGAGTCGTGGAAGTTGCTGTTGCCGGCGTCGACGATCACGTCCCCCGGAGAGAGAACCGCGGCCAGGTTCTCGACCATCTCCGAGGTGGCATCGCCGGAGGGGACACTGACCATGACGTGCCGTGGCGCGCTCATCCGCGCGGCGAGCGCCGCCAGCGAGTCGACGACGGTGACGTGCCCCCCATTCTCCGGCTCGGCGGCGAGCGCGATCGCCACCGCCTCGGTTCGGTTCCAGGCGATCACCTCGTGTCCGTCGCGCGCCAGGCGCCTCGCCATCCCCGCCCCGATGCGCCCGAGCCCCGTGATCGCGATCTGCATCTGCTCGACCCGTCTCCCTTCGTGCCGCCGCGCCGTCAGGCGCGGACCCTTGTCGCCAGCGCCTCGTCCATCATCGTCTCCAGGCGGGCCAGCCCGGCCGCCGGATCGGCAACGTGCAGGCGCAGGACTCGCCGCCCGCGTCGCTGCAGCGACGCCAGGTCGCCGGCCGCCTGCGCGGCGATCAGCGTGCCGAAGCTCTCCGGCCAGCCGGGAATCGGCAGGTCGCGGTGGGGATCGGCGGTGATCTGCAGGTACACACCACTCGCGGGGCCGCCCTTGTGCAACTGCCCGGTCGAGTGCAGGAATCGCGGCCCGTAGCCGAGCGTGGTCGCCATCCCGGTCCGGTCGCGAACCACGGAGCGGAGGCGCTGGAGCAGCTCGTCGGTGTCCGGATCGGCGGGGAGGTAGGCGAGCAGCGCGAAGTAGTCGCCGTCGCTCCCCGCCTCGAGCAGCGCTCGCAGCGCGCCGTCGACCGTCACCGGTTCGTCACCGAGGGTCGCCGGGTCCCCGTAGGCAGCCATCCCCGGCTCCGCCACGAGCGGTGCCGGCTGGGGCAGCGCGCCGTCCCGCGCGAAAGGCGTCCAGCAGCGCGCGCGTGGCGTCCTTCGCCTCCTGCACGTTCGGCTGGTCGAAGGGGTCGATCGACAGGAGCATCCCGGTGGCGGCGGTTGCGATCTCCCAGCGCACGAACTCGGCGCCGACCTCGAGCGGGTCGGCCAGCTCGAGGTGGACGCAGGGATGACCCAGCTCCTCCAGCTCGCCGACGAGGCGCGAGCGGGTCGGGTCAGGCTCGCCGGCGAGGCCGATCGAGACGAACTGCCGGTCGGCACCGTAGTCGCGCGCGGCACCGACCGGCTCTCGCACGATCGGAACGACGCCGCGGCCGGCCTTGCCGGTGCTCTCCGCCACGAGCTGCTCGATCCAGTCGCCGAGGCTCGCCAGGCGTGGCGAGGTCAGGATCGTGAGCTTGTCCCGCCCTGCGAGCGCCGCCTCGCCGATGGCGGCGCCAAGCTGGAGCCCCGGGTTGTCGGCAGGCGGCCGATGGCACGCATCGGCCATCCGCGCGGCGCTGGCCAGGAGGCCGTCGAGGTCCACGCCGTGGAACGCCGCGGGGAGGAGGCCGAAGACCGAGAGGGCGCTGTAGCGGCCCCCGACGTCGGGTGGACCCTCGATGATCGCCCTGAATCCCTGGGAGCGAGCGAGGTCCGCGAGGACGGTGCCGGGGTCGGTGATCGCGATGAAGTCGAGCGCCGGGGCGTGGGCGCTCATCGCGGCGTGGAAGGCATTCGGCTCGGTGGTGGAGCCGGACTTGCTGCTGACGCAGAGGATCGTCCGCCCCGTCTCCGCCCACTCGCGGAAGCCGCGCACAGCATCGGGATGGGTCGAGTCGAGGATGCGCAGCTCCAGGCCGCCGCTCCCCGGCGCCGCGCCGCCCATGACATCGCCGAAGACGCGACTGAAGAGCTCCGGGGCGAGGCTGGAGCCTCCCATCCCGAGCACCGCGGCGTGGACGTAGCCGTCCGCACGGACCTCGCGCGCGATCCGCTCCAGCTCGCCGATCCGCTCCCGCATCGTCGTCGGCAATCCGAGCCAGCCGAGCCAGGCCGATACCTCCCCGGGGGGCTTCCCGGACGCCGCCCAGAGGCCACCGTCGCGGGCCCACAGGCGCTCCGCCACGCGCTCGCCGGCCCAGCCCGCCAAGCGAGCCGCGATGGCCGATGGGAGCTCGGCCGAGCTGGCTCCGCTCACGCGGGAGCGAGCGCCTGGCGCTGCGCGTCGATCACGCCCATCAGGTCCTCGAACGACTTGGTGAACGCGGCCACTCCCTCCGCGATCAGCTCGTCGGTGACGGTCTCCATCCGGATCCCCAGCGCCTCGACCGCACGGATCGCCGCGACCGCCTCGTCGAGCCCCGTGTCGAGCGTGCGGCTCACGACCCCGTGGTCGAGGAACGCCTCGATCGTCTCGGTCGGCAGGGTGTCGACCGTCTTCGGACCGATCAGCTCCTCGGCATACATCACGTCGCGATAGACGGGGTTCTTGGTCGAGGTGCTGGCCCACAGGCAGCGCTGGACGCGGGCACCGGCAGCCTCGAGCTCGTCGAAATCGCCGCCCTCGAAGATCTCCCGATAGGCGTGGTACGCCAGCTTCGCGTTGGCAATGGCAGCCTGGCCGCGGGCCGCCAGGGCCGCCTCGGTGCCGATCGCGTCGAGGGCCTTGTCGACCTTGGTGTCGACCCGGCTGACGAAGAACGATGCGACCGAGGCGATGCGGCTGATCTCCCCGCCGCTCGCCAGGCGGCGGCGGAGGCCCGCGAGGTAGGCGCGCGCCACGTCGCGGTAGACGTCGACGCTGAACATGAGCGTGATGTTGATGTTGATGCCCTCGGCGATGGCGGCCTCGATCGCCGGCAGGCCGGCCGGCGTGGCGGGGATCTTCACGAAGACGTTGGGCCGCGCGAGGCGGCCGAAGAGATGGCGAGCGCGCTCCAGGGTGCGGTCCGAATCGGCCGCCAGGTCCGGCTCCACCTCGATCGAGACGAAGCCATCGGCCCCGTCCGAGGCGTCGTAGACGGAGCGCAGGATGTCGGCGGCGTCGCCCAGGTCGGCGACCTCGATCTCCTCGAAGATGCGCCGCGTGTCGTGGCCGGCCTCGATCCCATGCCGGATGAGCGCGTCGTACTGTCCGGTGGCGACCGCCTTGGCGAAGATGGTCGGGTTGCTCGTGAGGCCACGGATCCCCATCCCGACCAGCTCCGCGAGCCGGCCGCTCGCGATCACCTGCCGATCGATGAAGTCCAGCCACGGGCTCTGGTCCTGCTCGGCGTGCAGGCGCTGCAGGTTGTTCATGCTCGGCTCTCCTGTACGAGGTCTCGGGCGGCGGCGGCGATGTGGGCGGCGTCGATCCCGGCGAGCGCCAGCTGTTCGGTCGGGGTGGCCGATCCGGGCATGTGCGCGACGGCCAGCTTCACGAGGCGCGGCCGCTCCGCGTCGGCGGCGAAGGCCTCGAGCACGGCGTCACCCAGCCCGCCCTCCGGCCAGTGGTCCTCGACCGTGATGAAGGCCGGGGTCTGGCGGGCGGCCGCGCGCAGCCCCTCGGCATCGATCGGCTTGATGGAATAGCAGTCGACCACGCGCGCCGCGATCCCCTCGTCGGCCAGGAGCGAGGCGGCCGCCAGCGACTCGTGCAGGGTGATCCCGGCCGCGACCAGGGTCACGACATCGGCGTCGGACGAACGGACGACCCGGCTGCCGCCGATCTCGAACCGGTCGCCGGGCGGGTAGATCACCGGCAGCTTCTCGCGCGTCGTGCGCAGGAAGACGATCCCCTTGCGGTCCACGACCTCGGCCATCAGGGCGGCGGTCTGGTTCGGGTCCGACGGGTAGAGCACCGTGCTGCCGAAGACGGCGCGCAGCGAGGCGAGGTCCTCGAGCGCCATCTGCGACGGCCCGTCCTCGCCGATGCTCACCCCGGCGTGCGAGCCGGCCAGCACGATGTTCGCCTGGCTCACGGCGCCCATCCGGACGAAGTCGTAGGCACGCGAGAGGAAGGCGGCGAACGTTGCGGCGAAGGGCCGCCAACCGCGGACCGCGAGGCCGATGGCGTTGGCCACCATCTGCTGCTCGGCGATGTAGGACTGGATGAAGCGCTCCGGGTACGCGGCCGCGAACTCCTCGGAGTAGGTGGAGTTGCCGACCTCGCCATCGAGCGCGACCACGTCGCCGCGCGCTGCCCCGAGGGCCACCAGCGCGTCGCCGTATGCCTTGCGAGTCGCCTCCTTCGTCCCAACCTCGTACCGCGGCAGGACGAGATCCCCGCTGGCCGGGAAGCGGTGCGGCGCCGCGGGGCCGGTCGGCTTCGGCACCGAGATCGAGATGTTGCGGATCCCTCCGAGCTCGGCGATCGCCGCCTCCGGATCGGCGAGCGGCTTGCCGTGGAAGCCGTTCTTGTTGGCGACCGCCGCCACGCCGTGCCCCTTCTCGGTGCGGGCCAGGATCGCGGTCGGGCGGTCCGTGGTGGCGAGCGCCTCGGCGTAGGCCCGGTCGATCTCGGAGACGTCGTGGCCGTTGATCTCGATGGCGTGCCAGCCGAACGCCTTCGCCCGTCGCATGTAGACGTCCATGTCCCAGCCGTACATCGTCTGGCCGGTCTGGCCGAGCCGATTGACGTCGACGATGGCCGTCAGGTTGGAGAGCGCGTGGAAGGCGGCTGCCTCGAAGGCCTCCCAGATCGATCCCTCGGCCATCTCCGAGTCGCCGCAGAGGCACCAGACCCGGTACGGGAGCCGATCCAGCTGCCGGCCGGCCATCGCCACCCCGACCGCGATCGGCAGCCCCTGCCCGAGCGAGCCGGTCGCCACGTCGACCCAGGGCAGCGCCGGGGTGGGATGCCCCTCCATCCGGCTGCCGGCCTTGCGGAAGGTGAGCATCTCCGCGTCGGTGATCGCGCCAGCCGCCTTGTAGACGGCGTAGAGGAGCGGCGAGGCGTGCCCCTTGCTGAAGATGAGGTGGTCGTTCCGCGGGTCGCCCGGCGCGTCGAAGTCGTAGTGCAGGTACGTCGTCATCAGGACGGCCAGCAGGTCGGCAGCGGACATGGAGCTGGTCGGGTGCCCCGAGCCCGCGGCGGAGCTGGACCGGATCGAGTCGATGCGAAGCTGCGCTGCCAGCTCGGACCAGGAAGCGCCGTCACTCATGTTGCGACCCATGATAGGGACCGATCGGCCGGGACGAAAAACGAGAGGCGGCATCCCGCGAACGGGGCGCCGCCTCTCGAGGCTGCGAAGCCGGAGCGCGGACTAGCCGCGCATCAGGCGGAAGCAGTCGCTGCAGTAGACCGGGCGGGCGCCCGTCGGGCGGAAGGGAACCTGGGTGTCCTTGCCGCATCGGGCGCAGACCGCGTCGAACATCTCGCGGGGGCCGCGGCTGTAGCCGCCTCCACCGCTGTATCCGCCGCTGCTGGCGCCGTAGCTGCCGCCGTTGCCGCCACCGCCGGTGGCGCGTCGCTGGGCGCGACATGAGGCGCAGCGCTTGGGCGCAGAGGTGAACCCCTTCTGCGCGAAGAATTCCTGCTCGGATGCGGAGAAGACGAAGTCGATTCCGCAGTCCGCACAGGTCAGAACCTGATCGGTATAGGCCACAAGGACCCTCCCACTAGAGTTACCACGTCGGGCATCTACGCCCCTGATCAGCGCCGGCCACGGGTCTTGCCGCTACCCCGTGAGCCGACGATGGACGTGGTGAAGGGGAGGGAAGGCTGCAGGCGCCGCTCGCAGGCGGCTCGACTGGCGCGAGTATACCCGGCTCGTTCCGGCACGCAAGAGTCTCGTCATGGGCAGATCGGACTATCCTCAAGCGGCCATGCGGATCGTCGCGACCGTGCTCGGACTGCTCATCGCGTTCGGGGGGCTGGTCTGGATTGCGCAGGGGCTCGACCTGCCGTTCGCCCCGCGCAGCTTCATGACCGCCGATCGCACCTGGATCGTCCTTGGCGCGATCGCGGTGGTGATCGGTGGGGCGACGGTCGGCTGGGCCCGGCGGCACTCCTAGGCGCCCTCGGCTACTCGACCCTCGTGCCGGCCTCGATCATCTCGCCCAGCGCTCGCGCGCCATCCCCGGGGGCCAGGTCGACCGCGGCGATCGCCCCGCTCAGCACGCTCGTCGCGAACCCGAGGCGGCGGGCGTCGAGCGCGGTCCCGCGCACGCAGTAGTCGGTCGCCAGGCCGCAGATCACGACGCCCGTGGTCCCATGCTCGCGCAGGATCGGCTCGAGCTGCGTGGGCGCCTCGGCACCGCTCAGCGGGTCGCGCATCGTGAAGCCCGAGTAGCCGTCCTCGCCGTTGCTCCCCTTGCGAACGCTCGGGCCGGCGACGATCAGGTCCGGGTGCAGCTCCGCGCCCCAGGTGTCCGCGACGCAATGGACCGGCCAGACCCCGCCGTCCTTGGCGAAGTGCGGGGTCGAGGGCGGATGCCAGTCCTGGGTGTAGACCACCAGGGCCCCGCCGGCGATCGCGCGCTGCACCTCGTCGTTGACCCGGGCGACGACCGCCTCGGCTCCGCGGACGTAGAGGCTGCCGCCCGGATCGGCGAAGTCGTTCTGGACGTCGACCACGACCAGCGCGCTGGTTGGGTCGTAGTCGATCACGCGCCCATCGTAGGTGGCGCCGGCTACTTGAGCGCCGCGATCGGGGTCACCTCGGAGGCCGCGCCTTCGGCCGGCACGGTGGGCCGCACCGGGCCATGGTGGGCGCGCAGCGGCAGCTCATGCAGGAAGACGGTCGCCAGCACGCCCAGCAGCATCGCCCCCACCCCGAGCCAGAGGCTATGGGCCAGCGCGATGGAGAATGCCTGGTGGAAGCCCGTCTCGAAGTTGGACAGGTAATGCTGCAGGGTCGGCTGGATCTCCGCCGGCGCCTGTGCCAGGAACTGCTGGACCGGATCCGCGCCCCCGACCTGCGCCACGTCGCCGCCGAAGGCCCCGCCCGAGGGCATCCCCGCCACCAGCTGCGCGGGAACGCCGGCCGCCGTGAACTGCTCCTTGAGGAGGTCCGTCGTCAGGAACTGCCGGAAGAGGGTGAAGCCGAAGGTGAGGCCCACCGTCCCGCCGACCTGGCGGAAGAGGGTCAGGTCAGCCGTCGCCGCGCCGAGCTTGTCGAATGGCACGGCGTTCTGGACGATGATCGTGAAGACCGCCATGGTCGGCCCGATGCCGATCCCCATCACCGCCATCCACGACCAGAGGACGAGCGAGGGCGTGTCGGCGCGCAGGTTCGTGAAGAGCACGAGCCCGGTCGAGGCCAGCGCCAGCGAACCGACCACCAGCCACTTGTAGTGGCCCGTGCGGCTCACCACCTGCCCGGACACGACCGACGACAGGATCAGGCCGAACAGGAACGGCATGAGGTTGTAGCCGCTCGCCGTGGCACTCGCGCCGCGGACGACCTGGAACCACAGCGGGAGGAAGACGACGGCGCTGAAGAAGCCGAACATGGCCGTGAAGACGGCCACCATCGACAGGCTGAAGCTGCGGATGCGGAACAGGCCGAGCGGGATCATCGGCTCCCGGCCGTACCGCTCGACGACCACGAAGATCACCAGGAAGATCGCGCCGGTCACGATCAGTCCCCAGACCCCGAGGCTTCCCCAGTCGCCGGACTGAGCATTCGTCAAGCCAACCAGGATCGGCACCAGGCCGGCGGTGAAGGTCGCCACGCCGAGATAGTCGATGTTGCGCGTAGCGCCAGCTCGTCGGTGGGTCGGCAGCAGGCGGGCGATCACGAACAGGGCGATCAGCCCGATCGGCAGGTTCACGAAGAAGACCCAGTGCCAGCTGAAGTGGTCGGTCAGCAAGCCACCCAGCCCCGGGCCGATGAGGAACGAGACGCCGAAGACCGCCCCGAACAGCCCCTGGTACTTGCCGCGCTCGGCGGGGGTGAACAGGTCGCCGATGACCGCGAGCGCGATCGGGAAGAGCGCCCCGGCGCCGAGCCCCTGGATGCCGCGGAAGAGGATCAGCTGCCACATCTCCTGGGAAAGGCCGGAGAGCGCAGAGCCGACGAGGAAGAGGCTGATCCCGATCATCAGGAGCGGCTTGCGGCCGAAGAGGTCGGAGAGCTTGCCGTAGATCGGCACGGTCACGGTGCTGGTCAGGAGGTACGCGGTCACCACCCAGGTGTACAGGTCGGCGCCGTGCAGCTCACCGACGACGCGCGGCAGGATCGGACCCACGATCGTCTGGTCGAGGGCTGCCAGGAAGAGGCCCAGCATGATCGCGCCGAGGATTTCGAAGCGCGTCCGCGGGTCGACCTCGACCGCCGGGTGCTCGGACGCCCCTGTCGGGGGACTCAGGTTGATCTCGTCAGTCACGGGAGATGGCTCCTTGCTCGGGGAGTTGGGAGATGGCGGATCTCAGGCTGCGAATCGCCGCCAGCAGGTTCAGCTGTTCTGATTCCGAGAGGTGGGTCAGGGCGGCGGCCATCCGCTTACGACGAGTCGCCTGCAGCTGGCGCAGCTCATCCGCGCCGGCCGGGGTCAGGTGCAGGCTCACCACCCGGCGATCGTTCGCGTCGTGCGCCCGGGTCACGAGGCCCCGCTCCTCCATGCGCGTCACCAGCCCCGTCGCCGTGGGGAGCCCGGACCCGAGCAGCTCGGCGAGGCGACTCATCGGGAGCGGCCCATACGCCTCCAGCAGGGTCATCACGTGGAGGTGCGCCATGCTGATCGATCGATCGTGGCATCGCTTCGCGAAGGCTGCCCGCTCACCGGCGAGCATCGGATCCAGCTCGTCGAGGAGCTCCTCGTGGACGCTTTGCGAGGGGCTAATGGTTCGTGGCACGCGAATCATTATGCCAACGCGAAGTTTGTTTGGCAACCTTAGTGGGCTGCGCCCTCAGTAGATACCCGGCAGGAAGCGCCGGGTGCGCCGCCGGTACGCGTCGTAGGCGGGGTAGCGATCAGCGAGCCAGCCCTCCTCGCGACGCGACTTCAGGTCGAGGTAGATGGCCAGCAGCAGCGTGACCGTGACCGCCGGCAGGCTGCGGGCGATGGCACTGCAGCCCAGCGCGCCGAGCATCAGGCCGGCGTAGATCGGGTGACGAATCCTGGCGTAGATCCCGCCCTCGACGAGTCCGGCATCGTCGCGCGGTCGGGGCATGGGGGTCAGGCTGGGACCAAGGTCCCGGAAGCCTGACAGAACGACCAGGCCACCTGCCGCGATCCCCCCGACGCCAGCCACCACCGCCACCCATTCGCCTGCCGATCGCGGTCCGAGGTCCGCGAGGCCGGGGAGGCACGCCACCGCCACCAGGGCCAGGAGAACGAACTGCCCGAGGACCCATCCCTCTCCCCGAGGACCGAGATCGGGGAGGCGCCGGCGGCCGGGGCTGGGCGCCACGCGACCTCAGCCGGTGAAGATGCGGCGGATGCGGCGATAGGCGGACGCCGCAGGGCCGCGGCGCCGGCGGACCCAATCCGGATCAGGAGCGTCGTAACGCGGCGCGGCCGGATTCCGTGGAGTGGCGACCTGTGGCAGCGGCGGCTCCACCTCGAATGCCCAGTCGTCGCGTGCGATGGGCTCCGTTTCCCTCGTCGCCGGCTTAGCCCACTGGTTCGCGGGCGCGACATCCGAGCGCGGGGCAATGGGAACCGCCTGGAGCGCGGAGATCGCCTCGTCGAGCTCGGCCGATCCGGGAAGCTCGACAGTCTCGCTGGAAGGGCGCGAGATCATGGCCCGGATGGCCGAGACCTCCGCATCGTCCCAGCCCTCGTCGCGTGCCAGCTGGGCCAGCTCTTCCTCCGTCATGGCGAGCGGCGGGGGCGGCGCGACCGCCTGAGCCACCGCAGCGCCGCGATCGATCGCGGGCCAGGCGACGGGCTCGAACGCATCCCGGATCCGAGGGGAGAGTGTCGGTCCGGGGTATGACCGGGCCGCAGCCTCAGGCTCGTCCGCCGGCTCGCGCTGCCCTCCGAGCCACATGACCGCCTCTTCGCCTCCACCGCCGACCGGGAGCGCCTGCATCTCAGCGCCGGGCGCGCCAGCGGCTGCGGCAGGCTCAGGCTCGACGTGGGCGATCGGCGCGGGCTGCCACTCAGCGGGGGCGATCGGCGCGGGCTGCAGCTCCACGGGAGTGATGGGCGCGGGCTGCCACTCAGCGGCGAGCTCCTCGACCACGATCGGCTCCGGCTCGACGGGGGCGATGGGCGCGGGCTGCAGATCCACGGCGAGCTCCTCGACGATGGCCGCCGCTGGCTCCATGGGGACGATCGGCTCGGCATGCGGCGGAACCTCGATCGCGGCGGCCACCGGCTCAGGAGCGAGCTCCACGGCGATCGGCTCCGGCTCGGCCGTAGCTTCACTGGCAGCGTCGATCTCGGGAGTGAGTTCCGCGGCTGGGCCGGGCACGACCTCCACCGCCACCGTTTCGGGTTGGGATCGAGCCTCGAGCTCGGCTGCATCGAGCCACGAGAAGTCGCCATCCGCGAACCAATCCGGCTCGATCTCGGGCGGGCGGTAGGTGACCTCGGCAGGCGCGGCCGATGCAGCGACCTCCGCAGGTGCGAGCTCGGCCACCGGGACCGGCAGCGGCTCGGCGTCGGCCTCGACGAGGGGCGCGAGCTCCTCCGCGACCACCTCTTCGGCGACCACGTCGAGGGCAGCCGACTCGGAGAACGGCGCTTCGGCGCCTTCGTCACCGGCGACCGCTTCGAAGGACGCGGACTCGGGCGCCGGCATCGTGATCTCCTCCTCGGAGACAGCCTCCACGGCGGCGGTCTCTCCGACGGGCGCGAGGTTCGGGTCCTGCGCGCGCGCCAGCGCCTCTGCGAAGCCGGCGACCGCCGCACGAGTCGAGCGCGCCTTGCGGGAACGAGCCGACCGCTCCACCGGCGCGGGGGTCGGCAGAACCGCCTCGACCTCCGCGGGCGCCGGTGGCGCGGAGGCGGGTGCTTCCGGAGCCAATTCGCGGACCGACGGCGCCGCCCACGAGACCGGCTCCGCATCCACCCGGGCAGGGAGACGGAGGTCGATCCGAGCCTCGAGCAGCTCGACGCGAGAGCGCAGTCCGGCAACCTCGCCGCGTGCCTCGCCCAGCGCGAGCAGGGCCTGACCGTAGCGTTCGGTCAGGTTGCGAAACTCGGTGAGCAGCTCGCGGAACGCGCTCGCCTCGCCGCCCTGGGATCCACCGTTTCCGTTGCTCCTGGGCAACTCCTCCGGTGGAGCGGGTCGCGCGGGGGAAGGCGCATCGGCCTTGAGGAAGACGCGCATCGAGTCGCCCTCGGGAGTGCCTGAGAGGACGCCTCTGGCCAGAAGCTCCCAGACGCGCCCCTCAGGGACCCCGAGAACCGACGCGGCGTCCTGCACCGAGTAGCCGTTCATCATGGGTTCGGTAGCGTACCGCCTTCGGCCGGCCACGGCGATCCTCTTTTCGTGGCGCGATGTGGACAACCGGAGGCGCGTCCGACCCAGCTATGATCGCCGCTCGATGACGAGCCCGGTCCGCGTGCCCACCATGCCCGGCTTTGACTTCGGTCTGCCGCCGGGGCTCGAAGGACTCCGCGAGCTGGCCTACAACCTGTGGTGGAGCTGGACTCCGCGGGCCGGCGCGCTCTTCGCGCGGATCGATTCCACGGCGTGGGCCCGCCACCGCAACCCGATCCCCGTGCTCGCCGCGCTGGAGCCCGGTCGCTGGGCCGAACTGCTCGCCGACGAGGACTTCATGGTGGACGCCAGCCGGCTCCTCGACGAGTTCGATCGCTACCTGGCAAACGGCTCCGACTCGTGGTATCGCGCTGCCACCGCGGCCGACCCCGCAGCACGCCTGCCCGGCCCGATCGCCTACTTCTGCGCCGAGTACGGCATCCACGAGTCGATGCAGATCTACTCGGGAGGGCTGGGGATCCTGGCCGGCGACCACTGCAAGTCGGCGTCGGACGCGGCGCTCCCGTTCGTGGCGGTGGGGCTCCTCTACCGACGTGGCTACTTCCGGCAGCAGATCGACGCGGACGGGCACCAGGAGCACGCACAGCCGGACCTCGACCCGGCCGAGCTGCCGCTGCGACGAGCGCGGGGTCGGGATGGCTCTCCCCTCCAGGTGAGCGTCGACTTCCCGGGACGAAAGGTGCATGCCGCGGTCTGGGTCGCCCAGGTCGGCCGCGTGCCGCTGCTGCTGCTCGACACCGACATCCCGGCCAACGAAGGACCCGACCGGCCGATCACCCACATCCTCTACGTGCGCGGGCGCGAGATGCGCCTCTGCCAGGAGGTGGTGCTCGGCGCCGGAGGCGTCCGGGCGCTGCGCGGGCTCGGCATCGAGCCGGCCGCGTGGCATCTCAACGAGGGACACTCCGCGTTCCTGCTCCTCGAGCGTGCCCGCGAGCTGATCGCGGCGGAGCCCGGCCTCGACGCCGAGGAGGCGCTGCGACGGGTCGGGCGGAACGCCGTCTTCACGATCCATACCCCCGTCAAGGACGGCAACGAGCAGTTCGACCGTGGCATCGCCTCGGCGCTCCTGAGCCCGTGGCTGGATGCCTGCAGGATGCCAGCCGATCGCCTGATGGAGCTTGGCCGCGGCCTCACCGACGAGCCCGACGCCGCCTTCGACATGACGGCCTTCGTCCTTCGGCACGCGACGGCGGCGAACGCGGTCAGCCGGCTCCACGGCGAGACGGCCAACGCCACCTGGCGCCCGCTCATTGCGCAGCCGATCGGCGCCATCACCAACGGGGTCCACGTCGCGACCTGGATCGGGCGCCCGATGCGCCGTCTCTTCGAGCGCGCGATCGCGCGCTCGATCGGCAGCGATGCGCCCGGCCCCGAGGCATTCGCGCGGCTCGGCGAGGTGTCGGCGGCCGACCTGTGGGGAGCGCATCGTCAGCAGAAGCGGGAGCTGCTCGACTTCATGCGCCGCCGCCTGGCGCGCCAGTTCGCGCGGCACGGCGAGTCGCCGAGCGTCCTGCGTGAGCTGCACGCCGCCTTCAACCCCGAGACGCTGACGATCGGATTCGCGCGGCGCTTCGCAACCTACAAGCGAGCGGACCTCCTCTTCCACGACGAGGAGCGACTCGCCCGGCTGCTCCGCGACGAGGAGCGCCCGGTGCAGGTCGTCCTCGCCGGCAAGGCGCATCCCGCCGATCGCGGCGGCCAGAAGGTGATCCAGCGCATCTTCAGCCTGTCGCGCTCACCAACCCTGCGCGGCCGGGTCTTCATCCTCGAGGACTACGACATGCGGATCGCGCGCTTCCTGATCGGGGGCGTCGACCTTTGGCTCAACAACCCGCGCCGCCCGCTCGAGGCGTCGGGCACGTCGGGGATGAAGGCGGCGATGAACGGGATCCCCTCGATCAGCATCCTGGACGGTTGGTGGGACGAGGGATTCAACGGTCGCAACGGGTGGGCGATCGGAGGCCGCGAGACGGTCGACGACGAGGCGGCCCAGGACGAGGCCGATGCCACCGAGCTCTATCGGCTGCTCGAGGAGGAGATCGCGCCGCGCTTCTACGCGCGTGACGGGGAGGGCGTGCCGGGCGAATGGATCTCCACCATGCGCGCCGCCATCGAGGCGGCGATCTGGCAGTTCAGCACGGCGCGCATGCTCGGCGAGTACGTCGACCGCCTCTACCGCCCCGCCGCCACGTCGATCGGGGAGCCGGCGCCGGCATCGGTCTAGGGCAGGTAGACCCGAGGGTTCTCCCAGATGCCGTGGTCGTTGACGGCGAAGTGGAGGTGGCAACCGGTCGCCTGCCCGGTCCTCCCCTCGTATCCGATCACCTGACCGATGCTCACGCGCTGGCCGGCATGGACGATCACCTGGGCCTTCAGGTGCCAGTACCAGCTCTGGACGCCGGACCCATGGCTGATCACGACGCCGTAGCCGGAGTCCCAGGGCCAGAGCGGCTGGCCCGACGCCACCACCGTGCCGCTGCCGACGGCGCGGATCGGCGTCCCGCAGCCGTGCGCCAGGTCGATCCCGCCGTGGAAGTGCGGATAGTAGATGTGGTGATACGTGTACGAGGGCTCCAGCACGAAGCTGGTCGGCCCCCATTCCTGGGTGACGGTGAAGCTGTCCTCCGGCCAGCGGAAGCCAAATGCGGACGGCTGCTGCCGGCGGGCGTCCTCGGCCGCCTGGAGCGTGGCGACAAGCTTCGCCTGCGCAGCGGCCGCCCGTTCGCTGGCGGCCACCTGCGCCGCGACGTTGCCCTTTGCCTCGAGGGCCGCGTTGAGCGCGGCCTCCTGCTGGCGGCGCTTCGTGTCCGCGGCCGCCTTGAGCGTGGCCAGCTGAGCCGTCATGGCAGCCAGCTCGGCCTCGCGGTCCGAGAGCGCCTTCGCCTCGATGTCCGCCTCGTCACGGGTGGCGGCGAGCGACACCCTCCCCTCGTAGAGCGTGTCCTGCTTGGCCTGCAGGCTGGCGCGCAGGTCGCGGATCCCGCTGGCGAGCTGTTGATCCTGGTCGGAGATGGTGAGCAGCTCGCCGACCTGGGTGGTCGCCGCGTCCAGCGAATCCGACGACAGGATCAGCTCGAGGATCGAGGTCTGGCTTCGCTCGTATGCCGTGCGCACGTGTTCCTGGAGCAGCGATTCCCGGGTCGTCAGCTCGATCGTCTGCTGCTCGACCTGTGAAGCGACCTGCTGGAGCTGGTGGTCGAGGTCGGCGATCTGCGCCTGCAGGTCCGCAAGGCGCGCCGTGATGTCGGCGACGTCGCCCCGCACCTGCTCGAGCAGCCCGTTCACGCGTTCGTACTCGGCGGTCACGGCCGCGAGCTGCGACCTGGCGGAAGCGAGCGCACTGGCCAGGCTCGCCGACTTGGCCTTGAGCGCGGCGAGGGCAGCGCGCTGCGAGCTCAAGCTTCTCTCGAGCGCCTTCTGCTGCGCCTTCGCGTCGGCGAGCGGGTCCGCGGCCTGGGCCGAGTCGCGGGGGGAGGTGGGGACGATGCTCGCTCCGACCATCAGCAGGGCAATCAGCAGGATGGTCAGATGAGATCGTCGCCTCATGCGACGTTGTTCCGAGCGATATCCATCAGCCCAAAGGCCCCGTTACGTGCTCCAAGAGGGATGCTACCCGGCCGTTCCGAGCGCGTGACGTGACCGAAAGGTACTACACCACACCACTCTCCGGTTTAGGAAGCAGGTGATTCGTCCTCGTCCTCGAGCACGTTGGCGCGGGCAATCTCGGCCCCGAAGAGGACCACCATGCTCGCGAAATAGAGGAAGACGAGCAGGGTGATGACGGTCGAGATCGGCCCGAAGACGCTCTCGTAGCGGGCCACGTCGGTGGCATACCAGGTGAACCCCACGCGGAGCAGGGTGAAGAGGATCGTGGCGACCAGCGCCCCCGGCCAGACCTGGCGAAACGTGACGCGACGGTTGGGGACGACCCGGTAGACGACGAGGAGGGCCACCAGCACCAGGAGGATCGGGATCAGCAGCCCGACCAGGTCGAGGGCCAGCCGCCCGCCGCTCCCCCAGCCGGGCAGGGAGCCGGCCGTGCGGGCCGCGATCCCGGTCCCCAGCCCGATCCCCACCGCCGACGAGGGCCACCGCCCCGGCGACGACGAGCAGGAGGAGGCTGATCAGCTTGTCCTGCCAGAACGGCCGCCGAGTCGAGGCCGCGAATGCTCGTCCCACGCCGGTTGTGAGCGCGCCGAAGAAGCCGAGGGCACCCCAGGCCAGGATGGCGAGGCTGACGACGGTCAGCCCGCCGCGCGAGGAGACGATGCTGTCGACGACGGCGCCGATCGTCCCCGGCTGGAGCGGCAGCGCGGCCTCGAGGCGGCCGATCACGATCCGCCGCGCCTCGCCTTCGCCGATCACGAAGCTGAAGACGACGATCCCCAGCACGATCAGCTGGAAGATCGAGAGGATCGCGAAGTAGGCCATTCCGCTCGCCACCTCCGGCCCCTGGTGATTGGCGAAGCCGACGACCGCGCGGCGCGCGACGCGCGTGCTCCTGCGCCGCGCGGACCACCGGTCCAGGGCGCGCAGCAGCCGCTCCCATCGCTCGACCATCGGCGAGAGGCTACGCTTTCGCGATGGCACCCGACGCATCGGTCCCGCTCGAGCTCGACGGCTTCGAGGTCACGATCAGCAACCCGGGCAAGCTCTTCTTCGAGCAGGCCGGGATCACCAAGCTGGACCTGGTGCACTACTACCTCGCCGTCGCCGACGGCGCGCTGCGCGGCGTTCGCGACCGGCCGATGGCGCTCAAGCGATTCGTGAACGGCGCCGCCGGCGAGGCCTTCTTCCAGAAGCGGGCGCCGGCCTCAGTGCCACCGTACGTTCGCACCGTGGAACTCTCCTTCCCCTCGGGGCGCACCGCCGACGAGGTGGTGGTGAGCAATGCCGCGGCGCTGGCATGGGTCGTGAACCTGGGCTGCATCGACCTCAACCCCCACCCGGTGCGCGACGACGACCTTGAGCACCCCGACGAGCTGCGGGTCGACCTGGACCCCGGGCCGGGCGTGCCCTACAGCGCCGTTCGCGAGGTGGCGATGGTCGTGCGCGGGGTGCTCGCCGACCACGGCCTCACCGGCTGGCCCAAGACGTCCGGCTCGCGCGGAATCCACGTCTACGCCCGGATCGAGCGGCGCTGGACCTTCGGCGAGGTGCGCCGAGCCGCCCTGGCCCTGGCCCGCGAGGTCGAGCGGCGCGCCCCGACCCTCGCCACCAGCAAGTGGTGGAAGGAGGAGCGGCACGGCGTCTTCCTCGACTACAACCAGAACGCCAAGGACCGCACGGTTGCGTCCGCCTATTCGGTGCGCCCGGTGCCGGACGCGCGCGTCTCGGCGCCGATGCTCTGGTCGGAGGTGCCCGACGCCGAGCTCGCCGACTTCACGGTCGCCACCATGCCGGACCGATACGCCCGCCTGGGCGACGTCGGGGCCGGGAATCGACGACGCGGTCGGTTCGCTGGAGGCGCTGCTGGAGCTCTCGGCGCGCGACGAGGCGACGGGGCCGGGCGACGCGCCGTGGCCGCCGAACTACGCCAAGCAGCCGGGCGAGCCGCCGCGGGTCCAGCCGTCGAAGCGCCGCATGGCGGCCGAAGCCGCCGCCCGCGCCGGATCCGTCGGCCCCGCGCGGGCGCGTCGGGTCGGTGGCCCCCGCGATGCCCTCGCCGCCCGCTCGACGCGCCGACGGAACGGCCGCTCCCACGGGTCGCCGACGATCGGCCCATCCGCTGATCGTGATCTCGCAGGCCAAGGCCAAGGCCGATGCGATCGCGGGCCTCGAGCGCTGGAAGGAGCGCCATCCCGATGCGGCGAAGCTCCTCGCCGAGGACGACGTGCTGGTCGACGGGATGCGCGGCCGCTCCTCTCTCTGGTACCGCGTTCGGGTCAACCTGCGCCACGTCCCGGAGGACGAGCGCCCGGCCGCCGAGCCGCCGGACCCCGACTACGACCCGTGGGCGGAGTACCGCGACAGCACGTAGCCGAATCGGCCGCGCGGCCCGCCCCTCAGCCGATACGATTCCGCCATGAAAGCCGACACGCGTGACGCCCCCGACCCCGAGGAACAGCCAGCGCCGTCGGACGTGCCGGTCTCGCCGGACGTCCTCTCGGTCCCGCGCGAGGGCCTCGAGCCGCGCGAAGGCCGCCGGAAGCGAGTCGTCATCATCGGCGCCGGGATGGCCGGCCTGGTGGCCGCCTTCGAGCTGGCCCGCCAGGGTCACGACCCGCTCATCCTCGAGGCGCAGAGCCGCGTCGGCGGGCGTGTCTACACGCTTCGCGACTTCGCTCCGGGGCTCTACGCCGAGGCCGGCGCGATGCGCATCCCGCGCGTCCACGACCTGACGCTGAAGTACGTCAACCTGTTCGGCCTGACGCTGCGCCCGTTCATGATGGGCAACCCGAAGGGCCTGGTCCACGTCGGCGGCCAGCGGATGACCGCCGAGGAGGCGCACAGCGAGCCGGATCGGCTTCCCTTCCCGGTCGCCGATCACGAGCGCGGCCGGAGCATCGACGACCTGTGGCAGGAGGCCACCCGCGACCTGCGCGAGCTGCTCGAGCGGGATGGCGACGCCGGCTGGGAGCAGATCGTCCGCGACTACGACCAGTACTCGCTCCGGGAGTTCCTCGAGGTCAAGGGCTTCAGTGAGGGCGCCATCGAGATGTACGGCGTCATCAACTTCGTCGAGTCGGATATGAACAACGCGGTGATCGAGGAGCTGCGCGAGGACCTTGGCAAGGCCTTCGTCGACATGCAGGAGATCGTGGGTGGCACCGACATGCTGCCGCGCGCCTTCTACGGCCAGCTCCAGGATCGGATCCGCTTCGGCGCCGAGGTCTTCGCGATCGACCAGGACGCGGACTCGGTCACGATCCACTTCAAGACCGAGGCCGGGCGCTACACCGAGGTCGCCGACTACGCGGTCTGCGCCATCCCGTTCTCGGTGCTGCGCCAGATCGAGCAGCTGAAGCCCTTCTCGCACGAGAAGCAGCGGGCGATCCGCCAGCTCAACTACTCGGCCTCGACCAAGATCCTGTTCCAGGTCAGCGAGCGGATCTGGGAGACCGATGACGGGATCTTCGGCGGGGCGACGGTGACCGACCTCCCGATCCGCCGCATCAACTACCCGACCCCCAACCCGGACACCGCACGCGGCGTGCTGCTCGCCTCGTACACCTGGAGCCAGGACGCGCTCCGCTGGGGGGCCATGGACGAGGAGACGCGCCTCGAGGAGGCGCTCGACGACGTCTCGACGATCCATCCGCGGATCCGCGACGTGTACGAGGTCGGCGCCTCGCACGCCTGGTACAACGACCGCTACGCGAACGGCGCCTTCGCGCTCTTCGCGCCGGAGCAGCAGACCGAGCTGCAGGCCGACATCGTTCGGCCCGAGGGTCGCATCTACTTCGCCGGGGAGCACTGCTCGCTCTACCACGCCTGGATCCAGGGGGCGCTCGAGTCGGGGATCAAGGCCGCGCAGGAGATCCACGAGCAGCCCTGACCGGATCAGCCGTGGGCGAGGCGCTCCTCGAGGCGCGCCTTCACGGCGGGCCACTCCTCGGCCAGGATCGAGAAGTAGACGGTGTCGCGGATGAAGCCGTCCGGCATGCGGATATGGCGCCGCAGGACCCCCTCTCGCTGGGCCCCCAGCCGCTCGATCGCCGCCTGCGAGCGCAGGTTGCGGCCGTCGGTCTTGAGGGCGACGCGGGTGGCGCCCAGCTCGTCGAAGGCGTAACCGAGTTGGAGCAGCTTGGCCTCGCTGTTGACCGCGCTGCGCTGGTGCGAGGGTGCGATCCAGGTCCAGCCGATCTCCACCCGCCCATGCTCCGGTGCGATGTCGCCGAACCGGGTCGAGCCGATGGCACGCCCCGTGGCGGCGTCGACCGTCGCCCAGGCCACGTAGTCGGGGCGCTGGGCGTCGGCGAGGTAGCCCGGCCACGCCGATGCGCCGACCGACAGGTCCGATCCCATGTAGCGGAAGGTGACCGGATCCTGCGCGGCGGCGGCGAGGAGTTCGTCGCGATGCCGCTCCTCGATCGGCTCCAGCCGCACGAAGCGCCCGGCCAGCGTGACGCGCTCCGGCGGTCGCACGCGTCCGACCCTAGCCCGCCGGCGCGCCCTCGCGCGCCGCGACCGCCGCCTCGACCCAACCGGGGATCTCGCGGCGCAGGGTGGGGAGCGGCACCGATCCGTGGGCGAGCACCTCGTCGTGGAAGGCGCGGAGGTCGAATCGGTCACCCATGAACTCGCTCACCTCGCGCCGCGCCCGCTCGATCTCACGCTGGCCGATCTTGTAGGAGAGCGCCTGGCCCGGCCAGATCGTGTAGCGGTCCACCTCGATCTCCGCGTCGACCAGCGGAAGGGAGCCGCGCTCGTGCATGAACTCGATCGCGCGGGCCCGGCTCCAGCCGAACGCGTGCAGCCCCGAGTCGACCACCAGGCGCGAGGCACGGAACGACTGCGCGTCGAGCATGCCGAGCCGCTCCGCCGGCGAGGCGTAGAGGCCGATCTCATCGGCGAGGCGCTCGGTGTAGAGGCCCCAGCCCTCGGCGAAGGCGGCGCCCGCCAGCCGCGAGCCATGAACCCGGAAGCGGGGCAGGCCGGTCAGCTCCATCTCGATCCCGATCTGGAAGTGGTGCCCCGGGGTTGCCTCGTGGAAGGTGATGGCGGCGATCTTGTGAAGGTGCCGTTCCTGCGGCTGATAGGTGTTCAGGTAGTAGCGCCCGATCCGTGAGCCATCGGCGGATGGCGGCATGTAGAAGGCGGGCGGCACCTCGCGCTCCCGGTACTCCTCGACCGCGGCCACCTCACAGTTGGCGCTCGGCAGCCGGCCGAAGTAGCGGGGTGCAATCGCGAATGCGCGCTCCAGCTGCCCCGCCGCCAGCTCGACGATGCGCTCGCGCGAGTCGGTGTGGTTGGCCGGGTCCTCGACCAGCGCCTTGGCGTAGGCATGCCGGTCGCGGTAGCCAGCGCCCCGCGCGATCTGATCCTTCTCGGCCTCGATGTGCGCCAGGTCTTCGAGCCCGAAGCGATGCACCTCGTCCGGCGTCGTCTCGATGGTCGTGTTCATCCGGATCGCAAGCCGATAGGCGGCCTCCCCGCCGGGGGTTGCCGACAGCCCCGGCTCAGGGCGCGCCTTCGCCTCGTACTCGTCGGCCAGGAAGTCGTGCAGGCCCTGGAGCGCCGGGTAGACATGCGCGGCCACGGCCTCGCGGACACGCTCCCGGGCCGCGTCGTCAGCGACGTGCGCCATGCGAACCGCCGGGAATTCTTCGCTCGGCAACGCCAGCATCCGCTCGACCTGCTCGATCTCGCGCCGAACCGGGACCGACGCGGCGGTGCGGCCATCGGCCACCCCCTCGCGCAGCGTCGCGATCGTCTGGGCGATGGCGACGGGATAGGCGGCGAACCGGGCCAGCAGGCGCTCGAGCTGCTCGGGCGTCTCAGCGATCTGGTACTGCGCCACGCGGACCGGGAGCGTCTGCACGCCGAAGATGTGATCGACCGCGAGCTGGTACTGCTTCTGTTCCAGCGCCTCCAGGTGGGTGCGCGCCACCAGCGTGAGCATGTCATGGGTGATCACCTGCTCCGGCTCGAGCGCGTCCCGATCGATCTGCGCGGCGTCGGCCAGCGCCGCCCGGTAGCCCGCGGCATCGGCGGCGCGCCCCTCGGCACCCAGGTTCGGGAGGCGGTCGTCCCAGCGGTCGTCGCCGAGGATCGTGGCGGAGACCGGGTCTCGCTCCAGGACACCGTCCCAGAAGCGGTCGGCAATCTCGTTGACGGCGTCGTTCGGATCGGTCACGGGGTCGGTGTCTCCTCGATGGCGGCGAAGCGGCGTGGAGTGTACCCGCTCACCGGCCGCGGAACAGGTCGGCGAGCAGCGCGGGCGGCGTCTCTGCCAGCTGGTCGTAACGGCAGCTCTCCGGGGTGCGGTCCGGGCGCCAGCGCCGGAAGGTGGTGCCGTGCCGGAATCGGTCGCCCTGGAGATGGTCGAAGGCTACCTCGCAGACGAGCTCCGGACGGAGCGGCTCCCAGCTGAGGTCCTTGCCGCGGTTCCAGCGCGAGGTCGCTCCCGGCAGCCGCTTCCCATCCGCGGCCGCCTCCCACTCCTTCCACTCGCGCCAGGGGTGTCCCTCCAGCGCATCGACGCGGTAGGGCGCGAGAAACTCGACCAGCTCGCGGCGCTTCGCCTCGGTGAAGGACGAGGTGACGCCCACGTGCTGGAGCTGTCCGGCGTCGTTCCACAGGCCCAGCAGCAGCGAGCCGACCATCGTGCCGGGACCGTTCTTGTGCCAGCGAAAGCCCGCCACCACGCAATCTGCCGTGCGCAGGTGCTTGACCTTCGCCATCTCGCGCTTACCTGGCAGGTAGCGCAGGTCCGAGCGCTTGGCGATCACCCCGTCGAGGCCGGCGCCCTCGAAGACGTCGAACCAGCGCCGTGCCACGGCCGGGTCGGCGCTGGCCGGGGTCAGCAGGACCGATGCCGGCGCCTCCGCGAGCAGCCGCTCGAGGCGCGCCCGACGCTCGTCGAGCGGCGCGCCCCGCAGGTCGTCGGCACCCTCCGCGAGGCAGTCGAAGGCGACGAACGCGGCCGGCGTCTCGGCCGCGAGCATCGCGACGCGCGAGGCGGCCGGGTGGATGCGGAGCAGCAGCGCCTCGAAGTCGAGCCCGCCGTCGCGGGCGATCACGATCTCGCCGTCGAGCACGAAGCGCGCCGACGGCCCACCCACCGAGAGCAGGGGCGGGAGGAGCTCCGGGAAGTACCGGTCCAGCGGCTTCAGGTCACGGGACTGGAGATAGAGCTCCGATCCGTCGCGAAAGACGAGCGCACGGAAGCCGTCCCACTTCGGCTCGTAGCGCCATCCCTCGCCGACGGGCAGCTCGGGGGTCGGCTTGGCGAGCATCGGCTCGACCGGTGGGGCGATCGGGAACGCCATGAGGCGCCGATGATACGCGCGGCCCGATCGGCCATACTGCCCGGCAGATTGAGCATCCAGATCCAGTTCCTCGGGGCCGTCGGCACCGTCACCGGCTCGCAGTACCTCGTCACCGCCGGGGAGCACCGGGTCCTCGTCGACTGCGGCATGTTCCAGGGCTCGCCGCATGAGAACGACCGCAACCGGATGGCCTTCGCCTACGACCCGGCGAGCGTCGACGCCCTGCTCCTGACCCACGCGCACCTCGACCACTGCGGCCGCATCCCGGCCGTCGTCAAGGCGGGCTTCAAGGGCCCGATCCGGGCGACCTCCGGCACCCTGGACCTGGCGGAGATCGTCCTCCGCGACGCGGCCAAGCTGCAGGACGAGGCGGAGCAGCGCTGGCGGCGCCATCACCCGGACGAGGCCGCCGCCCACGACGCGGAGCTGGCCACGGAGGCAACCGCGCTGGAGGCCGGCCCCGACATGCCCCAGCACCTGCGCCACGCCGCGCCCGAGGGCATGACGATGAACCGGTCGGCGCTCTACACGGTGGACGACGTCGAGGCCACGCTCACCCACTTCCAGCCGATCGCCTACGACCAGCCGGCCGAGGTGGCGCCCGGCTTCAGCGCCACGTTCCACGACGCGGGGCACATCCTCGGCTCGGCGATCATCGAGCTGCGCGTCACCGATGGCGACACCATGACCACGGTCGTCTTCTCCGGCGACATCGGGCGCTGCGACACCCCCATCCTGCGCGACCCGACCCCGATCAGCCACGCCGACTTCGTGCTGGTCGAGTCGACCTACGGCAACCGCGAGCACGCCCCCCACCCGCAGGCGATCGAGGAGCTCGCCAAGGCGATCAACGAGGTCGCCAACGATCGCGGCGTGCTGCTGGTCCCCTCCTTCGCCATCGGGCGCACCCAGGAGGTGGTCTGGGTCCTCGACGAGCTGCTGCGGGAGAAGCGCATCCCGCAGCTGCCCCTCTACCTCGACTCACCGATGGCGAGCCGCGCCAGCGACGTCTACCTGCGCCACATCGAGGACTACGACGACGAGACCGCCGCCCTGATGCGGTCGGGAGGTTCGCCGCTCGTCTATCCCGGCGAGAGCTACACCAACGAGGTCGAACAGTCGAAGGCGATCCGGACCCAGCCGCGGCCGCTGATGGTGGTCGCCAGCTCGGGGATGCTCACCGGCGGGCGGATCATGCATCACCTCAAGGACTTCCTCCCCGACCCCGCCTGCACCCTCCTCTTCATCGGCTACCAGGGCGAGGGGACGCTGGGGCGCCACCTCCAGACCGGCGGCACCACGGCCAGGATCGACGGGGTCGAGTACCCGGTTCGCTGCCGCGTCCGCAGCATCTCCGGCTTCTCGGCCCACGCCGACGAGCACGAGCTCGACGACTGGCTCTCCAACTTCGCGAAGGCCGGCGGGACCACTGGCGGCGACGGAGGTCCCAAGACCGTGTTCGTGGTGCACGGTGATCCGGATGCCGCCCAGGCGTTCGCGGCGCGGATCAAGAGCGGGATGCACCTCGACGCGAAGCTGCCGACCTACCTGGAGACGGTCCAGCTGCGCTGAGTCCCGCGCCCTTGACCGGGTGGCTAGCATGCCGCCCATGGCCGAACGACCGTTCATCTCCTTCATGACCGATTTCGGCGTCGGCTCCAGCGCTCCCTCCGTCTGCCGCGGGGTGATGCTGGGGATCGCTCCCGACGCCCGGCTGGTCGACGTGACGCACGCCATCCGCCACTTCTCGATCCGGGAGGGCGCGTTCTTACTGGCCAGGAGCGTTCCCTACTTTCCCGTCGGCGTGCACGTGGGCGTCGTGGATCCCGGCGTCGGCACCGTCCGGCGCGGGATCGCGGTTGCTGCGGCCCGCGGCGACGTCTTCGTCGGACCGGACAACGGCCTGTTCCTTCCCGCGGCTCGGGTACTCGGTGGCGTGGTGGCGGCGCGATCCCTGGAGAACCCCGCGCTCTGGCTCCCAACCGTCTCGCACACCTTCCACGGTCGCGACGTCTTCTCCCCCGTCGGCGCGCACCTGGCCGCCGGCACGCCGTTCGAGGAGGTCGGGCCGCCGGTCGATCCCGCCCACCTCGTGGACCTCGTCCTGCCGCACGCAACCACGCGAGACGGCGGCCTGGACACCTCGGTGCTGGTGATCGACGCCTTCGGCAACTGTCGGCTGGCCGGGGAGATCGGCGACCTGGCGTCCGCCTTCGGGGCGATGCCGTCCGGGCGGCGATTCGAGCTGGTCCTGCCGGAGCGCGGGACGCGCCCGGCGGGACGGGAACCGATCACGTGGGTGGCCACCTTCGGCGAAGTCCCGGCGGGCGCTCCGCTCCTCTTCGAGGACGCCGACTACGCCGGGCCCGCCCTCGCCGTCAACCAGGGCTCGGCCGCCGAGCGCTTCGGACTCTCTCTCGACACGCCGGTCCGCATCGAGCCTGCCTGAGCCGATGGCCGACGGCCCGCTGCTGGAGATCGCGGACCTCACGTTTCGATACCAGCGCGCGACCGAGCCGGCGATCCGTGACGTCAACCTCAGCCTCGCCCCCGGAGAGGTACTCCTCGTCGCGGGGCCTTCCGGCTGCGGCAAGTCGACCCTGATCCGGGCGATCAACGGGCTGATCCCGCACGCGTACCACGGCGAGCTGGCCGGGTCGGTGCGACTGCTCGGCCGAGCGACCACCGATCTCCGCCTGCGGGAGATCGCGCTCTCCGTCGGCACCCTGCTCCAGGACCCGGCCAAGCAGATCGTCGGGTCGACCGTCGAAGCGGAGCTGGCCTTCGGGCCGGAGAACCTGGCCTGGTCGCCGATCGAGATGCACCGCCGGATCTCGGAGGTGATCGCGGAGGCCGGCATCGAGCCGCTGGCCGGCCGCGAGACGTTCGCCCTCTCAGGCGGCGAGCGGCAGCTGCTGGCGATGGCCGGCGCCCTGATGCTGCGTCCGAAGCTCTACGTCGTCGACGAGCCGCTCGCCAACCTCGACCCCGCCACCGCCCGGCGGCTGCTCGGCGCGCTCCGGACGCTCGCAGACGCCGGCCATGCGGTGGTCATCGTGGAGCACCGCGTCGAGGAGGCGCTCGAGCTGCGGCCGGACCGCGTCCTCTACCTCGACGCCGGATCGGCCGCCTACCTCGGGCCGGTCGACGGGTTCCTGCGGATCGCCGATCCGGAGGCGGTGAAGCTGCCGTTCGAGATCGTCCTCGAGCGGGCGCGGAACGAGGCCGGCGCCAGTTCCACGGAGCCCGCGGTTCGGCGCGTCGTGCCGGCGGACGACCCGTCCCGGCTCGCGTTCGGCGACGTGCGCGTGCGCCTCGGGGAGCGCGAGGTGCTGACCGGCCTGACCGCCGACCTCCGGTCACACGAGGTGGTCGCGGTGCTCGGCCCGAACGGCTCCGGCAAGACCACGATGTTCCGCGCCGGGATGGGCCTGATCCGTCCGAGCGGCGGCGAGGTGGCGGTGAACGGCCAGCCGATCGGCGAGCGCACGGTGGCGGACCTGGCCAGGGTCTTCGGCTACGTCTTCCAGAGCCCGAGCCAGATGCTCTTCTCCCGGACGGTGCGCGACGAGCTCCTCTTCGGGCCGCGCAACCTTGGCCACCAGGTCGGCGACGCCGACGCGTTCAGCCGCGGCGTCCTGCGGCGCACCTCGCTGGAGATGCTCGACGGAATCCTCGATCGGGCGCCGATGACCCTCTCGTTCGGACAGCAGAAGCGGCTCGCACTGGCGATCGCGCTGGCGCTCGAGCCGCCGACCCTCATCCTCGACGAACCATCGGCGGGCCAGGATCACCAGACCGCGCATCGGTTCATGGACGAGGTCGCCGCGGTGCCCGGCCTCGAGAGCATCTATCTGGTGACCCATGACGTAGACCTTGCGCTCACGAGAGCGGATCGTATCCTTGTCCTCCGTGACGGTCGCGTCGTCGCAGACGGCTCGCCCGTCAGCGTGATCCAGGACGAGGAACGCTGGCGCGAATGCAACCTGCATCGGACCTCGTTGATGCGAGCCAACCTGGCGTGGCCGCCCGCGGGCGGCGAATTCCTGGATGCCTCGTCGCTCGCCCGGCGGATCGTCGCGGTGGAGCGCTCCACCAGCCCAGCCAGAGAGGGAGGTTCGAAGGTCGAGCAAGCGTGACGTGATGACCATCCGGTGGGATCAAGGAGGAGAGAGACTCGCATGACAACCATGAGTGGCACGTCCAGCGACTCGATGTGGGAGGTATCGAGCCGCACCATCGTGTACGCGGCAATCGGCGCCGCCCTGTACGCGGTGGCAGCACAGTTCAGCTTCCTGCTGCCGGGCACCGCAAACGTCTCGCTGCGGCCAGGCTTCGCGCTGGTGACCTTCTTCGGCTTCGCCTTCGGGCCGGTCGCGGGCGCTTTCGTCGGCTTCGTGGGCAACGCGCTGGCCGATCAGATCAGCGGCTGGGGCCTGCTCACCTCCTGGAACTGGAGCATCGCGAACGGGCTGGCCGGATTCATCGCCGGCTGGTGGGCGCTCAGCATGATGAAGGGCTCGAACCGCCTCACCTCCGCGGCGATCGCGTCGGCGGTGGCGGTGGTGATCGGGTTCCTCGTCGTCTTCAGCGACATCTTCCTGGGCACCGCCGACAACTTTGGCGTCGCGCTCAGCGACAACTACATCCCGGTCGTGGTGAGCAACCTGATCGTGGCCTGCATCCTGACCCCGATCCTGGTCGCGGCCTGGGAGCCGGTGCGCGCCTCGATGGGTCGCTGACGACCCCGGGGATCAACGGAGGGGCGGCGTGAACATCACGCCGCGCTACCTGGGGCGGGGGTCGTGGCTGTCACGCCGCGACCCCCGCATCCTCATCCTGGTGCTGGCCTGCTACGTCTTCGCGGCGATCCAGGTCTGGGACCTGCGCATCCTGCTGCCGATGGCCGTGATTGCGGTCATCTACTACCGATCCGCCGGGATCCCCTGGCGCTCGGTGCGCGGCAACTGGGCCTACGTCGCCTTCTTCATCACCTTCATCGTGGTGGTCAACACGCTCCTCACCGGCGGAGAGCTGCGCGGATTCGTCGCCAAGGACCTTCATATCTACTTCCGGCTGCCCCTGCTCAACACCCCGGTGTCGGCGGAGATGCTCTGCTACGCGGCGGCCCAGCTGCTCCGCTTCGGCTCGATGGCGGCGATGGGCTTCCCGATCGCCTTCGCCGTCGCGCCGGGCGATATCGGGCCGACCTTTGCCCGGCTGCGGGTGCCGTACAAGTTCGCGTACGGCCTGGACCTGACCTTCCGCTTCGTGCCCTCGATGGCCGCCGACATGCAGACCACCATGGACGCGCAGCGCATCCGCGGCTACGAGTGGGACCGGGCGCCGGGCGGGCCGATCGGCCGCATGCGCCGGCTGGGGCCACTCCTGGTCCCGGTCACCATCAACGCCATCGTGGGTGCCGAGGACACCATCGACGCGATGGACCTGCGCGGATTCGGGACCGGTCGCCGGACCTGGCTCCGTCAGCTCCGACTACGGCGCGGTTGACTGGGCGGTGCTGGGGGGCTTCGTCGCGCTGCTGGTGGCGGTGACGGTCCTGAGCTTCACGGGGCACACCCGGCTCTGGGTCCCGGACCTGCTCATCGCGCTCGCGCGATGACCGGCTCGTGTGGACGGGGGGTGGATAAGTCCAGCCCGACCGCGAAAAGTCGTGGAGAAGTCCACTAGGCAGACCCGGCGACAGCCCTTAGAGTTCGTCTTGTTCCGGAGGAGCCGGGCCACGGTCCCGAGATTGCATCAAGGGGACGGGGCGAGGCCCCTCCGGGACACTTTTATGCCCGTTTTCGGGCGATTCGCGCTCAGGGCCGCAGCAGCCACGACCGATACGACGGTCGGAAGCCGAGCCCGCGCAGCGCCTCCGCCAGGGACGATTCGGCGGGCGGCACCCGGTCCACTCGCTCCAGCCGCAGCTCGCGCAGGGGTCCCGCGGGAGCCAGCAGCCGTCGCAGCGCGTCCATCGAGGGCCGCGCCAGCTCCTCGTCGGAGAAGGCGGGCAGCGTGACGAGGCCCCGCCCACCTCGCTCGACGAAGAGGGTCGGAGCGCCATCGGCCAGGACGACGTACGCCCCCGGGGCGCGCGCCAGCGGAAGCCGCTCCGCATCCGCCTCTCGCGGCCAGGGCAGCGTGGCGCCGTACGGCTGGGCGGGGTCGGCGGCGGCCAGCAGCAGGATCTCCGGGGCGCCGCTGGCGTCCGTCTCGCGCGCAGCGCGCAGCCGGTCAACGGCGCCGGGCAGCGCGAACTGCGCCGCTCCAAGGCCAGCGACGAAGTAGCCGCGCCGCGCACGGCCCGCCTCCTCCATCGCCTTGAGCACCGGGTAGACCGACGCGAATCCGCCGGCGAGGCCCTCGGCCAGCACGGCCTCGCGCGTCACCACTCCGTGCCGCTCGAGCAGGGCGAGCGCCTGGGCATGGCTCCGCTCGGTCGGCGAGCGCCCCTCCCCCACCAGGTCCGCCACCAGGGACCATCGGCCGGCGGCTCGCGGCGGGCCGGTCCCGGCGGGACGCCCCGGACGAGTGGCCCGCGACCGGGAGCGCGGCAGCGAGAGGGCGCGCAGTGGCGCCAGCGTGTCGTTCGTCACCTCGCCGGACCAGACCAGGTCCCACAGCGCGTCGAGCAGCGCCTCGTCCGACCCGGGCTCGGTCACGTTGGCGCGGAGCGCCCCGAAGAAGGCCGCCCCGCGGCGCGCCAGCTGCTGGCGGATCGCGTCGTGGAGCGCGCCGGAGGGCCGCTCGCCAGACTCGAAGGCGCCCGCCGAGGCGAGCAGCTCGGCTCGCTCGCGGCGGTAGAGCGCGACTCGTCCGTCGTCCCGGCCGACGGACCGCGGCCGATCCAGACCACCTCGCCGCCAGCGCCCGAGCTCGTCGAGCAGGCGCGGCGAGTAGCCCGCGACCCGGGCCGCCAGCACGTCCTGCTCCAGGATCGAGGCGGGGATCGGGAAGCCCTCGAGCTGGGTGACGACTTCGAGGAGGCGGTTCGTCCCGGTCGCGCGGCTGCCGATCCCGTGCCAGGCCGGCAGGAAGCGAGCCAGCGCCTCGGTCGTCACCGGCTCCACCTCGCGTCGCAGCCGCGCCAGGGAGCGGCGGCGCAGGGCGCGCATCACCTCCGGATCGGCGAACTCGTGCTCCGTGCCGCCGGGGCGGAACGAGCCCTCGACCAGCGACCCTGCCTCGACCAGGGTCCGGAGTCGCTCCGCCACGCGCTCGATGGCGATCCCCCAGCGGCCGGCGGGAGCGGCCGCGGTGAAGGGGCGTGGGTGCGGGCCCAGCGCAGCAGCAGCGCGTCGAGCGGCGGCGGGCCGTCGGCGGGGCGACGAGCCACGTCTCGGCCACGCCGGGCGGCGGGCTGGCGCCCAGGGCATCGCGGTAGCGGGCGACCTCCTCGATCGCCACCCAGCGCGACTCGCCGGCGATCCGCATCTCGACCACGCGCCGGTCGCGGAGCAGGGTCGCGAGGGCCGCCGGCGGATACGCCAGGTCGCTACGTGCCGCCACCTCGTCACCCCGCAGGTCCCCCACGCGTCGCAGAAGGTCGTGGACGCCGTCGACGGTCTTCGCCCGGCGGCCGCCGGTCAGCGACTGGAGGTCCAGCTCCAGGTCGGAGAGGGCGGCCGGGTCGAGCAGCTCGCGCAGCTCGTCGGCGCCGAGCAGCTCGGCCAGCAGCTCGCGGTCGAGGGCGAGCGCCTGGGCGCGCCGTTCGGCCAGCGGCGCGTCGCCCTCGTACATGTAGGTGCCGACGTAGTCGAAGAGCAGGCTCGCGGCGAAGGGCGAGGGCGCGCGCGTCTCGACGCTCGTCACGCGGACGTGGCGTGAGCGGATGCCGGCCAGCAGCTCGCGCAGGGCGGGCAGGTCGAAGACGTCGCGCAGCACCTCGCGGTACGTCTCGAGGATGATCGGGAACGATCCGTATCGGCTCGCGACCGTCAGCAGGTCCGATGAGCGCTGGCGCTGCATCCAGAGGGGTGTGCGCTGCCCGGGGCGTCGTCGCGGCAGCAGCAGGGCGCGGGCCGCGTTCTCGCGGAAGCGCGAGGCGAAGAGCGCCGATCCGCCGAGGGCATCGGTCACCAGCTCTTCGATCCGGTCGGGGTCGAGGATGAAGATCTCCTCCGGCGGTGGCTCCGTGGCCTCGGGCAGGCGGACCGCGATGCCGTCGTCGGTCCAGAGCGTCGAGGCCGACTGGCCCCGCTCGGCCAGCCCCGCCTCGATCGCCAGCGCCCACGGCGCGTGGACCCGGCCGCCGTACGGCGAGAGCAGGCAGATCCGCCAGTCGCCGAGCTCGTCCCGGAAGCGCTCGACCACGATCTGCCGATCGGTGGGCAGCGATCCGGTCGCCTCGCGCTGGTCGCCGAGGTACGCGACCAGGTTGCGCGCGGCGCGTTCGTCGAGGAAGTGGTCATCGCGCAGGCGCTTGTCGAGCGCCGCCGAGGGCATCGCCTCGGCCTCGCGCAGGAACGATCCGATCGCCCGCCCCAGCTCGACCGGGCGGCCGACCCCGTCGCCCTTCCAGAAGGGCATCTTGCCCGGCTGTCCCGGAGCCGGGCGTCACGACCACGCGGTCCGCCCGGATCTCCTCGATCCGCCACGACGAGGCGCCGAGCAGGAAGACCTCGCCGACCCGGCTCTCGTAGACCATCTCCTCGTCGAGCTCGCCGACGCGACGCCCCTTGCCGCCCTCCTCGCCGGCGAGGAAGACGCCGAACAGGCCTCGGTCGGGGATCGTGCCGCCCGAGGTGATCGCCACCACCCGGGCGTCATTCCGGCTCTGGATCGTGTCGCTCGCCCGATCCCAGACGATCCGCGGCCGCAGCTCGGCGAACTCGTCGGACGGGTAGCGGCCCGAGAGCATGTCGAGCACGCCCTCGAGCTGCTGGCGGGACAGGTCGCGGAACGGCTCCGCGCGGGTCACCAGGGCGTGGAGCGCGTCGACGGCCCAGCGGTCCATGGCGCCGGCCGCGACGACCTGCTGGGCGAGGACGTCGAGCGGGTTGCGCGGGATCCGCGTCTCCTCGATCGCCCCGTCGAGCATGCGTCGCACCACGACCGCTGCCTCGAGCAGGTCGCCGCGATACTTCGGGAAGATCTTGCCGGTCGAGGGCTCGCCGACCTGGTGCCCGGCCCGCCCGATGCGCTGCAGCCCGGCCGCCACCGACGGCGGCGACTCGATCTGGATCACCAGGTCGATCGCGCCCATGTCGATCCCCAGCTCGAGGCTCGAGGTCGCGACGAGCGCCGGCAGGCGCCCCGCCTTCAGCTCCTCCTCGATCTGGAGCCGCTGCTCGCGGGCGATGCTGCCGTGGTGCGCCCGCACCAGCTCCTCGCCGGCGAGCTCGTTGAGGCGGTTCGAGAGGCGCTCGGCGAGCCTGCGCGAGTTGACGAAGACCAGGGTGGACCGATGCGCCCGGATCAGCTCGAGCAGGCGCGGGTAGATCGACGGCCAGATCGAGTGGCGCTCCTCCGGACCCGCGGTGTCCGGGGCCGCATCGCCGAGGTGCCCCAGGTCGTCGACCGGCACGATCACCTCGAGGGCGAGCGGCTTGCGCGAGCCGGCATCGGCGATCTCGACCTCGCGGCCGACGCCGCCGAGGAAGGCGGCGATCGCGGAGAGCGGGCGCTGCGTGGCCGACAGCCCGATCCGCTGCGGCTCGACGTCGGTCAGCGCACAGAGGCGCTCGAGCGAGAGGGCGAGGTGGGCGCCGCGCTTGGTGCCGGCCAGCGCGTGCACCTCGTCGACGATCACGTGCTCGACGCCGCGCAGCGCCTCGCGCGCCTGGCTGGTGAGGAGCAGGTAGAGCGACTCGGGAGTGGTGACCAGGATCTCGGGCGGGTCCTTGACCAGCTGCCGGCGAGCATCGGCCGGTGTGTCGCCGGTCCGGGACGCGACCCGCACCTCGGGAAGCGCCACCCCCAGGCGCTCCGCCGTGCGGCGGATCCCCGCCAGCGGCGCTCGCAGGTTCCGCTCCACGTCGTAGGTGAGCGCCTTGAGCGGTGAGACATAGAGGACGCGAAGGCGCCGCTCGCGCGCACGCGGCGACGTCTCGGCGAAGAGGCGATCGAGGCACCACAGGAAGGCGGCCAGGGTCTTGCCACTGCCGGTCGGGGCGTGGAGGAGCGTGTGGCGACCCGCGGAGATCGGCGCCCAGCCGAGCACCTGCGCACGCGTCGGCTCGGCGAAGGCATCGCCGAACCAGGCGCGGGTGGGGGCGGAGAATGCGGCCAGCGGATCGGTCTTGGACACGACCGGGTCAGTCTAGCGCGACCGCAGCAGGCAGAACAGCCGTTCTAATTGACCCCGACGGGGAAGGGTGCGCTACTCGTTCTCCGTGCCGGCCTCGGTGACCCGCCCCGCGACCCGGTCGAGGCCAATGCGCTATAGTTGGTTGCATGAGCAACCAACTTGCCGAGGTCGGCACGCTCGACGATCGCATCGCGCGGGCGCTCTCCCGTGGCCACACCATCGACATCACCACCACCGGCCGGCGCACCGGCCAGGCGCGCCGCATCGAGACGGTCTTTCACAACATCGACGGCAGGATCGTGCTGAGCGGCATGCCGGGACCCCGTGACTGGTACGCCAACCTGCTGGCGGATCCCCACTTCACGTTCCACCTGAAGGGCGCGGTCAAGGCGGACCTGCCGGCCCGGCCAGGCCGATCCTGGAGCCGGCCGAGCGACGCGAGGTGATGTCGCGCGTGGCGGCGAACTGGCGCCGAACCGATCTCGACGTGATGTTCGCCCAGTCGCCGCTGGTCGAGGTCATCTTCGAGCACGCGGCCTGAAAGGCGAAGGCCGGCCCATTGCTGGACCGGCCCTCGCTGTGCGCGGCGGCTCCGAGCTTCCGCCGCGCGGCGCCATCGGTCAGTTCAGGGGATCGCCGTCCCCCGACTTGAGGAGCCCCAGGGCTCCCCGACCGACGAAGTTGAAGGCATGGGTCACCATCGGGTAGAGGCCATCCTCGGCCGTCTGGAACTCGATGAGCGCGCCCTGGGCTGGCGAGAGGTCGACCGCCTGCGACGCCCAGCTCCCGTCGTTGCCGCGAACCAGGTGGATCCCCTCCTTCGTCACCGTGTCGAAGATCGTGCCCACGATGTGGAACGACGAGTCGATATTCGGGCCGGCATCCAGCAGGAAGATGCGGACCCGCTTGCCGGTGTTGACCTGGATCGGATTGTCCATGTACTGGTTCGCCACCCCGTTGAACATCACGAAATCAGGGGAGGGGGCGCCGGCCGCGGCCTTGGCCAGGTTGGTCGGCTCGCCCTGCGGGCCGAGGTACCACTCCGACTGCACGATGGCGAACTCCTTGTCGACCTTTGGCAGCCCCGCCTTCGGCTCGACGATCACCATCCCGTACATCCCGTTGGCGATGTGGAGCAGCGCGGGCGCGGTCCCGCAGTGGTACATCCAGACGCCCGCGTACTCCGCGGTCCAGTCGTACTCCTTCTCCTCGCCGGGCTTGATCGAGGTCATCTCGTCGTTCCACGCCACCTGGCTGGCATGGAAGTCGACCGAGTGGGACATCGTGCTGGTCGCGGGGTTCACGAGATGGACGCGCACCTTGTCGCCGACCTTGACCCGGATCACCGGACCCGGGACGCTGCCGTTGAAGGTCCACACCATCTGCTGGTAGCCGGCGGCCACCGTCATCACCTTCTCCTCGACGGTGAGGGTGATGTCGTGGACGTCGCCCGTCATGAGCGGTGGTGCGGTCGGGTCGCGGAGCACATACGGCGCGGCGCTCGGGTCGGCCGCGACGTCGGTGCTCGGCGCCGGCCCGCCGTGGCTGTCGCCGCTCGGCGACCGGCGGTCGCTCCGGCGACCGTCACGCTGCCGGTCATGCCGGCCGCGGCGTGCCCGATCACGGTGCAGGAGAAGGTCGTCCCGCCGGCCGGGATGGTGACCGTGCCGTTCGTCGTCTTGCCGGGCTCGGCCGCCAAGGCGGTGCCATCGGCGAAGGTGAGGTTGTGGGCGATCGCTCCGGTGTTGTCGAACATGACGGTGTACACGCCCGGCGTCGGCACGTCCACCGTCTTGGGGTCGAAGCCGATGTCGAAGGCGCTGATCATGATCATGCCGATCGGCGCTCCCGCGCTCGCCGCGGCACTGGCCGGCGGGCTTGCTCCGGCGCTGGCCGAGGGGGTTGCGGTGGCGGACGGCGATGCGCCGCCCTGCACGGCCACCAGCGCGTAGATGAGGGTCAGCAGCAGCACGCTCGCCACCGCGGAGGCGTAAAGGAAGATACGACCCATGGTTCCCTCATCTGCCCGCTCGGCGGGCGCTCGGAGTCCGACGCCTGCATTAGCGCAGACCGCCGCGCGTCGGCTCACGTGCCATTCGGCCCATCCACGCCGGGCGGATGGCACGTAAGCGGTTCGGAGGTCGCTAGGCTACGAGGGTGGATCGTCGCTTCGAGGTCGTGACGTGGACCTGAGCTGGGAGCTTCGCGCGCGTCGCGCGGAGGCGCACCTGGCCGCCCTCGACGTCGCGGTGCAGGGCATCTCCGGCGTGCTGGCGCTGGAGGTCGTGCTGCAGCTGATCGTCGACCGGGTCCGAGAGCTGGCGGAGGCGCAGTACGCGGCGTTGGGGATCGCCCACGAGGACGGGCACCTGGAGCGGTTCATCACCAGCGGCCTCGGCCACCTCGAGCGCGAGCGGATCGGCGCCCTGCCACGCGGTCATGGCCTGCTGGGCCTCATCATCCGGGAGGCGCGAGCATTCCGGATCGCCGACATCGCGGAGGATCCGCGGCGCTTCGGGTTCCCGCCGCACCACCCGGAGATGCATTCGTTCCTCGGCGTCCCGGTGATGGTCAAGGGACATAGCGTGGGCAACCTGTACCTGACCAACAAGCGCGGCCCGGCAGAGTTCGGCGAGGACGACCAGCGCCTGGTCGAGCGGTTCGCCGCCCATGCCGGACTGGCGATCGAGAACGCGCGCCTCTCCGAACGCGTGCAGGCACTGGCTGTCGTCGAGGAGCGCGAACGGATCGGGCGCGACCTGCACGACGGGATCATCCAGCGGATCTACGCGGTGACCCTGGGCCTCGACGACGTCTCGGAGATCGTGCTCCAGGATCCCGCCGCGGCGTCCGAGCGGGTCGAGCGTGCCATCGATGCGCTGCACGCCGCGATCGGCGAGATCCGCACCTTCATCTACGGGCTGCGCCCCGGCCTCGACGGGCCGGGCGGGATTGCCGCAGCGCTGGAAAGCCTCGCGGAGGAGACGCGCCTTCACAGCCCGATGCAGATCGAGGTTGACGCCGAGCCAGCGCCGGCCGTCTCGGCCGCCGTCATCGGCGAGCTGCTCAACATCGCCCGCGAGGCGCTCAGCAACGCCGTCCGGCATGCGAATGCCTCTCGGGTCGCGATCGACACCCGGGTGAGCAAGGGCGAGCTTCGCCTCGAGATCGCCGACGACGGCGCAGGCTTCGATACGAACGCGGTGGCATCCGCCGGTCATCACGGGCTGGCCAACATGCGCCGCCGCGCCGAATCGATCGGGGGTCGGCTGCTGGTGGAGAGCGAGGAGGGCGACGGGACCCGTATCATCGTGGTGATGCCGCTCCCCGAGCGAGCGGCACCGAGCAAGGACGGACGGGGCAGGGCATGAGCGACGACGCGACGACGGTCCGCCCTCCGCTGCGGCTGCTCGTGGTCGACGACCACGAGGTCGTGCGCGAGGGCCTGGTGGCGCTCCTCTCTCGACGTGACGAGTTCCAGGTGGTCGCCGAGGCGGGAACGGTTGCCGAGTCGCTCGCCGCCGCCCGGCGCTTCGAGCCCGACCTGGTGATCATGGACGTTCGCCTGCCCGATGGCTCGGGCATCGAGGCCTGCCGCGAGATCCGGTCCGAATTCCCCGGCATGCGAATCGTGATGCTCACCTCGTACCCCGACGAGGAGGCGGTGCTCTCGGCGATCCTGGCCGGAGCCAGCGGCTACCTGCTCAAGCAGATCCGCGGACGGGACCTGGTCACCGCCCTCGAGGCGGTCGGTCGCGGCGACTCCCTGCTCGATCCCGCGGTCACCGAGCGCGTCCTCGAGCGGGTGCGGCGCATCGCGAACGGCGACGATCGCGACGAGCTGAGCGACCTGACCGCCCAGGAGCGCAAGATCCTGAAGCTGGTCGCCGAGGGCAAGACCAACAAGGAGATCGCCGCCGAGGTCTTCCTCTCGGACAAGACGGTGAAGAACTACGTCAGCAGCATCCTCTCGAAGCTCAACCTCCAGCGCCGCGCGCAGGCCGCCGCCTTCGTCGCCAAGCATCGGCTCGGGGACGATCGGAGCAGCTAGCCCCGGCCGATGCGCCCCAGGTGCGTGTCGCGAAAGTCGGTCGGCAGCTTGAGGCCATAGCCCAGGGCGCGGTCCATCCCCACGTGCGCCAGCAGGACGGCGCCGGCGAGGACCAGCCAGCCGATCGAGCAGCCACCAGCCGACGCCCAGCAGCGCCAGCGCCAGCACGAGGTGGTGGACGGCGTTGTAGGTGATCGACCCGATCCGCGGGCCGCGCAGGTACCCGACCATCGAGACGTCCGGGACCAGCAGGGCGGGGATGAGCAGCAGGGGCGCGCCGCCATTGGCCAGCCAGAGCGCGACGCCGGTCAGGAAGATGGCCACCTGCTCGGCGCTCAGGATGAGTCCGATCGCCGGGCTCGTCGGCGGGCCGCTCATTCCCAGCTGAACAGCCGCACCGCGACGAAGAAGGCGATCACCGCCCAGACCGCCCATCCCGAGCAGGTCGCCGCCGATGGCCCCCACCCCGACGCCGTCATTCACCACGCTGCGCAGCGCGTGGTTGAGGTAGGTGAGCGGCAGGTAGTCGGTGATCGTGCGCAGGAACTCGGGCATCGCGTCGCGCGAGAAGAAGACACCCGACAGGAAGGTCATCGGCAGGCTGACCAGGTTCGCGAGCGGCGCCGCCTGGTCCTCGTTCTTGGCCCAGCCGGCGATGCCGAAGCCGATCGCCAGGAAGATGATCGAGCCGAGCAGCGAGATCGCGAGCAGGAGGACGATGCTGCCCACTGCAGGTGCAGCCCGAACCAGAGCCCGACGCCGAGCAGCACGAAGACCTGGGTGAGGCCGATGATCAGGCGACTCGTGACCTGGGCGGCCAGGAAGTAGGCGGGGCTGGTGGGCGTGGCGAACAGGCGGCGCAGGGCGCCGGTGCGCTTCAGCTGCACGAAGCCGAACGAGACGCTGAAGAGCCCGAGCTGCATCAGGGTCAAGCCCAGGATGCCGGGCACCAGGAAGTCGATGTAGCCGAGGCTGCGCCCGGGGAGGTCCTGGACCGACACGAGCGGACCCGCCCCGCCGCCGGCCAGCATCTGCCCCACGACCGCGTTCAGGAGGAGGCCGCCAACGCGCGCCTGCTCGGGCTTCGACTGGTTGCCGTAGGCGACCAGCGCGGGCGAGCCTGCGGTCGGCACCTTGAGCTCGTAGCCGGCGGGGATCACCAGCACCAGGTCACGATGCCCTTCCTTGAGCTGGGCCAGCTCCGCGTCACGCGCCCCGGGATGTAGCTCGAAGGTGGTGACGTGACCCAGCGCGGTCACGAGGGCGTGGCTGCCGGTCGTATCGGCCTCGTCGACCACGCCGAGCGTCACGGTGGTGGTGCCGCCGAAGTTCAGGACCCCGAAGATGAGCATGATCAGGAGCGGCACGAAGAGGCTGAAGAAGAGGGCAGCCCGATTGCGGACGAACATCTTGAAGCTGGCCACGAAGAGGGACCAGTAGACGACCCAGCGCATCGGCCTAGTCCTCCCGCAGGGTGTGGCCGGTCAGGTCGATGAAGACGTCCTCGAGGTTTGCGAGCCGCTCGACCCGCTCCTTGGTGAAGCCGCGGGCCAGCAGCGCGTCAATCAGGGCCAGCGGCTTGTCGAGCGCGACGATCTTGCCCCCATCCATGATTGCCACCCGGTCGCAGAGCTCCTCCGCCTCCTCGAGGTAGTGCGTGGTGAGGACGACCGTGTGGCCGCGATCGCGGATCTGCCGCACCAGGCCCCACAGGTGTCTCCGCGCCTGCGGATCGAGGCCGGTGGTCGGCTCGTCGAGGAAGAGCACGCGCGGGTCGTTGACGAGCGCGGCGGCGATGCTGAAGCGCTGCTTCTGCCCGCCGGAGAGGGTCCGCACCTGCGAGCGCGCCTTCTCGGTCAGCTCGACGTCGGCGAGCAGCTCGCTCGCATCGACCCGGCGACCGTACAGGTGCCCGAAGAGCTCGAGCAGCTCGATCAGGTTGAGCTCGTCGAAGAAGCTCGAGGCCTGGAGCTGGATCCCGATGCGGGCCTTGACGCCGCGCGGGTCCCTGGCCACGTCGACCCCGTCCACGATCGCCGTGCCGGAGTCGATGATCCGCATCCCCTCGATCATCTCGAGGGTCGTCGTCTTGCCCGCCCCGTTGGGGCCGAGGATGCCGAACACCTCGCCCTCGGTGATCTCGAAGCTCACGCCGTCGACCGCCTGCAGCGTGCCGTAGCGCTTTCGCAGGTCGTGGACCTGGACGATCGGCTTCGGGGCACCCTCGTGGTGAGGCGCGTCGGTGGTGAGCCAGCTGGTCATGGGGGCGGAATGGTACCCAACGGCGCGAGGAGACGACGGTAGAGCGCGACCGTCTCATCCGCGATCGACGACCAGGAGAATCGCTCCACCGCGCGTCGCCGTCCCGCGGCACCCATCGCCTCGCGGCGCGCCGGATCGGCCATCAGCGCGTTGACCGCGTCGGCAAGGTCGCGGGCGAAGCGATCCGGGTCGACCGGCGTCATCGGCTCATCGAGCCCGCAGCTCGACCGGCACCAGGACACCCGGTCTCGCCGTCGACCACCACCTCGGGGATGCCGCCCACGGCGGCGGCCACCACCGGCCGGGCGCAGGCCATCGCCTCCAGGTTGATGATCCCGAACGGCTCGTAGACCGATGGGCAGACGAAGACGGCGGCGTGGCTGTAGAGCTGCCGGATCTCCTCGCGGCTCAGCATCTGCGGGATCCAGACCACGTTGGCGCGATCGCGCTGCGCCGCCGCAACCCCCGCCTCGACCTCGGCGGCGAGCGCCGGCGTGTCCGGCTGCCCCGCCGCCAGCACCACGCCGATCCCCGGGGCGAGGTGGCGGATCGCGCGCACCAGGTGCACGATCCCCTTCTGCCGCGTGATGCGGCCCACGAAGAGGATGTATGGGACCCGCGGGTCGACGCCGTGCCGGACGAGCGCATCGGTCGCCGCATCCGGCGCGAAGAAATCCGCGTCGATGCCGTTGTGGATGACGTGCACCCGATCCTCGGCGACGTTGAAGTGGGCGAGCACGTCGTCGCGAGTGCCCTGGCTCACGGCGATCACCGCGTCCGCCGCCTCGAGGGCGGTCCGCTCAACCCAGCTCGACAGGTCGTAGCCACCGCCCAGCTGCTCGCGCTTCCAGGGTCGCAGCGGCTCGAGCGAGTGGACCGTCACCACCAACGGGATCCCATACGCACGCTGAACGAGCAGGCCACCGAGATGGCTGTACCACGTGTGGCAATGCACCACGTCGGCGTCCGTCGGATCCGTCGCCATGGCCAGGTCACGGCCGAAGGCATCCCAGGCGGGACGCAGCCGCTCGTCCCCGGCCGGCACGTCAGCGCCTCGCGGGTATCCGCGCACGCGCCAGCCGTCACCCGCCTCGTCCTGGTCGCCGAAGGCGCGCACCTCGACCGCGATCCGGCTCCGCAGCTCCCGGCTCAGCTCCGCCACGTGCATCCCCGCGCCGCCGTACACGTTGGGCGGGTACTCGTTGGTGAGGATCAGCGCCTTCATCGGGGGTCAGGGTAGCGCGGGAGGCGCACGGGCCGGGAGCCGAGAGGGGCCGCATATACTCCCCTGTAGTATCCTTGAGGCACCGATGAGCAACGCCGCACCCGCTCCCATGATCGAGCTCACCCTCCCGGTGGTGGGCATGACCTGCGCCTCGTGCGTGACGCGCATCGAGCGGTTCCTGAACAAGGCCGATGGCGTCGGCGAGGCGGTCGTCAACCTGGCCACCGAGCGCGCGACGGTGCGCTACGACCCCGCCATCATCGATCGCGGCCGGATCGTGGCGGCGATCGAGGCGGCCGGCTACGAAGTGGCGACGCCACGCCCCGTGGACGAGGCCGATGCGACCGACGCGGAGGAGGCCGCGCGCGCCACCGATCGGCGGGCGCTGCTGCGCGACGCGCTGCTGGCGACCGGCATCGGGCTGGCCATGATGGTGGTCGCCCTCTGGCCCGGCGGCGTGCCGTGGCCGATGGAGCGGGTCAACGTCTGGATGCTCGCCCCGGCGACGGTGGCGGAGTTCGTCCTCGGGCGCCGCTTCCTGGTCGCCGCCGCGAAGGGCCTGCGCCACGGCGACCTGACGATGGACACGCTCGTATCGCTCGGGACGCTCGCGGCGTATGGCTACTCGCTGGCGATCACCCTCGCCGGATCGGCCGCGGAGACCTACTTCGACAGCGCGGCCGTGATCATCGGGCTGGTGCTCCTGGGCCGCTGGCTCGAGGCGCGCGCCAAGGGGCAGGCGGCCGGGGCTGTGAAGGCGCTCCTCAAGCTGCGACCGACGACGGCCCGGGTGTTGCGTGATGGGCGCGAGGCCGACCTGCCGATCGCGGAGGTGCGCGTCGGCGACCTCGTGCGCGTGCGCCCCGGGGAGCGGGTCCCCGTCGACGGGGCGCTGATCGAGGGCAGCTCCGCCGTCGACGAGTCGATGCTCACCGGCGAGTCGATGCCGGTCGACAAGCGCCCCGGCGACGTCGTCACCGGCGCGACGATGAACGCCTCCGGCTCGTTCGTGATGCGCGCCGAGCGGGTCGGCCTTGACACGACCCTCGCGCAGATCGCACGCCTCGTCGAGCGGGCACAGGGCTCGAAGGCGCCGATCCAGCGCGTCGTCGACCAGGTCACCGCCCGCTTCGTGCCGCTCGTCGTGCTCGTGGCCGCGGTCGCCTTCGCGCTCTGGATGCTGCTCGGCCCCGAGCCGCGCCTGCCCTCGGCGCTCACCGCGGCGGTCGCGGTCCTGATCATCGCCTGCCCGTGCGCGATGGGACTGGCGACGCCAACCGCGATCATGGTCGGCACCGGCAAGGGAGCGGAGGCCGGCATCCTCGTCCGCGACGGGGCCGCCCTCGAGCAGGCGCAGCGGATCACCGCGGTGGTGCTCGACAAGACGGGCACGATCACCCGCGGCCAGCCATCGGTGAGCGCGTTGCGTCCCGCGGCCGGCACGACGGACGACGAGCTGCTGCGCCTCGCGGCTGCCGCGGAGCGAGGGAGCGAGCACCCGCTGGCGGAGGCGATCGTTCGCCTGGCGACGGAGCGCGGCGTGGAAGCGCCGGTCGTCACCGGCTTCGAGGCGATACCCGGTGGAGGCGTGCGGGCCACCGTCGAGGGTCGCGCCGTGCTGATCGGCAGCGAGCGGTTGCTGGTCGAGGGTGGCGTCGAGGTCGCGGCGCTCGCGGATGTGGCCCGGCAGGCCGCGGAGGCCGGCGAAACGCCCGTGCTCGTCGCGGCCGATGGCCTCGCGATCGGGCTGATCGCGATTGCCGACACGCTCAAGCCCGCCTCGGCCGAGGCGGTGCGACGCCTCCAGGCGGCGGGCCTGGCGGTGTGGATGATCACCGGCGACCGCGCGGCCGTCGCAAACGCCATCGGCGCGCAGGTGGGGATCGGCCCGGAGCGAATCCTGGCCGAGGTCCGCCCCGAGGAGAAGGCCGCCCGCGTCGCCGATCTGCAGGCGGGAGGAGCGGTGGTGGCGATGGTCGGCGACGGGATCAACGATGCGCCGGCGCTGGCCCAGGCCGATCTCGGCGTCGCGATCGGGACCGGGGCCGACGTCGCCGTCGAGGCGTCCGCGATCACCCTCGTCGGCGACGACCTGCGCTCGGTGCCGGCCGCCATCCGCCTCTCGCGAGCGACGATGCGCATCATCCGCCAGAACCTCGGCTGGGCCTTCGGCTACAACCTGATCCTGATCCCGGTGGCCGCCGGCGCGCTCTTCCCGCTCACCGGCTGGCTCCTCTCCCCCGCCCTCGCGGCGGCGGCGATGGCGCTCTCCAGCGTCAGCGTCGTGACGAACTCGCTTCGGCTGCGAGGCTTCCGACCCACCTGACCCTTCGAAAGGACGGATACGACCGATGGAGACGCTCGAGATGAACCCCGACCGCGCACGACCCGGTCTGCGGCATGGAGGTCAACCCTGAGGTGGCCCGCGCCGCCGGCCTGACCGCCGAGCATGAGGGAACGAGCTACTACTTCTGCGGCCGTGGCTGCCGCCTCGAATTCCTCGACGACCCAAAGCGCTTCTTCGACCCCGACTTCCAGCCGCACATGTAGCGCACCTCGCGCCGGGCTAGACTCCGGGCGGATGCCCCTCATCTCGACCAACGCGCTGACGAAGCGCTACGGCCCCTCCGTCATCGCGCTCGATGCCCTGACGCTCGACGTCGAGCCCGGCATCATCGGCCTGGTGGGCGCCAACGGCGCCGGGAAGAGCACGCTCCTCAAGATCCTGCTCGGCCTCCTCACCCCGACCAGCGGCAGCGCCACGGTGATGGGGATGGACGTGGCCACGCGGGGGCCGGAGATCCGGCAGTACGTGGGCTACCTGCCCGAGCACGACTGCCTCCCACCCGATGTCTCGGCCACCGAGTTCGTGAGCCACATGGGCCGGATGGCCGGCCTCCCCGCCGCCGCGGCCCGTGAGCGAACCGCGGAGGTGCTGCGCCACGTGGGCCTCTACGAGGAGCGCTACCGCCCGATCGGCGGCTACTCGACCGGCATGAAGCAGCGGGTCAAGCTGGCGCAGGCGATCGTCCACGACCCCAAGCTCCTCCTCCTCGACGAGCCGACCAACGGGCTCGACCCGGCGGGCCGCGACGAGATGCTCGACCTGGTGCATCGCACCGGCACCGAGTTCGGGATTGCGACCGTGGTGGCCAGCCACCTGCTCGGCGAGATCGAGCGGGTCTGCACCTTCCTGCTGGCGATCGACGCCGGCAAGCTGCTCCAGTCGGCCCCGATCTCGACCTTCGTGCAGCGCACCGGGACGCTGGGGGTCGAGGTCGAGGACGGCGCCGATGCGCTCGCGGAGCGGCTCACCACCGCGGGGCTGGTGGCCAAGGTCGACGGACGGACCGTCCTGGTCGACTGCCCCGACGAGCGGCCCTACGACATCGTCCGCGACGTGATCGACGAGCTCGGCCTGTCGCTCACCCGCCTCGAGCAGCGACGCCATCGGCTCGAGGACCTGTTCCGTGCGGAGGCTCGCGTCGATGACGCGGCGTGAGGCTGCCGTCGCGCCCGCGGAGAGCGCCACGGGGGCGATCTACGACCTCGGCTACCAGGGCTATGACGGTGCGCGCCTCGGGCGGCGTGCCGCCTTCTGGACGCTCTTCGGGGCGAGCCTGCGCGCCGCATTCGGGCTGGGTCGGTCGGGGCGGGCAAAGGTCGCGCCGTGGGGCCTGACCGCCATCATGGTCATCCCCGCCGCCATCGCGGGCGCGATCCAGGCGATGGTGCCGACCGCGCCGACCCCCTTCAACTACAACAACTACCTCTTCGAGCTGCAGCCGATCCTCACCCTCTTCGTGGCGGCGCAGGCCCCGGAGCTGGTGAGCAGCGACCAGCGCAACCACGTCCTGTCGCTCTACTTCAGCCACGCCCTGGCGCGCACCGACTACGCCCTCGCCAAGCTCTGCGCCCTGGCAGCCGCGCTCTTCATCCTGTGCCGTGGCACCGCTGCTGGTGATCCTGCGTGACCGGCATCCTCGTCTCGGCCGACCTGCCGGCCGCGATCGGCGACCAGGTCGGGAACCTGCCGCAGGTGCTCGGCTCGCCGCTCATCCACGCCATCCCGCTGGCCGCGGTGAGCCTGGCGATCGCCTCGTGGACGCCGCGCCGCGCCTACGCCACCGGCGCGATCATCGCCCTCTTCCTGGTGAGCGCCGCGGTCGGCGGGATCCTGGCCGAGGCGGGGCGCGGGCGCCTCTCGGAGGTCGCCCCGCTGATCAACCCGTTCGTGCTCCTCGACGGCACCCGGGACTGGCTGCTCGGCGGCGACCATCCCCGACTCGCCGGTGCGCGACGCGCACCTGGCGCTCCCCGTCTTCGGGGTGCTGACCCTCCTGATCGCGGCGCTCGGGTCGCCGCGGTGATGTGGCGCTACCGGCGGATCTCCGCATGACCGCGACGGAGTCCAAGGCGGTGGCGGTCGAGCTGGCGAACGCGTCGCGCTGGTACGGCAACGTGGTGGCGGTCAACGACATCAGCTTCCGCCTCGACGGGGGCGTCACCGGGCTGCTCGGCCCGAACGGGGCCGGCAAGTCGACGATCCTCCACATGGTCGCCGGCTTCCTCGCCCCCTCGTCGGGGAGCGTCACGGTCGGCGGGTCGGCGTCCTGGCGGCATCCGGAGATGTACCGGCGCATCGGCCTCGTCCCGGAGCGCGAGGCGGTCTACCCGTTCCTCACCGGCCGCGAGTTCGTCGCCGCCAACGCGCGGCTGCAGGGGATGGATGCGCCGGCGGCCGCGGAGGCCGCCGCGCGGGCCATCGGCCTGGTCGAGCTGGACGACGCCGCCGACCGGTCGATCGGCACCTACTCGAAGGGGATGCGCCAGCGCGCCAAGGTCGCCGCGGCGCTCGTCCACGACCCGCCGATCCTGCTCCTCGACGAGCCGTTCAACGGGATGGACCCGCGCCAGCGGCTGCACATGATGGAGCTGCTGCACGAGATGGCCGCCGAGGGCCGCACGATCCTCTTCAGCTCCCACATCCTCGAGGAGGTGGAGCGCCTGGCCGGGCAGCGTGCTGGTGATCGTGGCCGGGCGCCTCGCCGCCTCGGGCGACTTCCGCGAGATCCGCCGCCTGATGACGGACCGCCCCCACACCTTCACCCTGCGCTCCTCGAATGACCGGGCGCTCGCCTCGGCGCTGCTGGCGGAGCCGATGATCGCCGGTGCGGCGCTCGACGGCGGCCTGCTCACGGTACGAGCGACCGATTTCGGCGCCTTCAGCCGGGCCGTGAGCGGCATCGCGCGGCAGCACGCGATCTCGCTGCACGAGCTGCTCCCCACCGACGAGTCGCTCGAATCGGTCTTCAGCTACCTGGTGCGGCGATGAACGGCGTCATCGCCTCGATCACGCTGCGCCAGCTCCTCTCGCGACGGCGCACGCTGCTCCTGCTCCTGCTGGCCGGGATCCTGGTCCTGGTTGCCGTCGTCTTCCGCCTCGCGGGTGAGGAGGCGCGCGCCATGCGCTTCACCGCGGGGCTGCTCGGCAACCTGGGAGTGCGCACCCTGATGCCGCTCGTCGCGCTCCTCTTCGGCACCGGCGCGATCGGCTCGGAGATCGACGACGGCACCGCGATCTTCCTGCTCGCGAAGCCGATCAGCCGGCGCACGGTCGTGATCTCCAAGCTGGTGGTCGCGGCCGCCTGCTCCGCCGCGCTCACCTGCGCACCGATGCTGCTGGCCGGCCTGATCGGCGCCGGCGGCCTCGGCGACGGCCTCGTCGTGGGCATGGTGGCCGCGGCGGCGATCGGCTCGGTGCTCTACTGCGCGGTCTTCGTGACGCTGAGCCTGGTCACGAGCCGCGCGCTCATCTTCGGCCTCGCCTACGTGCTGATCTGGGAGGGGCTGCTGGCCGGCCTCTTCGCCGGGACGCGCACGTTCAGCCTCCGGCAGATCACGCTCGCCTTCGCGCAGGGCATGAGCGGGACGCCGAAGCCTCTGATCAATGCCGAGCTCGACCTCACCACGGCCGTCATCGTGGCGGTGGTGGTGCTGGTCGGTGCCACGCTCCTGGCCATTCGCCGGCTCGGGGCCTTCGAGATCTCGGGCGAGGCCGCCTAGGGCTCGGTCAGGAGGCGGGCACCGCCGCCGCGATCGCCGCGCGGATGGCCTCGCTGCTGAGCCCTCCGCTGTAGAGGCGGCCGTTGATGAAGATGGTCGGGGTGCCGCTGAGCCCGAGGCTCGTGGCCGCCTGTCGGTCGGCGTCGACGGCCGCCTCGATCTCTGCGGAGGTGTAGGCCGTCTGCCAGGCCGCGACGTCGAGCCCAAGGTCTGACGCGAGCGTCTGGAAGAACGCGTCGGCATCGGTGGCCGAGAGGTCCTTCCAATCATTCTGCTGCGCGAAGATGGCCTTCGACATCTGCCAGAAGTGCCCCTGCCGATCGGCTGCCGCGGCCGCGCGTGCCGAGGCATCCGCGTTGGGGTGGATCGAGTCGAGCGGGAAGTAGCGGTAGACGAGGGTTGCGCCGTTGGACGAGGCGATGTCGGCCAGGATCGGCGCGATGAAGGCGCAGCCGGGGCACTCGAAGTCGGAGAACTCGACCACCTGCACCTGGCCCGTGCCCAGGTGGGGATTCCCCGCCGGGGCCAGGTTCGACCCACTCGGCGAGCTGGACGGGGTTCCGCTGGTCGCGCCCAGGGCGAGCATCACGGCCACCACCAGCGCGCCACCACTGCCGCCGAAGAGCGCCGTCCGCATCAGGCCGCGACGCTCCCCCTCCACGGCCTGTGAGGCATGTTGCCGGGCTCGCTTCGAGTGGCTCGCGGCGGGTGCGTCCGGCACGCTGCGAGCGAGCGCGATGGCTGCGCCGAGCAGGACGAGGCTCGCGCCGGCCTGGACCAGGCACCAGGTGCAGAAGGCCCTGATCACGAACGCCTCGAGCCCGGTGAGCGTCATCGAGGCGATCGCCCCGACCAGGGAGAGGGCGAGCAGGGCGGTGCGCGGCGCGATGCCGCCGATCCCATCCGAGTCGACGGTGCGAACCACGACCCAGGCCGCGACCAGGTAGAAGGCGAGGCCGATGAGCGGGGTCGGGATGCCGAGCGGATAGGCGAAGGCGCTGGCCCGGACCAGGTCACAGCCGCTGCCGGTCAGGCAGAGGCCGGCCTGCCCGGTGACGTATTCGACGAGCAGGTAGGCCGATGCCGCCGCGCCGACGATCGAGGCGAGAAGGGCGGTCGCGCGCCAGCGCGCGACCGCCGTGCTGCGGTGCATGTCGACGCCAGTATCCGCCGGGCGACTCCATGCGCTGAGTGCCGAAGGTCCTGCCGCCCCGGGACCAACTGCCCACCGATTCGCTGAAACCACGCGGGCACTCCCTGCCTCGTACCGGGCAAGCAACCGAGGGAGGCGACCATGTCCTACGTCATCGCCCAGCCGTGCGTCGACCAGAACGACCGATCCTGCATCGAGGTCTGCCCGGTCGACTGCATCACCTCGGAGATCGGCGTCGATCGCAAGCTCTACGTCGATCCGGAATCGTGCATCGACTGTGGCGCCTGCGCCGACGCCTGCCCGAACGCGGCGATCTTCCGGAGCGACGAGCTGCCGGCGGAGTGGCTCCCCTTCGCGCACGTCGATGCGGCCTGGTACCGCGATCCGCAGGCGGCTCGGGCCGCGGTCAACGCGCTCGTTCCATCGCCCGGCTGAATCCGGGAGCGGACTGGTCCGTATCGGATTATAGTTGACACAGCAACTACAAGCCCGGAGTTCCGATGCCCGCCGTCACCGCCGACCTGCTCACCCTCCCCCGCCTCGGCGCGCTGCCCCCGAGCAGCACCTCCCGCCCGGTTCACGGGATCGTCACCGCGATCCGAACCCTCGAGGGCGAGGGCTTCCCGGTTCGCCGGCCCTTCCCGGGGATCGACCTCTCGTTGGTCGACCCCTTCATCCTGCTCGACCAGATGGGCGCGGTGGAATATGCGCCGGGGGAGGCGAAGGGAGCCCCCGATCACCCGCACCGCGGCTTCGAGACGGTCACCTACATGCTCGACGGCGTGCTCGAGCACCGCGACAGCATGGGCGGTGGTGGGAAGATCGCCGACGGCGCCACGCAGTGGATGACCGCCGGGTCCGGCCTCGTCCACTCCGAGATGCCGCCCGAGTACCTCGTGCGCAGCGGCGGCCTCTTCCACGGCGTCCAGCTCTGGGTCAACCTGCCGGCCCACCTCAAGTGGAGCCCGCCGCGCTACCAGGACATCGTCCCCGACCGCGTGACGCTGATCACCAACACCGACGGCTCCGCCCTGGTGCGGATCATCGCCGGGGAGCTCGATGGGCACGCCGGGCCGGGGGTCACGTACACGCCGATCGCCTATGCGCACGCGACGCTGCACCCCGAGGCGCGCCTTGACGTCCCGTGGCGCCCCGACTTCAACGCGCTCGTCTACGTGCTGGCGGGGAGCGGGCGCGTCGGGGCGGAGCAGGCACCGATCGTCGAGGGGCAGCTCGCCCTGCTCGGCGCGGGCGAGCACGTCTCGGTCAGCGCCGACCGGCAACCGGCCGGGCCGTCACCAACCCTCGAGATCCTCCTGCTCGGCGGACAGCCGATCCGCGAGCCGATCGCCCACTACGGCCCGTTCGTGATGAACACGCGGGCGGAGATCCTGCAGGCGGTCGCCGACTACCAGGCGGGGCGCATGGGCCAGATTCCGCCGGTGCACGGGCTCACAGCGGACTCGACCCCGTAGCGCGAGGGCGCTACGCCTTCGGCTTCTTTGGCTTCTTTGGCTTGGGTGGTCGCTTTGGCGTCTTGTCGGCCACGAGTCACCTCCTGAGCGCGGAGTGTAAGACGCGCTGCCACGTGCGTGTCGCGGTCAGACGCGCGGCGCTCGGGTAGGATGTTGATGCGGGCGGGAGTAGCTCAGTTGGCAGAGCGTCAGCCTTCCAAGCTGAATGTCGCGAGTTCGAACCTCGTCTCCCGCTCCATTCTTCACTTTCGTCGATTCAGCCAGTACCCTCATGCTCCCAGTCACACGTGGACTGGTGCGCGGGTGCACCGTGGCGGTATCCTCTTTCGTGGGGGTGTTACGGCCAGGAGGGTGCACGTCACGCTGGGAGCGCAGTCAAGCCGGTGGCGTTATCGGGTTGCGACGATATTTCTCGTCGCAACCTTGCTTTCAAGCCTGGTGGGACCCCCCGAGATTGCAGTGGGTGCCTCATTGACGTTGGTGCCGATCGCCGACGCGAAGGTCGACGCTTCGACGCCAACCACCAACTACGCCAGCATGGCGCTGCGGGTCGACGGGTCGCCGGTCGTGCGCAGCTACCTGAAGTTCGACGCCAGCGCGCTGAGCGGCACGCTGCAGAGCGCGACGTTGCGGATCTGGGCGACGAGTGCCCAAAGCGTGGGATTCGACGTCTATGCCGTCAGCGACTCGAGCTGGAGCGAGACCGGCCTCACCTCTGCGAACCAGCCCACCGCGTCCATCTCGGCCACGAAGCTCGGCTCGTCGGGGGCGGTCGCCGCGGGCACCTGGAAGACGGTTGACGTGACCGCACTCCTGGCAGCCCCGGGCGTTTACAGCGTCGTGCTGAAGACGACCAGCTCGACTGCACTGGCCCTCGCCAGCCGCGAGGATGCCGCACACGCGCCGCAGCTGGTCCTCTCCTTCACGAGCGCCGGCGCCACCGTGCCGAGTGCGCCCACCAACGTGAGTGCGACCGCCGGCGACGGGCAGGCCACCGTTACCTGGACGGCCGCGGCCGCCAACGGCAGCCCGATCAGCGGCTACACCATCAGCGGCACTCCCGGGGGCAGCGTCAGTGCCCTTGGCAGCGCGACCTCCGCCATCGTCAGCGGCCTCACGAACGGGACGCCGTACAGCTTCAGGGTGACCGCCACCAACGGCGTCGGCCCCGGTCCCCCCTCCGCCCCCTCGAACGCGGTGACGCCGAGCGCCGGCGCCACCGTTCCCGATGCGCCCAGCAACGCGAGCGCCATCGCGGGTGACAGCCAGGCCACTGTCTCCTGGACCGCCCCCGCCGCCAACGGCAGCCCGATCAGCGGCTACGCCATCACCGGAACGCCCACCGGCAGCACCAGCGCGCCGGGCGGCGCCACATCGGCCACCGTCACCGGCCTGACCAACGGGACGAGCTACACCTTCACGGTGACCGCGACGAACGGTGTGGGCCCCGGTCCCCCGTCCGCTGCCTCGAATGCAGTGACGCCGATCGGCGTCAGCGTCGTTCCGAACCTGCGCCGCACGCCGTACCTCACTGACCTCTCACCCACGACGGCCATGGTCAACTTCGCCACCGACAGCAGCGCACCGCTGCCGACGGTCAGCTGGGGTCCGGCGAGTGGCGACTGCACCGCGCCGCCGAGCAGCGTGCCGGCCGTGTGGGTGACCTCCTTTGCCGGCAGCCGAAGCGGTACGACCGACTACCAGTTCAAGGCGGCCATTGGAGGACTCGAGGCGGACACCTCCTACTGCTACCGCGTCGAACAGAACGGCGCCGATCTCGTAGGGGCGGCGATCACCTTCACCACCGCGCCGGCGCCCGGCAGTGCGGCTCCGTTTACGTTCGCCGTCGTTGGGGACTGGGGGGGCGGCACCGCGGACGAGGCGAACGTCTTCACCCAGATCGCCCTGGGCCAGCCTCGCTTCGTGATGACCGTCGGCGACAACGTGTACGCCGGCGGTACCCAGAGCGAGTACGGCGATCTGAACGGCGGAAACGCGTTCGCGCCGATCTACCTCCCCAAGCTCGGGAGCGGCACGCCGTTCTTCCCGGCCATGGGCAACCATGGCTTCACGTCATTCCAGCCATACCTCGACAACTTCCCGCAGGACGCCACCACGGCGTCCTCGGGCGGCAGCTTTAGCGCGCAGGCGTATTGCTGCGCCGCTGGCACATTGATGACGAATACCTACGCGAGTGCCTGGTATGCGTTCACGTGGGGTAACGCCCGCTTCTACGTCCTCGACGGGGCCTGGGCCGATGGGAACGGAGACTATCGGGGCGACTTCACCGACCATTGGAACGGCCCGGTCGCCGGTTGCGCGCCCTGCGGACAGGAGCTGACCTGGCTCCAGGCCGACCTCGCCGCGAACGCCTCCGTCCCGCTCAAGTTCGCCTTCTTCCACTATCCGCTCCACGCCGATGGCGGGCACCCCTCGGACGCCTACCTTGGCGGACCCAACGCGCTCGAGGGGCTGCTGGCCAATCGCGGCGTCGACATCGTCTTCAACGGCCATGCCCACATCTACGAGCGCAACCTCCCCCAGATCGCGGGCACCGCGATGGTCAGCTACGTCACCGGTGGGGGTGGAGCTGCGCTGGCGAGCGTGAGCAGCTGCAGCGGCTTCGACGCGTATGCGATCGGCGCGAACAGTCGCTGCAACGCTCCCATGCCGACCTCGAACAGCCAGGTCTTCCACTACCTGAAGGTCAGCGTCGACGGCACCCAGGTCACGGTCAGCCCCATCGATGAGACAGGCCGATCCTTCGACGTGCAGACCTATGCATTCGGGCCGATCCCCGTGGACACCGGCCCGCCAACGGCGCCGACCGGGCTCACGGCGACGCCGCTGGGATCGGGCCGGATCGACCTGTCGTGGGCGGCCGCGACCGACGATGTCGGCGTGGTCGGATATGACATTTCACGCGGCGGGACATTCCTTGCATCGGTCTCCGGACAGACCCTCACCTTCTCGGATACGACGGTGGCCCCCTCGTCGACCTACACCTACACGGTCCGGGCCCGCGACTTGGCCGGCAACCCCTCGCCGGATAGCGCACCCGCCAGCGCCGTGACCCAGGCCGGGGCCACCAGCGTGACCCTCATCCCGATTGCCGATGCCTTTGTCGACAAGTCCAAGCCGACCAGCAACTTCGGCAACTTGACGGCGTTGCGAGTCGATGGCTCACCGGTCGTGCGCAGCTACCTGCGCTTCAACGTCCAGGGCGGCGCGGCCACCATCACCAAGGTCACGCTGCGGATCTATGCCAACAGCGCCTCTACGACGGGGCTCGCCGCCCGCAGCGTGACCGGCGCCTGGGCAGAGAACACGCTCACCGACAACAACGCGCCGGCCCTCGGCAGCTCGAACGTGGGGACGTCGAGCAAAGCTGTGGCCGGCACCTGGCTGACGATGGATGTCACCGCCCTGGTCACGGGAAGCGGGTTCATCGACATCGGGGTCATCACCGCGGGGTCCACGGCCATCAGCCTGGCCAGCCGGGAGTCGGCAAACGCACCGCAGCTGGTGGTGCAGCTCAGCCCCTAGGGCAGAAACTCGCTGAGCGGGCTGGCGCTGCAGGCGGAGTTGAGGCACGGCAGCCCAAAGATATCCTCGATCGTGCGCAGCAGCCCGTAGTGGTTGTGCACCGTGCTGGAGGTGACGCCAGCCAGCCCCGGCCGGGCGACCATGGCGAAGACCTGACCGCCACCGTGGGCGCTGCTGCTGCCCTCGTCGAACGTCACGACGAGGAGCGTGTGCGCCCAATCCGGGGCTGCGAAGACGGTCGGCAGGAAGGCCTGCAGGAAGTGGTCTCCGGTGGCGAGCGAGCAGTCGTGCATGTCGTTGCACAGGTTCGGCACCACGAATGCCAGGTTCACGCCGGGATCGAAGCTGGCGAGTGGCTGGATGTTGGCGCACCCCGCACCCCCGGAGACATCGGTGAAGCTCATCGCCGGGTTGTGCTTGCGCGCGTAGGTGCCCGCCACACCCCAGCCGTCCACGCCGCCCGAGTACCCACTCGCGGTGTTGCAGCCACCGCCGGACGGGTAGTTCTGGGCGTACGTACGCCACGACCGGCCGGCGGCCGTCATCTGGCTCGACAGGCTCGGCGCGGCCAAGTTGTGGACGGCATCGTCGGTCACGCCGTGGGTCGAGCCTGACCAGAAGGCGAGGTAGTTGGGCAGCGAGGGATGGCTGACCCCGAAGTACTGATCGGCTCTGCCGTACTGCTGCGACAGGCCGTAGAGGTATGGCATCGACGACGACGTGATCGACTTCGCCTCCTCGTTCTCCATCCAGACCACGATCACGTGGGTGATCGAGGTGGAGGCCGGAGGGGAGGTGGGGCGGGGGCTCGAAGGGAGACGTGGCGTCGGTGCCGGTGTCGGGTTCGGCGTCGGGGCCGACGTCGCAGCTGGCGTCGGAGATGCCGTGCCTTCCGGCGTCACGCTTGCATCGGCGGTTGTGGATGGACTCGGCCCGGCCGTCTCGCTCGGACTCGCTCCCATTGAGTCGAGGGGGCTCGCGGATCCAGGTGGCCCGATGGCCGCGATGAAGGCGGCCGTGGCCACGTCACCCTCGGCCGTGGCCGAGATCACGTGGGGCCCGGGGGCCAGGGTCTGAGGCAGATCGAGCTGCTCCTCGAACGTGCCGTTGTCGCGTACGCGGAACGCCGGCATCCCGGCGACATTGCCGTCGAGGGCGAGGGTCCCCTCGACGTGGCTCTCGAACCCGGCTCCGCGCACCGCGACCGAGCTGCCGGGACCAGCGACCCTCGAAGCGACGGACAGGATCGGGCGGTCGGCCTCGGCTGGAGCCACCAGGACCACCGAGGACAGCATCACGAAGCTGGCCGTCATGAAGGTGGCTGCGCGGGCGGCGGTTCGCATCCGGCGCTCCGAGCGAGGCGGGCCGATCGTGGCGACGGCCGGCGCCCGCTCAGAGTCGCGCGGGTGGTAGGGCGCGTACCGGGGGGCTCGCCGGACTGGGGGAGGCTGCTCGGTCCGCCACCGTCCACGCCACAGGGCGTGGAAGAGGACCACGCCCAGGATCGCGACGGTCAGCAGGACTTGAAGGTTCATGGCGGATCAATGGGGCGACGAGCGCGCGGGCGGGCAACCGGAACGGTAGACCCTTTCACCACCCCCCGTCCCACCGAATCGACCGCGCCTTCGCGCGCGTTCGGAATCCAGCCTCATTGGAGCCTGGCTACGTTGCTCCTCCGCAACGCAAAAACCTCCTACCCGCTCCCATCCGTTGGTTTACCGCGTATCCTTTCGTTCCTGCGCCCCAGTGCCGGGGCGGCTACAGCGGAGTGAGCATGCGGTTGGCGGGCCCCTCGACGGGCCGACGCGTGAATGCGTCGGCCCTCGTTCTGACCCTCGTGGCGGCCACTCTTGCTGGCTTTGCCGGCGTTCCGGGAGCAACCCGGGTCGCAGCTGCTGGCCCGGCCTGCCAGGCGAGCACTGCTCCAGCTGGCTACGTCGTGACCGTGTGCATCGACACTCCGCTGCCCGGAGCCTCGCTCTCCGGCTCGCGCCCGGTGACGGCGACCCTGAACGTGAGTGGAACGTCGCCGGGATTCCAGCGCGCGATCTTCACGCTTGACAGTTCGCCCCTGCTCATCGACTACACCTCCCCCTACACCTTCGCGCTGGATTCACGTCGCTGGGCCGATGGGAGCCACACCCTTGCGGTGAGCGCCCTGATGCGCGACGGCTTCACCAGCACGGCGGCGACGGAGACCGTGGGATTCAGCAACGGTCCGAGCTATCCGCTGCCCAACAACGGCTCCTTCACTCCGGCGACCCCGTCGCCGGCTCCCGGCGCGCCGCTGGTGGTGGCGGCGACCGGTGACGGGGCGGGAGCGAGCCATCGGCAGTCTCCACCGCCAACCTGATCGCGACCTGGTCGCCGAACATGTTCCTGTACCTCGGGGACGTGTACGAAAAGGGCCGGGCGATGGAGTTCGACAACTGGTACGGGGCGGCTGGGACATCGGGAACGTACGGGAACTTCCGGGCCTACACGAACCCGACCATCGGCAACCACGAATACGAGCCCGATGGCGCAGCCGGCTATTTCTACTACTGGGACAACATCCCGCATTACTACAGCTACGACGCTGGCGGCTGGCACTTCATCTCGCTCGACTCGACGTCGCAGTACAACGAGTTCGTCGCGGGGACGGACCAGTACAACTTCCTCGCCGCCGATCTCGCGGCCAACTCGTCGGCCTGCACGCTGGTCTACTACCACCACCCGCTCTTCAACGTCGGGCCGGAGGGCAAGACGGACGGCCCTCGCTCCGATCTGGAGCCTGCTTGCCGCCAACCACGTGACCCTCGTCCTCAACGGCCATGATCACGACTACCAGCGCTACGAGCCCCTCGACGGTGCCGGCAACGCGTCGCCGACTGGCATCACCGAGATCGTGGTGGGCTCCGGCGGCCACGGTCACCAGGCTCCGATTTCCGGCGCGCCCGACGCCGCGCACCTGGTCGCCTCCGACTTCACGAGCTTTGGCGCGCTCAAGCTCAACCTCTACTCGAGCAGCGCCGCATTCAAGTTCATCTCGACTGCCGGACAGGTCGTCGACAGCGGCCTCGTGCCCTGCCGCAACACCGTCGATTCGACCAACCCCGGCACCCCTCCCGGCCTGGTGGCGACCCCCGCGGGACCGAGCGAGATCGACGTGGCGTGGGGGGCCTCCACCGACAACATCGGCATCGCCGGTTACGACCTCTTCCGTGACGGGTCGGGCACTCCGCTGGCGACGCTGGAGCCGGGAATCCGCACCTACGCCGATACCGCCGTGGGGCCGGGGTCGACGCACAGCTATACGGTGGTCGCCTTCGACGCGGCCGGCAACCGCTCGACCGCCGCGGGACCGAAGCAGGCGACGACGCCGAACGGCACCTCGACCTTCAACCTCAACCCGCAGGCCGATGCCTACACCAACACCGGGTCGCCCGGCACCAACTACGGCACGAACGTGAGCCTGCGGGTGGGGACCACCATCTTCCGCTCGTACCTGCGCTTTGACCTGTCGGGCGTGGTGGGCACCGTCCAGAGCGCGACGCTGCGGATCTATGCCAACTCGAGTCAATCGACCGGCTACAGCGTCTTCGGGGTGGCCAACACGACCTGGGGTGAGTCGACCATCAACGCCACCAACCAGCCGCCCTTCAACCCCACCAGCGGCGGGGCCTCCGGGCCGATCACGGCCGGGACCTGGACCAGCGTCGATGTCACCAGCCTGGTCGGGTCGGGCGGCGGACTGCTCAGCCTGGGCATCTCGAGCACCGGCAACCAGACCAACCTTGCCTCCGCCAATTCGGCCAACAAGCCCGTGCTGGTGGTGACGGTGGGAGGGGGCGGCGGCGCCCAGAAGCCGACGGCGCATTTCACTGCGTCCGCCATCACGATCACTGCCGGCCTGCCGGTCACCTTCACCGATACCAGCACCGGCGCGCCGACCTCGTGGCACTGGACCTTCGACGACGGAACGAGCTCGAGCCTGCAGAACCCCAGCCACACCTGGGCACAGTCGGGCACCTACGTGGTCGGCATGACGGCAACCAACGCGGCGGGCACGAGCGCCCCCACAACAATGAGCATCCAGGTCAACGACGATCTGGCGGCGCCGACGACGCCTCCAAACCTCACGGCGAACGCGGTCGGCCAGTCGGAGATCGACCTCGCCTGGGGCGCCTCCTCGGACAACGTCGCGGTCACGGGCTATGACATCTTCCGCAACGGGTCGGGCACTCCGCTGGCAACCCTCGGGCCGAGCCCGCGCACCTACGCCGACACCGGCCTGACGCCAGGCACCACGTACAGCTACACCGTGGTCGCCTTCGACGCGGCCGGCAACCGATCGGCGCCGGCCGGTCCCGCGACCTCGACGACCTCCGGCGGCGGCGGTTCGCCAACCACGGTGACGGTCTTTACGCAGGCCGATGCCTACACCAACACCGGGTCGCCCGGCACCAACTACGGCAGCAACGTGAGCCTCCGGGTGGGGACCACCATCTTCCGCTCGTACCTGCGCTTCGACCTCTCCGGCGTGGTGGGCACGGTCCAGAGCGCGACGCTGCGGATCTATGCCAACTCGAGTCAATCGACCGGCTACAGCGTCTTCGGGGTGGCCAACACGAGCTGGGGTGAGTCGACCATCAACGCCACCAACCAGCCGCCCTTCAACGCCTCCAGCAGCGGCGCCTCCGCGCCGATCGTGGCCGGCACATGGACCACCGTCGACCTCACCAGCCTCATCGCCTCGTCCGGAAGCGGACTGGTCAGCATCGGCATATCGAGCAGCGGCAACCAGACCAACCTCGCCTCGGCCAACTCCGCCAACAAGCCGCAGCTGGTGGTGACCTACACGCCGTAGGCGCCCTGCCGGGACGACCGCCCCTCGACCAGGAATCCGTGCATGATCCGCGCATGATCGCCAGGCTCGGGCGCACCGCCAGCCTCACCTCCGGAGGAGCGATCGGCGCGGCGGTCGTTACCTTCATCCTCAGCGCGGCTCGTGCCGACCACACCCTCGTCTTTGTGCTGAGCGCCATCGCGCTGGCGGGCCTGGCGGCGATGATCGGGCAGGGCACGGAACAGCTGGGACATCGGTTCGGCCCGCGCACGACCGGGATCCTCCAGTCGGCGCTCGGCAACCTGCCGGAGCTGTTCATCTCGATCTTCGCCCTGCAGGCGGGCCTGGTGGTCGTGGTCCAGACCGCCCTCATCGGCTCGATCCTGGCCAACACGCTGCTGGTGCTGGGGCTCGCGTTCTTCCTGGGCGGCCTTCGGCACGGGACGCAGCGGTTCCACGCTCCGGCGGTGCGAACGCTGGCGACGCTGCTGGTGCTTGCCGTGGCCGCCCTGGCGATCCCGACCCTTGCCACGGCGCCGGGTGCCCCCGATGCCGGGCACGCGACCGACCTGAGCGTGATCGTGTCGATCGTCCTGCTGGGCATCTTCGCCGCCTCCATCCCCTTCTCGATCGGTGGCGGGCCGGGTGCCAGCGCAGGGGTCGAGGAGACGGCGCCGGAATCGGTCTGGCCGATCGGTCTTGCGGTTGGCGTGCTGCTCATTGGGGCCGGCGCGGCAGCCGTCACCTCCGATCTCTTCGTCGAGGCGCTGCGGCCATCGATGGCGGACCTCGGCATATCGGAGGCGTTCGTGGGGCTGGTGATCGTGGCGATCGCCGGGAACGCGGTCGAGAACGTGGTCGGAGTTCGGATGGCGATCCAGAACAAGATGGAGTTGGCGACCTCGCTCATCCTGAACAGCAGCCTCCAGGTAGCCATCGCGCTGATCCCGGCACTGGTGCTGATCTCGCTCTTCGTTGCGGGCGGCTCGCTGACGCTGGTGCTGAGCCCACTCCTGCTGGGAGCGGTCGCCCTCTCCGCGATCCTGGCGGCACTGATCGTTTTCGACGGGGAGAGCACGTGGCTCGAGGGGCTGGCGCTGCTCGGCCTCTACGTGATCATCGCCGCCAGCGTCTGGTACGGGCCGGCGATTCGGGTCTGACGGGTCGCTGGCGCTCCTCCGGGGGTCGCACCGCGCTGAAGGCGCGCAGCACGAGCAGGTCGTAGACGATCTTCAATCCCCCGCCGATGATGAACGGCAGGCCCGCCAGCGGCACGCTCTGCATCAGGGGCGTGGCGAGCGACGGCGAGATGGCCGCCCCCAGGCTGCGGGCGATCCCGGTCACGCCGGCGGCGGCCGACCGCTCGTCCGGCTCCACCACCGCGATCGTGTACGACTGGCGGGTCGGCACGTCCATCTGGCTGATGGCGAAGCGGGCGAGGAGGACCGCGATCGCCAGCGGCAGGCTGGGCATCAGCGGCACCAGGATCAGCAGCACGTTGGACGGCAGGTGGGTGAAGACCATGGTGTTGATCAGCCCGATCCGCGCGGCGAGCCGCGCGGCGGCGAGCGCCGAGAAGCCGGCCAGGATGTTCGCCCCGAAGAAGATGGCGCCGAGGGTGGCCGGATCGGCGCCGAAGCGGACGTGGAACCAGTAGGCGATGAGGCTCTGCATCACGAAGCCGCCGGCGAACGCATCGAGGGAGAAGAGCGCCGCGAGGCGCAGCACGATCCCGCGCGACCGGTGCAGCCCCAGCCGCGTGGCGATCGTGGCGGCCGGCGCGGCGGGAACCTCGATCGCCGCCGAGAGTCGCCAGAAGAGGAGCGCCAGCGCGACACCGACCAGGGCATAGCCGACCACGATCGCCCGGTACGAGTCGACGACGCTGGCACCGGCCCCCTGGATCGTGCTGGCGATGAAGCCGGCTGCGAGCGCGCCGGTCGCCGTGGCGAGCGATCCGGCGAGGTTGTACCAGCCGAAGATCCGCGTCCGCTCGCTGTCCGGGAGCGTCTGGGAGAGCGACGCCTGCTCGACCGCGAGGAACGGGCCGACCTCGTTGCCGCTCGGGCTGATCACGCCGATGGTGGCCGCCAGGAGCAGGATCCACGGGTCACGCGCGACCGCGAAGACGATGCCCGCCAGGAGCATCAGGGCGGACCCGGCGAGCAGGATGCGACGACGGCCCACCCGGTCGGCGTGCGTCGTGAGCCAGAGGCTGATGGCCGCGTCGCCGAGCAGGGTGAGGGTCAGGATCAGGCCCACCTGCACGCCGCCGATGCCGAGCGCCACGAGGTAGAGCACCAGCACCACGGAGAGCAGCCCATAGCCGAACATGCGGGCGATCCGCGTCGCGAAGAGGAGGCGCGCGTCGGCGGTCACGGGCGGTGAGTGTAGGCGCCCGGCTCTCGCTGCACGGGGAGACGGCGTACCTCGAGGCCGGCTAGCTCCGCCCGGCCCGGCGTCGGGCACCCGCCACCGCCAGGCCGAGCAGCAGGACAGCCCATGCGGCGATCAGTGCCACGACGGGCAGGTTCTCGATGGCGGGTCCAGCTGTCCGGGTGTCCGCCAGGGAAGCGGTGGCCGTCGGAGTGGGAGTTGGCGCCGGCGGAACCACGACCACCAACGTCGCCGCGATGCTGGTGTCGTTCGAGGTATCCGGATCGTTCGTTCCCGTGGTGGTCACCGACGCGGTGTTGGTGAGCACCGTTCCCGCGGGGATCGCCGACCGCAGCGTGACGTGGATGACGAACAGGTCATCGGCCCCGTCCGCGAGGCCGACCACGTTCGTGCAGGTGACGACCTGGCCGACCGACGAGCAGCGGCCGTCGCTGCCGAGCGGCTGGAAGGTCAGCGCTCCGGCCAGCGTATCGGTCACCGTGAAGCCGGTGACGTTATCGGCAGGGCCTGCGTTGTGCACGGTGAGCACGTAGTCGAAGCCGGCCGGGTCCCCAGCAGTTGCGTAGGTTGGCCCGACCTTGAGGATCGTGAGGTCGGCGCCAACCTCTCCGACCGCGAAGTCGCTCAGCGAGCTGATGCCAGACGCGGTGATCGTCGTGGCGGTGTTGCCTCCGGATGCCGGGTTCGACCATGTGCCGTCCCACTTGACCACCACGAACTGGCTCGTCTGAGCGCCGGGATCGAGGTCGCCGGCCGTGAAGGTGAACGTCGCGCTCAGGGTCGTAAACCCGATCCCGGCATTGGTCAGCGACCACCAGCGGTTGACGTCCTGGGCCGGATCGATGATCGAGGTGCCGATGCTGGGATGTTCCCCTGGCGTGGTGGATGCCGTCAGCTGGCCCGTGGTGCCCACCGCGGCGAAGGTGAGGCCCACCGGCGCGTAGGTCGTCGCGTCGCCGATCTCGAAGCTGACGCGTCACGCCCGACCCGGAGGGTACCCACTTGCGCAACGAGCCGTTCACGTGGCCGGAGGTACGGACGACGCCTCCGGCAGGCCCAATGCTCAGCACGGAGCCGGCGCCGTCGAGGATGCCGCCTCCCAGGGTCAGCGTCCCCTCGACCGTCAGGGGGCCGGCCAGCGCGGCGCCATTCGGATTCGTGATGCTCAGGTTCAGGAGGTCCGTGAGGCTGGAGGGGATCATGATCCCCGCCCCGGCGCCATAGACGACCAGGGTCGAGGTGGCGTCGCCGGCCAGGTTGTTCGGGGCGCCGCTGATCGCGTGCGCGATGCTCAGGCTGTGGCCGTTGAAGGTCATCGGCCCGCCGAGGTTCAAGGTGCCGGCGACCGCGACGTTCGTGGTCTGCGTCACCCCGGCAGGGTCGTTGACGGTCAGGTCGTAGAGGCCGATGGAGGCGCTGCCGCCGAGGATCTGGCCGGTCAGCCCGTTCATGTCGAGCAGGCCGGTCGGAGACTGTCAGGCCGGCATTGACGATGACGTCACCGGCGGCGAAGACGATGCAGGAGCCGATGGCGAGCGTGCCCGCGGCAACCGTCAGGCTGCCGTTCGTGGTGAGGTTGTCGGCCAGGGTGGCGGTCCCGCCATTGACCAGAACGTCGTTGAACGGCATCGGTCCGGCGTCGATCGAGAGGTTGCCGGCGAAGACCACGGTGCTGCCGTCGGGGTCGACGGTGCCGGCCAGGTGGGTCCAGTCGTGGGTGGTGCGAATGGTGCCGGACAGGGTGAGCGTCCCACCCGAGGTATTGATCTGGAGATCGGGCAGGTTGCCGGCTGCGATCGTGGCGGATCCGGTGAAGGTGCGGCTGGCGCTGCCCGTGATGGCGAGCACGCCGGTGCCGCCGTCGAACGTGGAGAGCTGGCTGATCGGCCCCGCCGCGGCGATGGTGCCGACGTCGATCGTCCCGTTGTCGAGCGTCAGCGAGCCGAGCGCGGTCAGCACGTCCCCGCCGGTGACCGTGTGGGCACCGCCGCTGAGATAGACGTTGAAGAGGCTCTGCGTGCCGCTGATCGTCACCGTGCTGTCGAAGTAGACGGTGCTGGTGCCCGGATCGACCGTCCCCTGGAGCCAGGTCCAGGACGAAGTGGTCATCCGCAGCGTCCCGACCAGGTGCAGCGTCCCCGACCCCTTGTCGATCACGAGGTTCGGCATGTCGGTGGTGGTCGTGTCGGCGAAGCCGGTGAGCGTCTGGTCGGTCGTGCCGGCGATGCGCAGCGTGCCGGTCTCCCCGTCGTAGGTCGCCTGGAGCACGATGTCGCCCAGGGCCGCGACGGTCCCGCCGTTCAGGTTGCCATCGGTCAGGGTCAGCGGGCCATCCACGGTGAGCGTGTCGCCGGCGTTCACGGTCACGTCGCCGGCGTGGAACTCAACGGCGTCCAGGGCCTGGTTGCCTGTGACGGTGAGCGTGCCGTTGAAGATCACCGTGCTGCCGCCGGAGTTGAGCCCACCGCTGGAATAGGTCCAGTTCCGCGCGGTGCGGACCGTCCCGGCAATGGTCAATGTGCCCGATGGCTTCGCGATCTGGAGGTTCGGCATCGAGCCGGCCGCCGCGGTGTGGAAGCCGGTGAGCGTCTGCCCCCCGCTCCCGTTGATGAGGAGGAGGGCGGTGCCGCCGCCGGTGTAGCCGATCTGGGAGCTGATGTCGCCCTGGGCCGCCACGGTGCCGGTGTTGACCGAGCCGCTGAACAGGTTCAGCGGGCCGGCGACGGTGAGCGTGGTGCCCGCAGCGATGGTCAGCGCGCCGCCGCGAACCTCGACCGCGTCCAGGGTGTGCGACCCGGTGACCGTCTGGGTGCCGTTGAAGATGACGGTGCTGCCGCTGGCGTTCAGGGCGCCGGCGGTGTAGGTCCAGTCGCGCGCCGTCCGGATCGTGCCGGCGAGCGTGAGCGTGCCGGAGCCCTTGTTGATGTTGACGTTCGGCATCGAGCCCGCCGCGGTGGTGTGGAATCCGGTGAGGGTCTGGGCGCCGGCCCCGTTGATCAGGAGCGTGGCGGTGCCGCCACCGGTGTACCCGACCGCCGAGCTGATGTCGGCCTGTGCGGCCAGCGTCCCGGTCGAGAGAGAGCCGCTGGTCAGGGTGACCGTGCTCGCGGCAGTGACCGTCGTGCCGGCCGCGATGGTGATCGTGCCGGCGATCTCGACGGCGTCCAGGGTGTGGGACCCGGTGACGGTCATGGTGCCGGCGAACTGGATGCTGGTGCCGGTCGCCACCAGGCCGCCGCTGGTGTAGGTCCAGTTCCGGTTCGTCCGGAACGTGCCGCTCATCGTCAGCGTGCCCGATGGCTTGGCGATGTTGACCAGCGGGAGGCTGCTGCTGGCAATCGCCGACTGGCTCAGCGTCTGGGAGCCGGCGCCACTGAGCAGGAGCGTCGCCGTGCCACCGGTGAATCCGCTCTGCGCATCCACGTTCGCGAGCGCAGCCAGCGTCCCGGTGCCGCCGAAGGCGCCCGAGAAGAGGAGGACATTGCTCGCCGCGCTCAGGGTGGTGCCGGCAGAGATCGTGACCGTGCCGCCGCGGAACTCGATGGCGTCGAGCGTGTGCGAGCCGGTGATCGTCGGCGAGCCGTTGAAGACGACGGTGCTGCCGGCGGTGGTCAGCGCGCCGGCGGTGTAGGTCCAGTTGCGGCCGGTGCGGACCGTGCCGGCGATCGTCAGCGTGCCTGAGCCCTTGTTGATCTCGAGGTTGGGCATCGATCCGGTCGCGCTGGTGTGGAAGCCGGTGAGCGTCTGGGCGCCGCTCCCGTTGATGAGCAGGAGCCCGGTCCCGCCGCCGACATAGCCGATCTGGGCGTCGACGTTGCCCTGCGCGGCCAGGGTGCCGGTGATGAGCGTGCCGCTGAACAGGTTGAGCGAGCCGGCGACCGTGAGGGTCGTGCCGGCCGCGATGGTCACGGTGCCGGCCCGGATCTCGACCGCGTTCAGCGTGTGCGAGCCCGTGACGATCTGGCCGGTCAGCACGACGGTGCTGCCAGCGACGGTCAGCCCGCCCGGCACGGAGGTGAAGGTCCAGTTGCGGCCGGTGCGCAGCGTCCCGGCCAGGGTCAGCGCGCCGGACGGCTTGTTCATATCCACGTTGGGGAGCGCCCCGATGGTCGAGGTCTGGAAGCCGGTGAAGGTCTGGCTCCCTGCACCACTGATGAGCAGGGTGGCGCTGGCGGTGCCCGTGAAGCCGATCTCGGCGTTGACGTCGCCCAGGGCGGCCAGCGTGCCGGTGTTCACCGTGCCGCTGAAGAGGTCGACGGTGCCGGTGGCGGTCAGCGTGGTCCCGGCCGCGATCGTCACCGTCCCACCGGCGATCGTGACAGCTCCCAGGGTGTGGGACCCGGTGATCGTCTGACCGGTGAAGGTGACCGTCGACGCAGAGGCGGCCATCGTGCCCGCGGTCCAGGTCCAGCTGCCCGTCGTGCGGAAGGTGCCGGTCATCGTCAGCGTCCCACCGCCCTTGTTGATGTTCACCAATGGGAGGTCGCTGGCGCCGGTCGCCGCGCCGCTCCAGGCCTGCGCCCCGGCGCCGTTGATGAGCAGCGTCCCACTGCCACCCGTGAAGCCAGCCGCCGCGCTGATGTCACCCTGTGCCGCCAGCGTCCCGGTGACGACCTTGCCGCTCGTGAGGGTGGTCGTGCCGGTGGCGGTGAGGGTCGTGCCGGCCGCGATCGTCACCGTCCCACCGGCGAACGTGACCGCCCCGAGCGTATGCGACCCGGTCACCGTCAGTCCGGCGGCGAAGGTGACGGTACTGGCCGATGCCGCCATGCTTCCGGCGGTCCAGGTCCAGTTGTGGGTCGTTCGGAAGGCGCCGGTCATCGTGAGCGTCCCGCCGCCCTTGCTGATGTTCACGACCGGCAGGTCGCTGGTCGTCGTGTTGGCTGCACCGCTCCAGGCCTGCGCCCCACCGCCGTTGATCAGAAGCGTCCCGGTGCCGCCGGTGAATCCAGCCGCTGCGCTGACGTCACCCTGCGCCGCGAGGGTTCCGCTGGCGACCGTGCCGCTCGTGAGAGTGGTGGTACCGGTGGCGGTGAGGGTGGTCGCGGCGGCGATCGTCACGTTGCCGCCGGCCATCTCCACGGAGCCGAGGGTGTGGGACCCGGTCACGGTCAGGGCCGCCGCGAAGACGACGGTCGAGGCCGATGCGTCGAGCGTGCCGGCGGTCCAGGCCCAGTTTCGGGTGGTGCGATGCGTCCCGGTCATCGTCAGCGTCCCGCCGCCCTTGTTGATGTTCACCAGCGGCAGGTCGCTGGTCGCCCCGCCGCCCGACCACGCCTGGGCCGCCGCGCCGTTGATCAGGAGCGTCCCCGTACCGCCGCCAAAGGTCGACGCGACGGAGATGTCGCCCTGGGCGGCGATCGTGCCGGTGTTCACGGCTCCGGCCGTCAGCGTCAGGCTTCCGAGCACGGTCAGCGTGCTGGCAGCGCTGATCGTCTTCGTTCCCGATAGGAACTCGACGTTGTTGAAGGTGGCCGCGCCGCCCAGGTTGAGCGTCGCGGTGTTGACCGAGAAGACGACGGTCCCGCCGTTAGCGGTAAAGGCACCCGCGGCGAAGGTCACGGCACCCGTCACGGTCATCGTCCCACTGGTGCTGGTGAAGAGGCCGCCGGCGTTGACCGTCAGGGCGCCGTTGAGGGTGATGGCCGAGCTGCCGCCGTTGAACGTGCCGCCCGAGTTGATGGTGGTACCGCCCGTGACGTTGATCGCCGGCCCGCCGCCGAGGAAGGTCCCCGCCGCCTGCGTGTATGACGTCGTGATCGTCAAGCGTGCTGCTCTGGGTGACCGCGCCGGTATAGCCGGCGTTCATCTGGAAGCTGGCCACGGTGACCGGCACGTCGATGGTCACGTCCTTGGTGCTGGTGGCGTTGAACGTGACCGTGTCGCCGGCCACCGGCAGCGTGTCGCCGGACCAGTTGGCCGGCGTCGACCAGTTGTTGTCCGCGCCGCCGCCGTCCCACGTCCGCGTGATGGCGTCGACGCGCGGGGCGGAGATCAATCCGGCGACAAGCACCGCGCATCCGGCGAGGATCGGCACGATCGCGCTGAGGATTCTGCGTGCCGGCGCCCGGTGTCGCAGCGGCGCACCGGGACGGCCCCAGGGAGAATCGCGCGTAGGCTTGCTCCGCCTGCCCCCTGCCCCCGGTCGGCCACACCGCGCCCGCCTGTGCCCTTGGCGAAGCGGCCCCCGGCAAGATAGCACTCGCGGAGGGTCGCCCGGGTGCTCCGTTCGTCATACGATCGGTGGGCGATTCGTTCCGCGCCACCTGCCCGAGGGGCCGATGTCCGACAATGGCCTCGTGGCCGACACCGCGATCGCCGATCTCCTGCACAGCGAGGGGTTCCGCCTGCCGGCGTCCGTCGCAGCAGCACGCGGCGCACTGGAGAGCGCCGGCCTGACGCGACCTGGCAAGGTGCGGATCGCGGACGAGAAGTCGGATCGGGCCCGCGACGCGATCGGTCGCAGCATCGTCCGCCACTGCTCGAGCCCCGAATGCATCGCCGCGGTCGCGGACGACGGCCGGCAGGCGGTCGAGGTGGAGCGCGCCCATTGCTCGGTCTGCTCCGGCTCGAACAACCGCCGCGCGATGCGCCGGATGGCATCGGCCTGCAGGGAGGCGGGGGTCCGTCGCGTGCTGGTGGTGGGCGGGCGCCCGCCGATCTACGCCGAGATGGAGCGGGAGATCGGTCGCGACCTTCAGCTGCGCTTCGTGGACGGCACCAGCAACCTCCCGAACGGGGCCGATGCGCTCCGCGACTGCGCCTGGGCCGACCTGCTGGTGATCTGGGCGCCGACGCCGCTGCCGCACAAGGTGAGCACCCTCTACCGCGCCGACGTGTGCGGGGTGGCGCACCGCGTCACGGTGCACCGGCGCGGGATCGAGGCGCTTGCGGCCGAAGTGGTCGAGCACCTTTCGTGAGGACGGTCCCGGCCTGGCTCAGCGGCCGGGCTCAGCGATAGACGCCGTTGTGGCCGATGCTGAACCGCCCCGGCTGCGGGAAATACGTCAGTCCGTGAGGTCGCCGACCGACACGAATGGTGGCGACCACCAGGCCCGACGTCGTGTCGATCACCACCACGGTGCTGTTGAACCGGTTGCTGGTCCACAGCTGGGTGCCGTCCGTTGAGACCTGGAGCATGTCCGGTGAGCCGCCCACCTTCCACGTCGCGGTGACCTTGCGGGTCGCGAAGTCGATGACACTGATCGTTCCCGCCAGCCGGTTGCTCACGTACAACGAGTGCGTATCGCGGCTGATCGCCATGCCATGTGCTCCCTTTCCGGTCGGGATGAAGGCGATCTCCTTCATCCGGAACGGATCGACCACCGAAACCCCATTCCGCCCCTGGTTGGCGACGAAGAAGACCGATCCGTCGGGTGAGAGCTTCACGTCGATCGGCAGGCCCCCGACCGCAATGTCGCCGACGATCGACATGGTGACGACGTCCACCTTCAGGACGTGGCCCGCGTATTCGGTGCTCGCGAGGAGGTATCGGCCCCCAGCCGAGAAATCGGCGTGATCGATCCCCGCCCACTTGATGGGGAGCTGCTTCAGGAGGCGCCACGTTCGCCGGTCATAGAACTCGATCAGGTTCACATCCTCCCCCATAACGATCGCGGTACTGCCGTCGGGGGAGAAGTACAGGTTGTACGGGGACTGCGCATTGATGCGTCCGAGCGTTTTGACCGTGCGCGGGTCGACCACCGACAGGAACGGCGACGCGTAGTTGCTCACGTACAGCCGCGACATGTCCCAATCGGGGGTCAGGTGCTCCGGAATCCTTCCGGTGGGGAGGGTGGCGATCACCTTCAGCGACGCAGCATCGATGACGCTGATCGTGTCGTCGGCTTCGTTCGGCACGTACACCCGCTCGGGAAGGTCGGCGACCGGGGCCGAGAGCTTGGTCGTGGCGGTGGCCGACCAGACGTTCCACTCGCGCGAGGCGGGAGACGACGAATCAATGAGGTTCGGTCGGTCGGGGGTTCCCTCGGCGACCCAGCCGCGCAACGATCCGACGGCCACCTCCCACCACCGCGCTCCGCCACTCTCCGCAGGGCCCCCGATGACCTGCACCACCTCGCCCGCCCTGATGACGTCGGCCGTCGAGGATGCCCCGGGCGGACTGGTCGGGCTACCCCCGCCCGGCGAGCTGGCAGCATGCACCTCGGCGGCCATGACGCGCGCCAACGACCCGACGCCTGCCACCGGAAGCGTTCCCGGCACCGCGGTGGGGGACGGCGACGGCGTTGGAACCGGACTCGGCGATGGCGTTGCGGTGACCGACGGGGTGGGGGTCGGCGAAACGGTGGCATTGCAGGCGGTGACGCCCACCAGTAGCAGAACCCAGCCGATTCGCACGACGCGGGCTCCCATCAAGGCATTGTGGCCACCGTCGCGCGGTGAGGTCAACGTTGCTCCACCGATCCCGCGGAACCGACGGCTCCGAGGGCAGATCCGCATCGCCCGAGTCATTGAACGACGATCGACACGATCGAGGCGACCGGCGCTGTTGTCTCTCCGCCGATGAGATACCCGATGTCACCGATCACAGCCGTCGCGAAGTCAGAGATCGGTCGGGGCAGGCGGCCCGCTAGGTGCGTCGTACCCGTCGCGACGTCGAGTTGCCAGATCGTGTCCTGTGCCTGGGCCCCGTGGCGGCCACCGACCACCAACATCCGGCCGCCGATGATCATCGCCGAGGCGTGCGATATCGAATCGGGCATGTTCCCGATCACGGTGACGTTGCCAGTCACCGGGTCAATGCGCTGGATCTCCGTCCGATCGCCACCGGCGCCGACTCCCCCGATGACGTAGATCAGTCCGCCGCTTTCAGCGACCGCTGCGTACCTGACGCCCACCTGCAACGTTCCCAGCAGGCGAAAGTGGATTCCGTCCTCCGTGGCGAGGACCCGTCGATCGAGGAGTCCCGACGCGCCGCCGCCCACCACGATCGCAGAACTCCCGATGGACACAGCGCTCAGATCGGCGCGTGTGGCCGGCAGATGCCCGATGACGTGTGAGACCCCGCTCGAATCGATCTGCTGGACGACCGATACAGGCACTGTGCTCCCGCCGCCGAAGATGAGAAAGGTGCCGCCAAGGGTCACCCCAGCGGCGTCGTGAACCGGCACCGCGAGCTGGCCCACATGACTGACCTGGTCGTCGGACGGGTCAAACGCCAAGATCGCGGCGGTCGTCGACCCGGTCGAGGCGAAGCCGCCAAAGATGATGACGCGACCGGCACTGACGATCGCGACCTCGCGGCCGAGACCGTATGGCAGGCGGCCTGTCGCCGTTGTGGCATGAGCGACCGCCCAGGCAGAACCTGCATCTGTGGGCCGAAGCGTGGCGGTGGCCGCCGCGCGCGAGGCCGTCGCCGCCGGGAGTGTGGAACCGGGGTTGGTGCCCGGGGGAGCGCTGCCGGGGCCGGTTGTCGAGGAGCAGGCAGCCAGGATCGCAACCGCCGCCACGGCCAGCAGCGCCAACGACATGCGTCCGGATGGGCACGGTGATGTGATCTGACCGGGGTGGTTGGGGGGGATTCGCACCAGCGCCAGAGTACCGTGCCTGCAAGCGCCACGCTCGAATCGGCCGGAGCTGCGGGCACTTCGCCTCAGCCGATCGCGCCGGCAGCGCGCAGCGCCGCGATCTCCGCGCGGCTGAAGCCGACCTCCGCCAGGATGGCGTCGGTCCCGTCGCCGAGCCGCGGCGGCGCGGCCGACAGGGGCAGCCGAGCGCCGTCGACGCGGATGGGGTCGGGCGCGAGGCGCATGCCGTCGAGCGACTGCGTCCAGGCCCCGTCGTGCGCCGCCTCCATGGCGGCGAGCGCCTCGCTCACCGTGTTGACCGGCCCGGATGGGACGTCCGCCGCGCTCAGGGCGCTCACCAGCTCGTCGCGGCCGCGCTCGCCGATCCGCCCAGCCAGCAGCGGGACGAGCTCATCGCGCTGGGCCAGGCGATCGGTGTTGGTGGCGAAGCGCGCGTCCTCGGGCAGGCCGAGGACGGAGAGGAGGTGGCGGAACTGCGCGTCGTTGCCGACCGCCACGACCAGGTGCCCGTCGCGCGCGGCGAAGACCTGGTACGGGACGATGTCGGGGTGCCCGGTCCCCCAGCGCAGCGGCTCGTCGCCGGTCGCCAGGTAGTAGCCGAGCACGTTGGTGAGGCTCGCGACGCCGGCCTCGATCAGGCTGACCGATGCGTGCGTGATCCCTTCGTGCCCCCGTTCCCGCGCCAGCAGCCCGGCCAGCGCCCCGATCGCCGCCTGCAATCCCGCGGTCAGGTCGAGCAGCGCCACGCCCACCTTCATCGGTTCGCCGGCCGGCTCGCCGGTGACCGACATCAGGCCGCTCACCGCCTGGGCCACGAGGTCGTAGGCGGGGCGCTCGGCCGCGGCACCGCTGCCCGGGAAACCGGCCAGGGTGGAGACCACCAGGTGCGGGAACTCCTGACGCAGCCGCTCGTCGTCGAGGCCGAGCTTCGCCGCGACCGTGGGCTGGTAGTTGTGAAGCAGCAGGTCGGCGTGCGCGGCCAGGCGGTCGAGCACGGCGCGGCCGCCATCGGTCTTGAGGTTGACGACGAGGCTGCGCTTGTTGCGGTTGACCGATGCGAAGTACGCACTGCGGCGGTCCGCCGGGTCGCCCCAGTAGGGAGGGCCCCAGCCCCGCGTTTCGTCGCCGTCGGGCGGCTCGACCTTCCAGATCTCCGCGCCCAGGTCGCCCAGGATCATGCTCGCGATCGGACCGGCGTAGACGCGCGAGCAGTCGAGCACGCGGATGCCACTGAGCGGAAGGGCGCGCTCCACCGGGAAACCCTAGCCCACGGCGAGGGTGACGTGACGCCCGGAGCGACGCCGCAGCCGCTTCAGGGTCGGGCCGACGATCCGCACCCCGCACACCGCGCAGCGCGTCCAGCGGCCGTCGCGCACGAGGCGCACGGTGTGCTCCGCCACGAGGACGCGCGGCTGCCTGTGCCGCTTGGCGCGCTGCCGGAGGGCCTCACGGTGCGCCTGCCACGCGGCATCGGCCCCCGGCACGCCCATCTCGCGGGCGTGTCGGAGCGCGCTGGGGTGACGCCCGCCCTCGCGCTCCAGCGCCTCCGCGTCCGGGATGCCGTGCCGCCGGTACAGCTCGAACGCGATCCCGAAGAACCCGGCATCGTGGTACACGACCCGCCCCCGCCGCCGATGCGGCCGCGGCCCGAGCCAGTGGGCCAGCTCGTGGAGGAGGGTCACCCGCTGGTCCATCTCGTCGGTCCCCGCGGTGACCGAGATCGTGCCCTCGCGGACGCGGGTGAGGCCGGTCGAAGTGGCGCGCGGAGACCTGCGCCAGCTCAGGGCCGGCTGCGGGAGGCTCGCGGCGGCGCAGACCTCGCGCACCAGCTCGCGTGCCCAGGCGGGCGTCATCAGCAGCGCCGCCCGCGCTGGCGGAGGATTTCGCCCAGCTCGACCAGCCAGGACTCGAGGTTGGCATCGGGGTAGGTGTACGCGTCGTAGGTGTAGCCGGTCATCGCGGCACCGTAGCGCGCCGCGTACTCGGCGGGCGTCTCGGTGCGCCACGGGAAGAAGGCCAGCGCACGGGCCTCGCGCTCGGCGTCGGCCGCCGGTCGAGGGCCCTGCGCCATGCGCGCCTCGTGGCGCGCGCGCCATCGGTCGGTGAGCTCCTCGAGCCGGTCCCTCTGGCGGTCAGACAATGCCTTGCTCCTGCGGCTGCGCTCGCCGTCGGCCGAGTTGGGAGGGGGCTCGCCGGCTAATTCTCAGCCCTGGAGAAGGATGACACGATGAGGGCGGCGGAACCGGTCGGCATCGATCTAATTCTCAGCCAGTGCTGCGTTAGCGCTGCCAGATGGCGCGCGGCTGTGGGAATCCCCCGTGGGTGAGAAATACGCCTCCAGCACCACCGCGTGCAGCCTAGCCGAGCTCGTAGAGGCCGAGCCGCGACACGGCCCGCTGGACCCAGGCCGGGGCCCACCAGTTGATCCGGCCCATGACCCGCATGAAGGCGGGCACCAGCAGCCCGCGGACGATGGTGGCATCGATCAGGACGGCAAGCGACATCGTGATGCCGAGCGACTTGATGGAGGTGATGCTCGACATGCCGAAAGCGGCAAAGACGGCGACCATGATCAGCGCCGCGCCGGTGATGATCCCGCCGGTGAGGCCGATCCCCTCGGCCACGGCTCGCGTGTTGTTGTGCGTCGCCAGGTAGCGCTCCCGGATTCGCGAGATGAGCAGCACCTCGTAGTCCATCGAGAGGCCGAACAGGATCGCGAACATGATGATCGGCTGCCAGGCGCCGATGGTGCCGGAGGTGTCGAACCCGAGCAGGCCGCTCAGGTGCCCCTGCTGGAAGATCCAGACCAGCGCCCCGAAGCTGGCGCTGACGCTGATCAGGCTCATCAGCACGGCCTTGACCGGCAGGAAGATCGATCCGAAGGTGAGGAACAGGACGCCACCGGTCACCAGCACCACGATCAGGACCGCGATCGGGACCGAGGCGTCGAAGCTGGCCATGAAGTCGGCCGAGCGCGACGGGAGGCCGCCGGTGAGGACCCGGGCGCCTGGTGGTGCCGCGACGTCGCGCACCTTGGCCACCAGCGCCCGCCCCTGGTCGGAGTCGGGCACGGCGCTCGAGAAGACACGCACCTTCACCGTGTCGCGCGCCAGCCAGCCGGCGATGTAATCGGCCAAGCCGGAGCCGCTTGCCTGCGGCCGCTGGTCGGGCGGCAGCGCGAGGAGCGTGGCGTAGGTCGTGGCGTCGACGCCGGGCGGCGGGGTGAGCACGCTCTGCACCTGCGTCACGAGCCCCAGTGACCGGATTCGCCCCTCGTAGGCGGCAAGCTCCGCCTGTCGATCGGCGGGAAGCGCCCCGTCGAATTGCTGGTCGGGCCAGGTCACGACCGCGGTGATCGGGTCGCTCTCGCCGCCGGGGAACTTCTCGGCCAGCACCTCGAAGCCGATCCGCGACGGGATCGCCGGCAGGTCGCTCAGGTTCTGCCCGGTCGAGAGCTGGATCCCCAGGAACGGGGAGCCGGCCACCAGCAGCACGGCGAGCACGGGGATCGCGACCAGGATCGGGCGCCGCATGACGCGCGCCGCGATCCACGCCCAGACCCCGCGTCCCTGCCGGCGGTCGGCGGCCTCCGGGTCGTCCTCGATGAGCGACAGGAAGCGCGGCAGCGGGACGCGGAGTCGGTTGACGCGCGGGCCGAGCAGGGCGAGCAGGGCGGGCAGCACCGTCAGCCCAAAGAAGAGCGTGGAGACGACGGTGAGGATCCCGCCCAGGCCCATGCTGCGCAGGGCGGCGGCGTCGAAGACGACCAGCGAGGAGAGGCCGACCGCCACGGCGATCCCCGACACGGCCACCGCCCTGCCGACGCTCCCCATCATCCGCTCCAGGGCGATCTCCACGTCGTGGTGGCGCAGCTCCTCGCGGAAGCGGCTGACCATGAAGAGCGAGTAGTCGATCGCCAGCGCCAGCCCGATCATGGTGGCGATGTTGGTCACGAAGATGCTCATGTCGGTGACGGCGGCCAGGAGCTTGATCGCCGCGAAGGCGGTCGGCATCGCGAAGCCGGCGATCACCAGCGGCAGCGCAGCGCCCACCAGCGTCCCGAAGACGGCGAGGAGGATGAGCAGCGCGATCGGCAGGCTGATCGCCTCGGCCGTGAACAGGTCGGACTCGATCTTGGCGTTGAACTCGTGGTAGACCTGCGCCACGCCGGTGACCCACAGCTGCACGCTGGCGGGGCGGGTCACCTCATCGGCCAGGCGTCCTGCGTCGTCCACGGCGCTCTCGACCGCGTTGCTGAGCGTCACGACGGCGAGGGTGGTGGTGCCGTCGCTGCTCAGCAGGGCCGGGGAGTGGGTCGCCCCGTAGGTCTGCACGCTGCTCACCACGGGGTCCTTCGCCACGCGCGCCAGGCTCGACACCACGGTCGCCTGGAACTCTGCCGAGTCAGCGTGGCCCTTGGGATCCTCGTAGACGACCAGCATCAGCGTCGCATCGCTGCCGAACCGGTCGGCGATGAGCGCCGCGGCGCGCTGCTCCTCCGACCCGGCGATCACCCAGCCGCCCTGGATCAGCGACCCGCCGGCGACGGTGGCCCACACGTTGACGCCGATCATCAGCGCCAGGCCGATCACGGGCAGGATGCGGCGGAAGCGATAGTCGAAGCGCCCGACCGCGGCGAAGATGCCGGTCGGATGGCGCTCCCGGACGTGCTCGTCCGGAGTGGGGACGGTGGGGGGCAGGCTCAACGAGTCACCTCGGGTCCGAAGGGTACAGGCTCGGTATGATCCGCGCGTGAACCGCCTCGCGCCGGCCACCTGGTGGCGCGGCCTCGGGGGCCTGACGCGCTCCGGCAGCGCCGTCGAGGGGCTCTCCTGGGCCCTCTACGACTTCGCCAACACGATCTTCAGCTTCGCGATCGTCAGCTACGCGATGAGCCTGTGGGCGATCCGCTACCTGGGCGAGGCGGGCGGCCAGTTCTGGTTCACCTTCGCGGTCAGCATCTCGGTGCTGATCAACGCGGCGGTCTCGCCAGTGCTCGGCGCCATGAGCGACCGGACCGGCAGCCGCAAGCCGTACCTCCTCGTCTTCACCGTCCTCACCATCGTGCCGACCCTGGTCATCGGCCTGGTCAACGTGGGGATCGGCCTCTTCTTCTTCGCGATCGCCAACTTCGGCTACCAGGCCGCGCTCATCTACTACGACGCGCTGCTGCCGGAGGTGGCACGGCCCGAGACGCGCGGCCGCCTCTCGGGCGTCGGGGTGGCGCTTGGCTACCTGGGCACCATCGTGTCGGGGCTGCTCTTCAAGCTCACGACCGACGCGAACGGCGACTCGACCTTGGCCAGCTTCGTCCTCGTCGGCTCGCTCTTCGCCATCTTCGCGGCGCCGATCTTCCTGCGCGTCCACGAGCGCTCGCAGCGTCGTCAGCCGTTCCGCGTGGGCGACGCGCTCCGCTCGTGGAGCCAGCTCGAGGCGACGATCGCGCACGCCCGCCAGACCCCGGGGCTGCTCCGCTTCATCGTCGGGCGCTTCTTCTACTCCGACCCGGTCAACACCGCGATCGTGGTGATGAGCGCGTTCGCGACCCAGGCGATCGGCTTCACCTCATCGGAGGCGCTCAACATCCTGCTGCTGCTGACGGTGGTGGCGGTGCTCGCCTCGTTCGGCTGGGGCTGGCTGACCGATCGGATCGGCCCCAAGCGGACCCTCCTCTGGGTCCTCGTCTCGTGGACCGGCGGCCTGCTGGTGCTGGGCCTGGTGCTGGACAAGGTCCCCTTCCTGCTCGCGGGGGCCGTGCTCGGCTCGGGGCTGGGCGGCGTGGCCGTGACGGATCGCCTCCTGCTGCTCCGCCTCGCGCCGCCGGAGCAGGTCGGCGAGATGCTCGGCCTGTACGGCCTGGCCGGGAAGTTCAGCGCGGTGGTCGGGCCGATCGCCTACGGCACCATCGTCGGGCTGCTGCTCGGCCCGCTCGGCAAGACCGCCTACCAGATCGCGATCCTGTCGCTGCTGGTGCTGATGGTGATCGGCTTCGTCATCGTCCGGCGGGTTCCGGAGGGCGTCATCCATCGCGAAGAGGAGGCTGAGCTCGGCACGCAGATCGAGCCGGCCATCGTGCCGCCCGGAGAGGCGCCATGACCCTCGTCGTCGCACATCGCGGGGCCGCGACCGATGCACCCGAAAACACCATGCTCGCCTACCAGAAGGCCGTCGAGATGGGGGCCGATGCGATCGAGCTGGACGTCCACCTCACCAGGGACGGCAAGCTGGCGCTGATCCATGACGAGACGCTCGACCGCACCACGAACCTGTCGGGGCCCGTCGCCGCGAAGACGATGGCCCAGATCCGCCGGGCCGATGCTGGGCATCACTTCGAAGGTCCCGATGGCTCCTTCCCCTTCCGCGGCAAGAAGCTGCGCGTGCCCACCCTCTCCGAAGTGCTCGACTGGCTCCCGGACGGGATCGGGCTGGTCGTCGAGATCAAGGCGCGCGAGGCGACGGCCCCGACGATCGAGTTGCTGCGCGGGTCGAAGGTCCGGGCCGCGAACGCGGTGACGCGTCATCAGCTTCGAGGAGCGGACGATCGACGAGGCGCACCGGCTCGACCCCGACCTGCCGGTCGGCTGGCTCCTGGTCCCGTTCCAGTCCGCGGAGCCGGCGCTCACCGTCGCGGTCGAGCACGGCTACGCCGCGATTCACCCCTGGGAGGTGGACCTGGGCCTCGATCCCGCTCCGCTCCTCACCCTGGCGCGAGCCTACGGACGGCTCGTCGGATGCTACGTGGTCAACGATCCCGAGCGGATGAAGCAGCTCGCGGCGCTTGGGCTGTGGGGCTTCGTGACCGATCTCCCGGGCCTCGCGCGGGTGACCCTGGGGCCGCGCCCGGCCGCAGACTAGCCCGCCGCCAGCTCCCCCAGCGCGGCGCGCGCAGCGACGACGTCGCTCGCCCCGAACGCGACCAGGATCTTCCCGCCGTCCATGCCGATGGCGAACATCGTCTCGACATTGACTCCCGCATCCGCGATGCGCCGGGCTGCGGCCGCCAGGCTCCCCGGCCGATGCTCCAGGCTCGCCACCACCAGCCCGACCTCGCGATAGATGGATCCGTGCGTATCGAGCACGGCGCGCGCACCCGCCTCGTCTTCGGCGGTGAAGGCGAACGAGCCAGCGGAGCCGGCGGCGGCGCCGGCGATGCCACCGATGTTGATGCCTCCCGCAGCCAGCGCCTCGCAGACCGCGGCGAGGCTCCCGGCCCGGTTGGCGAGATCGACGATGAATGCCTTCACGTCATGAGTCTACGACCGCCTGTCATCATCCCCGGCGTGGAGCGCCACCTCGGATTCGGCATCACCGCGCAGCGCGACCCGGTCGGGGTTGGCGTGGCGCGGCTCGCCGCCGGCCTCGAGGGGCTCCGTTACGACGAGCTGTGGGCGAACGACGGGAGGCTCGGCTCGGGCCTCGCGACGCTCGCCGTCGCGGCGGGCGCGAGCAGCCGTCTGGACCTGTGCCTGGGCGTTGCGCCGCTCTCCGAACGAAGCGCCTCGGACATCGCGGCCCAGGTCGACCCGCTGGGAATCCCCCACGCGCGACTCGTGCTGGGGGTCGGCACCGGCTCCGGCTCCTCGCTGGCCACGGTGCGCGACGCGGTTGCCGAGTTGCGCCACCTCCTCCCCGACGTGCGGCTGGCGATCGCGGCGTTGGGACCCCGCATGTGCGCCCTGGGCGGGGAGATCGCGGACGTCGTGCTCCTCAACTGGTCCTACCCGGACCGCATCGCCTGGTCACGCGAGCGGATCGCGGCCGGGGCAGCCACCGCGGGCAGGCCGATGCCCCGCGTGGCCGGCTACGTCCGCGTCGCGATCGGCCCGGATGCGCCGGCGCGGCTTGGCGGCCGAGGGCGAGCGCTATCGCCAGCGCCCGCGCCCCTACACCCGCCTCCTCGACGCCCAGGACACGACCCAGCGAGGCGTGCCGGGCGTCGCCGCCGTCGACCCGGCGCAGGTTTCCGCGCTCCTTGCCCCGTATCGCGAGGCGCTCGACAGCTGCGTCGTGCGCGCGCTGACCGTCGAGCCGGGCGCCGACGGCTGGCTGGAGATCGCCGCGGCGGCTACCCTGCGCGCATGACCTACAGCATCGTCGCCCGCGACCCGGAGACCGGCCGCTTCGGCATCGCGGTCCAGTCTCATTTCCTCGGCGTCGGTCCGGTCGTGCCGTGGCTCGAGGCGGGAGTCGGTGCCGTCGCCACCCAGGCATCGGTCAACATCAACTTCGGCCCCATGGGCCTCGAGCTCCTCCGCGCCGGGCGCTCGGCCGATGAGGTCGTGGCGGCCCTGGTTGCGAGCGACGAGCAGGCAGATGTTCGCCAGATCGGCGTGGTCGACACCACTGGGCGAGCCGCCGCGCACACTGGGGCCGGCTGCATCCCGGCCTGCGGCCATCTCGTGCGGGACGGCTTCACGGTGCAGGGCAACCTCCTCGAGCGCGACACCTGCTGGCCGGCGATGGCCGCTGCCTATGAGGCCGGCCTGGCCGAGGGAGCGCCATTCGTCGAGCGCCTGCTGCGAGCCATGGAGGCGGCTGAAGCGGAGGGCGGCGACGTCCGTGGACGCCAGTCGGCGGCGATCATGGTCGTCGATGCGGTCGTGCGTCCCGCCCCCTACCGCTATCGGCTGCTGAACGGGCGCCTGATGGACCTGCGCATCGAGGACCATCCCGATCCCGTGCCGGAGCTGCGGCGCATCGTGAGCATGCAGCTGGCATACGACCTGCTCGACGAAGAGGGCGACGCCGCCCAGGAAGGCCGGACCGCGACGGAGCGCTACGAGGCAGCTCGCCGGATCGCCCCGGACGCGTACGAGCTCGTCTTCTGGCGCGGTCTCGAGCTGGCCACGGGTGGCGACGTCGAGGCAGGGCGGCGCGAGCTGCAGATCGCCTTCGCGGCTGATTCCCGCTGGCGCACGACGTTGCAGCACCTCGCCGCTGGTGGGCGCGATGGCGTCACCCCGGAGCTGGCGGCGAAGCTGCTCGCCTAGCTCTCGCTACCAGTTGGTGGCGGTCGAGGCCTCGACCTCGCCCACCGACTCGAGCCAGCGCTCGGCGTCGATGGCGGCCCGGCAGCCGTCGCCGGCGGCGGTGACCGCCTGGCGATAGAGGTGGTCGTGCACGTCGCCTGCCACGAAGACGCCGTCGATCTTGGTCCGCGTGCCGGCGTCGACCACGCAGTAGCCGCGCGCGTCCAGGTCCAGCTGGCCCTCGAAGAGGGCCGTGTTCGGCTGGTAGCCGATGGCGATGAAGAGCCCCTGCACCGCAAGGGTCGACGTCTCGCCCGTCACGGTGTCGCGCAGGGCGAGCTCGTTGACGGTCATGTCGCCGCGCACGTCGGTCACCTCGGTGTTCCAGCGCACCTCGATCTTGGGGTGCGCGAAGGCGCGGTCCTGCATGATCTTGCTGCCGCGGAACGCGTCGCGGCGGACGAGCATCGTCACCTTCGAGGCGAAGCTTCGTCAGGAAGAGCGCCTCCTCGAGGGCGGTGTCGCCACCGCCGACGACGGCGATCTCGCGGTCGCGGAAGAAGAACCCGTCACAGGTCGCGCAGGCGCTGACCCCACGACCGCGGAACGCCTCCTCGGACGGAAGGCCGAGCCAGAGCGCGGAGGCGCCGGTCGCCACGATCACGGCATCGGCGCGGTACTCCTCGTCGCCGACCCAGAGGCCGAACGGTCGCTCGCTGAAATCGACCCGGGTGACGTCCTTGTCGAGCAGCGTGCTGCCGAAGCGCTCCGCCTGGTCGCGCCACAGCTGCATCAGCTCGGGGCCCTGGATCCCGCCGGGGAAGCCGGGGTAGTTCTCCACGTCGGAGGTGATCATCAGCTGGCCGAGCGGGGTGTTGCCGGCGAAGACCATCGGTTCCAGGTTGGCGCGCGCCGCGTAGATGGCGGCGGTCAGCCCGGCCGGTCCGGAGCCGATGATGGCCAGCTTGTGGTGGCGCGTGTCAGTGGAGGCGGTTGGGGTGCCCGGCGTGGGCGGAACGGTGGCAGTCATGTCCATTTGAGTCTAGTGTATCTTACTTGCGCAAGCACGCAAATGTCGCGTGGAGACGAGCCTCCCCGAACCGCACGATGCGCCTCGTGATCGAACGTCGCGCGACCGTCAGCGTGGACGTCGGCGGGGTGCTGATCGGCTCGTCCCACCCGATCGTCGTCCAGTCGATGACCAACACCGACACCGCCGACGCCGATGCCACCGCGATCCAGGTCGCGCAGCTCGCCCACGCCGGATCGGAGCTGGTCCGCGTCACCGTCAACAACGAGGCCGCCGCCGAGGCGGTTCCGCGCATCCGCGAGAAGCTGGATCGGCTGGGCGTGGGCGTGCCGATCATCGGCGACTTCCACTACAACGGGCACCTGCTGCTGACGAAGTACCCCGCCTGCGCCGCCGCCCTGGCCAAGTACCGCATCAACCCTGGCAACGTGGGCACCAAGCGTCACGACGAGCAGTTCCGCGCCATCGTCGAGGTCGCGATCGCCAACGGCAAGCCGGTCCGGATCGGCGTCAACTGGGGATCGCTCGACCAGCAGCTGCTCACCGAGCTGATGGACGCCAACGCCCTGCTGCCGGAGCCGCGCGAGTCGCGCGACGTGATGATCGACGCGATGCTCGAGTCCGCGCTCCGCTCCGCCGCCCTGGCCGAGGAGACGGGCCTGGGCCACGACCGGATCATCATCTCGGCCAAGGTGAGCGGGGTGCAGGACCTGGTCGAGGTCTACACCCGCCTCGCCGCTCGCTGCGACTACCCGCTGCACCTGGGCCTGACCGAGGCGGGGATGGGCTCGCGGGGGATCATCTCGTCGACCGCCGGGCTGGCGGTCCTGCTCCAGCGCGGGATCGGCGACACGATCCGGGTCAGCCTCACCCCCTCGCCCGGCGGCGATCGGACCGAGGAGGTGCAGATCGCCCAGCAGGTGCTCCAGTCGCTCGGGCTGCGCAGCTTCACGCCGCAGGTGAGCGCCTGCCCCGGCTGCGGCCGCACCACCTCGACCTTCTTCCAGGAGATGGCGCGCGACATCGGCGCCTACCTGACCGCGCAGATGCCGATCTGGCGCGAGGCGCACCCCGGCGTCGAGGAGCTCAAGGTGGCGGTGATGGGCTGCGTGGTGAACGGCCCCGGCGAGAGCAAGCACGCCGATATCGGGATCAGCCTGCCCGGCACCTTCGAGGAGCCGGTCGCCCCGGTCTTCGTCGACGGGCAGCTGCGGACCACGCTGCGCGGCGACGACATCGTGCCGCGCTTCCTGGAGATCCTCGACGAGTACGTGGCGGCGCGCTACCCGGCGGTGACAGCCGCGCAGTCCTGAGGCGCTGCGCTCCTGCGGAGGGGCTATTTCTCTCCCACGGGGACGAACCGCACGGCGGGCGTCGGAACGGGCCGGGCACCGGCCTAATTCTCACGGGCAGGTCGATACCGCGGCCGGGTGGGGTGTTGGCTGCGGGAATTCACCGCGACTGAGAATCACGCGGTTGAGCGGGGCCAGACCCGCCCCGTGGCTCAGGTCGCCGGCAGGGCGGCGAGGAAGGTCCAGGCGGCGGCCACGAAGGTGATCACCAGCAGCGCCACGATCGCCAGCGGGAGCAGCGCCACGCGCACGCTCTGTTGGGTCACCTGCTGCTGCGGATCGAGGTGATCGCCGTGGAGGTCGTGGGTCGTGTCGAGGACGAGCCCGTGCTCCTCGTGCGCCGCGGCCGGCGTCGCGGGCAGGTTCGGTTCCATCTCGCTCACTCCTTGCCCAGGATCCGCGCCAGGCCATGGTCGAGGTCCGACGCGCTCAGCTGGCCGATCTGGCGGCCGACGATCATGCCGCTGCGGTCGACGAAGAAGGTGTCGGGCGGGCCGATGATGCCGTATCGGGTCGCCACCCCGCCGCCCGGGTCCACGGTGGCCGGCCAGGTGGCGCCCATCCGGGTCATGAACGCCGCGGCCGCCGCCGAGCTGTCGTTGTAGACGATCCCCACGATCGCCAGGTCGTCGCCGCGGTGAGCGGCGGACGCGTTGAGCAGGAGCGGGAACTCCTCGACGCACGGGCCGCACCAGCTCGCCCAGAAGTGGACGATCACGGGGCGCCCGCGCAGGCTCGACAGCTGCACGAGGTTGCCGTTCAGGTCGGTGAGCGCGAAGTTGGGCGCCGGTTCGCCGACGAGGGCCAGGCCCCCGGCCGGCGCGGGCCGGGCGAGGAGGGTCAGCCCCCAGGCGCCCAGCAGGAGGAGCGGCAGCACCGCGGCGGCCACGTACCAGGCCCGCGGCAGCCGGGCCGGGATCCGCTCGCCGGTGGTCGCGTCATCGGCGGCTCACTGACCCGCGGCGTCGTCGTGCGAGCCGTGCTCGGTCTCATCCCACTCGCGCCCCGCGGCGCGCACCCACGCCACGACCGCGTAGAGGAAGACGAGCAGCCCGGGGACGGCGAGGAACGGGTTGGCGAGCTGGTCGTGCGAGCGGAAGGCGAGCCCGGCGCCGAGCATCGCCCCGCCCACGGCGAGGATGATCGGCAGCGCGCTCGGGTTGGGGAGATGCACGCCGCGCGGCGGCTTGGCACGCTTGGTCGAGACGGTGATGTGGCTCGTGATCAGGTAGACCACCACCAGCACCAGGCCGATGCCGACCGCCAGGAGCAGGTAGCCGAAGGCGGTGTCGTTCACTCGATCGGCCTCCTAGCGCAGGAAGTACAGGGTGCTGAAGAGGGCGATCCAGACCACGTCGACGAAGTGCCAGTAGAAGCTGATCGCCTCGACCGCCACGTGGTTCTGCCTGCTGAACTGCCCCTGCGAGGCGCGCGCCGACAGGATGGTGAGCCCCACCGCCCCGCCGAAGACGTGCGCACCGTGGAAGCCGGTGAGCGTGTAGAAGACGGTCCCGAACGCCCCGTCGCTGATCCCGAAGCCGAGCGTCGTGTAGTCGTAGATCTGCCCGATCAGGAAGGTCACGCCCAGCGCCAGGGTGAGCAGCGTCCAGTTGCGCATCGCGCGCTGGTCGCCGCGCCGGATCGCCCACACCCCGAACTGCATCGTGAAGCTCGACGCGACCAGGATGATGGTGATCGGCAGCGCGATCGGGAAGATCTCGAGCGGCTCCGCCGGCGCGGGAGGGCCCCACACCCCGACGTGGATGGCGCGGGCGTTGAAGTAGGTGGCGAAGAGGCCGCCGAAGAACATCACCTCGCTGGCGATGAAGAGGAGCATCCCGACCAGCGGGGTCGGCATCCCCGCCTCGCGGTGGTGCGTCGCCGCCGGCTCGTGGCCGTGCAGCACTGGTGCCTCGGCGCTCACGACTGGCCGCCTTCCACGACCGCCGTGTCGGCGGCCGCCAGGTGCTCGGCATCGTGTCGGTGGCGCAGGTCGAAGACCGGCCGCTCACTCCGGATCGGCGGGAGCTTGTCGAAGTTGTACGGCGGCGGCGGGGAGCTGGTCGCCCACTCGAGCGTGTTCCCCTCCCACGGGTCGTCGCCGACCCGCTCGCCGTTGATCAGGGTCGCCACCACGTTCACCAGGAACGGCAGGATGCTCACCGCGATGGTGAAGGCCCCGATCGTCGAGATGAGGTTCAGGAGCGTCCAGCCGGCATCGGGCGCGTAGTCGGCGATGCGCCGCGGCATGCCCTGGATGCCCAGGATGTGCATCGGGAAGAAGGCGAGGTTGAAGCCGATGAAGGTGAGCCAGAAGTGGACCTTGCCGAGCCGCTCGTTGAGGCGACGCCCCGTCATCTTGGGGAACCAGTAGTAGGTGGCCGCGAAGACGCCGAAGACGCTGCCGCCGAAGAAGACGTAGTGCAGGTGCGCGACCACGAAGTAGGTGTCGGTCAGGTGGAAGTCGATGGGCGGCTCGGCCAGCATCACGCCGCTGATGCCACCGATCAGGAACATCGAGAGGAAGCCGAGGGCGAAGAGCATCGGCGTCGCGAACAGGATCGACCCGCGCCACAGGGTCGCCAGCCAGTTGAACATCTTGACCCCGGTCGGCACGGCGATCAGGGCGGTCATGAAGCTGAAGAAGGGCAGCAGCACCTGGCCGGTGGCGAACATGTGGTGCGCCCAGACGCTGAACGAGAGGAGGCCGATGGCGATCGTGGCGAAGATGAAGGCGCGGTAGCCGAAGAGCGGCCGCCGGGTGAAGACCGGCAGGATCTCGCTCACCACGCCCATCGCCGGCAGGATCACGATGTAGACCTCCGGGTGGCCGAAGAACCAGAAGAGGTGCTGCCAGAGGACCGGGTTGCCGCCGTTGTTGGGGTCGAAGAAGCTGCCGCCGTAGTTGCGGTCGATGAAGAGGGCGATCATGCCGGCCGCCAGGACCGGGGTGGCGAGCAGGATCAGGGTGGCGGTGACGAGCACCGTCCAGACCAGGATCGGCATCCGGAAGAGGGTCATCCCCGGCGCCCGCATCTTGAAGATGGTGGCGATGAAGTTGACCGATCCGAGGATCGAGGCGGTCCCCACCAGGAGCAGCCCGATCAGCCACAGGTCGGTCCCGACCCCGCTCGCGTAGGTGCCGCTGCTCAGCGGGGTGTAGAGGGTCCAGCCCTCGGCGGCGGCCCCGCCGAAGAGGTAGCCGGAGAAGATGAGCAGCCCGCCGAGCGGCAGGAACCAGAAGCTCAGCGCGTTGATCCGCGGGAAGGCCATGTCCGGCGCGCCGATCTGGAGCGGCACGATGTAGTTCGCGAAGCCGGACAGGACCGGCACCACGAACAGGAAGATCATGATCGTCCCGTGCATCGTGAAGGCCTGGTTGTAGGTCCGCTCGTCGAGGAACTGGAGCCCCGGCACGGCCAGCTCGGAGCGCACCAGGAGGGCGAGGATGCCGGCGGCGAAGAAGAAGAGGAACGAGTTGACGATGTAGAGGATCCCGATCTTCTTGTGGTCGACCGTCGTCAGCCACTCCATCACCCAGGAGCGTCGGTAGCCCTGGGCGGTGGGGCTCAGCGTCGTGGTTGCCATCGCTTCTTTGCTCGCCTCGCGCTTACTTGACGGTCAGGGTGCCGGACATGGTGGTGGGGTGGATCTCGCAGACGAAGGTGTACTGGCCGGCGGGCAGGGCGCTCACCGTGTAGGTCGTGGTCCCCGGCCCCTTGAAGTAGTCGCCGCGGAAGCGGATCCCGTTGGCGTCGCTGATGACCACGTTGTGATCGATGTCGTCCTGGTTGTCGAAGTCGATCTTGAAGGCGGCGCCGGCCTTCGCCTCCAGCGTCTGCGTCCCGAAGGTGTTGCCCTTGGCAGAGAGCTTCAGCACCTGGGCGGTGGGAGCAACCGAGGGGGCGGGCGTCTGGCCGGACTGGGCGGCCGCGAACCAGGCCTGGTAGTCGGCCGGCTTCATGGCCTGCACCTTGAAGGTCATCCGCGCGTGGAGGTCGCCGCAGAACTCGGCGCACTGCCCGGCGTAGATGCCCACCTCGCTCACGGTGAACTCGAGCGTGTTCGGAGGCCGATCGCCGGTCGGGATCACGTCGCGCTTCACGAGGAAGGCGGGCACGTAGAAGGAATGGATCACGTCGTGCGAGACGAGGGTGAGCAGGATCGGCTCCCCCACCGGGACGACCATCACCGGCGGCGCCAGCGATCCGCCCTGGACGACGACGTCGTTGGTCGGGTCGGCGTCGGAATCCTGGTAGTGGAACGACCAGGCCCACTGCTTGCCCTCGACGGTGATCTGGACGCCGGGGTCGGAGTGGGCGGAGATCGAGTTGAGGGTGATCGTCGAGAGCGCGAAGAGGACCAGCACGATCACGGTCGGGATCGCGGTCCAGACCAGCTCGACCAGGTTGTTGCCGTGGAGCTGGGTGGGAAGCCGATCGTCGCGGCGTCGGTAGCGGACGACCGAGTAGACGATGAAGCCCTCGACCCCGAAGAAGACGAGGGCGCCCATCACCAGGACGACGTTGTAGAGCCAGAAGACCTCTTTGGCCTGGGTCGTGTGCGGCGTGGCGGGGATCATCCCGCAGGCCGTGATGAGGGCGAGCAGCACGAGCAGGGCTCCGGCGCGAAGGAGGGCCCGAATCCGCGGTCGGGCCATCGGTCGTGACATCAGCTCGTCTCGAGGCTCCTCAACGTGGACGGTGACGCGGGACTGCTCGAGGCTCCGCGTCCGACTCGTTCCCTACCCGGGGCACGCCACCGGGGAGGCGGCACGCGCGGCGTATTGTACCGATGCCCATGCTGTGGCGCACCCCCCTCGCGGTGCGCGATGCGCAGCGCTGCGCTCCGGACGGCGCGGGACCAGAATGCGACGGTCATGCGGAGCAGGCTCGGCCCCCGGAGTGTGCTGATCGCGGCGCTCGCGCTTGCCGCGCTCGCCCTGCCAGGCGTCGCCCTGGCCCACGGTGGGTACGCTCCGCCGCCCTCATTCCCCGAGATCCTGCTGGAGTGGCGCCCCGAGCCGGTGGTCCTGATCCTTGGCGCCGTGGCGGCCGGTGGCTGGCTGCTGCTCGGTCGCCGCGTGGCCAGACGGCACCCCGCTCACCCGCCGAGCGGCTGGCGCGACGCGGCCTTCCTGGGCGGGGTGGCGACGCTGGTGATCGCCCTCACCTCGCCGATCGAGGCGTACGAGGGGCAGCTCTTCAGCGTGCACATGCTCCAGCACATGCTGATCGAGCTGGTCGCGGCCCCGCTGCTCCTTCTCGGGGCCCCGGCGACGCTGGCGCTGCGCGCCGCGTCGCCATCGGTCCGCAGGCGCCTGCTGTCGATCCTGCACAGCCGGCTCGTGGCCGTGATCTCGTTCCCGCTGCTGGCCTGGATGGTCTTCGCCGCGGTCAACTGGGGCTGGCACTTCAGCTCGCTCTACGACCAGGCGCTCGAGATCTCGTGGCTGCACGACCTCCAGCACCTGACCTTCCTGGGCGCGGCGCTCCTCTTCTGGTGGCCGGTCGTCGGCGCCGATCCGACCCGCTGGCGGCTCCCCCATCCGGTTCGCCTCTTCTACCTCTTCCTGGCGATGCCCCAGAACTCGTTCCTGGGGATCGCGCTGATGAGCGCCCCGCCGTCGCTCTATCCGCACTACCTGACCAACGGCCGCACCTGGGGGCCGACGCCCGCGGTCGACCTCAGCATCGGCGGCATGCTGATGTGGGTCGGGGGTGACATCGTCTTCCTGCTGGCGATGGGCCTGGTGGTCGCCGCCTGGGTGCGTGCCGAGGACCGCCGGGCGGCCCGCGAAGACGCGCGCGAGGACGCGCGGATCAGTGGCCTGGGAGAGGCGTCGGACTGAACTTGGCGCGGTCCTCAGCGAAACGGGAGGCGCAGCAGCGAGTCCGCCGCGACGGCCGCGAAGAGCAGGGTGAGGTAGCTGATCGAGAAGCGGAAGAGACGGATGGCGGCGAGCCCGCTGCTCGCGTCGCGCAGCACGCGCAGCGCATACCAGACGAAGGCGATCCCGAGCCCGACGGCCGAGACAAGGTAGATGAGGCCCATCCGGGCGGCCGGATAGAGGAGGAGCGAGACCGCCACCAGGACCAGGGTGTAGAGGACGATCTGCCGGGCGGTCTCCGCCTCACCGCGCACCACCGGCATCATCGGCACCCTGGCCGCGGCGTAGTCGCCCTTGTAGCGCAGCGCCAGCGCCCAGAAGTGGGGAGGGGTCCAGTAGAAGACGATCGCGAACAGGATGAGCGCGGGGACCTCGACCGTGCCGGTCACCGACGCCCAGGCGACGAGCACCGGGACCGCGCCGGCGGCGCCGCCGATCACGATGTTCTGGGGCGTGGTCCGCTTCAGCCACATCGTGTACACGAACACGTAGAAGGCGATGGCGCTGGCCGACAGGAGCGCCGAGAGCAGGTTCACGGTGAGCACCAGCCATGCGAACGAGACGGCCGAGAGGATCAGGCCGAACGCGAGGGCCCGGCCCGGCACGACCGCGTGGCGCGGGAGCGGGCGGTTGCGGGTCCGACGCATGACGTCGTCGATGTCGCGGTCGATGTACATGTTGATCGCGTTCGCCCCGCCGGCCGCCAGCGAGCCGCCGATCATCACCGCCGCCATCAGCCAGACCGACGGCACGCCCTGCTGGGCGAGGACCATGGTCGGGATGGTGGTCACCAGCAGCAGCTCGATGATCCGTGGCTTCGTGAGTGCGATATAGGCGCGCACCGAGCTGCCGGCGGTCGATGCGCGCGGCTCGATCAACGACTCCGTGCCCGACCCGCCCGGGACCGCTTCGGGCATCGGGAGGCGTCGGATCGCCAGGTAGAGCAGCACCATCGTCGCCCACAGTGCCGCGCCGACGGCGAGGTGCGGCACAACGAAGAGGGCGGAGAGGCGCGACCAGACGTTGGCGGCGCCGAGCAGCAGCTGCACGGCCACCAGCGCGAGGCCCAGGCCAGCGAGCCGGCGCGGGCCGGAGGCGTGGACGCCGCCCCGCACCTGCACCCAGGTCCAGACCACCAGCACGGCCACGACCGCCGCCAGCAGACGGTGGGCCAGCTGCACCGCCTCCACGTCCACGGTGATCCGCGGTAGCAGCGTGCCGTTCATGAGCGGGAAGTCGCCGAAGGCCAGCCCCGACCCGCTCCCGGTGACCCACGAGCCGAGCAGCATCTGCGCGAAGACCGCGGCGCCGGTCCAGGCCACGAGCCGGGTGGGGGAGCCGGCAGCGACCCGCGGGAAGGCTCCGTTCACGGCCCGGTCCGCGATGGCAAGGGTCAGCGCCAGGACGGTGAGCGCCATGGCGAGGTGGGCCGTCACCAGCTCCGCGGCGAGCCCCTGGATCACCACCTGCCCGCCGAGCCACGCCTGGATGATGACCAGCACGCCGGCCGCGATCGCGGCGATCAGCATCGGCCGGTCGCGCCGTCGCGGCGTGAAGACGGTGATGAGCGCCACCGCACCGACAAGCGGGCCCACCGCGACCGCGGCGACGAGCCGATGGCTGTGCTCGATCCAGGCGTGCAGCTCAAGCGGCGGGACCCACGCGCCGAAGCAGAGCGGCCAGTCGGGGCAGCCGAGCCCCGAATCGGTGGCCCGCACCAGACCGCCGACCACGATCAGCACGTAGGTGGCGAGCGCAGCGGCGATGGCGAGCTTCGCGAATCGGTTCAACGGAGTCCTCGAAACACGCCAGCGCGGCGCGGATGGTCAGACGAGCGGACAGGCCCGGGCATGATACCGACCCGGGTCGCCCAAGTCACCGTCTAGGTCCAGGGCAGGCGAAGTCCCGGCAGGATCGCGTTGAGGAGCAGTCCGACGATCAGCAGCCCGCCGGCGCGACGAGTGTGGATGAAGGCCCCGCCCACGAACCAGAGCGGCCAGCCGACGTAGCTCTGCGGCGGCGTCTCGGGTCGCGGCACCGAGAACTGCTTGAGCACCTGGAGCAGCAGCGGGATGCCGAGGACGACGAGCATCACGAACGGACCGATCCAGCCGATCAAGCGCCGAGCCGATGACGATCGGGTAGAAGGCGATCATCAGCCCCTGCGCGACCCACCGGGAGCGCCGCTCGCCGAGGATCACCGGCAGGGTGTGGATCCCCTTGGCCGTGTCGGCGCTGATCTTGTCGATGTGCTTGCCGAAGAGGACGGTGGTGACCAGGATCGCGTACGGCAGCGAGTCGACCCAGACCCAGCCGGGGAGCGTCCCGGTGGCCACGAAGTAGGTCCCAGCGATCATGAGCGGGCCCCACACGATGAAGACGCCCGGCTCGCCGAGGCCGTGGTGCTTGAGCTTGATCGGCGGGGCGACGTAGAAGACGCTGATGAAGAGGCCGCCGAAGGCGAAGGCGGCGACCCATGGGCCGCGAGCCCAGACCAGGACCAGCAGGATGGCCAGGTCGAAGGCCTGCATCAGCAGGATCGCGTTCCGCAGCTGCGCCTTGGTGAGCCAGCCCGAGAGGATCGGATGCGGCGCGTACAGCGCGCGCACGTACTCGTCAGTGTCGACGCCGCCCTCCAGGTCGAAGTAGTCGTTGATCATGTTGTTGGCCGCGTGGGCGATGACGAGGCCGATGACCGACAGGGACAGGTACCAGTAGTTGACCGCTGCGCCGGCGGTGCCGATCGCGAGCAGGCCGCCGATGATCCCCGAGGTGGCGGTCATGGTGAAGACGGCGGCGCGGGTCACGATCAGCCACTTGCTGACCGAGTCCATCTGCACGCCTTCCGGCATGTTGGCGTGGTTCATCACGTAGCGCCAGGTGGTGAAGCGCTGGGCGAGTGTTGTCATGGGGCGGATTCTAGCGGGGCGCCGGGCCCAGGCGCACCAGCGCGATCTGCCAGGCTGATCGGCCAGGGTCGGGGTTGCGGAGCAGCCGCTTGCCCCACGACGAGTGGACGGCGACGGCGTCGGACACGGTGGCCGGTCGCAGCTGCGTCAGCCGCAGGCCGTGCTCCTCCCAGGCCGCCACCATCCGTTGCGGGTCGAGGGTCGCCACGCCGGCGCGGGCGTCGCGCGGGGCGGAGGCGACCAGCATCCGCACCTGGCCGCCCGGGGCCACGAGGCCGGCGAGCCGACCCGTCTCCTCCGGAGAAGTCGCCGGTCGCGGCGCGCAGCAGCGAACCCCACGGGAAGTGGATCGCCAGCTCGTCGGCGATGCCGCACAGCTCGGCGGGGAGCGCCTCCGCGGCCGAGACCACGAACAGCGCGTTGGTGATGCCTCCGCGGGAGGCGCGACGGGACGCCTCGATCATCGCGTCGCGGCTGGCGTCGATCGCGATCACGAGCCGGTCGGGATGCGCGAGGGCGCGAGAGAGCGCGTAGCGGCCATCGCCGGCGCCGATCTCCAGCGTGACCGCGGCGGCGGCCGCGGCCCGATCGGTCAGTTAGCCGACGTCCACCTCGGTGAGGCGGCGTCCATCCTGGAGCAGCATGGCGCGGATTCTACTCAGGCGATCGGCTCGAAGCGAGCGGTGAAGTGGCGCAGCTGACGCGGCTGCTCGACGATCCGGTAGCCGCGCAGCTCCGACGCACCCTCGGCCACGCGCCGCACCACCTCGATGACGTAGTCGATGTGCGACTGGGTGTAGACGCGCCGCGGGATGGCGAGCCGCACCAGCTCCATCGGCCCGGGCGCTTCCGTGCCATCCGGGTGCATCCCGAACATGACCGTCCCGATCTCGCAGCCACGGATCCCACCCTCCCGGTAGAGGGCAATCGCCAGCGCCTGGCCGGGGTACTCGAGCGGCGGGATGTGCGGCAGCAGCGCGGCGGCGTCGAGGTACACGGCGTGCCCGCCGATCGGCTGCACGCAGGGGATCCCGCTCTCCACCAGCGCCTCGCCCAGGTACGCGGTCGAGCGGATGCGGTAGCGCAGGTAGTCCTCGTCGACCACCTCGCGCAGCCCCTGCGCGATCGCCTCGAGGTCGCGGCCGGCGAGGCCGCCGTAGGTCGGGAATCCCTCCGTCAGGATCAGCAGGTTGCGCGCCGCCTCGGCCCAGGTGTCGTCGTTGAGGGCGAGCCAGCCGCCGATGTTGGCGATGGCGTCCTTCTTGGCCGACATCGTCATGCCGTCGGCCAGGGATGCCATCTCGCGCACGATGTCGGGGATCGATCGGTCCGCCTGCCCCGGCTCGCGCTGCTTGATGAACCAGGCGTTCTCGGCGAAGCGGCAGGCGTCGAGGAAGAGCGGCAGGTGGTATCGGTCGCAGACCTCGCGCACGCCGCGCAGGTTCTCGAGGCTGACCGGCTGGCCGCCACCTGAGTTGTTGGTGATGGTGACCATCACCAGGGGGACCGCATCGGCCCCGTGCTGGCGGATGAAGGCATCGAGCGCGTCGAGGTCCATGTTGCCCTTGAACGGGTGGATGACCGATGGGTGGCGCCCCTCGTCGATCACGAGGTCGACCGCCTCGGCCCCGGTGAACTCGACGTTGGCGCGGGTCGTGTCGAAGTGCGTGTTGCTGGGGATCGCCTTGCCGGGACCGCCGACGACGCTGAACAGGATCTTCTCGGCGGCGCGTCCCTGGTGGGTGGGGATCACGTGCTTGAACGGGAAGAGGGCCTGCACGCTCTCCAGGAAGCGGAACCAGGACGGCGACCCCGCGTAGCTCTCGTCGCCGCGCTGGATCCCGGCCCACTGCTCGGCCGACATGGCGCCGGTGCCGGAGTCGGTGAGCAGGTCGATGATCACATCGGCGGCGTGCAGGTTGAAGAGGTTGTAGCCCGCCTCGCGGAGGTGCTGCTCCCGCTCCTCGACCGACGTCATCCGGATCGGCTCGACGCTCTTGATCCGGAACGGCTCGATGATCGTCTTCCAGGGCTCCATGCGGAGGAGCATACGGCGCCACCGATGGGAGGGCTCAACAGGCGCCCGTGACAAGCCCGAAAGCTGCTCCCTGGCGGCGCCCGCGGGACTATTCCGCGGGCATGTAGGTGAGCAGGACGCGATTGTCGGACCGCAGGCTCACCGCCAGGGCTTCCCGGACGCGGGCGGCATCGACCGAGAGATAGCGCGCGACCTCGGTGTTGATCCGTTGCGGCTCGTCGAAGAGCGACGCATACATCGACAGCCGATCAGCCCGCTCGGCCATCCGCTGGAGATCCGACTCCGCTGCTGCGCTGTGCAGGTTGCGGACTCGCTCCAGCTCGTCGTCCGTGGGGCCTTCGGCCGCCAGGCGATCCACCTCGCCCCACATCGCGGCCTCCAGCGCCTCCGGCCTCACCCCTGGGCGCGCCGTGACCTCCACCACGAAGACCGTGGCCGCGCCGATCTCCGGAAAGGCATAGCCGGACACTTCCTGGGCCAAACCCAGCTCGCGCACCAGGGCCCGATGCAGGCGCGACGCGCGCCCGGAACCGAGCAGGTCCATGGCGACCTCCAGCGCCTCGAACGCGGCGGACCCGAAGGCCGGGGCTCGGCACGCTGCGTAGAGGCGCGGCAGGGGCACGCGATCGAGAACGGTGTCGCGCATCTCGGCGTTGACAGCCGACGGGAGGAGGGCCGACGGAGCACTCGCGACGGCCGGATTGGCGGGGATCGGCCCGAAGTACCTTTCGACCAGGCCGAGCGCCGCTGGGGGATCGATGTCGCCGGCAATCGTCAGGACCAGGTTGTTCGGGGCGTAGTGAGCAGCGAAGAAGTCGCTCACATCGGCGAGCGAGGCCCTGTTCAGATCGTCCATTGAGCCGAGGATTGGATGCCGGTACGGATGCCCCTCGGGGAAGAGGAGGTTCTGCAGCTTCTCGTAGCACGACCCGTATGGCTGGTTGTCGACGCTCCTGCGCCGCTCGTTCTTGACCACCTCGCGCTGGTTGTCGAGCTTCTCCTGCGTCATGGTCGGGAGCAGGCTCGCGAGTCGATCCGATTCGAGCCAGAGCGCCAGCTCCAGCTCGTGGCTCGGCAGCCGTTCGTAGTAGGTGGTGCGGTCCCACGAGGTGCTGGCGTTCGCCTTGCCCCCGGAGGCTTCCATCAGCGAGAAGTGCTCGCCCTTCGCGACGTTCGCCGACCCGGAGAACATCAAGTGCTCGAAGAGGTGCGCGAAGCCGGTCGTGCCGGGCTTCTCGTGACCGCTTCCGACGGCGTATCTCAGGTTCACCGCCACGATCGGTGAGCGATGGTCGGGCGAGAGGGTGACCCGCAGGCCGTTCGGCAGCTGATGGCGCTCGATTGCGATGAGGGGCAAGTCGGGTGGTCCTCGGTCCCTTCGCACCGCTGAGTGGCGCATCACTATCGCATTCCCACGCACAGCAGACCGTGGCCGGCTGACGCTTTCGGATTGACACGGCACGAACCCCGCTGCATCGTGCGGGTACCAGCGCAGAGGGTCAGATCGAGGGTCGACGTGCCCGACCAGGAATTCGCGGTCAGCAGCTTGCAGCGGTGCGCCCTTTTCGCGCATGTCGACCCCGCGGGACTGCACGCGCTGGCACGGGCCATGGTCCGGCGCCGATATCGACGCAACGAAGTCATCTTCCATCAGGACGATCCAGGCGATTCGCTCCACGTCGTGGCCACCGGCGCTGTGAAGATCGTCCTGCCCTCTCCGGACGGCGACGAGGCGATCATTGCCACGCTCCGGCCGGGTGACTTCTTCGGCGAGCTCGCGCTGCTCGACCGCGCTCCGCACTCCGCGACGGCCACCGCGGTGGAGCCGGTCGAGACGATGAGCCTCGCCCGCATCCCATTTCAGGAGCTGCTCGACACGGATCGTGGGCTGCGAATGGCCCTCCTGTCGGGCCTGGCCGCCGAGCTGCGCCGGCTCACCGGCCAGGTGGAGGAGCTCCACTTCCTGGACCTCGCGGGACGGCTCGCCATGCGCCTCGTGCGCCTGGCGCGTGACCGGGATCCGGGTGCCGAGGGCGAGGTACGCCTCGATTGGCCATTCACCCAATCGGATTTGGCCGCCATGATCGGCGGGACCCGGCAGAGCGTGAACAGGCTGCTCAGTCGCCTGGTGGAGGACGGGCTGCTGCTGATCGAGCATGACACGCTGGTCATCCAGGATCTGGAGGCCCTGGCGGAACGGGCGGAGCCATGAGCCCGATTGTCGGCAACTCGACACGAAACAGGTCGTGAAAGGGCTTCTCACCCATCAGGCTGGGACTTAAGGTTCGGATCAACGACGCTCCAACTCAGATGGGCGCGAACAAACCAGGCAGAAACGCGAGGTTCACCGGAAATGTCAGACCAGAACGATCCCAAGGACACCGAGGGCCATAAGAAGGGCCTCCCCTACGGCACCGACGAGGACACCGAGGGCCACAAGAAGGGCATCCCCTTCGGTACCGACGAGGACACCGAGGGCCACAAGAAGGGCATCCCCTTCGCCAGCGATGACGACACCGAGGGCCACAAGAAGGGCATCCCCTTCGCCAGCGATGACGACACCGAGGGCCACAAGAAGGGCATCCCCTTCGCCAGCGATGACGACACCGAGGGCCACAAGAAGGGCATCCCCTTCGCCAGCGATGACGACACCGAGGGCCACAAGAACGTCATTCCCCAGTGATGGTCGTCGATGACGATCTGACCGCCGCACTCACTGCCCTGAGGGCAGTGGGGCGGCGGTCTTCTGCTGCGCGGCGACTGCAGGGGGATGTTGAGCAACGCCTGCTGCAATCCATCGTGGATGCCACGGCGAGCCTCTTCGACGCAGAGGCGTCCTCGATCGCTCTCTTCGAGCCCTCGCCGGATCGGCTCGAGTTTCGCGTCGCTGCCGGAGCCCACGGCGCCGGAGCTCTTGGTCTCCAGGTCAAGCCGACCGAGGGCATTGCCGGATTCGTCTTCTCCACCGGGCAGGCGCTCGCGCTGAGCGATGTCGCCGCCGATCCGCGCTTCGACCTCGAGGCTGCGGAGCGCACCGGCTATGTCCCCCGTTCCATCGCGGCGGTGCCGCTGCTCGATGACGAGGGATCGATAGGGGTGCTGCAGGTCCTTGACAAGCGTGGCTCGCCGAGCTTCTCGCTGCGGGACATGGAGCTTCTCGCCATCTTCGCCAAGCAGGCCACGACGGCGATCACGGCCGCGCGCGTGCAGCGCGACACCGCACGCCTGCTGACAGAGGTCCTTCGGCAGATATCGGACGGAACGATGACCGACGCGCAGGTCGAAGCCCTGGTATCGGAGACGACGCGCGCGATCGACGATCATCCGGAGGAACCGTTCTGGCGACTCGTCGACCACGTGGCCTCGCTGCGAGGCCTGGGCGAGCGCGATCTCACGCTGGTGGGAGATATCCTCGAGGTGGTCGCGCGACACGCAACGAGAGCGCGTCGACGAGCGTGAGTGGTCTCGACCTCCCGGCGTGGTCCGAGCCCTTCACCAGTATTTCAGGCCTCGCACGCCGCATGCGGCTGCGGGGCATCTCACGTGACTGGGCGTGGGGCGGCTCGACGGGTGCCGGCGTGCGAGTGGGGATCGTCGACAGCGGGCTCGAGACCACGCATCCGCGCCTCGCCGGACGGGTGGTGCAGAGCGTTGCGGTCGAGCTCGTCGACGGAGATCCCCGGGTCGTGCCCGACGAGAGTGGAGACCTCTATGGCCACGCGACTGCCTGCGCCGGGATCATCCTGGGGCTCGCGCCGGACGTCGAGCTGGTCTCGATCCGAGTCCTGGGCGCAGATCTGCGCGGGAAGGGCACCGCGTTCGCCGCGGGCCTGGAGTGGGCCATCGACCAGGGCCTCAACGTCCTCAACCTGAGCCTCTCCTCGAAGAGCGAGGCCCTCTTTCCGGTCTTCCACGACCTGGTGGACCGTGCCTATTTCAAAGGGCTGGCCCTCGTCAGCGCGGCCAACAACGTGCCGGCGCCGAGCTACCCGTCGCTCTTCTCATCGGTCTTCTCGGTGGCCGCCCATGGCGAGCCCGATCCGTGGCGGCTCTACTACAATCCCGCGCCTCCGGTGGAATTCGGGGCGTGGGGAGTGGACGTGCCGATCGCGTGGAAGGACGGCGGCTCGACGGTCGCTACCGGGAACAGCTTCGCGGCACCCCACGTCGCGGGGATGGTGGCGCTGATCCTGGCGAAGCACCCGGGGCTGACGCCGTTCGAGGTGAAGGCCGTCCTGGCCGCCATCGCTGACAATCCCAGACGGTCAAAGCACGAGGATCCGACCGGCTCCGAAGGAGGCCGGTAGGAGGTGGATTCGTCGATGGACCGGTGGGCGTCGCTCGGCGGCGAGGCTGGGTCGCGGCCGGCAGTCGTGGCCTTGTCCCAGGACGAGATGCAGGTCTTCTTCATCGGCACCGACGGGCAGCTGTGGGACACCTTCTGGGATGGCGCCGCCTGGCACGAGCGCCACCCGCACGGGGGCGACCTGGTCGGCAGCCCGGCCGCGTGTTCATGGGGGGCGGAGCGGATCGACGTCTTCGCGCGAGGGCGGGACGGGACGCTGATGCACACCTGGTACGAGCCAGCCGGCTGGCGGCCGTGGGAGTCGCTCGGCGTGCGCATCGAGTCCGACCCGGCGGCCTGCTCCTGGGGGCGGGACCGCCTCGACCTGTTCGTGACCTCATCGGCCGGAGAGCTGCTCCACGGCTGGTGGGACGGTGTCGCGTGGTCGTTCACGGGGGCTGCGCGCGGCGCCTGAACGGGCGACTCGACGCGTAGACTCGGCCCGATGGAACGCCACCCGACGCGAACCTGCCTTGCACGGCTCCCCGGCGGAGAGCTCCGCGTGCTGGGCGCGAACGACCTGAAGGAGATCGACGGCCTGCGCTCGCAGGCCGAGACGCTCGTCTGGCTCGACATCGTGTCGCCAGGGGCCGATGACCTCGCCCTGCTGCGCGACGAGTTCGGCCTGCACCCGCTGGCGCAGGAGGACCTCGAGAAGCGCAAGCAGCGCCCCAAGCTCGACACCTACGGCGATCAGCAGATGATCGTGGCCTACGAGATCCTGCCGCCGCCCGATCCAGGTTCATCCTTCGCGCTGGGCGAGCTGCACCTGTTCGCCGGGGCGGGCTACGTGGTCAGCGTCCGCTGGCAGGACGGTTCGGTCATGGAGAGCATCGAGGCGCGCTTCCGGCAGCACCCCGATGCGGTCGCCACCACGGCGGGGAAGCTGGTCTACGCGATCCTGGACGCGGTGATCGACGAGTACTTCCCGCTCCTCGACCGCCTCTCGGATCGCATCGAGGACCTCGAGGATCAGATCCTGGGAGGCGGCAAGGTCCGGGGCACCTTGCGCTCGATCCTGGACCTGAAGCGCGAGCTGCTCGAGCTGCGCCGGACGCTGTCACCGAGCCGCGACGTGGCGAATGCCCTGCTGCGGCGGGACCTCCCACTTGTGGACGATGCCTCGGCGCCCTACTTCCAGGACCTGTACGACCACCTCGTGCGGGTGCTCGACCAGCTCGACCTGCAGCGCGATCTGCTGGCATCGGCCCTCGAGGCGAACCTGTCCGTCACCAGCAACAACCTGAACGCGGTCATGAAGCGACTCACCGCGTTCACCGTGATCATCATGGTGCCCACCCTCATCGCCGGCATCTACGGCATGAACTTCCACTTCATGCCCGAGCTGAGCTGGCCGCTCGGCTATGCCTTCGCGCTCGGGCTGATGGCCGTAGTGATGGTCCTGGCGGCGATCTTCTTCCGGCGCAACGACTGGTTCTGAGCTCGCGGGGCGCTAGCGCTCCGCGAAGTAGCGCCCTGCGCTGGCCATCGCCCAGATCACGAAGACGTACGCGACCAGCAGCAGCAGGCTGATGATCGGGCTGCCACCGGCGGTGCTGCGCGAACCCACGAGCCCCAGCAGGGCGATGAGCCCGCCCAGAACCGAGATCACGAGGGCGAGGATGCGCGCCCACGCGCGGCCGAGCATTGTAAAGATGCCGCTCAGCAGCTCGAGGGCGCCGAAGAGCACGACGATCACGCCCACGACCGCGACGATCCCTCCGACGGCGCCAGAGAGCCCGTTCAGGTCGATCCCCAGGTCGGGTCGGTTGCCGACGCTGCCGATGAAGGCCCCGCCGATGATGAAGAGGAGGCCGATCAGCACCACCACGGTGCCGATCACCATCAGCAGGATGCTCGCCACGGTGACCATCCCGGGCCGGGCCGGGCGCGAGGCCGCTGCCGGCGCCGCCGCTTGCCAGGCGGGCGTGCTCGGAGGGGCCGAGGCCGGCGGTGCCGGCTCGGACGGCGCGGGCTCCGGGGTGGTGGGCGGGGGCGGATCCATCTGGGTCATCGGTTTACCCTCAATCGGCCGCTGATCTATGCCCGACAGGACGCCGCGGCTGCGCCGAGTCTACGCCGCGCGGGGCCGCCGAGGTCATCTCGCGCGGTCGATCCCGGCGAGCAGGCGCATCACCAGCCGCACCACGACCAGGGTCGAGACCTCGTTCAGGTCGCGGGACGGCACCAGCTCGGTGAACGCCGCGCCGGCGAGGCGACAGCGAGCCGCCACGCCGGCCAGCAGGTCGCCCGCCTCGTCGTAGGAGAGGCCGCCGGGCGAGAGGCCGCTCACCGCCGAGGCGACCGATGGGTCGAGCCCATCGAGGTCGAAGACGACGAAGGCCGATCCGTCCACTGGCAGCTCCCCGAGCAGCCACGCGACACCGCGCTCGCGCAGCTCGCGCGCGGTGACGAGCAGGTTCCCGGCGGCGCGGGCATCGGCCACGTCCGACGGGCGGGCGCTCCCCACCCCGCGCAGGCCGACCTGCACGATCCGCTCGACGTGGTCCATCTCGGTGGCGCGGCGCATCGCCGACGAGTAGCCCTCGCGCACGCCGGCGACCTCGTCGCGGAAGTCGAGGTGGGCGTCGACCTGGAGCACGGTGATCGGGCCGTGGCCGCCATAGGCACGCAGGACGGGGATCGGGATCGAGTCGTCGCCGCCCAGGACGATCGGCACGGCGCCGGCGTGCAGCAGCGCGGCGACGGCAGCCTCTGCCCGCGCCGCGTTCCCCGCCCCGTCCTCGGTCGAGCCAGGGACGTCCCCGGCGTCCACGATCGCGAAGTGGCGGCGAGCCGACGAGCATCGGCCCGTCCAGGTCGAAGTCGTGATGCACCGCGTAGCGGGCGAGCCGCTGGGAGCGGGCGCGAACCGCGGCCGGAGCCTCCGCGCAGCCCGCCGCCAGTCCCGGATTCGGATACGGGACGCCGAACGGCACGCCCAGGATCGCGACGTCGGCTGCGCCGTGGCCGAGCTCCGACGGCGCGACCGATGGCAGTCCCAGGAAGGTCGGCTCGCTCATGCTCCCGCGGCCTTCGCGGCGCAGTCGCGACACCGGCCCACCACGGTCACGTGCGAGAGGTCGACCTCGAAGCCGTCGGACTCGCGGAGCGCCGCGACGATGGCGCGGGCCGGGGCGGCGCGAATCTCCCAGCGACCGCCGCAGGTCGCGCAGTGGAGGTGGCCGTGCCGTCGTTCCGGGATGACGTGGAACTCCTCACGCCCGTCGGCCCCGTGGCCGTGCTGGACGAGCCCCAGCTCCTCGAGCACGTCGAGCGTGCGGTAGACGGTGGAGGGGATCGTCGACGGGTCGATCGCGCGGCAGCGCTCGATCAGCTCCACCCCGGTCACGTGGCCCTCGCTGCCGGCGAGCACCTCGACCACGGCCCGGCGCTGCGGCGTCCAGCGCAGGCCTCGCTCACGCAGCTGCTCGCGGACGCTGGCCCACGGTTCGGGAAGGGGTGTTGAAACGGGCATGGGGCACAGTATTATCCAGCGTCAATTCAGGGGGGCGGCCGCAAGTCATCGGTATGGAGGGTGTACTCGATGGTCTCCGGGCCCCGCATCTACCTCGCCCTGGTCTGGCTCTACCTGGCCGGGATCGTGGTGCAGACGTTCCTGGCTGGAGCTGCCCTCTTCAGCCCGGAGCGAAACTTCGAGCTGCATCGCAGTCTCGGCTACCTGCTGCACCTGTACCCGATCCTGCTCGTGATCGCCGCAGTGGCGGGCCGTCTCGGCCGCGAGATGATCACCTGGACCCTCGCCCTGCTCGTCGTGCAGGGGATCCAGCCGCTCCTGCCCGGGCTGCGCGCGGACTACCCCCTGGTCGCCGCCCTCCACCCGGTCCTCGTGCTCGCCATCTTCTGGCTCGGCATCACGATCGGGATGAAGGCATGGCGGTTGGTCACCTCGTCGGGTTCCGCCTCCGCTCAGGGCGCCTGAGCGATGGACTGGACGCCCTGGCTCAAGTTCATCCACGTCGCTGCCGGTTTCACCTTCGCCCTCGCCCATGGGGTCTCCGCCTTCACCGCGCTCAAGCTGCGCGGCGAGCGGGAGGCCGCCCGCGTGAACGCGCTGCTCGACCTGTCGAAGCTCAGCCTGCCGACCTCGGACGTGGCCATCCTGGTGCTGCTCGTCTCGGGTGTGATCGGGGGCTTCGTGGGCGGCTACTGGGGGCACCTCTGGATCTGGATCGCGATCGCGATCCTGGTCTTCCTCTTCATCTACATGGGCGCGCGCGGCGTGCGCCACTACGACGAGGTCCGCCACGCGCTCGGCCAGCGGGGCTTCTACGACAAGAAGAACACCCCAGCGCCGCAGGCCGATCCCGCCGCACTGGCCAAGGCGCTCGACTCGCCGCGAGCCCTGGAGCTCGCGGCGGTCGGCTTCATCGGCCTGGCGGTCATCCTCTGGCTGATGGTGGTCAAGCCGTTCTAGGGTTCGGGAGGGTGCCGCCTACATGGCGGCGGCGGCTGCCACCTCGCCCGTCTCGAGCAGCTCCTTGAGCCCACCCAGGATCGTCTCCCAGCCACCGCTCGTGTACTCGATCGTGGCCGGGCCCCGGCCGGTGTGGATCAGCGTCAGGCGGCACCTGTCGCCGATCTGCGTGATCTCGTACTCGACCCGCGACGGCGCCTCGGCGGCGGCTGCCGGATCCTGGACGACGTGCAGGGTGTGGACCAGGCGACGCGGCGGATCGATCTCGAGGATCTCGCCCTCGAGGTACACCTCGCCGTCCTCGCCCTCGCTGGTCCAGCGCGAGCCGACGGTCCAGTCCGACTTGCTCAGCGCGCCGTAGTAGTACTTGCGCGTCTGCTCCGGATCGGTGATGGCCTGCCACAGGCGCTCGGGCGTGGTGGCGATCTCGACCTGGTAGACGTTCTCGGGTGCCGTCACTGGTTCCTCCTGACTTGGCTTCAGTCGCCTGCGACGATCTCGAGCCGGTTCCCGTCCGGGTCGCGAAACACGAACATCGCCACCGGAACGGACATCAGCTCGTCGGCGCTGACGCCGTGCGCTCGCAGAGCCGCATGGTCTGCAGCGACGTCCCGGCTCGCAAGGCGGACGCCGGTCTCGACGCCGATCGGCTCGCCTTCATGCCGGAGCACCAGCGCAACCGTCGTCGCCGCACCAGCCGGCGCAACCTCGATCCAGCGCTCGCCCTCGCGGTACGGGACGTCGAGTCGCTTCTCGAGGCCGAGCGTGCCGACGTAGAAGGTCAATGCCTGGTCCTGGTCGGTGACCGGAATGCCAACGGTCCGCACGCCCGTGATGTGGGTCCTGGCCTCACTCATCGCATGCCCCCTTCGGCGTACATGAGCGATCCGGGGGTGGTGAGCAGCTCGCCGGTCTCGAGCCACGTCTTGAGGCCGGAGAGGATCATCGGCCAGCCGCCGTAGAGCTGTTCGTTGGCGCCCTCGCGCAGCTGGTCATGCGTGACGATCAGCCGGCACGAGTCGCCGACCGGTTCGATCTCCCAGGTGATGCGCGAGGTGCCCTCCGCGATCACGTCCTCGCCCCATAGCGCCCGCATCGTCTGCACGAGCTTGCGCGGCGGGTCGACGACGAGGTTCTCGCCCTCGCCGAGCGAGGTTGGGGCACCCGGCGCCCCCATCTGGAAGTGCGAGCCGACCGTCCAGTCCGACGTCTGGCGCGCGCCGAAGTTGTACTTGGCCCGCTGCTCGGGATCCGTGATCGCCTGCCAGAGGCGCTCCGGCGTCGTCTTGATGTAGATCTCGAAGACCTTCTCCATCGGCTTCTCCAATTCACGCTTCAGGCCCGTCAGGGCAGCCGCCCAGGGCTCGGTGTACTTGCTCACCCACCGGTCGTAGATGAGCCGGATGGGAACGGCGTTGAGGTAGTGGAGCTTCCGGCGCCCGTCGCGGCGGCTGGTGATCAGCCCGGCGTCGGCGAGCACCCGGAGGTGCTTCATGACGCCGAAGCGGGTCATCCCCGGCAGCGCCGCCTCCAGCTCGGAGAGCGCCTGTCCGTCGCGTTCGCGAAGCGCGTCGAGCAGGGCACGCCGGCTGGGATCGGCAAGGGCTCGGAAGACTTCCTCATCCACGGGAGGACTATATGTGACCGATTAGTCACATGTCAAGATGGCGAGGCAGCGTATGCGTCAGGGGACGAGCCGGCTATCTCGCCACCCGGTAGCGGAGGTAGACGACGCTCGTGCTGAAGGTGCGGGTCTCGACGAGCTCGAGATCCACCCGGCGCTCGCGCCGCGGAAAGAACGGAATGCCACCGCCCACCAGCACCGGGTAGACCATGGCCCGGTACTCGTCGATCAGACCCAGCGCGGCCGCCTCGGCGGCCAACGTCGCGCCACCGATCGCGATGTCGCCCTCCCCCGGCTCGGCTCGTAACCGCTCGATCTCGTCCGCCAGGCCGCCGGAGGCCAGGCGAGCAGTGCCCTGCACCGCCGACAACGTGGTCGAGAACACCACCTTTGGGAGCGGCTTCCAGAGCGCGGCCCACTCGAGCTCTGCCTCGTCGAGCGAATGATCCTGTTCGGCGGTCTCCCAGTACAGCATCGTCTCGTACAGCCGTCGTCCCAGCAGGTGGACGCCGACCTGTCGTATCTCGTCGATCCAGAAGCGAAAGACCTCCTCGTCGGGCAGCGTCCAGTCGAACTTGCCGTCCGGCCCGACGATGTAGCCATCGAGCGAGACGCCCATCGAATAGGTCACGCTGCGCATCAGAAGTCCTCCTCGGTAAGGGGTTCGACAATACGACCGCGGGACGCCGCAGGGGTCATCGCGGCTCGCGGGATCCTGGGCTGGCGTCACACGCGGCGCACTTGCTCCGCTTCCTGGCCTTCGACGGGGCGGTCGCAGGTCGGGCAGTACCAGCGCGCCTCGACCGGCGTCCCGCAGCTGGCATGGCGCAGTGGCTCGGTTTCGCGGGAGGAGCGTGAGCCCCAATCGGCAAGGAGGCGCAGCGCGCCGGCCAGCTCGGCGCCCTCGTCGGTGAGCGCATAGGCGAAGCGCGGCGGGCGCTCCGAATAGGGGGTCGCGGAGACGATCCGCTCCGTCTCCAGGCGCCGCAGCCGATCGGCCAGGATGTTCGGTGCGATTCCGCTCACGGCCTCCTCCAGCTCGCCGAAGCGACGCGGGCCGGGTAGCAAAGCCTCCACCAGGAGGAGGCTCCATCGGTCCCCCACTCGCTCAAGCGCGGCGGCCAGCGGTGAGTCGTGCGAGGCCATGACGGGATCGTACGGCATCGGCCTTGACAATCGGTCTGGAGGGAGTAACTTGCGCATTGCAAGTCACACGCTACCAGATGGAGAAGGCACCGATGGGTCCCATTGAGGAACTTGGCAAGGCGATCGCAGCGGTCGCATCAACGGCGGGAGCTTCGACGGTCGGGATCGGCAACCGATGGCGCGGCGGGTCGGGCGTGGTGGTCGAGAAGGGCAAGGTCCTGACCAACGCGCACAACCTGCACGGCGACGAGATCCACGTCTTCTTCGCCGATGGGCGCGAGGCCGAGGGCAAGGTCCTGGGCGCCGATGGCGACGGCGACCTCGCGGTGATCGGCGTCGACACCGGCGACGCGCCGGCGATTGCGTGGGGCGACGGTTCCGCGCTGGGGATCGGCTCGCCGGTGGTGGCGATTGGCAACCCGGCGGGGGCCGGACTGCGCGTCACGGTCGGCTATGTCTCGGGGATCGGGCGCGCGTTCCGCGGGCCGCGCGGGCGTCGCGTGGCGGGCGCGGTGGAGCACACCGCTCCCCTGCTGCCCGGCTCGTCGGGCGGACCGATCGTCAACGGCGAGGGCCAGCTGCTCGGCATCAACACCAACCGGCTGGGGAGCGGCTTCTACCAGGCGATCGCGACGGACGCATCGTTGAAGGAGCGCGTTGCGGCACTGGGCCGCGGCGAGGAGCCGAAGAAGCGACGGCTCGGCGTGGGCCTCGCCCCGGCCCACGTCGCTCGGCAGCTGCGCCGCGCGGTGGGGCTGGAGGAGCGTGACGGGCTGCTGGTGCGTGACGTCGAGGACGACTCGCCAGCGGCCAAGGCGGGGATCGCGGAGGGCGACCTGATCGTGGCTGCCGCCGGCAAGCCGGTGACGAGCGCCGACGACCTGTTCGAGGCGATGGGCTCGCTGTCTGCGGATGCGCCACTGCCGCTGACCATCCTGCGCGGCACCGAAGAGCGGACCGTTACCATCGGGGCGTGATCCCCGAGCCGGTCTGCCACCACCTCGACGGCGTCCGCCCGGTCGCGGCCCGCGGCCGGGGCTGCGAGGAGTGCCTCGCCATCGGCCAGAAGTGGCTCCATCTGCGCCGCTGTCTGCACTGCGGGCACGTCGGCTGCTGCGACCAGTCGCCGGGGCGCCACGCATCGGGCCATGCGCGGGCCGAGGGGCATCCCGTCGCCGAGTCGATGGAGCCGGGCGAGGACTGGCGCTGGTGCTTCGTGGACGAGGTCTACCTGGAGGACTGAGGGCCGGGGCTCAGAACTCCCAGAAGAAGCGACGCAGGGCTCGGCGGATGCGCGCGAGACGACCCTTCTTGGTGACCGCGGCTTCCTCGTCGAGCTCGGCCGCGTATTCGGCCTGTGGGACGTCGCTGAAGTCTGGCTTGTAGCCGTCGCGCACGCCGCCGGTCCCTGCGTCGAGCGAGCCCGTATGCCAGCCCCCGCCGGGTGGTCTCCCTGCCATTGCACGCTCCATGGTTGCTTTCTGCCGTGAGGCGCATCCTCGCGGCGGCCGCTGAACAGTGTGGCAGACTCCCCCGGATGATCAAGACGGTCCGCGTGGTCGGGACGGGGCGCGCCGGCAGCGCAATCGCCGGACGCCTGGCGGAGCGTGGGCTGACCGTTCACTCCGGCCGTGATCCCCTGGCCGACGCCGATCTTGTGCTGCTGGCGGTCCCTGACGCGGCGATTGCCGGTGTGGCGAGCCAGGTCCCGGTCGGGCCGTGGGTGGCGCACGTCAGCGGCGCCACCTCGCTGCGGACCCTGGATCCACACACCCGTCGCTTCAGCGTCCATCCGCTCCAGACGCTGACCCGCGAGCGGGGCCCCGAGCAGCTGGACGGCGCCTGGGCCGCTGTCACTGCCGAGTCCGATGATGCCCGCGACGTCGCCCGGTGGCTGGCCGAGACGCTCGGCCTCCGCGCCTTCGACCTGGCCGATGCCGACAAGCCGCTCTACCACGCCGGTGCGGCGATGGCGAGCAACTTCCTGGTGACGCTCCACGCGGCCGCCGCGCGGCTGCTCCAGGAGAGCGGCGCGCCTTCCGAGGCGCTGATCCCGCTCATGACGCGGACGATCGAGAACGGCTTCGTCCTGACTGGGCCGATCGCACGCGGCGACTGGTCGACCGTCGAGGCGCACCTGCGCGCGCTCGAGGAGCGGGCGCCCGACCTGGTGCCGCTCTACCGGGCGCTGGCCGAGGCGACTCGGCCGTGAAGATCGTCCGCACCATCGCCGAGCTCCGCGCGGCGCTTCAACCCGATTGGGGGCGGGGCGCGCGGATCGGCCTGGTGCCGACCATGGGCGCGCTCCACGCCGGCCACCTGTCGCTGCTCGCCGCGGCGCGCGAGGCAAGCGACGTCGTGATGCTCAGCCTGTTCGTGAACCCCGCGCAGTTCGGGCGCGGCGAAGACCTGGACCACTATCCCCGCGACGAGGCCCATGACGCCTCGGCCGCCGAAGACGCCAGCGTCGACCTCCTGTTTGCGCCGTCCGCGGACGAGATGTATCCGCCCGGCTTCGACACCTGGATTGACCCGGGCAAGGTCGGCAGCTACCTGGAGGGCGCCGCCCGGCCGGGCCATTTCCGCGGCGTGGCAACCATCTGCACCCGCCTCTTCCTGCTCGTGCAGCCGCAGCGCGCCTACTTCGGCCGCAAGGACGCGCAGCAGGTGGCAGTCGTCAAGCAGGTGGTGCATGACCTGGCGCTGCCGGTCGAGATCGTCGCCTGTCCCACGATCCGCGATGCCGATGGCCTCGCATTATCGAGCCGCAACGTCTTCCTCTCGCCGGAGGAGCGAGCCGTGGTGCTGGCCCTGCCGCGAGCCCTCGAGGCGGGCCTCGCTGCGCATCGGTCCGGGGGAGATGCGGTGCGTGCCGCACGCGCCATCCTTGACGCCGAGGCGGGGCTGCGGGTCGACTACGTGGCCGAGGCCGACCTCGACGGCCCCACCCTGGCGGCCGCGGTGGTGGTCGGATCGACGCGTCTGATAGACAATGTCCGCCTCACCGGAGAGGGATAGCGCATGACCACCAGTCACACGAACGTCGGCGAGACCCAGGTGCCGGGCAAGCTCGCCATCACCGAGCTGGCCGAGATGAAACGGCAGGGCACCAAGATCGCGATGGTCACCGCCTACGACTCCGCCGGGGCTCGCCTCGCCGAGGCGGCTGGGATGGACGTCGTCCTGGTCGGCGACAGCGCCGCCATGGTGGTGCTCGGCCACGACTCGACGGTGCCGGTGAGCGTGGACGAGATGCTCTTCATGACCCGCGCCGTGTCGCGCGCAGTGCGACATCCGCTGGTCGTCGGCGACATGCCGTTTGGGTCGTACCAGGTCTCCGATCAGGAAGCGGTCCGTAACGCGATCCGGTTCATCAAGGAGGGCGGCGCCGATACGGTCAAGCTCGAGGGCGCCGGGCGGATGCTCCCCCGGGTGCGGGCGATCGTCGAGTCGGGGATCCCGGTGATGGGGCACATCGGTCTGACACCGCAATCCGTGACCGCGCTGGGTGGGTACAAGGCGCAGGGTCGCACGGCCGCCAAGGCGAAGCGGCTGGTCGCCGACGCGCTGGCGCTCCAGGAGGCCGGCTGCTACTCGCTCGTGCTCGAGGCGGTGCCGACGCCGGTCGCGGCGCGCATCACCGAGGCGCTGACAATCCCGACCATCGGCATTGGCGCCGGGCCGCACTGCGACGGACAGGTGCTCGTCTACCACGACCTGCTGGGCCTGACCGAGGGACACGTGGCGCGCTTCGTGAAGCGCTACGCGGACCTCGCGACCGTGATCCGGGAGGCGCTCACCGCCTTCGCGGCCGATATCCGGTCAGGCGCCTACCCCGAGGAGCGCCACACCTACGGCATGCCGGCCGATGAGCTGGCCGCCTTCGAGGCGGAGACGCCGGAGGGCTAGCCGGCCGCGGCGCTCTCCAGGATCTGCTTCAGCGCGTCGAGCGCGCCCATCTCGGCATCCATCGTCCTCTGCACGGCGCCGCCCATGACGAGCTTGGCGATGCCGCCGATCTCCGCGTTCAGGGAGAAGGTGAGCGCGGTTCCGCCCGCGACCTCCGCCATGCGCCACTCGCCGGTGGGGCGGACCGGCCCGGCGATCGCCTTGAAGGCCAGGCGGCGATCGGGTCGTAGACGGTCACCTGGTAGTCAGCCGCGATGCGCCGCCCGCCCGGCCCCTTGACTCCCTGTTTGAAGATCGCACCCACGCCCTCCCCGGAGACGTGGGCTCACGTCCAGCACGCCGGACCGATAGCGGGGCGCGTTCTCGCCGTTGGCGATGTAGGCGAAGACGTCGGCGACCGGCCGATGGATGGTGATCGTGCGCTGCGCGGATGCCATGGGCGAGATCCTACGCCGCAACGCTCCGCTCGATCGCGGTGCGGAGCACCTCGACCGCGGCCGCGCCCAGGCTGAGCAGCCCGCCAATCCCGTCCGGCGCAAGCTGCACGTGCCGTCGAGAGGGCGAAGACGGTGTCGCCGTCGAGGAGGGTGTGCACCGGCGAGATCGCCAGCGCGAGCGCGTCCTGGGCCTGCACGGCCAGCCGCTGACATTGCGCTCGGTCAAGCGTGGCGTCGGTCGCGACCACCGCCAGCGTCGTGTTCGTCCCCGCCGGCGGCACCTGGCCGGGTGGTTGCCCGGCAAGGAGAAGCGCTGACGCGTCCAGGAATCCCCCGGCTCCGTCGCGCACCCCGGCCAGGATCTGCCCGTCGCGCCCGACCACGTTGCCGACCGCATTGGTGATCGCCAGCGCGCCCACCGTCGTGCCGTTGGCGAGGCGGAGTGCGGCGCTGCCCACCCCGCCCGGGCTGGCGCGATCCGGACCGGCCAGCTTGCCGACCGTCGCGCCGGTCCCGGCGCCCAATCGCCCCTCAAGTGGCCTGTCCCCGCGCGCGGCATCCTCGCAGGCGGCATAGCCATCATCCGGGCCGGGGGCCGCGGTGGCGGAGCCGATGAACAAGTCGAAGAGGATGGCGGCCGGCACGATCGGGACCGGGCGAGACACCGGTCTCGAACCCAACTCCGCGCTCCGCGAGGTAGCGCATCACGCCGTCGGCGGCGGCCAGGCCGAAGGCCGACCCGCCGGCGAGGCAGAGGGCGTGGATGCGCTCGACGAGCGCCGTGGGACGGAGCAGATCGGTCTCGCGAGTGCCGGGCGCAAACCCGCGCACGTCGATGCCCGCCACGGCGCCGCCATCGGCCAGCAGCACCGTGCAGCCGGTCATCCCCACGGCATCGGTCGCATGGCCGACCCGGATCCCCGGCACGTCGCGGATGGTCAGTTGCTCTGCGTGATCCATCGGCCTAGACCTCCAGCTCGAAGACGAGCTCCAGGCCGTCCTCGTCGTCCCACTGGTCGCCGACCTGCACGAAGCCGAGCTTGCCGATCAGGTTCAGCGAGCGCGCGTTGTCCGGCGACACGGATGCGCGGAACAGGCGGATGCCGTGGACGCGATTTGCCCAGGCGAAGGCCGCCCGCACCGCCTCGATGGCGTAGCCCTGGCCGCGCGCCTCCGGCATGAGCATGTAGCCGATCTCGACCATGCCGCGTGCGTCCGGCGCGCCGTGGAAGTTCAGGTAGCCGAGCGCCTGGCCCGGGCTGCCGTCCGCGGAGCGACGCAGGATCGGGTGGAGGAGCCATGGCGCGTCGCCTGGATGCTGGCGGATCTGCTGGGCCCGTCGCCCGGCGAGCGAGCGCACGTCCTCGACCCATTCATCGGAGAAGGTGGCTCCGAGGTCGGCGCTCAGGGCCGTGCCGTCACCCGCCGCAAGGCGGTCCAGCTGCTCGAGCGACAGGAGCGGGAGGTCGAGGCGCGCGGACCGGATGACGTGGCCCTCATCCACGCTCCGCAGCGTACCCGACCCGATGGGGCTTCAGTCCCCCTTCGGACGGGACCAACGGCACTGTTCCGGCGCGGTCGATGGGGCGAGTCTGGTCTCAGACCGAGCCGACCGACGCACACGCGTCCGGACGAGCCGGATATGGAATGCGAGAGATCGCAGGGTGAATGACATGCTGAGCAAGCGAATCCTGCTTGCGTATGACGGGTCAGAGCAGGCGAAGCGCGCACTGACCTTCGCGGTCGAGCTCGCGAAGCTGGCCCAGGCCAAGATCGGCGTCGTGAGCGTCGTGCCGGTGCACGCCGGCCGCATCGGGATCGACCCGTGGGACGACCGCAAGGTCCACAGCGCCGAGCTGCTCGAGGCCAAGGAGCTGATCACGGAGGCTGGCCTCACGCCTGACCTGCACGAGCCGTACGGCGAGATTTCGGACGAGATCGTCCGCACTGCCGAAGAGGGCAGCTACGACCACGTCGTGACCGGCAGCCGCCACCGCGGGCTCGTGGAGCGCACGCTCCAGGGCTCCGTCTCGGAGGCACTCGCGGTCAAGTTCCCCGCCACGGTGACGATCGTCCACTAGACGTCGTCCCGTTACGTCGCGAGCGCCTGGCAGGCTGCCGCCGGGCGCTCGCCCCTTTCATCCGAGCGATGCCTTGAAGGCGGCGATCCGCCGGTACGAGGCGTCGATCCGCGCCTCGGCGATCGCGCCGCTGCCCACCAGCTGCTCCACCAGGTCGATGGTGCGGCCCACGATCCCCTCCTCGAAGACCTGCTGGTTGGCGATCGTGAGGATGTCCACCCCGGCGTTGATCGCCAGGCGCACCGCGTCCTGGTAGCCGAACGCGTCCCGGATGGCGCCCATCTGCATGTCGTCGCTCAGCACCAGCCCGTCGTAGGCAATCTGCCCCCGCAGGATCCCGGTGATCGTGGCCTGGGACAAGGTGGCGGGATAGTCGGGGTCGAGCGTGGCGTTGAAGACGTGGGCGGTCAGGATCGCGTCCACGGTACCGGTCGCCACCAGACGCTGGAACGGCTGGAGCTCGACAGCGGACCAGGTCTTTGTGACGTCGACGACCCCCAGGTGGGTATCGCCGGTCGAGCTGCCGTGCCCCGGGAAGTGCTTCAGCGTGCACGCCACGCCGACGGCGTGATGCGCGTCGATGAAGGCGCCGCCCTGCTGGGTGACCACCGTCGGGTCGGCGGAGAAGCTGCGGCCGAGCGAGCCGATGATCGGGTTCGACGGGTTGACGTTGAGGTCGACCACCGGTGCGAGGTTGAGGTTGACCCCCACGGAGCGGAGGGTGGTGGCCATGGCACCGGCCCGGTCCAGGGTGTAGGCGAGGTCGTTGCGCTCCCCCATCGCCTGCTCCGAGACGGTCGGCGGGAAGCCGTGGCGCTGGTCGAGCCGCGCCACCTTGCCGCCCTCCTCGTCGATCGCGACGATCAACGGCGTGGCGGCCACGGCCTGCAATCCGCTCACCAGGGCGGTCAGCTGCTCCGGGCTCGCGACATTGCGGACGGGCGTGCTGGTCGGGGTGTCGTAGTCGAAGAGCAGGACGCCGCCCAGGTTGTGGTCCTGGATGTCGGCGACGATGGAGGCCGATTCCTCGATGGTCAGCCCGCGGAAGCCGACCAGCAGCATCTGCCCGATCTTCTCCCGCAGGCTCGGCCCGGTCGTCGGCGACGGGGTGGGCTGGATCGGTGGAGTCGGAGAGGCGCCTGGCAAGGAGCTGCCGGAGGGCGCCGTACTCGGAAGGCTGACGCCACATGCCGCCGCGATGACGGCGATCGCCCCACCGCCGAGCGTGCCCAGGAAGCGCCGCCGGGTCAGCACGGCTAGCTGCGTGCCCTCCATTCGTCCTCGAGGATCGCGTACAGCACCTGGTCCGACCACGCGCCCCTGATCAGCTCGTGGTGGTGGAAGTGCCCCTCGCGTCGCATGCCGAGCCGCTCCATCACGCCCACGGAGCCGAGGTTTCGCGGATCCGCCCGGGCGATGATGCGGTGCAGGACCAGCTCCACGAATCCCATCCGCAGGACGGCGGCGCTCGCCTCGGTCGCGTACCCGCGGCGCTGGTGGTCGGGATGGATGACGAACCCGATCTCCCCCTGCCGATGCTCCGCGCTCGTCTGCGTCAGGCCGACGTCGCCGATCAGCGCGCCCGACGCCCGGCAGCACGACGGCGAGGCGGATCACGTGCGGATCGGCGTCGAACGAGGTGAGCGTCACGACGCGCTCGAGCATCTCGATCGCCATCTCCCGGGTGCGCGGCTCCCAGGGCATGTGGCGGGCGACCTCGTCGCGACGGTAGATGTCGTAGAAGGCCTCGAGGTCATCCTCGACGAAGGGACGGAGGAGGAGCCGATCGGTATGGAGCGGGAGCGCGGGGACGGCCATCGGCGCGAATGCTAGCGGGGCTGGGGATGCGTCGCCCCTACGGAGCCGGCCAGCGCTCAAGCACGATCTCCGCATCGGCCGGATCCATGCGGTACCCGCGGACGTCCGCGTCCCATGTGATCAGGTCGCGGTGCGCGACGCGGCGCATCACCTTGTTCGGGCCGGCGACGATGCCGGCGAAGGCTGTGCCGGACTGCTTCCCATAGCGAGCGGTGAGATCCGCATCCAGCGCGAGGGCCGTGTTGCTCGAGGACAGCTCAGCCACCTCGCGGAGCAGGCGACGACTGTCGGCTCCCTGGATCGCGTTGAGCACCTCGCCGAGCTGCTTCCGCCGAAGCTTCGCCTGGTCTGCCTCGTCCATGACCGGATCACCCGACTGGTGCGGCGGACCCATCACCCAGCGCCAGGCGAGCGCCATCAGCTGCTCTTCCGTCTCGGCCTCGAACTCGATCCTCGGCACCTGTAACCTCCTATACGTGGCTGTAACAACGCTGTAGCGAATATATCACAGGACGTTTCGTGCTACACTGCGTTCCTCGGCTGCAAGGCCGCGAACCGTTTGATCCCCTGGCTTCGTGAACGACGGAGAGCCACCGGCGAATCCGCTTCGTGTCGACGTAGCCACATCGGGGGCAGAGGAGAAGAACCATGCGTTACACACGACTTTCCACGTACGACCTGACCAAGGGCGACTTCACCGAGCTGACCGGCATTGCCGAGAAGGGCATCCTGCCGACCTTCGTCAAGGAGCCTGGCTTCGTGAACTTTGGGCTCGTCGACGCCGGCAACCACAAGGTTGTCTCGATCAGCATCTGGGAGACCCGCGAGGCGGCCCTGAAGTCGGCCAGCATGGCTGCGACCTGGGTCAAGGAGAACATCGCCGATCGTGTGCACCTCGTCACCACCTCCATCGGTGACCTTGCACTCTTCCGCGGCGTTCCCCTCCCGGCCTAACCCATCGAGATGATGGGCACCCTGTTGGTGGCGGCCATCGCCGTTGTAGCCATCCTGCTTGCGATGCTGACGCTCCGTGAGCATCGACAGCGCGAATGGCTCGAACGTCGGGTCAGGCAGCCACTGACCTTCACCTGGGGCACGCGCCCCATCCGCGCCGCGATGCGCGTCCGGCCGGGCGAACGGCCGACACTGCGCTCGTAGCCAACCAGCCGCTCCGGCTCACCGCCGGGGCGGCTGTTGCGTTGCCCCAGCTCGTCGACCCGATCCTCGCCGGACTGAGTTCCTAGCAGCCGACCTCGCCCATCGCCGCCGAGATCGCGCTCTGGTGGCCGAGGAACTCGGTGAGGGTGCCGACGTTCTGGTTGTAGGTGTCGATCGCGGCCTGCGTCACGGGATCAGTGGCGAAGAGCACCTTCGCCGCGTTGCCGGCCTTCTCGTAGACGTCGATCGCCGCCTTGGGGTCGCCGAGCACCCCCGGGTGGCCGTCGAGCGCGTGCAGGGTGTGCATGGCTGCCAGGAACTTGTCGAGGTCGAGGTTGCCGATCTGGTGGGTCTTGACCGCTTCGACCGTATCGGGGGTCGTGAGCTGCGCGAGGAACTGCACCATGATCAGCTCCTGGGCCGCGGTGGTGATCGCCGCGCAGTCAACGGTGCCGGGCTGCCCGCCGGTCGAGGCCTGGGCGGCCACCGATGGGTTGGCATTCGACGACGCGCCGGAGCTGGCGCCGCTGCTCCCACTGCAGGCGGAGAGGAGGGCGACCAGGAGGGCGGGAAGCACGAGTCTGTTTCGCATTGCGGGATCCTAACGTCGTCGAAGCATGTGGGCGGTCGTGCTGCTGCGCTTCAGCGCCAACCGCGAGGCGAGGCCGGCGGATCGGTGAGGAATGGTCGGGGCGAGAGGATTTGAACCTCCGGCCTCATCGTCCCGAACGATGCGCGCTACCTAACTGCGCCACGCCCCGACCGTCGGAGTCTACCAGCCGACCTCGCTAACCGTCGACGCCGGCCAGGGCCAGCTCCGCGAACCGCTCCCACTCGTGCGCGTGGGCGACCGGGATCACCACCCAGGCCTTCATCGGCCGGCCCATCCCGGACGGATCGAAGTGGTGCGCACCATCGAGGCGAAGCGCCTCGGCCAGCGCATCGGGCCCGAGCTTGAACGTCATCGCGTCGCCGTAGAGCCCGCCCAGCGCCTTGCCGTCCAGCTTGAGGGTCGGCATTCCGAACATGCTGCTGGCCTTGACGCCCTGCGCCGCGAGCCGGGCAGCGACCTGCTCGTAGTGGCGCAGGGTCTCGGAGGCGGGCTCGGGGCGGTCCATCGGTTGAGGGTACCCCTTCGACATACACTGCGCCGCATGTCGTGGCTGGAGCCCACCGATCGGCGCCTGATCGGCCTCACCCTGGCCGTCAAGCTGGCCGTGCTGCTGGTCGGCGCGTTCGCTTACGTGGCCCTCAGCAACCAGTCCATCCAGGAGCCGATGGACCTGCTCCGGATGTGGAGCCGATGGGACGCGCCGCACTACCTGGACCTGGTCGTCTTCGGCTACCGGGCGACCGATGCCGGCAACCTCGTCGGTCCGCACGGCTACCGGTCGATCTATCCGGGTGACCTGCCGCTCTACATCGTCTTCTACCCGCTCTTCCCGTGGCTGGCCACGATCGTCAACTTCCTGCTCGACGACCCGCTCGCGAGCGCCTTCGTGGTCACCACCCTCGCCTCCCTCTTCGTCGCGCCGCTGCTCTATCGCCTCGTGCGCCACGACGAGGAGCCGGCGGTCGCCATGCGCGCGGCCTGGTTCCTGCTGATCTTCCCGACCGCGTACTTCCTCCACATCGGCTACACCGAGGCGCTCTTCATGGCGCTCGTGCTCGGCTCGTTCCTCGCAGCGCGGACCGAGCGCTGGTGGCTGGCCGGCCTCCTCGGCGGCCTCGCCGCGTTGACGCGCGTCAACGGGCTGGTGCTGATCCCCGCGCTGGCGGCGGAGGCGCTGACCCAGTGGCTGCATCGCCGACCGGAGGAGCGGCGGCTCCGCGTGGAGTGGCTCGCGATCGGCCTGGTGGCGGTCGGCTTCGGCGGCTACCTGGCGCTCAACCAGGCGATCTACGGCGACGCGCTGACGTTCCTGCGGATCCAGCACGAGCACTGGTTCAAGTCGCTCGACTGGCCGTGGAACGGGATCAACGGCACGCTCGGCTGGCTGAGCAGCAGCAACCCCGACAACGTGCTGATGCAGGGCTGGATGGAGCTGGCCTTCATCGCCATCGGCCTGGTGGCCACCCTCCACGCCGCGCTCCGCTTCCGCCTCTCGTGGTTCGCCTGGATGGCGGGCAACTGGCTCCTGTTCGTCTCCACCTCGTTCGTGATGTCGGTGCCGCGCTACGCGCTGACCCTCTTCCCGCTCTACGTGTCGCTGGCCCTGCTCTCGAGCCGGCGTCCGGCGCTGGCGCTCATCTCCGCGGTGAGCATCGGCGCCCTCGTCTACTTCACCGGGCGCTTCGCGACCGGCGCCTGGGCGTTCTGACCCGGGCGACCGCGCGGCGAGCGGCGTTTGGTAGGCTGATGAGGTGACCGGGGAGACGGACCAGGGAGCGGAGCAGTGGCGGGAGGTCCTCACCAACCCGGGCATTGCCCCCCAGGCGCGACTCTTCCGATGGCTCCCCTCCAACCCGCGCTGCCCCGTCTGCCGCGCGCCGTACGGCCTTCCCTTCGGGCCGCTCGTTCACCTGTTCGGCTTTGGTCGGTCGACGCGCTACCCGCAGCTGTGCAACCCCTGCTTCCGCCAGATGGAGCAGCATCGCGGCGGGGCGGAGGTACCGGTCACCGTCCTGTTCGCTGACGTGCGCGGCTCGACCGGGATTGCGGAACGCAGCTCGGCCTCCGAATTCTCGGCGCTCCTGGCACGCTTCTACGCGCAGGTCACCGAGGCGGTCCAGCAGCAGGGCGGGATCATCGACAAGTTCATGGGCGATGGCGTGATGGCGCTCTTCCTTCCCTCGTTCACGGATCGCATGCACACCGAGCGGGGGCTCGCCGCCGCGCGTCGCATCCTGGCCGGGGCCGAGCTGCCGATCGGGATCGGCCTGAACACCGGCGTGGCCTTCACCGGCTTCCTGGGCCCGACCGCGGAGGTCGCCGGCTTCAGCGCCGTCGGCGATGCGGTCAACGTCGCGCATCGGCTCGGCGAGGCGGCCGGGCCAGGGGAGCTGATCGTGGCCGGCGACGACCTGGTGGGTGAGCCACCTGCCGCTGCCTCGGGCGAGGTCTGGGAGATGCGCGAGCTCCAGGTCAAGGGCCGCGACCGGCCGGTCAGGGGATGGAGCCTGAAGCTGGGGGCGGCCGCCGCCTGACGCGGGCACGAAAAGAGTCCCGAAGGAACCGCGGCGACCGTTGATGTGATCTCCAGTCGACCAGCTGCCCCTTCGGGACCCGCGGGAAGGATGGCAGCCAGGCCCCGCTGCCACAAGGGGGGTTATCCACCAGTTCGGCGTCGCGGTGAGCGGTTATCCACACGCCATCCGCAGACCAGGCGCCCTCCCGTTCGGATGGATCCGACCGATCGATCGCCCAGGCCTCAGGTCATCTCCCGTCCGGATCGGCACCGGGGCCGTCGACGTTGACGTTCTGCGGGCCGGTCCCAACGCGGATGACGAAGAACTCTGCCGGCTCGTCAGGAGCGGTGATCTCGCGATGCACCATCCGGGCAGGAGTGAAGATGAAGTCCCCGGCCACCGCCGTCACCTGCTCGCGCCCGGTCGGACCGTATTCGATGGTGACCCTGCCGCGGAGCACGTAGATGTAGGAGTCGCGCGCCCCGTGGTGGTGCCAGCCGCCCGCAAGTCCGGCGTCGGTCTGCACCCAGCCGACCCAGTGATCCTCATGGTCGAAGAGCTGTCGGCGGTCCATGCCGGGCGTGGGTGGCCCGGGTGGCGGGGCCCCCGCATCTGGCCGGACCACGATCGGTCGAGCTTGCTCCATCGGTGCTCTCCTCGCAGGTTGGCCTGCGCACCCTGCTCCACGCTCTGCCAAACGTCAAGACTGCTCCACGCGGGGGCATCACGCTATCCGCCGAGCGAGCGAGCCTGCATGCTCGGCAGCGAGTCGACCGCCTCTGGGCGGGTGAGCCCGATGTGCGCGGCGAGGTGCCCGTCCGGGCGAATGAGGAACGCCGCCGGCCCCGCTGCCCCGTAGGCGCGGCGGATCTCGCCCGACGGGTCTTCGAGGACGGTGACGCCGCTCAGCGGCGCATCGTGGCCGACCAGCACGACGTCGCAGGGTGCCGGCCACGACAGGCGCGAGGCGCGGATGGCCGCCTTCGCGGCGTCGCGGGGGTCGAGCACCAGGAGCGCCACGAACCGCTCGCCGAGCAGCTCGCGCAGGCGCGTGCCGCCGCCGTCGCTGGCGACCGGGTGACACGGCGCATCCGGGACGACGCCCCCGACCGGCGGCAGGCGTGGGTCGCCCTTCTCGTGCACCACGATCGGCGAAGCGGCGTAGCTGAAGGGCTGCGCCAGGCGTCCGGAGTTGACCAGGCGGCGCAGCCGCGCGCTGCGGAGGCTCCCCCGCAGGATCGCGTTCCGGACGGGCGCGACGCAGCGGCCCGCGCGGGACCATGAAGCGCATCGTGGCGTCGGTCACGGCCAGGTTCTCGAGGGCCGCCGCACGGCGCTCCGCGTGATAGCTCTCGAGGAGCCGCTCCGACGCGTCGCCGGCCAGCACGGCGGCGAGCTTCCAGGCCAGGTTCTCCGCGTCGGCCGCGCCCGAGTTGAGGCCACGCGCCCCGAACGGGCTGAGCAGGTGGGCAGCGTCGCCGGCGAGCAGCACGCGCCCGACGCGGAAGCGCTCGACCAGCCGCTGGTGGAAGCGGTAAAGGGTCACCCAGGCCAGCTCGTACGGCGTCGCCGCACCGAGGAGCGCCCGGATCCGACGGTCGAGGGCGCCGCTGGCGCGCTCGGCGTCGAGGTCCGTGGAGGGAGGGACCTGCCAGTCGATCCGCCACGTGTCATCGGGCTGGGGATGGATCAGCACCTGGCGCCCCGGGTTCTCGGGCGGGTCGAAGAAGAAGCGCCGCTCGTTCGGGAAGGGGAGGTGGGCGCGGACGTCGCAGATCAGGAACAGGTCCGGGTGCGAGTGGCCGGGGAACCCGGCCCCGAGCAGGCGTCGCACGCTGGAGTGGGCACCATCGGCGCCGACCAGGTAGGCCACCCGCAGGGCCTTCTCGCCGTCAGGCGTTTCGCAGCGCAGTGCCACGCCCTCGGCGTCCTGCGACAGGCCGACCAGGCGATGGCTCCAGCGCAGCTCCACGCCGGGGAGCTCGGCGAGGCGCTGGAGCAGCATCTCCTCGACCTCGGTCTGGTTGATGTTGACGAAGGGCGGGAAGTGGTCCCCCGGGGTGCCCGGCAGGCGGACCTGGAAGAGCTCGCGCCCGCGGAAGTAGGTGCGCCCCAGGTTCCACTGCACCCCGCGCTGCGCCACCCGCTCGCCGATCCCCAGCCGCGCCCAGATCTCGAGCGTCTCGCGCTGCATGCAGAGCGCCTTGCTCCCCTCGCCGGTGTGCTGCGGGTGCTGCTCGAGGAGCAGGACCGATATGCCGTGCTGCGCCAGGCGCCCGGCCAGGGTCATCCCGATCGGTCCGGCCCCGACCACGGCGACCTGCGCGTCGAGCGGCCGTGCCCGGGACCCCCCGCGGCGGGTCGGGGCCATCAGGCGGTGAGGGCCTCCCAGACGGCGCGGTCGCGCTCGACGGTCCAGATGCGCGGGTGGTCGATCCCGTCGAGCTCATCCCAGGCGCGCTGCACGTTGAAGGGCATGGTGTGCTCGAAGATGGGGAAGCTGCCGTAGCGCGGCGCGAGGGCCGCATGCGTGGACCGATACGCCTCGGCCGGCGTGCCACCGGCCTCCCTGACGGCGCGCGTCCCGTCGAGGACGGCTGAGAGGAAGGCGCGGGTGTCCCCGATCGCCTGGGCCACGGCTGCCCCCCGGACCACGGGGCCGCGTCCGCCAACCAGCTGCTGGGCCCCGAGCGCCGCAACCGCGTCCAGCGTGGCGCCGCGCCAGTCGCCGATGTGCGCGTCGCCCATGTACGGGGCGGCCTGCGCCTCGACCAGGTCACCCCCGAAGCAGATCCGCTCCTGGGGCAGCCACACCACGATGTCGCCGGCAGTGTGCCCGCGCCCCAGGTAGCGCAGCTCCACGAAGCGGTTCCCCAGGTCGATCTGCATCGTGTCGGTGAAGGTGTGGGTCGGGCGGGTCAGGCCGGGGATCGTCTCGGCGCCGGCGAAGAGGCGCGGCATGCGCCCCGCCTCGCTCGCCCAGTCCTGGGCGCCGCGCTCCTCGATCCAGGCGGCGGTGTTGGCGTGCGCCACGATCCGGCGCGCCTGGAACGCCGAGGCGCCGAGGACGCGCACCGCGTGGTAGTGGGTCAGGACCAGGTCGCCGAAGGGCAGGTCGCTGAAGGTGCGGATGACGTCGATCCAGCGCTGGGCCATGAAGGGCGTGGCGCGCGCCTCGATGGCGAGCACCGCATCGGTCCCGACCACGCAGCCGACGTTCGGGTCGCCCTGCGCCGTGTAGGCGTAGACCCCCGGGGCGAGCTCCTCGAGCGTGGCCGTCTTCTCGGCGAGGTCGGCCGAGGAGGCGAAGGGCTTGCGGCTCACGCCGCGGATTCTAGGCCGATGCTAGTGGGCGAGCGCCTCGAGCAGCCGCTCCGCCATCTCCACCCCCGCCCGCTCCTGGGCCTCGGCGGTCGAGGCCCCGAGGTGTGGCGTCAGGATCGTGTTCGGCGCGTCGCGCAGCGGGTTGTCGGGCGCCATCGGCTCGGTGCTGTAGACGTCGACGGCGGCGCCCGACAGGTGGCCGCTCTGGAGCGCCGCGGCGAGCGCCGCCTCGTCGACCAGCCCGCCGCGCGCAACGTTCACGAGGACGGCGCCGGGCTTCATGGCGGCGATCTGCTCCGCGCCGATCAGCCCGCGTGTCTCCGGCGTCAGCGTGACGTGGACGGTCACCACGTCGGCGGCGGCCAGCAGCTCGGGCAGCTCGACGAGCGCGCTCACGTCGGCCGGCAGCTGTCCAGGCGCGAGGAAGGGATCGTGCGCGATGACCCGCATCTCGAACGCGGCCGCTCGCCTGGCGACCTCGCGGCCGATCTTGCCGAGGCCGATGATCCCCAGCCTCCGACGCCACAGCTCCGCGCCGAGGTAGCGGGCCCGATCCCACTCCCCGCGGCGTACTGAGGCATCGGCGCTCGGAATCTTCCGCATCAGGGCGAGGAGCAGGGCCATGGTGTGCTCGGCGGCGGCGACGGTGCTGCCGGTCGGGGCGTTGATCACCGTCACGTTCGCCGCGACCGCGGCCGCGAGGTCGATCCGATCGGTGCCCACAGAGGCGACGGCCACGACCGAAAGGCGCGGACCGGCGGCGGCCAGCAGCTCGGCGTCGACGCGGGTCTGGGAGCGCGTCACGAGGGCGTCCCAGCCACCCTCCGCAGCGATGGCAAGCAGCTCCTCGCGTGGGAGGTTCAGCCGGACCTCCGTCTCGTGGCTCGCTACCAGCATCTCGAGCCCGGCCGGGGCGATGCGCTCGACGACCAGGATGCGGGCCATGCCGCGAGTCTAGTGCCGGAGGGGACGGCGGGAGTGACGAGCGGCCGACGGGGCGGCTGTGCTGCGCTAATTACCAACCACGGAGAACAATGTCGCGCGATTGACGGCTGGAGTGGCTCGCATCGGCGTATCTCTCAGCCGCTGAGAAGCAGGCCTGCCAGGCGCCGATCTTCTGCGGGGATTCTCCAAGGGTGAGAGGTAGCGCCACGCAGGAGCCGCCCAGGGCGCGGCGCTAGCTATCGTCGCCCTCGAGCGGCATGACGGCATCGTCGTGCCAGACGTCGTGGGCCTCCCCCACCGCCGTCTCGAACTTCAGGCCCATCAGCACGATGCCGGCGAACCCCGCCGAACGGGCGCGCTTGGCGATCGCCTTGGCCGCGCGCCAGCCGAAGGCACGCTGCTCGGACGCGGGCAGGGCGGTCAGCCGCGCGCGGAGCTCATCGCTCACCTTGATCGCGCCCACGCCCTCGAGACGGCGCACCCAGGCCGGCGAGAAGGGCGGCGTCAGCTCCAGGTAGACGGGCGGGTCGCCGTCGCGCAGCTCGAGCCGATCGGCGCAGGCCTGCACCGTCGCCGGATCCATGACCGGCCCGGTGGTCAGGAACTGCGCGCCGACCTCGATGCGGCGGCGCACGACCCAGCTCCGGGATCGGGTGCTCATCCCGACCTCGAAGGGCGGCACGACCTGCTGGAGCGCGCGCAGGTGCTCGACGATCTCGTAGCTGTTGCTCCAGTGCTCGACCTCGGGGAGCATGTCGCCCTGGACCACGAGGAACGAGCCGACCCCGTTGCCGATCGCGCCCCGGACCTCGCTCTCGATGGCCAGGATGTTCCGGTCCCGGGTCGAGCACACCACAGTGGGGCGCACCTCCGGCACGTCGTGGGCGATCCGTGCCGCGAAGGCATACGGCGAGACGCGGACCTCCTTGAACGGGTTGTCGGTGATCAGCACCTGCTCCCAGCGGCCGCGAAGGTCGAGGTGCGTCATGGAGGGCAGCTTTGGCGGATTGACCTCCACCATCTCCACCCAGTCGCCCCGCTCGGAGAGCATGCCCCTCAGCCGGCCGCCTGCCGGCGGCTGCGCGCCGCGGCGACCATGTCGCCGAGCTGCCGCTCGATCTCGCTCCAGCCGCGCGTCTTCAGCCCGCAGTCCGGGTTCACCCACAGGTCGGCCTCGTCCATGAAGCCGAGGAAGTGCTCCAGGCGCTCGTCCATGGTGGCCGAGCCGGGCGAGTGCGGGCTGTGGACGTCGAAGACGCCGGGGCCGATCTGGAGGTGCCCGTCGCTGAAGAGGCCGTAGAACTGGCGAATGTAGGAGTCGTCCTTCGACCGGCTGAACTCGATCGAGGCCACGTCCACGCCGGCGTCGCCCCACAGCGGCACGATGTCGCCGAAGTCGCCGTAGCACATGTGGGTGTGCATCTGGACGTGCGCGGGCTGGTTGAAGACGTGGTTCAGCGCGGCACGAACGCCGCGGGCGTAGACGGCGCGGCGCTCCTCGGCGTCCTCGGTCGGCAGCGGCCAGCGCTCGCGCACCGCCGGCTCGTCGACCTGGATGATCTTCGCCCCAGCCTCGACCAGGTGGCGGACCTCCTCGGCGATCGGCAGGCCAACGGCCCAGAAGAGCTGGTCGTCGGGGACTCCTGGCGGTCGGAAGCTCCAGTTCACGATCGTGACCGGGCCGGTGAGCATCCCCTTCACCGGCTTGGAGGTGGCGGCCTGGGCGAGGCGCCACTCGTCGACCGTCATCGGCTCCGAGATGGAGGGAGGAGCGGCCAGGATCGGCGGGCGGGTGCATCGGCTCCCGTACGAGAGGACCCAGCCGTGCTTCGTGGTCAGGTAGCCGTCCATCTGCTCGGCGAAGTACTCGACCATGTCGGTCCGCTCGAACTCGCCGTGGACGAGGACGTCGAGCCCCATCCGCTCCTGCCAGGCGATGGAGTCGGTGATGTGCGCGGCGATCGCGGCCTCGTAGCCCGGCACGTCCAGCTCGCCCTTCGCCAGCTGCGTGCGGAGGTGGCGGATCTCGGCCGTCTGCGGCAGCGAGCCGGTGGTGGTGGTCGGGAAGGCGGGCAGCCCAAGGGCTGACTGCGCTTCACGGCGCTCGGCGCGGGTGGCCCGAGTCGCCAGCTCGCCGACCGCGGGCCAGGTGACCGATGGCGCCCGTGAGGTCGCCGGCTCCGGACCGCCAGCCGAGCGCGGCAGCCCAGCTGGCCAGCGTGCGTGCCTTCTCGCGGGCGAACTGGAAGTAGGCCGGGAGCTCCTCGCCTTCGACGGTATAGGGCAGGAAGATGAGGCTCTTCGATGGAACGAGGCGGAAGGTCCGCCCGTCGTCGGCGCCGGCAAGGGCGTCGCGGGCGCTGTCGAACGAGTCGGGCCAGACGCTGCGCCCGTCCATCACGGCCACGAGGTGCTCTGGCTGCGACTCCCACGCGGGCGGTCCCGAGCAGTCCGGGCACCCGGTCGACCGCGACCTGCACCGCGAAGCCGCGCCGCCCGAGCGATTCCAGCGTCGACGTGGATGCGGCGCCGAACTGCACCGTCACGATGGGCGGGGCGTCGGTGGGCAGCTGCCCGAGCGCCTCGTAGGCGGCGTCGCGCAGTGCCTCGTCGGCGGGGTCAAGCCGCATGCCGAGGCTCGGCTCGTCGAGCTGGAGCCGGAACCCGCTCGGCTGCGAACGGACCCAGGCGCCGATCGCCGCTCCCGCGGCACGAGCCAGCTCGGTCGCATCCAGGCCGGGATGCTTGCTCAGCCGGGCGAAGCTGTAGGGACCCAGGATCGGCCAGACGGTGTCGGCGATCGGCTCCCGCCATGGGAGAGGGTGTGAGACGCTCGGGCAGGGCCTCGAGCTCGGGCACGACGTAGTGGTAGTTCGTGTCGAACCACTTCGTCATCTCCCACGCCTCGCGCTGCGCGGTGCCGCGCGCCAGCGCGGTGAGCAGGTCGAACGGCTCGCCGCCCAGCCCGGCCGGGTGGACGCCCAGCATCAGGGCGGTCTCGAGCACCTCGTCGTACAGGAAGAAGTCGTCGACCGCGGAGCCGATGAGCTCGCGCTGCTCGGCGAGGTGCCCGGCGCGCAGCTCGGCGATGCGCGACGCGAATTCGGCCGGCGTGGAGCGCCCGGACCAGGCCTTCTCGAGCGTCCACTTGAGCTCGCGGTTCGGGCCGATGCGTGGGTATCCGATCAGCTGTGCGACGACGTGCAAGGGAGAGCCTCTGTGCGGTGGGCGCTTAGTTTAGGGCACGGGCTCCGATGGACGGGGGTGCGGCTCTTCCTACCAGGCCGGCAGATCGGCCTTGATCTCGGCCAGCGTTGGATTCTGGCGGTCGCGCTCCGAAACGATCGGCGCATCGACAGGCCAGGGGATCCCCAGGGCAGGATCGTTCCATGCGATCCCCCGCTCGGTCGCCGGATCGTAATAGCTTCCGACCTTGTAGACGAAGTCGACGACGTCGCTCAGGGCGCAAAACCCATGGGCAAAGCCGATCGGCACGTAGAGCTGGAGGTTCCGCTCGTCGTCCAGCTCGAATGACTCCCACTGCCCGAAGGTCGGCGAGCTGCGTCGGATGTCGACCACGACGTCCCAGGCGCGGCCGCGCGCAACGCGGACGAGCTTCGGCTGTCCCGGATGGGTCTGGAAGTGAAGCGCACGGAGTGTGCCCGCGACCGATCGCGAGTGGTTGTCCTGCACGAAGCTGGCGGTCACTCCAAGCGCTTCCCAGGATTGCTCGGCGAATGTCTCGACGAAGAAGCCACGGCTGTCCGCGTGGACGTCAGGCTCGATCAGGACGAGACCATCGATGCGAGTGGGGAGACGTACTGGCAAGCTCAGCTCTCAGCGGTTGCGGGCAGGAAGCCCGACAGCATTTGGGACGTACCAGCCAAGGCCTGGTTGTCTTGTAGTATGGGCGAAAGGTCAACGACTGGTTCATCCTGCCATTGGGGTCGTTCGCGCAAGGTGCAGGAAGGACCTCGAGCCACGCCCGCTCCGCATTCTCGCTGAAGGCAGTCCCAATTTGGTCCGACCTCTCCTCGGGAGCGTTCTTTGTTCAGCACCGGACTAGGCATGATGTCCCGTCGCCGACGCTCCAAACGGGCGGCGCAGGTCGACTGGCCGGGTTGGTGTCCCATCTGCGAGAAGCCCGTCACCTTTCGCGAGTACGGCCCGTGGCACCGGGATGAGCTCCTCTGTACGACATGCGGCTCCATACCTCGGCAACGTGCTCTTGTGATGGTCCTCGGGATGGTCCGGCCGGACTGGCGACGGGAGCGCATCTGGGAGCTAGCGCCAGCCGGACCGGCCAGCGACAAGTTACGCAACGAATGCGCTCAATACCTTGCCTCCCACTACTGGCCGGATGTCCCTCTGGGGACGACCGTGAGTGGCGTTCAGTGCGAGGACTTCGAGCGACCAACCCTCGCGGACGACTCGATCGATGTCATCGTGTCGTCAGATGTGCTCGAGCATGTCATCGATGTCGACGCGGCGCACGCACAGGCTGCCCGGATCCTCAGTGACGGTGGGGTCCACGTCTGGACCGTCCCGCAGTCACCCGCGCTCGAGATCTCCAGACGTCGAGTACGCCGGCTGCCCGACGGGCTGGAATACCTGGAGCCTGTCGAGTACCACGGCGACCCCGTGAACGAGAAAGGAGCCCTGGTGACCTACGACTGGGGCGTCGATCTTCCCGAGCGCGTCGCCGCGGCGTCTGGCCTGTGGACGGTGGTGTTTCGTCTGGAGAGCCGAATGCTTGGGCTCCTCGGCGAGTTCCTCGAGGTCTTTGTTTCGTGTCAAGGGAGAGGTGCCCTGGCTTCCGCTGCTGGCACGTCAGCAGCGACCAACGACACGCACCGGCAGCAGACAACGGCTGAGTTGCAGGCAGTTCAAGCTGAGCTGGCCGCGCTGCAGTCATCGAGGTCGTGGCAGGTTACGAGGCCGCTGCGGGCAACAGCTGCGACCTTCAGGCGCTGGCTCGGTCGGCCACGGCGATGACCACGACCGCTCGACCCCGCTCCTCGATCTGGTCGTATCGATCGCTGATCTGGAACTTCGCCCAGCGCGACCTCAAGTCGCGCTTCAAGGGGACGGCGCTGGGATGGGCCTGGTCGCTGATGGTTCCCCTGGCGACGCTGTTCACCTACAGCCTTGTCTTCTCCGTGATCTTCCGAGCCGCACCGCCGGATTTCGGCAATGCGCGACCCGGGTTCTTTCCCGTTTGGCTGTTCGCCGGGCTCATCCCGTGGACCTTCTTCCTCATCTCGGTCAACATCGCGATCCCGACGCTCCTCGCGAACGGACCCATGCTCCAGAAGGTCTACTTCCCGTCGTACGCTCCCGTCGTCGGGTCCGTCGTGGGGATCCTCGTCCAGACGATGATCGAATGCGCCATCCTGGCGGCCGCATTGCTGGTTCTTGGAAACGCCGGGCTGCCGTGGCTGCTGTTCCCGGTCTGGCTCGTCGTCTTCGCGTCCTTCGTGACATCCATCGCGTTCTCCCTCGCCGTCCTGAACGTCTACTTCCGCGACCTGGCGCATCTGACCAATGTGGCGCTGCAACTGCTGTTCTTCTTGACGCCGATCATCTATCAGAGCAGCGCCGTGCCCGTGGAGTGGAATCACATCCCGTTGCGGGCGATCGTCCTCCTCAACCCGATTGCGGTGTTCGTGGAGTCGCTTCGTCAGCTGGCCTACGACCTGCAGCTGCCCACCGCTCTCGACGTGGCTTGGAATGATCGCTGGACGCTCGGAGCGATCGTCGCCGCGTCACTCGTTTACCGTCGGTGGGGCCTGGACATCGGTGAGGTCGTATGACCGACCTCGCGATCAGCGCCGAGAACCTGTCCAAGCGGTTCTGGCTGCACCGAGAACGCCGCACCGGACTGAAGGAGCGCGTAGTTCGCGGCCGCGCGCCAAAGGCGCAGGAGTTCTGGGCCCTCCGCGACGCGACCTTCTCGGTCGAGAGGGGGACGACCTTTGGCTTGATCGGCGAGAACGGATCGGGGAAGTCCACGACGCTCAAGGTCCTGGCCGGGATCTACCGGCCCACCGAAGGGCGGGTGGAGGTCAACGGACGCGTCTCCGCCCTGCTCGAGCTCGGCGCCGGATTCCATGGGGAGCTGACCGGCCGCGAGAACATTCGGCTGAACGGCGCGATCCTGGGTCTGAGCGGTCGCCAGATCGATGCGGCGATGGACAGGATCATCGACTTCGCCGGAATCGGCGACTTCATCGACTCGCCGGTCAAGATCTACTCGAGCGGCATGTTCGTCCGGCTCGGGTTCGCGGTCGCCGTGTCGCTGGATCCGGAGATCCTGATGGTCGACGAGGTGATCGCCGTCGGCGACGAGGAGTTCCAGCGGAAGTGCTTCGACCATCTCTTCGAGCTTCGCAAGCGAGGCACGACCATCGTGCTCGTGACCCATTCGCTCGGGCTGATCCGGGACCTGTGCGATCAGGCCGCGTGGCTCGACCATGGAGAGGTCCGGGAGTTGGGCGCCGCCCGTGAGGTGGCGGATGCGTATATCGCCTCGGTCAACGATCGCGAGGTCCACGCGGAGCAGGGGGACCCGGGCGCCACGTTGTCTCCCAACGGCGCGGCTCGGCTCGGTTCGGGTGAGGTGCGCATCACGTCGCTCGAGTACCTCGACGCTGACGACGATCCCACCCCGGTCCTGCTTGCCGGGAGTGCGTGCACGATTCGCATGCACTTCGAGGCCCGTTCGCTCATCAGCCAGGCGGTCTTTGGGCTCGGCTTCCTGCACGAATCGGGGGCCAATGTAGCTGGACCCAATTCCGGCAGAGTCGGGTCGAGTCCCCGCAGCCTGGGCACGGCTATGTCGACTTCGTCGTCGACGAGCTGCTCCTCCAGCCGGGCGGCTACCAGGTCAGCACCGCGATCGTCGACCGTGGTCACACGTATGACTACGCGGACCGGGAGTTCGACCTACGGGTCCGCGGGCCCGGCGACCAGGAGCCCGGCCTCACGCGAATGCCGGGTGCTTGGCTCAAGCCGGTCGTCTGCGCACGCCACCTCCACCGGTTCCTCCGTTCGGAGGCCAAGCATGCTGGACAGTGAATCGGTCGCCAATGTGCTCCACGCGCTGGCGACCGGCCACCCGGATCGCGCCCTGAACGTCGTCGCCACGTCGAGTGAGATCGACGAAGAGCGCGCGGTCCTGTTGGCCGCGCTGAGCGACGACGGGGTCCTCCGCGCAGGCGCGCCGCTTCGGGGACGGGCTGCGCTCGCTCGGCGCCCCGCGGCACCTCGTCAACGAGAGCTACCGAGTCTCCTTCTACGCCGGCGACGAGTGGAAGCGACTCTCGGGCAACCCACTCTTCGCATTCTTCGCGGCGAATCGCGCAGGCAGCCCGATCGACAAGTGGGTCCACTACTTCCCGATCTACGAACGCCACCTCGCGCGGTACCGCGGTACGCCCGCGCGCGTGCTGGAGATCGGCGTCTATCGAGGCGGCGGCCTGGAGTTGCTGCGCCATTACCTCGGTCCGGAGGCCCAGCTCGTCGGGATCGACATCGAACGCAAGCTGTGCAGGCTGTCGCGGGCCAGTATCCGGTCGAGATCGGCGATCAGGAGGACCCGGCGTTCCTGCGACTCGTCGCCGAACGGCACGGGCCGTTCGACATCGTCATCGACGACGGCGGCCACCGCATGCGCCAGCAGATCGTCTCGGTCGAGACCGCTCTTCCCGCTGCTTCGCGACGGTGGTACGTACCTCGTCGAGGATTGCCACACGTCCTATTGGGCGGAGTACGCGGAGCCGGAATCCGACGGGCCGACCTTCGTCGGGTGGGTCAAGGAACGGATCGACGACCTCCACGCGTACCACTACTCCTCAGCTCGAGCTGGAACCCCCGTGGCAGACCTCTTGGCCGGCCTCCATCTCTACGACAGCGTGGTCGTCCTCGACAAGGCGAGTCGATGGCCACCATTCAGCGAGGTGACCGGCACGAACGAATTCATCAACCGACAGGTCGCGGCCCTCCAGCTTGAAGTCCTTGCGACCCGAGACGCGGTCATCGCGAGGGAGGCGGAAGCGAGAGAGGAGCTCCGGATCGCGCGCGGAGAGCTGAGCGAGGCAACCGACCGTGTCCGCCTGGCCCAGGCAGAGGCTGACTCCGCCAACGGCGAGCTCGCGCACGTCCAGGGTGACCTTGCCGGCAGCTGGGGGATCATCCAGGAGATGCGGCGAAGCAGGTCGTGGCGAGTCACGGCTCCGCTGCGCTGGCTCAAGTCGATCCTGAAGAGATGATGAGGCGGTTCGGCCGCCCGTGGGTCCAGAAGAGGGCCGCTCGTGCTCGAAGCGCAGCGGCCAGCCGCCGTCCGAGTCGAGGGCGACGACACCTCGAGAGGGGTGGGAACGGTCGACCGAATCGCTGTCCTCGCCCATTGGTCGCCGGACGGCAGGGTCGGACGGTCGGCAACGCAGCTCGTGACGGCCCTCGTCGGGGGAGGGTACCAAGTCGTCCTCGTCAGCACGAGTCCCGGCACGGCGGACTCGAGTGGGCGGCCGCACGACCGCCGGCGTAACCGTCGTGCGCCGACCCAATCTCGGCTACGACTTCGGTTCGTGGGCGACGGCCCTCGATCGCTACCCGGCCATCGCCACGAGTCCTCACGTGCTCCTCCTGAACGACAGCCTGGTCGGGCCGTTCGCGTCGATCGACCATCTTCTCGAGCGGTTCCATGCGTCCGCCGCCGACGTCTGGGCGGTGACCGACACGACCCAATTCCGCCACCACCTGCAGAGCTACTGGCCTCGGTTTCAAGGGCGGGACCCTTCGGGAACCCTCGCTCTCGCGGTTCTGGCGAGCGTTCGCGTCCAGGGTTCGCGCGAGGACGTGATCTGGCGGTACGAGATCGGCCTGAGCCAGCTGCTCGATCGTGAAAAGTTCGTGACCGACGTGGCGATTCCGTACTGGCGCGTGGTCGGCGAGAAGCAGAACCCGACGATCCTGGGCTGGCGTCGCCTCTTGAACGACGGGTTCCCGTTCGTGAAGCGCCAGCTCCTGCGGGAGCCACAGATCGCGCCCGACGGGCCCGAGGTGAGCGCCGAGCTCCGGCGCCGCTTCGACGTCGAGGTGGATGAGTGGCTGTGAGCAGCCGGGCTGGGAGGCGACCATGTCTCCGCGGCTGACGAGGGCGCGGCTACGCTCGACAGCGGCCCGCATCCGGGCGAGTCTCCGGAGACGAGCGAAGCATGCTCTCCTGGCGGTACGACCGGCCGGCTTCTCCGTCCGCTCCGGATCCCCTGCCGACTTCGCTCGTGGGTCGAGCGACGGGCGAGCAGTCGCCGCGCTGGCTTCCCCGAGGCCTGGACCAACCGCGCGGGAGTGCCGATTGCGAATCCTGCTCGCGTCGGGGTCGTCGTCCACGTCTTCTTCCCGGAATTGCTGGACGATATCGTCGGTCGGCTGGCCGCCATCCCCGTGCCGTTCGACCTGATCGTCACGAACGCCTCCGGAGCAACGATCAGAATCGACAAGAGGCGGCTGCCGAGAGCGTCGAGTGTCCTGGTCCTTGACGTCGAGAATCGCGGCCGTGACCTTTGGCCGCTGGCCCAACTCGTGAATGCGGGCCTCCTGGACCCATACGAGATCGTCCTCAAGGTCCACACGAAGCGCAGCGGCTGGCGCGACCGCCACTCACGACTGCCCGGGACCGGAGCCTCCTGGCGCGACGATCTGCTGAATGCCCTCTTGAGCGATGGTCCGGCCGTCATCGGGATTCTGGATGCGTTCGCCGTGACTCCGAGCCTCGGCCTGGTGACCGCCGATGGGAGCCTCCTCGGCCCGGAGTTCTGGGGCGACAACCAGGCCGTGACCGCCAGCCTCCTGCGTCGGCTGGAGCTCGAACTGCGACCGGACGAGCTGACCTTCGCCGCCGGATCGATGTACTGGGCTCGCGGCTTCGTCCTGCAGGGGCTGCGTGCGCTGAGCCTCACCGCCGCGGACTTCGAGGACGAGGCCGGCCAGGTGAATGCCACGACCGCCCACGCCCTCGAGCGGCTGATCGGCATGGTCACCCACGAAGCCGGCCTGTCTGTGACGAGCGATCCCGACTCGCGCCTGGACCCCCGCCGCCGGCGCCTGGAGGCGTTTTCAGCCCACCGTCAAGCGCCGGCCGCGGGCACGAGTCATTCCGTTCTACCTTCCGCAGTTCCATCCGATTCCGGAGAACGACCGGTGGTGGGGCGCGGGCTTCACGGAGTGGACGAACGTCGTTGCCGGCCGACCGGTCTTCCTCGGCCACCACCAGCCGAAGCTGCCCACGATGACCGGGTTCTACGACCTTCGCCTCGATGAGACGGTCGCCCTCCAGGCGTCCCTCGCGGAGGACGCGGGCATCGCGGGATGGATGTACTACCACTACTGGTTCGCCGGGCAGGCAGTTGCTCGGAGACCCCGATCCGGTCTCGGCTGAGCGACGACATCCCCCTGCCGTTCTGCCTCATGTGGGCCAACGAGAACTGGACCCGTCGCTGGGATGGTCGCGAGGTCGACGTGCTCATCGGCCAGCGCTACGAGGAGGTCTCCTCGACCACGTTCATTGACGACGTCATGCCGATCCTGCGCGACCCGCGGTACCTGCGGATCGGAGGGCGGGCCGTCATCGCCATCTATCGGCCTGGCCAGATCCCGAACCTTGCCGCCGTCGTTGGCGCGTGGCGGGAGGCGGCGCGCCGCGAAGGGGTGGGCGAGCTCTGCGTGTTGAACGTCGACGTGGCCAAGGAGTTTCACGGGATCGACGAGCACTTCGCCGTGCCGGACTGGACGGGAGCCTGGGGTTTCCGCCGCACAACGCCCGCTGGGAGTGGGTCCCGCACCGGGATGTTGACGCCGACCCAGACTTCGCGGGGAACATCCTGAGCTACCGCGCGATGGTCGACGACGCGATCCGAAGGATGGCGGCAGGCGTCCCAGACGAGTTCTTTCCGGGCGTCATGGTCGCGTTCGACAACACCGCGCGGCGGCAGCGCGATCCCGATGTGTGGTTCGGATCGAACCCCTACACCTTCCGTCGGTGGCTCGCCGCAGCAGCAGCCTCCGTCGCGCACCGCGAGCTCGAGCAGCGCGTGGTCTTCGTCAACGCCTGGAATGAGTGGGCAGAGGGAGCAGTCCTTGAGCCGAGCGACCGGTTCGGCTCGACGTATCTCCTTGCCGTGCGAGACGTGACCCACGCCTAGGGGCTGATGCCCGCCTGCCCGACGATGCCAACCCAGGCGGTCACCCACATCCCGATCCCGAATAGTGCGACCGGGATTGCGGCGCGGCGGCCGACCGCTGCACCCAGTCCTACGCTGGCAGCGGCGAGAAATGGCAATGCGTAACGAGATGCGGTCCAGTGCCCCCCTTGATAGGTGATCCATAGGATCGCCACCAACATCAAGGCGGACAACGGCACGGCCAGCGCAACCGCCCGTAGCACGAGAAGTGCTCGACGGTCGACTTCGATTCGCCACAGCCAGGCGCACAAGCAGGCCCCCAGCGCGGCGACCACCAGGATGAGGCTTCCAGCCCGCAGCAGGGGCGTATCCAGGACCGTGAACGCGGGCCCTGGCGCGGTTCCCCCGTCTGGGCGGAGCAGTGCCCAGAGCTGCTCCGCGGCACGGGCACCTGCGTCAAGCGAACTCTGAAGGATCAGATGGACACCTCCATCCGCCGGAGCGCCCGTGTGGTTGCGTGCCGCAGCCAGCGCCGCCCATCCGACGGAAGCCCCAGCGCTCAGCACGATTGGCAGCAGGAGTGCGACGACGAGCCGAGCCAGATCACCGGCGGTGCGCCTCCCGCGGCGTGCGCGTTCGATGGATGCCCAGCGAAGGAGGAGGAGCAGGGAGCCTAGGAGGGCAATGAGGATGAAGTTCGGCTTGGTTAGGCCGGCTGCTGCCCCGAACAGGGTCGTCCACAGCACGGCACGACCCCACGTACGAGCGAGGACTGCGGCCGCGATCACGGCGGCGGCCCCCAAGAATGCCACCGAATCAGGGCCAATGGTCGCACCCATGCTCAACGCGAGCCCTGACGACGAGGACGCCAGAATCACGCCGGCGGCGGCGATCGCGGAGACAGTCATCCGGAGCGCCACCGCGAGCAGCAATGCAGCACCCAGGGCGAAGAGCAGCGCCGAAACCAGCCGGGCCCCCGTGAAGTCTTCAACGCCGACGACACGCAGGATGGCGGACCCGGCGGCTGCGAGCGCGTAGTAGATCGGTCCGAATGGTGCTTCGTAGTTGATCCCGCCGAATGGCACCCTCGGGTCACTCGCGGACTCGGGCTCTCCGCAAAGGTCGGCCAATGACGTGGCGCGGTCGGAGGGGCGGCACGCCCAATTTTGCACGGCCTCTTCCGAATACCGCTGTCCGGCAGGTACGGGGAAATTGCCACGGACCACCTGCACCACATAGTCGAAGTGGGCGGCCTCATCGAACGGGCTGATTGCCTTCACCGTGACGGCGACTGTCCCGGCCTGTAACAGCACCAGGACGAATACCACGACCATGAGAAGACGGTCACGCGACACGCCTGCGATGCGGGAGCTACCAGCCACAGGCTCCACACGAGTGCGTCGGCGCCCAGCTTGAACCGGCTGGGGTGAGTGGGATGACCTCGAAGAGGAAGGACAGTTGAGATCGGTCCCCCGGAGCCCCCGGATCGGGGCCGATGGTCACGGTCCCAGGTGGTGCCGGCAACGAGAGCGCCCCGCTGTACCCGGTCTCTGTGGTCGCAGCGAGGATGGTCGGCTCTCCATTGATCCCCAGTGGGACGCGGTAGGTGACACTCCCCGCGGTCAACCACCAGGGCGGGGCCCGAAAAGCCAATGTGACCAACTGAGACAGAAGGTCCTTACCCATCCCTGAGATCCGGACGGTCAGGATGCCGGGCGGCAACCCGCGCGGGACCTGCACAGCTTCGCCAGCCTCGCCGGTGGCCGACCCGACGACGATTGGTGAGCCGCATCGATTGGCGACTCTGCCAAGCACCTGCCAAGTAGGACCGGTCGATAGCGGCAGATACCGGCACACCATTTCTATCTTGGCCATCGGCGAGTCGAACCACACGCTTCGACCGTCGATGGAGAGCCCCGTCTCCGGCGAGGTCAGCCACAGCATGTCGATCCGGGGCCCGCGTGCTCGCCAACAGGGCGGCGTCTTGACGGTCGAGGTACGGGGTGAACGCTGCGTACGCTTGGAACACGGGTTGTGGACGCCATGTCATTTCAGGGTACGCATACGCCACCGACGCCTGCCATGGCTGGATGTCGACTGTATGCCCGGCGACCAGGGCAACAGATTCAGGTGACAGGCCGGACTGGCTCCGGAGAGCCACGCCGGTTGCGATGGCGGACTGGCTCCGCTGGAACAACACCGCATCCGCTTCGTGTGCCAGTGCTTGAACTCGACCTGCCGGGTCCATCAGTGTCCCGAGAGGCAAGGAGGTGAGCGTGAGAACCAGGGCCAGCGTGCCGGCCACCGGCATGGCAATCGCGACGGGGGCAGGTTTCGGGGAACGACGACCGGCCAGAGCGAGAGGATAGTCACGAGGTAGATGACCACGCCCACGCCCATTCGCGTGAAGCCGCCCTTGAAGGCCGCGAACGCCATGACGGCGAATAGGACCCACAGAAACAACTGGCTGCGCTTCGGCAATTCGGAGGAACGGAGCCAGACAAAGCCGGCGAGGATTCCCGTGGCCACGGCGGCCACGCCGGAGGTCCAACTCGCGGCTGGGTCAAGCTGGCCCATGGATGCGCCGTAGCCTGCGGAGATCTCGATGGCGCCGCGCACATATCCCGGCAGGTCTCCGAGGTGCTGCCCGGTGGCGACCCAACATGCCAGAAGGGCGGCTGTCGCGGAGATTCCGAAGATGAGCGCAGAGCGGCGCGCCTGGCGCGCGGTGACCAGCACGCCGATGGTCGCCACGATGAGGCTCACAAACGCGATATTCAGCTTCCCGAGTGCACCAAGGCCCACGGCAATGCCCAGAGTTGCAGCGAAACCTGCCCCAGTGCGCTGGCCCGGATGCCGCAGCACGGCGCTCGCCGATGCAGCGAAGATCAGCACGCCGTACAGGGTCCAACCGGATAGCCATTGGAATGTGAACGCAGTGGCGCACACGAGCACGAGGGCAGTCGCGCTGCCCACGGCCTGGCGAGCGAGATGAAACATCGCAATGCAGGCGCCAACATGCACGGCACCCACGAAGGCGAGAGCGAGGACACTCGTCCATCCCACATACGGCAACGGGAATCCAAGGAACCCGAGTGGCCCGAAGGTAAAGAGAATGTCACTGCCAAAGGGCAAACCATGGCGAGCCGCGAGGTGAAGGCCGACCACCCAAGATGAGTCGATCGTGATGCTTGGGGCTGCCTCTGCCACAGGCCACGTCGCTATCCCGATGGCTAGCCCGACCGCCAGCTCCACCAGTCCGACAGGCCCGCCATAAGCGTGGAGCCAATCGACAAGGCGGTTCGTGCGCGAGCTTGTGGGCGATGGCGCGCTCGGCAAAAGTTGACTCATGCCTGCTGGTGCCCGGTCGAATGCCGACGGCCACCGCTCGAACGCGCAGTCCCTGTTGTGAGGTCGGCCACCTCGTGCATTATGGTGGCGACGTATGGGACGCACCGCACCATGAGGTTGGCGGTTAACCAGGTGAGCCGCCGGACAGATGTCCCCGGTCAGCTGATCGCTCCGAGTTGGAGGCAGCGCACATCGGGAACGACCCGAAAGCAGTACGCCAAGGCGAGCCTCTCGTCGGAGCATGGCAACCGACCAGGTCGGGGGTCTACGAACGGCGGCTGAGTGATGGTGCCCTGAGACGACACCAAGGCACCATCGTGGTGCTCGGCATGCTCGCTGTCGCCGCCTGCCTCTACTTCCTGCGCAGTCGAACCTTCGTCACGGCTCCGGCGTTCTGGGCCGAAGACGGTACTGTCTTCTTCAAGGATGCGATTGAGCGCGGATGGGGCGCTCTCTTCACGCCATATGCGGGCCAGCTCTTCCTCCTTCAACGCGCGATCGCATCCGTCCTCGCACCCTTGCCCGCCTCGATTCAACCGGCGCTCTTCGCCGTCGCTGCGATGGCGGTCGCGGTGCTGTCGTGCGGAATCGTCATCTCGCCTCGGTGGCGTGACGCGGTTCCGGTAAGTTCCCGATTCGCGTGCCTCGTGGCGCTGCTCTGCGCGCCCGGAGTTGACGAGACCTACGGCACGCTTGCGAACGCCGCGTGGTGGCTGGGCATCGGGCTCGTGCTGCTCGGGATGCTTAGAGACCCACTGCGGCGCTGGGGCCGAGTTGGGGAAATTGGGTTCGCCGCCCTCGCCGGGACATCAGGATTCGTCGCTCTCTACGGAATCCCGACCCTCGGAGTTCGTGCCATCCGCAACAGGAGTCGACACTCAGTCACCGTTCTCGGCGTCGCACTGCTCGGCATCGGCGTTCAGATCGGCTTCCTGCTCGGCTCGACTCGGCGAGGGGATGTGGCGGACATCTTCAGGAATCCGGTGATTGCAGTCCTCGTGTTCGTCAAACGGGTAATCGCAACGGCCGCATTGGGCGAGACAAGCCTTTCGACCCTGTGGCCACAGCATTGGCCCGGTGCATTGGCTGCAGTGGTCGTCATCGTGTTGGTGACGGCCTTGGCGGTCATCTGGGTGCGCGGCGCGCGAATAGAAATTGGGGCGCTCGTCCTGTCGTTGACGGGTGGCTGGTTCCTGGCTCTGTGGGCCATGACCTTGCCGGGTGCAAGCCTTGAGATGCTCCTCTCGCCGGGGGCCGCTGCGCGGTACTTCCTGGTCCCCAAGGCTCTGCTCTACATCGGCCTAGTGGCGTCACGGCCCCTCGAGGGAATCTCGAAAGCCATGATGGCCGTCGTCTCCGTCCTTCTAGTCTGGGGTGTCCTCTCGGGCTATCACCTTGCCCATTCACCAGCCGTGGGATGGGGTTCCTTCGCGCGATGCGTGGACCAGACCCAGGGGATCTGCTCCACGGTCATCCCCCCGGGTTGGCTTCTGGAGGTCACGGGGCGAGGCCGGTGAGTCGGGCCTCATGGCGCGTTGGGTGGGTACCATCTCGCCACGATGCAGATCGCAATCCTGGGAACCCGCGGGGTACCCGCCAATTACGGGGGATTCGAGACCTTTGCCGAGCAGTTTGGCAAGCGTCTCGTGCAACGCGGGCATGAGGTTACGGTCTACGGGCGCAGTCGATGGGTCCCGCGGGGGCAGCGTGAGTACCTCGGCATGCGGATCGTGCGGCTGCCTGCGCCGCGATCCAAGTACTTCGAAACAGTGGTGCACACCGTGTTCTCCGCATTCCACGCGATGACGAGGTCGTATGACGTCGTCTACGTCTGCAACTCCGCGAATATCCCCGCCGTCATCCTCCTCCTTGCAGCTCGGGCGCACCGTGGTCCTGAACGTGGACGGTCTCGAGTGGAAGCGGCGCAAATGGAGCCGCATCGGGCAGCTGTATTACCGGCTCTGCGCCAGGCTGGCAGCTCGGTTGCCGATCCGCGTGGTGACAGATGCCCTCGTGATCCAGCACTACTACGCCGACGTGCTTGGGCGCACCACCGACTACTTCCCGTATGGGACCGACCTGTCACCGATGCCTGATGACGGAACCTTGAAGCATCTCGGACTCGAGGCCAACCGATATGTTCTCTACGTGAGCCGACTCGAGCCGGAGAACAATGCCCAGGAGGTGGTCGAGGCATTCGGGAATCTCGCCACCGATTTCCTACTCGCGATCGTTGGGGATGCGCCCTACGCCTCTGCCTACATCGAGGCGCTGCACGCCACGGCCGATCCGCGCGTCCGGTTCCTGGGTGGCGTCTATGGCAACAGCTACCGCATCCTGCAGTCGCACGCAGCGGCCTACGTGCAGGCAACCGAGGTTGGTGGCACGCACCCCGCGCTCGTAGAGGCGATGGGATGCTCGAACGCGATCGTCGCTAGGGATGTGCCGGAGCACCGCGAGACCCTTGGCGATGCGGGCTTGTACTACCGCGAGGTTGGTGAGCTGACCGGGCAGCTCGCGGCGCATCGTCGCGGATGTGCGCTTGCCTCCAGCCTCAGAACGAAGTCGCATGAGCGAGCGCGACGGCTCTACTCCTGGGACAGGATCACCGAGCGGTACGAGTCCTGGCTGGAGGAGGTCTGCAGCAAGAGGCGTCGGAAGAGCCGATGGCCATCGAGGGGAGCTCGCTCGACCTGATCTCATCATCCCGGCCGCAAGGTGCGCTGGCGAGATCGTTGTCGGTGCTAGAGTCGCCGAAGATGCCCAAGGCTGATCCGATCGTCCGTGCATCTCCCCAGGGGCCCGGCGACGAGTTCGATCTCATCGTGGTTGGCGGTGGCGGCCACGTCGGCCTGCCGCTCAGCCTCGTGTTCGCGAAGGCCGGCCTCCGGGTCGGCGATCCACGACACGAACGAGCGGACGCTCGATCGGATCGGTCACGGCGAGATGCCGTTCCTCGAAAACGGCGCGCAGGAACTCCTGACCGAGCTGCTCCCGACAGGGCGTCTCACCCTCAGCTCGGACACATCGATCCTGACCCGATCCGACACCGTGATGGTGGTCGATCGGTACGCCCGTGGACGAGTTCCTCAACCCATCCATGACCGTCTTCGAACGGGCGGTGGACCAGATCGCCCCGCACCTGCGCGACGGGGCACTCGTCGTTCTGCGCAGCACCGTCTACCCCGGGACGACTGAGTACGTGGCGGGCCATCTCGCGGCGCGTGGCTGTGAGTCGACCTGGCGTTCTGCCCGGAACGGATCGCCGAAGGGCATGCGCTCGAAGAGCTCGGCAGTCTGCCGCAGATCGTCGGGGCTGACACGGAGGCGGCCGCCGATCGGGCCGCAGCGCTCTTCGAGCTGCTCGGCGTGCAGATCATCCGGACGACGACCAAGGAGGCTGAGCTGGCGAAGCTCTTCACCAACACGTGGCGCTACATGAAGTTCGCCGTCGCGAACCAGTTCTTCACGATCGCTCACGAGGCAGGCGTCGACTACAACCATGTCCTGCGCGCGATCCGCCAGGATTACCCGCGAGCCGCTGGACCTGCCCGGCCCAGGGTTTGCGGCGGGGCCATGCCTGTTCAAGGACACGATGCAGCTGGCAGCCTTCACGAGCGACCACTTCCCGATGGGCCAAGCCGCGATGCAGGTGAACGAAGGTCTGCCGGCCTACGTCGTCGCCGCCATCGAGCGGCGCTACGGCTCGCCCCGTCGGCATGACCGTGGGGATCCTGGGGATGGCCTTCAAGGCAGAGTCGGACGACACGCGCGCGTCGCTCAGCTTCAAGCTCCGAAAGCTGCTCGCCTGGGCGGGAGCGGAGGTGCTCTGCACCGATCCGTACGTCGTGGACGACCGCCTGGTCCCACTTGAGCAGGTCGTCGCCGACAGCGACATCATCATCCTCGGCGTCCCTCACCAGGCGTACCGCGGCCTCCAGCTCGGTGGTCGAGACGTGGTCGATATCTGGGGCGCCCTAGGAGATGGAATCCGGCTGTGAAGGTCCTGGTCACCGGCGCCGCGGGGTTCATCTGTGGCTACCTCGTCGCGGAGCTCCTCGACCGAGGCCACGAAGTGGTCGGCGTGGACGACTTTTCCAAGTACGGCCCGCTCGTCAAGTCGTACGACGGCCATCCCTCCTATCGCTTCGTGGAGGGCGACGCCAAGGACGGACACCTCCTCACTGAGCTCGCCGGTGACTGCGATCAGGTCGTTGCCGCGGCAGCGATGATCGGCGGGATCAGCTACTTCCACGAGTTTGCCTACGACCTGCTTGCCGAAAACGAGCGGATCCTGGCCGCGACCTTCGACGCCGCGATTGCGGCGCGCCGAGACGGACACCTCGCGCGGATCGTGGTTCTGAGCAGCTCCATGGTCTACGAGTCCGCGAGTACGCTTCCCCACCCCCGAGGGCGCTCAGCTCACCAGCCCGCCGCCGGTCTCCACCTACGGCTTCCAGAAGCTCGCCAGCGAGTACTTTGCGAGGGGTGCGCATGAGCAGTACGGGCTGCCGTACACGATCCTGCGTCCGTTCAATTGCGTGGGGATCGGCGAACGTCGAGCCATCCGTGACACGGACGTGATGAGCGGAAACGTGAAACTTGCCCTGAGCCACGTCGTGCCAGACCTGGTGCTCAAGGTGCTCAAGGGCCAGGATCCCCTCCACATCCTGGGCGAAGGCAACCAGGTCCGCCACTACACCTACGGCGGCGACCTGGCCCGCGGGATCCGCATGGCCATGGAGTCGCCGGCGGCCCTCAATGCGGATTTCAACCTCTCGACGGCGGTCAGCACGACCGTCCTCCAGCTGGCGGACGCGATCTGGCGGAAGGTCCATGGGCTCGACGTCCGTTCCGCTATGTCAGCGATCCACCGTTCGAACACGACGTACAGCTGCGGGTTCCGAACGTCGAGAAGGCGCGCCGCATCCTCGGCTTCGAGGCGAGCACGACGCTCGATACGATGCTCGACGAGGTCATCCCGTGGATCAGGGCCGAGCTCGAGGCCGGGCGGATCTGATGCCGGAGCTCGACGACGTCTACAGGCGCCGATTCCCAGCCGAGTCACACGTCGCGAAGGATCGGCTCTGGCCGGCGATCGTCAGGTACCTCGAGCGCTGGATCGACCCGAATGCGCCGGTCCTCGACATCGCCTGCGACCGTGGCTACTTCATCCGCAATGTTCGGGCAGGCGAGCGCTGGGCCACGGATCTGCGCGATGTCAGCGCCGACCTCCCCGCTGACATCCACTTCGTGCGCTCAAGCGGCCTCGAGCTTGAGGCAGCCCTGCCTGCCGCCTTCTTTGGCACGATCTTCATGAGCAACTACCTCGAGCACCTGCCGGACTCGGAGGCGGTGGTCGAACAGCTGCGAGTCGCCCGCCGGCTCATGCGCCCGGGGGCACGATTGATCGTCCTCCAGCCGAATATCCGGCTTGTCGGGGGGGCGTACTGGGACTTCATCGACCACCACGTCGCGCTGACCGAGAAGAGCCTCGTCGAAGCTGGCGAGCTGGCCGGGTTGCGGGTCGTCACGGTCATGGCCCGCTTCCTGCCGTACACCACGAAGAGCCGGCTCCCGGCGCATCCACTCCTTGTGCGGGCCTACCTGCGCTTCCCGCCTGCTCGTTGGCTGCTCGGGCGCCAGACCCTCTACGTCGCCGAGGCCATCGAGTGACCGAGGCACCGCCGGGGCGCTCATCGCCGCGTCGGTCGGTTCGCCGGATCGCGATCCTCCTCGTGGGCCTCACGGTGAGTGGGTTGGCGCTGTGGCTTGCCGTCCGTGGCGTGGACCTCGGGACGACGGTCCAGATCCTCAGCCGCGTCTCGCCTGCACCGCTGCTCATCGTCGGTATCGCTCTCGTCGCGCAGCTGCTCGTACGGTGCCTGCGCTGGTCGCAGCTGCTGCCCGCCGGACCCCGCGGGTCGATACCCGTCCGGCGCCTCGTGCCGGTCGTGCTGGTCGGCTATCTCGGCAACGCGGTGCTGCCGGCGCGCCTGGGGGATCCGCTCCGTGCAGTCCTGGTTGGGCGGCGGGAGGCAATCCCGGCGTCGGGTGCCCTCGGCTCGGTCGTCCTCGAGCGGGCGATCGATACCCTCACCCTTGCCCTGCTCATCTTCCCAGCCGCGGCACTGTCCGATGCCCCCGACTGGCTCATCCGCGCCGCCGCCCTGGCGGCGGCCCTCGCCGGGGCCGTGCTGATCGTCGCGCAGACACGGCTCCCGGGCCGCTTGCTCGAGTCAGGTCCGCAAGAGGGTCCACGATCCGCGGTGGGGCCCATGGCTCGACCGCGCCGACCGATTCGTGGCCGCAATGGACTCGGCTGGTCGTCGGCGCGTGGTGCTGACAGCCACCGGGCTGACGCTGTTCGCCTGGCTGCTGGATGGGACCATCTACTGGGCGGCCGCGCATTCGCTCGGGATCGACCTGCCACCCGCGGGCGCGATGCTGGTATCCGCGATCACCGTCCTTGGGACCGCCGTTCCGTCCGCCCCAGGCTACGTCGGCACGTTCGAGCTGGCCGCATCGACGATCGCCGTTGGGCTTGGGGTCGCGCATGCCGAGGCGCTCGCGTTCGCCATCCTGGTCCACGGCCTCACCGCCATTCCGCTTGCCCTCGGCGGGGTCGGTGCGCTCCTTGGCATGGGAGCCCGCCTGCGGGACCTGGCGCAGGCGCCGGTTGATGCGCCCACGTCGCTGGAGCCCGCGATCGCTCCAGCTGAGCCGACGATCCGATGAGCGGGCCGAACCCTGAGCTTTCGATCGTCCTGCCCGTCTTCAACGAGGGTGAGAGCCGTCGAGCCGGTCCTTCGGGCCTCGGCCGCCGCACGTCCGGACGCCCCACGAGATGGTCGTGGTCTACGACTTCGACGCAGACACCACGGTCCCCGTGATCGCCCGGCTGGCGGCCGAGATCCCGGGCCTTCGGGGGTTGCGGAACGACCTCGGCCGCGGTGTCCTCAACGCGATGAAGGCGGGAATCGCAGGGACGGCGACCCCGTATCTGCTCATCTCCATGGCCGACGGATCGGACGAGCCGGAGGTCGTCGACCCGATGATGGACCTGGCCCGGAACGGCGCGGACGTCGTGGCGGCCAGCCGATACATGCGCGGTGGACGGCAGGTCGGGGGACCACTCCTCAAGAGGCTGCTGAGCCGCGCAGCCGGCCTCACGCTTCATTGGTTCGCCGGAGTTCCCACCCACGATCCGACTAGCAACTTCAAGCTCTACTCGCGGCGCTTCCTCGACGCGACGCGCATCGAGAGCACGGCAGGCTTCGAGCTGGCCCTCGAGCTCACCGTCAAGGCCACGCTGGCCGGTCGCACCGTCCGCGAGGTCCCAACCACCTGGCGCGATCGAACCTCTGGTCAGAGCAATTTCAAGCTGCGCAAGTGGTTACCGCACTATCTTCACTGGTACGGCGTGGCCTTCCGGGGGCGACTGCGGCGGCGGTGAGGAGCTAGCGGCCGGCGAGCGGGACCCGCCAGTCGAACCGCTCGATGCCCAGGGCCCAGGCCCGCGAGACGTCCAGGACGGCCTTGGGCGGCACGACCGAGTCGCGCCTGAATTCGTCCAGGCGCATCGGCTGGATCTCTACCGGAGAGTCCCGAAGGATCGCGCGGGCCCATTCGAAGCGGCTCGTCGCCGGCTCGCCGGCGAGGTGATAGGTGCCGAACTCGGCCGCTCGCGCCAGTGCCAGCTCCACGAGGCTGGCGACCGCGGGCGCCAGCCAGCGCACGTCGGTGGGGTTGCCCCACTCGTCCGCGACAACGCGCAATGGGAGCCCATCGGCAACCACGCGGTTCGCGGCCAACCTGATCTTGCCGGGGAAGTTTCGTTCGCCGGGACCGTACAGCCAGGCGGTCCTCACGACCAGGTGCCGCGGATTGGCCCTCGCGACCGCTCGCTCCCCCGCCAGCTTCGATGCGCCGTAAGGGTTCAACGGATGCGGCCGGTCATCCTCGGTGTAGGGTCGCTCGAGGGTCCCGTCGAACACCTCGTTCGTGCTGATCTGCACGATCAGCGCACCCGCCGCCGCGGCGGCCCCAGCCACGTCCCCGGCCGCATCGCCGTTGATCCGCATCGCCTGCTCAGGGTCGCGGGCACAACCGTCGACATCGGTCCAGGCGGCCGAGTTGACGACGATGTCGGGGTGCCACGCGGCCAGTCGCTCGAGGTCGGGCGCCCGCGCGATGTCGAACTCGGGCCGAGCGAGGGCGAGAACCTCGTCGTGCCTCGCCTGGAAGGCCTGGACCAGCTCGCTGCCAAGCCGGCCACCGGCACCGGTGATGGCGACCCGGCGCCCGGTCATCGGCTCCAGGCGACCTCCTCGTTGACCGGGGCGCGGTCGAGGAGGGGCTCCCACCAGGCTCGCTGCTCGGCGTACCAATGCACCGTATCGGCGATCCCGGTCTCGAACTCGACCTCCGGCTGCCACCCCAGCTCGCGGTGGATCTTCGTCCAGTCGAGGGCGTACCGGCGGTCGTGGCCCGGACGGTCCGGGCACGGTGGTCTTGAGGCTCGACGGCTTGCCGAGGGCGCCGAGCACCAGGTCGGCGATCTCCTCGACGCTCTTCTCCACCCCCGTGCCGACGTGGTAGGTCTCGCCAACCCTTCCCCGCTCGATCACCGAGCTCGATCGCCCGGCAGTGGTCGAGCACGTGGATCCACTCGCGCCGGTTCTGGCTCGACGCGTAGACCGGCAGCGGCCGGTCATCGAGGGCCCGCGTCGCGAAGAGCGGGATCACCTTCTCGGGGAACTGGTACGGCGCCGTAGTTGTTCGCGCAGTTGGTGATCGTGATCGGCAGGCCGAAGGTCTCGTAGTAGGCGCGCACCACGTGGTCGCCGCCAGCCTTGGACGCGTTGTACGGCGTGCGCGGCCGGTACGGCGAGGACTCGGTGAAGAGCTCCGCCGCGTCAAGGTCGAGATCGCCGTAGACCTCGCAGGTGCTGATGTGGTGGAGCCGCGTGACGCCGACCCGCCGGGCCGCTTCGCACAGGACCTGGGTGCCCAGCACGTTCGTGCGGAAGAAGGCGCCGGGATTGACGATCGCGTAGCTGTTGTGTGACTCCGCCGCGAAGTTGACCACGACGTCGATCTGGTGCTCGCGGAGGATGCGATCGACCAGGTCGGCATCGCCGATATCGCCCTGGACGAAGGTGTGGCGCCCCTCCAGGTCGGCCAGGTTGGCGCGGTTGCCGGCGTAGGTCAGCAGGTCGAGCACCACCACGCGGTCGTCCGGATGCGCCCTCGACCCAGTGGCGCACGAAGTGCGATCCGATGAAGCCTGCGCCGCCCGTGACCAGCAGCGACCGAACGCCGCTCATCGGCGAACCCGCGAGGAATCCGGGGAGGACCCCGCGTCGACTTCGTCCGGCCCATCAGCCGTCGCGAGTGGCAGCTCGCCGGCGAACGATGCGGCGAACTGGCTTGCCTGGAGCAGGGCACCGACGGTGCCGGCGTCCTCCCACTCACCCTCGAAGTCCGTGTGGATCAATGACCCGGCGGCGAGGTAATGGTTGAGAAGGTCGGTGATCTCGAACTCGCCGCGGGCAGAGGGCCGGAGCGTCAGGATCACGTCGAAGACCGACGGACGGAAGAGGTAGACACCGATCGGGATCCGATTGCTCTTCGGCCGCGCCGGCTTCTCTTCGAATCCGACGAGACGGCCCGAGGCGTCGAACTCGGCAACGCCGAATCGCTCCGGATCAGGCACCTCCTTCAGCACCGCGCCTGCCTGGGCATCGGGATCGGCCACGAAGCGATCTGCGAAGTCGCGCAGCGAGCCGTGGAGGAGGTTGTCGCCGAGGACGACTGCAGCGGGGTCGCTCCCGACGAAGTCACGCGCAAGTCCGATGGCGTGGGCGATCCCCAGTGCGCCGCGCTGGTAGCGGTAGGTGAGGCTGAGCTCCATGTCCGAGCCGTCGTGGAGCAGCTCGAGGATGTCCCCCACCGAGCGGCCGCCGACCACCACCAGGACCTCGCGACAGCCCATCTCGCGCAGGGTCTCGAGCGGGTAGAAGATCATGGGCCGGTCGTAGACGGGCAGCAGGTGCTTGTTCGTGACCAGGGTCAGCGGGAAGAGGCGCGATCCGCTTCCGCCCGCCAGCACGACGCCCTTCAGCGCCATGGTGCCTCCCTCAGCCTCTGGCCCACGCACGGAGTGTACCCGGCCTCGCCGCCTTCGACGGGATCATCTAGGTCTCGACGCGATAGACACCACCAACGCCGGCATACAGGCCCTCGTATCGCGGGTATCCATCGGCGCCGACGGTCAGCTTGCCAAGGAATTCCCGCTGCTCACCCGCGAGCCGCGAGTCAGCCAGGGCGGGCTCCAGCATCGTCCGGAAGAGGTCGAGCTCAAGGCTGGCGAAGTAGCCGCCGAGGAACTCCACGCGGAACCCCGCGTCACGGCACAGCGCGGCGAAGTCCTCGGGTCGATAGGCGCGCGCGATGGGACAGTCCTCTCCGTCGGTACTCCGCTGGAACGCGTCGTCTACGGAGAGCCCCGCGAAATCGCCGTCGACAACCTGGCGGCGGTACGCGGTGTAGAGGTGGAACCAGAGGCTATTGCGGTTGTACACCATGAGGTGTCCTCGGCCGCCCCCGCGCAGAACTCGCTTCAGCTCCGACAGGATCTCCGCCGGATGCGTGGTGTGATGCAAAACGCCCTCGCAGTACAGGTAGTCGACGCTTCCCGTGGCAAGAGCGATCCCGGGCGCGGAATCCGAAACCTGCATCAGTTCAACGTGAGAGGAATCGAGGCCGTGCAGCGCGAGGCGCCCGCGTGCGAGCAGGAGGGAGCGCATCGAAACGTCCAGCCCGATCACCCGCCGCGCCTTGCCTCGCACGGCGAATCCAACCAGGTCGTTGCCGGGTCCGCATCCGTAGTCCAACACCACGTCATCGGAGTGATCAGCGTCGAGCTCCATGAGATGCTCGAAGAGCGGGTATTGCTCTGATCGACGCGCAAGGTACCGCATTGACTCGCCCGCGGATCTGAAGGCAGTGGAGGTCACGGTGTGGCGTTCCCAGTAGGCTTCGACGCTCGTGGTGCCGGGCTCCGCGGCAACGTGGAGCGGGATCGCCGACGGATCCCCGTGCCTCTCGAGCATCGCCTCAACACCGACCCGCGCGCGCTTCGCGATTCGTGCGACGCTGCGTCGTGGACCGCCCGTCAGGGCACCGCCACGTGCTCACGATGCCGCTCGATCGCCGCGTCGATCACGGCCAGGTTCGACCGAGTCCATTCGACCGTCTGGCGGATCCCATCGGCGAGCCCCACCTCCGCGGCGAAGCCAAGGCTCGATCGCGACTTGTCGGTGCTGCCGACCCGGTTGCCCGAATGGTCCCAGGTTCTGCGCTCGGCCAGCTGGAGCTGCGTGGGCGGGTCGACGTTGCGATTGATCTCGTCGGCGAGCTCCCTGATGGTGGTCTCCACCCCGCTCGCCAGGTTGTAGACCTCGCCCGCCGCGCCATGGGTGGCGCAGAGCATCAACCCGCGGACGATGTCATCGACGTAGATGAAGTCCCGCGAGGAGAGCCCTTCGTTCTCCAGCGTCAGCGGCCAGCCCTTCAGCGCCCGATACACGAAGGTCGGGGTGACGTTGCGCCAGACCGTCGCCGGCGTTCCGCGCCATCGTCCCGCGCCGAGGATCTCGCCGGGGCCGTACACGTTCTGGAACCGGGCGATGACCGTCGGCAGCCCGTCGTGCGCATGGAAGTAGTTGGCGTACATCTCGCCGACGATCTTCGAGATCTGGTACGGCGAGTCGAGGTGCAGCGAGACGGGGTCATCCTCGGTCGTCGGCCGCGCCTCGCCATAGATCTTCTCCGCGACCGTGCACCCCGCCGATGAGTAGACGACCCGCCGCAGGTTCCGAAACCTCGACAACCGCTGGAAGAGCTTGAGGGAGGTCAGCGTGTTGTTGTCGTGATCGGCCAGCGGATCGTGCATCGAGCTCTGGTTGCCGTGGTAGGTGGCCAGGTGGAAGGCGTAGTCGAAGGTGTCGTCGAGCGCGTCGAGCACGCCGATCGTCCGCGATCGAGGCCTCCGTGAACTCCACCGCCGGCAGGTCGAGCACGTCGGTCCGCTCGGCCGAGAGGAGGTTGTCGACGATCCGGATCCGGGCGCTGCCCGCCGCGGACAGGGCCCGCACCAGGTTGGATCCGACGAACCCGGCCCCTCCGGTGACGAGGACCGATGCTCCCTTGAAGCCGTCGACCGCCATCAGGCGCGGAGGGCGTCGAGCTTCAGGTGCGTGTACGTGTCGGTGATGCCGTAGGCGCGGTAGTAGGCGACCGCGTCGGCCACGCCCCGCTCCAACGCAACGCGTCGTGCCCCAGTCGAAGTCCCGATTCGTGTCGGTCGGATCGAGCAGGATCGTGAACGCGTCGTCAGCGCCCCGCGGACGAACCTCGACGGGAGCTTCCAGGGTGATGCCCATCGCCGACACGGTGGCGTCGAACAGCTCCTGGATCGAGTAGTCACCGCCCGACGAGACGTGGTACGCGCCGGTCCTGCCCATCCCGCCGACCGCCTTCTCGAGGACGTTGACCAGGTCGGAGACGTAGACGAAGTCGCGTCGGGTGTCCATGACGAAGCACGGCTTGCCACTGGTGAGCCGGGAGAAGAAGGTCGGCAGCGGCCCGCTGATGTTGCGGGGCCCATAGGCGTTGGCGAGCCGGAACGACTGGTATTCGATCCCGCTCAGCGCGATGTACTGCTCCCCCGCCGTCTTGCTGATGGCGTAGCTGCTGTCGCCCGGTCGGATGGGGTGCGTCAGGGTGATCGGCTGCTCGATCGGATGCAGGCCGTAGCAGAGGGCGGTCTGCAGGTAGATCAGCCGACGGACTCCGGCAGCCAGGGCCGCCTTCGTCACGTTGACGGAGCCCAGCACGTTCGTCCGCACGTCCTCGGCCCAGTCGTCGGGATCCTTGTACGAGGCCGCCGCGTGGACGACGACGTCCGGCCCGAAGCCGGCGAAGGCGCGGTCGACCACGTCGGCCTCGGCGATGTCACCCTCCAGCACCTGGAGGCCGGGGGCCGACTCCGGCAGGTTGTCCCGCCGTCCCGTGGCGTAGTTGTCGATGACGAGCACCTCGTCGCCACGGCCAAGGAGCCGATCGGTGAGGTGCGAGCCCACGAACCCGGCCCCGCCGGTGATGAGAACCTTCAAGCCACACGACCTTCCTTCAGTCGATCGGGCAGGTCCTTGAAGTGGGCTGCCCGATCATGGAACTCCTGCTGCCAGACCTCGAGGGAGAGGAGGCCCCAGAAACCCCGGCTGAATGCCGATTCCCTGTCCTGGGAGGCGAGCACCCGGCGGTTGTCGATCCAGCTGCGCTCGAGCGCGGGGCGGGAGGAGAGGATATCCGAAACGAACTCGCGCGCGGGCCCCTGCACCCAGGCGTTCAACGGCGTGGGAAAGCCCATCTTGTCCTGGCGATCGACGATCGCGGCCGGCAGGATGGGCGCGAAGGTCGAGCGCAGGACGCGCTTCAGCTGACCCCCCTCGAACTTGACGTCGGCGGGGATGCTGGCCGCCAGCTCGACGATCGGATGATCGAGGAACGGCAGGCGCGACTCCAGGCCGTGGGCCATGCTCATCGCGGTCCTCCACCTGGAGCAGCGCCGGCAGCAGGGTCTTGAAGTCGAAGTGCGTCATCCGGTCGAAGTACGACTCGCCCTGCAGGTTGTCCGCCTGGAAGATCGAGCGGAACGTGTCGTACGGCGAGTAGTCGCCGAGGACGTCCCAGCGGACCACGTCCTGGAGGTGCGCGGCGCGCGTGATGAGGCGGAAGTAGCGACGGTCCATCGGCTCGAAGAGCCCCTCCCGCCAGAACTCCTGGAGCATCGGCTTGTACTGCTTCAGCGCGCGTCAGGTTGGGAAGGATCGACTCGTAGGTGACGACGAAGTTGCCGTTGTGCATCGTGCCGTCGATGGCCGCCTTGAGGCACTGCTCGAGGTACGCGACGAGGTAGCGCGCGTACCCACCGAAGAGCTCGTCCCCGCCCTGGCCGCCCAGGACCACCTTCCGGTGGCGGCCCGCGAGCTCGGAGACCATGAACTGCGGGAAGGCGCCGGGACCGGCGACCGGATAGTCGAGGTGGTAGATCACGCGTCGGAGGTTCTCGATGAAGTCGGAGACCGTGATGTCGAGCTCGTGGAGCGTGAAGCCCCTTGCCCTGCGCGAGCTCACGGGCGTAGCGCGCTCTCGTCGTACTCCGGGCCGATCGCGAACTTCCCGTTGAACGCCATCAGCTCGCCGGGCCGCTCGTCGGCCGCGAGGCTGGCCACGATGCTCGAATCGAGCCCGCCGCTGAGGTACGCGCCGACCGGCACGTCCGCGCGCAGGTGCACGCGGACCGAATCGGCGAAGAGCTCGCGGAGCTGCTCCTCGAAGGAGGCGGCGCTGTGGGAGAAGTCCAGCCGGTAGTAGACGTCCCAGTAGCGGCCGATCTCGACGTTCCCGTTCCGAATCTGGAGCCGGTGCCCGGGCAGCAGCTCCCGGATCCCGGAGAAGAGCGTCTTCCCGTCGAGGCAGAACTGGAAGGTCAGGTAGTCACGCAGGCCCTGGAGGTCCGTCTCGACGCCGGGCAGGAACGGCAGGAGCGCCTTGGCCTCGGAGGCGAAGTAGAAGCGACCGTCGACCACCGCGTAGTAGAAGGGCTTCATCCCGAACCGATCGCGCGCGCAGAAGAGCGAGCCGTCTGACGCGTCCCAGATGGCGAAGGCGAACATCCCGCGCAGATGGTCGAGGCAGTCCCGCCCCCAGCGCCGGTAGGCCGCCAGGATCACCTCGGTGTCCGAGGTCGTTCGGAAGGTCTCGGCGCCCAGCTCGTCGCGCAGCTCGATGTAGTTGTAGATCTCGCCGTTGTAGGTGATCCAGTTGCCGGCGGCGATCCGACATCGGCTGATCGCCGGAGACCAGGTCGATGATCGCGAGACGGCGATGCACGAAGCCGACGCGATCCGATGGACCTCGCCAGGTGGCGTCGCCGTCCGGCCCGCGGTGGCGGATGAGGTGATTCATCGCCTCCAGGTGGGCGTCGAGCTCCCGGATCGGTTGCCCGTTCAGGCCGTATGCGCCGGCAATCCCGCACATCGCTGCGCGCTATCCCTCCGCTCGCGCGCGAGCCGCCGCCCGGTGGCGGAGGAACGCGTCAAGGAGTCCCATGCGCGACAGCATAGAGCGGATCGATCGGCGCAGCCGTGCCCTCGCCAGGACCAGCGACCACGACGGGCCGTCGAGCCAGTCGTCCCAGGCGGCGAGCGCGCGAGCCGCGGCACCGGCTCGAGCCGGGGAGGTGCGGGGCAGGGCTGCGAGGAGCTCGCGGACGAAGGTGGGATAGGTGAATCGATCGGAGCCGACGATGTCCGCGTAGGCCCGCTCGACCAGCCTCGCACGAGTCTCCTCGTTCGACATGTCGCGCAGCACCTCGTCGAGGTTCGAGAAATCGCTCTCGACCGGAAGGTAGTGCAGGCCTGCCTCCAGGATGCCGTTGTACGCGCCCCTGATCAGCGCCTGCGCCGTGCGGGTGGCGCATGCCTCCAGGTGCCGCGGTGAGATGGCGAACAGCCTGAACGCCCCATCGAGGCCGGGGAAGCAGGCCGCCTCGACCTCCTCGAACGACGCATCCGGGTGCTCCTGGAGGAAGGCCCGCGTCCGCGCACGCAGGGAACCGTCGCGGTCGAGCAGGCTGGCGCCACCTTCGACCCCCACGGTCCAGCGACAGTCGAGCAGGAACCGATACCAGTCATCCCCGCTCAGGGTGTCCTGCTCGCGCATGGAGATGTCGGCGCGCAGGCCGGCCGTCGGCGCCGCCTCCGCGAAGACCTCACCGATCCGCGGCTTCAGCTGGGCATGCCGGCCCAGCGACGGACTGGGCCGCGAGGCCCGATATCCGATGTCGATCCTCCGCGGCGCGCTGCTCGCCATCTGCCCGATGCGCTCGACCGTGGCGGGGTCGAGATAGCCGGTCAGCACGTGCTGGAACGTGGTCGGACCGTCCAGCAGCGATCCCGTAGATCGTGCGCCACTCGGACTCCGGGGCACATGCCAGGACATGGTCGACCTCGAACTCCCGGATGAACGTCCACCAGCTGGTCGGTGTAGATGAACTCGTCCTGCGGCTGGGCGACCTTCGTGCAGGTGAGCCGGCGAATGGGCGCGAGCCGTGCACGCAGCCTCCGGAAGGTCGGGGGATCCCAGCGGGTCGAGAGGAGGAGGGTCTGGAAGATGACGAGGTCAATCCCGATCCGACCAACCCACGCGGGAATGGATCGGACGGCAAGGTTGATGTAGACGCATCGCCGACCGCTGTACCGCCGGAAGGCGTAGAGGTGATCGGCCAGGTTGGCTCGCAGGCGTGGCCGGACCGAGTAGTAGAGGACCAGGATCACGCCGTCGTGGGACCCCTCGGGGAGGGTGGTCGCTCGTCCGCCGGCCGAGGTCATGGCCCGAGAGAATAGCAGGCGAGCGCCGGCCGACGGGTGAGCCGGGCCGTGTCATCGACCTGCCATATTGTGGTCGTGCGACCCACGACACGGCCGGCCGACGGGATCGTCCTGCTGTACCACAACAAGCCGCCGTACGCGGCCACCGTCATGGAGCACGTGGGCGCGTTCGTCGACGCACTCACGCTTCGCGGTGTGGGCGATCAACGTCGATCACGGCTACCCGCCGATCCTCGACGAGCTGTCGCCCCGGATCCTCCTGCTGCACTACTCCCTCTTCGGAACCGGCCAACTACAGGCTGAACGAGCGCTTCCGAGGATTCGTCGAGCGGTCGACGGACGCCTATCGAATCGCCTTCTTCCAGGACGAGTACCAGCACTGCGGCCAGCGCTTCGCGTTCATCGACCAGTACGCGATCGATTGCGTGTACACGCTTGCTGGAGCCGGCCTACCACGACCTCGTGTACGGCAGCCACACCCACGGACCGCGGGTGATCTACACCATCCCGGGCTACGTGAGCGACGACCTGGTCAGCACGGCGGCGCGGCGTTCCGTGCCCGACGCGAAGCGGCGCGTCGACATCGGCTATCGGGGCCGCTCGCTCCCGTTCTCCATGGGCCGCGGAGGCCAGGAGAAGCGCGAGATCGCCGAACGATTCGCCGAGATGGCGAAGGGTCGCGGGCTGGTGCTCGACCTGGCGGTCGACGAACGCTCGCGGTTGTATGGCAATCGCTGGATCTCGTTCATGGCGAATGCCCGGGGCACCATCGGCGTCGAGGCCGGCGTCTCGATCTTCGACATCGAGGACCGCGTCCAGCCTGCCGCCGAGCAGATGCTGCGCGAGAACCCTTCCATCTCCATGGAGGAGATGAGCGCTCGCCTCCTGGAGCCGTGGGAGGGGAACATCCCGTATCGGACCATCAGCCCACGGCATTTCGAGGCGGCCGCCTTCCGTGTGACGCAGATCCTCTTCGAGGGGCGCTACTCCGGAATCCTCGAGCCGATGGTCCACTACCTGCCGCTCCGCAAGGACTTCTCGAACTTCGACGAGGTGATCGGCCTCTTCAAGGACCCGGAGGTGCGGCGCTCGCTGACCGAGCGGGCCTACACCGACCTGATCGCCTCCGGTCAATACTCGTACCGGGCATTCATCAGGCAGTTCGACGCCGAGCTGGAGGGCGCGGGCTTGTCGCCGAGCGGGGATCCCCTGCCGGCACGCCAGATAGCGCAGCTCATCCGACGTCAAACGCGGCCCGGCCGCCTCCGCTCCGAGCTGCGACCGCACTACCGTCGCCTTGTCACGCCTGCCGTTCGGCGCGTTCTGCGCGCCGCGGTGAATGGGGTGGGGCGGCTGACTGGGCGCCGCCGCTAGGCGACGCTCCCCTCAGCTGGATGGCGGCCTATCTCCTGCCAGCGGCCGCGGTCTGGACCGCAGCCTGGATCGACGGGGCACGCAACGGGTCGGGTCGCTCCCACCGGCGGGGCAGCCATCGGCGGCGAGGGGGGCGCTTCGGCACGGCTGAGCGACGGGCCGCGCGCTCGCTCACGCGTGCCTGGACCGCCGACGCGACAGCGGGGTCGAGTGAGGCGAGGTGTGCCTCCAGCAGCCCCTTCTGCGCTTTCTCGACAAGCGCGTCCGACCAGATCCGGCTCGGCCGGTAGACGTCCTCGACGATGTACGCGAGCCAGTTCACCTCGTTGAATGCGAACGAGAGCCCGAAGGCCGTTCTGAGGCTCAGGTAGTCGTGGGCCACCAGGTTGTGGAGCGAGACGTACACCCCGGGAACCAGGAGCTTCGGCCCGATGGCCTCCACGCCGCCGGCCAGCGAGTCCAGGAACCGAAGCGCGGCGGTGTCGTCGGTGTCGCTGAGCCTCCCATTCGAGATGTCCGTGTTGACGCTGACGACGCAGCTGCGTCCCAGCTCGATCGCCGTGCGCGCCTCGGTGAGGCCGAGCACCATCGAGGTGTAGTCGGGGTTGATGTTGTGGAAGAGGGCGCCGTAGCGCTCCACGATCCGCTGCACGAGCTCTCGACGGTAGGCACCGAACATGAGCTTGCCGCGGCTGTAGTCCGACGGGCTCTGCTCGCCACGCGAGACCTCCGCCGCGCCGCGATGGTCAAGCTCACCCCTCGGGCTGAACCGCCGATAGCGGCCCCAGCGAAGGCCGGACCGCACGGGGAAGTAGACGCCGTCGCCGAAGTAGTCCGCGTAGCTCTCCGGGTTGAACGCGTCGCTGGTCCAGCTGACGATCTCGGGGGCGCCGGCAGCATCGATCGCCCGCTCGATGCGGCCCAGGGCGTCCGGCAGCACGAACATCTTGTCGGTCAGGTAGGAGACATAGTCGCCGGTGGCGAACGACAGGGAATGGTTCCAGTTCTCGACCATCCCGACCGGCTGCGGCGGCCGGACGTAGCTCAGGTTGGCCAGGCTGCTGTCGCGGCAGGCCCCCTCGCATGAGAGCGACGGGTCGAGATAGTTGTCGCACACGATCACCTCGAAGTTGCCGTGACGCTGCGCCTCCAGGATCCGCAGCGCCTGCCGGACGAAGTCGGGACGATGGCGCGTGGGGTACACCAGCGAGAATTTCGGGCTCATCGGCGAATCCGCTTCAGGTACCCGCCCGGCGCCGCGCTGATGAGCAGCTTGTCGTCCATGCGCCGGTCGATCTCGAACTCGGGGTGTGACCGGAGGTATTCGCGCACCGCCGTCTTCGGGTTGTCGCCCGGTCCCCACGGACGGTCGGGGAAGGTCCCATCGGGGAGGGCCTCGATGACGGTGTCGAAGACCACGCAGTAGCTGCCCTCCGAGGTGAGGGGCGCGTACGCCTCGAGCTCGGCCAGCACGTGGGCATGGGTGTGATTGCTGTCGAGACAGACCATGACCCGATCGCGCCCGGCGGCAGCGCCCGCAACCTGCGCAAGCACCTCGGGGTCGAGGCTCGAGCCCTCGATCATGGTGATGCGCCTGGCCATCGGGTGCGCCTCGATCGCTGCCCGGTTGTGGGCGCGGATATCGATGTCGATGCCGACCGCCAGGGCATCCGGCGGTCCGCCGCAGGCAGCGTTCAGCTCCAGGAGGGAAGCCCACAGGATCAGCGAGCCGCCGTGGGCGATGCCGGTCTCGATGATGAGCTCCGGCTGCAGGGACCAGATCAGCTCCTGCACGGCGACGATGTCCTGCGGGTACTGGATGATCGGCCGCCCAAGCCAGGCGAAGTTGTACGAGTACTTTGGCCCGATCGACTCGCGCAGGAAGGCGGCCGCTGCGCCGCGCAACGCCTCGTTGCGTCCGTTGGCGGCGATCCGCTCCTCGACCTCGTCGTCGAAGGCGCTCATCGGCCGACTCCAGGCATCGGTTCGGCTTCGCTCCTCACGGCCACCCTCATATCTCGATGCCGTCGAAGTCGAGGGGCAGGGCCGGGTGGGACGCATCCCGCTCCGAGAGCTGCTCGACGGCGAGCGGCCACGCGATGGCCACGCGCGGATCCAGCGGATGCAAGCCGCGTTCGGCGGCTTGCTCGTACGCGGCAGTGGCGATGTAGAGCACCTCGCGAATCGTCCTCTAGGGTCTGGAACCCGTGGGCGAATCCTTCCGGCACGAAGAGCGAACGATGGTTCTCCGCGCTCAACAGCTCCGCGTGCCAATGCAGGAAGGTCGCCGAACCCCGCCGCAGGTCGACGGCGACATCGAAGATCGCTCCGCGCAGGCAGCTGACCAGCTTGGCCTCGGCGGACGGCGGAACCTGGTAGTGCAGGCCCCGAACGGTGGCCTTCGTCCGGGTCAGTGAGCGGTTCACCTGCACGACCGAGCGAGAGCCGAGCATGTCCGCGAGGTCGGTCGTGCAGTACATGCGCTCGAACCAGCCACGCTCGTCTTCATGAGGGCTTCGCTCCAGCACGTACACCCCGGCCGAGCTCCGTCTCGGACACGTCGAAGCGTCCGCTCACCTGGCCACCGCGCCGCTGTGGGTCGCGATCTGCTCCATGCAGACCGCGCGCATCTCGTCACCGTGGCGCCACGCCCGGTACCACGCGACGGTCTGCTCGAGCGCCTGCTCCAGCGACCAGCGCGGCGTCCAGCCCAGCTCGGAGCGCGCCTGCGTGCTGTCGAGGCGCAGGAGCCCGGCTTCGTGCTGCCGTGCGTCGGCGCCGTGCAGCACCGTGGCGCCGCTGCCCCACAGGAGCGCAAGCCGATGCGCGACATCGCTCACGCTCGCGTCGTCGGCCGGATCGGGCCCGAAGTTCCAGGCCCGGGCGAAGGCTCTCCGCCGTCGCCGAGCAGCCGCGAGGCGAGCGCCAGGTATCCGGAGAGGGGCTCGAGGACGTGCTGCCATGGCCGCACGCGCAGCGGGATGGCGCAGCCGCGCCGGCTCCTCGGCGACGAACGCCCGGATGCAGTCCGGAACGAGCCGATCGCCGGCCCAGTCACCGCCGCCGATGACGTTCCCGGCGCGTGCCGTGGCGATGCGGGCAGGATGGCGTCCCTCACCGAAGAAGCTCGATCGGTAGCTGGCGACCACGATCTCCGCGGCGGCCTTGCTTGCGCTGTACGGGTCGTGGCCGCCGAGCGGGTCCCGTTCGCGGAACGGACGACCCGTCTCCGGATTCTCGTACACCTTGTCGCTCGCCACGACGACCACCGCGCGCACGGAATCCACCGCTCGGATCGCCTCCAGCAGGTTGGCCGTGCCCGTGACGTTGGTGGCGATCGTGCCGAGCGGGTCGCGGTACCCCTCGCTCACCAGCGGCTGGGCCGCGAGGTGGAAGACGACCTCCGGCCGGACCCGCTCCAGGGTGGCGGTCAGCGCGGCGAGGTCGGCCAGGTCGGCGCGGGTGTCCGAAGCGAGCGCTCGCGCCACGGTCGCCACCTCGAAGAGGCTCGGCTCGGTCGGAGGTGCGAGCGCATAGCCGTGGACGTGGGCACCCAGATCAGCCAGCCAGAGCGTGAGCCAGCCGCCCTTGAAGCCCGTGTGACCGGTGACCAGCACCGCGCGGTCGCGGAGGGCTACCAGACCTTCCACGGAGCCTCGCCGGAGTCCCACAGGCCCTCGAGCTGCGTCTTCTCGCGCAGGGTGTCCATCGGCTGCCAGAAGCCGGTGTGCGTGAAGGCCATCAGCTGACCGTCCGCGGCCAGCCCGGTCGAGCGGCTCCGCCTCCCAGCTCGTGGCGTCGCCCGCGATGCGGCCGAGGCAGCCCGGCGAGAGCACGAAGAAGCCGCCGTTGATCAGCCCGCCGTCGCGCGGCTTCTCGGTGAAGCCCTGCACGCTGTCGCCGTCGAGCTGCAGGGCACCGTAGCGGCCGGGCGGCTGCACCGCGGTCACGGTCGCGAGCCTGCCGTGACGGCGGTGGAAGCGCAATGCTCGCGGCAACGTCGACGTTGGCAAGGCCATCGCCATAGGTGAAGCAGAACGCGTCCTCGCCCTCCAGGTAGGACGCCACGCGCTTGAGGCGCCCGCCGGTCATCGTCTCCTCGCCGGTGTCGACCAGCGTCACCCGCCACGGCTCCGCGTTCTGCTCATGCACTTCCATCGTGTTGTGCGCCATGTCGAAGGTGACATCCGACATGTGCAGGACGTAGTTCGCGAAGTACTCCTTGATCAGGTAGCCCTTGTAGCCGCAGCAGATCACGAACTCGTTCACGCCGTGGGCGGAGTAGATCTTCATGATGTGCCACAGGAGCGGCCGCCCGCCGATCTCGATCATCGGCTTCGGCCGCAGGTTGCTCTCCTCCGAGATGCGCGTGCCGAGGCCGCCCGCCAGGATGACCGCCTTCATCACGCCGCCTCCTCGACCTGCCAGTTGAAGAGCGGCCGCACGACGCCCGGAATCCGGCCGCCCCACCGGGAGACGGCCCGCAGCTCGTTCTCGTCGATGCGGTCGACGATGTTGAAGCTCAACGCTCCTCGCTCGAAGAAGGCGGTCTGGATCCCGGACTTGAAATGGTTCAGCGCCACGCCGACCGAGTACATGCCGTCGTTGAGGAAATGAGCTGGAATCTCGACCGCGGCGAGGTAGTCTCCGGGCCCGTTGGCCCGCTCGTCGCCCCAGTCGTGCGGGCCGGTGACGAACACCATGTTGCCGGCGCTGTCGGAGAGGTGGAGCATCGGCTGTGGCGTCGCCTTCATCGCTTCATGGAGGCGGTACTTCACCCGAATGCGCACCGGTTCCATCAGGGAATACTCGAAGCAGCGCTCGCCCGCCGCGTTCTCGACCCACGCCGAGAGCAGGCTTGCGACGCCGTCGCCCGGCCGATTCGGATCGTTCGTAAAGTCGATGCTGGCCGCGTTCGCTCCGACGCCCGATTGGTACTGATGAATGACCTCGGAGGTCGGCCCGCTGGCAACCACTCGACCCTGTTCCAGCAGGAGGCACCGGTTGCAGAGCGAGGCGATCATCGGCAGCTGATGACTGACGAACAGGATGGTGCGGCCGCTGTTGGCGACCTCGTCCATCTTGCCGAGGCAGCGCTTCTGGAACTCGATGTCCCCGACGGCAAGGACCTCGTCGATGAGCAGGATCTCGGACTGGAGGTGCGCCGCCACCGCGAATCCCAGGCGAACCTGCATGCCGCTCGAATAGCGCTTGACCGGCGTGTCCAGGAACTTGGAATCGATCCCCGAGAACTCCACGATCTCGTCGAAGTTGCGGCGGATCTCCGCGTGGTGCATGCCGAGCACCGCACCGCTCATGTACACGTTCTCGGTCCCGGTCAGCTCCGGGTGGAACCCGGTCCCGACCTCCAGCAGGGAGGCGATCCGCCCATGCAGCGTGGCGCTGCCCGTCGTCGGCCAGGTGATCCGCGACAGGATCTTGAGGAGCGTGGACTTGCCGGCCCCGTTGCGTCCGATGATCCCCACCGCGGCGCCCACGGGGACCTCGAACGAGACATCCCGCAGCGCCCAGAAATCTGCGCTGTCGGGACCCTCGGTCCGTCGCCGAAACGGCGCGCGGAGCATGCCCGAGAGCACCTCCGAGAGGCGACCGTAGGGATCCAGGTCCTGCCCGAGGTGATACCGCTTGCCGAGCCCGTCGGCGCTGATCGCGATCTCCGTCATCAGATCCGATCCGCGAAGGTGCGTTCGACGCGCCGGAAGTAGGCGAGTCCTCCGACCAGGATGGCGAGGGTGGCGGCCGCGGAGACCAGGATCGTCGTGTCCGGCCGGGGACCACCAACCGCCGCCCAGCGGAATGCGTCGATGACGCCGGTCATCGGGTTGAGCGAGAAGAGCGCCCGGAACCGCTCCGGGACGAGGTTGCTCGAGTACGCGACCGGGGACGCGAAGAGCCAGACCTGGATCAGGAACGGGATGGCGTACTTGACGTCGCGGTAGCGGACGTTGATCGCGGCAAACCAGAGGCCCACCGCCAGCGCGACCACGACCGTGTAGAGGCCCAGGGCCGGCACCCAGAGGAAGGTCAGCGGCGGAACCCGCCCGAACAGCAGCATGGCGATCACGAGGACTGCCGTGGCGATCAGGAAGTCGATGACGAAGGAGGCGACCGCCGACAGCGGGAGCAGGAGTCGCGGAAAGTAGACCTTCGAGATCAGGTTCTGGTTGTTCACGAGGCTGTTCGACGCGCCGTTCAGGCTCTGGGCGAAGAGGGTCCACGGGACCAGCCCCGACAGGGCGAACAGCGGATACGGGATGCCGGCGGAGCCGATGCCGGCGACCCGGCCCAGGAAGGCGGTGAAGACGAACATCAGGAGCACCGGTTGCAGGATCGCCCACCCAGCTCCGAAGGCGGTCTGCTTGTAGCGGACCTTGAGGTCCCGCCAGACGAGGAAGTAGGCGAGGTCCCGATGCTTCCACAGCTCCGGCGCCCCCAGCCCGATCCAGCCTCGGCTGGGGCGGATCACGATCGGTGCTTCGGTGGTCTGCTGCATGCGGGCCAATCCTACAGAGTCATCTGGGCGAACGCCGGTGCCCACGAGGCCCGCGGGCCGAAAGAGAGTTGATCGGAATCGGCCACGTCCCGTACAGTGCTTCTCGAAGTCCTGCCGCGGGGCACTCGCGGCGGCAATCGGGTGGGGGCGTCGAAACGACCACATGATCCGACGGCATCTCATGGCGCTGCAGGATCGCCCTCATGCTGGGCGACGGCGTGATGGCCGTCGTGGTCTTCCTCCTCGTCTCGATCATCCGCTTCGGCAACACCGGCTGGACGGGGATCTGGACGCGGTTGGGCATCGACATCGGGTGGGCCGCGGTCGCCTTCGGCATCGGCTGGGTCGTCGCCCTCTGGTACCACGGCCTGTATCGGCTCCGCGCCCGCTGGCAGCTCCGGACCGAGGCGAAGGACATCGCGCGCTCCACGGTCCTGGTGGCGGCGATCAGCCTGGCGATCCTCTTCGTCTTCAAGCAGCAGGACGTCAGCCGACTCTTCCTGCTGACGCTCTTCACGGTGCAGCCGCTCGTCACCTTCACCAGCCGGGGCGTGCTCCGACTGGCCTTCAGCGAGATCCGCCGCCGGGGGCACAACGCGCGCTACATGCTGGTGGTCGGAACCGGGCAAGCTGGCCCAGGACTTCGCCGACCTGGTGGAGGCGCCGCCCCGGCCTGGGCCTGCACGTCATCGGCCACATCTCGCTGCCCGGGGAGGGACAGCCGGTCGTCACGCGCCCGATCCTGGGGACGCTGAACCAGATCCAGGACGTCCTGCACAGCAACATCGTCGACGAGGTGGCCGCCTGCCTTGCGCCGGAGGTGGCGAGCCTGCTCGAGCCGATCGCCAACCTCGCCGCCGACGAGGGCAAGACGGTGCGGATTCCCGTCGCACCCTCCGAGGGTGGCATCCGAAACGCTCGCGAGGAGGAGTTCGAGGGGCTGGTCGTCCGCTCGCTGGTCCACGACAGTCAGCGCGAGGTGGGGTTCGCGATCAAGCGGCTCATCGACGTGGTCGGCGGCGTCGTCGGGCTCGTGGTGCTGAGCCCGGTGTTCCTGGTGACCGCGATCCTGATCCGGGTCCGCGACGGTTCACCGGTCATCTTTCGGCAGACCCGGGTGGGCCTCCACGGCCGGCCGTTCACGATCCTCAAGTTCCGGACCATGGCACCCGATGCCGAGGAGCGCCTCGAGGAGGTCGCACATCTCAACGAGCTCGAAGGCGCCGCCTTCAAGGCCTCGAACGACCCGCGGATGAGCCCGCTCGGGCGGCGCCTGCGCAAGCTGAGCATCGACGAGCTCCCGCAGCTCTGGAACGTCCTCCGGGGCGAGATGAGCCTGGTCGGACCGCGTCCCGCCGCTCCCCTCGGAGGTGGTCGCAGTACGACATCTGGCATCGCCGCCGGCTCAGCATGAAGCCGGGAATCACCGGGCTCTGGCAGGTCGAGTCGCGCCACGAGCGCAACTTCGACCGCTGGGTCGAGCTGGACCTGAGCTACATCGACCGCTGGACGCTCTGGCTCGACCTGGGCATCCTGCTGCGCACGATGCCCAGCGTCTTCATGGCCAGGGGTCGATGAGGCACGCCGGAGCGGGCGCGGGGGCGTCGCGGCGACGGTGACTGGGGTCGCCGACGCGACGGGGTCACGATCCGATGACCTCGACAGGAGGAACGAGGAATTCTGGGACGAGCTGTGCGGTTCAAGCCTTGCCCGGCGGCTGGGCCTGGTCGGGCGAGACCGGCAGACGCTGGAGGCCTTTGACCGAGCGTACCTCGCGTCCTACCCGTACCTGCTCGGGTACCTGGACCGGTTCGAGCTGGCCGGTCGCCGGGTCCTGGAGATCGGACTCGGCTACGGGACACTGGGCCAGGCGATCGTCGGTCGCGGGGCGGAGTACCACGGGCTGGATATCGCCGCAGGGCCGGTCCGGATGATGCAGCATCGACTCGCCCTCCTCGGCACACCTGCTGACGAGCGCATCGTGCAGGGCACCGCCAGCGCCATCCCGTTCAGCGACGAGACGTTCGACTTCGTGTACTCCATCGGTTGCCTGCATCACACCGGCGCCCTGGCCGCGTCGATCGAGGAGGTCCGACGAGTGCTCGTCCCCGGGGGCACGGCGGTCGTGATGCTCTATCACGCCGACTCGGCGCGCCAGCTGCTCAGCGTGCGACTGCCGTCGGCCGTGGCCCGCCTGCGCGGTCGACCAGGCCCGTCGCGGGAGGAGGTCGCGCTCATGTATGACGCCAACGCCGCGGGCGCCGGAGCGCCCCATACCGAATTCGTCTCACGACGGATGGTGCGCAGCCTGTTCGCCAAGTACGCCCGGGTCCGCATCGAGGCCCAGAACTTCGATCTCGTGCGAATTCTGGGGCGACCGCTGATCTCGCGACGACGAATGCTGGGGACCCCCCTGGCCCATTGGCTGGGACTCGACCTGTACATCCTGGCAAGTCGCTAAGGGCCGATCTCCAGGACATCGCACCACGGGGCAGGCCCGGTGAGCAGCCTCCGGAACACGTCAGGACGCGCCCGCACCAGGCGCGAGAGCGCCTCCAGCGACTGGGTGGGCGCCGCGGTGAGCCCAACGGGCGCGAGCCATGGATCGCCGAGGTCCAGCCGCACCCCCGAAGCCGGCGGCAGGTCACGAGGGATTGGGCGCAGCGGCCCGCCCGCGCCCTCGACGTTCCCGCCAAGGGTGAAGCGCACGTCGTGCGCCATGCCGTCGAGGACGACGACGAAGGGGCTCTCGCCGTGCGCGCGGACGGCGCGGCCACCCATCACCTGGAGTCGACCGAGCATGCTCAGCTCCCTGAGCAACGCGCTTCGACCCGCGAGAAGGCGGGACCACGGCAGGACGTGCGGCCTCACGAGCCCAGTAGATCAGCGACCGCAGGAAGCGGACCTGGCTGCGCAGCCGACCTGCGTCCTTCGCTGGAAGATCGGGAGGCATTGCGATCGGGCTCGGCCTCAGCGCGCGCACGGCGCGGAGAGCCTGGATGCGTACCCGGTTGACCGCCGGTGGCAGCCCGAAGGCGTGGAGCTGCGTCGTTGGCAACCTTGCGAAGCTCTTCCGGGCCATGCGCTCGATTCGCGCTGCGTCGGTCCCTGTCGGGGATGTGCGCGGAAGGTCGAGCCCGCGATCAACGGCCACCGCCATCGCCTCGAAGGAGTAGCTCGGGTTGAGCGCGATCTCCTCGCGCGCACACTGGGTGATCCGCTCCCACGTCGGCCGGTCGCGGATGGCGTCGACGACCTCGCCCATGTTGGAGTGGTCCTTCTCCAGCGGCACGTAGTGTCGCCACGGCGTCAGGATGCCCGAGTAGTCGCCCGGATAGAGCACCATCAGCGTGCCGAGGGCAGCCGCCTCGAAGCAGCGCGGTGAGATCTGATTGAGGCGGATGCGCCCATCGACCTCCGCCAGGAAGAGCCGGTGCACCTCTTCGAACGTCGCGCCAGGGTGGGCCGATAGGTGGGCGCGGACGGCGTGCTCGATCGATCCGTCCAGGTCGAACACGCCCGCTCCACTCTCGACGCCGAGCATCGCCTTGCTCCGGCGGACGAACTCGACCCACGCGTCCCCGTAGAGCCGATCCTCCTCCCTCGTCGAGATGTCGACCTTCAGCCGGTAGGCTGGAGCATCGGCCTCGAAACGATCCGCGATCGCCGCCTTCTCCTGGGCCAGCGCGCCCATCCAGGCGGGCAGCCGGCGAGCTCGATAGACGACGTCGATGGTGCGGTCCTCGAAGGGAAGGGGCGGCACCGAGAGAAGCCGGTCCGGTACGTATCCGGTCAGGACCGTCACCGTGCGCCGCATCTCGGGCAGCGACGTGCGCGGATAGACCAGCTCCACCTGATCTTCCGGCACGCACGTGAAGAGCACGTTGATCCCCAGGGTGCACATCACCCCGACGGTCGAATTGACGAATCGATACTCATCCTGGATGAAGGCGGCCTTGACGCCGCGGAACCGGCTGATGCGCCATCGCGCGAGCGGGGTCAGGTAGGCGGGATTCGCCATGACCAGGTTGTAGTGGATCACGAGACCGTCGAAGGCCTCGAGGTCCAGCTCGTCCGGCAGGTCCCCGAAGACCGGCATCACGAAGACGTCGTAGCGGGACCATCTGCGGATCGCCTCGATGTGGTCGATCACCGTCGCCGCCTCGGACGGTCGGTAGTCGCAGAGGAGGAGCAGCCGGGGCCGGCGCTCACCATTGCGCTCGTGTTCGGCTGCGACCCGATCACTGGTCCATCGAACGCGACGCTGCATTGAATGAAGCCCTCCCTGCGTGGGGAGCGTCCCCTGGGCGATTGCGTCAAGCAGCATGCAGCACCGACCAACGAGCCGGCGCCGCGTCTGGCGCCGGCTCGTTGCCGAGGGCAGGGCCAGTGCCCTCGGCGCTAGAAGGCCTCCAGGTAGCGGCTCGACCTCCCAGCTGCTGACCTGCATCCGGTACTCGTCCCACTCCTCGGCCTTGGCCTCGACGAACCGCTCGAAGACGTGCTCGCCGAGCGCCTCGCCGATGACCGCGTCCTTCGACAGCTCGTCGAGCGCCTCGCGCAGCGTGCCGGGGAGCTGGCGGATCTTGCGGCTCTCGAGCTTGGCCGCGTCGAAGTGGTAGAGGTTCTCCTCGACCGGGTCGGGCGCCTTCAGCTTGCGAGCGACGCCGTCCATCCCCGCCGCCAGCATGCAGGCGAAGGCGAGGTATGGGTTCGACGAGGGATCCGGGCAGCGCAGCTCGATCCGGGTGCTGTTGAGCTGGCCCTTGCTGATCTGCGGGATGCGGATGAGGGCGGAGCGGTTGATCCGCGCCCAGCCGATGTAGACCGGCGCCTCGTAGCCGGGGACGAGGCGCTTGTAGCTGTTCACCAGCGGGGCGAGGACCGCGATCATGCCGCGCGCGTGATCGAGGGTCCCGGCGATGTAGCTGCGCGCCATGCTCGAGAGCCCGTAGGAATCCTTGGCATCGGCGAAGGCGTTCCTGCCGGCCTTGATGTCCCACAGGCTCTGGTGGCAGTGCATCCCCGAGCCGTTGATGCCGAAGAACGGCTTTGGCATGAAGGTCGCGTAGAGCCCGTTGCGCGCCGCGACGGCCTTGAGCGTCGTCTTGAACGTGACCGCGTTGTCGGCGGTGCGCAGGGCATCGGCGTACTCGAAGTCGATCTCGTGCTGGCCGACGGCGACCTCGTGGTGCGCCGTCTCGACCTTGATCCCGAGCGCCTCGAGGTCGTTCATCATCTCCTTGCGGACATCGGTCCCCAGGTCGCTGGAGAGGTCGAAGTAGCCGGCCGCGTCGTGCGGCAGCGCCTCGACCGCGTGGTCGTTCCGCTTCAGCAGGAAGAACTCCAGCTCCGGGCCGGTGTTGAGGATGTAGCCGAGCTTCTTCGCCTTGTCGAGCTGGCGCCGCAGGACCCAGCGCGGGTCGCCGGGGAACGGGTCGCCGTGCGGGGTGAAGACGTCGCAGATGACGCGCGCCGCGCCGGTGGCGATCGGCTTGCCGTCCGGACCGAAGCCCGGCTCCCAGGGGACCTCCGCGAAGGTCGACAGGTCCGGGACGAGGAACATGTCCGACTCGGCGATGCGGGCGAAGCCCTCGATGCTGCTGCCGTCGAACCACTTCCCGTGCTCGACCGCCTCCTCGAGCTGGTGCATCGGGACCTGGACCGACTTCACCTGGCCCACGATGTCGGTGAACTGGAGGCTGACGAAGCGCAGGTTGCGCTCCTCGGCGAGCTTCAGGGCGGCGGCGAGCTGCTTGGTGGCCATGGGTGAGGGTCTCCTTGGGATGAAGGGGTGAGCGAGGTCGCGAGCGAAAGGCTACCGGTCCAACGGCTCCGCGCCACCAGCTCCGTCGCCCCTCGGCGGTCGATTCGTTTGTGCAGTATGCACAATCCGATCAGGAGGGCCGGCGCTCCGCCTCGGCGAGGATGCGGAGGGCGTCCTCGGGGCGCCTCGGGTCGAGTCCCCGCTCGGCCTGGGCGGCGCGCAGCCGGTACAGGACCGTGTTGCGGTGGACCCCGAGAGCGCGCGCCGCGGGAGCGATCCGCCCATTGCTGCGCGCCACGGCGAGGAGGGTCGCCGCGATGCGGTCGCCGGAGGGGGATGGCGGAGGCGGAGGCCGATGCGTGGGGCGGGAGGCGGGACGTGGCGCCGGCACGCGACGCAGCAGCGCCCGCAGGGTCACGCCCAGCGCGTCGGCCGCGACCTCGTCGACCCGCGCGAACGGCAGGTCGTCGAAGAGCCAGACGGCCGCCCCGGCTCGCACCCGGCGCTCGAGCAGCCAGAGGCCGTCGCGCATCCGCCGCGAGCTCTCGCTGCGGGCGCCGGCATGCAGCAGTCGCGCGTGGGCGGCGGCGAAGCGGGCGGCCAGGGCGCGCCCCGCCGGCCGCGAATGGAGCGCCCGGATCTCCCCGTCGGCGATCACGGCGACGCCGCGACGGAGGCGGGCGGCAATGAGCCCCGCGGCCGCCGCGGGGTCCGGGTCGGCGAGCGCCGCCTCGGCGGCCGCGAGCCGGAGCTCGACGCTCAGCCGGTCGAGGTGTCCCGGCTCGTCGCGCAGGTAGGCGGCCAGGCCATCCGTCAGCGGGCCGGTGGGACGGGCGCTGGCGAGGACCGGGAGCGGCGCGTCGGCGGGCTCGAGGTGCAGGCTCGGGGACACTCCCGCCACCACGATCCCCACCGGGCGCAGCTCGGCCGCCTCGAGCGTCGCCAGCATCGCGTCGAGCGACCGGCCGACCGAGCAGCGAGGCATCCAGGACCAGCAGCTCCCCGTCGACCCGCGGCGGCAGGTGCGGTTCCGCCGCTCGACTGCGGACGACTCCCCGCGCGGCCTGAAGGAGGCCCTCCAGCGTGCCCGAGACGCGCCTCGCCTCCGGGTCGACCGCCCGCCACAGGTCGATGATGCTGCTCATGCGCTTTCCCGTCCGAGCCGGGTGAGCACCCTATCCGGCGGCGCCCGCCGCTGCCGCCGCGAGGTCCGCGACCAGGTCGTCAGGGTCTTCGAGGCCGATCGAGACCCGGATCATCCCTGGGCTCAGCCCCGCCTCCGCCAGCTCGGCGTCGCCCAGCTGACGGTGCGAGGAGGAGGCAGGATGGCTGCACAGGGTCTCGACCGAGCCGAGGCTGGTGGCGTGGACCGCCACCTGCAGCAGGTCGAGGAACCGCTCCCCCGCCGCGCGCCCACCGGTCACCTCCAGCGCCAGCATCCCGCCGGCCATGCCACCGCGCAGGGTGCGCGCCGCGAGCGCGTGCTGCGGGTGGGATGGCAGCCCCGGATAGCGAATCGCGTCGACCCCCGGCGCTCGCTCCAGGGCGGTCGCCACGGCGAGCGCGTTCGCGCTGTGGCGGTCCATCCGGATCGCCAGCGTCTTGAGCCCGCGCAGCGCGAGGAAGGCCTCGAGCGGCGCCGCGTTGCCGCCGGCATTCACCACGATCTCGCGCGCGGCGGCGACCCGCTCCGCGCTGCCCAGGATCGCGCCGCCGGTGAGGTCCGAGTGCCCGCCGATGTACTTGGTGGCGGAGTGCATGACCAGGTCGGCCCCCAGGGCCAGGGGGTTGGACAGGTAGGGAGAGGCGAAGGTGTTGTCGACCGCGACCGGCACGCCGCGGGCGTGGGCCAGCTCGGCGATGGCGGCGATATCGGCCATGGCGGTGGTCGGGTTGCTGATCGTCTCGAGCCAGACCAGCCGGGTCCTCTCGCCGATCGCGGCTGCCACCGCCTCCACATCGGTCGTGTCGACCGCCCGGACACCGATGCCGGCGCGGGACAGGATCGTGCGGGAGAGGCCCACCATCCCGCCGTAGACCGCGTGCGGAATCAGCAGCTCGTCGCCCGAGCGCAGGAGCGACATCACGATCCCGTGCATGGCGGCCATGCCGGAGGCGGTGATGTGGCACGCCTCGGCGCCCTCCAGCTCGGCGAGCGCCTCCTCGAGGGCCGCGTGGGTTGGGTTCGAGTAGCGCGTGTACGAGTGGCCCGGCCTGGCGAAGCCGAGGAGCTCGGCCAGCTCGAGCGCGCTCGCCACCTCGAAGGTGCTGGTCTGGTAGATCGGCACGTTGACCGGCGCCTGGGGAGCGTCCGGCACGCGGCTGGCGGCTTTGATGGCGCGCGTGCTGAAGCCGGGCATGACCGGCCGAGTCTAGCAGCCGGTCGCCAGCGTCACGGGATGGGCCGATGGGGTCGGGGATGGCGTGAAAGGGACTGCCCGCTGAGCAGCCGCTCACCGATGGCGCGTGAATCGCCTCGAGGTTCGGCACCAGGATGTAGCCGGCGCTGGAAAAGGGATCGGCGTGCATGTAGTCCGGGAGGCTGCAGGACGATCCGCTGCAGCTGCGACATGTCGGCCTGCTGGACCGCCTGCGCCAGCTCGGCGATCCGGTCCGAGGGGACGTCGGTGGCGATCGTCTTCTTCACGGCGTCGAGCAGCCCAGGGAGGGCGAGCAGCAGGTTGCCGGCCGTCAGCTTGGTCCGGATGGCGGTGAGCAGCTGCTGCTGCCGATCGGCCCGCGTGAAGTCGCTGTCGCCGGCGCCCTTCCGCGAACGGACGAATGCCAGAGCCGTGTGCCCGTTCATGTGGTGCTTGCCGATCTTGATGTAGAAGCCAGGTGACCTTGTCGTACTCATTGTCGTAGGTCGGGTCGTTGATCGGCCCGCAGGACGATGATGTCGACGCCGCCGATCGAATCGACGATCTGCTTGAAGCCGAGGATGTTGACCGCGGCGAAGTAGTGGATCTGGACCCCCAGGAGCTTGCCGATGGTCGCTTTGAGCGTGCCCACCCCGCCGAGCGGGAACTGCTTCTTATGGTGGCGGCGTACGACCATCAGCGAGTTGAGCTTGTTGTTGTACGGAGTCCCGTCTGGCAGCGGCACACCGTACAGGTCGCGCGGGATGGAGATCATCGCCGACGCCGTGCCGTTCGGATCGAGGCTGACAACGAGCATCGTGTCGGTCAGCGCCGTGGTGCGGCCGGGCAGGCTGTCGGTTCCCACCAGCAGGATGTTCACTCGCTGCCCCGCGGCAACGTCGGGCTGGCTCGAGGGCTCGGGCTGCCCGGAAGCGACGCCGAACACGTCTTCCAGCTCGTCGCCATGTGCGCCGCCCAGCGAGACGGCGTCGAGCGTGTCGATCGCCTTGGCGGCGTAGTAGGCCGGCAGGAGGTGCATCGCCAGGGTGATCACCACGAGCAGGCCGGTGACCCAGGTCGCCCAGCTCCTTGCCGTTGCAGGGGCACGGTGGCCGTGCGCCTGCACGACCGCGACCACCCGCCACGCCAGCAGGATCGCGTCGAGCACGATCAGGCCGATCAGGAAGCGCACGTCGAAGAGCTTGCCGAGCAGGTGCGAGGAGCCGATCAGCAGCAGCACCACGATCGCGGCCGCCAGCACCAGGACCGGACCCGCGAGGAGCCATGCGAGGCCGACCTGGCCGTTGTACGCCTGGCCCAGACCAGGAAAGACGAACGAGAGGAAGGCGGCGAGCGAGCGCGGCCCCGTTGGCCGGACTGCGCCCGGTCGTCGGGATGCGCTGAGGTGCGGTCCACCCGACCATGGTGCCACGGCGCGGGCCACGACGAGCGACTAGGATCATAGGGAGTGGATCGCCTCCAACGTTTCGGTCGAGCCCCCATCGTGGCCGTCGCCGCCTTCGGCGCGCTCGCCATCGGTGCCGGCGTCTGGTTCCTGCTCGGCCCGGGGGCGAACCACCATGCGGCCCCTTCCCCAAGCCCGTCGGCCTCGGCAGCGGCGTCCAGCTCACCGTCGGCGTCTCCCTCCGCTTCGGAGTCACCCTCGCCGAGCCCGACGCCCGGCGTGTGCCTGCCCGTTGAACGGGCTGCCGGTCGATGACCCGGCGCGACTCGGACAAGGTCGCCATCGCAGTCCAGATCGACGAACAACCCGCTCGCGAGGCCGGCTCGCAACCTGTCGAACGCCGACATGGTCGTGGAGGCGCCGGTCGAGGGCGACACGACGCGCTTCAGCGCCATCTTCCTCTGCAACGCCACCGCAGGGCTGACCGGTCCGATCCGCAGCGGGCGCTATTACGAGATCGATCTGTGGCAGGACCTCCACGTCCTCCCGGTCGGCTTCGGAGGGAGCCCTCCGACGCTGACAGCGCTTCTCCGCGGCGGGCATGCCGTACCTCAACGGCATCACCGGCGGATGGCCCTGGTTCCATCGGTCCGGGTCGTACGGAGCGCCGCACAACCTCTACGGCGACCTGGAGGCTCTCCGCGCCGCGCTTGGTGGCGGTGGAGGGATCGACCGGCTCGCCGCCAAGGTCAGCCCGGTGCGTCCGCAGTTCACATTCGAGGCCGGGGCCACGGTGCCTGCCGGGCGCCCGATCCGTGCCATCGAGATCCGGACGACCGCCTCCTGGCGCTTTGGGTGGTCCTGGAACGCATCCGCCGGCGTGTGGAGCCGGCAGGACGCCGGCAAGGCAGGTCATTGACGAGGTGACCGGCCGGCCGCTCACCGCTGCCCACGTGGTCGTGCAGCGGGTCACCGAGGAGGTCGTCTACGGCGACCCCGATCCGGGCGGGAACCCTCGCCGCCTCCAGCACCTGGTCGGGCATGGCAACGGCACGCTCTACACGGCGGGACGTGCGATCGCGCTGCACTGGTCGCGGCCGACCGCCAAGGACGGAACCACCTGGACCTACGCCGATACGGGCGCGCCGGTCGTCCTGCCGCCGGGCGTCGTCTGGTGGGAGATCATCCCGGTCGGGGCCGGCCTGACGGAGTCCTGAGCTACTCGATCTCGCCGGGTCGCGCCGAGGGGCTGGACAGGAACGCGTCCATGGCCCTGCGGATCTGACGGTCCGAATCCATGTTGCGCCGCGCCGAGGCGATGTTGCGACGGACGTCGGCCGGGTCCGGCTCGTCATCGCCATGCGTCAGGTGGGCGGCTCCATTGATGGCCGGCCGCTCCGCGGCGACGGCGCTTCGGGCGGCGACCTCGCGGCAGCGACACTCGCGGCGGCGGGCTCCGCGACGGGCTCCGGAGCGGGCGTCGGGGCCGGCGCGCTCGCCTCTTCCGGGGCGGTGAGGAGCCGGCGCGGGGTGGTGCGGCGCGGACGCGGATTGCCGCTGATCTGGTTCTTGCCGAGCGACTTGGCCTGGTACATCGCCCGGTCGGCGGCGATCATGAGCTCCTCGGTCGACCAGCCATCCTCGGGGTGCGACACGAGCCCGATGCTGACGCTCGTCTTCGCCTCCTCGCTCGCGAGGGACGCGCCGATCTCCTCCACCCCCTCGCGGATCTTCTCGGCCACCACGTACGCGCCCACGAACTCGGTCTCCGCCAGGAGGACGAGGAACTCGTCACCGCCGTAGCGGTACGCGGCATCGACGCCCCGGATCGATCCGGCGATCACCCGGCCGACCGCGCGCAGCACCTCGTCGCCGCGGAGATGACCCATCGAGTCGTTGATCGCCTTGAGCCCGTCCAGGTCGATCATCAGCACGCAGAAGCCGCGGCCGCTGCGGCGGGTGCGCTGCACCTCCTGCTCGAGCCGCGGGAAGAGCTGGCCGCGGTTGTAGAGCCCGGTCAGCGAGTCCGACTGGGAGAGCTCAAGGACCCTGGCCCGCACCCGCCGCTCGGCACTCGCATACACGCCGGCGAGGTACGCGAGCAGCCAGAGCGAGCCGAGGTTGACCCCGACGCGGAGCAGCTCGTCGCTGCCGCCGCCGACGCTCGCGAGGGCCAGCTGGCCGAGGTAGGCAAGCGAGGCCGCCGCCGCGACGACGATCGCGAGGCGGCTGCTCAGCGTGAGGGCAGCGGCGACCGCCACCAGGTGGTAGGTGAAGACGAAGGGCGAGGCAGCCCCACCGGTCAGCCAGACGAGGCCGCTGGCGAGGGCCAGCGCAGCGAGGATCTCGAAGCCGGTGCTGACCGGACCGCGCCAGCGCCGCGGCAGCAGCTCATGCAGCACGACCACCAGGCCGCCGGCCGAGCCCGCCAGGGCGAAGATCGCGGCACGGTTTGCCGCAAAGGCGTTGGTGACCCCGATCCCGACCATGACGCCGGCAATGGCGACCCACCAGACCACCCGCACCACGCCGTCGTGGGAGAGGAGGGCGGCCGGGGAGGTCGCTTCGGAGCCGGTTCCGTCGGGCGCCGTGGTCGGGACAATCGAGGGGTCGGCGAGCCTCCTGTCGCGGAGGATCGCCACCAACGCCCCGACGGCGACGATTGCGGCGACACCGCCCGCGACGAGGATGAAGGTCAGTTCGGTTGTCACGTTCCTCACTCAGGCGCGTCGCTTGCCATCGGAATGCGCCTGCACACGCCGCTGATCGCCTCGTGGCTAGTCTAGGGTTTGGGCAGAGGCCCGGCAAAGGTACTAGACCCAACTGAACCAGCTTCCGTGGCGCGGGCGCACCACCTGATCCCAGGGTCACGGGGCGTTCTTGCTACCATGGCGCTCCGCCACGCCGCACGAGATCGCTTCGAGGTGCCCATCACGGATCGCCCGCCGCCCCGCAACGCCGGCCTGGCAGCCTTCCTCTCGTTCCTCTTTCCCGGCCTCGGGCAGGCATATGCGGGCGCACGCTGGATGTCGGTCCTCTTCGCGGCGCCGGTGCTGCTGCTCGTGGCGCTCCTCGTGGTGGCGAGGCTGGGCTGGATCGGTGGGCTCGGCAACGAGCTCCTCTCGTCGGGCTTCCTGCGCGCCGCAGTGGTCGTCAACTTCGCGCTGATGGCCTGGCGCCTTGCGGCCATCGGCGGGGCGGCGCTCACCGCTCGCCCATCCCTGCGCAGCGCAGGCACGGCGCACCGCGGGGTCTGGATCGGGCTCATCGTCGTCCTGCTGGTGGCCACGGTCGCGATGCACGCCTGGGCCGGAGCCCTCATTGCCCGGGTCGATGCGACCCTCGGCGACGTCTTCGTCGGCGAGCATCCGGCAGCGTCCGGGGCGCCCGGGGGCGGGCCCGTCAACCATCCCGCCTATCGATGGAACGGGACGGCGCGGATCAGCTTCCTTCTCCTCGGCATCGACGCGGGGGTGGGGCGCAAGGAGGCGCTCACCGACACGATCCTGGTGGTGAGCATCGACCCGGTGGCCCGGACCGCGGTCATGGTCTCGGTGCCGCGCGACACCGGCTTCGTGCCGCTTCCGGATCGGTCCGTCTACCGCGATGGCGTCTACCCCGACAAGATCAACCAGCTTTCGACCGATGCCCAGGCCGACCCGGTGCGCTGGTGCCCCGACCTGCCGTCCGACACGAAGACGTGCGGCCTCCGCTCGCTGGAGCGAGCGATCGGGCTCTACCTGGGCATTCCGATCCAGTACTACGCCACCGTCGACCTGCAGGGATTCGCCGACCTGATCGACGCCCTCGGGGGCGTGACCCTCTGCCTCGACGGGCGGATGGTCGACCCCGAGTACGGGGGCCCCACCTGGACGGGGACCGGGATCGTCCTGCCGGCCGGCTGCGCGTCGTACGACGGACCCCATGCGCTCGCCTACGCCCGGATCCGAAAGGGCTGGATCGAGCTGCCGGATGGCACGCGCGAGTACCAGAACGATTTCAAGCGGGCCGAGCGACAGCAGCGCCTCCTGCTCGAGCTGCGGAGCAAGATCGCGCGCGCCGACATCGTCTTCGAGCTGCCGCGGATCCTGGCCGCCGTGGGCAGCACGGTGCAGACGGATTTCCCGCAGGTCGCTCGCGGGCGACCTGGCGAGCCTGCTGCCACTCGTCACCGGACCCGAGATCAAGCGGGTCGTCCTCTCCTACCCCGCGTTCGCCGGTGCACCCACCAATCCCGAGGTCAACTATCTCCTCGTCCCGCGGCGGGACAAGGTGCGGGCCGAGATGCAGCAGCTCTTCGGCGGGAAGCTGGAGGGCTGGTACCTGGACAGCGGCGCCAGCGGTCCACCGGCGGCAGGTCCGTGAGCAGGCCCGGCGAGCGCCCCGGGCCGAGGGTGCTCATGCTCTCGATGTACCCGCTCGACCGGGGCCTGTGGGGCGCGACCACGCGCATCACGCAGCTCCGTGACGCGCTCGCGCGCCGCGTGGCATTGGAGGTCCTGTCCGGGACGCGAACCCAGCGGGCCGGCGGGATGGCTCGTTACCTCGCCGGCGGCCGGCTTCGCGGCCTTCAGGGTATCTACGTCGAGAACTCGACATCCCTGCCCGGACTCGCCGACCTCGCCTTCCTGGCGGTGGCTCGGGCACGGAGAATCCCGATCCTGACCTACGTCCGCGACGCCCAGCAGCTCTTTCCGGAGTACTTCGAGGCGACGACCGCTCAAGCGACGGCTTTCACGCGCCCTCTTCCTCCCTGCCGCGCGTGCCCTGATGCGCGTCTCCAGCATGGTCGCGTTCCCCTCCCGCGGCCTCGCGTCGGCGGTGCTGCGAGACGAGACGCGGGCGGAGCAGGCCGTCCTCCTCCCCCCGGGGGCACGCCTGGCCGAGGCTCCCCCGTGAACCCGCGACGCGCGAAGCCTGCTCTTCGTCGGCGGCCTCCGATATCCCGCGCATGGCGGTCCGATCCTGATGGAGGCGATGGAGCTGGCGCGCGGCCAGGTCGCCGGGCTGGAGCTGATCTGCGTCTCGCGTCCGGGCGAAGAGCCGCCGGGCCCCCTCCCCGCGTGGCTGCGCCTGGTGCGGGCCGAGGGGAAGGAGATCGACGCGCTGCTCCCCGAGGTCCTGGCCACGATCACCCCACGTCGCAAGACCCCCTACAACGACCTCGCGGTGCCGATCAAGGTCATGGAGTACCTCGGATACGGGCGTCCGCTGATCGTCACCGACACGGTCGAGACGGCCGCCATCGTGCGAGGGGCCGATTGCGGGATCGTCGTCCCCGACACCGCCGAGGGTCTGGCAGCCGGCATCGTCGCCCTGGCGCATGCGGCCCCGGATCAGCTGACTCGCTGGGCGCAGGCGGCTCGCGCGGCCGCGGTCGCGAACTCGTGGGAGTCGCGCGCCAGCAGCGTCCTCCAGCTCCTGCGGATCTCGGTGTGACTGATGCAATGGCACGCCCGGGTCGCAGCTGATCGTGGGGCACGGCGGGAGCGGGACCGGCGCGGAGGCCGTCGCCGCCTCCTAGAACTGGCGCCCGGTGACGATCTGCCAGAGGGTGCGCAGGATGAGGCGCAGATCGAGCCAGAACGAGCGGCGGTCGATGTACTCCAGGTCGAGCGTCACCCCCTCGTCGAAGCTGAGGCGCCCCCAGCCCGTCGCCTGCCAGAGCCCGGTCAGGCCGGGGACCACCGCGAGGCGGCGCAGGTGCCATGGCTGGTAGACCTCCACCTCGTACCCGATCGGCGGGCGCGGGCCGACGAGGCTCATCTCGCCGCGCACGATGTTGATCAGCTGCGGGAACTCGTCGAGGTGGGATCGGCGCAGGAACGCGCCGATCCGCGTCACGCGCGGATCGGAACGGATCGGCAGCCAGGGCTCGCCGGCGGCCTGACGCGGCGATGCGTCGCTGCGGATCAGGTCGCGCACATGGTCGCGGTGTCGCTCCTCCTCGGCGCTGCTGAACATGGTGCGGAACTTGTAGACGGTGAACGGTTGCCCCCCGAGGCCGAGGCGCTGCTGGCGAAAGAGGATCGGCCCTCGCGACTCGATCTTCACCGCGATCGCGACCACGACCAGGACCGGCGAGCGTGAGCAGCAGGCCAAGGAGCGCCGCGACCAGGTCGAGGCTGCGCTTGGCGACCCGATACCCGGCCGGCGTCGGCGCGACCGGAATGATCAGCGACGAGGCTGGCCCGATCCGGATGCCGGGCTCGGTGGACATGGGCCGGTCGACTCCTCGATGGATGAATGGTCGGGGCGGCCCGATTCGAACGGGCGACCTCCTGCTCCCAAAGCAGGTGCGCTACCAGGCTGCGCTACGCCCCGCCGGACGAGATCCTACCGCCCCGCGAGCCGTTCGACGATCGCCAGGTAGCGGCGCGCCTGCTCGGCCCACTCGTAGCGCTCCGCCTGGCGGTGCGCCTCGGCACCCATCCTCGCCGTCCCGACGGGATCTGCGGCCAGCTCGCGGAGGGCAGTGGCGAGCGCCTCCGGGTCGCCGCCCGGCACGAAGCGGATCGCCTCGTCGGTGAAGTGGGCGCGGAACGTGGCCAGGTCGCTCGCGACGATCGGGATCCCCATGGCGGCGTACTCCAGCAGCTTGGTCGAGAGCGAGAGCTGCATGTACGGCTCGGGCAGCGACGGGACGACCCCGATGTCCGCGGCGGCGATGAGGCCCGGCAGCGCGTCGATCGGGACCGGCCCGTTGAGGTGGACGCGGTCGCCCGTGCCGGTGCGCGCCACGATCGCCTCCAGATCCGCCCGGTACGGCCCGTCCCCGTAGACGTCGAGCCTGGCCGGCAGGCGAGTCGCCCAGGCTGGCGACCGCCTCGATCAGGATCGCCGCGCCGTAGATCCGCTGCAGGTTGGAGTGGTGGATGAGGCGCAGCTCGCCGTCCTCCATGAACGGGCGGCGCGGGTGGCGCGCGGGGTCGAAGAGGTCGCTGTCGGCGCTGTTCATGACCACGCTGATGCGGTCGGGGTCGACGCCGCGCGCGATGGAGAGCTGGCGGAGCGGCTCGTGGACGGTGATCAGCTCGTCGGCGATCCCGGCGGAAGCCCGCGCCGCGGCCGTCACCGCGGGAACGAGCGGGCGGAGGATGGGACGGGCGAACCGGTCGCGGAAGAACTCCGGCATGTCCTCGTGCAGGTCGAGCAGCAGCGGCACGCCGCTCAGCTTCAGCGGCGCGGCCGCGAAGGCAAGGAAGTCGGGCAGGGTCGCCACCTGCACGAGCCGGTAGTGGCGGCGGCGATGCGCGCGCGCCAGCTGGACGGCGGCGAGGCCGGCAAAGGCGAGGTACTCGGCCATGTGCCCCGCGAAGCCGGTGAAGGCGCGGTGGACGGGGAGGCGCAGGATGCGGAGGCCGCCATCAACCTCGGCTCGTGCCTCCCCGGGGCGCCGCAGGCAGAAGAGGTCGACCTGGTGCCCGGCCGCGACGAGGGCGTCGATCTGGCGGCGGAGCCGCGGATCCCCGGGATAGGCGGCATGCGCCACCAGCGCGACCCGGATCACTGGCCCTTGACCTCGTTCCAGAGCAGGTCCTTGGACTCGGGCGAGAGGTCGGCCAGGACGAGGCCCCGAGCGGCCGCGAGCGCCTCGACCCGCTCGTAGCGATCGATCCAGCGACGGTTCGCGCTGCGCAGCGCCTCCTCGGGATCGAGCTTCATCCAGCGAGCCAGGTTGACCGCCGCGAAGAGGACGTCGCCGAGCTCATGAAGGCGAGCGTCCCGCCCGGCATCGCCCTCGAGCGACCCCGCTTCGTGCAGCTCGTCGAGCTCCTCCGCGACCTTCTCCCAGACCCCTTCGATCGCCGGCCAGTCCCACCCGAGCGACGAGGCACGCTCCTGGATCTCGCGGCTGGCCGCCAGCGCGGGCAGGGCGCGCGCCACGCCGCTGAAGGCGGACGAGGGCTCGCCCGCCTCGTGCCGCTCCGCGGCCTTGATCGCCTCCCAGTTGCGGAGCACCTCCTCGGCGCCGCTCACCTCCACGTCGCCGAAGACGTGCGGATGGCGACGCACGATCTTGGCCCCGAGGGTCCGGTAGACATCGGTCAGGTCGAAGGCCCGATCCTCGGCGGCGAGCTGCGCGTGCAGGATGATCTGGAGGAAGAGGTCACCGAGCTCCTCGGCCAGGTCGGCAGGCCCGCCCCGCTCGATGGCATCGACCGTCTCGTAGGCCTCCTCGAGCACGAACGGGCGGAGGCTCTCGTGCGTCTGCTTTCGGTCCCACGGACAGCCGTCGGTTGCGCGGAGGCGGGCCGAGATGGCGGCCATCCCGTGCGGCGAGGCGAGGTTGTCGAGGAGGGCGAGCGCGGGCACCAGCCAATCTCCATCGGTGATCTCGGCCTCGCTGAGCGCCTCGATCGGTCGCGCGGCTCCGGCGGGGAGCGGCTGCAGCAGATGCGTCGGCGGATAGAGCGCGAGAAGCACCTCCCGCGCTCCGCCATGCGCGTGGCGCCCGGGAAGCGTCTCGGTGGCTGGGCCGCGGTGGCCCGCCTCGGCGAGGAGCAGGAGCGGCATCGACGGGTCGAATGCGACCGCGGCCAGGCGGGCACCCGCCACCAGCTGAACGCCCTGCGCCGGGTCGAGGCCCGCCGCCGCCAGGAGCCCGTCGACGCCGGTCGAGGCCGCCACCCCGGGCTCCGTCACGCCGTCGGAGCGGCGGTGGCGTACTGGGGATCGACCCACGTGTTGGCCGCGTCGCGCATCTCCTGGAGCCAGCGACTGACGCCGGTCTGCTTGACGAGGTCGATCTGCGGCTGCGCGACGTAGCGCAGGGGAGAGCTATCGACCAGCTTGAAGATGTAGAAGCCGGTCGACGTGTCGAGCACGTCGCTGATCTGGTTCGGCTTCGTGAGGTCGAAGATCGCGTTGCTGCGCGGGGTGTCGAGCTGGTAGCGGATCACCCAGCCGAGGTCGCCGCCGGTCGCCGCCGTGGCCGAGTCGTCGCTCTGCTGACGGGCCAGGTCGTAGAACTTCGAGGGGTCCTGGCGCAGCGTCGTGACCATCTCCTGGGCCTGGGCCGCCGGCGTGATCCGCGACGCGGTGATCTCGATGATGTGGTAGCCGAACTGCGTCTTGACCGGCTGGCTGAGCTCCCCGACCTTCAGATTGGCGATCGCCGCCTTGAACTCCGGAACGAACTGCGACGAGGCGTTGTCGTACCAGCCCGACGTCGCCGCCCTGGCTGCCGCTGCCCGTGTCGTCGCTCGTCTTGGCGAGCACGTACCAGTCGGCATCGGGCTTCGATGCCGCGGTCCGGAAGGCCTCGGCCCGCGCGAGCGCCGCAGCCCATTGGGCGTCGGTCGCCGTCGACTGATCCTGCTGGCCGGGGAGCGGCTCCGCCAGGAAGTGGCGAACGCGCTGCTGCGGCACCGGCGTCCCCTGCTGATCGGCGATGAAGATCTGGGACACCTCTCGCTGCGGCTGGTAGCGGGTCAGTACCGTTGCGCCGAAGTAATCGGTGAAGGCGCTCCTCATCAGCTGACCGCGGATGTAGGTCCGGTACTCGGCATCGGTCACGCCGGCGGTCTGGAGGAGCCCCTTCAGGCGGGTACTCGGACCGGCGGCCTGGCGAGCCTCGACCCGCAGGAGGTGGTACCCGTTGGCGTCCTTGGTCGGGCCGGCGAGCTTGCCGACGGCGGTCGACTTCGTCTCGGTGAAGTAGGCATCGTACGTCTGGTCCCCTGCCTCGACCCATCCGAGCAGCCCTCCCAGCGAAGCGGAGGTGTCCTTGCTCTTGGCCTTGGCGATCGTCGCGAAGTCGTCACCCTTCCCGAGCTGCGTCACGATGTCGTCGATCTCGGACTTGGCTCGCGCCCAGTCGGCATCGGTCGGCGTGTCGGACGCCGCGGCGCCATCGGGCAGGGCGAGGATGGTGATCACCGACAGCTTGACGCGCGCCACATCCGACTCGCGCCGTGTCGCCTCCTGGCTCACCTGGGCATCGGTGACGTGAATGCCGTAGCGAGCGGCGCTGTCGGCGAGGACGCGGCTCATGATCAGCGAGTCGGCGGCGCTCGAGGCGAGCGACTGGGCCGCCTGCTGGATCGACTGCTGGACCTGCTGGATGAACGCGTCCCGCGAACCACCGAGCTGGCTCGTCAGGTCGTCGTACTGCGCCTGGAGCTCGGACGCGATCGTGTCCATCCGGCCCTGCAGGTCGTCCACGTTGTAGGAGACGTCGCCGACGGCGGCCACCGGTCGGAGGTGCGCGTCGTAGTAGCTGAACCACGAGGTGGCCGCGAAGATGCCCAGTGCGACCGCGATCGCGAGGGCGAACCCGGCGACGATCAGCTGCTGGGTGCGCAGCTCGTCCTGCCAGCGCGGGCGGTGCTTCCGGTCGAGGACCGGGCGATTCCGAAACGACATCTAGGGGCTGGTTCTCCGCAGGGCGGAAGAGCGAGGTCTCCGATGGTGGGCGAGGGGCCATGCTAGCCGATGGACCACCCGTGCGCCACCGGGGGGAGGGACGCTCACCGGCGGCGGCGGAGGCTGTCCCGAATCGCTTCGAGCCGCAGGCGCAGCACCAGGCGCAGCGCCTCGACCACGATCCCCCCGGTCATCTTGGAGCGACCCGCCACCCGCTCCCGGAAGATGATTGGCACCTGGGTGATGACGGCGCCGCGCCGATGCGCCCACCACGTCGTCTCGACCTGGAAGCCATATCCGCTGGCATTGGCCTGGCGCAGCCGGATCGCCTCGAGCAGCTCGCGCCGCCAGGCCTTGAAGCCGCCGGTCAGGTCGCGGTACGGCAGCAGCAGCATGGTCCGCGCAACGATCGTCCCGGCGCGGCTCACCAGGCGCCGCCGCAGGGGCCAGCCGACCGTCCCGCCGCCTGGCATGTAGCGCGTCCCGAGCACCAGGTCGGAGCCGATCATGAGCGGGGCGAGCAGCCGTGGCAGGTCGCGGGGATCGTGGCTGAAGTCGGCGTCCATCTGCACCACCGCGCGCGTCTCGGGCCGGTCGAGGGCCCAGCGGAACGCGTCCCGGTAGGCGACCCCGAGGCCCTGCTTCGCGGCACGGTGCATGACGTGCAGCCGTGGCTCGCTGCCGGCCAGGGTGTCGGCCAGGATCCCGGTCCCGTCAGGGGAGCTGTCGTCGACCACCAGCAGGAGCGCCTCCGGGAGCGCCTGCAGGATGGCGCCGACGATCGGCTCGAGGTTTTCGCGCTCGTTGTAGGTGGGCAGGGTGACGACCACCCCGTGTCCGGCCGCGAGCCCGACGTGCGGCGCCTCGGAGGCGTCCATCCGCCTCAGCGGCCGATGCCGGCGTAGGCGATGCCCGCCGCCGCGACCTCCGCCGGATCGAGGGCATTGCGTCCGTCGATCAGCAGGGCCAGGCCGGGGATCGAGCGGAGGTCGAGTGAGCGGTAGGCGGCGTGCGCGGCCTGCACGATCGCCGCGCGCACCGGCGTCGGCGCCGCCAGGTCGTAGGGACGGAAGCCGAGTCCGGCCAGGTGCTCGGCGCTGAAGTACGGATCGTGGCCGTGGACCACCGCCCCGGCCGCGGCAAGCTCGTCGCGCAGCCGAAACGCCGAGCTGAAGGCGTCCTCGCGGACATCGGCCCGATACGCGATGCCGAGGACGAGCACGTCGACCCCGGCGATCGGCCCGATCCGCTCCTCGAGGATCCTGACCGCAAACCCGGCCATCTCCTCGTTGATGGCGCGTGCCAGCGGCGGAATGCGGAGCTCCGGATCGGTGTTGAACAGGAAGTGCGGGTAGACCGGGATGCAGTGACCGCCAACGCCGATCCCCGGCAGGTGGATGTGGCTGTAGGGCTGGGAGTTGGCGGCCTCGATCACTTCGCTGACGTCGATGCCGCGCCGCGCCGCGTAGCGGGCGTATTCGTTGGCAAGGGCGATGTTGACGTCGCGGTAGGTGGTCTCGGCCAGCTTCGTCATTTCGGCCGTCTCCGCATTGGCGACGGCCCGGACCTCGGTGCCGTCGTCGAGCGCGGAACGGTAGAAGTCGACCGCGCGACGCGTGCTCTCCGGGGAGGCCCCGCCCACGATCTTCGGGTAGCGGCGCAGGTCGAGCAGCACACGGCCGACGAGCACCCGCTCTGGCGAAAAGGCGAGGAAGAGGTCGCGATCCAGCGACAGGCCGCTCCCCGTTTCGAGCATCGGCCCGAACCGATCCCGCGTGGTGCCGACCGGGAGGGTCGTCTCGTAGATGACGAGAGTTCCCGGCTGGAGGCCACGGGCGATGTCGCGGGTCGCCGCGTCGATCGGCCCGAAGTCGATCTGCCGCTCCGCGTCCACCGCCACCGGGACGATGACGACCACCACCTCGGCATCGCGCACCCCTTCGGCGTCGTCGGTGGTGGCGCGCAGCCGCCCTGCGCGCACCAGCTCGGGGACGCGCTCGACCAGGGCGGCCTCGTCGTCGTGCGGCGACCGACCGGCGTTGATCTCGGCCACGATCCGCTCGTCGACGTCGCAGCCGATGACGTCGTGCCCGCGTCCGGCGTACTGCACCGCCAGCGGCAGCCCGATGTGCCCGAGGCCGACCACCGCGATCCTCATGCCAGCACCTGGGCGAGCGCGTCGCCGGAGATCACCGTACCGCTGAGCGCCGAATCGACCATGGCGCGGGCCAGCAGCAGCGCCACCATCGCCTCGTGGGGATCGACCGGGGCCTCTCCCCCGTCCCGGGCGGCGCGCGCGAACTCGTCGAGCTCGATGGCGAGCGGCTCGCGACGCTCGATCTCGCGCTCTACCCGCTCGCCCTCGCGAACCGATCCGTCCGCCGCGGGGTTCGGATAGAAGACGAGCTGCTGGGCGAGGTAGTCGGCGGTATACATGCCACGCTCACCGGTGACCGTCAGCGTTCGCTGCTTCGTCGGCGTCAGCCAGTTGATGTCGAGCAGGCCGATCGCGCCGTTCGCGAACTTGAGGACGCCCACGAAGAGGTCCTCGTGGTCGGTGTGGATCCGCTGCTCGGTCTCCGCGTACAGGCGCACGGGATCCGAGCCGAGCAGGTAGCGCATCACGTCGAGGTCGTGCGGCGCCAGGTCGACCACGACGCCCACGTCGCGGATCCGCGCCGGGAAGGGACCGAGCCGCGTTGCCCGGATCTCGAAGATGCGGCCCAGCTCCCCGTCCGCCAGCCGCCGGCGCAGCTCCCGGATCGCGGGGTTGAAGCGCTCGATGTGGCCCACCGTCAGCATGCGTCGCGCGGCACGGGCCGCCTCGATCATCTGCTCCGCCTCGCCGCGGGTGGCGGCGATCGGCTTCTCGACCAGGACGTGCGCTCCCGCCCGAAGCGCCGCGAGCGTCGTGGCCAGGTGGAGCGAGGTCGGGACCACGACGCTCACCAGGTCGACCGACTCGCGGTCGAGCAGGGCCTCGGCGTCGGGGTAGCCGTGCACCGCCGAGGTCGCCGTCGCCGCGCGCAGGGCATCCGGGTCGGAATCGGCGACGGCCACCAGCTCGACCCCCTCGACCAGCTCGCTCCAGACCCGGACGTGGGCCCGCCCCATCATCCCCAGGCCAATGACGGCGGCGCGCAGGGGACGACCCGAATCGGTCACGCCGAGGCTGCGGCCGAGACGGGGCCAAGCTCTGCGACGACGGCGTTGACCGTCGTGATCACCTGCCCGACCTCGTCGTCGCTGAGCGAAGGATGGACGGGGATCGAGACCACCTCCTCGCAGAGGCGCTCCGCGACCGGGAAGCGCTGCTCCCCGTAGCCGAGCTCGACGAACGGGCGCTGGCGATGGACCGGGATCGGGTAGTAGACGCCGGTCCCGATGCCCCGTTCGCGCAGCGCCTCGACCAGCTCGTCGCGACGGTTCACGCGGAGCGTGTACTGGTGATAGACGTGCGTCACGCCCGGCAGGACCGCCGGCGTGACGACGCCGCGCAGCTCGCGGTCATAGCGTGCGGCGATCTCGCGCCGCCGTGCGTTGTTGGCCGGCAGCTTGGTGAGCTGCGCCAGCCCGATGCTGGCGTGGATATCGGTCATCCGGAAGTTGTAGCCGACGATCTCGTGGTGATAGCGGACCCGGCTGCCGTGTTCGCGCAGGAGGCGCGCGCGATCGGCCAGCTCGGCGTCCGCGGTGGTCACCATTCCGCCCTCGCCGGTGGTCATGTTCTTGGTCGGGTAGAAGCTGAAACAGCCCGCCCCCCAGCTCCCCGACATCCGCCCGCCGATGGCGGCGCCGTGGCTCTGCGCCGCGTCCTCGACGATGGTCAGCCCATGCCGATCCGCGATCTCGGCGATCGCCGGCAGGTCCGCCGGCTGCCCGTAGAGGCTGACCGGCAGGATCGCGCGGGTGCGCGGGGTGATCGCCGCCTCGATCTGCGACACGTCGATGTTGAAGGTCGCTGGGTCGACGTCGACGAAGACCGGCCGCGCCCCGGTGAACAGGATGCTGGTCGCGCTGGCGATGAAGGTGAACGGGACGGTGACCACCTCGTCGCCGGGGCCCACCCCGGCGGCCAGCAGGGCGAGGTGCAGTGCCGTCGTGCCAGAGCTGGTGGCGATGGCGTGCGGCACCCCGACGAACGCGGCGAAGCGTTCCTCGAGCTCGTGCACGCGGACCCCCTGGGCGAGACCGCCCGAGCTCATCGCGCTCCAGACGAGCTCCTTCTCCTCCTCCCCCATCTGTGGCCGCGCGATCGGGATCATGGTCGCGCTCCCTCGGCACGCGCGGCGAGCGCAGCGCCCTTGCGGGCTGCCCAGCTCGCCTGGAGCCCCTCGAGCGCACCGACGATCCGTTCCGCGGCGTGGCCATCGCCGAAGAGCTGCGGCCGTGGGCGCCCGGGATCCATGAAGTCCGCCTCGTGGAGAAGGGAGCGGAGCTGATCGGGTTCCGCGCCGATCACGCGGTTCCAGCCCGCCGTCACGGTCTCCACCCATTCGGTCTCGGTGCGCAGGGTGATGCAGGGAACGCCGGCAAGGTAGGCCTCCTTCTGTACGCCGCCGGAGTCGGTGGCGATCGCCGCCGCCCCCAGCTCGAGCGCGATCATCGCCAGGTAGCCGACCGGCTCCATGGCATGGACGTTGACGGGGAGCCGCAGGCCGGCCCGCTCCAGCGCGGCGCGGGTGCGGGGATGCATCGGGAAGATGACCGGCCGATCGATGGCCATCGCCGCCAGGAGCGTCGCGAGTCGCCCCGGATCGTCCACGTTCTCGGCACGATGCAGGGTCAGCAGCAGGTACCCGGGAAGGCCCAGCGCCAGCTGGGGCAGGTGGGCCCCCGAGGTCGGCGCCGCCCAGAGGAAGGCATCAACCATCACGTCGCCGACCATCTGGCTGCGCTCGGCGAGGCCCTCGCGGGCCAGGTGCCCCATCGCCGCCGGCGTGGGAGCGAGGAGGAGGTCGGCGAGATGGTCAGCCACGATGCGGTTGCGCTCCTCCGGCATCGCAGGGTTGAACGAGCGGAGGCCCGCCTCCACGTGAGCAAGCCATGGGCGGTGCCCATCGGCGTAGGCGACCTTGCTCGCGACGACGGCTGCCGCCAGCGTGGAGTTGGTGTCGCCGTAGACGAGCACGCCGTCGGGCTCGTGCTCGGCGAGGATCGGCTCCAGGCGGCGCATCATCTCCCCTGTCTGCGCGCCATGCGCGCCGCTCCCCACCTCGAGGTTGAGGTCGGGGGCCGGGATCTCGAGGTCGCGGAACAGGGCGGCGCTCATGGCGTCGTCATAGTGCTGCCCGGTGTGGACCAGGATCTCCTCGTGGGAGCGGCGCAGGACCCGGCTGACCGGGGCGGCCTTGACGAACTGCGGTCGCGCGCCGACCACGGTCAGCACCTTCATGCGACCCCCTCGCCATCGCGTGGCGGCATGTGGCTGCCGCAGCGAGGGCAGCTGCCATGGAAGGCGGTGCCGTCGTCCCCGTCGCGCAGGGGCTGACCGCACGGGCAGGCGCTCCCCACGCGGCGCGCCGGGTTGCCGACCACCAGCTCGTAGTCGGCCACGTCGTGGGTCACGACGCTGCCCGACCCGATCATCGCCCAGCGCCCGATGGTGACGCCCGGCAGGATCGTGCTGTTGGCCCCGAGCGCGGCACCATGGCCCACCACCGTGGGGCTCACCTCCCAGTCGTCATCGGTCTTGAGGCTGCCGTCCCGGGTGATGGCGCGCGGCACCTTGTCGTTGGTGAAGCAGACATGGGGGCCGATGAAGACCCCGTCCTGGACCGTCACGCCGTGGTAGAGGCTCACGTTGTTCTGCACCTTCACCCGGTCGCCGATCACCACCCCCACGTCGACGTAGGCGTTCTTGCCGATGATGCATTCGGCCCCGATGCGGGCACCCTCGCGCACCTGGGCCTGGTTCCAGATGCTGGTGCCCGGGCCGATGGTCGCGCTCGTCGCCACGTCGGCGGTGGGGTGGATGCGCACGGGTCGCTCGTTCACGAGGGCTCCTCGGGGGAGGCCATAGTATCGGGGCTCCGGCCCGATCTCCTGCGCCGGACCGTCAGTCGCCGAGCAGCTCGGCGGAGCCGCGGAAGGGCGGCCGCGACGGCATGGCCACGGTGCGAGATGGCGTCCTTCTCGCCCTCCGGCAGCTCGGCGGTGGTCAGGCCGCTCGGCAGCTCGAAGATCGGGTCGTAGCCGAACCCGCTGCTGCCTCGACGCCCGCGGGCGATCACGCCGTCCATCACCCCGCTGTACAGCTCGATCCGCGGCGACCGCGGCGTTCCGTCGGGCGCGGTCCCAGGGATCGCCAGCGCGAGCCAGCAGACCATCCGCGCGCGACGGTCGTCCGCATCGCCGAGGCTCTCCAGGATGAGCGAGGCGCGATCGGCGACATCGGTCCCGCCGTGGCGCGCCGAACGGGCCCCGGGTCCCCAGTCGAGCGCCGCGACCTCGATCCCCGAGTCGTCGGCGAGCGCCGGAAGCCCCGAGGCCGTGCAGTAGGCGGTTGCCTTGGCCGCCGCGTTCTCCGCGTAGGTGAGGTGCGGCTCCGGAACGTCGAGGTCCAGGCCGATCTCCTGCGGCATCAACAGGCGCCCCGGCAGGTCCCGCAGCAGACGGCTGAACTCTCGCTGCTTGCCCGGGTTGGCGGTCGCCAGCAGCAGGTCGCTCACTCGGCCGCGGGTGCCTCGATCGCGGCGCCCTGGACCTCGAAGAGCTGCCGGATGCCGGCCGCCGCGAGGTCCAGCATCTGGTTCATCTGCTCGCGCGAGAAGGAGTGCTGTTCGCCCGTGCCCTGCACCTCGATGAAGCGGTCGTCGTCGGTCATCACCACGTTGAAGTCGACCTCGGCGGTCGAGTCCTCCCCGTAGTTGAGGTCGAGCAGTGCCTGCCCGCCCGACACCCCGACGCTCACCGCGGCCACCTTGCCGATCAGCAGCTGTCCCATCCCGAACTTGTTGAGGGCCCTCGCCAGCGCGACGTAGGCCCCGGTGATGCTCGCGGTCCGCGTCCCGCCGTCGGCCTGGACCACGTCGCAGTCGAGGGTGATCGTCCGCTCCCCGAGCCGGGGCAGGTCGATGCAGGCGCGGAGCGACCGCCCGATCAGGCGCTGGATCTCGTGGGTCCGGCCCCCGATCCGCCCGGCGCTCGCCTCGCGCTGGCTGCGCTCGGTGCCGGCCCGCGGCAGCATCGAGTACTCGGCGGTGACCCACCCGCCGCCCTTGCCCCGCATCCAGCCCGGGACGCGGTCCTCGATCGTGGCGGCGCAGATGACGCGCGTGTCGCCGACGCGGATCAGGACCGATCCCTCGGCGAACTTGAGGTAGTCGTGCACGATCTTGACCGGCCGCAGCTGGTTGGCGGCGCGTCCGTCCGTGCGGCGGGCGGGGGCGATGGAGGACATCGCCTCCGATTCTACGCGGGGCGCAGCGGCGGCGTCCCCAGCGCTGCCCCGGGCGATGCGCTACCGTCGGAGCGATGCGCCTGCTGGTCATCACCGCCCGCTATCCAACGCCCGATCGGCCGGCGGCGGGCAGCTTCGTGCGTGACCGGCTTGGCGGATCCGACGCTGGAGTCGGTCGTCATCGCCCCCGCCACCTATGCCACCCCGGCCTGGCGTCGATACCTCGGGATGCTCTGGTCGGCGCTCACCCGCCGGGGGCGCTTCGACGGGGTCGAGGGCCACTTCGTCCTCCCCTCGGGTGTCGTGGCGCTGCTCGCCGCGCGTGTCCGTCGCCTGCCGCTCGTGGTCTACGCACACGGCGGGGACGTGCGGGAGATGGCGGCGCGGAACCGCGTGCTGCGCTGGGCAGCGCGCGCCGTGGTGCGCGGCGCCGATGCCGTGGTGACCAACTCGACAGGAGACGGCCGACCTGATCGCCGAGCTGGGCGCGTCGCCGACGGTCGTTTCACCGGGCGTCGATCTGAGCCGATTCACCCCGCAGCCTCTCCCCCTGGAGCGCCGTGTCCTCTACCTCGGCGGGGACGTGGCGCACAAGGGAATCGGCGTTGCGCGCGAGCTGGCCGACACGCTGGTCGGCCCGGGGATCCGCGAGGTCGATCCGGCCGACGTCCCGGAGCTCATGGCCGCCCACACGGTGGTGCTCGTCCCGTCGCTGGCCGAGCCATTCGGACTCGTCGCCGCCGAGGCGATCGCGAGCGGCCGTTGGGTGGTGGCGCGCGCCGTCGGTGGCTTGATCGACACCATCACCGATGGCGTGAATGGAACGCTCGTTACCGATGACGACTTCGCTGGTGCCCTCGCCCGCGTGCCGGACTACGATCCGGCGACGGTTGCCTCCAGCGCCGAGCGCTTCTCGATTCAGGAGCACCAGAAGGGGATGGCCGAGGTCTGGAAGGGTGTCCTGGAGCGTCGGGCGGGCCGTCGCGGCTGATCCGTACGAGGGTCAGTCGGGCACGAAGTAGCCAGTGACGTCGAAGATCAGGTCGGTGCTGGCGCCGGGGGCCACGTACGTGGCGCTCAGGCTGCCGTCCCCGCCGAGGGCCACCGTCACCCCGTTGGCGCGGCTGTCAGCCAGCGGGAAGTTGAGGGTCGAGCTGGTCGGGCTGGCGATTGGATTCGGCCCCAGGAACACGTAGCCGGCCTTGGTCTGGTTGGTGACGGTCAGGTTGCCGGTAACCGCCACCGCGTTGGCCGGCACGCCGCCCCGGCCGGCGACGGCGAAGCTGCGCGGGGTGCCGGCGCTGAACGTGCCGGCCAGGCCATTGCCCACGCGCGAGTCGAGCAGGCGCGCCGGGTCGAGCGGCACAAAGCTGGCGCCGCTGGCATCGGGCACGAAGTAGCCAGTGACGTCGAAGATCAGGTCGGTGCTGGCGCCGGGGGCCACGTACGTGGCGCTCAGGCTGCCGTCCCCGCCGAGGGCCACCGTCACCCCGTTGGCGCGGCTGTCAGCCAGCGGGAAGTTGAGGGTCGAGCTGGTCGGGCTGGCGATTGGATTCGGCCCCAGGAATACGTAGCCGGCCTTGGTCTGGTTGGTGACGGTCAGGTTGCCGGTAACCGCCACCGCGTTGGCCGGCACGCCGCCCCGGCCGGCGACGGCGAAGCTGCGCGGGGTGCCGGCGCTGAACGTGCCGGCCAGGCCATTGCCCACGCGCGAGTCGAGCAGGCGCGCCGGGTCGAGCGGCACAAAGCTGGCGCCGCTGGCATCGGGCACGAAGTAGCCAGTGACGTCGAAGATCAGGTCGGTGCTGGCGCCGGGGGCCACGTACGTGGCGCTCAGGCTGCCGTCCCCGCCGAGGGCCACCGTCACCCCGTTGGCGCGGCTGTCAGCCAGCGGGAAGTTGAGGGTCGAGCTGGTCGGGCTGGCGATTGGATTCGGCCCCAGGAACACGTAGCCGGCCTTGGTCTGGTTGGTGACGGTCAGGTTGCCGGTAACCGCCACCGCGTTGGCCGGCACGCCGCCCCGGCCGGCGACGGCGAAGCTGCGCGGGGTGCCGGCGCTGAACGTGCCGGCCAGGCCATTGCCCACGCGCGAGTCGAGCAGGCGCGCCGGGTCGAGCGGCACAAAGCTGGCGCCGCTGGCGCTGCCGGACGGCGGAGTCCCAAGCCACAGCTTGCCGGAGCCATACAGATCGTCCTTCCCCGGCGTCCCCAGCTCCAGCGCCTGGGCCTCGAGGAACGATTGGAGCTGCGCCGGCGTGAAGAATGGGTGTGCCTCCGCGACGAGAGCGGCGGCTCCGGCGACGTGCGGCGCGCCCGCCGAGGTTCCCGTGAAGCCGCCGTTGCAACCTGAGGCGGCTCCGTACACCGACGAGGAGGTTGCATCCTGACCCGCGATGTCCGGCTTCACCCGCCCATCGATGGTCGGGCCCTGGCCGCTGTACGGCTCGAGCGCGTCGTTCTGCCAGCAGATCGCCCCTACGGTCATGGTGCTCGCCGAATTCCCCGGTTCAAGGACGCTGCCGGCGGCCACCTGATACGTAAACGGTCCGACTCCGGAGGTGGTGGTGAAGAGATCGAACCGAGGCGCTGCCGTCGCCGAGTGCCGCCAGATCGCCAGCCCGAACGCTTGCGTGACCCCCGAGTTCACGAAGCAGATCTGCTCGGTTGGCACCTGTGAGCCTGTCTGAGGATTTGTCGATCCCAGGAGTTGCGTGAACGGGGAGAGGCGATAGAGATAGAGGTCGAAATCCTGGTCAGTCACCGGCCAGCCGTCCCACTTGAGCTCAGCGCACGCAGATGCACCGCCTCCCACGATGAAGCTATCGAGTTCAACGCCTGGGGCAAAATCCTGATACCCGTTGCTGTTGGCGTCGACAAATGTCCCGGACCAGTGGTGCTCCGCCTCATTGCCGGCCGCGTTGACCCACAGGATTCCGTGGGTGCGAGCGTCGCCCACGATGGCGTCCGGACTGCCGGCGGCGCCGGTGCCGTCACCTCGACCCGCGTTGAACCAGCCCACCGAGTGATTCACGATCCGGATGCCCTGGGCAATGGCGTAGTCCTTCGCCAGGCCCAGATCAACCTCAGTGACGATGCAGATGAGGTAGAGCTGAGCGCTTGGAGCCATCTGGTGGACGATCTCGGCGACCGCTGTGCCGTGATCTGTTGAGGTCTCCACTCCGCCGCAGCCAAAGTCCGCCGTCGTCACGATGGGAGGAAGGTCACCGCTGGACTGGGCTGCGGCCGCGCCGATGAACCCGAGGTCGATGATCCCAACCTTGACCCCCGCACCGGAGAGACCAGCCACTTGCCACGCACTTGCATTCGTTGCGGCGACGCCCTCATCGGCGACGCTATCGGCGACCGGAAGGTCGGGCTGACCGACATGCCGCACCGCCGGGAGGTCGGCCAGCCTCATGAGCGAACGCACCGGCACGAAGGCTTGCAGGAGGTCGGCGTACTCCGCCTCCACGCGCCCGCCAATGGCCTGAATCGCAGCTCGCGCAGCTGATCGGTCGCCGCTGGCCGTGACAATCACCCGGACGCTGTCGCCGGAGACCGCCACCCTCTGCTCGCCTGCCATGCGCAGGCCTTCGGCGATGCCGTTCGCGCCCGCCGCCGCTGCGATGGCTACCAGCTGCGAGTCGAGCTTGGGGTGCTTCTCGATCGCCGGTGGCGGCTGCAGGGCCGCTGTCGGCTGGCCCGCCAGCACCCGTGTCGGTGCCGAGTCCGGGGTCAAGGCTCCGATCGCGCCGGCCTGTGCCAACACCGCGGCGACGACGAGCGCCACCCCGTGCCGCATTCGCTGCCGTCTCAGAGCCTGCCCCTTCCCACCGTCCGCCCCCGCGCCGGATGCTCCTGACTCACTGCGCACCCGGCCAGGCGCCCCAGCAGTATGGCCCCGTGTCCCGGTCGTCGACTTCGTTGCGTGTTGCCCGACCCCAGGCAGCCCCGGTCACTCCGGCACGAAGTAGCCGGTCACGTCGAAGATCAGGTCAGTGCTCTTGCCGGCCGGCGCCAGGTAGGTGGCGCTCAGGCTGCCGCCCGCGCCGAGGGCCACCGTGACCCCGTTGGCCCGGCTGTCACCCAGCGGGAAGTTCAGGGTGCTGGAGGAGGGGGTCGGGGTCGGGTCGGGCCCCAGGAACACGTAGCCGGCGGCGGTCTGGCTGGTGACGGTCAGGTTGCCGGTGACCGCCACCGCCTCGGCCGGCACGCCACCGAGCCCGCTGACCTGGAAGCGTGCGCGGGCGTGCCGGGGCTGAACTTGCCGGCCAGGCCGGTGCCGACCCGCGAGTCGAGCAGGCGCGCCGGGGCGACGGCGGACGTAGCTGGCGCCCCGAGGTCCCGGGCACGAAGTAGCCGGTCACGTCGAAGATCAGGTCAGTGGCTCTCGCCGGCCGGCGCCAGGTAGGTGGCGCTCAGGCTGCCGCCCGCGCCGAGGGCCACCGTCACCCCGTTGGCCCGGCTGTCACCCAGCGGGAAGTTGAGGGTCGGAGGTGGTCGGGTCGGTCGGTCGGGTCGGGCCCCAGGAACACGTAGCCGGCGGCGGTCTGGTCGGTGACGGTCAGGTTGCCGGTGACCGCCACCGCGCTCGGCCGGCACGCCACCGCGCCCGGTGACCTGGAAGCGTGCGCGGGCGTGCCGAGGCTGAACTTGCCGGCCAGGCCGGTGCCGACCCGCGAGTCGAGCAGGCGCGCCGGGGCGACGGCGTCACGTAGCTGGCGCCCCGAGGTCCCGGGCACGAAGTAGCCGGTCACGTCGAAGATGAGGTCAGTGGCTCTTGCCGGCCGGCGCCAGGTAGGTGGCGCTCAGGCTGCCGCCCGCGCCGAGGGCCACCGTCACCCCGTTGGCCCGGCTGTCACCCAGCGGGAAGTTCAGGGTGCGAGGTGGAGGGGGTCGGGGTCGGGTTGGGCCCCAGGAAGACGTAGCCGGCGGCGGTCTGGTTGGTGACGGTCAGGTTGCCGGTGACCGCCACTGCCTCGGCCGGCACGCCACCCGAGCCCGCTGACCTGGAAGCTGCGCGGGGTGCCGGGGCTGAACTTGCCGGCCAGGCCGGTGCCGACCCGCGAGTCGAGCAGGCGCGCCGGGGCGACGGCCACGTAGGTCGACTCGACCAGCGGCGGCACGTGGTAGCCGATGGTGAGGGTCGTGACACCCGGCGCCTTGGCAGGGGTGAGGTACTGAGCCGCACCCGTGCCCGCAGCGACCCAACCGAGGCGCGGGTAGTCCGCGGACGGCCATTCGCTGAAGCCGAACTGGACCTGGTACCAGTCGTAGCCGTCGGCGTTGATCGGGCCCGCCAGGACCGCGACCAGCGACCCGCTCACCAGCTGATCGACCGCGGAGAAGCCCGTGCCCGCGCCCGAGCGCACGTTCACCACGTCGACCGCCACCTGCGCGAAACCACCAGGCGCCACGGCTGCCCCGGGCGGCGCGGAGGCGGGAAGCCATGGCTGCGCGTTGCCCTTGTTGTCGGTCGCCGAGACCCGAAACTCGTAGGTGTGCCCCGGCGTGCCCTCGTAATACCCGAGCGTCAGGGTGGTCCCCGTCAACCACGTCGACCACGTCGAGGTGGCGACGTCGCGCACCTGCACCGAATACGACCGCACCCCGGAACCGACGTCCGCGGCGGCCCATTCGACGCGTGCCGTCCGCTCGTCCGACTGGGCCGGCAGCGCCCGAACGCCGCCAGTCGGCGGGGAGGTGTCGTTGAGGAACTTGTTGGCGATCAGGTTCCACAGCGCGTTGTCGCCCTTGTCCATCAGCAGGGTCCACATGCCGGTGCCGGCCAGCCCCTTCTGGTTGACCATGTCGTACTTGGCCGCGAGCGACGTCGCGTCGTCGTAGTAGCCCTCCACCCACGTGGCGGCGCCCGAGTCGTAGTACGCGAACCACGGGGCCTTGCCGACGTCGTCCCAGCGCCGACCGTACGTCGTCGCCAGGTTGCGGGCACCGATGTACGTATAGGACTTCGAGGCCCCTGACGCGCCGGGGCGAGTCGGGGAGTTCGGGTCGCCGGTCGTCGTCTGCCACGAGCGCCCGTAGTACGGCACGCCCCAGATGATCTTGGTCGCCGGGGCCTGGCCGAGGTAGTCATCCACCGATTCGTTGACATCGAGGATGTAGGGCGAGTCCATGGGTGCGACCGCCCCCGCGCGCGCCGACCCCGACCAGCTGTAGTCGTAGCCCATCACGAAGAGGGCATCGGCCGCGCCCGACGCGACGAGGCCGCGGATGTCGTAGCCGCTCGCCCACGTGGCCGCACCGCCGGTGGCATCGACGGTGAGGTACGAGCCGACGCCGGCCGCCACCAGCCCCGCCTTGAGCTGCCGCACGAAGCTCGTGTACTGATCTCGTTGCGGCGTCGCCACCGGTTCGAAGTCGAGGTTGACGCCGTCCGCGGCTCGATCCCGAACCGTCGCGACGATGGCCTGCACGAGCGCCGCTCGCGCGGTTGCGCTGGCGAGCAGCGCCGCCTGGTCGGCCCCGCCATCCCACGCCATCATCGTGACGGTCAGAACCACCCGGGTCCCGCGGGCGTGCGCGGCGTTGATCACGCCGGTCATGGCGCTCGAGTTCCAGCCGCTCCAGCCCGAGGTCGGGGAGCCGCCGCTCGAGGTGGCGAGGGTGCCGTCCGAGCGGGCCTCGACCCCGAAGTAGGCGATGGTGGTGACGAGCTGATACTGCATCCACTGGAGGGAGCTGGCGTCGAGCAGCCAATAGGGCAGGAAGCCGAGGACCTCCTTGCGCAGCCCATTCGGCAGTGAGGCGGTGGCTGCAGACGCCGCGGCCGGGCCGGTGGTCCCCGGCAGGGCGAGTGGCGCAACCTGGTTGGCGGGTGACGAGCCGCTGCGGGGCTGGGGCGCGTCACCGGGAGCGAAGCTGATGCGGGCCCCGGCGTGCGCGGCAAGCATATCGGCCTCCGCTGAGGAGTCCGGGGCGGCAGCCGGCTCGACCGGCAGCACGCGGCCATCGGGCAGCACGACCGGACCGTCGGAGCGCAGTGGCGGGACCTCGAACAGCTGACCGGGCCCCGGGCTCGGGTCGGCGGCCAGGGCGGCTCCCGGCAGGGAGAACGCGCCGGCGAGGATGGTGGTGAAGATGAGCAGTCGACGGATCACGCGCTGGCCAGGTGCGATTTCGATCGCGGCCGCCGTGACGCGGCAACCGCTTCACACGTCACCTTACGGGTGCATTCCGCCCCGCACCATGGTACGGATGGCCCCGGCCAATAGCCCCACGCAGGGAAGCGTGGTCGCCTCAGGGCACGATGTAGGTGGCGCTCAGTGTGCCGCCGGCGCCGAGCGCCACCGTGACCCCGTTGGCACGGCTATCGCCCACCGGGAAGTTCAGGGTTGAGCTGGCAGGGCTGGCGGTCGGGTTGGGGCCCAGGAAGGCGTAACCGGCGGCGGACTGGCCGGTGACCGTCAGGTTGCCGGTGACCGCCACCGCGCTGCCCGGCACGCCGCCCAGGCCAGTGACCTGGAAGGTGCGTGGCGTCCCGTCGAGGAACACGCCCGAGAGGCCGGTGGGGACGCGGGTGTCGAGCAGGCGCGCCGGAGCCAGGGGCACGAAGCTGGCACCCGAGCTGCCGGGAACGAAGTAGCCGGTCACGTCGAAGACCAGGTGGGTGGCGGCGCCGGCGGTGGCGACGTAGGTCGCGCTGAGCGTGCCGCTGGCGCTGAGGGCGACCGTCACCCCGTTGGCGCGGCTATCGCCCAGCGGGAAGTTCAAGGTCGAGCTGGCCGGGCTGGCGACCGGGTCAGGACCCAGGAATGCATACCCTGCCTTGCTCTGGGCGGTGACGGTCAGGTTGCCGGTGACCGCGGTGGCGTTGGCAGGGACGCCTCCCAGCCCCGTGACCTGGAAGGTGCGCGGCGTGCCGGCGACGAACGCGCCGGAGAGGCCGTTGCCGGACCGCGAGTCGAGCAGGCGGGCGGGGGTCAGCGGCACGAAGGTGGCGCCCGAGCTGCCGGGCACGAAGTAGCCGGTCACGTCGAACACCAGGTGGGTGCTGGCGCCGGCCGGCGCCAGGTAGGTGGCGCTCAGGCTGCCGTCGCTCCCAAGGGCCACCGTGACCCCGTTGGCGCGGCTATCGCCCAGCGGGAAGTTCAAGGTAGAGCTGGTCGGGGCCGGAGTGGGGTTGGGACCCAGGAACACGTAGCCCGCCTGCGTCTGGCCAGTGACCGTCAGGTTGCCGGTGACCGCGGTCGCGTTGGCCGGCACGCCACCCCGACCGGCGACCGCGAAGGTGCGCGGGCTGCCGGCGCCAAAGGCGCCGCTGAGGCCGTTGCCGACTCGCGTGTCGAGCAGGCGCGCCGGGGCCAGTGGCACGAAGCCGGCGCCGGAGCTGCCGGGCACGAAGTAGCCGGTCGAGTCGAAGATCAGATCGGTGCTGCCCGATGGAGCATGGGGCTCGGTATACGCGACGGTCGTGCCTGATGGGGTCAGGTCAGGGTGGCCGGCATAGGCGAAGAAGTAGCTCTCCGCTGGTCGGGTCTGCCAGTGTTCTGGATCCAGATCCGCGTGCCGGCCAGATCGGGATGGGCGTAGTGACGCTGGCGCGACAGGTCGTAGCCGTTGGCGCCCTCCGCGATCGCGCCGAACGCCATGTTCGGGTTTCGCAGGATCGTATCGATCAGGCCCTGCGCACCCATGTCGGTCGCGAAGTAGGCGCCGCCGCCGAGCAGCAGGCCGGGGTAGCTGTAGTTGCGGACACGCTGCATGGCGCCCGACTCAGTGGCCGGGACATCCCACCCCTCGCTGGCTCCGGGGGCGTAGCACGCGTTGGAGTAGATCATCACCCAGTTCGGTGCCGGGGTGATCGGGCCGCCGGCGCAATAGGTCCGCTGGGCGGCGCCGTCAGATGAGGTGAGCGTCCCGAGCAGGGCCTTCTCGCCGCAATAGACCATGTACTTCGACCAGTCGTCGGAGTCGCCACCACCCGTCGTGCGGTTCAGGCCCCAGCCGTTGTCGCGGTCCCGCTGCTCGGTGCTGCTGTAGGGATTCGGGAACCCGTTCCCGTGGCCGAGGTAGATCACGATGTTCGCGCCGTTGACGGCATCTTTCACGGCGGCCCATGTCGCGTTGGGCGAGTAGACCTTGACCACCGTCGCACCCGCAGCCGCGGCCACGTTCGCATAGTCATCGCCCTTCGATCGGTAACTGTCGGTCTGCGCTCCCGTGGGACCGACGATGATGACGACCTTCGGTGGAGCTACGACCGCCCCGACCGGAGCCATCGCCAGCTGCGACGTGACGAGCGTCAAGACTGCGATGAGGGCGGCTCGGGCGCGAATGCGCAATGGTCTCTCCTGGTGGCGTGCGACCGGCACGGGCCGGCACGGGCGATAACTGTCCGGGTACCACCGTATCGAGCGAGCTCACTCCTGCCCATGCCCCGTTGGTCCGCACCATGGCGGCGATGGGGCCATGTGCGCCGAGGCAACTCCCCCTAGTCCTGGGCGAAGTGGATCACCACCAGCATCCGCTCGATCTGCTGGAACGTGACCGCCGGCGTGACGAAGGCGGTCCTGGTGAGGGCGTCGGGATCGAGCTCGACGGCCTGCACGGTGCCGACCAGGAGCCCGCGAGGGTATGGGCTGCGAGCGACCGGGCCTCCCGTGGCATCGGTCAGCGTGAGGCCGGCGGTGACGATCGTGTCGCCCACGGCGATCTTGTCGGTGGCACCCACCTGGACCATCACCAGCCCTCCCCCGAGCTGCCCCTGCACGAGGCCCAGGGCGCGCGTCTGCTGGTCGAGGGCGACGACGCTGGATCGGGCATCGACCACCAGCCGGACCGTCGCCGAATCGGGAAAGGCCGCCACCACGCTGCCGGCCAGCGCCCCCTGTCCGTTGGCATCGGCGACCACTGGCATCCCGACCTGAATCCCGTCGTTCGTTCCTCCGTCGATCCCCACCTCCCAGGTGAGGTTGCTCGGGTCGCGGGCCAGGATCCGGACCGGCAGGAGGTTCATCTGGAGCGTCGTCGTCAGGCCGAGGAGCCCGCGCAGCTGCGCGTTCTCCGCCGCTGCCTCACGCAGCTCGGCCATGCGGGCCTGCGCGCTCGCCAGCTCGCGCCGGAGTCGATCGTTCTCGGTCCGGAGCTGATCGATCTCGCCGATCGCGTTGAAGAAGCCGGCGATGCCCGATCCCATCCCGGCGATCGCGCCGCGGACCGGGTCGAGGGCACGGGCGGTGACCTCCTGCAGCGTCACCGCCGGCCCGGTACGGGAGGCGAGGAGGAGGAGCAGCGAGAAGACGGTCGCGGCCGCGAACCAGAGGCCACTGCGCGACCGGCGGTATGGGCTGCCCTCGAGCATCCTTCGGCCTGGCCGGCGCTAGCGCGGCGCGCGCGTGAACTGCTCGCTGACCATCACCCGCTCAAGGGTGTCGAGCTCCTCGAGCACCTTTCCGCAACCGCGCACGACGCAGGTGAGCGGGTCGTCGGCCACGTGCACCGGCATCTGCGTCGCCTCGGCGACGCGCTTGTCGAGCCCGATCAGGAGCGCGCCGCCCCCGGCCAGCACGATCCCCTGGTCCATCACGTCGGCGACCAGCTCGGGCGGGGTCTCCTCGATCGTCTCCTTGATGGCGTCGATGATCTGGACCACCGATGGCTCGAGCGCCTCGCGGATCTGGTCGCTGCTCACCTCCACGCCGCGCGGCAGGCCAGTCAGCAGGTCGCGCCCACGGAAGGTGACGGTGCGCGGATTGGGCATCGGGTAGGCGGAGCCGACCGCGATCTTGATCTCCTCCGCGGTCCGCTCGCCCATCAGCAGGTTGTACTCGCGGCGCGCAAAGCTGACGATGTCGGTGTCCATCTCGTCGCCGCCGATCCGGATCGAACGGCTCACCACGATCCCGCCCAGGCTGATCACCGCGACCTCGGTGGTCCCGCCGCCGATGTCCACGATGAGCGACCCGGTCGGCTCGCTGACCGGCAGCCCGGCCCCGATCGCCGCCGCCATCGGCTCCTCGATCAGGCGTGCCCAGCGAGCGCCGGCGTTGAGCGTCGCGTCCCGGACGGCCCGCTTCTCGACCTCGGTCACCCCGGACGGGATCCCCACCAGGACGCGCGGCCGGGGGATGCGGGCGTATCGGTCGTGAACCTTCTGGATGAAGTACCGGATCATCTGCTCGGTGACGTCGAAGTCGCTGATCACCCCGTCGCGCAGCGGTCGAACGGCGACGATGTTGGCCGGGGTGCGCCCGACCATCCGCTTCGCCTCGGCGCCGATGGCGAGCACACGCTTCGTCCGGGTGTCCATGGCGACCACGCTCGGCTCGGAGATCACGATCCCGCGGTGGCGCACGGTGACGAGCGTGTTCGCCGTGCCGAGGTCGATCCCGACGTCGTGCGAGAGCAGCCCGAGCAGGCCGTCGAAGATGCCCACGGTGCCTCCGGCACATCGTGCCGATGCGATGGTGTTGAGGGTCCGCCAAGGATGACGGATCGGCCCCTCCCCGGCAACGCCGTTCCGGCGGCCGATCGTCCCGGTAAGGTGTAGGCGATGTCGCCTTCAGCGCCCCGCGATCCCGGGTCCCCGAGCGTCGAGCTGCCGGCGGACGAGCTGCGAGCGTGGCTCGACGGGACGCACCCGCGGCCATGGACGCTCCTCGGCGCCCACCTGGCGCGCGTGGGCGAGACCGACGGAACGCGGTTCGCCGTCTGGGCCCCCAACGCGCGGTCGGTGAGCCTCGCCCCGGCGATCGACGCGTCGCCGCGCGATCCGGTGCCGATGCAGCGCCTCGGCGACTCGGGGGTCTGGGCCTGCTTCGTGCCGGGGATCGGCGCCGGCGACCGGTACCGGTTCGCCGTGACCGGCGCCGACGGGAGCACGACGCTCCGGGCGGACCCGATGGCCCGCTGGACGGAGCTCCGTCCGGGCACCGCCTCGCGGGTGGCCGCCCCATCGGCCCATGCCTGGGGCGACGGCGAGTGGATGGAGGCGCGACATTCGGTCGACCTGCACCGCGCGCCGATGCTGATCTACGAGGTCCACCTCGGCTCGTGGCGCCGCCGGCCCGACGGCGGCTGGCTCTCCTACCGCGAGATCGCCCCGCTGCTGGCCGAGCACTGCCGCCGCTTCGGCTTCACCCACATCGAGCTGATGCCGATCGCCGAGCACCCCTTCGACGGGTCGTGGGGCTACCAGGTGACCGCCTACTACGCCCCGACCTCGCGGCATGGGAGCCCGGACGACTTCCGCTTCCTGGTCGACACGCTGCATCGGGCCGGGATTGGCGTCCTGCTCGACTGGGTGCCGGCTCACTTCCCGCGCGACGAGCACGCGCTGGTGCGTTTCGACGGCACGCATCTCTACGAGCATCCGGACCCGATGCGCGGCGAGCATCCCGACTGGGGGACCCTGATCTTCGACTACGACCGGCCCACCGTCCGCGGCTTCCTGATCGGGAATGCCCTCTTCTGGCTCGAGGAGTTCCACATCGACGGCCTGCGGGTCGACGCGGTCGCCTCGATGCTCTATCTCGACTACTCCCGGCGCCCGGGACAGTGGCGCCCGAACGTGCTCGGCGGACGCGAGAACCTGGAGGCGATCGCCTTCCTGCGCGCGCTCAACGACCGGGTCCACCAGGCGCATCCGGATGTGGTCACCGTCGCCGAGGAGTCGACCGCCTTCGACGGCGTCAGCCGGGCCACCGCGGAGGGTGGCCTGGGCTTCGACCTGAAGTGGGACATGGGCTGGATGCACGACACCCTCGACTACTTCGCGAGGTCGCCGGAATGGCGAGGCACGCATCGGCACCGGATCACGTTCCGCGGCATCTACCTGCGCAACGAGCGCTGGGTGCTGCCCCTCTCGCACGACGAGGTGGTCTACCTGAAGCGACCGCTGCTGGGAAAGATGCCCGGCAGCCCGCCACAGCGCTTCGCGAACCTCCGCTCGCTGCTGGCCAACCAGGTCGCGCAGCCGGGCAAGAAGCTCCTCTTCATGGGCACCGAGCTGGCCCCCTCCGGGGAGTGGAGCCATGATGCCGAGCTGCCATGGCAGGCGGCCGAGGGTGACCCGCTGCGGGACGCCTTCGCCCGCTACCTGACCGACCTCGCGGCGCTCTACCGCGCCTCGCCGGCGCTCTGGGAGGGGGACGAGGATCCCTCCGGCTTCGCCTGGATCGACATCGGCGACGCCGATGGCACCACCTTCGCGTGGCTGCGTCGCGGCACGACCCCGACCGGCGCCGTCGACCTGGCGGTCGTGGTGCAGAACCTCGGTGCCCGCCCGCGACGGCGCTACTGGCTCGCGCTCCCGGTCGGAGGCGCCTGGCGGGTGATGCTCAATACCGACGACCGCGCCTACGGCGGCGCGGGCGGCGCGGGGGCCGCGCGACGCCAACCGATCATGGCCGCGGCGGGGCCACTCGGCGGCATGCCGGCGTCGGCGGTCGTCAGCCTGCCGGCGCTCGGGACCCTCTTCCTGCGCCCCGAAGCGGAATAGCCGCTCCGAAGCGGAAAAGCGCCTAGCCGGCGCTGCGGCCCTTCGCCAGCGCCTCGATCAGGCTCGCCGCAAACGGGTCGCGCGCCAGCTCGTCGATCGTCAGCGGCAGGCTCAACGACCAGTTCGCGCGCTGCGGCTCGACGGTCCCGGGCACGTTGACCCGCTCCTCCACGGCCATCGCATCCTCGAGCGTGGCGGCGACCACAGCGGATGGCGTCGCGGCCAGGGCGGCGTAGGCGGCGAGGATCACTTGCCGTGGCTCGGCGCCGGGGGCGAGCCCGGTGACCGCCTCGAGCCGCTCGCGGAGCATGGCAAGCGCGGCGGGATCGGGGGTGACGCCGGCTCGCGCCTGGTCGGCCAGGTCCGAGCCGCTCCAGACGCCCGCCACCGTGGGAAGGTCGTGGGTCGTCAGGAGGGCCATCGCGCGCGCCGGGAATGCCGCGAGCGGCTCGTCCTCGAAGTAGACGACCCGCATCGACAGGATTCGATGCTCGGCCAGGCGCTCGCGCACCCCCTCCTCGAGCGTACCGAGGTCCTCGCCCACGATCCACGCCCCGGCCCGCATGCTCTCCAGCGAGAGGATCGCCAGCAGCTCGTCCGACCGGTAGCGCACGTAGGCACCTTCCGCCGCGCGGCGCCCGGCGGGAACCCACCAGCCCCGGAACAGGCCCGCGGCGTGGTCGATGCGGAGGCCGCCCGCGTGCCGGAGGCCCGCGCGCAGGGTCTCGATGTACGGCCGGTAGCCGGCGGCTCGGAGCCGATCCGGGACGAAGGGAGAGAGGCCCCAGTCCTGTCCGTCGGGGCCGAGCAGGTCGGGCGGCGCCCCGAGCCACGCTCCGGCGGCGAGCTGACGCTGCCAGCTCCAGGCATCGAAACCACCGGGGTCGAAGCCGATCGGGAGGTCCTGCACCAGACCTGGCCCGCTGCCGGCTGCCCGGAGCTGCTCGTCGAGGAGCCACTGCACCCACTCGTGAAAGGCCACCCGATCGGCCAGCTCGTCGGCAAGGCGCGCGACCTCTGGCCGGTCGGGGTCGCGGAGATCCTCCGGCCAGCCGCGCCAATCCCCGCCCAGCCGCTCCGCGATCGCCGCGTAGACCGCCCAGCTGGGGAGTGAGGCACCCAGCTCGTTGCGGAGAGCCGCGACGCCGTGCTGCACCGCCTCGTCGCGCCCGGCTCCGCTGCGCCACAGGAGCTCGAGCGCCTCCAGCTTCAACCCCTGGACGCGTGCGCGGTCGACCAGCCGTTCGGCATTCAGGGCCTCGCCCGCCGCCGCCAGCGGAGCCAGCTGGTCGGTCAGCCGCTCGACACCGGGGATCCGCCCGATGGCGAGGTGCAGTGGGTTGCGGAAGCGGCGCGTGGCCGGGAAGTAGGGGCTCGCCTCGGGCCGTCGGCTCGGCGTCGGGGCTCCGAGCGGACTCACCTGCAGGAAGCCGGCGCCATGCGCACCGGACCATGCGGCGAGCGCTCGCAGGTCGTCGAGGTCGCCGATGCCCCAGCTCCGTCCTGACCGGGTCGTCGCCAGCTGGACCGACCAGCCCCAGCTGCGGAGGCCGTCCGGCAGGTGGCACCGTGCGGGCGCGGCGATGAGCAGCTGTTCGCCCGCCTCGGTGGCGAGGCGGTGGTATCCGTGCGGCAGGTCCGCCGGCAGCGTCGTGACCGTGCCCAGGTCGCTCCCGTCCTCGAGGGTCAGCTGCCCCGGCGGATCGCACCGATCGCCGCCGCGCACGAGGCGGACCGGGTCCGCCGGCCCGCTCTGCGGCTCGTCGCCGATCGCCGCCGCCAGCGCCGCGCGCGTGTCAGCCGAGACGCTCCGGCGCTTGCCCCAGACATCGGTCCAGTCTGCGGCGATCTGGTCGCGCGGTGAGCTCAAGACTGGTCTGGCCGGATGGTGAAGATTCGGTACGGCAGCCGGGCGGGATCCAGCTCCACCGACACGTCGGCCCCGTGGAGCCGGCGCGAGCGACCGGTGAGCAGGTCGACCATCAGGTACGCCTGGTCCCAGTCGATCCCGATGGCCGGGAGGTCGGGGTGCAGGACTGCCAGCTCCGCGCGGGTCGGGTCGCAGTTCACCGCCACGTAGACCGGGTCACGCCAGCGGCTCGGGAAGCCGGTGAGCGGGTCGAGGTCGCCGGCGGGGAGGGCCTTGCGGTAGAAGAGTGTCTGCCCGCCCGTGACCTTCTCGAAGCGGAGGTTGTCGTACAGGCGCAGCGCCGGCTTCTCACGGCGCAGGCGATTGAGCCCGCCGATGAGGCCCTTGATGTTGCCCGGGGCGTCCCAGTCGCGCGCCCGGATCTCGTACTTCTCGCTGTGCGCGTACTCCTCCCGATCGCCGAGGCGGCCCATCTCGCACAGCTCGTAGCCGGAGTAGATCCCCCACGCCGACGAGAGGGTGGCGGCCAGCACGGCGCGGATCCGGAAGGCCGGGGGGCCCGCGTCGAGGTGGTGCGGGAAGATGTCCGGGGTGTTCGGCCACAGGTTGCCGCGGAAGTAGTCGCGCATCGGGCCCTGGGTCAGCTCCTCGAGGTACTGGCGCAGCTCGTCGCGGCTCTCGCGCCAGGTGAAGTAGGTGTAGCTCTGGCTGAAGCCGGCCCTCGCGAGCGCGCGCATCCGCTTCGGCGTCGTGAAGGCCTCGGACAGGAAGACGACCCCCGGGTCGACGCCGTGCACCTCGGAGATCAGCCACCGCCAGAAGGCGATCGGCTTGGTGTGCGGGTTGTCGACCCGGAAGATGCGGACGCCGCGCCCGATCCAGGTGAGCACCACCTCGCGCCAGGCCCGCCAGAGCGCCTCCCGGTCAGCCGCATCCGGCCCTCGCGAAGTTGAACGGGTAGATGTCCTGGTAGCGCTTGGGTGGGTTCTCGGCGTACTTGATCGTGCCGTCGGGAGCGTGGCTGAACCACTCGGGGTGCTCCCGCACCCATGGATGATCGGGCGATGCCTGGAGCGCGAGGTCGAGCGCCACCTCGAGCCCCGCCGCCTCGGCGGCCGCGCGGAAGTGGTCGAAGGCGGGGAGGCCGCCGAGCTCGGCGGCGACCTCCGTGTGCCCTCCCTCGCGTGAGCCGATCGCCCACGGGGAGCCGGGGGCTCCGCGTCGCGCCGCGATGCTGTTGTCGCGCCCCTTCCGATTGGTGCGGCCGATCGGGTGGATCGGCGGCAGGTAGACCACGTCGAAGCCCATCGCGGCGATCCCCGGCAGCCGCCACTCCGCCTCCACCAGGGTGGTCGGCGTGGGGCGAGCCGGGTCGCGTCCCTGCGAGCGCGGGAAGAGCTCGTACCAGGCCGAGCAGCGGGCGGGCTCGCGATCGACGACGAGCGGGAGCTCGCGGCGGTAGCGGGTCGCTGCCGTGCGGTCGGGATGTCGCCTCGCGGCGGCCACGACGGGGTCGCTCGCCAGCGCCGCGACCCGGGTCGTCTGGCTGCGGGCGCGCGCCTCGCGTGCCAGCGCGTCGCTGATCAGGCGTCGGTCCGCGCCGCGCGCCCGGGTCAGCGCCGCCTCGAGGATGATCCGCCCCTCCGCCAGCTCGACGTCGACCGCCACCCCCGCCTCCAGCTTGCGGGCCGTAGCCTCTCGCCACGAGCCGATCGCGTCCCGCCACGCCTCGATCGTGTAGCGATGCGGGGCGTTGCGGGCGAGGCGCGCCGTGCCGGCCCACCGTTCGTTGTCGATCAGGCCCATCGGCGTTTCGCGCCAGGACGGTTCGCCCTCGGCGCGGATCAGGAGCGCCGCGTCGAGCAGGTCGTGGCCGTCGGCGAAGATATCGGCCGTCACGCGCAGCTCGTCGCCGACCACGCGCTTGACGGGATGCGTCCCGTCATCGACCTGGGGGTCGACCGCCTCGATCACGATCGAGCGTCGCGTCCCGATCGCGTCGACCCCCGGCTCGGCGACCGGGACAGCTGCCGCCGCGCTGCGCTGGTGGGTTGGGGGTGTGGTGGTCATCGGTCTGGGGCGCAACCGTACCCCATTCGATGGGACGATTGGCGTCGCAACCAACGGCCGGCATCCGGGGTAGTCTGTCGCGACATGGCCGTTCCTCGCCGCGCGCGCCGCACCCTGCCGGTCGTGGCGCTGGCCGGCCTCCTCCTCGCCGCCTGCAGCTCGCCGACCGGCAGCCCGACCGCCCCGCCTCCGCCTCCGCCTCGACCTCGCCGTCGGCGAGCCCCTCGCCCGACGCTTTCACCCACGCCAGCCCCACGACCGCGCCGACCGCCCGCCCGACTGCGACGCCGTCCCCCACCCCCGTGCCGACGCCCCGCATCACGCCAGCGCCCTCTCCCGTCGCGACACCCAAGCCGGCGGGTACCGGCCCGGATCACCTTTCCGCCCAGCTGGTCGTCTCGGGGCTCGCGGACCCGATCGGGGTGACCAATGCGGGCGACGGAAGCGGGCGGCTGTTCGTCGTGCAGCGGTCCGGCCAGGTCCGCGTGATCAATCCGGACGGCACCCTGCGCAGCGCACCCTTCGTCGACCTGTCGGGAGCTGCCCGATTCGTGAGCGGCGGCGAGCAGGGCCTCCTCGGCCTCGCCTTCCATCCCAACTTCGCCGCCAACGGACGCGTCTTCGTCGACTACACCCGTGGCGACGGCGGTGGCGCATGGCAGGAGGTGGTCTCGGAACTGAGCGCCTCGCCTGACCGCAGCACCGCCAGCGCGGCGAGCGAGCGGATTCTGCTGGTGGTCGACGATCCGTTCAGCAACCACAACGGCGGTCAGCTCGCCTTTGGGCCGAACGGATACCTGTACATCGCCATGGGCGACGGCGGCAGCGGCGGAGACCCGTACGGGAACGGCCAGAACCGGCAGGCGCTGCTCGGCAAGATCCTGCGCATCGACGTCAATGGCGCGCACGCCACCGGCAAGGAGTACGCCATCCCGAGCGCCAACCCGTACGCTCCCGGCGGCGTCTCGCCGGGCGGCGGGCTGCCGGAGATCTGGGCCTATGGCCTGCGCAACCCGTGGCGCTTCAGCTTCGACCGCGGCACCGGAGACCTCTACATCGGCGACGTGGGCCAGAACACCTGGGAGGAGGTGGACCGCCAGCCGAGCGGGTCGGGCGGCGGCGAGAACTACGGCTGGAACGCCTTCGAGGGGCGGCACTGCTTCGCGAGCTGCAGCGGCGTCACCTACATCCCACCGATCGCCGAATACAGCCACGGCAGCGGCTGCTCGGTCACCGGCGGCTACGTCTACCGCGGCGCCGCACAGGCTGCGCTCAAGGGGTTCTACGTGTTCAGCGATTACTGCAGCGGCACCCTCTGGACCGTGCCCGCCGGCGCCGGCAACAAGACGATGAAGGTGGTCGCCAGTACGGGCCTCAACATCGCCTCCTTCGGCGAGAGCCAGGCCGGTGAGCTGTACCTGGTCGACATCAGCGGCGGCGCCCTGTACCAGGTGGTGATCGGCAGCTGAATCGGCTCGCTACAGCGCGCCCAGGGCGCGCAGGCTGACCCACCTGCCGTGGCCGATCACCAGGTGATCAACCAGCTCGATGTCCAGCAGCCGCCCGGCGTCCGCCAGCTCGCGCGTGATGCGCAGGTCCTCGGGCGAGGGGGCCGGATCGCCCGACGGGTGGTTGTGCACGACCACGAGCGCGGCCGCGTGCCGTCGGACCGCGTCGCGGAAGACCTCGCCGACGCGCACCGACGAGCCCGCCAGGTTGCCCGCATAGACGGTGACGATCGCGGTCACCGCGTTCTTCGTATTGAGCAGCACGGCGCGCAGCTCCTCGCGCGGCAGGTGGCCCATGGCCGGCAGCAGCCGGTCGGCGAGGTCCGCCGGCGTGCGGATTCGCCACCCCTCGGCCGGCCAGGCGGTCGCGACGCGACGACCCAGCTCGAGCGCCGCCACCAGGGTCGCCGCACGGCGACGACCGATCGGCAGCAGGTCGAGGAGATCCGCGCGGGCCAGGCCGGGGAGCCCACCTGGGTCGACCAGCGCCAACGCGCGGCGCGCCGGCTCGCCCGCCCCGACCACGATGCGGAGCAGCTCCTCGTCGCCCAGGGCCGCCGGGCCGAGCCTGGCCAGGATGGTGACCGCCGAGGCGCCGGAAGCCTCGGACGGTCGCTCCAGCGGTGGCAGCGGGCGAAGCACGGCGGACACGCCGGGAGCCTAGGGCCCGGTGCCTGATCGCGCCATTACCGGCGCCTTACCGATCAGGTCGGAAGCGAGATGACCCCGAGGCGAACCAGCAGGGTGATGGTGACGGTGATGGCGTTGAACCCGGCGTGCATCAGGATCGTGGCCGGCAGGCTGCGCGTGGACCGATAGACGAGGGCCAGCCCAACTCCCAGGTGAAGATCGGCAGCAGCAGGAAGAGGCTGCCGTGGATCACGGCGAAGAGCGCGGCCGAGCCGAGCACCGCCACCCGGGTTCCGTGCTCCCGCTCCCAGGCGTTGAAGACGACCCCGCGGAAGAAGAGCTCCTCGGCGATCGGCGCCACGACCACCACCGCGACCACGATCACCGTCGCGTCGCCGCGCTGCATGACCGTGTCCACGATCGAGGTGTCCTGCTGGACGCCGAGGGCCTGCAGCACGCCGGCCGAGAGGTTGGCGAGGATCGTGACCGCGACCCAGCCCGGGATCGCGAGCGCAAGGCCGATCGCCATGCTTCGCCACAGGTGCGACGCGGGGAAGATCCGCAATCCGGCCAGCGCCCTGGGTGCCACCACCAGCCCGCCGGTCACGACCAGGAGGCCAACCTGGGTCGCGGTGAGCTGGACCAGCGTCCCGCCGACGGAGAGCTCGCCCCCGTCGAAGATGGCGACTGCGGTCGAGGCGGCGAGGAGCGAGACGACGACGCCCACCATGATCGCCTGCGCCAGCAGCACGAAGATCGCGGGACCGCGGTAGCGACCGAGGGGAAGGGCGGCTCGAACGATGAGCGCCCGGATCGTATTGAGCACCAGCCCGACGATGAGCGCCAGGCCGCCGAGCACCAGCAGCAGCAGCGGGCCGATCAGCCGCTCCACCGTCTGCGGATCCGGGTTGCCACTGACGAGCTCCGGATTGGCCAGGATCGCGGCGCTGGGAAGGACAAGGCCGACCGCGATCAGGACGATCGAGATCAGCTGGAGTGCGCGGTGGCGGCTCAGGAGGTCGCGGTCGGCGTCGAGCGGGAGCTGAGCCCTGCCACGCGCCCTCGGGCCGGGGCTCATCCACCGGCGGGCCGGGGTCAGGGGTTGGAGGCGGGACGGAGTCCAGGCTCGGCACCCAGCTCGGCGGAACGCGCCGGCGCGGGGCGCTCGATCACGCGCTCCAGCGGACGGACCGCGGCGGGCTGGAACTCGTGCCCGCAGTAGGCGCACAGCGACCACTCCGGGTCGGCCAGGCGGCTGCACGACGGGCAGACCCGATGCAGTCGCGTCCGGCAGTTGGGGCAGACCAGCCAGTCGGCGTGGACCCGGTCGCGGCAGACAGGACACAGCTCGTTCTTCTCGACCTCGGCAAGGAGCGACTCCTCGGCGAGGGAGCGCTCGTAGACCTCGGCCAGCGACTCGCGGGGCCGCACGATCAGGTACAGCACCACCGCGAAGAGGAAGAGGAGTGGGGTGAAGAAGATGATCAGCGCGGACGCGAAGTACGGGAGGATTGGGTTCTCGGACCTGGCCTGCATGTCGCGGAAGGCCCAGTAGGCGGTCCCGAGCCAGAGCAGGACGACGTAGATCACGATCAGCGTGCCAGCCGTCTGGACCAGCGGGTTGGTGATGAAGTCGTTCCAGATCTTTCCCGGATCCGGCAGGCCAGTCGGCATTCAAGGAGCCTCGCTGAGGGTCCGCCGCGCACGAATCGGCGCTGGCGACGCGCCGGTCATGCTAGCAGATAGGTGCGCAAGGACCTCCACCACCACCCTGTGCTCGACCTCCAGCACGCGCCCGGCAAGCTCGGTCGCGGATTCTCCGGGCCGCACCGCGAGGCGCACCTGCTCGATCGGCGGACCCTCGTCCAGGAGCAGGGTCACCTCGTGGATGGTCACCCCGGTCTCGCCATCGCCGGCGGCCAGGACCGCGGCGTGGACCGCGAGCCCGATCATCCCCGGTCCACCGTGCCGCGGCAGGAGCGAGGGGTGGACGTTGATGGTGCGGCCGCCGAAGGCCGCGAAGTAGGGCGCCCGCAGGAGCTGGTCGTAGCCGGCGAGCAGGGCCAGCTCGCAGCCGGCCTCCGCGAGCGCCTCGCCGATGGCGCCGTCGCGTGCGTCGGCATCGACGAAGTCGGACCGGACGAGAAGCCGCCACGGCACGCCGCGCCGCGCGGCCACCTCGAGCGCGCGGATCTCGGGCCGGTTGGCGATCACCAGGGCCGGCTCCACCCCGGGGAGGCGTCCATCGGCGACCGCATCGAGCACCGCCTCCAGGTTCGACCCCCTGCCGGAGACGAGGACCCCGAGGCGCATCGGCCTAGATGAACGAGACGCGGTCTGCCCCGGGTGCGACGGGCACGACCGTTCCGACCCGACGCGCCTCCGGCACGGCCGCCTGTGCCGCCTCCACCAGCTCGGGCCGGACGACGCAGGTGAGGCCGATCCCGAGGTTGAAGGTGCGGACCATCTCGTCGTCGCCGATGTCGCCGCGCTCCTGGATCAGGCTGAAGATGCGCTGGACGGTCCACGACCCCAGCTCGACCTCGACCCCCAGGTCGGGGGGCAGCGTGCGCGGGACGTTGTCGACCCAGCCACCGCCGGTGATGTGGGCGAGCGCGAGCGCGTCGCCCCCGGCGGCTCGCAGCCCGCGGCGCAGGAGCCGGATCTCGTCGAGGTAGGTCCGATGCGGCTCGAGCAGCTCTTCGCCGATCGAGCGATCGAGGCCCGGGGCGCTGCGTCGCCGGTCGTCCTCGGAGAAGATCTGGCGCGCGAGCGAATAGCCGTTGGTGTGGAGGCCGCTCGAGGGCAGGCCGAGCAGCGCGTCCCCGGCACGCACCCCGCTGCCGTCGATCACGTCGCGGCGCGCGACCACGCCGACGATGAAGCCGGCCAGGTCGAAGTCGTCGCCGTGGTACAGGTCCGGCAGCTCGGCCGTCTCCCCGCCGACGAGCGCGACCCCTGAGGCGGCGCAGGCGTTGGCGATCCCCGTCACGATCTGCGCCGCCACCTCGGCGTCGAGCCGGCCGACCGCCAGGTAGTCGAGGAAGAAGAGCGGGTCGGCGCCCTGCACGGCGATGTCGTTGATGCAGTGGTGCACGAGGTCGATCCCGATGCTGTCGTAGCGCCCCAGCTCGATGGCGATCTTCAGCTTCGTCCCGACGCCATCGGTCGACGCCACCAGGACGGGGTCGGGGTAGCCGCTCGGGTCGAAACGGAAGAGGCTGCCGAAGCCACCGACGCCACCGAGCACCGCCGGCGTGGCGGTCGTCGCCGCAGCGCGAGCGATCAGGTCGACGGCGCGACGCGCCTCGTCGATGTCGACCCCGGCGGCGCGGTAGCGGGCTCCCACCTCGATCAGCCCCGCTCCAGCGCGAACTTGTCGACGTCGAGCGGCACGTCGACCGGGTAGCGGCCGTTGAAGCAGGCCGTGCAGTGGCGCTCCTTCACGCCGCCGACCGCCTCCAGCAGGCCATCCTCGGAAAGGTAGCCGAGCGTGTCGGCGCCGATCGTGCGGCGAATCCCGTCGAGCGACAGGTTCGCCGCGATCAGCTCGGCGCGGCGCCCGGTGTCGACCCCCATGTAGCACGGGAAGCGCATCTGCGGCGAGTGGATCCGGACGTGCACCTCGCTGGCCCCCGCCCGTCGCAGCATGGCGACGATCGGGCCGGTCGTCGTGCCGCGCACGATCGAGTCGTCGACGACCACCACCCGCTTGCCGGCGAGCACCTCGGGGAGCGGGTTGAACTTGAGGCGCACCGAGGCCTCGCGCGAGGTCTGCCCGGGCTGGATGAAGGTGCGCCCGACGTATCGGTTCTTGATCAGTCCCTCGCGGAAGGGGAGCCCCGACTGCTCGGCGTAGCCGATGGCGGCGGGGATCGCCGAGTCCGGGACCGGGATCACAAGGTCCGCATCGGCCGGGTGCTCGATCGCCAGCTGCCGCCCCATCCGCAGCCGGGCCTCGTAGAGGAGGCGTCCGCTGATGACGCTGTCGGGCCGGGCCAGGTAGACGAACTCGAAGACGCAGAGGCGCTCCCTGGCGTCGCTCGCCTCGGGGCTCACCCCCGGGCGATACGCGTGCACGCCCTCCTCATCGATGGTCAGGATCTCGCCCGCCTCCACGTCGCGCACGAAGGTGGCTCCCATGGCGTCGAGCGCGACGCTCTCCGAGGCGACTGCCCAGCCGGCCGGGCGCCCCTCGGGGTCGTGCAGCCGACCGAGGGCGAGCGGACGGAAGCCAATCGGGTCCCGGGCCGCGACCACCGCGTGCGGGGTCAGCATCGTGAAGGTGAAGGCGCCCGACGCGCGGTGGAAGGCATGCTCCACCCGCTGTGCCCAGCTCCGCCCGGGGGCGTGAGCGATCAGCTTGGCGAGCACTTCCGTGTCGCTGGCGGTGACGAACTCGACCCCCTGCTCGGTGAGCGCGTCACGCAGCCAGGTGGCGTTCGTCAGATTGCCGTTGTGCCCGAGCATCAGTTCGCCGAGCTCGCTCTCCGCGTAGACCGGCTGGACGTTGGGGAGGCTGTTCGACCCGGTGGTGCTGTAGCGGGTATGCCCGATCGCCAGCCTCGCGGCGTGGCCGCTGGCCGGTCCCTCCTGGTCCGCCTCGAGCCGCGCCAGGGTCTCCTCGTCGAAGATCTGTCCCACCAGCCCGAGGCGCTTGTGGAGGGAGAGCCGCCCGCCGTCCGAGACGGCGATGCCGGCCGACTCCTGGCCACGATGCTGGAGCGCGTGCAGGCCGAGGGCGGTCAGGTGCGCGACCGGCTGGCCCGGGGCGTAGACCCCCACCACACCGCACTCCTCGCGCGGCCCGTGGGGCTCATAGCGCGGCAGCTCAGGGAGGTGGAGTCCCGCCTTGGGAGGGGCGATGTGCAGGGCCGTCCGTCGCACCAGGGTCAGCGTGCGAGGAGCGGTCGGGGCACGCGCCGATGATAGCGGAGCGAGCCCCTCCGGCGAAGGCACACGGACGAAGGTACGGGCCCGGTACGGCACCGCACCGCACCAGCCGGTTGAAAGCTCTCGACGGCCCACGATTCCAGAAAAGGGATGACCTTCGGGTCATGGTCGGGGTGCCTGCTGCGGCCCATGCTCACCCCGTTCTCGCATCCCTTCAGGAGTGGCCTGGTCCATGTTCCGACTCATCCGGGTGCTCGGATTCCTGGCCCCGGTCCCGGTCGTCCTGCTGGTGATGGCCGCCTATGCGCTGGTGCCCGGGGCCGAGGCTCGACAGCTGCTCGTGCTCGGCACCCTCTCGACGCTCGCGGCGTCGGCCGGCGCCACCCTCATGGCGCTCGCGACGGGGAGCTACTTCTCCTGGCGAATGCACCGCCTGGCCCTGGCGCTGGAGGCCACCCTCGACACCGATGAGCCGATCCGGATGCGGGTCGCCGGCAGCGTCGCCGAGCGTCGCCTGGCTCGCGCCTTCAATGCCGCCAGCGGCGCCTTCGTCCAGGTGGAGGCACGCGCCGCCCACGACCGGCTCACCGGGGTGGCCAACCGCGAGACGCTGCTCACCACGCTGAACACGGAGATCGAGCGCGCGACGCGGCATCACAAGTGGCTCTCGGTCGCCTTCATCGACATCGACCGCTTCAAGCCGATCAACGACACCTTCGGCCACCACAGCGGCGACTCGGTCCTGCGCGAGATCGCGGGGCTGATCCGCGACAACATCCGGGCGAGCGACCTCTTCGGCCGCTATGGCGGCGAGGAGTTCATGCTGATCCTGCCGGAGACCAACCCCGAGGACGCCACGGTGCTCGCGGAGCACCTGCGCGGGCTGGTGATGGAGCACCCGATGCGGGTCGCGCAGGAGCAGCCGCTGCGGGTCACGATCAGCATCGGGGTGGCGGGCGACGTCGGCTCACAGCTCCAGGCGGACCGCCTGGTCGACCAGGCCGATGCGGCCATGTACGCCGCCAAGTCGCTCGGGCGCAACCGCACCTATCGCTACCGCGCGGTCGACGACAACGCACCGGTCCGGCGCGCCCCGATCTCGGCGGAGCGGCGCGCTGCCGCCACGGCGATCGGCCAGTGGGCGAGCGACACGGCGGCGGAGGCGCTCGCATCGGTGCTGGCCCCGCAGCCGCACCACCGCGGACAGCCGTCCGACATGATCGCCTCGCTCGCGACCGGGATCGCGCTGGAGCTCGGCCTGCCGCACGAGGAGATCGAGCGGATCCGGATCGCCAGCCTCCTGCACGACCTCGGCAAGCTGGCCGTCCCGACCGAGATCCTCGACAAGCCGACCACCCTCTCCGACGTGGACTGGCAGGCGATCGGCGAGCACCCTCGGATCGGCCAGGTGATCCTCGAGCAGGCCTCCTCGCTGCGCGAGGCGGTCCCGGTGGTGCTCCATCACCATGAGCACTTCAACGGCAGCGGCTACCCGCACGGGCTGCGCGGCAAGGAGATCCCGCTGGGCGCCCGCATCGTGGCCGTCGCCGATGCGTACCACGCCATGGTCCACGACCGGCCGTACAAGACCGCCCGCGACCACCAGGACGCGCTGCGCGAGCTGCGGGTCAACGCCGGCACCCAGTTCGACCCGGAGATCGTCAACCTCTTCTGCCAGCTCTACGCCCTCGGTGTCCCGCCCGATGGCCTTGCCGAGGTCTACTCGCTGCACCAGCGGGCTCGCGACGGGCTCCAGCAGATCGACCCGAGCGAGGCGATCACGCTGCTGGGCGCCGGCGGCCCCGGGCACGGCCACGTCCACACGAACGGCAACCGACACAAGCGAGGCGGCCGCGAGCTCACCGCCGAGGACGCCACCACCAAGCAGCCGACCGATCAGGCCGCCAGCTAGGCAGGGTCAGAAGGGCGAGCTCCAGGCGGCTGCCAGCTGATCGAGGCTCGCGCCCAGGTGGGCCTCGCCCACCACGATCTCGAGCCGATCGCCACCGGCGGTTCCAAGGCGCGAGGCCGCCACCTCAGCGCCGCCCGCGGCTTCGGAGAGCCGAGCTTCGGCGGCCGGCGGCACGGCCAGCAGCACCCGACCGGCCCGCTCCCCGAAGAGGCTCGCCGTCGGGAAGGCGGTCGCCTCCGCGGGGAGCGAGATGGCGGCACCCGACGACGACGCGATCGCCAGTCGCGCCAGCGCCACACCCAGCCCGCCGACCGACGCGTCGTGGGCTCCCGTCACGAGGCCGTCGGCGGCCAGTCGTCCCAGCAGCCGGACCAGCCTCGCGGCCGCCCCGAGGTCGAGCAGCGGCTCCCCGCCGAAGCGTCCGCGCCGCCAGGCCAGCTCCGAGGCGGACATGGCGGCGGCGTCCCACGCCGCCGCGCCGAGCAGCCAGATCGCGTCGCCGGGACTCCACCGCATCGGCACGGCCCTGGTCCGATCGCGCAGCAGCCCCACGGTCCCGACCACCGGGGTCGGCAGGATCGGCCCGTCCGGCGTCTCGTTGTAGAGGCTCACGTTGCCGGAGACGATCGGGACGCCGAGCTCCCGGCAGGCCTCCGCCATCCCAGTCACCGCCTCGGCCAGCTGCCAGTAGCCGGCCGGCTGCTCCGGCGACGCGAAGTTGAGGCAGTTGGTGAAGCCGATCGGCTCGGCACCGCTGCACGCGACGTTGATCGCGCCCTCCACCACCGCGGACGCCCCGGCCAGGCGCGGGTCGAGCGCCCCGATCCGGCCAGGACCGTCGAGCGCGAGCGCGATCGCGGCGGCGGTGCCCTTGATGCGCAGCAGCGCGGCGTCGCCGACCCCGGGGCCGACCAGCGTGTTCGTGCCGTTCATGTGGTCGTAGCGGCGCCAGATCGGGCGCCGGCTGCGCGCGTTGGGGCTGGCCAGCAGCTCGAGCAGCGTGCTCGCCGAGGGGGCCTGCGCGGCGAGGTCGTCGAGTCGCTCGGCGCGTCGAAGCCGCGAGGTCGGCGGGCGGCGCGGCGGCCGGGGTGTAGCGCGGCGCATCGTCGGTGAGTGCCCGGCCGGGCACCTCGCACACGACCGTGCCGCCGAAGAGGGCGCGGACCAGCGGCTCGGCGATGACCCGCCCGATCGTGGGCGCGTGCAGCTCGTAGCGATCAAAGACGGCGCGCACCTCCGACTCCCGCCCGGCGCGCACCACGATCAGCATCCGCTCCTGTGACTCGCTGAGGAGCACCTCGTAGGGAGTCATGTGCGGCTCGCGGCGCGGCACGAGGGCGAGGTCGACTTCAGCGCCGCAGCCGCCGCGGGCCGAGACCTCGGCCAGCGCGCAGGTCAGCCCGCCGGCGCCGAGGTCCTGCATCGCGACCACCGCGTCCGAGCCGTTCAGCTCCAGGCAGGCCTCCATCAGCAGCTTCTCGAGGAACGGGTTGCCGACCTGGACCGCCGGCCGCCGCTCGTCGCGATCCTCCCCGAGCGAGGCGGACGCGAAGCTCGCCCCCTGGATCCCGTCCCGGCCGGTCGAGGCGCCGACCAGCAGCAGGGCGTTGCCCGGCCCGGCGGCGCGCGCGAGCGTCATCTCGTCGTGACGGGCGATCCCGACGCACATCGCGTTGACCAGCGGGTTGCCGTTGTAGGTCGCGTCGAAGCCGATCTCGCCGCCCACGTCGGGGATGCCGATGCAGTTCCCGTAGCCCGCGATCCCGGCCACCACCCCGCCGAGCAGGTAGCGGTTCCGGGTGACCGCGGCGGCATCGGTCCGGCCGGTGGCGTCCTCGAGCGGGTCGAGCGGACCGAAGCGCAGCGAGTTCAGGAGCGCGATCGGCCTGGCGCCCATCGTGAAGATGTCGCGGATGATGCCGCCCACCCCGGTGGCCGCACCCTGGTACGGCTCCACCGCCGACGGGTGGTTGTGCGACTCGACCTTGAAGACGACCGCCAGCCCCTCGCCGATGTCGATCGCCCCGGCATTCTCCCCGGGGCCGATCAGGACCCGCTCGCCGCGGGTCGGCAGGAGGCCGAGCAGTGGGCGCGAGTGCTTGTAGGCGCAGTGCTCGCTCCACATGGCCCCGAACATCCCGAGCTCCACCGGATTCGGCTCGCGGCCGAGCGACGTCACGACCAGCTCGTACTCCGCCTCGGTCAGCCCGTGTCGCTCCGCCGGCGCGGCGATCGTCACGGAGCGATCAGGCTCGCCAGAGCCGGGTCAGCGACCCGATCGCCACGATCAGGCCGGAGAGCAGGAAGATGATCCCGCCCGGCGATAGGCCGCGCAGGATCTGCACGAGGTCTCGGGCAGGCCCGCCGAGGAGCTCCACGACCAGGAACAGGGCGGCCAGGCCGAGCCCCCAGGCCAGCGCCACGGCCAGCCCAGCGCGCTGGATCGCGCCGGGCGCCGGGCGCACGAACCCGGCCACGGCGAGCGCCAGGAGGACGAGCAGGAGGACCGGGATCGGGGCGGCCAGGCCGAAGTACGCGGCATCGGTCAGGGACCCGGCAGGATAGCCGAGCCAGAACGAGGTCCCATAGCCGCCAGGGGCTCCGAACGAGCGGTCCCACAGGGAGGCGCCACCGAAGGCGAAGGGGAGGAGCCACGCGGTCAGCATCCCGGCCGCGCCGATCAGCAGCACGACCGGGCCGAGGACCGCCCGGCGGGGAGCGGCCTCGCGAGCGGCGCGAGCCTCGAGCACTCCCGGATCGGGCGGGCGAAGGTTGGCGCCGCAGCTCTGGCAGAAGGCCACCCCGGCGCGGTTGTGCGTGCCGCAGCGCGGGCAGGCCTGCGTCCCGTCCGGCGAGGCTGGACGCTCCACCGCCGCCGGAGCGCCGGGCGCCATCAGTCGCTGGCCGCAGCTGCGGCAGAAGGCGATTCCCGGCCGGTTGTCGGTGCCGCAGCGCGGGCAGCGGGTTCCCTCCCCCAGCGGCGTCGCGGGCACGGCGTGCGCCGGAATCGCGTCGGGGGGAGGGGCAGGAGGCGGCGGGACGACCCACGCCTCGGCGTCGCTCGGCGGCCGGGCTGGGGCCTCCGACTCGGGTGGGTTCGGGGCGGCGGGTTCGTCCGGGGGCTGGTCGGCAGCGGCGCCGGCGGGATCTCGCTCGTCTTCCGTCATCGGGGCGATGAACCTCCACCACGACCGCTTCGGAGGCCCTCGATCATAGCCGACGCTCGGCAAGCGCCGGCTGCGCGACGAGCCATGCCTCGAGCGAGCGGAGGAGGCGCAGGCCGTCGGTGCCGCCCACCTCGACCTCCGCCGCACGCTCCGGATGCGGCATCAGGCCCAGCACGTTGCCGCGTTCGTTGACGATCCCGGCGATCGATCGCAGCGATCCGTTGGGATTGGCGGCCGCGACGATCGCCCCGGAGGCATCGGCATAGCGGAGGACCACCCGCCCGCTCGCCTCGAGATCGTCGAGGACCGCGGCGTCCGCGTAGTACCTGCCCTCCCCGTGGGAGATCGGCAGCGAGATCGTCTCGCCCGCGGCCAGGCCGGCCAGCCACGGCCCGACGGCGCGCTCGACGCGCAGCGGCTGCCAGTCGCAGCGGAACTCGAGGTGGTCGTTTCGCAGCAGGACGCCCGGCAGGATGCCGGCCTCGGTCAGCACCTGGAACCCGTTGCAGGAGCCGAGCACCGCTCCCCCCGCGGCCGCGAACGACTCCACCGAGCGCATCACCGGCGAGAAGCGGGCGATGGCGCCGGTGCGCAGGTAGTCGCCGTGGGCGAAGCCGCCTGGCAGCACCACCGCGTCTGGGTCGCCGAGGTCGGTGTCGAGGTGCCAGACGAGGCGCGCCTCCCAGTCGAGCAGGCCGGCCACGTGCATGAAGTCGCGGTCGCTCCAGGTTCCCGGGAAGACGACCACCGCGACCCGCGGCCCTCGGCTCACGCCCCGGCCCCGACCGCCGCAGCCTCGTCCGAGCGCAGCTCCCAGTCGGCCGTCTCCATCACCGGGTTGGCCAGCAGTCGCCGGCACATCTCGGCCACGGCGGCCTCGGCCGAGGTTCGGTCCTGCGCCTCGAAGGCGAGGCGCAGGAGCTTTCCGGCGCGCACGTCGCTCACCGTCTCGAAGCCGAGCGAGCGGAGCCCCCCGGCGATGGTCTGTCCCTCCGGGTCGGCGATCCCCGGTCGCAGCCGGACGTGCACCTCCGCCTGCCAGCGCATCACTCCGATGCCTCCAGGGCGTTCCAGGCGGTGCCGGTCAGCCGCTCGAAGGCGGTGACGTACCGCTCACGGGTGCCGGCAATCACCTCGTCGGGGAGGCGCGGAGCGGGCGGCTCCCTGTTCCAGCCCGATGCCGAGACGAAGTCGCGGACGTACTGCTTGTCGAACGACGGTGGGCTCGCGCCGGGGGCGTACAGGTCCGCGTCCCAGAAGCGGCTCGAGTCGGGGGTCAGCAGCTCGTCGATGAGCGCCACCTCCCCGTCGATCCAGCCGAACTCGAACTTCGTGTCGGCCAGGATCAGGCCCACCTCCGCGGCGCGCTCGGCCCCGGCGCGGTAGAGGGCCAGCGAGCGCTCCTCCAGCTCGCGTGCCAGCTCGGCGCCGACCATCGCGGCCAGCTGGTCGCGCGTGATGTTCTCGTCGTGCCCCACCTCGGCCTTGGTGGACGGCGTGAAGATCGGCTCCGGCAGCCGATCTGCCTCGCGCAGGCCGGCCGGCAGACGATGCCCGACCACCAGGCCGTCGCGCCGGTACTCGGCCCAGCCGGAGCCCGCCAGGTAGCCGCGCACCACGCACTCCGCGTCGATTCGCTGCGCCCGGCGCGCCAGCGTCACGCGGCCGGCCAGCTCCGGGGTGCGCGCCGCCTCCGGCAGGTCCAGGGCCGCGGCCGACAGGAAGTGGTTCGGCCCCAGCGCCGCCAGGCGCTCGAACCAGAAGGCGGAGAGGGCGGTCAGCAGCCTCCCCTTGTCGGGGATCGGCTGGTCGAAGACGACGTCGAAGGCGGAGAGCCGGTCGGTCGCCACAAGGAGCAGCCGGTCGTCGCCGATGGCATACGTCTCGCGCACCTTCCCACGGTGCAGCAGCTCCAGGCCCGGGATGGTCGATTGCGTCAGCGTCATGGCAGGTTGTCGGGCTCGTCGCCCGGGTCGAGCTGGATGGTGCGCTCGGCGATGCCGAACCACCTGCGCAGGAGCCCCTCGACCCCCTCCAGCAGCGCGAGCACGACCACGATCAGCACCGCGCCGACGACTGCCAGCACCAGCAGCCCGGCGCCCGCCGCCATCCCGACCGCGGCCGCCGACCAGAGCGACGCCGCGGTGGTCAGCCCGCGGATGCTGCCGCGGTGGTGAAGGATCGTGCCGGCCCCCAGGAAGCCGATGCCCGACACGATCTGGGCGGCGATCCGGGTAGGGTCGACGATCGGGCCGGAGAAGCCGTAGGCCGAGATGACGGTGAAGAGGGCCGATCCGAGCGCCACCAGGGCATGGGTCCGGAAGCCCGCCGGCTGGCGGTCCATTTCGCGCTCGAAGCCGATCGCCGCCCCGAGCACGAGCGCGATGCTCAACCGAGCGACCAGCTCCAGCTGCAGGTTGACGGTGAGATCGGGGGTCACGGATTGGCCTCCTGAAGCATCGGCCGCGAGCCCTCGCCGGCGTGCCCCAGCTCGAGCGACCACCACCCCGAGACCAAGGCGTGGAGCGCACCGAAGGCCAGCACGAGGGCGAGCCAGGCCGCCACGAAGCCTACCAGCAGGAGGAGCGCCCGCGAGCTGCCGAGCCGCCCGCCGGCAAGCTCCACCTGGATCGGTGCCCAGAGCTGGCGGAGCAGGACGGTCGCCAGGGTGAGCGCCCCCAGGGCGACCAGCGTCGACACCATCGCGGTGCCGAGGCGCCGCAGCGGGCGAGCCAGGAGGTCGATCAGGGCGCCACGCAACGCGGCGCCGACGGGGACCGCCCCCGCTCCCACGGCCCGCCGCAGGGCCGTGGCCCCGAACGCCTGCCCGATCAGGACGAAGGCGACCAGTGCCACGACGAGCGGGACGAGGTGCCCCAGGATGCGCAGCGCGAGCGGCCCGCCGATGTCCGGCGCTCCGAATTCGGCCGGCGCCACCGCCGCGATGCCGCTGATCAGGGCCGTGGCGACGGCCACCACCGGCAGCCAGGCGATGAGCAGCACGCTGAAGGCTGCCTCGGTCTCGCGCGTCAGCGAGCGGCCCGGGGTGCCGTGGCCCGCGGCGCGGAGCAGCGCCGCCTCGGCAAGCCCGGCGAGCAGGCAGGCGCCCAGCACGATGAGCGTCGCCATGCCCGCCAGGAGCAGGACGTTCCATGGATAGAGGCTCGAGCTGAGCAGGCCGGCCCCCAGGAAGGCGAGGTCGCTGGCCCGGGGCAGCTCCGCCACGGTCAGCACCAGCGGCAGCCAGCCCAGGGAGATGACCGAACCGAGCGAGGCGGCCAGCCACAGGTCGGGACGTTCAATGGCCGCGCCCGACGCCGCGCCCGCGTTCCTCAGCCAGCCCCCGAACGGGTTCACGATGCCGGGCGCCCCGCGTCGTCGAGCCCGAGCGCCCGGTAGGTCGCCTCGATCCCGGCCAGGTGATGGTCGAGGTCCATTGCCCGCTCGACCTCGTCCCGGCCCAGCCAGCGCGAGACGCCGCCATCGGCAAGCACCTCGGCGCGGAAGGTCCCTTCACCGCCCCACGCGCGCCTGGCGGCGCCCTGGACGAGCCGGTACGCCTCCTGGCGATCGGCGCCCTTGGCCACCATCGCCAGCAGGAGCGCCTCGGAGAAGACCATCCCGCCCAGCAGCTCGAGGTTACGGGCCATGCGTGCGGCGTCGACCTCCAGTCCCTGGATGATCCCGGCCAGGGAGCGAGTCGCGTACGCCGCCACCCCCAGCGCGCGCTCGAAGACGAAGCGCTCGGCGCTCGAGTGGCTGATGTCGCGCTCGTGCCAGAGGGCCATGTTCTCGAGGCCGACCAGCGCATCGGCGCGGAGGAGGCGGGTCAGGCCGGTGATCCGCTCGGCGAGGACCGGGTTGCGCTTGTGGGGCATCGCGCTGCTCCCCTGCTGCCCGGCGCCGAACGGCTCGAACGCCTCCCCCACCTCGGTGCGCTGGAGGTGGCGCAGCTCCACCGAGATCCGCTCGAGGGTGCCGCCCAGGATGGCGAGCGCGGCGAGCAGCTCGGCATGGCGATCGCGGCTCACCACCTGGGTCGCGGCGGGGTCGGGGACGAGGCCCAGCGACTCGCACACGAAGCGCTCCACCTCGACCCCCAGGTGGGCATGCGTACCGACCGCGCCCGAGACCTTGCCGACGGCGATCCCCTCCCGCGCCCGCCCCAGGCGCACCTGGTCGCGCCCCACCTCCGCCAGCCAGCCGGCCACCTTGAAGCCGAAGGTGATCGGCTCCGCGTGGATGCCGTGGCTGCGACCGACCATCGGCGTCGACCGATGCTCCACCGCCATCTCGCGCAGCGCCTCCGCCAGCTGGCCAGCTCGCCCTCGACGAACGCGCGTCGCGTCGCGCAGGACGACGGCGGTGGCGGTGTCGAGCAGGTCCGAGCTGGTCAGGCCGTAGTGCAGCCATCGCCCCTCGGGTCCGAGCCGCTCGGTGACCGCGCGCAGGAAGGCGATCACGTCGTGCTGCGACTCCTGCTCGATCTCGTGGGCGCGCTGCGCGTCGACATCGGCGGCCGCGTCGCGGATCCGCTCCCAGTCCGCGTCCGGCACGACGCCGGCCGCGTGCATCGCCTCGGTGGCGAGCAGCTCGATCCGCAGCCAGAGCTCGAGCTTGTGGCGCTCGCTGAAGAGCTCGGTCAGCTCGGGGAGCGCGTAGCGATCGATCATGGGCGAGGCGTCGCTGGCCCGGCGCGCGGGTCGATCGCGACCTCGGCGGCCCCGGCCAGCTCTTCCCGGACAGCGTCCACGCGGGCTGCGAGGGCAGGGTCCGCGAGCGCCAGGATGCGGGCGGCCAGGTGCGCCGCGTTGCGCGCTCCGGCCGAGCCGATGGCGACCGCCGCGACCGGCACCCCCGGCGGCATCTGGACGATGCTGTAGAGGGCGTCGGCGCCGCCGAGCACGCCGGCGTCGAGGGGGATGCCGATCACCGGCCGCGCCGTCATCGAGGCGAGCACGCCCGGCAGATGAGCGGCCATCCCCGCCGCGCCCACGAAGAGGCGCACGCCACGCGCCTCGGCGTCGCGCACGTAGCTGGCGAGCGCGGCAGGCTGGCGGTGCGCGCTGATCACGCTCGCCTCCCACGGGATCGCGTAGCGGTCGAGGGTGTCGAAGCAGCCGCTCAGGGCGGAGAGGTCGGAGCGGGAGCCGCAGATGACGGCGACCAGGGGCACGGGGGTCATCGGTCCTAGGATACCCGCAGGCGACCGGCCGCCGGCCGAGCGCGGCGAGTCTGGAGGAATGCCATGTCGAAAGGTCTGCAGCGAAGGCCCGAGCCACGTGCGCCATCACCCGTGAACAGGGCGCTGGTCGATGACGCGCCGATCGGCGCGCGGATCGCCGACGCGGTGACCGGGTTCATGGGCAGCTGGCGCTTCCTGATCCTCCAGACCGTGCTCGTCGCGGCCTGGCTGGGCGGCAACATCTACCTGCTCAGCAAGCCGTTCGACCCCTACCCGTTCATCCTGCTCAACCTCGCCTTCTCGACCCAGGCCGCATATGCCGCGCCGCTCATCCTCCTCGCCGGCAACCGATCCGCGCAGCGCGACCGGCTGACCCTGGAGCACGCCGCCGACGAGACCGACGTGGCGGAGCAGCAGAACGAGAAGCTGCTGACCGGCAACACGGAGATCCTCAAGCACGTCGTGGCGCTCGAGGAGCGGATCCTCCAGCTCGAGCAGCGGATCGTCGCCTCGCTCGACCCCCCGGCGAAGGGCTAGCGGCCGGCCAGGCGCTCCACCAGCGGATCGAGCGGACCGAGCTCGCCGACCATGATCGAGCTGATCCCGAGCCCCTCGCGCATCGCGATGAACTTCTCCTCGAGCCGGTCGAGCGAGCCGATGAACATCTGCGGCGAGTCGAGCACCTCGTCCTCGGTGAGGCGAACCCCGGTGCCTGCCGCCAGCTCGTCGACCACGCGGCTCGCCTCGCCGCGCGCGTCCTCGACGACGGTGACCGGCACCCCCGACGGGTAGACGTTGAGGCGGAGCCCGTCGAACCGATCGCCGGCGGCCTCGCGGACCCAGGCGATCTTCTCCTCGGTCGCCTCCCAGGTGAGGCTGCGCGGGTCACGCCGGGAGCTCGGCCCGACCCGCGGGGCGAGCCCCACGATCTGCGCCTCCCGCGCGGCGAGCGTCAGCGTGCGCCGTCCGCCGCCCCCGATCAGGAACGGAGGGTGCGGCCGCTGGACCGGCGCCGGGCCGCCGTCGTGGTCGGTGATCCGGTAGTACCGCCCCGAGAAGCTGAACGGACCGTCGGCGAAGCAGCCCTTCAGCACGGCGACCGCCTCGGCGAGCCGCTCGGACCGGATCGACGGGGGCTCGAAGGCGATCCCGACCGACCTGTACTCGACCTCGTTCCAGCCGGCGCCGATGGCGACGTCCAGACGCCCCTCGCTCAGCACGTCAAGCGACGCGAGATCCTGGGCCAGCACGGCCGGATGGCGCAGGTCGTTGTTGAAGACGAAGGCGCCGATCCGCAGCCGCTCGGTGGCGGCGGCGATGACCGCCATGGTCGGGACCGGCGAGAGCTGGTCGAGGACGTGGTCGGGGATCACGAGCGCGTGGTAGCCGAGCGCTTCGGCCCGGCGAGCCCGCTCCCCGAGCTCGCGCGCCGAGATCGGGTCGCGCGACTCGGCCAGGAATTCGAACGGCTTCATGGCGTGACCTCGCGCAGGGCGATATCGGTCCGGTGCTGAGCCCCCTCGAGACCGATGCCGGTGACTCCTTCGTACGCTCGAGCCCGCGCGGCCGGCAGGTCGGCCCCCAGCCCGACGACGGTCACGACCCGCCCGCCCGATGACACGTACCCGCCGGCGCTGGCTGCCGTCCCGGCGTGGAAGATCAGCAGGGGGCCGGCGTCGCTCGCGCCCGATGGCTCGGCACCGGTCAACGGACGCCCCAGCGTTGGGGCCTCCGGGTAGCCATCGGAGGCAACCACCACGCCCACGGCGGCTCCAACGCCGAGGCCAAGCGACCCTTCCATTGCGCCACGGTCGCCCGATGCGGTGCCGAGCAATGCCGCCGCCAGGTCTCCCTCGAGCAGTGGCAGGAGGACCTGTGCCTCCGGATCGCCGAACCGAGCGTTGAACTCCAGGACCATCGGGCCGCCCTCGGTCAGCATCAAACCGGCGTACAGCACGCCGCGGTACGGGGTCCCGTCGCGGGCCATCCGCCAGGCGATCGGCTCGAAGATGGTGCCGACCGCACGCTCCACGTCAGCCTGCCCGAACCAGGGCACCGGGGCGTAGCCCCCCATGCCTCCCGTGTTCGGCCCCTCGTCGCCGTCGCGCAGCCGCTTGTAGTCGCAGGCGGCACCGAACGGCACCACCGACTCGTCCGAGACCAGGGCGAAGACCGATACCTCGCGCCCGCTCAGTCGCTCCTCGAGCAGAACCCGCGCGCCGCTGGGTGCGTCGAGGAAGAGTTGACGGATGGCGGCCTCTGCGGCCTCGGTCGTGTCCGGCAAGACAACCCCCTTGCCAGCCGCCAGCCAATCGGCCTTGACCACAGGCGGTCGCTCGGCCGCTCGGGCGTGGGCCACCGCCTCCTCCACGTCGTCGAAGACTGCGCTGGCCGCCGTCGGCACGCCGGCTCGGCGAAGCTGCTCCTTGGCGAACGCCTTGCTCGATTCGAGGCGCGCCGCCGCTCGCGACGGGCCGAAGACGGGGATTGAGACCGCATGCAGAGCGTCTGCCACGCCCGCCGCCAACGGGTCCTCTGGACCGATCACGACAAGGTCGTAACGCTCGCGTGCGGCGTGCCGGGCGACGGCCGCCGGATCGTTGATCGGGAGCCCTTCGACCGCCTCGGCCACGGCCGCGGTTCCTGCATTTCCGGGAGCAATGCAGACCTGCTCGACGGACTCGTCGCGTGCCAGTCGCCAGGCCAGCGCGTGCCCGCGCCCGCCGCCGCCCAGGACCAGGACCCGCATCTAGCCGCCCGGCGAGGCGGAGGGTGCGGGGCCGGGTGAGGTCGATGGCGTGCCGACCAGCTCGCCGAGGCGGTCGATCACCGCCGCGAGGTCGTTGATGCGGGCCTGATAGGTTCCCAGGTCACCGGCGGCGAGCGCCGTCTGCGCGGCCTGGTAGAGGCGTTGCGCCTCGGCCACCAGGGAGGCCACGTCCCCTGGCAGCTGGCCACCTCCGCCATCTGGCGGCGGGACGGTCGCCTCCCCGAGCAGCTGCTGGATCCCCTGGGAGAGCGAATCGGCGAAGGCGAGCTTGTTCTGGCTGGCCAGGATCACCCGCTTGAACTCGGGGAACGAGGACTCGGTGGAGCGCAGGAAGATCGGCTCGACATAGAGGATCGAGTCGCCCATCGGCAGCACCAGCAGGTCACCGCGGACCACCTCCGAGCCTGCCCTCGACCAGAGGGTGAACTGGGCGCTGATCGTCGAGTCCTGGTTGATGCGCGCCTGGATCTGCGATGGGCCGAGCGTCGTCGAGTTGGACGGGAAGCGGAAGCTGGTCCGCTCGCCGTAGTGGCCGGGGTCCATGCGGGCGACGATCCAGCTGATCATGTTCGGCCGAGCCGCGGCGACCATCGGCTCGATCAGGACGAACTCCGCCTTCGCCTCGCCCGGCAGCTTCATGATCACGTAGTGGGGCACGATGGCGGTGCCGGGCCCCTCGACGCCGGTCTGCTGGGTCGGGATCGACCAGCGATCGGTGCGGTTGTAGAGCGCCGCGGCCCCCTGGGCCGTCGCATCGAGGTGGTAGAGCAGGTAGGCCTCGTTCTGCGCGGTGAAGAGGTCCTCGGGGTAGCGCAGATGCGCCACGAGGTCGGCCGGCATCGTGGCGAGCGGCTTGAGCAGGTCGGGGAAGATGCGGGCGTAGGCGTTGATGATCGGGTCGGTCGGGTCGCTGATGAAGAAGCGGACCGAACCGTCGTACGCGTCGATGACCACCTTGACGGAATTCCGCACGTAGTTCTGGCCCGGGAAGACGTCAGTCAGCGGCTGCGCATCGGGGTATCGATCCGATGTCGTGTAGGCGTCCCAGATCCAGTACAGGCGCCCACTGGCGCTGACCAGGTAGGGGTCCTTGTCGTACGTGAGGAAGGGCGCCAGCTCGCGCACCCGCTCGCCGATCTCGCGGCGGAAGAGGATCTTCGAGTCGCCGGTCAGCTGGTTGCTGATGAGCAGGTTCAGGTCGCCGAAGCGCATCGCGAAGAGGAGCCGGCTGAAGAGGTTCCCGACCCCCACCCCGGTGCTCGCCTTCCAGGTCGTCACCGCGGACGTCTGGTCGTCGATGGGATAGTCGAATTCGCTCGCCTTGGTGTCGACCACGATGTAGGACGACGGCTCCTCGCCGAAGTAGATGCGCGGCTCCCCGACCGGCAGCTTCGGCTGCTGGTTGATGCCGCTCACCAGGTAGTCGGGCTGTCCCTCCGGCGTCACCGCATTGACCGGCACGGCGGTGATGCCGTAGCCGTGGGTATAGGCCAGCTTCTCGTTGGTCCACGACTGCGCATCGGCAGGCGGGCCCTTGATCTCCCGCGCGCTGAGCATGATCTGGCGCTGCTGCCCGTCGATCAGGTACCGGTCGATGTCCACGTCGGTGAACTCGTAGTACTGGCGCAGGATCTGCTGCTGCCCAAAGGTCTGGAGCAGGGCGTGGTAGTCCCACAGCCGCATGTTGTCGATCGTCGCCTGGTTGGCGGTGATGAGCGGCCGGCTGAGCGCCTGCTCCCCGGTATACGGCTTCACGTCGATCGCATCGAGCGCATAGGCCGCCCGCGTCATCTTGATGTGCTGCTGGATGTACGGCCGCTCCAGCGCCAGCTCGTTCGGATCCACGTTGAGCCGCTGCACGATGCTGGGGTAGAGCCCGCCGACCAGGATCGTGATCCCGATCCACGCCCCGGCCGCGAGCAGGATCGCCCAGAGCGTCTTGAACCAGATGTTGGCCAGCAGGAGCGCCGCAGCGGCGAGCGCCACCACGGTGAGGATCACGTACGCCGGCATCTGGGCATGGAGGTCGGTGTAGGTGGCCGCCTGGATCGTCCCGCTCACGCCGCGCGTCGAGTACGACAGCTCGGCGATGTCGAACTGGTAGCCGGTCGCGATCGCCACCAGCAGGAGCGCCCCGAGGGTCGAGAGGTGCGCCCGCACCGGCGCGGTGAGGCGCAGCTGCCAGCGCAGCGCACCCACCGCATAGGTCCCGAGCGTCAGCAGGATGATCACCACCAGCGAGGTGACGCCCCAGCCCTGGAGGAAGCGCCAGAAGGGCAGGTCGAAGACGTAGAACCCGATGTCGTGGCCGAAGTGCGGGTCGGTGGCGCCGAAGCTGCCGCCGTTCATGAACAGCAGCACCGTCTGCCAGCTCCCGCTCCAGGCGGCGCCCGAGACGAGCCCCAGCAGCACCACGACCGCGGCCAGCCCCAGCGTGACCACGCGGCTGACGTCGGGGAGCTCCAGGGTCCCCACGCGCCGAATCGGCACCTGCGGAGCGATCCGGCGGGCGAGCCAGATGCTCGCCAGGGCCGGCAGCACGAAGGCCACGAAGCCCAGCGCGAACAGCCCGACCTGGGACCAGAGCCGCGTGGTGAGGACGCTGCGGAGGCCCAGCGAGTCGTACCACAGCAGGTCGGTGACCAGGCTGACGAGGCCGCCGAGCACGCCGAAGAGGAGGAACACGACGACGAGGACGCCGATGATCAGTCCCCAGCGCGGCTGACGGCCGGGACCTCCTGGACGGACGACCGTGGGCCGGCGGAACGGGGGTGGCTCGTCGTCGCCAGGCCCGTTCGCGTGGCCGTTGCCGTTTCCCGGCCGTTGGCCGGACGGTCGTGGACGGCCCTCTCGCAGGGCGTCCTGCTCAGCCTGGCGGCGCTGCAGCTCCTCGAGGAGCTTGTCAAACCAGCTGGACATCGCCGCCAATCCTAGCCGGGATCGGCTACTCCCACTCGATGGTGGCCGGCGGCTTGCTGCTGATGTCGTAGACGACCCGGTTGACGCCCGCCACCTCGTTCACGATGCGCGAGCTGATCCTGGCCAGCAGCTCGTACGGAAGGCGCGCCCAGTCCGCCGTCATGCCGTCGTCGCTGGTCACCGCGCGAATGGCGACCACGTTGGCGTAGGTGCGGAAGTCGCCCATCACGCCCACGCTGCGGACGGGCGTCAGGATCGCGAAGGACTGCCACAGGGACCGATACAGCCCGGCCGCCTTGATCTCGTCGATCACGATCCAGTCCGCCTCGCGCAGGGTCTCGAGCCGATCCGCCGTGACCGCCCCGATGATCCGGATCGCGAGCCCGGGCCCCGGGAACGGCTGGCGCAGCACCATCGCGTCGGGGAGGCCCAGCTCCATGCCGACGTTGCGCACCTCGTCCTTGAACAGGTAGCGGAGCGGCTCGATCAGGCTGAAACGCAGGTCGGCTGGCAGCCCGCCGACGTTGTGATGGGTCTTGATCTTGGCCGCCGCCTTCGTCTCGGCGGTCTTCGACTCGATCACGTCGGGGTAGAGGGTCCCCTGCGTCAGGAAGTCGATCTGCCCCAGCTTCGTCGCCTCCTCCTCGAAGACGCGAATGAACTCATCGCCGATGATGCGGCGCTTCTCCTCGGGGTCCTCGACGCCCTCGAGGCGGCGGAGGAATCGGTCGCGGGCGTCGACCATGATCAGCTTCATCCCGAAGTGCTCGGCGAAGGTCGCGCGGAGCAGCTCCGACTCGCGCTTGCGCATCAGCCCGTGATCGACGTAGATGCAGGTCAGCTGGTCGCCGATGGCCCGATGGACGAGGGTCGCCGCCACGGCCGAGTCGACCCCACCGGAGAGGGCGCAGATCACCTTCCCGTCGCCGACCCGGGCTCGAATCTCGGCGACCGTCGTCTCGACGAAGCCGGCCGAGGTCCAGGTGGGGCGCGCGCCGGCGATGCCGATCACGAAGTTGCGCAGGATCTCGCGGCCGGCGGGGGTGTGCACCACCTCGGGGTGGAACTGGATGCCGTACAGGCCGCGGGCGGGATCCGCGAGGCCGGCGAACGTGCTCGTCTCCGTCTGCGCGGTGGTGACGAAGCCGGTCGGCGGGCGGACGATCCGATCGCCGTGGCTCATCCAGACCGGCTGCGTCGGCTCCAGGCCGCGGAAGAGGCCGTCGCCACTGATGATCTGCACCGAGGCCGGGCCGTACTCGCGCTTCGCGCTCGGCGCCACCTCGCCCCCGAGCTGCTGCGCCATGAGCTGCACGCCATAGCAGATGCCGAGCACCGGGACGCCACCCGACCAGATCGCCGGGTCGAGGTACGGCGCGTCGGCGTCGTAAACCGACGAAGGCCCGCCGGACAGGATGATCGCCTTCGGCCGCCGCCTGGCGATCTCCGCCCACGGCGTGTCGTGCGGGAGGAGCTCCGAATAGACGTTCAGCTCCCGCACGCGACGCGCGATCAGCTGCGCGAACTGGCTCCCGAAGTCCAGGATGACGACCGTATCGGGCTCAGCCGGCGCCTCCGCGTCGCGCTGCGGGGGCGGCGCGTGGAGCGCCTGTTCGAGATACGCCTCGACTTCGGCGTCGTCCGGGGCGAGGACCCGATGGCCGGCGTTGGCGGCCTCGCCATGGACTGTTCGGCCGCGCTCGCGCTCCGGCGGCGCGGCCGGCTCGGAACCCGGAGTCGCCTCGGTCGTCTCGTCCAATCGGTCTATCGATCAGCTCCATCGGCCCGCTGCCAGGACTTGCCCTCGGTCGCGATCGACGGCGCGATCACCATCTCGACCTGGTGCATCTCCCGGATGGTGCGCGCCCCGAGCGCGGCCATCGACTGACGCAGGGCGCCGACCAGGTTCTGGGTGCCGTGGGTGGTGTGCGCCGGCCCGAAGAGGATCTGCTCGAGCGGCAGCTGGGCGCCGACCTTGATGCGGGTCCCGCGCGGCAGCGTCGGCGAGGGCGCGGCCATCCCCCAGTTGACGCCGCGTCCCGGGGCCTCGAGCGCGGCGGCGAAGGGTGAGCCGAGCATCACCGCATCCGCTCCGCTGGCAATCGCCTTGGCGATGTCGCCGCCGGTCTTCATGCCGCCGTCGGTGATGACAGGCACGTACCGGCCCGTCTCGCGCTCGTAGCGGTCGCGAGCGGCGGCCACCTCGAGCGTCGCGCTCACCTGCGGAACGCCGATCCCGAGCACCTCGCGCGTCGTGCAGGCGGCGCCGGGGCCGACGCCCACGAGGACGGCGGCGGCACCCTGGTGCATCAGCTGGTAGGCGGCCTCGCCGCTCACCGTGTTGCCGACCAGGACCGGCATCTTCAGGGCACCGGTCAGGTCGGAGAGGGAGAGGACCCGGCCGCCGGTCGAGATGTGGCGCGCGCTCGAGACCTGCGACTGGACCAGGAAGAGCTCCGCGCCGGCATCGGCCGCGACCTCGGCGTGATGCCAGGCGGAGGCCGGCGTGGTCGCGACCGCGGCGATCCCGCCCTGGGCCCGGATGCGGGTGATCAGCGCGGAGATCAGCTCGTCGCGGACCGGCGCGGCGTAGGCCGCTGCGAGCAGCTCCGCCGCCTCCTGGTTGCTCGCCGCGGCGACGACCCGCTCGATGATCGGCGCGGCGTCCTCGTAGCGGGTGTAGAGGCCCTCGAGGTTCACGAAGGCGAGACCACCATGGCGGCTCATGCGCGCCGCGAAGTCGGCGTCCGCGACGGCGTCCATGGCGGCGGCGATGAAGGGGATCTCGAGCCGGCGTCCACCGATCTCGGTGGTCAGGTCGATCTCAGCCGGGTCGACCGTGGTCGCCCCCGGGACCAGCGCCACCTCCTCGAAGCCGTAGGCGCGCCGCAGGCGGGTCGAGATGGCGTCAGGGGCGAGAGTCGACGGGTCGATCAACGACGGCCTCCGCTCAGGTGTCGGGCGAGTATAGGCGGGCGCGGTCACGGGATCCGCCACTGGATGGCATCCAGGAAGCCGAGGAAGGCGGAGCGGGTCGAGTCACTCGGGTCGCGCGCGCAGGTGAGGAGGACGTCGATCCGTTGCGGGGTGACGGTCACGTAGTAGGCAGATTGCTCGGTCGAGCCAGTCCCATCGCACCGGTTGATGGTCGGGACGCGGACCCCCTGGCGATTCCCGATCGCGATGAGCCTGGCTGCCGGAAGGTCACACGATGGTCCGGCACAGGAGCTGGCGAGCCAGGTGACCAACATCCCGCCCGGTCGGAGGCCACCATCGAGCGGCGATTCGCAGACGATGATCGAGCCGGTGGTCGGGCAGTCCTGGTGGAGCGGCTGGTTGGCGAGGTACGTTCGAATCTGGCCACCGCCGCCGTAGGAGAACGCGGTCGACGCCTGAATCTGCCAGCCGGTTGGCGCCACGAAACGAACTTCGTCGTCCTCGAAGCTGGCCCCGCGGGGGACGGGATGCTGGATCGTCGACGCGCAGGACGCGAGCACCGCCGCGGCGACCAGCATCACCATCGCCTGTCGCCCACCCCTCATGGCGCGGGGTCAGCTCGATCCGCGGACGATCATCTGCGCGCGCTCCGGCCCCACCGAGACGAGCCCGATCGGCACGCCGGCCAGCTCCTCGAGCCGCTCGACGTAGGCGCGCGCCGCCGCCGGCAGCTGCTCGAAGGCACGGCAGCCGGTCGTATCGGCCTGCCAGCCGGGAAGGTCCTGGTAGACCGGCTCCAGCCGCTCGTAGACCGATGTCGAGGCCGGCACCGTCGTCCACTCGCGACCGTCGCTGGGGTCGCGGTAGGCGACGCAGGCGCGGATCCGCTCGAAGCCGTCGAGCACGTCGAGCTTGGTCAGGGCGATGCTCGAGTAGCCGGCCAGCCGGACGCTGAAACGGACCGCGACGGCGTCGTACCAGCCGCAGCGTCGCGGCCGCCCGGTCGAGGTGCCGTACTCGACGCCCCGCTCGCGGAGCGCCTCGCCGGATGCGTCGAGCAGCTCGGTCGGGAGCGGCCCCGCCCCGACGGCCGTGGTGTAGGCCTTCGCCACGCCGATCACCCGGTCGATCGCCACGGCGGGCAGCCCCGCCCCGATCGACGCGCCGCCGGGGATCGGCGACGAGGAGGTCACGTACGGGTAGGTGCCCCAGTCGATGTCGCGCATCGTGCCGAGCTGGCCTTCGAGGAGGATCCGCTCCCCGGCCACGAGCGCCGCGTCGACCATCGTCTGCCCGTCGACGACGTGCGGCCGCAGCCGCTCGGCGGCGGCCAGGTAGTCGCCCGCGATCCGCTCCTCGTCGGTCGCCTCGTCGATCGCCGAGCGCATCTCGTCGCCCTCCCCGCCGGCAGCGAAGTAGCCGGCCACGATGCGCCGCACGCGCCGCAGGGCGACGGCCAGCTGCGCGCGGAAGGCATCGGGCTCCATCAGGTCGATGACGCGGATCCCGCGCCTCGCCACCTTGTCGACGTAGGCGGGCCCGATCCCGCGGCTGGTCGTCCCGATCCGGGCGCTGCCGCGCTCGCGCTCCTCGAGCTGGTCGAGGAGGATGTGGTACGGCATCACCAGGTGGGCGCGATCGCTGATGAACAGGTTCGCGCCGTCGAAGCCCGCCGCCGCCAGTCCATCCAGCTCGGTGACCAGGGCCGGCGGGTTGATCACCACGCCGTTGCCGAGCAGGTTGCGCGTCGCCGGATAGAAGATGCCCGAGGGGATCAGGTGCAGCTTGAAGTGCCCGTGCGGGTTGACGACCGTGTGGCCGGCGTTGTTGCCGCCGCCGTAGCGGATCACCAGGTCGGCGTCGGTGGCCAGGTAGTCGACGACCCTGCCCTTCCCCTCGTCGCCCCACTGGGCGCCGACGACGGCGATGACGGACATGGGCTGCCGGTGACCTCAGCTGCGGGAGGGTCGCAGAATACGCGAACGCCGCCTGGGCGGGCGGCGTTCGCATCGGGATGGACCGTCGAGAGGCGGACCGTCAGGTCCGCATGGCGCGCACCTTGTCGAAGCAGCTGCTGCAGTAGACGGGGCGGTCGTTGCGCGGCAGGAAGGGCACGAGCGCCTGCCCGCCGCACTCGGCGCAGACGGCGGCGTGCATCTCACGCTGGCCGGAGCCGCCGCCCGAGCTGATTCCGAGCGCTCGGTTCTGCTTTGCCACTGCCCGGCAGCTCGGGCAGCGCTGCGGCTCGTTGACGAGCCCCTTCTCGGCGTAGAACTGCTGCTCGCCGGCAGAGAAGACGAAGTCCATCCCGCAGTCGCGGCAGCTGATGGTCTTGTCCGCGTACACCAGAGTCCCTCCAACCTCGCTCGCCCGGGCCGATCTGGACGGTGCTGTTCCTCGGGCTCAGGCTGATTCGGCGGCGACGCGCTGGATCGGTCAGGACTCGGGTTCGAGCAGTGGACCGGACGTTCCGCGGCCGACTATACACACGGGTCAAGACCGTGCCTAGAGGGTTAGTAGGTCACCGCTTCGGTCTCGCGGGGAGCCATCGTGTAGAAGCGGGTGTTGGTCTTGCGGAACTGGAGGCTGATCTCGCCGATCGGTCCGTTGCGATGCTTGGCCACCTTGGCCCGGATCGTCTCGATGTCGCCCTCCGGCATCCCCTCCGCCTCGCGGTACAGGAAGATCACGACGTCGGCGTCCTGCTCGATGCTCCCCGATTCCCGCAGGTCCGAGAGGCGTGGCTCGGCCGAGCCACGCTGCTCCACCCCGCGGGAGAGCTGCGAGAGGGCGATCACCGGCACCTTCAGCTCCCTGGAGAGCTGCTTCAGGCCACGGCTGATCTCGCTCACCTCCTGGACGCGGTTCGGCTCGCGCTGCGAGAGGCTGCCCTGCATCAGCTGCAGGTAGTCGACGATCAGCAGGTCGAGGCCGTGCTGCTCCGCCTCGAGGCGGCGGGCCTTGGTCCGCAGCTCGAGCACGGTGAGCACCGGCGAGTCGTCGATCCACATCGGCGCGGCATGCATCAGGTTCATTACCTGGGCGATCTTCGACCAGTCGGTCTCGTCGACGAAGCCGCTCTGCAGGGGGCGCGGGTTGATCCCCGACTCGGCCGAGAGGAGCCGCAGGGCGATCTGCTCCTTGCTCATCTCGAGCGAGAAGACGGCCACCTTCTTGCCCTCGTGCACTGCGGCGTGCTGGGCGATGTTGAGCGCGAGGCTGGACTTTCCGACGCTCGGCCGCGCCGCCAGGATGATCAGGTCGGACGGCTGGAAGCCGCCGAGCAGCGCGTCGAGCTGCGAGAGGCCGCTCGGAATGCCGAGCAGCTGTCCGCGGTGCTCGTGGAGGTACTCGAGCCGGTCGTACGCCTGGCCGAGAAGGGCGGCGAGCGACTCGAAGCCACCAATCGTCCGCCGCTGGCTGATCTCGAAGAGGATCCCCTCGGCCCGGTCGATCGCCGCCTCGGCGTCGTTCGCCTCCTCGTACCCAACCGCGGCGATCTTGCCGGCGGCGCCGATCAGGTTGCGGAGCACCGCCTTGCGCTCGACGATCCGCCCGTAGTGTTCGACGTGCACGGCAGTCGGCACCATGTTCATGAGGCTGGCCAGGTAGGCCGGCCCGCCGATCGGCTCCAGCCGTTCCCGCCGCGCCAGCTCGTCGCCGAGCGTCACCAGGTCGATCGGCTCGCGCTGGCCGTGCAGGGCGAGCATCGACTCGAAGATGTCGGAGTGCTGCTGGCGGTAGAAGTCGGGCGGGTGCAGGAAGTCAGCGACCTTGAGGATCGCCTCAGGGTCGATCAGGATCGAGCCGAGCACGCTCTGCTCGGCCTCGACCGCCTGTGGCGCCAGCTTGTCGATGCTCATGGCGGAACCGATGGTGGCGGAGCCAGCGCCCGCTGCCTACCGGCCAGGCCCGCCCATCCTGTCGATATCTGGCTGCGGTTTGTGGACAACCGGATTCCTGTGGATAAGCGAGTCGCCTGGCCGCGCATGCCCCCGAGGATCGGGCCTGGCCGTGACAGCTTGCCTGTCGCGGGCTAGAGCGGCACCACGCTGACGGTCATCTCGGCATCGACGCCCGGGATCAGCTTCACGTCGACCTTGTAGTCGCCGAGGGTCTTGATCGGCTCGCGCAGGTGGATCGCGTGGCGGTCGACCTCGATCCCCTCCTTGGCGATCAGCTCGGCGATCTGCACGTTGGTGACCGATCCGAAGAGGCGGTTCTTCTCGCCTGCCTTCACCGCCACCTCGAGCTTCAGCTCGCGCAGCCGCCCGGCCATGGCCTCCGCCTCGCCACGGATCCCCGCCTCGCGCGCGTCGCGCTCGTCCTTGTGCCGCTCCCAGTTCTTGAGGGCGCCGGCATCGGCGAGGGCCGCGGCGCCGCTCGGGAAGAGGAAGTTGCGGGCGTAGCCGTTCTTGACGTCCTTGACGTCGCCGGAGTGGCCAAGCCCCTTCACGTCGCGCTTGAGGATCACCTTCATGCTGTCAGCCGGTTCCTTTCGTGTCTCGTCTTCAGTTGAGCCGCAGGTCGCGGCTGCCCTCGGCGCCGGCGGCCTCGAGCTCCAGGTCGACGGGAATGGCCTCGGAGTCGCCGGCGACGGCGATCGGCTCGGCATCGGCCTTCCGGACGCGCGCATCGCGAACCTTCGCCAGGAGCCCCTTCACCGCTCGCGGGTCGCGCAGGTCACCGTAGCGCTCCAGCAGCTCCGGAAGGGCGTCTCGGATCGCGTCGTAGCGGCGTCCCATGATCGATCGCAGCCGCGCGAGGTCCTTGTCCAGGTCGGCGGTCCCGTTGTGGGCGCGCTCCATGTGCTCGCGGCGCACGTCGGCCGGGGCGTTGGCGATGAACAGGTCGAGGACGAGGAGCAGGACGGTGAGGTCGTCGGCCTGCCCCAGGATCGGGATCGCGTCGGGGATCACGTCGAGTGGCATCACAAGGTAGGCGAGGCCGGCACCGAGCAGCGCCTTCAGGGGGAGGGGGGTGCGGGGATCGCGGACGAGCCCCCAGATCACGCGGGCGTACATCGGGAGCTTCCAGATCAGGCGCGCCAGGCGCACGGAGCGCCATCGGCCGGAGATGTTCACGCGGGCCTCCGGTTCGGGATCGAGGTGGAGTCCGATGGTATCAGAGCAGGCCGATTGTTTGACATTAGAACGCCTGTTCTGCTATGGTCGCGCCCGCACGTCCTGCACCGCACAAGGAGCCGCCGATGACCAGGCATGACGCCGAGCGTCGGAAGAAGATCCTCGAATGCATCGCCCGCACCGTCGCGGAGCGTGGCTACCCGCCGAGCGTGCGCGAGATCGCCGAGGCCGTGGGCCTCGCCTCGCCATCGGCCGTGCATCACCACCTGTCCGCCCTCGAGCGCGACGGGCTGCTCGAGCGGGGTGCGCACTCGTCGCGCGCGTTGCGGCTCACCGTTCGTGCGGAGGCAGAGCTGGGCCTCCCGGCCCGCCGCCCGGCAGCGCCGGTCGAACGCAGCCGCGTGACGCCGTTCCGGATGCCCATCGAGCGTGAGACGCTGGCCCTGCCGGTGATCGGCGAGATCGCCGCCGGCCAGCCGATCGAAGCGTACGCGGAGGGCGCGGAGACCCTCGAAGTCCCGCGCTCCCTCCAGGCGAGGGACGACTCCTACGTCCTCCGCGTGCGCGGCAAGTCGATGATCGACGCCCTGATCGACGACGGCGACTACGTCGTGGTGCAGCCGCAGGCCACCGCGCACGACGGCGACATCGTGGTCGCGCTGCTCGAGGACAACGGGGTGACGCTCAAGCGCTTCTACCGTGAGAAGGACCGGATCCGGCTCCAGCCGGCGAACGCCGAGATGGAGCCGATCTACGCCTCCGAGGTGCAGATCCAGGGCAAGGTGGTCGGGGTCATCCGCAAGCTGGCATAGGCCCGGACGGCCGGACCGAGCCGTACCCTGCGGGGCACATGACCCGCGCGATCATCCACGCCGACCTCGACGCCTTCTACGCCAGCGTCGAGGTGCTCGACGATCCCTCACTGCGCGGCAAGCCGGTGATCGTCGGTGGCGACCCGGGCGCCCGTGGCGTGGTGAGCGCCGCCTCCTACGAGGCACGCAGGTTCGGCGTCCACTCCGCCATGCCGCTCCGCACCGCGGCGCGCCTCTGCCCCACCGGGGTCTTCGTCGCCGGCCACCCGGAGCGCTACCGCGACCTGTCGCGCCAGGTGATGCGGATCTTCGCCTCGTACACGCCGCTGGTCGAGCCGATCAGCCTCGACGAGGCGTTCCTCGACGTGACTTCGAGCCAGGAGGCGTTCGGCGACGCCGAGACGATCGGCCGCGCCATCAAGCGGCGGGTCCTCGACGAGGTCGGCCTCGTCGTGAGCGTCGGCGTGGCCACGAACAAGCTGTGCGCCAAGGTCGCCTCGGACCTCCGCAAGCCCGATGCCCTGGTCGTCGTCCCGCACGGCGGCGAGGCCGCCTTCCTGGCGCCGCTGCCGGTGAGCCGGCTGTGGGGCGTCGGGCCGCAGTCGCGCCAGGCGCTGGCCGACTATGGGGTCACGACGATCGGGCAGCTCGCCGCGCTCCCCGAAGGAACATTGCGCCGTCGATTCGGGTCCCACGGCCATGACCTCGCGCTGCGCGCTCGGGGGATCGACCCCTCGCCGGTGGTGCCGAGCCAGGCGCCGAAGAGCATCGGCCATGAGCTGACCTTCGACCGCGACGTGACCGACCCCGCCCGCCTCGAGGCGACCCTCCTCGACCTGGCCGAATCGGTGGCGAGCCGCCTGCGCGCCCACCACATGGCCGCGGGCGCGGTGCAGCTCAAGCTGCGCTACGAGGGCTTCGAGACGCTCACCCGCCAGATGGGCGTGCCGCACCAGACCCGCGAGTCGGAGCCGATCTACGCCGCAGGCATCGCGCTCCTGCGCAAGACCCTGGTCCGCGACCGCGCCGTCCGGCTCATCGGCCTGACCGCGATCAACCTGACCGACGTCCAGCAGCTGACCCTCTTCGACGCTCCGGACAAGACCGATCGGATCACCGCCTCGATCGACGCGGTGCGAGAGAAGTTCGGGGAGAAGGCGATCACCCGGGCGCGGCTGATCGGGCACCGCGATCGGCGCCGCTTCGACTTCGGCGAGAAGCCACCGGCCCCGGGCGACGAAGACCCTTGACAGATCGAACGCCTGTTCGTATGCTCCGATCCTATTAGAACGCCTGTTCGGTGCCCTGCGCAGGCGGCGTGAAGGAGCTGTGGAACCAATGGCACTCACCAAGATCACGCCGACCGAGGCACGCGTGCACTGGGATCGGCATCAATCACGACCATCGACCGTCCTCGTGGCGGGGCGACAGCTGACTGTGACGTCGCTCGACGCGATGCGGGACGAGACGGCGGCCTACCCCGCCGACCGGGGTCCGCGCATCACCTACCTGGTCGCGACCGATGGCGGCCAGGCCTCGCTCATCTTCGACGGGCGGCAACGCCGCTGGTTCGTCGACGCGCTGGACGAGGCCGCCTGAGGGTCAGCCCAGGGGCTCGGACTCGACCACCCAGATCGGGCCGTCACCGGCCTCGACCCGCGTGGCATCGCCCCCCGGGTCGGTCAGCGAGGTGCGAACGAGGCGGACCCTCCGCCCGCCCAGCTCGGCCACCGGACCCACGATCGGTGACAGGTCGAAGGTGAAGCCCCAGGCCCGCACCTGGTCGTGGATCCTCCGGGCCGGCTTCGCCCAGTCGACCGTGGCGTAGTCCTCGCCGAAGTGGCCAGCCCAGGTGACCCCCTCGGCCGGCTGCGGGTCGCCCGGGTCGCCGGCGGCGATGCGTGCCAGGACGGTCGGCAGCAGGCCCATCGCCACGGTCCCGATGCGCGGCCCCACCACCTCGATGCTGAAGTCGTCGTCGAGCATCGGCACGGTCGCCTGGGCCAGGATCGCGCCGGTGTCCAGCTGCTCGTCCATGCGGTGCCAGGTCACGCCGAACTGACCATCGCCGTCGCGGAAGGCCCATGCCAGCGGGATCGGGCCGCGATGGCGGGGCAGCAGGGCTGGATGGCAGTTCACCGAGCCGAGGCGCGGGACGTCGAGCGCGGCCTGCGGGATGCGCCACGGGAAGCCCCAGCAGATCGCCAGGTCGGGCCGCGATGAGCGCAGCAGCGGCTCGACCGCCCACTTGTCGTGGGCGAGCAGCACGTCGAGCCCTTCGGGGGCGGTCTCGTCGCCCATCGGCTCGCGGCCGGCCGGCGCCGGCTGCCGTCGCCGGGCACTGAGGATGGAGACCGGATCGTGGCCGAGCTGGCGCAGGACCGGGACCAGCGCCGCGGCCACCGGCGGGACGGTGGTGATCAACGCGATGCGCCAGCCGCTGTGCTTCATGCGGCTGCGAGTCTAGCCCGTACAATCGATGGCGAGGCTCTCGCCGCGGCCGCCGTGCGGGCGCCCGAACTGGCACGAGGCAGCTCGTCGATGAGCGATTCTCCCCGACTCTCCGAACTCACCGTCACCGCGCTCCTGGATCGCCTGGCGAGCAGCGACCCGGCGCCCGGCGGCGGGAGCGCCGCCGGGCTGGCGGCCGCCATGGGCGCCGGCCTGGTGGCGATGGTCGCGGAGCTGACGCTTGGCCGGCCCGCGTACGCCGAGCACCAGGATCTCGTCTCTGACCTGCGCGACGCGGCCCGTGCGAGGAAGGATCAGCTCCTCGCCCTGGCGGAGCAGGACGCGGTGGGCTACGACGCGGTCGTCACCGCGCGCCGCATGCCGAAGGAGTCCGAGGCCGAGCGCGAGGCACGGGCATCGGCCCTGCGCGGCGCCATGCTCGAGGCGGCCCGGGTGCCGATGCGGATCGCCGCCGTCGCCGCCGAGGTGCTGGAGATGGCGGAGCGGATCGCGCCGATCGGCAACAAGAACGCGGCCAGCGACGCCGGCGTCGCCGCGCAGCTCGCCGCCGCGGGCCTGCGCGGAGCGCTCCTCAACGTGCGCATCAACCTTCCGTACCTCGCCGAGGACGAGCCGCTGCGCCTCTCGGCCCCCGACGAGATCGAGCGCCTCGATGCGTTCGCCACCGTCCACGAGCGGGCCGCGCTGGCAGCCGTCGACGCCAGGCTGGTAGCGGCATGAGCGGCCGCGTCCTCGACGGTCGCGCGGTCGCGTCGCGCCTGTGGCGCGACCTCTCCGACCGCATCGCCGACCTTCACGAGCGGACCGGCGCCACGCCGCGCCTGGCGATCATCCGCTTCGACGCGCGCGGCCCATCGGCCGTATACGCCAACAGCGTGTGGCGCGCGGCGCGGAGCGTCGGGGTCGAGGCGTTCGAGATCGACCCGCCGGAGGGCGTGGCGCTCTCCGACCTGGCGGCACGCATCGGCGCCCTGAACCGGGACCCCTCCATCGCCGGGATCGTGGTGGCGCAGCCGGTGCCGGCGCACCTGGACGGCAACGCGGTGGTGGCCCTGATCGACCCGGCCAAGGACGTCGACGGCGCCACGCCGCTCAACGCGGGGCGGATTGCGCGCGGCGAGCGCACCTTCGTGCCCGCCACCGCCCTGGCGGTGATGGCGATCCTGCGCAGCTACCAGATCCCCATCGCCGGGAAGCGTGCGGTGGTCATCGGTCGCTCGGCCGTCGTCGGCCGGCCAGCCGCCGCCCTGCTGGTCGCCGCCGACGCCACGGTGGTGATCTGCCATCGGCGCACCCGCAACCTCGCCCGCGAGACGCGGCGCGCCGAGATCCTGGTGGTCGCCGCCGGAGTGCCGAACCTGGTCGGCCCCGAGATGGTCAACCGCTCCGCGGTGGTGATCGACTGCGGCATCAACACCATCCCCGGCGGGATCGTTGGCGACGTCGACTACGCCGCGGTGCGGCCGGTGGTCACCGCCATCACTCCGGTCCCCGGCGGAGTCGGGCCGGTGACCACGATGATGCTGCTCGAGCAGACGGTCGAGGCCGCCGAGCGAGCCGAGTCGCACGACGAGCCCGCGCTGGACCGATACGCCGTGCCGCCGCCCCGCGTCGAGGCCGCCGACTGCTACGGAGCCGGACTCTCGCTGATCTGGCTCAGCACGTGGAGGGTCATGTCGGCGAGCGGCACCGACCCGTCGATGAGGCCGAGCCGGCGCATCGTGTCGTAGCCCTTCTCCCAGACGGCCTGGTCGATGCTCCCGCTCGGCTGGGCCGCCGAACCGCGCCACAGCTCGATCGAGGCCTTCAGGACGGCGAGCGCGGTGGCCTTGTCCGAGGCGATCGCTGGCACGACCACGGTCGCCGCGTCCAGGCCCAGCTGCGGATTCGCGGCAATTGCCCGCTGGGCGCGGAGGGTGGCCGCCGCGAACTCGGCGACGCGCGAATCGGTCGCGGTGAGCAGCGCGTCGCCGACGATCAGGCCCGGCCCGGGCAGCGGCGCGACCGTGTCGATCGTCAGCATGTCGACCTGCATCCCCTGCGCGGCCAGGCGGAGCGGCTCGTTGGTGCGGAAGCCGGTGATCAGGTCCACGTCACCGGCGAGCAGGCCGTCGACCTGGTTGAACTGCGGGTACTCGCGAATGGTGACATCGGCCTCGGTCAGGCCGCCCGCCTGCAGCACGGCCAGCAGCGCGGCCCACGATGAGCCGTACTTCCCGGGTGTTCCGATCCGCTTGCCGGCCAGGTCGGCCGGATTGGCCGGCACCTTGCCCTTGGGACCGATGATCGCCACGGGGAACGCGTCGTACAGGGTCGACACGTACTTCACCGGGATCCCGGCGGTGCGGCTGATCATCACGTCGGTGGCATCGGCCACGCCGAACTGCGCCTGGCCGTCGGCCACGAGGCGAATGAGGTCGGACTCGCTCTTGTGCTGGATCGTGACGTTCAGGCCGGCGTCGCGGTAGTAGCCGGCCTGCTGGGCCAGGTAGAAGGGGGCGAACTGCACGTCGGGCTGATAGCTGAGCAGCAGGGTCACCGACTTCATCACCGGTGGCGGCGCCAGCGACGGCGAGGCGGCCGGCGCACAGGCTGCCAATGCCAGCGCGAGGACGAGGAGCACGGGGGATCGGCGCAGGCGCATCGGTCTTCCTTTCCTAGGTTTGAACCAGCCGTCGCTGGGCCATCACCACCAGGCCATGGAGGGTGATGCCGATGACGGCGAGGGTCGCAAGCGCGACGAACATGAGCGGGGTGTCGAAGAGCCCCTGGTTGGCGATGTTGATGAGAACGCCCAGCCCGCTGCTGGCTCCGGCCCATTCGGCGACGACGGCGCCGATGACGGCCAGCGTCACCCCCACCCGCAGGCCGCCGAAGATGACCGGCAGGGCCGATGGGATCTCGAGCCGCGCGGTGAGCTGCGCGGGGCTGGCGCCCAGCGAGCGGAGCATCTCGGCGAGGAGCGGGTCGGCCGAGCGGATGCCGACCATGGTCGCGATGGCGATCGGGAAGAAGACGATCAGGGCGCAGATCAGGACGCGCGCCAGCAGGCCACCGCCGAACCAGATGTCGAGGAGCGGGGCGAGGGCGAGGATGGGGACCGATTGCGCCGCCACGATGTACGGGGAGAGGACGCGCTCGACCACGACGCTCTTGCCCAGGGCGATGCCGGTGCCGATGGCGGTCACCGCACCAAGGGCGAAGCCGAGCAGGATCTCGGAGAGGGTCACCGCCGTGTGCTCCCACAGGATCCCGTCACGGATCGCACGGAACGCTCGGTCGGCCACCACCTCGGGAGCCGGAAGGATGTAGTCGGGCGTGCCGGTCACGATGGTGAGCAGCTTCCAGGCGACCAGGAACGCGGCCAGGGAAAGGAGGGCGGCGGCGAGGCGCTTCATCGGTCAGTCCAGGGGGTGAGCTCGGCGGGATGGACCTCGGCGAGTGCCGCGCGCACCTGCGCGTCGATGGCCGCGGTCGCCTGGCTCGCCGCGGGACGCGGTCGCGGCAGGTCCACGGGGATCACCCGCGCCACGCTGCCCGGCCGGGCGGTCATCACCACGATCCTGTCGGCCATCCGTACCGCCTCCCCCACCGAGTGCGTGACCAACAGCACCGTCCGCGGCTGGTCCATCCAGAGGCGCTGGAGCTCGCCGTCGAACCCCTCGCGGGTGAGCGCATCGAGCGCGCTGAACGGCTCATCGAGGAGGAGCACCGGCGGGTCGCTGATCAGCGCCCGTGCCAGGCCCGCGCGCTGGGCCATTCCTCCCGACAGCTGCCCGGGACGCACGCCTGCGGCCTCCGCCAGCCCAACCCGTGCAAGCGCGTCGATCGCCTGCTCGCGCCGCTCCGCGACTCCGACGCCGTTGAGGGCGAGCGGCAGCGCGACGTTGTCGACGGTCGAGAGCCAGGGCATCAGGCGCGGCTGCTGGAAGGCGAGGCCAACGCGCCCGTCACCGGCACGCAGTGCCCCTCCGTCGCCGAGCGCCACGCTCCCGCTGGTCGGCGCCACGAGCCCGGCGATGACGCGCAGCAGGGTGCTCTTGCCGCACCCGTTCGGCCCGATCACCACGGTCAGGCTGCCCGCGGGAATGTCGAGGCTCAGGCCGTTCAGCGCGACAAGCCGTTCGCCTGCGGCTGGGAATGAGACGGTGACATCGGACAGGCGGACCCGCAGGGCGTCAGGCATCGGCGCCCCGTTCGCCTGGATCGTCGCCTCGACCGTCATGGATTACTCCCGCTGCGCCTGGCATCGCGCGCGGGGCTCGGCCGCGGAACGGGCTCCAGCTCGACTCCCTCAGGCGCGCAGGCGCGCGCCACGGGTGAGTCGATGCGTCGGAGAACGCCTCGCGGTCGCCTTCTCCCATCCGGACTGTGACCGTCGGCCCTGTCTGCCTGCGAGCGTCGCGCTCGCCGGTTCAGGTCGGCCCCGCCAGGTTCGTCCCTTCCGCCGCTCCTCGGCGTCCAGGCCCGATGGGGTTCGCGGGCTGGCTCGCCTCAGCGAGCCGACCGCCGGTGGGGATTTTCACCCCGCCCCGAAGGCGATGAAGTGTTCAGTTGCCGCTAGCGTGGCACCGAAACGGGTGCCGGTCAACCAGCGCTAGGTGGCGGCACGGTCGGCTGAGCCGCCTCGGCCGCGCAGCCATCGGTAGATGACGTACGCGATCCCGAGCAGCACGACCGCGTAGATCAGCAGCTCGAACGGGCGGATCGCGTCGTACAGGCGGCGGTAGTTCTCTCCGAGCAGGTAGCCGCCCAGCAGCAGCGCCGCGTTCCATGGCAGCGAGCCAAGCGTGGTGAAGAGCAGGAAGCGCCCGACCGGCATGCGCGCCACGCCCGCCGGGTAGCTGATCAGCGCGCGCAGCAGCGGCACCAGCCGGGCGAAGAAGACGGCCCGATCGCCGTAGCGGGCGAACCAGGCGTCGGCGCGGTCGAGGTCATCGGGCTTGATGTGGACGTATCGGCCCCACTTGTCGAGCAGCGGACGGCCGCCCCAGGCGCCGATCAGGTAGCCGGCCAGCGACCCCGCCACCGCGCCCGCGGTCGCGATCACGAGGACGATCAGCCAGTTCCACCCCGCGTGGGTCAGTGGCTCGAGGATGGAGGGATCGGCTGCGGACTGGCTCACCTTCCAGCCGGCCATCGGCACGATCACCTCCGAAGGGATGATCGGGATGAAGGTCTCCAGGCCGACGGCGACGACCACTCCCAGGTAGCCGACCGCGTCGTAGAGCGAGAGGAAGAACGGGATGACGGTACGATCGATGAACTCGAGCATCGGTCAGGCGCGCACGCGACCGTCGACCGCCAGGCTGTAGACCGCGACCAGCACCGCCAGCAGCGCGCCGCCGGCCATCCAGCCGCCGAGCAGGTCCATCGGGTAGTGGGCCTCCAGGTAGAGGCGGATCAGGCTGATGGCGCCGATCAGGACGATCGCCACCGCGTAGGCGGTCATCCCCTGTCGACGCGTGCCGACCCGCGCGATGCAGAAGGCGAGCAGCCCGTAGAAGACGGTGGCGCGCAGGGCGTGCCCGGCCGGGAAGTCGGCGATGTCGTCGAGCCCGATTCCCGTTCACGTTGAAGAGCGCGTTCCAGAGCTGGCCGAGGCTGACCTGCGGGTGGATGGCGGTGAAGAACTTCAGCGCCCACTCGATCGGGAAGGCAAGCGTGCCGGCAGCGAGGAGGAGCGCCAGGTCGATGCGACGGCGCCAGAGGGCCACGAGCCCAGCCACGCCGAAGCCGAGCGCCACGAACCAGCCTGAGCCGAGGCCGCTGATGGCGATCAGCAGCGAGTCGAGCGGCGGTACGTTGTGCACGACCCAGGCGTGGAACTGCGGCACCACCTTGGTCATCAGCCACTCTTCCGGCACGGTGTAGGTGGTCGTGCGCTTGAAGGTGACCAGCCAGAACAGGCTGGGGAGCGCGATCAGGGCGAGCAGGAATGCGAAGGCCGGGCTGGGGACAGCGCTGCCGAGCGAGTCCGGAGCACCCGGAGCCGTGGCCGGACGGCTCGTGGGGTCCGGGACTCGTCGCACGCTGCGTAGTATAGGGACGCCCTCCGGCGCTCCCGGAGGTTCGAAACCGGCCTGACAAACCACCGAAAGGAGCCGCGCCACGCTCCCAGCGCCGACCACTCCGCTGCTCCTGACCGGTCGGGACCTGACCGTGGAGGACGTGGCAGCGGTGGCCCGCGACCGACGACAGGTGGCGCTCGATCCCGAGGCCGCCGACCGGATGCGTGCCTCGCGCGAGGTGATCGAGCGGCTCGTCGCCGAGGGCGCCACGGTCTACGGCGTGACCACCGGGTTCGGGGACCTGGCGAACGTGCGGATCGAGCCGGACCAGGTGGCGGAGCTGCAGCGCAACCTCGTTCGCTCGCATACCGCGGGCGTTGGCGAGCCACTTCCAGTCGACGTGGTGCGGGCGATGCTCCTGCTCCGCGCCAACGCCCTGGCGATCGGCCTCTCTGGCGTCCGCCCGGACCTCGCCGAGCTGCTGTGCGGGATGCTGAACGAGGGCGTGCACCCGGTCATCCCGTCGCGCGGCAGCGTCGGCGCGAGTGGCGACCTGGCTCCCCTCGCGCATCTGGCCGCGGTGATGATCGGCGAGGGATGGGCCGACTCCCCTGACGGACCGATCGACGGCGGCGACGCCCTCTCTGCCGCGGGCCTGGCCCCGCTCGAGCTGGGCGCCAAGGAGGGGCTCGCCCTCCTCAACGGGACGCAGCTGATGACCGCGATCGCCGCGCTGGTGCTCTTCGACGGTCGGCGGCTCGCCGCCTCCGCCGACGTGATCGGCGCCATGAGCCTCGAGGCCATGGAGGGGACCGCGGCCGCCTTCGACGAGGAGCTGATCGGCGCCCGGCCGCACCCCGGCCAGGTGGCCGTCGCCGCCCACCTGCGCGAGCTGCTGGCGGAGAGCGAGATCGCGGCGTCGCACGCGGCCAGCCCGCATCGGCTCCAGGACGCCTACTCGCTGCGCTGCATGCCGCAGGTCCACGGCGCGGTGCGCGATGCGCTCGACCAGCTGGAGCGCGTGCTGGCGGTGGAGATGAACGCCGCCACCGACAACCCCCTGGTCCTGGGGGACGGGCGCGTGATCTCCGGCGGCAACTTCCACGGCGAGCCGATCGCCCTCGCCATCGACTACGCCAAGATCGCCCTGGCCGAGCTGGCCTCCATCTCCGAGCGCCGGACCGCGCGACTGGTGGACGCCCACCTCTCCGGCCTGCCGCCGTTCCTGTCGGACGAGCCGGGGCTGCGCAGCGGCCTGATGATCGTGCAGTACACCGCGGCCGCCCACGTCAACGAGCTCCAGACGCTGGCCCATCCGGCATCGGTCGATTCGATCCCGACCTCGGCCAACCAGGAGGACCACGTCAGCATGGGCGCCACCGGCGCCGTCCACCTGTGGGAGGTGCTCGACCGGGCGGAAACGGTGCTGGCCATCGAGGCGCTGTGCGCCGCGCAGGGACTCGACTTCCGGAGGCCGATGCGTCCAGGCCCCGGCCTCGCCCGCGCGCACGCAGCGCTTCGCGAGCGCGTGCCGCACCTGGAGGAGGACCGATCTCCCGCGCCCGACATCGCCGCAGTCCGCGAGCTGCTCCACTCCGGCGCCCTGCTGGCAGCCGCCGACGAGGGCTGACCGATGGCCGACTCCGGCCTCTCCTTCTCCCTGGTCGACGCGGAGTCCTTTGCGCTCGATCCCTGCGCCCGCCGAGCCGGGCGCACAAGTGCCAGACCTGCGACTACTGGGAGCGGCTCGACGGCCACCGCGAGGCGTCGACCTCCGAGGCTGCGGCCGAGCTGAAGCTGTCGCGCCTCCTGGCCGGGACACGCCTCGCCGGCGCCTACGGGATGCTCGCCTGGAGCGTGGATGCCGCCGGGGACCGGGTGGCCGTCGGCTGGGCGCAGTTCGGACCGATCTCCACCTACCCGCGCGCCCAGATCATCCGGGAGCGGTACCCGTCGCTCCCCGACTCGCCGGCCCCGTGGGTGGTGACCTGCCTCCAGGTCGTGGCCGAGACCATGGACCGCGAGGGCGCTGCCGCCGCGCTCCTCTCGGCCGTCTGCGACGAGCTGGACCGGCGGGGGATCATCGCCGTGGAGGGCTACCCCGAAGGCGTCGCCGGATCCCTGGTCGCTGCCCGCCGGGCCTGCCTCGGCGTACACCGCGGCTGGCTTCACGCACGCCGCCGGCGAGGACCGCTTCCCCGTCTATCGCCGCGAGCTCGACGCCTCTGCGGACGTGGGCTGGGGCGACCTCCTATCGCGCGCGAAGCCGCCGGACGAGAGCGAGGAGTGGCCGCTGCCGCTCCCCAAGGGACCGACCGAGGAGGATCTGTTCCGCCTCCCGCCAAAGCCCTCACGCCCGAACCCGTTCGGCGACGACTAGGCCGCTCCCCGCCTGCCGGCGCCGGCGCTGCCGAGCTCGTACGCCTCGGCCAGCCAGGGGCGCAGGTCGTCGGTCAGCTGTGCCGGTTCGGTCACCTCGAGCGTGTGGACGTGGCGGAGGTCCACATCGGGCGCTGCATGCCGGGAGGGTATCGCGCAGGCCTATCATCGGTCCATGACGGCGACTGCCAAACCAGCCTCCGGGCCCCGCCCCGTCCACGCTCCGCACGGGACGCAGCTCTCCTGCAAGGGCTGGGGCCAGGAGGCGGCGCTGCGGATGCTCATGAACAACCTCGACCCCGACGTGGCCGAGGACCCCGACCACCTCATCGTCTACGGCGGCACCGGTCGGGCGGCGCGCAGCTGGGAGGCGTTCGACGCCATCGTCCGCGAGCTGCGCGCCTCGAGAACGACGAGACCCTGCTCGTCCAGAGCGGCAAGCCGGTCGGGGTGTTCCGCACCACGACCGAGGCGCCGCGCGTGCTGATCGTCAACGCGATGCTCGTCCCCCACTGGGCGACCTGGGAGCAGTTCCGCGAGCTGGAGCGCGCCGGCCTGACGATGTACGGCCAGATGACGGCAGGGTCGTGGATCTACATCGCCACCCAGGGAATCATCCAGGGCACCTACGAGACCTTCGCCGAGTGCGCGCGGCAGCACTTCGGAGGCTCGCTGAAGGGCACGGCAACGCTGACGGCGGGCCTCGGCGGGATGGGCGGCGCGCAGCCGCTGGCGATCACCATGAACGGCGGCGCGGTGCTGGCGATCGAGGTTGACCCCGCACGAGCGGAGCGACGCCATGCGATCGGCTACGTCGACGAGGTGACGACCGACCTCGACGAGGCGGTCCGCAAGGTCGACGCCTGGCGGGCCGCAGGCGAAGGACGCTCCATCGCGCTGATCGCCAACGCATCGGACGTCGAGCCCGAGCTGGTCGAACGTGGCTGGCACCCCGACATCGTCACCGACCAGACCAGCGCCCACGACCCGCTGAACGGGTACGTGCCGGGAGGGATCGGCCTGGCCGAGGCGCTGGCGCTGCGCGCAAGCGACCCCGAGGCGTACACCCGTCAATCCATGGCATCCATCGCCGAGCACGTGCGGGCGATGCTCGCCTTCCAGGCATCGGGCTCGGTCGTCTTCGACTACGGCAACAACATCCGCAGCTTCGCGCGCGACGCCGGCGTGGAGAACGCCTTCGACTTCCCCGGCTTCGTGCCGGCCTTCATCCGGCCGCTCTTCTGCGAGGGGAAGGGGCCCTTCCGCTGGGCCGCCCTGTCGGGCGACCCGAACGACATCCTCAAGACCGATGCGGCCCTGGCCGCCCTCTTCCCGGAGGACGAATCGCTGCACCGATGGCTGCGCCTGGCCGAGGAGAAGGTGCCGTTCCAGGGGCTGCCGGCGCGCATCTGCTGGCTCGGCTACGGCGAACGGGCGAAGGCGGGGCTGAAGATCAACGAGATGGTGCGGTCGGGCGAGCTGTCGGCGCCGATCGTGATCGGGCGCGACCACCTGGACGCGGGCTCCGTCGCCAGCCCCTATCGCGAGACCGAGGGGATGAAGGATGGGTCCGACGCGATCGCGGACTGGCCGATCCTCAACGCCCTGGTCAACACGGCCGCCGGCGCCACCTGGGTCAGCGTCCACCACGGCGGCGGCGTGGGGATCGGCTACAGCCTGCATGCCGGGATGGTGGTCGTCGCGGACGGGACCGATGCCGCCGCCGCTCGCCTGCAGCGCGTCCTGACCACCGACCCGGGGATGGGCGTCATCCGCCACGCCGACGCGGGCTACGAGCGCGCCCTCGAGGTCGCCCGGGAGCGCGGCGTGCGCGTCCCGATGTCCGACGCCGATGCCGGCGGAGCCTGAGGTCGGCCTTCGGGCCTGGACCGAGGACGACCTGCCGCTCCTGCGCGGGCTGCTCGGCGACCCGGCGATGATGACCTACCTCGGCGGCCCCGAGTCCGAGGAGAAGCTTCTCGACCGGCATGCCCGCTACCAGCTCATCGACGCGTCCGGCACCGGACGCGTCTTCGTGATCACCGTCGGGCCCGGAGCGAACGGCGGCCGGCTGGGTCGGCTACTGGCAGACGACCTGGCACGGACGAGCCGGCCTGGGAGACCGGCTGGAGCGTCCTCCCCGAGTTCCAGGGCCGTGGCCTCGCGACCCGCGGTGCGGCGCTGGCGCTGGAGGTACTCGGCCGCCGAGGGAAGGTATCGGTTCGTGTACGCCTTCCCGGCCGTCGCGAACGGACCGTCGAACGGCGTCTGCGCGAAGCTCGGGTTCGAGATGATCGGCACGGAGGAGCTGGAGTATCCGCCCGACTCGGACCTCTGGATGGAGTGCGCCGTCTGGCGCCGCGAGCTGCTGATCGGAGCAGGAGGGCCGAGCCGCGGACGCCGCCTCCCGACCGAAGGCGCGGATGGTCGGCATGCTGGCCGGCAGCATCATCGCCGCGATCATCACCTGCCAGGCGACGAGGAAGATCGGGTGTCGTGAGCCAGAGCGGCGCGCCGCCCTCGATCAGGGCGTGGTGGTGGAGGAGCGCCGCGTTGCCGGTGACCTGGGCGACCACCGCCAGGAGCCACGCACCTGCAATCACCTGGAGCACGGGACGGAGCTGCGTCGGCGTCGCCGCGGTGTCAGAGCCCGCGTTCGGCGGTCATCAGACGAGGTCGAGGCTGCAGCCGAAGGCTCGGGTCTTCGCGATCCGCACCGTTCGCCCCGCCAGCACGTCGTCGAGGGCGTTCCGCAGATCGTGGCTCGTCACGTTCGCGGCGAACCTCGAGTCGTCGAATCGTCCCTCGTACCGCAGCCGGCGTGCCCGGTCGAGGACGAAGACGTGGAACGTGCATGACGCACCGAACGCCTTGGCCACGCGCTGGCCCTCGTCGACCAGGTACGGGAAGGCATAGCCGTCCTCGGCTGGCACGCTCGACCATGCGCGGGAAGCTCTCGTCGGGATACAGGTGCGGGTCGTTCGAGTTGATCGCCACGACCTGCACGCCGCGCGGGCCGTACTCGCGCCTGGAGCGCGTTCATCCGCTCGGCATACGCCTTGGCCGTCGGGCAGCGGTTCGACGAGAAGATCAGCACCAGCGCGTCGCGGTCGGCGAAGTCCGAGGAGCCATGGCGCCGATCATCGGTGCCCGAGCAGACCTTCGAAAACTGGGCCCCGGTGCGCCGATCGGGAGCGTCGCCGAGGCGGGCGACGCTTCCATGGTCTCGAGCGCGCGTCATGCCGAGGTCGCCGGGGAAACTTGTCGGGGAACTGGGCCGCCAGCCCGTCGTTGAGCGCATCGGCGACCACCATGATCTCGGTGAAGATGTCGTCGAAGGCCTTGATGTCGGCTGCCCAGTCGCCGCTGATCCGGGCGACCGCCTCGTCCTTGGTGAGCTTGAGGTGCAGCGAGAGCAGGTCGACGAGGTCCTTCTTCGGCCAGTTGGAGTTGGCACCGGCCAGGAAGCCGGCGATCTCCTCGACGTTGGCGGTCCACCGTGCGTCGTGCTTGGCGAACGCTGCCTGGTCACCGGACTTCGCGGCGGCAACGAGGTCGACCGCGATCATGATGTGCTGCTTGAGCAGGTCGGTCAGCTTGTCACCGGCGGCCTGGCCATAGAAGCCGACGATGGCGGCGCCGATGTCCTCCTGGTTCTTGAGCAGACGCCCGGCCGCGGCATCCGCGTCTGGCGTGCCGGCCACGGCGGCGACGATGTACTCGCGGGTCCAGATCACGTGATCCGACCACAGCTTGCGAAGTGCAAGGCGGACCGGTTCTCTCGAGGTTGCCATCAGCTCTCCTCTGCGCTGCGTTTCTAAGTGGAACGGGCATTATCGTTACAGAGGGGTGGAGGCATGTCAAGTCTTTCACTAATGCGATGTTGGTGTTAGACTGCGGACATGACGGAATCCGTGCCCGTTGGCGATGCGGTCGAGGCGGTCGCTCTCCTCGACGAGCCGAACCGGCGGCAGCTCTATGACCTGGTCGTCGCCAGTCATGAGCCGATGGGCCGCGACGACGCGGCCTCGGCGCTGAAGATCAGCCGCGAGCTCGCCGCGTTCCACCTCGACCGGCTCGTGGAGGCCGGCCTCCTCGAGACGGAGTACCGGCGCCGTGGGGGCCGCACCGGCCCAGGTGCTGGGCGCCCGGCGAAGTTCTATCGACGATCGGAACGCGAGCTGTCGGTCTCGTTCCCCCCGCGGCGCTACGACGCGGCGGCCGAGGTGATGGCCACGGCGCTCGACCGGCTCCGGCCGTCTGCGGGGACCGATGTGGTGAAAGCCGTGGCCCGTGAGCGCGGGATGGCGGTCGGGCTCGAGGCGCGGCGCAGCGCCGGCTCGCGGCCCGGGCGGCGCCGCTTGCGTGAGGCGCTGCTCGACATGCTGCGCGACGCGGGCTACGCCCCGGAGGTGGCCACCGCGGACGGCGCTGTGGTGCTGCGGAATTGCCCCTTCGATTCGCTCGCCGCGAAGCACCGCGACCTGACCTGCGGGATGAACCTCGCCTGGGCGGACGGGGTGACCAAGGCCCTGGCCGACTCGGGGCTGACGCCGCAGCTCGACCCCAAGCCGGGGTACTGCTGCGTCGTATTTCAATCGGCAACACCCCCGTCGGCTCGCCGGTCAACGAAGAAGGAGTAGCGACATGTGCTTGAACTGCGGTTGCATGCAGGCCCACAACACCATGGGCAAGCCCGAGGTCAACATCACCTACGAGACCGTGAAGCGGGCTGCGGACGCCAACGGGATGACCGTCGAGGCGACCCTGGCCATGATCGCGAAGACGAGTGACAAGGACCGCGGCGACCACCCTGCGGAATACGCTGCGACGGAACCCGCCTAGGCGAGCAGCTCGGGCGCCAGGTCGGCGATCGAGGCGGCGCCGGCGAGCCCCATCGCGTTCTCCAGCTCCTTGGTGAGCAGGTCGAGGACGTTGCCGACGCCCGCCTCGCCATCCACGGCGAGCCCCCAGATGATCGGCCGGCCGATGCCCACCGCGGTCGCGCCCATGGCCAGCGAGATGAGGACGTCGGTGCCGCGTCGCACGCCGCCGTCGAGGAGGATCGGGACGCGGCCGGCGACCACGTCGACGATCGCCGGCAGCGCGTCGAGGCTCGCGATCGAGGCATCGAGCTGGCGCCCTCCGTGGTTGCTCACACCGATCCCCGCCGCCCCGTGTTCGATCGCCAGCCGCGCGTCGTCGGGATGGAGGATCCCCTTGATGATGACCGGCAGGCCGAAGCCGGCCAGCCACTCCAGATCGGCCCAGGTCAGGCGGTCGGTGAAGGCGACCGACGCCACCTCGGCCGGCGACACCCCGGCGGCGAGCGCCACGTTCGGGATGTCGACCCCTTCAGGGATCCGGAAACCGACGCGCAGGTCCCGCTCCCGCCGCCCGATACGTGCCAGGTCGACGGTGAGCACCAGGGCCTCGTAGCCGTTATCGACGGCTCGCTGCACGAGGGCGCGGCGCGCCCCGGAATCGGCAAGCAGGTAGACCTGGAACCAGCGCGGCCCGCCGACCGTCGCGATCTCGGCGAGGTCCGTGCTGGCCGAGGTCGAGACCGCCATCGTCACGCCACGGGCCGCGGCAGCCCGGGCCACGGCCAGCTCGCCGTCGGGATGAGCCATCCGCTGGAGGGCCGTCGGCGCGATCCATATCGGCGTCGGCCAACGCCGGCCCAAGAGGTCGATGCCGGTGTCCACCCTCGACACGTCGCGCATGACGCGCGGCACGATCGCCTGGCGCGCGAAGGCGGCGCGGTTGTCGCGCAGGGTGACCTCGTCGGCCGCGCCGCCGCTGAAGTAGGCGAGGGGCCCGGGGGCGATCCGCTCCGCCGCGACCCGCTCGTAATCGTCGAGGTTGATCAGGTTCGGATCGGCCGGGAGGTTCGGCTCGAAGCTGGCGCGCGGCGGGACCGGCAAGCCGGACGGACCTGACATCGATGGGCAGCGTAGCATCGGGGCATGGCCGTATTCGACCCCGAGGCGCCCCTCTCCGGCGCGCCCGACCCCTGGGCCGGCTCGGAGATGCCCGCGCTGCGCGATGGCCCGCCGTACGCGATGACCGAGATGATCGCGGCTGAGCCCGCGCTCGCCGAGCGACTGGTGCATCGGCTGCAGGCAAGCCCAACCGTGCCACGCGTGGCCGAGGTCATCCAACGGGCTGCGATCGAGCGCCGGCCGATCCTCACCACCGGCTGCGGAACCAGCGAGCACGCCGCCATGATCGCGGCAGAGCTGCTGACCGACGCACTTGACGGGGCCACGGTCTGGCCGATGCAGGCGCTCGAGGTCGTGCGCCGCCCTCCGGCTGGTGGGGTGCTGCTCGCGGTCTCCCACGAGGGCGGGACGTGGGCCACCAACGAGGCGCTGAAGGCCGCTGGCGTGGCCGGGACCTCCACAGCTCTCATCACGGTCAGCGACCGCTCGCCCGGGGCGTCGCTCGCCGAGCTGGTGATCACCACCGACGAGCAGGACCAGAGCTGGTGCCACACCATCGGATACCTCTCGCCGGTGCTCGTCGCCGCGGCCGTGGCCGCCGAGCTGCGCGGCACGCCTCTCGACCCGCTCGTCGTCCGTGCGCTGCTCCAGGTCGCCGACCACGAGCCTGGCGCGGAGAGCGTGCGCTGCCGCCCTCGCGGGTTGCTCCCGCCTGCTGGTCGTCGGCTCCGGACTCGACTACCCCGCTGCACGGGAGCTGGCCCTCAAGATCGAGGAGGGGGCGCAGCTGCCGGCATCCGCGCTCCAGCTCGAGACGATCCGCCACGGACACCTCGCGGCGGCCGATGAGCACACCGGGCTGATCCTCGTCCTCACCGATGCCGAGGGTTGGGGCGAGACGCTCCTCGAGCGATCGCGCGCCGTCCTGCGTTCCGCAGCCGCGCTGGGCATGCCGGCTGCGGCAATCCTGGCCGCCGACCTGGGCGACGAGGTCCCGCGGCCACTCACCCCGGCCGGGCGGCTGAGCGTGCCGCTGGCCGGGGCGCTGCCGCGGACGATCGGGGCGGCGATCGCCACCGCCCTCCCGCTCCAGCTCCTCGCCGAGCGCCTGGCGCGGGCCCGGGGCAGGAACCCTGACCCGATCGGTCGAGACGAACCCGCGTCAGGCTGCCGCCGGCGACGCCTGAGCGGGGACCCGCGGGTATCATCGGTCCACCCAAGCCACGCCCAGCGAGGACCGCGTGCCCAGCCTGATCGAGTGCGTCCCGAACTTCTCCGAGGGGCGCCGCCCCGAGGTGGTGGAGGAGATCGTCCGCGCGGTCCGCTCGATCGACGGCGTGACGCTGCTCGACTTTTCGCGGGACGAGACCCACAACCGCTCCGTGGTGACCTTCGCGGGCTCCGCCGAGCCGGTGGTCAGGGCCGCGACCGCCGCCGTCGGCCGCGCGCTCGAGCTGATCGACATGGAGCGCCAGACGGGGGCGCATCCGCGCATCGGCAGCGTCGACGTCATCCCGTTCGTGCCGCTCGGCACGACCCGCATGGAGGAGTGCGTCGACCTGGCGCGCCGCTTCGGCGAGCAGATCGCGCGCACCTTCGAGTTGCCGGTCTACCTCTACGGCGAGGCCGCTCTGCGTCCGCAGTACAAGCGGCTGGCCGATGTCCGCAAGGGCCAGTACGAGGGGCTCAAGGAGGAGATCGGTGTCAACCCCGAACGCGACCCCGACTACGGGCCGAAGCGGCTGCACCCGCGCGGCGGCGCGGTGGCGGTGGGCGCGAGGAAGCCGCTCATCGCCTTCAACGTGAACCTCGCCAGCGACGACCTGGCCATCGCCCGGCGCATCGCGGAGACGATCCGAGAATCGTCCGGCGGGATGCCGGCGGTGCAGGCCATGGCGGTCCTGCTCGAGAACCCCGGCGAGCCGCGCTACGCGCAGGTCAGCATGAACCTGGTCGACTGGGAGCGGACCGGCATCGCGAGCGTCGTCGACGAGATCCGGCGCCTCGCGCGGAAGTCGGGCGTGGAGATCGACCATTGCGAGCTGATCGGGCTGGCGCCGGCCGGGGCGCTGCTCGAGGTGGCGGCCGAGGCGCTCGGGCTCCGCGGCTTCAGCGCCGACCAGGCCCTCGAGCTGCGGCTGGCGCGAGACCGATGAGCTCCGTCCGCGACGCGCTGCGCGCCGCCGTCGAGAGCGCCCGCGACCGTGCCGTGGCGGCGGGCGACCTGCGCCGGCCCGATGGCACCGCGTGGCCACAGATCAGCCTCGAGCAGCCGGCACGCCCCGAGCACGGCGACTACGCCACCAACGCAGCGATGCAGCTCGCCCCGGTGGTCCGCGACGCCCCGATGCGCATCGCGGAGACGCTGAAGCGGCACCTCGCCCTGCCCGACGGCGTGGCGGAGGTCAGCGTTGCGCCGCCCGGCTTCCTGAACCTGCGCCTCGACCCGGGCTGGGTGGCGGGCCAGGTCGGGGCGATCCTCGCGGCTGGGTCCGACTTCGGCCGGGTCCGCGTCGACTCGCCACAGAAGATCAACGTCGAGTTCGTGTCGGCCAACCCGACCGGGCCGCTGACCGTTGGCAACGCCCGCGGCGCATTCGTGGGCGACCTGCTCTGCCGGGTCCTCGAGGGCGTCGGGCACACGGTGACGCGCGAGTACTACTTCAACGACTTCGGGTCGCAGGTCACCAACCTGGGCCGCTCGCTGCTGGCGCGGCGGAACCAAGAGCCGGTCCCGGAGGACGGCTACCACGGCGACTACGTCACCGAGCTCTCGGCTCGCATCCCGGCGGAGACCTGGGCGTCGGCCGTGGCCGACGGGGCGGACGCGGGAGCCGTCCTTGGGCGCTGGGCATCGGAGGAGATCCGGGCTGGGATCGAGCGGAGCCTCGCGGGGCTCGGCGTCCGCTTCGACGTCTGGACCGGCGAGGGGTCGCTCCACGACGACGGCTGGGTGGGCCGCGCCGTCGAGCAGCTGCGCGCCGGCGGCAATGTCTTCGAGGACGAGGGCGCCACCTGGTTCCGGAGCACGGCCTACGGGGACGACAAGGATCGGGTCATCTTCCGCTCCAACGGCCAGCCGACCTACTTCGCCTCGGACATCGGCTACCTGGCGCAGAAGTTCAGTCGTGGCTTCGACGAGCTCGTCTACCTGTGGGGCCAGGACCACCACGGCACGGTGGCGCGCCTGAAGAACGCGGCGCAGGCGATGGGCTACGACCGCGAGGCGGTGCAGGTGATCCTCATCGCCTGGGTCCGCTTCATCCGCGGCGGCGCGGTCGACTCGATGAGCAAGCGCTCCGGCGAGTTCCTGAGCCTCGACGAGCTGCTGGCGGAGATCGGAGCCGATGCCGCACGCTGGTACTTCGGCTCGCGCGCGACGAGCTCCGGGATCGACTTCGACATCGAGCTGGCCAAGAAGCAGAGCGCCGAGAACCCGGTCTACTACGTCCAGTACGCCCACGCGCGGTGCTCGTCCATCCTGCGCAAGGCGGCGGAGGCAGGCCACGGGCCCGATCCGAGCGGCGCCCCCAAGCTCCTCTCCCACCCCGCCGAGCAGACGCTCATCCGCCGGCTGCTGGCCCTGCCCGACGTGGTGGCAGATGCCGCCGAGCGCCGCGAGACGCACGAGCTGACCCACTACCTGCTGGAGACGGCGCAGCTCTTCAGCGCTTTCTACCGCGACTGCCGCGTCCTGCCCGATGACGAGGTCCCGGTGCCGCTCTCCCACGCCCGTCTCGCGCTGACCGATGCCACCCGCCAGGTGCTGGCCAACGCGCTCGGCCTGCTCGGGATCTCCGCCCCGGAGACGATGTAGCGGTCAGCTCGCGGCGAGGGCGGCGATCTCGCGCCAGGACTTCGGTGCCGGAAGCCTGGAGCACCACCGTCCCACCATCCGCGGCGTGGACCAGGCGCGTCGGGAAGGCGAGGGTCGGCTCGACCCCGGCGTAGGCGGCCTCGAACTGGGTGGCCTCGACCGGGGCGTCCCACGCGATCCGCCAGGCGAGCGCCCACGCACCCTGTGGCCCCGTCGCGACGGTGAGCCGGTCGCCGCCCCAGCCGGCCGCGGCGGTCGCTGCGGCATGCGGCCGTGCACCCCGATCCCCTCCAGCCAGGTGGAGATCCACGCCTCGCCCATGGTCGAGTCGGTGGCGGTGGTCCAGCCGCCGCCGAGCGCGCCAGGCAGGTCGATCGGCGCGACCGTCATCGGCGCCTCGTGCGAGAGGTACTTGGCGGGGTGCAGCACCTGCTCGCTCGACGCCGGCAGGTCCGCATAGACGGCGTTCACCGCGTCCCAGCCACCGGGGGCATAGAGCTGGCTGACGAACGTCGAGCCCGCCAGGTACGGGTATTCGAGGAGCGTCACCATCCACGCCGGGATGCCGCTCATGTCGGGCAGTGGCGTCTCGGTGATGCCGCTCATCTCCACGGACGACAGGTGCCCGATCGCCCAGAGCACCATCGCCACGCTGGCGTCGCCCTCCTCCAGCCCGAGCAGCGCCAGCTCGCGATCGTGCTGGCCGGTGACCTGCTTGACCGCCGCGCCCGAGTCGAAGGCCGCGTCCTGGAGGGCATGGGTGTACTCGTGGGCGTAGGTGATCCGCGCCTCCGGCGTCAGCCCCGAGTCGCTCACCACCACCATTCGCTTGGCGTCGAAGTCGTAGAAGCCGAGCACCTGGGCGTCGTACAGCCGGTTGGTCAGCGCCACGATGTCCTGGTCGGCGCCGAGCAGGCCCATCGCGCGCAGGGTCGCGTTGTCGAGCGGCGGGTCGACCAGGCCGGGCAGGATCTGAGCCAGCTGGGCGCGGGTCACGACCTGCGGAGGACCGATGGTCGCCGCCGGCAGGCCGCGGAGCGTCTGCACCTGCCCCTCGATCTGCGCGAAGACGGTCAGCGGGTCCACCGACGCGGAGGGCGCCGCGGACGGAGTGGCGGGGAGCGGGGTGGTGCCGACCTGCCCGATCCCGATCGGGACGCCGATCCCCCACGCGCCCACGAGAACAACGATTGCAAGGCTCATGAGGAGGACGACGGCCGCCGCGAGGCGCCTGGCCGGGGATGGCATCAGGGGCATTGTCGCACCCGTCGCCGGGGCGCCCAAAGGTTCAGGTTTCTTAAGCCAAGCCCCGCTTTGGGATTCACCCGGTGCCCGTAGGGTTCACGGTGCGAGCTGGAAACCAACGGGTTTCTGTCTCCACCCTCCCTCCTTCGAGCCCCGGTGTCATTGGGCGGGCACCGGGGCTCGTGCTTTCTCCTACCATGGCCAGACCGATGGAGATCACCTGGTACGGGCGCGCCTGCTTCCGCCTCAAGGGCCGCGAGGCGACGGCCATCACCGACCCGTGCCCGCCCTCGACCGGGTTCGTGGCGGGCAAGCACGACGTCGACCTCCTCACGATCTCCCACGCACACGCGGATCACGCGTACACCCGCTCGATCACCGCCGACCTGACCCTGACCCGCCCCGGCGAGTACGAGCATCGCAACCTGCTGGTGACCGGGGTGCGCTCCTTCCACGACGGGGTGCGCGGCGCGGAGCGCGGCGAGAACGTGATCTTCGCCGTCGAGATCGACGGGGTGCACGTCTGCCACCTCGGCGACCTGGGCCACCTGCTCACCGAGGAGGAGCTGGCCGAGCTGGGACCGATCGACGTCCTCCTGGTGCCGGCCGGGGGCAACTTCACGATCAGTCCCGCCGAGGCGGCCGAGGTGGTGGCGCAGATCAGCCCCAAGATCGTGATCCCGATGCACTTCGCCATCGACGGCGCCTCCGCCGATCTGCTCGGCCCCGAGCGGTTCCTCCACGAGATGGCGGTGAGCGAGCCGATCCGCCAGCCGAAGGCGGTGGTGAACGCCACCTCGCTCCCCGAGGAGACGCAGGTGGTCCTCCTCGAGGCGCGCGGCCGAACCTGAGGAGTAGTCCGCAAGCACCGTTGCGCCCGAGCAACAGGGAGGGACGCAGACCTCACCGAAGCGGACTGGAGCGCACAGCGAGGCTGGGACTCGAGTACTAGGCAGGGCCGGTACCAGCGGTGTACGCTGCGGCATCGCGAAAAAGCCCATCGCGCACTCATACGAGGGATCCGATCGATGCACCACAGAGCGTTTCGGAAGCGGTCGCTGGCGGTCGTCGCGGCCGCGACCCTGATCCTGGCCGCGGCAGCGACCGTCCTTGCCGACGCCCCGAACCCCGACCCCGCGGTCACGGCCCAGGTCAGCGGCCTGACCGTAACGCTCAGCGGCACCTGGCAGTGGACCCGCAACTGCGACTCCGGGATGCTGAACCAGGGCCACAACGGAGCCGACGGACCCCGTGACGTGGGCGTCGCCGTCGATTGGAATGACCCGAGCGCGGCAGGCAACGAGGTCGTGACCGGCATCGAAGTCGGGACGCCGAGCGACAACCTGGTTCACCTTCGCGCCGCGGACAAGCAGGGCACCTGCAGCGGTGGCGACATCTCCAGCGGCGACTGGGGCCCCATCAGCCACACGTACGCCGAGGCCGGGTCGTACACGATGTGCGCGGTGGTCTACGACGTCCGCCTCGCCGAGACGCCCTCGTCTGGTCACCTCTCGCTGGTTGCGGGCGGGACCGGCCACAACGACGACAACTCGGCGGAGGAGAACTCCTTCGAGACCGGCGTCCAGTGCGTGAGCACGACCGTCGAGGTCGCCCCCACTCCGCAGCAGTCGGTCAAGGCAGGCACGGGGACCCCGGCGCAGACCCAGGTCGACACGGCGCTTTCGCAGCGTGGCAGCAACCCGCTGCCGACCATCCTGTTCAGCCTCATCCTGCTGGCGTCGCTCGCGACGCTCGCCTACCGGAACGTGCAAACGGTCCGAAGCCGCAACTAGCGGCGAACCCGGTGAAAGCCGGCTGTGCGAACGGAACAGCCCCCGGGAGACCGGGGGCTGTTCACGTCAGATGAGGGCGAGCTCTCGGCCGACCGTCTCGAAGGCGACCAGGCAGGCCTCCAGCTCCTCGCGTGAGTGCTCCGCGGTGACGATGGTGCGCACCCGCGAGCGGTCGTCGGGCACGGTCGGGAAGCCGATCCCCTGGGCGAAGACGCCCTCCTCGAAGAGCCGATCCGACAGCTTCATGGCCAGCGCCCCGCTGCCGGCGATCACCGGCGTGATCGGCGTCTCGGACGAGCCGATGTCGAAGCCGAGGCGCGCCAGCCCCGCCTTGAAGAAGCGCGTGTTCTGCCACAGCCGCTCGATGAGCTCCGGCTCCGACTCGAGGACGTCGATCGCCGCGAGGCAGGCGGCGGCCACCGCCGGCGGGGCGGAGGTCGAGAAGAGGAACGGGCGGGCGCGGTGGATCAGGATCTCGCGCAGCGACTGGCTCCCCGCCACGTAACCGCCGAGCACCCCGATCGCCTTGGAGAGGGTCCCGACCTGGACGTGGACGCGGCCGTGGAGGTCGAAGTGGTCGATGCTGCCGCGCCCGTTCCGCCCCAGCACCCCGGAGGCGTGGGCGTCGTCGACGTAGACGATCGCCTCGGCCGCCTCGGCGGCCTCGACGATCTCGGGCAGCTTCGCGATGTCGCCGTCCATGCTGAAGACGCCGTCGGTGATCACCAGCACGGTCCGATCGGCGCCGCCGGGCGCGGCGCGCACCTCGGCCAGGACGGAGCGCAGCCCGTCCATGTCGGCGTGCGGGAAGACCTTGCGCTCGGCCTTGGTGAGCCGGATCCCGTCGATGATGCTGGCGTGGTTGAGGGCGTCGGAGACGATCACCGCCCCCTCGCCGGCGATCACCGGGATCACGCCGGTGTTGGCCGTGAAGCCGGACTGGAAGGTGAGCACCGCCTCGACCTGCTTGAACTCGGCGAGGCGCCGCTCGAGCTCCTCGTGAAGGGTCATCGTTCCGGCGATCGTCCGCACCGCGCCCGACCCCGCTCCGTAGCGGCGCACCGCCTCGATCGCCGCCTCGCGCAGCCTGGGGTGCGTGTTGAGACCCAGGTAGTTGTTGCTGGAGAGGGTGATCACCTCCTTGCCGTCGATGATGCAGCGGCTGCGCTGCTCGCTCTGCACCACGCGCAGGCGGCGGTAGCGACCCTGCGCCTTCATCTCCTCGATCTCTCCGTCGAGGAAGGCGAGCGGGTTGCGGGAACGGGCCGAGGCGGGAGGCGCGACGGTATCGGTCATGGCAGGAGAACCACCTTTCCGGCGTGACGGGAGGCGAGCAGGTCGAAGCCCCGCTCCCAGTCGGCGAGGTCGAAGCGATGGGTGATGATCGGCGTCACGTCCAGGGCGCCGGAGCGCAGCAGCGACTGCGTCCGCTCCCAGGTGTCGTAGATGCGCCGGCCGTAGATGCCGTAGATGCGAAGCCCCTTCTGAATGACGAAGTCGGAGAGGTCGACGCGCACCGGCTCCCCGAAGATGCCGAGCAGGCTGATCCGGCCGCCGCGCGTGATCGCCGCCAGCGCCTGGTCGAGGGCGGCCTGGGCGCCGCTCATTTCGAGCACCACCTCGACCCCATCGCCGCCGGTCGCCTCGAGGATCGCCGGGACGGTGGCCGGGTCGCGCGCGTCGAACGCCAGCTGCGCACCCATCCCGCGCGCCAGCTCGAGGCGGTAGTCCTCGGTGTCGGTGGCGATCACCAGCGACGCGCCCGCCGCCTTCGCGATCCCCACCGAGCAGAGGCCGATCGGTCCACACCCGGTGACGAGCACCGTCTTCCCGTCGAGCGGCTCGGCGTACGCGGCGTGCACGGCGTTGCCCATCGGCTCCTGGAGCGCGACGACCGCCGGCTCCAGCCCGTTGCTCTCGATGGCGTTCTCCTGGGGGATCACCACGTACTCCGCGAAGCCACCGTCGACGTGCGCGCCGATCACCTTCAGGTTGCGGCACAGGTGCCGATCCCCCCGCCGGCACTGGGCGCAGGTGCCGTCGACGATGTGGCTCTCGACGCCGACCAGGTCGCCCTCCGCGGACCCGCGTCACGCCGGCGCCGGTGGCGATGACGCGGCCCGCCAGCTCGTGGCCCAGGATCAGCGGGGGCTTCACGATCTCGGCCGCCCATGGGTCCCAGCGGAAGAGGTGCAGGTCCGTGCCGCAGATCGAGGCCGCCTCCATCTTGAGCAGCACCTCGCCCGGGCCGGGCACCGGCACCGGGCGCTGGACCAGCTCCAGGCCGGGCTCGGGGCGCGTCTTGGCGAGCGCCCGCATGGTCCGTGCCGGGGCGGCGATGGTCATCGGGCCAGCTCCATCAGCTCGGCCACGCCCGCGGCGGTGGCGTGATCCGCGGCGCGTGGCAGCTCGTCGACGATCGTGTTCTCGAGCGCGCCGATCCCCTCGATCTCGCAGCGCAGTCGGTCGCCGTCGTGCAGGTAGCGCGGCGGATGCTGGAAGTGGCCGACCCCCGCCGGCGTCCCCGTGGCGATGATGTCGCCCGGCTCCAGGGTGATCGTCCGCGAGGCGAAGGCGATGATCGTCGCCACGTCGAAGATCATCTCGGCCGTGCTCGAGTCCTGCCACGCCTCGCCGTTCACCGACGAGCGGAGCGCCAGGTGCGACGCGTCGACCAGCTCGTCGGCGGTGACGACCACCGGGCCGATCGGCGCGAAGCCGTCCGACCCCTTGGCCCGGAGCCAGCGCCGATCCTCGCGCTGGAGGTCGCGCATCGTGATGTCGTTGAGGATCGTGTAGCCGAAGACGTGGTCGAGGCGCCTCGTCGCGACCGATGTGGCTGGCGCGCCGCCCGATCACCACGGCCAGCTCGCACTCCAGGTCGAGCTGCTCGGTGGCGCGCGGCCGGACGATCGCCTGCCCCGGGTCGGCGATGGCGTTGGCGAACTTGGCGAAGAGCGGTGGGTACGCCGGCGGCTCGACCTCCTGCTCGCGACAGTGGTCGTGGTAGTTGAGCCCGACGCAGATGACCTTCCCTGGGCGCGCAACGGGCGCGCGGAGCGTGACGGTTTCCGGGTCGATCAGGTCGCCGCCGTCGGCCTCCTCGAGCGACGCGCCAGAGGCGAGCAGCTCGCCGACGTCGCGAGCTCCGGTGGCCGCGGTCAGGTCACGGATCGCGCCACCGGTGAGGAGGCCGAGCCGCGACCCGGTCGAGGTCGGGGCGGCGTCGCGCGGCGCGTAGGCCAGCAGCTTCACGGGGCCAGTATAGGAGCGCCCGGGCGGTGCCTCAGTCCTCGGAGAAGTAGGCGCGCGAGGCGGGTCGGAGCAGCCACACGACGAGCACGACCGTGATCGCGAGGCCGAGCGGGATGAAGAGCGCCTGCCAGCCGGCGGCAGACTCTGGAGGGAAGTCGAGCAGCACCGGCGGCAGCCCCGCCAGGATCGGCGCCGCCAGCACCGCGATCCCGATCGCGAAGCGGAGGCCGATCTTCTTGCGCTGCATCGCGACGGTGATCCCGAAGAGGAGGACCGCCAGCTCGAACATCATGAAGATGCCGAGCAGGCTGAACGGCGCCTTGGCGCTGAAGTCGACGAACTCGATGATCTGCGGCAGGAAGATGCCCGTGATCGCCAGCAGCGCGAAGGCCCAGGCGAACCAGAGGCGCACGCCCCACGGGATCGGGCCGTGCGGCGACTCGCCGGGGAGCGGGGCGGGATCAGGCATCGGCGGGATCGTAGCAGGCAGTCAGCGCACCTTCGGACCGGCGCGCGGGCGCTGGATCCCACCCTGCCGAATGACCCTTGACAGGACGGATTCTCGCTCCCTATCCTGCGATGGCTAAACCGGTTCACTAAATCGGTGAGGCGCACCCGAAGGAGGAGCGGTGGCGCGACCCCGCATCGGCGACGTGGCAGAACGGGCCGGCGTCAGCAAGACGGCTGTGTCGTTTGCCTTCAACCAGCCGGAGCACCTCAACACCGCGACGCGCGCGCGCATCCTGGCTGCCGCCGACGAGCTCGGCTATCGCCCCTCTCCGATCGCGCGCCGGCTCGCGAGTCGGCGCACCCAGCAGATCGGACTCCTCGTGCCGCAGAGCACCCATGACATCTTTGCCAACCCCTTCCTGCCCGAGCTGATCCGCGGCATCGGCGACGTGTGCGACGCGGAAGGCATCGCCCTGGTGCTGGTCGCGCCGGTGCACGGCTCGATTGCCACGGCGATCAAGGACGCCCTGGTGGATGGACTCATCCTCCTCGGCCTCGAGGCGGATCACCCCGAGCTGGCGCAACTTGGCCGCTCGGAGCTGCCGGTCGTGGCGCTCGACGTCGAAGAGTGGGAGGGCGTCTCGATCATCGCCATCGACGATGCGGCCGGCACGCGCAGCGCGGCGATCCACCTGGCCGAGCTGGGCCATCGACAGGTGGCCGTGGTCCTGATCGCACAGCACCCCGACACGCCCGTTGACGAGCGCCACGGCATCTCGGCCCGCCGCCTGGCGGGGATTCGGACCGGCTTCGCCGCGGCCGGGGCGAGCGACGTCGAGCTGCGGATCCTGTCGGCGCCGGTCTCCGAAGAGGGCGGCCGTGCGGCCTTCGATGCGCTCGCCATGGCATCGCTGCCGACCGCGGTCATCACCCTGAGCGACGTCACCGCCATCGGGCTCATGCTCGCCGCCGTCGACGCTGGCTTGCACCTTCCCGAAGACCTGTCGGTCATCGGCTTCGACGACATTCCCGCGGCCTCCTGGGTGACACCGCGACTGACCACCGTCCATCAGCCGATCCGCGAGAAGGGGCGGCTCGCGGCACTTCGACTGATCGACGCCATCGGCTCCGGGGAGACCCGACTTCACTCCCGCGAGACGCTTCCCACTCGCCTCACCGTGCGCGGGTCGACCGCGCGACCAAGAACAGATGACCAGCTGCCCGTGGCAGAGATCGCATGAGGAGGTGCCGCTGAGCACTACACCGTCCCAGGGACCGGAACCATCCAGTCGTACGAGGTCTTTCCCAATGTCCGTTTCACGCCTTACCAAGTTCCTGCCGCTGGCCACGGTCGCTGCGCTCGTGCTCGCGGCCTGCAGCCAGGGTGCCTCGCCTTCGGCGAACCCGGGGTCATCCGGAGCGGCATCTGCCGCGCCGTCGGCCGCGGCGTACCCGACCGGCAATATCTCGGTCGCGTTGTGGACCAAAGAGGGCGACCCGCAGATCGCCTTCGTCCAGAAGCTGACCGACGACTACCACAAGCTCCACCCCAACGTGACGTTCTACGTCACCAACAAGGACGTCGAGGTCCTCCGCGAGGACATGGTCAACACGGCTCTCGCCCCGCAGACGCAGCCGGAGCTGCTCTGGACGGTGCTCGACCACGTTGGACCATTCGTTGAGGCCGGAGTCATTCAGCCCCTCGACGGCAAGTTCGACGACAGCGTCCTCGCCGACGCAGCCAAGGGCTCGGGAACGTTTACCGACCCGGCGTCCGGCGAGACCCACGTCTGGGTTGCCCCGATCTCGATCGGCAACCAGCTGATGCTGTACTACAACAAGTCGAAGGTCGCCTCGGCTCCTGCCGACAGCGATGCCATGGTCGCGGCTGCCAAGACGAACACCGCCGGGACCAACTACGGCCTGGTCTTCAACCAGACCGAGTCGTTCTGGCTGGTGCCCTTCCTCGGCGGCTTCGGTGGATCGGTCTTCGCCGCGGACGGCGTGACTCCGACCCTCGACACCCCTGAGATGAAGGCCGCGCTGCAGTTCATGCACGACCTCAAGTACACCGACAAGGTCATGCCCAAGGAGTGCGACTACAACTGCGCAAGCGACCTGTTCACGACCGGCGCCGCCTCCATGATCGTCAATGGCGACTGGGAGCTGGCCAACTACACGACCAAGGTCGGGGCCAACCTCGGCGTTGCCCCGATCCCGAAGATCACGTCGACCGGGAAGTTCCCGGCGCCGTACATCGGCGGCACCTACTACATGGTCCCGAGCTCCGTCACGGGAGACACCCTCACGGTGGTCGAGGACTTCATCAACTACACGCTGGCTGCCGATCAGCAGCGTGCCCAGGTCCAGGCGCTGAAGCGCCTTCCCTCCAACGCCACCATCCTGGCTGATCCGATCGTCACTGGCGATCCGGGCCTCCAGGGCGCAGGTGACGCCGTCTCCAAGGGCGTGCCCCAGCCGATCAACGTCGAGATGCGCTGCAACTTCGACGCCATGACGGCGGGTGTTCGCGACATGTTCGGAGGCAACTCCGACATCGCCGGCATCACCAAGACCATGCAGACCGCTGCAGAGAACTGTATCGCTACGCTCCAGTAGCGCGCATGATGTGGGGCGGGACCGACACGGCCCCGCCCCACCACCTTCGCTCGTCCCTTGCCGGCAGTCCAGGGGAGACCGATGAACCTCGATCAGACGCTTGGGGCCGCTCGTGAGGTCGGCATCACCCTCGTTCTCATCGCCGTGGGTGTCGCTGCGCTCGAGGGCCTCCTTTACCTAATCCTGGTCAGATGGCTGAAGGCGCGGATTGCCGTGCCGCTGATGCTGATCGCCCCCGCCTTCGCCGGGCTCATCGTCCTGATCGTCTATCCGCTCCTCTGGGAGCTGAACGCCAGCTTCACGAACATGAGCCTGCGGAACTTCTGCAACCCAGGCTTCCCGACCATGGGAATCGGGGTCCATTGCCGCACGGCGGGCGACATGTTCATCGGCCTCGAGAACTTCCAGCGCGTCTTCACCGCGCCGATCCTCCAGGAGACCGGCTTCCTCCAGCTGCTCGGACAGACCGTGCTGTGGACCGTCAGCAACGTCACGTTCCACGTGCTCGGCGGGCTGGGACTGGCCCTCCTCCTGCATCGGGCGATGCGGGGCAAGGGCATCTACCGGGCGCTGATCGTCCTGCCGTGGGCCGTGCCGCAGATCGTCGCCCTCGCCGTGTGGCGCACCGAGCTCCATTCCGAGTTCGGCATGGTCAACCAGCTGCTGGCACTGGTCGGGATCCACGGCCCGGCCTGGCTGACGAACCCGTTCTGGAACTTCGTGGCGATGGTCGGGGTCAACGTCTGGCTCGGGATCCCCTTCATGATGGTGATCCTGCTGGGAGGCCTGCAGAGCATCCCGACGGACCTCTACGAGGCAGCCGAGGTCGACGGGGCGAGCAGCCGGCAGTCGTTCCGCCACATCACCCTGCCGCTGCTGCGCCCGGTGATGACCCCGGCCATCATCCTGGGAGTGGTCTGGACCTTCAACAACTTCAACGTGCCGTTCGTCATCAACCAGAACGAGCTGGAGACCAGTGACACGCTGGTGACCGGGCTCTTCCGCGCTGCCTTCCAGTACAACCGCTACGGGTTTGCGGCGGCATTCGCCTTCGTGATCTTCGTGCTGCTGCTGATCTTCGTCATCTTCTACATCCGGCGCAGCGGCGCGCTGAAGGGAGTCACCGAATGAGCGGCATGACCAGCGTCCCGGTCCCGACCGTGGCCGTGGCGCCGCCGCCTCCGAAGGGGAGCACGGGCGGCGGCCGCACCGACTCGGTTCGCAAGCGGATCGTGATCCACGGCGTCCTCATCCTCGCGTCGCTGATCGCGGCCTTCCCGGTGCTCCGCGTGATCAGCGTCTCGCTGCGGCCCGAGGATCGGCTCCTGGAACGCAACTTCCAGCTCATCCCGGACGGGGCGACGCTCCAGGCCTACGTCCACGTATTGACGGAGACGGACCTGCCGCAGTGGATCTTCAACAGCCTGATCATCACCATCGGCACCTCGATCGTGGGCCTCATCTTCGCCGCCACGAGCGCCTACGCCTTCTCCCGCTACAAGTTCCCGGGCCGCGGGGTCGGCCTGACCGCCCTGCTCGCCACCCAGCTGATCCCCGCCACGATGCTGCTGGTCCCGATCTTCATCCTGGCCGTGCAGCTCCAGCTCACCGGAACGTACCGCGGGCTGATGATCGCCTACTCGGTGACGTCGGTCCCGTTCAGCATCTGGATCCTGAAGGGCTACTACGACACGGTGCCGATCGAGCTGGAAGAGGCGGCCAGGATCGACGGCTGCTCGCAGCTCGAGGCGTTCTGGCGGATCCTCCTCCCGCTCTCCACGCCGGCGCTGGTGATCGTCTTCCTGTTCAACTTCCTGGCCGCCTGGAACGAGTTCGTGATCGCGCGGGTGATGATCGGCTCGACGACGCCCCTCTTCACGTGGCCGCTCGGAATCCTGCGCTTCCAGGCGCAGTTTCAGACGCAATGGGGCGACCTGGCCGCAGCTTCGATCCTGATTTCGATCCCGGTGGTCGCCCTCTTCCTCTACTCGTCGAAGTGGCTCATCTCCGGGGTCACCCTCGGCGGCGTCAAGGGCTGAGCGCTGGCCATGTCCGACGGCGCGCCCCCGGGGTGGGTTCGGGACGCCGTCTTCTACCAGATCTTTCCGGATCGCTTCGCGCGCTCGGGTCGGGTGCATGAGCCGGGACCGATGGAGGCCTGGGACTCGCCACCGACGACTCACGGCTTCAAGGGCGGCGACCTGTGGGGCATCATCGAGCGGCTCGACCACATCCAGTCGCTCGGGGTCACGGCGCTGTACCTGAACCCGATCTTCGCCTCCGCCTCGAACCATCGCTTCCACACCTACGACTACTACACGGTCGACCCGCTGCTCGGGGGCAACGAGGCGCTGCGCCAGCTGCTCGACGAGGCGCATCGACGCGGGATGCGGGTCGTCCTCGATGGCGTCTTCAATCATTCGGGCCGTGGCTTCTGGCCGTTTCACCACGTGCTGGAGACGGGGCGCCATTCGCCCTACCGTGGCTGGTTTTACCTGGATCCGTCGGCGCTCACGGAGGACCGCCAGCTGCGGGCCTACCCGGGCCGATTCCTGCCCGGCCAGCTGCCCGCCGACTACGGCGAGACGCATCGGGAGGAACCGGCGTCGATCGAGACGCTCGGGTACCAGGCCTGGTGGAACCTGCCGGCGCTTCCGAAGCTGAACGTGGGCAATCCTGAGATGCGGGAGTACCTGCTCGCCGTGGCCGAGCACTGGATCCGCTTCGGCGCCGACGGATGGCGGCTGGACGTGGCCCACGAGATCGAGGACCTCGATTTCTGGGCCGAGTTCCGACGGCGCGTGCGCGCCATCAACCCGGAGGCGTACATCGTCGCCGAGATCTGGTTCGTGGCGCCCGAGTGGCTCGGCCCGGGCCGTTTCGACGCGGTGATGAACTACCCGCTCGCCTTCGCCATCCTGGGCTTTGCGGCGGGGACGCACCTGGACCTCGGGGTGGCCGCCGGCCACACGGGGGTGAAGGCCGCGCTGCGGCCCCTCGACGCGAGCCGCTTTGCCGCCCGCCTCGAGCAGCTCCTCGCCGTCTACCCGGCAGAGCACCTGGCCGCCCAGCTGAACCTGATCGACTCGCACGACACGCCGCGCGCACTGGCCCTGTGCGGTGAGGACGAGGCTTCGCTGCGCATCGCGACCGTGCTGCAGATGGCCATGCCCGGCGCGCCGAGCATCTACTACGGCGACGAGGTCGGCATGACCGGCCGCGCCGACCCCGACTGCCGCCGCTCGTTCCCGACCGATGAGTCGAGCTGGAACCACGACCTGCTGAGCTTCATGCGCGCCGCGGTGCGGGCCCGCGCCGCGGACCTCCCCCTCCGCGGTGACGGGCATCGCACCCTCGCCGCCGCCGGATCGGCGGTCGCGTTCGAGCGGAGCGCCGGCGCACACCGGTCGGTCGTGGCGGCCAACGCCGGCGAGGTGGCCGCCGAGGTGATCCTGCCGGGGCCGCTGGAGGTGGCCTCGCTCTCCCCGATCCTGGCCAGCGACCTCCGAGCCGCCGACCTCCGGGGCGCGGCGGACGGCGGCATCGCCCTCACCCTCCCTGCCCGCTGGGCCGGCATCTGGCGCGTCGGGCCATGAGGCTCCTCCCCGCCGCTCGCCGCCCGCGGCTGATGGTGGCGGCCGTGGTGGTCGTGACCCTGCTGGTGGTCGCGGGTGCCATCGTGCTGCCGCGCCTCGGCCCCGGACCGACCGCGGTGGCCCTGGCGCCCGACCTGCCGCCGCTCGCCGCCGACGGACAGATCTCGGTCGCCGACCTCGCGCACGACAGCCGCGACGACCTGTACCGCACTCCGTACGGGGCGGTGCCAGCCGGGACGGTGGTCACCCTCCGCCTCCGCGCCGCGGCCGGCGACCTGACCGAGGCGTCGGTCCGCATCTACGACACCCGCGCCCAGGGCCAGGTCATCATCCCGATGACGGTGGCCGCGCGCGACAGCACCAGCGGCAAGCACGGCTACGACTACTGGCAGGTCGAGATCCCGACGATCCGGCTGCCGACCGTCCTCTACTACCGCTTCATCGTGCGGGACGGCACCGCGACCAGCTACCTCGAGGACGATGCCGCGCTCGACGGCGGCCCCGGACAGGCGCTCGAGAAGTCAGCCGATCAAAGCTGGCAGATCGACACCTACGAGCCCGATTTCACGACGCCGGCGTGGGCCGCCGGCGCGACCGTCTACCAGGTCTTCCCGGATCGGTTCGCGAACGGCAACCCGGCCAACGACCCGTCGCCAAGCAACGTGCCGGGCACCACCGGCGCGGATCGCTATCGGTTCGGTGATGTCTACGGCAACCCGATCCTGGCCAAGGCCTGGACCGACCTGCCGGAGGGCTACTGCCGCGCCTACAAGGCGGCCGCCACGCCCTGCACCGAGCAGCCGCTGGGCCGCGACTTCTTCGGCGGCGACCTGGCCGGCCTGACGCAGCACATCGGCGACCTGGCCGGCCTGGGGGTCACCGTGATCTACCTCAACCCGATCTTCGCCGCGCCGTCGAACCATCGCTACGACACCAGCGACTACCTCCAGATCGACCCCGACCTCGGCACCCTGGCTGACTTCACCGCGTTCGTGACCGCTGCGCACGCTGCGGGCATGAAGGTGGTCCTCGACGGGGTCTTCAACCACACCTCCTCCGACTCCCCGTTCTTCGACCGATCGCACCACTACCCCGAAGTGGGAGCCTGCGAGTCCGCCGACTCGCCGTATGCGACCTGGTACACGCTGCAGCCTGGCCCCCCGGCCAAGTGCTTCAACGGCCAGACCTACGTCGACTGGTTCGGGTTCGATACGCTCGCCGTGCTCTCCGACGATCCCGCCGTGTTCGCGTACTTCAACAGTCCGGACGGCGTGGTGCGGCACTGGCTGCAGGCCGGCATCGATGGCTGGCGCCTCGACGTCATGAACGAGCTCGGCACCGACTTCCTGCGTGGCCTCCGCCACGCCGTCAAGACCGAGAATCCCAACGCGCTCGTCCTCGGCGAGGAGTGGAACGACTCGTCCCCATGGCTGCTCGGCGACCAGGCCGACGGGGTGATGAACTACCGCTTCCGGCGCGCGGTGATTGGCCTGGTCAACGGCGAGACGGCGGACCCCGACGGCCTGATCGCCGGCCTCTCCCCGAGCGCGTTCGCCGCGACGATGACGAGCGTGCAGGAGGACTACCCCGCGCCCGCCTGGAACGCGCTCCTCAACCTGGTCGACAGCCATGACACGGCGCGCATCCTGTGGACCCTGACGCCCGGCGACGACAACCGCGCGGCCAAGGAGGCTGCTGCAGCGCTCGAGCAGGGGAAAGCCAAGCTGCGGCAGGTGGCGGCGCTGCAGCTCACCTGGCCAGGCATGGCCTCGATCTACTACGGGGACGAGGTGGGACTGACCGGCCACGACGACCCCGACGACCGCCGGCCCTACCCGTGGGGCTCCGAGGACGGGGCGCTGCGGGCGTACTACGCGCAGCTCGCGGGACCTGCGACGCGATCGACGAGGTGCTGCGGACCGGCGCCCTGAAGTTCCTGCTGGCGGATGACACGGCGCCACGTGCTCGCGTTCGGGCGCCGGACCGACAGCGAGGCGGCGGTCACCGTCCTGAACCTGGCCGACGAGCAGCGCGAGGTCACGATCGACGTGCGCGGCTGGCTGCCGGACGGGACGGAGCTGACCAGGGAGCTGGGCGGCGGCACGGCGATCGTGGAATCCGGGCGATCAAGGTCACCCTCGATCCGCGCGGCGCCGAGGTCCTCCTCACCGACGCGGGACTGGACCTGGCGCCGCCGGCCGCGCCGAGCGGGCTCACGGCCGCGGCGGAGGCCGGGAAGGTGACCCTCGCCTGGCAGCCGGTCGCGGATGCCGCCGGCTACACCGTCTGGCGCTCGATCGTCACCGGTGGCGGCTATGAGGAGGTCGGGCAGATGATCACCGCGACCTCCTTCGTTGACACGAAGGCACGCAGCGGGACGCGCTACCACTATGTCGTCGTAGCACAGGACGCCGCCGGCAACGCCGGCCCACGCTCCAAGGAGGTCGACGCGCTTCCCCAGCTGGTGGTCGCCGACGCCCGACTCGAAGGCCCGGAATCGGTCTCGCAGCCGCTCTCCGCCGTGGAGCCGGGCGTCAAGATCGCGGCGCGGGTCAAGGTCGACGGCTACAGCCCGGCGGAGGGGGCCACGATCGGCATCGTCGCCCAGCTCGGCTTCGGTCCCGCCACCAGCACTCCCGACGAAGGCTGGACCTGGTCGGCAATGACGTACGACAGCGATGTCGACGGTGCCGATCGCTTCGGCGGGACGGTGCGGCCCGAGGCGGTCGGCACCTGGGCGGTGGCCCTGCGCGTCTCCACCGATGCGGGGGCAACCTGGCAGCTCGCCGATCGCGACGGCATCGGGTTCGCATCGGCGCAGGCGGTCAGCCTCGACGCCACGGCGCCCTCCGATACCCAGCCTCCAGCCGCGCCCGGCGGAGCGCGCGCAGCCGTCGTCTCCGATGCGGCCGTGGTGCTGGCCTGGGAGCCGGTGAGCGCCGACGACCTGTTCCGCTACGAGGTGCGCCGCTCCGATGCGGCGGGCGGACCATACGAGACCGTCGGCCTCAGCACGGAGCCGAGCTTCACCGACGCGACGGTCCACTCCGGCGGGACCTACTACTACGTCGTGGTCGCCCAGGACAGCAGCTTCAACCGCTCCCCGCCGTCGAACGAGGTGGTCGCCGCGGCGGCATCCCGCCAGGTGGCGGTCACCTTCACGGTCCATGCGCCTGCGAACACGCCAGCGGGCGACACCCTGTACATCGCCGGCGACTTCCAGAACTGGAATCCGGGCGCGACGCCGATGAAGCGCGTCGACGCGCTCACCTGGACGATCACGCTGCCATTCACCGAGAACGCCGCGCCGCAGTACAAGTTCACCCGGGGAAGCTGGGACGCCGTGGAGAAGGATGCGGGATGCGGCGAGATCCCGAACCGAAGCATCACGGTCACGTTTGGAACCGATGGCGCGCAGGCGGTCGATCAGAAGGTCGACAAGTGGCGCGACATCGATCAATGCGGCTGAGGCGCGCCGGGCGGGAGAGCGGTAAGGTACGTGGCATGGCTCGCAAGCGCACCCCGGACCGGGAGATCGACCTTGGTCGCGCACCATCCACCGAGGGGCTCGAAGTGATCGAGAACGATCCATCCGCCGAGCCTGCGCCATCTCCGCCGGTGAACCTGCTCGCCGGCCTCCCACCGCTACGGGAGGTGCCCTACGCGAGGCCCTCCGAGGACAGGACCGGGGCGAAGGGGATCTGGACGGCGCTCGAGCATCTGTGAGGGGGCACGGCGGGGTGCGGGGGACCCATTCGTCTGTTGGCGTGGCCTGGCGCGGTCTCCCGATCGCCCTGCTCGCGTTCCTGCTGACCGCCGGATGCGGCCTCTTCCCGTCGCCGAGCCCGTCGACGGCGCCGAGCGTCCGGCCTTCCCTGGCGCCCACCGCCACGGCGCAGCCGACTCCGACCGAGGAGCCCGGGCTGAAGCTGCCGGCGCCGCTGGCCAGCGACCCGACCGCGATCAGCTACAAGATCAACGTGAGGATCGAAGCGGGCGCCTCCGGGCAGCTGGAGGTGGTGGTCACGAACCTGACCCAGACCCTCGTCCAGGAGCTCGTCCTGCGCTGGCCGACGGCGGTCAAGCAGACGATCTTCCTCGCGCCCTTCGCGCCGTCGCAGCAGCGGATCCGCGAAGGCGGCGACCCGCTGGTCCAGGACTGGACGAAGTGGGTCGATGGACCGGGGGAGAATGGCGAGCCGGCGGGCACGACCTCGCTCGGCTGGGGCCCCCTCCTGCCGGGCGGGACGCTGACGATCCCGGTCCTGGCCACGCGGGTCGCGCCGGGCCCGCTCACCTTCGATTTCCAGTTCCTCAACGGCGGGGCGATCCTGCTCAGCGACGGGATTCCGGCCTGGACCAAGGTGACCGTCCCGTGATGCACGCCATCCTGCCCGCCTGGACCGATCCGGACCCGCTCCTCCACGCCCGGCTGGGCGAGGTGATCGACCCCGAGCGCAAGGTGCTCGCCGCCCTCGAGCGGATCGTCCCCCTCGCCGGCAAGCGGATCGCCGACGTCGGGACGGGAATCGGCCACTACCCGATGCTCCTCGCCCGGCACACCGGGCGAACCTACGGGATCGAGTCGGAGCCGGCGCTCCTCGACGTGGCACGGCAGCGTGCCGCGGCCGCGCACCAGCCGAACCTGCGGATCGTGGAGGGCGGGCTGAGTGCGCTGCCGCTCCACGACGAGGCGGTCGACGTGGTGCTCTGCGGGCTCATCGAGCCCGACGACGCGTCGCTCCCCGCCATCGCCGAGCTGCTGCGCGTGCTGCGCCCCGGCGGCCGGCTCATCGTCATCGGCTACTACGGGCGAGACCAGGTCGGCAGCCTCCTGGAGCCGGAGGTGGTGCACCATGCCTACGAGGCGACGCAACGCCGGACCGGCTGGTGGCTGCGCCACGGCTTCAAGATCAAGGTGGTCCACAGCCGCCTCGACATCTCCGACGCGGCCACTGCCATGGAGCTCCTGCCACGCCTGTACGGCGACCGCGGACGGGCGTTCCTGATGGCTCCCCACCCTCCGTCGCTCACCCTGAAGCTGGGCCTCTACCACCTCGCCAAGCGGTGACAAAAGGACCTTGCGGGCACCTGGTGCGGCCTCTATGATTCCCGCCGTCGAAGGCCAGGCTCTTCTCCCCCCGGAGCCTGGCCTTTGGCATGTCCGCTCACTTCGCCGGGTGCCATAATGGCCGCAGACCCACGGTGATCGCCCGCGTTTCCGGCACGGGCGCGACCTGCATTCGCGGAGGCCGATGAGGCGAGATGGCCACCACCACACCCCGCATGAAAATCACCTATGCGACCCTCTCGGCCGACAACGAGGAGCTGCAGTCGGCCTTCGACGCGGCTGTCGAGCGGGCACGCGGCCAGCTGGGACGCTCCTACCCGATGCTGATCGGCGCCGAGGAGCGACACGGCGCGGCCGAGTTCGAGGACCGCTCCCCGATCGACTCGACGATCGTCGTCTCGCGCTTCCCGGTCGGGACGCGGCAGGACGTGCGGGACGCGATCGCTGCGGCGCGAGCCGCCTTCCCGGCCTGGCGTGACCTCGGCTGGCGGAAGCGCCTGGAGCTGATCCGCCGCGCCGCCGACCTGATCAGCGAGCGGCAGTTCGACTACGCCGCGCTGATGGCCTTCGAGGTCGGCAAGAACCGGCTCGAGGCGCTCGGCGACGTCGAGGAGACGGCCGACCTGCTGCGCTACTACAGCGACGGGATGGAGCAGGCGAACGGCTTCGTGAAGCCGATGGGCTCGCTCTCCCCGGCCGAGCACACCCGCTCGATCCTCAAGCCGCATGGCGTGTGGGGGGTGATCGGCCCATTCAACTTCCCGATGGCGCTCGTCGGTGGCCCGGCCGCCGGCGCGCTGATCGCCGGCAACACGGTCGTGATGAAGCCCTCCTCCGACGCGCCGCTGATGGCCTACAAGTTCTGCGAGGCCCTGCGCGACGCCGGCATCCCGCCGGGCGTCGTCAACCTGGTGACCGGCCGCGGCGACACGGTCGGCGCCGAGCTGGAGGAGAACCCCGAACTCGACGGGATGGTCTTCACCGGCAGCTACGAGGTCGGGATGCGCCTCTACACCGGCTTCACCAAGGCCTACCCCCGCCCGATCATCACCGAGATGGGCGGCAAGAACCCGTCGATCGTCACCGCCAGCGCCGACCTCGACGAGGCGGCGGAGGGCGTGATGCGCTCCGCCTTCGGCTACGACGGGCAGAAGTGCAGCGCCAACAGCCGCGTCTACGTCGAGCGCGCCGTGGCGCGTCCCTTCCTCGACCTCCTGGCCGAGAAGGCGAAGAAGATCAAGGTGGGTGACCCGACCCGCCGCGAGAACTGGATGGGGCCGGTGATCGACGCGCGCTCCCTGCAGAAGTTCACCGATGCCGTCGCCGAGGCGACGCGCGACGGGGGGACGATCGAGGCAGGAGGCGAGGTGCTCCATGGTCCCGAGACCGAGCACGGCCACTTCCCGACCCCGACCGTGGTGAGCGGGCTGCCGACCACGCACCGGCTCTTCCGCGACGAGCTCTTCGTGCCATTCATCGTGGTCGGCGAGGTCGACTCGCTCGACGAGGCGCTGCGCCTCGCGAACGACACCGCCTACGGCCTGACGGCCGGGATCTTCAGCCACGACGACGAGCAGATCGGACGCTTCCTGGACACGATCCAGGCGGGCGTCGTCTACGTGAACCGCCGCGCCGGCGCGACGACCGGCGCGTGGCCCGGGATCCAGAGCTTCGGCGGATGGAAGGGCTCCGGCTCGTCGGGCAAGAGCGGCCTCGGCCCGTACTACGTGATGCAGTTCCTGCGCGAGCAGTCGCAGACGGTGATGGGACAGGAGCCACCCCCGGCGTGACGGCCGAGGAGCTCACCCTCGAGCCGGTCGTCGACCCGAGCGGCTGGTTCAGCGTCCAGCTGCGCTACGCCTACCTGGTCGAGGGTGCGCCGATCATGATCGAGGATCGCGTGGTGCTCGTCGACGGCGTGGACGAGGAGACGGCACTCGGCCGCGCCATCGAGGTCGCCGAGGAGTACGAGGACGAGTTCGAGACCGATCGCGGCGAGACCGGGATGATCCGCTTCGAGGGGATCGTGGCGCTCAAGGAACTCGATGACCCGCCGGCGGCCGGGACCGAGGTCTGGCACGAGTTCATGGCCGCGCGCGGCGTCGACGGCGCGACCGACGGCGAGCCGCTCCCCGAGCTGCGCCCGGTCGAGATGGCCTTCCCCCGCGCCCACGACGACTGATGCCCTGGCGCCTGGCCGCCTATCGCGCCGTCCGGCCGCTCCTCTTCCGAATTGACTCCGAGCGCATCCATGGGCTGAGCCTTGGCGCGCTGCGCGGTAGCGGGCCGCACGGCAATCGGGCTCGACCTGGCGGCGCTCGCCGGCGACGCCTCGCTGGGTGCGGATGCGGTCGAGGTGGCGGGGATCCGCTTCCGCAGCCGGATCGGGCTCGGCGCGGGATTTGACAAGGATGCGCTCGCGCTCCGCGGCTGGGCGGCGCTGGGACTCGGGTTCGCGGAGGTCGGGACGGTCACCCCGCTGCCACAGCCCGGGAACCCGCGGCCGCGCCTCTTCCGCCTTCCCGAGGACGAGGCGCTCATCAACCGGATGGGCTTCAACAACGCCGGGGCGGAGGAGGTGGCGCGCAACCTCGAGGCTGCGCGTCCGCGCCTGCCCGCCGGGTTCGTGGTCGGGGTGAACATCGGCCGCAATGCCGCGACGCCACCCGAGCAGTCGGCGCGCGACTACCTCGCGGCGCAGCGGCTGCTCGCCCCGCTCGCCGACTACCTGGCGGTGAACGTCTCGTCGCCGAACACGCCGGGTCTGCGCGACCTCCAGGCGCCCGGGCGGCTCCGGGAGCTGCTGACCGCCTTGAACGAGGCGGGGCAGCAGGGCGGATTCGCACGGCCGATCTTCGTCAAGCTTGCGCCGGACCTCACGGCGGGCGACCTGGAGGCGGTGCTGACCGCCGTGCTCGAGATCCCCACCCAGGGGCTGATCCTGTCCAACACGACGATCGCGCGCGACCGGCTCCGCTCGCCCGCGGAGCTCACCGCTGAGGCGGGCGGGCTCTCCGGTGCGCCGCTCCTGGTCCGCACCCGTGGCGCCGTGCGTCGGATGCGTGCCCTCGTCGGCGAGCGCATGGCGATCGTCGCCTCGGGCGGGATCGGTTCCGCGGAGGAGGCGGCGGCGCTCGTCGGCGCCGGCGCCGACCTGGTGCAGCTGTGGACCGGTCTGGTGTACGCGGGGCCGGCGCTGATCGGCGCAGCAACGAAAGCGATCAGGGGCATCTCGAGGGGCTGATACCATAGGTGGACATCTAGCCAGGGGCGCGGGCAGGACGCGCCGCTCCACTCGGAGTTCTTGGTAGCGATGACCATTGAGACCAGCCCCTCGTCCGCGGCTGCCCGCAGGCCGGCGCCGCATATCGTCACCGAGCTGCCGGGGCCGCGTGCGCGGGCGCTCATCGCACGCGATGACGCCGTGGTGAGCCCGAGCCTGACCCGCGCCTATCCGCTCGTGGCGGACACCGGCGACGGCTTCGTCATCACCGATGTCGACGGCAACCGGTTCCTCGACTTCGCCGCCGGCATCGCCGTCGTATCTACCGGGCATCGCCATCCCAATGTGGTGGAGGCGATCAAGGCCCAGGCCGATCGGCTGATCCACATCGCCGCGACCGACTTCTACGAGCCGCGCTACCTGGAGCTGACGGAGCACCTGGCCCGCATCGCGCCGTTCGAGGAGCGGGCACGCGTCTTCCTCGCCAACTCGGGGACCGAGGCGGTCGAGGGCGCCATCAAGCTGGCACGCCACCACACCCATCGGCCCGGGCTGATCGCCTTCGAGGGCGCGTTCCACGGACGCACCATGGGCGCGCTCTCGCTCACCAACAGCAAGATCCGCCAGCGCGCCGGGTTCGGGCCCCTGCTGCCGATGGTCTACCACGCCCCGTTCCCCCGCCAGCGGACCTGGCGCGAGGGGAGCGGCGGCGACGGCACGCACGAGCTCTGGGTGCTGCGCCACGACATCCTTGGACGGCTCATCGCGCCGGATGACGTGGCGGCGATCGTGATCGAGCCGATCCAGGGCGAGGGCGGCTACTTTCCGGCCCCCGCCTCGTTCCTGCGCGCGCTGCGGGAGATCTGCGATGAGCACGGCATCCTGCTCGTCGCGGACGAGGTCCAGTCGGGGATGGGACGCACCGGGCGCTGGTGGGCGATCCAGCACGCAGGCGTGGAGCCGGACATCGTCACCACCGCGAAGGGGATCGCCTCCGGCATGCCGCTCGGCGCCTTCATCGCGCGCGACTCGGTGATGACCTGGCCGCCCGGCGCCCACGGCTCGACCTTCGCCGGCAACCCGATCTGTGCGGCCGCCGGCAAGGCCACCATGGACCTGATCGAGGGCGGGCTGATGGAGAACGCGGCGCGCATGGGAGCGCGGCTGCGGGCCGGCATCGAGCAGGTCGCGTCCGAGCATGAGAGCGTGCGCGATATCCGGGGCGTCGGCCTCATGATCGGGGTCGAGTTCGCCAGCCACCAGGCGGCCAACGCGGTCGAGCAGGAGTGCTTCGAGCGCGGCCTGCTGGTGCTCGAGTGCGGTGAGGCGACGATCCGCCTCTGCCCGCCGCTGATCGTCGACGAGGAGGCGGTCGACACCGCGATCCGGCTCTTCGGCGAGGCGATCGCCGCGGCGGCACGCCCGCGCGAGGGACTCGAAGACATCGGCGGCTGAGCTGGGCATGGCCTCCAAGGTCACCACCCTGCGCGAGGCGATCGCCACCCACCTCCACGACGGCGACACGCTGGCGATCGAGGGCTTCACCCACCTGATCAGCTTCGCGGCGGCGCACGAGGTGATCCGCCAGGGACGCCGCGGGTTGACGCTGGCGCGCCTCACCCCCGACCTCGTCTACGACCAGCTGGTCGCCGCCGGCTGCGCCTCGAAGCTCGTCTTCTCGTGGCTTGGCAACCCCGGGGTCGGTTCGCTGCACGCCATCCGCCGCGCGATCGAGGCCGGGGAGCTGGAGATCGAGGAGTACAGCCACCATGGCATGGTGGCCCGCTATACCGCCGGCGCCAGCCGCATCCCCTTCTTCCCGCTGCGCTCCTATGCCGGCAGCGACATGGCGGCCGCCAACCCGCGGATCCGGCGCGTCGCCTCGCCCTACGACGGGGAGGAGGTGGACGTCGTCCCGGCGCTCAACCCGGACGTGACGATCATCCACGCCCAGCGGGCCGACCCCGATGGGAACGTGCAGGTCTGGGGGATCGTCGGCGTTGAGCGCGAGGCCGCGCTGGCCGCGCGCCGCGTGATCGTGGTGGTGGAGGAGCTGGTCGACACCTCGGTCGTCCGAGACGACCCGGACCGGACGCTGCTGCCCGGCACGGTGGTGGATGCCGTCTGCGTCGAGCCGCTCGGCGCACACCCGTCTTTCGTGCAGGGCTACTACGACCGCGACAACGCCTTCTACCGCGACTGGGACGCGATCAGCCGCGACCCCGGGCGCCTCGACGCGTGGCTCGACGAGTGGGTGCGGGGCCTGGACGGACGGGCCGCCTACGTCGAGCGGCTGGGGTCCGAGCGGGTCGAGGCCCTGCGACCCGAGCCGCGCCCATCGGGGAGCGTCGACTACGGGAGCTACCGGTGAGCGACGCGACGCCCGAGGAGCTGATGATCGCGGCGGCGGCCGGTGAGCTGGCCGGGGTGCGGACGGTCTTCGTCGGGATCGGCCTCCCCAACGCCGCCGCCAACCTGGCGCGCAGCTCCGTCGCGCCCGGAGCTCGAGCTGATCTACGAGTCGGGCATCTTCGGGGCGCGTCCCAGCCGCCTGCCGGACAGCATCGGCGACCCGGCGCTGGTCTCCGGTTCAGCGGCGAGCATGAGCATGCGCGACCTGTTCGGCGGCTTCCTGCAGGGGGGCCGGATCGAGGTCGGGATGCTGGGCGCGGCCCAGATCGACCGCTACGGCAACCTGAACACCACCGTCATCGGGCCGTACGCACATCCGTCGGTCCGCCTGCCGGGATCCGGCGGAGCGTGCGAGATCGCGCTCAACGCGCGACGCGTGGTGGTGGTGATGAACCAGTCGCTGCGCTCGTTCGTGGAGCGGATCGACTTCGTCACCTCGCCCGGGCACCACCGGCCCGATGGGAGCGGCGGGCGCCCGGCCTGGGCCGGCGCCGGACCGAGCGCGGTGGTCACCCAGCTCGGCGTCTACCACTTCGGCGCGGACGGCGAGATGGAGCTCGCCGGGCTGCACCCGGGCGTCGACGAGGCGACCGTGGACGCCGGCTGCGGCTGGCAGATGCGTCGCGGGTCGCTCGTGGCGCGCCTGCCCGAGCCGTCGGCCACGACGCTGGCCGCGATCCGCCGGATGCTCGCCTAGAAGGCTCGGTTCGCGACCCCGAGCGCCAGCCGCGTCCACGCGACCAGGTTGTGCAGCTGGCGCGGGGTGAGCCGATCGCAGGCCCAGCTCCAGTGAATGGCGACCATCTCGCCGAGCTGAACGTCGTCCACGAACCCGATCCCGTCGCGCCAGCGGCTCACCGTCTCGAGGCGCGGCTCGGCCAGCCGCAGCTTGCCGTCGACCTGCTCGAGCGAGACCGCGGAGACGATGAGCTGGTCACCGATCACGGCCGCGACCCGTCCCCAGCGGATCCGGCACGAGTCGATCGTGGCGAGGACGTTGTCGACCGCCCCTCCCCGCAGGAGCCCGACGCGCGGAAAGACGTCGAGGACGTGGAATGCGTGCACGGGCCGCGCCCCGACCGCCACGGCGGCCTCGAGCCAGCGCCATGCCGACGGGTCCAGGCGCGGCCGGAAGCGCTCCTCGACCGATCGGTGCAGCTGCTGGCGGCGGACCGCGGCGGTGAGCGAGTTGCCGAGCCAGTAGGCCTCCACCACCTGGCGGTCGAGGGGATCGGGCACGTCGTTGGCGGCGGCGATCAGCTCCAGGTAGGGGTAGGCGCCCTCGAATCCGCGGGCCAGTCCGCGCAGGCCGCCGTCATCGGTCCCGGAGGCCGCGAGGGCGAGCAGCGCCTCGGTCTCGTCCGGGCCGCAGTAGCCGAACCGGTTCGGCCCGAACGCGTAGCGCCCGAAGAGGACCGGCCCGGGCGGGGGCGCGATCCGGGGCGCGACGGTCGGGGCGACCGGCGCGGAGATCATCAGCCGATCACCGACGCCGGCTGCCGGCGGCTCCACAGCGAGGCGATCGCCAGGCCGCCCGCGGCCAGCAGCATGAGCAGGTAGCCGTACAGCGGACCGGCGGCCGGAACGCCCCCGTTCACGACCGCCGACAGGCCCGCTGTGATCGGCGCGCCGAGTGTCAGGACCGCGGCGACGGTGGCCGCCGGGGCACGCTTGAGCGCCCCGTACCAGGTCGCCACGTAGCCGGCCAGCAGCACGCCGGTGCCGAGCACCCACGCCCATTGGACGGGGTTGAGCTGCGCGATGATGCCGAGCCGGCCGGTGAAGGCGAGGTAGCCGACCAGCACGATGAGGCCGAATCCCATCCGGCCGGCGCCCGCCACGAGCGGCGGGACCGATGCCAGCAGCCGCCGGGCCAGGATCGTCTCCACCGCCCAGAAGCCGGTCGCCACGGCGATCAGCGACTCGCCGCTGCCCCAGCCGAGCCCGGTCGGCGGCTGGACCATGAGGGTCGCCACCAGCAGGACGCCCAGGGCGCCGATCTGCCAGGCTCCGAGCCGTTCGCGGAGGAGCACCGCCGCCAGCAGCGCGACCCAGATGAAGAGCGTCTTCTGGATCACCGCCGCCGAGGGTGCCGTCGCCTGTGCCAGCCCCGTGAAGAAGAGCAGGAAGGGGATGCTCCCACCGATCACGCCCAGGGCGGCCAGCCCCATCCAGCGGCGGGCGCCGAGCGCACGGGGGACGCCGCCGACCGCGAGGAAGCCGCCGACCAGGATGAGCGCGGCGACCGCGTTCTTCAGGGTGGTGTACGCGGCTGGGTCGGAGAATTGACGCACCGCGAACCCGTTCAGGAACACGGAGACGCCGCTGATCAGAGCGGTGCCAAGGGCCAGGTAGATGCCGGTTCGTCGTGCGTTCACGGTCATGAGTCCTCTCGGAAGGCTTCGTTGACGGCGGCTGTGAGCTGCGCCGCCTGCAGCGGATCAATGCGTTCGAGGATCGTCCCCGCGCCGACGATCACCCAGTCGCCCACGGCCACCTCCGGCACGACCAGGGTCGATGCGCGGCGTTCACGACCGCCGAGCAGGACGGTCGCCCCCTCGGGATCCACCGCGGTGACACGGGCCGGGGCGGTCAGGCACATCGCCGCGCCTCCGCGATGCGTGATGCGATCCGCTCGCCAAGGGCATCCAGCTGCGCGCTGACCGCCGGCGAGAGGTCGTCCCCCACCTCGAATCGTTCGCCGCCGATGCCGAGGAAGCGGTCACCCGCATGGACCGCCCCGAGCAGCGCGGCAAGTGCCACCGCGGCTCCGGGCGCCAGGGCGTGGGTGGAGGTGGTCCGCATCCGTGCCTCCAGCGCCGGCAGCTCGGCCAGCGGCAGGTCGACGATCTCGCCGCCCGGCAGCCCGGCCACGCAATCGAGCACGAGGCGCGGCAGCTCCGGCGCGTCGCCGATCAGCAGCTCCGCGGAGAGGTAGCCGACCTCGTCGATCTGCGCCCCCTCGGACGCGCGCGACGTCAGCCCGCGGAGGGCTCGCAGCGCCGCGCCGTCGTCGCCGCGATCGATCGCGCCGCAGGCGAGGATCCGGATCGACGGCGTCATCGGTCTCGCTCGATCCGAACGTCGAGGTAGTGGGTCGCGCACGAGATGCAGGGGTCGTAGCTTCGGATCAGCTGCTCGAGCCGGCGTGTCGCCTCGTCGTGTGGCAGGTCCAGCACCTCCGGCGCGAAGATGGCGAGGTCGTGCTCGATGGCGGCCTGGTTCTGGCTGGTCGGCGGCACGATCTGCGCCTGCCGCACCGTTCCGGCCGCGTCGACCTGGTACCGGTGGAAGAGCAGCCCGCGCGGCGCCTCGGTGGCCCAGGCGGCGATCCCGGCGCGCGCCTTCCAGGGCGTGAAGGGCTTGGCCGGCGGCTCGTAGGCCGCGACGATGTCGGCCGCCTCGGCCAGCGCGTGGAGCAGCTCGACCGAGCGCGCCACGATGCTGCGGAAGACGTTGCGCCGCAGATCCTCCGGGGAGATGCCCGTGGCGTCGAGCGCGGCGCGCGCGATCGGATGGAGCTGGTCGCGTGCCAGCGTCACGCGGGCGGTCGGGCCGAGCAGGTATGGGACGCCGTCGGCGGCGTGCGCCTGGAGGGCGTGCGACCAGGGGACCTGCTCCTCGTGGAAGGCGTTGCCCCAGTCCGTCGGTGCCAGGTCGATCCCGTCGCTCGAGACGATCCGGCCGTCGCTCATCGGGTACTCGGTCGGGTGCCGCAGCGAGACGAGCCGCGGCTCGCGGTCGGACGGCGGCGTGTCGAGGCTGGCCACCAGCGCGACCGTGTCGCGCGCCTCGGCGATCGCCGCCTTCAGAGGAGCGGCAAGCTCGTCGAGCTCATGCGCCCGTGGCGCTCGGTAGAAGCCGCCGACCCGCACGCTGACGGGGTGGATCGGCCTGCCGCCGACGATCGATACGATCCGGTTGCCGAGCTTCTTGATCCCGAGCCCGCGACCCACCAGTTCGAGGTGGTCCTTCGCCATGTCGAGGGCGCTCGGATAGCCGAGGAAGTCGGGGGCGTGGAGCAGGAAGATGTGGAGGGCGTGGCTCTCGATCCACTCGCCGCAGTAGAGAAGGCGACGGAGCGTCCGGACGGTCGGGTCGATCGTCACCTCGAAGAGGTCCTCGAAGGCATGCACCGCCGACATCTGGTACGCCACCGGGCAGATCCCGCAGATGCGCGCGACGATATCGAGCACCTCGTCCGGGGTGCGCCCGACCACCAGCCGCTCGAAGTAGCGCGGCGCCTCGAAGATTCGCAGCTGGGCCGCCACCGAGCCGTCGGCGGCCACGCGCAGGTCGAGCGATCCCTCGCCCTCGACCCGGGTCAGCTGCCCGACCTCGAAGTGGTGCTCGGCGTTGGCAACCTTCGTGACCATCAGCTCGCCTTGCCCTTCGACGACCGCTTCGTCGTCGCCTTCGAGGTGCGCGGGCGTGGGGCGGGCTGCATGACCGGCACGGCCCGCTGGGCGGCGTCGCGGAAGGCGGGCGCGTAGCCGTTGAACATCGCGAACAGGCGATCGACCTCGTGCGCTGAGCGGGTGGCGCCCATCCAGGCCGCCAGGCTGGCGGTGTTGGGCTGATCCTTCGGCCCGAAGCAGGCGTAGCAGGCGCGGTCGTAGCCGGGGCAGAGGGCGCCGCAGCCGGTCGCCGTCACCGGGCCGAGGCAGGGCAGGTCGGAGGCGACCAGCACGCAGACGCGGCCCATTCGCTTGCACTCGTTGCAGACCGCCTCGTCGGGAAGCTGTGGCCGGCGGCCGAGGCGCAGGGCGGTCAGCAGCTCCACCAGCTGGCGCCCGTCGATGGGGCAGCCGCGCAGCTCGGCGTCGACCTGCACGTGATCCGCCACCGGGGTGGCGGTGGCGAGCGACTCGACGTATTCGGGGTGCGGATAGACCGATGCGCGCCACTCGGGCTCATTCGACCAGTTGCGCATCGCCTGGATCCCTCCGGCGGTTGCGCAGGCGCCGATGGTGACCAGCAGCTTGCTGCGCGCCCGCAGCTCGACGATCTGCTCGAGCTGCTCAGGAGTGCTGATCGAGCCCTCGACCAGCAGCACGTCGTACGGGCCGCTGGATCGGTTCGAAGTGGCCTCGGGGAACTCGACCAGGTCGAAGCGCTGCCCGATCGCGACCAGCTCGTCCTCGAGGTCGAGGAGGGTCAGCTGGCAGCCATCGCAGGAGGCCATCTTGACGACCCCGACGCGTGGGAGCTGCTTGTCGACCATCAGATCCCCTCCCGGCTGAAGAGGTCGCCCAGCTCGGTGAGCGAGAAGATCGGGCCGTCCTTGCAGATGAAGAAGGGGCCCATCTGGCAGTGGCCGCACAGGCCGATGCCACACTCCATGTGCCGCTCGAGCGAGACGAAGATGCGCTCGGCGGGGATCCCGCCGTCGCGCAGGACGCGGGTCGTGGCCTGCATCATCCGCTCGGGTCCGACCACGAATGCGACCGATGCCCGCCGCGCGAAGTCGCGCTGATCGAGCAGGTTGGTGACGACCCCGACCCGGCCGGTCCAGCCGGGGCCGGAGCGGTCGACGATCTGGACCACCTCGACGCCGGCCTTCGTCCACGAGATCAGCTCGTCGCGGAAGAGCTGATCGGCGGGTGTGCGTGCGCCGTAGGCGAGGAGGATTGAGCCGAACCGGTCGCGATCCGCGATCAGCGCGTCGATGAGCGGTCGCAGCGGTGCGAGCCCGATCCCGCCGGCCACGACCACCACGTCGCGGCCCAGCGCCCGGTCGATCGGCCACGGCCGGCCGAGCGGCCCGCGCAGCCCGACCTCGCCGCCGATCGGCGTGTTGATGAGCGCCGACGTGGCCGGGCCGGCGCCGCGGACGGTGAGGAACAGGTCCTCGTCGCCGTAGCGCGAGCACGAGATCGGGAAGGCCGGGAAGCCCGGCTGCTCGACCATCACGAACTGGCCCGGCTGCCCGCCCAGGAGCGCCGCGTCGCCAGGGGTCAGGCGCAGGGTCTTCGTATCGTCGGTCTCGGAGTGGACCTCACGCAGGGTGGCCACGTCGAAGCGGCCGGTCGTGGCGGCCGCCGGGCGCGGCGGGATGTGTCCCACGGGCATCGCCGGTGGCGCGATGGCGGCCAGCTCCTCGCGGACGTCGATCCCGACCGGGCACCAGGTGATGCATCGGCCGCAGCCGACGCAGCCGGACGAGCCGAACTGGTCGTGCCAGGTCGCGAACTTGTGGGTGAGCCACTGGCGGTATCGGTCGGACCGGTTCGGACGGAAGTTGCCGCCGGCGACCTTGGCGAAGCCGATGTTGAAGCAGGAGTCCCACTCGCGCTCGGCCACGTTGACCGTGCCGTCCAGGTCGGAGTGCACGTCGGTCGAGGTGCAGAAGCAGGTGGGGCAGACCATGGTGCAGTTGGCGCAGGCCAGGCAGCGGTCGGCGACCTCGGCCCAGCGCGGGCTGTCGAGCTTGTCCATGAGCCGATCGCGCAGTCCCTCGGCGGCGACCGCGTCGTCGCCCATCGCGGCGCGCGTGGCGGCGACCGCGCCCGAGGCGGACGCGACCTGGGCGGCCGTGGCGCGCGGTCCGGGGAGACGGGCAAGCAGACGATCGCCGGCCGGCGAGCCGGAGCTGACCACGAAGCCGTCGTCGACCTCGGTCAGGACCAGGTCGTGGCCGGAGCGCACCTCGGGGCCGGTCCCCATCGAGGCGCAGAAGCAGTTGGCCCCGGCGCGCGTGCACTCGACCGCGACCACGATCGACGACTCGCGGCGCGCCCGGTAGTCCTCGTCGACGTAGGTGCCGCCCGCCAGCACGCGGTCCTGCACGCCGAGCGCGGCCAGCTCGCAGGCGCGCACGCCCAGGAAGGCGAGGCGCGGCGGATCGGGAGCGACCGGGGCGAAGGAGGAGTCGGTCCCCTCGCGCCGGGCGGTCGCGACCGGGATGCGAGGCGGGAAGGTGAACTGCTTCCAGGACTGCGGGCCGTTGACCACGTCGAAGAGGCGCGGGCCGTTCCCATCGGAGAGTCGGTACGTGCCGGGGGCCTGGACGTCGCGCCAGCCGGCGGGGAGGTCAGCCGCGGTGCCGATCTCGCCGAGCATCATCGCCCCGTCGCGCAGCGTCGGCCCGATGACCGTACGACCGCCCTCCCGGAGCAGGTCCAGGAGGGCGTCGAATCGCTCTCGCGACAGGAAGGTCGCCCCGGGGGGCGCGGAGGTCACCAAGGCTGGTAGTCGCGCTCCCTCGCATACAGGTCGAGGAGCTGGAACCGGGTCGCGGTGAGGCGCCGGCCGAGCGACTGCAGGAGTCGTGGGTAGAGCGTGGCGGCCAGCGATTCGTCGTCGCGGATCAGGCTTCGGAGGTCGGCCGCGTCGAAGACGAGCACGTCACCCGGCTCGATGCCGAGCACCGTCGAGGTGGACCGATGCGGCGGCACCAGCGCGGACCAGCCATAGACGTCGCCCGGCTCGATGGTCATGAGCGTCACCGTCCCGCGTCCCGGCACCAGGGTCTGCATCCCGAGGAGCCCGGTGACCAGCACGCCGAACGTCTCGCAGGCGGCTCCCTCCTTCAGCAGGACCTCGCCGACGCCAAACGCGCGCAGCGTGGCGCCGGCCACGAGCCGTTCCCGATCTCGCGAGGTGAGGCCACCGCCGAACCACGTTCCACCGAGCTTGCTCGCAAGGCTGCTCTTGTCTGCCATGCCCACAGGGTCCCACCGCGGGCCCTCCCGGGCACCTGCCATTGGGCGGCAGGCCGCGTGACGTTCGGCCCGGCCGCGCTCGAGCCGGGACGCGAGCTAGTTCAGCAGGTCGGAGATGCTGGTCAGGAGGAAGCCACGTTCCCGCAGGGCGGGCACCATGGTCTTCAGGGCATCGAGCGTCTCGTAGCCGCCGAGGTGCATCAGCACGATCGAGCCGTCGACGGCGCGGCTCACCACCTTGGCCGAGATCTGCACCGCGGTCGGGCCGCCATCGGAGATTGGCTTCCAGTCGATCGTGTCGATGTCCCACATGATCGTCTTGGTGTAGCCGACCGACGCCGCCGCGTCGCGGACCGACTGGTTCGTCACGCCATACGGCGGACGCCAGTAGGGAGCCGGCTGCTGGCCGGCGAGCGGCGCCACGATCGCGGCCGCATCGGTCAGCTCCTTGCGAACGAAGGCGGCGTCGGGGGTGATCCCCTTGCACGGTGCCGCCGTCGGCGAGCCGCCTCCGCCCTTGACCAGGTCGCAGTGGTGCATGGTGTGGTTGCCGACCTCGAACAGCTCCGGGTGCGCGGCGATGACGGCCAGCACCTGCTTGCCCCCGGGAGTCTCGGCCATCGCCCCGGTCGGGAAGATCGTGGCGCAGACCCCGTTGGCGATCAGGAAGTTGAGGATGTCGATGCCCGGGTCGAGGCGACCGCCCATGTCGAGGGTCAGCGCCATGGCATGACCCGCGCCCGGCACCTTCGGGATGATCTGCTGGCTCCCGGCGGCGACGCGGTTGCCCGCGCGACAGCCACTCGCCGCCTGGGTGGCCGTTGGCTGAACGGTGGGGGTCGGGGTCGCGCTCGGGGTCGCACTCGGGGCCAGCGTCGCACTTGGCGCGGTCGTGCCGGACGGCGCCGCCGTGGGCGATGCCTGGGAGCTGGCGCCGCCGTCGGGGCTCGGCGTGACGCTGCATGCGCCCAGCAGGACGACGACCGCGGCCCCCGCGGCGAGCAGGCGCCTCGTCATGGGTCAGTTGGGGTTGTAACGGAGTTCGTCGCGGCCGATCGGTGGCATCGCGCCATCGGCCAGCAGGCGGGCCTCGCGGCGGAGCAGGTTCAGCTCGGCCTGGAGGCGGCTTGCGCCGTCGGGCTGCTCGAGGAGCTGCTGCTTGCGGTGCAGCTCGACCTGGAGCACGCCCGCCACCGCGTAGCTCGCGGCGAGCGGGTCATCGGGCAGGTGGATCGGCTTGAGGACCTCGTCCAGCGATGCGGCCACGTCATTGATCTCCGGCGACGCTTTCCCCACTGACGCCGCAGATGCCACGAAGCGTTTCACGGTCTCGAGGTAGTCATCGAGCGCAGCCTGGACCTGGGGGAGCAGGCTGCCCGCCCTGGCCGCGTCGCCGAGCGTCTCCGGCAGCGGCTCGACCTCGACCAGCGCATACGGCCCGGACCGATCGACCGCGCCCAGCTGCACCCGTTCGCTGCCCACCACGACGAGCGCCCAGCGCCCGTCGGCGAACTGCTCGGCGTTCCGGATCTCCGCCACGGTGCCGACCGCGCCGGTGGTGGGCGCCTCCGCGCCCTCTCCCACCTCGTCGCCGGAGGTGATCGGCGCGATCACGAAGCGCCCACGGTACGGGGAGCCATCGGCCAGGAGGTCGCGCGTCATCGCCCGATAGCGCTCCTCGAAGATGTGGAGCGGCAGCGGCAGGTGCGGGAAGAGGACAAGGCGGAGCGGGAAGCAGGGCAGCCGCATGGGCAGTCCCTAGACCTGCTCCTGGTCGACGAAGTTCATGTCGATCTGCGCGCGCTGGAGCTTCCCGGAGTAGTCGATGTAGACGCTCTTCCACTCGCTGAAGAAGTCGAGCGCGGCCTGACCCACCTCGCGGTGCCCGTTGCCGGTCGCCTTGGTGCCACCGAACGGCAGGTGCGCCTCGGCGCCAATGGTGCCGTGGTTCACGTACCCCAGCCCCGAGTCGAAGTCGCGGATCGAGCGGAAGGCAAGGTTGATGTCGCGCGTGAAGAGCGAGGTCGAGAGGCCGTACTTCACGGAGTTCACGATTCGCACCGTCTCCTCCCACGAGTCGACGGCGAGGACCGATGTCACCGGACCGAAGATCTCCTCGAGGGCGATGCGCGCATCGGGCTTTACGTCGGCGAAGATGGTCGGCTGGAAGAAGCTTCCCTTGGCGAGCGCGCCATCGCGCGCCGGCTCGCCGCCGATCACCAGCTCTGCCTCGTTGCGACCGATCGCCGCGTATGCCGCGATCCGCTCGACCGCCTTGTCGTTGATCACCGGCCCGACATCGGTCCCCTCCACCAGCCCGTCGCCCAGGACGAGCGACGCGACGCGCTTGCGGAGCATCTCGACGAACTGGTCGTGGACGTTGCGATGCACGATCAGCCGCGAGGCCGCGGTGCAGCGCTGGCCGCTCGTGCCGAAGGCCGACCAGACCGCGCTGTCGAGGGCGAGGCCCAGGTCCGCGTCCTCCCAGACGACGATCGGGTTCTTGCCGCCCAGCTCCAGGCTGACGCGCTTGAGCGTCTCCGCCGCACGGCGGGAGATCTCGACGCCGGTATCGGTGTGGCCGGTGAAGCTGATGACCCGGACCTCGGGATGCTCGACGATGGCGTTGCCTACCTCGCCGCCCGAGCCGGTCACGACGTTGACGACGCCATCGGGGATGCCGCCCTCGAGCAGCAGCTCGACGAAGCGGAGCATGCAGGCGGGGGTGTCGCTGGCCGGCTTCATGACCGCGGTGTTGCCGCAGATGAGCGCCGGGAAGAGCTTCCAGCCCGGGATCGCGATCGGGAAGTTCCAGGGAGTGATGATGCCGACCACGCCGATCGGCTTGCGAATCGCCATGGCGAACTTGTCGGGCATCTCCGAGGGCACGGTCTGGCCGAAGAGGCGCCGCCCCTCGCCGGCCATGTAGTAGGCGACGTCGATCGCCTCCTGCACGTCACCCCGCGCCTCGGTGAGCACCTTGCCCATCTCGCGCGTCATGAGCCGCGACAGCTCTTCCTTGTGCTCGGCCAGGATGCGCGCCACCTTGAACAGGATCTCGCCGCGCTTCGGCGCCGGCATGAGTGACCAGGCCGGGAAGGCGGCCTTGGCCGCCGCCACCGCAGCGTCCACGTCGGCTGTGCCGCTCGCCGGGAAGGTGCCGATCACCTCCTCGTGGTTCGCCGGGCTGACGCTGTCGAAGGTCTTGCCCGATGCCGCGGCGACCCATCGGCCGCCGATCAGGTTCTTGTAGCTCGTGGTGGCGATGGTCACGGTGAGAGGCTCCTCATGGGACGGCACAATGCCGATGCTCGAAGTCGTGTGGGACTCGATTGTAGGCCGGCCGGTCGTCGCGCACGATCGGCGATCATCTGGCGAACGGACTCGCGAATGAGGTGCGACGTGAACTCCTGGCCAACGGGCATTGCGGCCATCACGCTCTTCGTCGAGGACCTGATGGCGGCGAGGCAGTTCTACCTGGACGTATTTGGCCTGCCGGTCTTCTTCGAGAACGACGACTCTGCCGTGTTCAAGTTTGGGGAGACGCTCGTCAACCTGCTGAAGGTCGATCAGGCACCGGAACTCATTGACCCTGCGGTGGTGGCTAGCCGCGAGGCTGGAGCGCGGTTCCAGTTCACCCTTGAGGTCGACGACGTTGATGCGATGTGCGAGAAGCTACGCGGCCTCGGGGTGGAACTCCTGAATGGCCCGATGGATCGGCCGTGGGGACCGCGAACGGCAAGCTTCAGGGATCCCGCCGCCAACATCTGGGAGATCGCCCACTAGGTCGCCGGGACCTTCGCCGGGCCTTCGGCTGCCGCGATACACGCCCCTCCCCGATCGCTTTCGGTCCGGTACCAGGCGAGGTAGTCGAGGAGCTCTTCCTGCTCCTCCTCGGTGATGTCCGAGAAGAGCGCAGCGGCGACCGTCGTGACCGGGCTGGTCTTGGACGCGCCCGGTACGTGATAGCCGCTGAGCTGCATGAGGTCGGCGTACGGCACGCCCAGGGCCGCACTGAGCTGGAGAAGAATCGGCGGCGATGGCTTCTTGACCGCGTCGTTCTCGAGCTTGCTGAGATAGGCCGCGGAGATGCCCGCGGCTCGCGCCGCGTCAACCGCGGAAAGCTCGCGCACCTCGCGGGCCTGCCTGAGCACGGATCCGATCGATGGTGCCATGGTTTCCACACTACAGTTGGTATCAGAATCTACAGTTGACAATACTACCACACGGTGCTCTACTGCCGGCAACAGCATTGGCCGGTGCGTAACCCGGCGGTGGTCCTGCTCCACCGCTCCTCCGGATGCCGACAGCGTACGGAGGAACCCATGTCCATCGACCAGGTCGACCAAACGGTCGTCACCGAGTCTCCCGTGACCGAGACACCGGTGAACGAAGCGCCTGTGACCGAGGTGCACGCGAACCAGGCAGCCGCGGAACCTGCCACAACCCAGCGGACAGTCCAGACCGAGAGTCGCCACACCACGAGGAGTCGTCCGGGAGGCTCGGAACTTACCCGGCGGGTCACCGTGCTCCTCTTCGGGCTGATCCAGATCGTCATCGGGGCAAGGATCATCCTCTTGATCCTCGATGCCCGGGAGGCGAACGGCATCGTCGCGGCGATCCTGAACGTGAGCCAGCTCTTCGTGGCGCCGTTCAACGGGATCCTCCACACCAACGGCCTCACTGCGGGCGGCTCCACGCTGGACATGGCGGCCATCCTGGCGCTCGTCGGCTGGTCGGTCCTGGAGCTGATCGTGATCTGGGGCACTGGCATCTTCAGTCGTGAGCCGGCCTACGGCGTGAGTTGACCGCCTAGCGGTCCCCAGATGGGCCGGGACTGGCCCGCAGATCGCGCCGGACGCAAGTCGCCGACGCGGGAACGAAAGGTACGAACCAAATGGGAATGGGACTCCTCTCCTGGATCGTCGTCGGCGCAATCGCCGGATGGTTGGCAAGTCAGGTCATGCAGGCCCGCGAGGGGCTGCTGATGATGATCGTGCTCGGCATCGTGGGCGGGCTGGTGGGCGGCTACGTCGCCTCGAACCTGCTCAAGATCGGCGACGTTACCGGCATCAATATCGGGAGCATCCTGATCGCCACGCTGGGCGCGATCGCGGTCATCTTCGTGGTGCACCTGGCGACCGGTTCGCGAGGCATGCTCAGCCGGCGGTAGTCAGCCGGCGGGTACGCAATCTGAGCCTGGCGGTGGCGATCCACTGCCAGGCTTCTTCATGCGGGCGGGCGAGTCATCCCCATGACGTCGAGGAGACGGTCGAGGTCGGCGAGGCTGACCTTGCCCGACTCGACGTGGCCGCGCTCGATCACGACCTGGCGGATCGTCTTGCGCTCGGCGAGCGCCTGCTTGGCGATGCTCGCCACCTCCTCGTAGCCGAGGATCGAGTTCAGGGCCGTCGCGATCGAGGGCGACGCCCTCGGCGAACTCACGGGCGCGTGCCTCGTCAGCGGCGATGCCGCTGACGCATCGGTCTGCAAACAGGACCGATGCGGATGACAGCAGCCGGATCGACTCCAGCAGGTTGCGCGCCAGCATCGGCAGCATGATGTTCAGCTCGAAGTTGCCGGCCGCGCCGCCGAAGGCGATCGACGCGTCGTTGCCGATCACCTGGGCGCAGACCATGGAGAGCGCCTCGGGGATCACCGGGTTCACCTTGCCGGGCATGATCGACGAGCCCGGCTGGAGATCGGGCAGGTGGATCTCCGCCAGGCCGGCGCGCGGCCCGGAGCCCATCCAGCGGATGTCCGTCGCGATCTTGTAGAGGCCGATGGCGATCGATCCGCAGCTGCCCGCTCAGCTCGACCAGCGCGTCGCGGGCGCCCTGCGCCTCGAAGTGGTTGCGCGCCTCGGTGAGCGGCAGCTCGGTGGAGGATGCCAGCTCCGCGATGACCGCCGCCGCGAAGCCAGCCGGGGCGTTGATCCCGGTGCCGACCGCGGTGCCGCCCAGGGCAAGCTCGGCGACCCTCGGGAGGGTCGACTCGAGCCGCTCGATTCCGTAGCGGACCTGCGCTGCGTAGCCGGAGAACTCCTGCCCCAGGGTCACCGGCGTTGCATCCATCAGGTGCGTGCGGCCGGACTTCACGACGCCGGCGAACTCGCCCGCCTTGCCCTCGAGCGCCACCGCCAGTCGGCGCAGGGCGGGGATGAGCGTCATTGACGACGCCATCGGTCGCCGCCAGGTGGATCGCCGACGGGAAGACGTCGTTGCTCGACTGGCTGGCGTTGACCTTGTCGTTCGGATGAACCGGCCGGCCCAGGCGCTCCCCGGCAACGTTGGCGATCACCTCGTTGGCGTTCATGTTCGACGAGGTGCCGGACCCGGTCTGGTAGACGTCGATCGGGAAGTGGTCGTCCCAGCCACCGTCGGCCACCTCGAGCGCGGCGGTCCGGATGGCGGCGGCGGTCTCGGCATCCAGCACGCCCAGCGCGGCGTTGGCGCTCGCCGCCGCGGCCTTGATCCGGCCCAGGGCGTGGATCAGCTCCGGATCGATGCGCTGCCCGCTGATCGGGAAGTTCTCGATGGCGCGCTGAGTGGTGGCTCCCCACCGCGCGCCGGCCGGGACGTGGACCTCGCCCATGGAATCGTGCTCGACCCGGTCGCCATCGGTCATCGGTCGAAGTCCGAGCCGCGGTCCATCTCGACGAAGCGGATCACCGGCGGGATCAGGTACGGGACGAGGCCCTGGTTCAGGTCGTTCAGGATGAGCTGACCCTTCGCCACCAGCTCGCTCACGACCAGGCCGCGATGCGCCGGCTCGTACTTCGCCAGCTTCTCCAGCCCCTCGGCGAGCTTGTTGCGCGCGCCGCGCGCGTTGCGGCGCTGGAGGTGGAGCAGTCCGGCGGCGACCTGGATCAGCCCCTGGTAGAAATCACGGTCCTCGTCAGAGGCGGCCCGCCATAGCGTCTCCCAGGCCTCGTGCGCGTGCCAGTAGCGCAGCCCGTTGAAGAGGGCCACGCCGGTGTGCAGCAGCTCGTGCTGCTCCTTCTCGGGAAGCGGCGGGGTGCGGCCTCGGGCGAGCTGCGGCTCGAGCTCGGACACTGGCGGAGCAGCCGCCGCCACCGCGCCGTTCCTGGGCCGCCTGGCGCGTGCGGGCACGGGCTTCGTCTTCGCGTCAGCCATCGGCTCGGATGATAGCCGTCGATTCCTGTACGGTTCGCGTCATGCCACTTACCGGTGACTACGAGCCTGGCACCTCTTCCTGGTCGCGCAAGAACGTCGAGCTGTACGAGGCGACGAACGGCAAGGACGGCGGCGAGCTTCGCGGCCGCCCGGTGATCGTGCTCACGTCGCTCGGCGCGAAGACCGGGAAGCTGCGCAAGACGGCGCTGATGCGCGTCGAGCACGAGGGCACCTACGCGGTGGTTGCATCCCTCGGCGGCGCCCCCATGAACCCGGCCTGGTACCACAACCTCGCCGAGCACCCCCACGTCGAGCTCCAGGATCGCGCCACGAAGCGCGACTACCTGGCGCGCGAGGTGACCGGCGACGAGAAGGCCCTCTGGTGGGAGCGCGCCGTCGAAACGTGGCCCGACTACGCGAGCTACCAGGAGAAGACCACCCGCCAGATCCCGGTCTTCGTCCTCGACCCGATGGACTAGGGCACCACAGTCCTCCACGCCGCGTTCACAATTCGCGCACATCGGGCCGCGACGCTTGCCTCATCGGATCCAGTGAGGATCCACAACGAGGAGAGTCGTTCCCATGTAGGCTTCTTCAGATTCGTCGCCTTCCTGCTCCTGGTGGGGCTGCTGGCAGTGGTCGGCGTCAACATCTACAACGCCGGCGTGACGGCGGGCATCAACTCGGACATCGGCCACGCGATCGCTTCCGGCGCGGCGATTCCGGCCGGCTTCACCTCCAGCGGCTACCTCGGGCAGCCGTGGGGCGTCGGATTCGGGTTCGGCGGGTTCCTGATCGGGCTGTTCTTCCTGTTCATCTTCTTCGCGCTGATCCGCGCAGCCTTCGGCATGGGCCGAATGGGCGGTCATCGCGGCCCGGGCGGTTACGGCAGATGGGGCCGCCACAGCGGCTGGCACGACTACATGGGCAGCTGGCACGACGAGCAGCACGGCAAGGCGCCGGATGCTGCGACGCCGGACAAGGCCTGACCTTTTCAAAGGCCGATACGGACGGGCGGCCGGCGCCGCCCGTCCGACTACCATGCCGAACGTGGCACGCATCCTCGTCGTCGACGACGAGCCCAAGATCGTCCAGCTCGTCCGCGACTACCTGGAGCGGGCGGGCTTCGCGGTCTCCACGGCGCGCGACGGCAACGAGGCGCTGATGCGGGCACACCCCGAGCGTCCCGACCTGATCGTCCTCGACCTGGGCCTGCCGCAGCTCGACGGGCTCGAGGTCACGCGGCGTCTGCGCCGCGACTCGGGCGTGCCGATCATCATGCTCACTGCCCGCCACGAGGAGACCGACAAGGTGGTCGGCCTCGAGCTGGGGGCCGATGACTACGTCACGAAGCCGTTCAGCCCGCGCGAGCTCGAGGCGCGGGTGCGCGCCGTGCTGCGTCGCCAGGGAGCGCCGGACTCCGAGGTGCTGCGCGCCGGCGACCTGACCCTGGACGTGCCGCGCCTCCGCACCGAGGTCGCAGGCCGGCCGGTGCAACTGACCGCGACCGAGTTCCAGCTGCTCACCACCCTCGCCCGCCAGCCGGGCCGCGTCTTCACCCGTTCCCAGCTGCTCGACGCGATCCACGGCGTCGCCTTCGAGTCGTACGAGCGGGCGATCGACGCGCACGTCAAGAACATTCGCCGCAAGATCGAGCCCGACCCGGGCACGCCCCGCTACCTGCTCACCGTCTACGGCGTCGGCTACCGGCTGGCCGATGCGTAACGATCGTTGGCGCTACCGGCGTCACAAGCCGCCGTGGTGGCCGGAGGGCGAGGCCTGGCCGCCGGACGCCCGGACCGACCCGGAATCGTGGCGCCGCATGCGCGGCCATTTCATGTGGCGCATCGGCTGCTTCTTCATGCTCATGGTGGCGATGCTGGTGACGGTCATCGCGCTGTTCGCCTGGCTGATCGGCAGCGCGCTCGGTGCCGCCGGGATCGCCGGCGATCGGGATCCTCATCGGCCTCCTCGTCCTGTTCGTCCTGCTCAACGTCGGCCGGTCGCTGCGCCGTGCCGCGGCGCCGGTGGGTGACATGATCGAAGCCTCGGGCCGGGTCGAAGCGGGCGACTTCAGCACGCGGGTCCCCGAGCGCGGCCCGCGGGAGGTCCGCATGCTCGCCCGCGCCTTCAACGAGATGAGCGCCCGGCTGGAGGAGGTCGAGCAGCAGCGCCGATCCGCCCTGGCCGATGTCTCCCACGAGCTGCGCACGCCGCTCACCGTGATCCAGGGCAACCTCGAGGCCCTGCTCGACGGCGTCTACCCGGCCGATGCCGCCCATCTCCAGCCGATCCTCGAGGAGACGCGCCTGATGGAGCGACTGATCGAGGACCTGCGCACCCTGACCCTGGCCGAGGCCGGCAGCCTCACCCTCCATCGCGAGCCCACCGACCTCGGAGCGTTGCTCAATGAGGTCGCGGCGGGCTACCGCAGCCAGGCCGATGAGGCCGGCGTCGCCCTGACCGTCACCGCGGCCGGCGACCTCCCGACCCTCGAGATCGACCCGGCTCGCATCCGCGAGGTCGTCTCGAACCTGCTGGCCAACGCGCTGCGTCACACCCCGCGCGACGGCAGGGTCGAGGTGTCAGCTGCCCTCGCCGGCGACGCTGTCGAGGTCACCGTGCATGACACCGGCAGCGGCATCCCCCCGGAACAGCTCGATCGGATCTTCGACCGCTTCTACCGCTCCCCCCACTCTCCGGGAAGCGGCCTCGGCCTCCCGATCGCCAGGAGTCTCGTGGAGGCACACGGCGGGACGATGAAGGCGACTTCTGAGGTCGGCGGCACAACGATTCGTTTCAGCCTGCCCGCAGCGGTCTGATTCCGGAGCGCGCCCTAGCCGTGCGGCGTGCGGGCGCGCACAATCTGGCACAGCGGAATTGCCTCGAGGAGGCCTGATCGTGCCGAGCCGACACTTGCGCGCGCGTTCATGGCGATCCAGCTCCTTGGTTGCCACGACAATCCTGGTCGCGGTGCTCGCTGCGTGCGAGGCCGCCCACAGCTACCCGAGCGCTCCCGCAGGTGTCACCACCACATCGGGCCAGCAACTGGACCGCCAGCGCCAGGAGGCACGCGATGACCTGACGCGCTGGGCCGATGCGGTCGCCGCCGCCGGCGGGCAGCAGCGATTCGTGCTCGTCGGCGAAGCGACCAGCCAGGTCGGCGATTGGGAAGAGCCGATCGGGAACAACAACAAGATTGCGCTCATGGCCGGCAAGGTCGAGGACGGCGTCGGACTCTCCGACGACGCGCCCGCCGCTGCCGAAGTGCGTTGGCAGGACGGCACGGTCCAGACCCTGCCGACCATCTCGGCCGCACAGGCGCTGAAGGACCTGCAGGCCGCTGGAGTTCAACCGTGCCCGGACTGCGACGCGTTGCAGGTCACGGATGCGACCCTGACGACGACCCGAATCCAGACCAGCCGCGGCCTCGCGACCGTCCCAGCCTGGGAGTTCAGCCTGCGGGGAACCGCCGTTCGGGTGACGCGCGTCGCCATTGCCGCTGGCGCGAGCGTCACCGTGTCACCGCCGGCGTGGGATCCGAACGATCCGCCCGTGGGGCTGTCGATCGACTCCGCATCCGGGACGGTGGGTGGGAGGCGGCTGATCGTCTCCTTCCTCGGCTCGCGGTACCCGGGCTCGGAACCGTGCGGCGCCGACTACACCGCCGAAGTGGTCGAGTCCCAGACGGCAGTGGTCGTCATCGTCATCGAGCACCGCAACGCCGCTCCGGCAACCTGCCTTCTGGTTGGGGCAGGCCGCACCGCAACCGTCCAGCTCGCCGCACCGCTCGGAGATCGCGCCGTGCTCGAGGTGAGGAACGGCCTCCCCGTCCCCGTCACGCTGGCCCGATGACTGGCTGACAGGCCATGTACATCTCGCCGTCGTGGGCCATCGCGTTGGCGGTCGCGGGTGCCATGGGCATCGTGGTAGCACTTGCGATCGCTTCGAACCGGGGCCTCATCTCGGCCCCCGAGCGCCCGCTCGTACACGTCGCTCACCTGCTGGGCGGCGCCTTGGCCGGGTTCCTAGCTCTCGCCTTCTTCCCAGTCTTGCCACTTCTCGCGGCGGTGGTCGGCATGCTTGCGATTCAGGCGGCGCGGACGGGGCGCATCGCCGACATCGGGCTGCTGCTCTCAGGGATCGGAGCCACCTGGACGCTGTTAACCGGCCTCGCGATCCTCAACGACCTGAGTGACCCCGCGGTCATCTACCCGGAAGGCCACCCCTGGTTCGCGGTCAGCATTGGCGTGCTGGTGGCTGGCCTCGCGGTCCTCGTGGCGGCGGTCGCCAGACCGCGGCAGGCAAGGTGATGCGGCCTTCCTGGTGACAACCGGTGGGCAATCACTGGAAGGGTGATAGCGGTCGGACAGGCGGGTAGCGGTACCCATCGAGAAGCGTGCGGTTGCCGAGTGGCCGCGGCAGGGTGACGATGGCAGGCGTGCCGCGCCCCAGCGGGCAGGTCTGGATGCCTTCGAGCGGACGGACCCCGATGGTGATGGTGACGGCATCTGCGCTGTATTCGACGACGGGTGCCGACATGCGCCCAGTGGTGGGGCTGGCGCCAGAGCAGGCGAGCTCCCAGACGAGCACGTGCAGCTCCGTTGTCGATGGATCGGGGACGGGATAGGCCGGATCGACGGCCCATTGCGCCGGACCGAACTCGGGGGTGAGCTGCACGTTCAGGTTGCAGCCGCCCATGCCGGCCGGCTTCCAGCCGGCGCCATCGGCTTCGACGAGCGCGTACCACCACTCGGGTTCCGAACCGCCGTGTGCCACGAACAGCGCCCCGCTGTCATCCTGCTCGGCCATGAGCCAGGTCAGGCTGCCAACCTGATCCGCGGGAAAACCGAAGAGCTTGATCGCTGCCCGCAGCGCGTCAGCCAGCGGGCCGGATGCCTGCTCGGCGCCGGTCGGCGCATCCAGGGACGAGACAGGGAAGGTGTGGTCTGGAAAGCCGCAGGTCAGGCGGGCATCGGGTGCCGCATCCAAAGCCGTCGCGAGCCGCTCAGGCGCAACCGGCCAGGTTGGATAGGGAGTGCGAGTGGGCTGCGGTGTCACTGCGCAGGAGCAGGTGGCCACCACCAGCCCCACCATTGCGACCAGCTCACGCCCCCGCATGTCGGCAATCTACGCGATCGCTGGGACAACCACTAGCGTCGAGTTGGCGCCTAGAGTTCCCCCGACTCCATCATCCGCTTCAGGTTGACGAGGCCCTGATCCCAGCTCTTGCCGTACCAGCGGATGAACATGCCGCCGATCAGCTTCACGGCACCGGTCATGAAGAAGTCGATCTGCGAGTCCACGCGCGTCCCGCCCTCTACGGCCTCGAAGGTGAGCATCGCCTCGAACGGGGCGTTCTTCGAGGTCCCCTTCAGCCCAGCCCGATGGGGCGGCTCGTAGACCGTGGTCACGGCGTCGTTCTCGGTGGTCATCAGGCCCATCTTCACGCGGGCTCGACGCGTCGACCCCACGCCGTGCGGCGCTGGCGACGTCCACCACTCCTTCACGTTGCCGGGAAACCACTTCTCGGTGTTCTCGACGTTGGTCAGGGCGGCAAAGACGTCCTCGAATCGGCCGATTGATGACGATCGAGCTGTGAACTCCCGGGGCCGTCGAGTCAGCCATCGGCGCCGATGGTAACCGGGGCCCCCACGCGAGGCGGTCCGGCCTCGATCCGGCGGCGCATCACCTCGACCTCCCAATTCGACCAGTCCGATTCGATCCACCACGTGGCGCCGGCATCGGCCCACCGCTTCACCTCGGCCGCCGCGGCCACGGCGTCATCGGCCGAGGTCGTGCCCTCCATGATGATGTCGAAGCCCTCCAGGCTGCGTCTCGCCCCGATCCAGTCGCGCATCCCTGCGAGCTGCTCCGGTTCCTGCGGCCGCGCCAGGCCCTCGGCCCCACGCTGCGGCAGCCAGTACGGCAGGAGGCCGTCGTAGCGCAGGACGCGGCTCATCGACCTCTCGCTCGGCCACGCCCCGACCACCCAGATGGGAATCCGTGGTCGCTGGACCGGAGTTGGACGAAACGCCATCGGCTCGAACTGGTAATGCTTGCCCTGGTACCCGAACGGCTGGCCGCTCCACAGCCCGATCAGGATCTCCAGCGCCTCGTCCATCCGCTCGGCCCGTGTCTTGCGGTCAGCCTCCTCGCCGAGTCCCACGACCCCGCGATCGTCCGCCGCGCCCAGGCCGACCGGCAGGATCAGCCGCCCACCCGACAGCCGATCGACGGTCGTCGTTTGCCGCGCCAGGTTCCAGGGCCGTCGCCGCGACGGCGGGGTGAGCATCGCGCCAAGGCGAACGCGTTCCGTGGCCATGGCCATGGCGCCCATCAGCGCCCACGGATCGTAGGTCTCGATGTCGTCCGACACGTGGACGCCGTCCCACGTGAAGACCCCGTCCCAGCCGGCCGCCTCCGCCGCGCGGGCCAGCTCGACCTGCTCCCGCGCTTCTCCACCTGTGACGATGAACCCGTACTTCACGCCCCGATGCGGATCATCTTCTTGTTCACGAACTCGTCGGCGCCGAAGCGGCCGAGCTCGCGGCCCGAGCCCGAGCGCTTGATGCCGCCGAACGGCAGCTCGGCGCCATCGGCGAGCACGACGTTCACGAACACCATGCCGGCCTCGATGCCGTCGGCGACGCGGAGCGCCTGCTCCTGGTCGGTGGTGTAGACGTACGAGCCCAGGCCGAACGGGGTGTCGTTCGCGATGCGCACGGCATCGGCCTCGTCCTTCGCGCGGTACACCTGCGCGACCGGGCCGAAGAACTCCTCCTTGGAGGCGGGGTTCTCGGGAGTGACATCCGTCAGCACGGTCGTCTGGAAGAACGCGCCGTCGCGGGTGCCGCCGTGCACGAGCGTCGCGCCGTGCTCGATCGCGCGCTTGACCTGCTCGTCGACGCCTTCGGCGGCCTTCAGCGAGGAGAGCGGGCCGAGCGCCGAGTCGGCCGACATCGGGTCGGTCGCCTCGATCTCGGCGATCTTCGCGGTGAACTTCTCGAGGAAGGGCTCGTACAGCTCGTCGGCGACGATGAAGCGCTTGGCCGCGTTGCACGACTGGCCGCTGTTGTCGAGGCGGGCGTCGACCGCGTTCTGCACGGTGGCGTCGAGGTCGTCGGTCGAGAGCAGGATGAAGGGGTCCGAGCCGCCGAGCTCGAGCACGACCTTCTTCAGGTGGCGGCCGGCGATCTCGGCGACCGCGGCGCCGGCGCGCTCGGAGCCGGTGAGCGAGACGCCCTGCACGCGCGGGTCCGCGATGACCTGCTCGATCTGGTCGTGCGAGGCGTAGATGTTCACGTAGGCGCCGGCCGGGAAGCCCGCGTCGAGGAAGATCTGCTGCATCGCGGCGGCGGACTCGGGGCACTGCTCGGCGTGCTTGAGCAGGATCGTGTTGCCGATGATGAGGTTCGGGCCGGCGAAGCGGGCGACCTGGTAGTACGGGAAGTTCCACGGCATGACGCCGAGCAGCACCCCGAGCGACGAGCGGCGGATGACCGCCGAGCCGTCGCCCGCGAGGAGCTGGATCGGCTCGTCCTTCAGGAAGTCCGGCGAGTGGTCGGCGTAGTACTCGTAGATCGCCGCGGCGAAGTCGACCTCGCCGAGCGCCTGCGCGATCGGCTTGCCCATCTCGCGCACGATGAGCTGCGCCAGCTCCTGGCGGCGCTCGGTGTGCAGCTCGGCCGACGCGGCGGATGAGGGCCGCGCGCTGCTCGACCGTGGTCGACTTCGACCAGGTGCGGTGCGCCTCGTCGGCTGCGGCGATCGCGGCCTCGAGCTCGGCGTCGGTGATGGTGTCGTAGGTCTTGACCGTCTCGCCGGTGGCGGGGTTGGTCACGGCGTAGGCCATCGTGTGGGTCTCCTTGTCAGTGCGCCACGCGAGAGCCGGTCTGCCGCGGTGCAGCCCGCCGGGAGGCGGGTGGTGGGCTGGAGGCCGATTCTACTCGCGGGTTCGCACGGGGCGGAAGCCCCCATCGGCCGCGCGGGCGGCGACGAAGAGGAGGTCGGCCAGCCGATTCAGATAGGGCACCACCTGCGAGTCGGGGAGACCACCTTGCGCTGCCAGCGCCACGGCACGCCGCTCGGCTCGCCGCACCGTCGTTCGCGCCAGGTCGATCGCGGCGCCGGCGAGGCTTTCGCCGGGGATCACGAACTCCTTGGGCATCGGGTGCCCGGCCTCGATCGCGTCGATCTCGCCCTCCAGCCAGGTCACCATCTCGGCGGTGACGCGACTCGTGCCGTCGGTCAGCTTGGAACGCTTCTCGACGTGCGTCGCCAGCTCCGCCCCGACCACGAAGAGCTCGCGCTGGAGGCGCAGGATCAGGCCCGCCAGCTCCGCTGCCGGCCGGCACGCCGGCCAGGGCCGCGCGGGCCAGGCCCAGGGCGGAGACGGCCTCATCGGTCGTGCCGTAGGCGTCCGTGCGCAGGTCCGCCTTGCTCACCCGGGCGCCACCGAAGAGGAGGCCGGTGCTGCCGTCGTCGCCCTTCTTGGTGTAGATCCGCATGCTCAGCGGATCCTACCGCGGTGCCGGCCCGGCATACTGGACGGACAGCCCGCAGGAGGAAGGGGCCGATGCCGCGAGATCCGAACATTCCGGATGCGTTCGATGTGTACACCCTCGTCCTCCTGCGCCGGCCGATTGACGCGCCGGAGATGCCGGACGAGGAGCTCGACGCCCTCCAGGCGCGCCACCTCGCCTACCGTGCCGAGCTGCACCGGCAGGGCGTCCTGGTCGCCAACGGGCCGCTCGGGGAGCAATCCGACGTCTCGCTCCGCGGCCTCTCCATCTTCGCGTGCGATCCGGCTGAGGCGAGACGCCTGTCCGATGGAGACCCATCGGTGCAGGCGGGGCGACTCGCCTACGACGTGATGGAGTGGTGGGTGGCCGCCGGCACGCTCGCCTTCCCCGAGGCGGGACAGCCGGTCGGCTCGCGACGGTCGATGCCGGACGACTGATGCGCTAGAAGAGGCCGGGCGGGGGCTCCCAGCGATCGGCCAGGAGCGTGACCTTGACCGGCGGCCCGACGACCTCCTCGGTCTTCTGCTTGACGGTCTGGATCAGCTCGCCGGCCCACGGGCAGAACGGCGTGGTGAGCACCATCTTGATCTCGGTCGGCTCGCCGTTGGCCCCGATCTCGATGTGCTTGATCAGGTCGAGGTCGACGATGCTCATCCCGATCTCCGGGTCGTGGATGTCGTAGAGCGCGGTCATCACCTCGTCGACCTTGGCGAGGTTCGAGTCAATCGTCATTGCCGACCAGTCTAGCAAGAATTGGGCGGAGGTCCCAGCGGCGAGCTAGAGGCGCGAGAAGAAGGTCGGGCGGGCGGCGGGCACGGTGGGGCGGACGCGGGTGTAGCCCTCGTACACGATTCCCTCGCGGTCGAGCGCGGCGCGCAGCTCGGCGATCTCCTCGGCGGTGTCTCCCTGCGACGAGTGGCAGGCCAGCGCGGCGAGCTTGCGGCCGGCGACCTCGGTGATGTCGATCCGATGGCTGGCGGCGCCCTCCTCCGGGGAGAGGTCGTATCGGCGCTGGCCGGGGCCGAAGACGGGCGCCACCACGTAGACGGCGTGCGGCGCGATCCCCGACTCGGCCAGCCGCTCGACGGCCCAGCGAGTCGCCGCGCCGACCACCACGTGGTCCGCGTCGTTCGTCACGCCATGGGCGCCGAAGGTGATCACCGCATCCGGCCGCCGGTCGGCGAGCCAGACCGCGATCTCGTCGACGAGCGTCGAGAACGGAACCTCGGACAACCGCCCATCCGGATGGTCGACGACGGTCACCTCGTCCATCCCGATCTTGGCCGCGGCGCAGCGCATCTCCTCCTCGCGGGTGTCGGCCAGGTCGAGGTCCGGCGACCGTTCGGCGTTGCCGGCCTCGCCCCGAGTGAGGAGCAGCAGGCGCACGGTTCGCCCCGCGTCGTGGGCCAGGGCGAGGGCGCCGGCGGCGGTGAAGCTCTCGTCGTCGGGGTGCGCGAAGACGGCGGCCAGGCCGCCGATCGGCTCACGCGGGCGATCGCTCACTCGTGCTCGTCCTCTTCGCTCAGTCTCCGCCAGCCGCGCTGCGCGACGGCGGATCGCATGGTACGCAGGACCGCCAGCTTGGCGCTGGCCAGCTCCGCGATGAATCGGGCGGTCCCTGCTTCGTCCAGGTCCGATCCGGACGGCGCCGAGTCTCGGCCCACGTTCAGCCAGGCGAGGTGGTATCGGTCCATCCGGCCCCAGACGCGTTCGAGCAGCTCGTCGGAGTTGAGCAGCCAGGCGCGGAAGAGGTCCCAGTGCGGGGTGGCAACGAGCGCTTCGCCGTCGGCGATGAGGCGATCGGTCTGCTCCAGGAAGGCGCGGCGCGTCATGACGGCGCGACTCGGCGAGGGGGTCGACACGGCCCGAGGATACGCGTTCGTACTATTGCCGCTGCCGCCGGCGCGACGGGACACTCGGCGGTGCACGGCCGCACCGCGGAAAGCCCTTGGACCGATCCCCCGCAACGACCCTGGCACGCACCGGAGCCCGCCTTGCGGCGGCGCTCGCGCCGCTCGCTGCCTTCGCGGTCGTTCGCCTGCTGGGAGCCACCGCGACGCTGCCCGCATGGGTTGCGGCGGCGGTGGCAGGGCTTGGTGCCGCGGTTGCGGCGGTCGCCCTGCTCCTCACCGTGGCGGCGCACCTCGAGCGGGGTCGGCTGCGCGACGTGGGCGACGCCGTGGGCCTGGGCCTGCTCGGCGCGACGCTTGCCGGCATGGCGGCCTCGGCGGTGCATCCGCTGGGCCTCGGGATGGGGCTGGCCATGGCCGCGGCGGCGCTCGGTGCCGGCTCGGCGCTGGGCGGACGCCGCCTGCAGGGCCGGCCACGGCGCTGGGCCGGCGTGGTCTTCGCCGTGGTCGTGATCGATGCGGGCGCGGCGGCCGCGCTCTTCCTCGGGACCACCGGCGATGCGGCGGCCCCGTTCGTCCTGGCCGGGGCAGCCGTCCTCGCCGCCGCTGCCGCGGCGCTGACCTGGCGCGACGGCGCGCGCGCAACGGCGATCGGCGTTTCCGCTGGGTCCTTTGCCACCCTCGCCCTGGCCGGCAGCTCGGCGGCCGAGCGCCTCCCCGCGCTCGTTGGTGTGACGGTCGCGGCCGCGACGATGGCATGGGTCATGGTCGAGCGACGCGTGCGGCGGAGCTCAGCCGCGTCGCCGATGGACCCGTCCAACACCACCCTTCCCGAGGTCCGCAGCCGGCTCCAGCAGATCCCCGCATCGATCGAGGAGCCGGAGTACGACGAGGCCGCTCGCCTCACGCGAGAGCTGCGCGCCACGCTCGACGACCTCGTCGCGGCACGCCGCACCATCGGCCTCCAGCGAGCGGAGATCGAGCGGGCGTCGACGGTCGACCCGCTCACCGGCCTCGCCAGCCGCGGCCCGACCCTGGACCGACTGCGGGTGGAGGCTGCCGAGGCGCGCCGATACGGGCACCCGGTCACGCTCGTGCTGATCGACATCGACGGGTTTGCGGGGATGAACCACGACCACGGCCTGACGGTCGGTGACGCGGTCCTGCGCGAGGTCGCGCTCCGCCTGCGACTGCGCATTCGGGAGGCCGATGCGCTCGGTCGCGTCGGTGGCGACTCGTTCCTGGCCATCCTTCCCCACACCGATGAGGGGGGCGCCGCGACCTTTGCCCAGGCACTCCTCGATCGGCTGGTCGAGCGCTCCTTCTCGACCGACCGCGGCGAGCTGACGGTGAGCCTGTCGATCGGGATCGCCCTGATGCGGCCCGGAATGACGATGTCCGGCGAGGAGCTGCTCGCCGCCGCCGAGGAGGCGCTCGCATCGGCCAAGGCGGCGGGTGGCAACCGGATCGCGTTCGATCGGCTCCACGGGCTGGCGCGCCTCGACGAGCGACGACGCGAGGTCCCCCGCGACGACGCCGCGACCGAGGCCGGATCGGGCTAGATGGACCCAGTGACGAAGCTGTCCGCGGTGGGGCTTCGGCCGATCTCCCGATGAGGAGCTGGATCGGCCGGGCATTGCTTGTCGCCGGTGGCGTAGCACTCGCCGCCGGCACTGCGAACGTCCTGTTGCCGAGCGCTGCGTTCCCGTCTTCGATGACGTGCGTGACCGACTGGGACATCCGTCCTGTGCAGCATCGAACCCTGGGCGGTCAGGACCATGGGTGGCCCTGGCCGGGGCGCTTACCGTCGCCGTGGCCGTCAACCTCCTCGGGAGGCCCCGCCCGCCGAGGGCACGGGCAGGAGGACCGCACCTCCTAACATTGGCCGCGTGCAGCCAGGCCTGACGCCGCGCGACCGCCGCTCGCAGATCGAGCGCGTGACGCTGCGCGAGATCCTGATGGGCGCGCAGGACAACCTCACCAACGTCCTTGCCGTCGTCCTCGGGGTGGCGATCGGGGCCGGGCGCGCCGACCTCGTCGCGCTCGCGGGCCTCGCGGCTGGGGTGGCGGAGGCGATCTCGATGGGCGGCGTCCTCTACACCTCGACGCGCGCGGACCTCGACCTGGACGCGCGCATCCGCAGCGGAGGTGGGCCGGCGGGCGGGTCCGCGCCGGTGGCATCGTGGCCGGCGGGCGGCGGCGCCTCAGTCCCTTCCAGGCCGGCGTCGTCTGCTTCGGAGCGGCGATGATCGCCGGCCTCGTGCCACTGATCCCCTTCGTCTTCCTGCCACTCACCGCAGCGGTGATCACTTGCTTCTGCATCTCGATCCTCGCCCTCTTCGGGGTGGGGAGCTGGGCCGGCGCGGTGACCGGCCGCAACCCCTGGCGCGACGGGCTGCGCCTGGTCCTGATTGCGGGCACGGCCGCCCTCGCGGCGGCGCTGATCGGTGTGATCCTGCGGATCCACTGAGGCCACAACATAGCGGCATCGGGTTATCCACACCCCAACCGGTGGTGGATAATCGGCTCCGGCGGCGGCCTCCGGTGGTATCGTTGCCGACCCATGTCGAGCCCCTCCGCCGTCTCCGCCAAGCTCATCTTCCCGACCAAAGAGATCGTCGAGGAGTACTACCTCCCGATCATCTACACCGCCTGCCGGACCTGCTATTCCGAGCAGCTCCCCGACCAGATCTGGGACAAGGCGGTGTCGCGCGGGGTGGCCGACGAGAAGCAGCAGGCCCTCGTCCGCAAGGTGATGGAGTCGGGCCACGGCTCGACCATCGAGCACGTCAACTTCACCTTCGCCATTTCGGGCGTGACCCGGACGCTCTCCCATCAGCTGGTGCGCCATCGGGCCGGGACCGCCTTCGACCAGCAGTCGCAGCGCTACGTCAGCTTCAAGAAGCGGGACAACTACACGGTCCCCGACTCGATCGCCAACGGCGACCTGCCCGATGACCTCGCCGGCCGCTTCCAGGCCGCGGTCGACGCCAACATGGACCTCTACGGGCAGCTGCTCCAGGCCGAGGTGCCGGCCGAGGACGCGCGCTTCATCTTCCCCAACGCGGTCCAGACCAACCTGATCATGACGGTGAACCTGCGACAGCTGATCCACATGAGCGGGCTGCGCCTCTGCACCATGGCCCAGTGGGAGATCCGCCAGCTCTTCAAGCAGATCCGCCACGAGATCTTCCGGGTCAGCCCGTTCTTCGGGTCGTTCCTGGCCCCCAAGTGCGTGCCGCTCGGCTATTGCGACGAGATGGGCAACCGCGATGAGCATTGCCGCATCCGACCGCACCGCGACACGGTGATGGCCGTCTGGGAGGCCTACCGGGGCGGCGCCCTGGCCGAGACCGATGGACCGGTCGTGCCCGAGACCTCTCCCTTCCGCCCTCGTCCGCGGCGCGTGCCGGTTGACGGCGGCGAGCTGGAGGCGATGCCGATCGCGATCGAGGCGCCCGAGGCCGCGGTGGGGCAGGCTGCGGAGGCAGACCGCTTCTAGTTGTCGGTCGTAACCCCGTCGCCGAGTGCGAATCGGCGCAGCTCCTCGTCGCAGGCATCACGGAGTCTGGACGCCTGCGCGGCGAGGAACGGCGTCATCTTGGTCGAGTCGACGATCAGCAGCGTGTGCCCGCGCTCGTTGCGGTCGAGGACGATGCGATCCTCACCGTGGTACGAGATCGACCAGTTGGCCTGCAGCTGCACCAGCGCGGCGAGCAGCACCTTTTCGGGGAAGTACCAGTCAAGGTAGGCGGCGTTCAGAGCCGTCACCACGTCGCGCAGCTGGTGGGTCTGGTTCCGCCGGACCCGTGCGATGAACTCGACCTCCCTCACGCCCGCGAACGGATCGCCAACCCGGGCGATCTGCGGCGGGGAGGGTACCGATTTGGGAGAGCGGGGACAGCTCGGGATCGACGATCGCCCCAGTGTCGGTCATCGCGGGGGATTCTAGGCCTACCCGATGCGGGCTCCAAGCGGCGCCGCCGGGTCCGGCTCGAGCAGCCAGACCTCGGCGGCATCCTCTCCCTCGCCCATCGCGCCGAGGACGAGCACCTCGCTCGAGAGGCCGGCAATCCGTCGCGGCGGGAAGTTGATCACGGCCACGACCTGGCGTCCGACCAGCGCGGCGGGATCGGGATAGGTCGCCGTCAGCTGTGCCGAGCTGACCCGCTCGCCGATCTGCGGGCCGAAGTCGATCCGCAGCCGGTAGGACGGCTTGCGCGCCTCGGGGAAAGGGAGCGCCTCGACGATGCGGCCGACCCGCATGTCGACCTTGGCGAACTCCTCGAACTCGATCATCCGCGCACGGTAGCAGCGGTCCTCGGACCGCGCAGGAGCGCGCCCGCCCACTCGCTCGATGGCAGTACTGGGTCCCGGTGTCGGTGATCCGGTGCAACAGGCCTTCGTAGTACTGTCGTGCCCCTTCCGCGCCCCCGCGTCGGCAGCCAACATGCCATATGACCTTCTGGAACTGGCGGAGCGCATCTACCGGGGGGGCGTCAGCCGGCGCCACCGCGGTCGCTGCCGTGCCGACCGCGAACGACCTTGCGCCGATCGAGCTCTACACCGCCGATGCGCGGATCGTGGGCTGGATCTCCGCCAACGGCCAGCGCGTCACCGACCTGCTCAACGGCAACGACGAGCTGCACCTGTGGCACCCGAGCCCCGGGCCGATCAGCGAGCCGGTCGATCACAACAGCGGCGAGCCGATCACCGTCGCCGACGACCCCGGCGAGTGGCAGTCGGTCATGACCGAGCAGCTGGTCCTGGCGATGCCGCCGGAGTGGCGCGCCGCAAGGCAGCTCCGCCTCCACCGCAAATTGCGCCGCGTGGCGCTCACCGCGGGGCCCTTCAGCGTCACCGGCAACCTGCACCTGGCACCGGGCGTCGAGGCGACCGACTACAGCGTGATCCGCAACCGTCGCTTCCTGCCGCTGACCGATGCATACCTCCTGCATAACGGCGAGCCGCCGTTCGAGCACGTTGTCAGCGTGGTGATCGTCAACACGGCGCACATCACCCAGCTCGTTCCGCTGGTGACCCTGGCCTAGCCCTTCCCCCGCGGGCCGTGGCGACGATAATCGCCGCACCGATGGCCGTCCTGCGCTCCGCCCTGGATCCCGCCTCGCCCTCCTTCGCCGCCAACGCGGCCGCCATGCGCGCCCTCGTGGACGAGCTGCGTGAGCGCACCCGCGTGGTGAGCGAGCGCGGCGCCGGCGGCGACGAGCGCTCGATCGCGCGCCACCGCGAGCGCGGCAAGCTGCCGGTCCGCGAGCGGATCGATCGGCTGATCGACCCGGGCAGCGCCTTCCTGGAGCTCTCCGCCCTGGCGGCCGATGGGCTCTATGACGGCGAGGCACCGAGTGCCGGGATGGTGACCGGCATCGGCCTGGTGGAGGGAGTCGAGTGCGTCATCGTCGCCAACGACGCGACGGTGAAGGGCGGCACCTACTTCCCGATCACCGTCAAGAAGCACCTCCGCGCCCAGGAGATCGCCCTCGAGAACCGGCTGCCCTGCCTCTACCTGGTCGATTCGGGCGGGGCATACCTGCCGCTGCAGGACGAGGTCTTCCCCGATCGCGAGCACTTCGGGCGGATCTTCTACAACCAGGCGCAGCTCTCGGCGCGCGGCATCCCGCAGATCGCGCTGGTGATGGGCAGCTCCACTGCGGGCGGGGCGTACGTCCCGGCCATGTCCGACGAGACGGTCATCGTCAAGGGCACCGGCACCATCTTCCTGGGCGGACCGCCGCTCGTGAAGGCGGCGACCGGGGAGGAGGTGAGCGCCGAGGACCTCGGCGGTGCCGAGGTGCACACCACGGTGAGCGGCGTGGCCGACCACTTCGCGCTGGACGACGAGCATGCCCTGGCGATCGGGCGCGAGATCGTGCGCAGCCTCGCCTGGCGCAAGCCGGACGCACCATGGGAGCGGAGCGCGCCGGCGGCGCCATCGGTCGATCCGGAGGAGCTGTACGGTGTCGTCCCGACCGATTCGCGCTTCACCTACGACGTGCGCGAGGTGATCGCGCGGCTGGTCGACGGGAGCGAGTTCCACGAGTTCAAGGAGCGCTACGGCGAGACGCTCGTCACGGGTTTCGCGCGGATCGAGGGCTACCCGGTGGGCATCCTGGCCAACAACGGGATCCTGTTCAGCGCATCGGCGCTGAAGGGGGCGCACTTCATCGAGCTGGCCTCGCAGCGGCGCATCCCGCTCGTCTTCCTCCAGAACATCACCGGCTTCATGGTCGGCCGCGAGTACGAGGCGGGCGGCATCGCCAAGGACGGCGCGAAGCTGGTCAACGCCGTGGCCACGACCGCGGTGCCGAAGTTCACGGTGATCATCGGCGGCTCGCTTCGGCGCCGGGAACTACGGGATGGCCGGGCGCGCCTACTCGCCGCGCCAGCTGTGGATGTGGCCGAACGCCCGGATCAGCGTGATGGGCGGGGCGCAGGCGGCCCGCGTCCTCTCAACGGTGAGTGGCGACTTCCCCTCGGACGAGGAGCGCGACGCCTTCGAGGCGCGGATCCTGGCCGAGTACGACCGCCAGGGATCGCCCTACTACTCCACCGCGCGGCTGTGGGATGACGGCGTGATCGACCCGATGGACACGCGCCGGGTGCTGGCGATGGGGATCAGCGCGGCGCTGAACGCGGAGATCGGCGAGACGCGCTTCGGCGTCTTCCGGATGTAGGTGGGCGAGCGGCGTGCCGATCACCTCAGGACCTCGAATACGTCCACCACGAACGTCCTCGCGGCAGAGCCGAACCTGTTCGCCCGGCGTATACACGCCCCACGGCAATCCAGTCCGGCTCTGTTTGAACGGAAACTTCCGATCCGGCTATCAGTCTCCGTACCGAGATGTGGAACGCCGAGATCGGCTTGTGGAAGGTGAGCTGAGGTTGCCAAATGCCCACGCCTGCGCACGCTTCCGGACGGCGAGGTGCCCATCAAAGACCACCAGCGAGAGGAGGATCCCCTGGTTGGTCTCCCCGTGCGTGGTGACGCGAAGCGTTGGGTCGATCGCGCAGATTGCCCACCAAGCCATCCGAACTTGAGCGAATTGGGATCACCGGCGATCGGCTCCCAGCAGGCGCTGTAGGGGTCCACCGCCCGACCTGAGTCGGCACCTGGACATTCGGTCACCAGATCGCCAGGGTCGTACACCAGGAAGCGCCGCACGACGCCCTCGCCGGGTTCCAGGCGATCGCACGAAGTCCGGCGCCGCTGTCTCGGTTGGAGGGCTGGAAGTCGGCGTGATCAGCCCGCACCCGGCAAGCCCGATCAGCGCCGCGACGATGACGATCGAGCGCATCAGGCAGCCCTGATCACGTATTCGACGCCGCGAACCGTGGCCGAGCGGCCGGGAACCTGACCCAGCGCACCGAGCATCACGCGAAGCCGGCGCGAGGTCGCGGGCGACAAGGCGATGGACTGCGGGCCGATGGCCGCGACGGCGCCATCCTGTCCCATCTCGCCGATGGCGGTGAATTCGAGGCCGACCTGCCGCGCGCACCGCGCGGCGAGGTCGAGCGGGTCGGCGACGCCCAGCTCGATGCCGAGGAGCCGCACGGGCGCTCCCACGGGTGGACGAACGCGCGTCGCGCAGCGAGGGCATCGGCGCCCCACTCCGAACCGGCGCGCAAGGTGCTTGATCAGGAAGGGTGGCTCGTCCGGCCCGAGCTGCGGCGGCGAGGCGGTCCACCACTCGACCTGCTCGCCGTCCGGCCGCTCGCGGCTGCCGTGGACGACCGGCCCGATCCCGCTCCCGTTGGCCTGGAGCCGCGCGACCGTGTTGCGGATCGCGTCGTCGACGAGGCCGTAGGTCGCGAAGCCGCCGCCGCGCTCCAGCGCCCGCACCGCGGCCGCCCCGATCGTCCAGCCGGTGGCTGCCGCACGGTCGTCCACGCCCATCAGCTCGAGGTAGGCATCGCCCAGGAAGGCGATCCGGTTGAAGGTCCCGAGCCCGGCGTGCCGCCCACCGGCGGTGAAGGCCAGGCCAAGCGAATCGGTCAGCTCGGCGGCAGCCGCATCGGGATCGTCGACGGCAACCACCAGATGGTCGATTCCGCTGGCCACGCCCGCATCCTACCGCCCGCCCCGGTGGTAGGCTCCCGAGCATGGTCCTGGAACGTCCCGCGCCTGGCTCGCACGACCGCTCGACGCCGAGCGGCACCCTCGAGGAGAGCTCGATGGCGATCTTCGAGGCGATGCTCGCCGCCCGCGACGCGGAGCAGAGCGGCGAGCCGGGACGGACGGCGCTCGACAACTTCTATCGGGTGCTGATGGACGGGACGCTGCTCCTTCCCGTCCCGCCCGAGCACGGCGACGAGGCGAAGTCCGCCCTCGAGGCGGCGGTCAACGACGACGAGGAGGTCGAGGTGAGCGTGCTGCTCGCGGCCGACGCCGACGGGAAGCCGACGAGCGTCTGCTTCGCCTCGCTGGCCGCCCTCTCGGCCTGGTCGCCGCGCGGCACCGCCAGCCTGCCGCTTCCCGCGCGGATCGCCATCGGCAACATGGCCGCGGCCGGTGTCCCGGCGATCATGGATCCGGCCGGGCCGATCCCCTATCGCTTCGAGCCCGACGAGCTCGCCTCCCTGGCCGCCGGCCGCCTGCCAGGCAGCGATGAGCCGCTCGCGCCGCCATCGGTCAGCCGCTCGATCCGCCTGCGGTTGGCCGGCCGCGACGCGATCGCGCTCGAGCCACCCCTGCGCGATGCCCTCCGCCAGACCGATGTCGAAGCCGCGTGGCTCGTCGAGTCGGAGAGCGACGGCTCGCCACGGCTGATGCTCGGCCTGTTGGGTGGCGAGGGCGCATCGGCGATCGGTCGACGTGCCGGACGGCACCGACGTGGTCTGGCTCGAGGAGCCGCTGCTCGCATCGGTCCGGGCCGTGAGTGATCCGTTCTACCGGAAGGGACAGCGATGAGCGAGATGCTCCGGGTCGAGCGCACCGGGGCCGTGGCGCGCGTGATCCTGTCCCGCCCCGAGGTCCGCAACACCTTCAACGCCGAGCTGATCGACTCGCTGCGCAGGACATTCGAGCGGCTCCGCGACGAGCCCCCTGGCCAGCTGCACGCGGTCGTGCTGAGCGGCGAGGGGAAGGCCTTCTGCGCCGGGGCGGACATCGGGTGGCAGCTCAAGGCGCGGGACCTGCCCATGGATGAGAACGAGGCCGACGTCCGCCGGCTGCAGGAGATGCTCGCCACCATCGACAACTGCCCGGTCCCGGTCGTCGCCGCCGTCCACGGTGCGGCGCTGGGCGGCGGGATGGCCCTCTGCTGCGTGGCCGACATCACGCTTTCCACCGCCGACGCGATCTTCGGCTTCACCGAGGTCAAGCTGGGCCTGATCCCGGCCGCGATCAGCCCCTTCGTCCTGACGCGGATCGGGGAGGGGCCGGCGCGGGCGCTCTTCCTGACGGGAGAGCGGTTCGGGGCGGAGCGGGCGCAGCGGATCGGGGTCGTGACCGAGGTGCTCGCCGACCAGGCGGCACTCGACGCGCGCGTCACGGCGATCCTCGACGAGATCGAGACCGCGGCACCGGAGGCGGTTCGCAACGCCAAGGTGATGATCCGCGGCCAGCGGACCATGTCCCGCGGCGACGCGCTCGACCGGACCAAGGAGTGGGCCGCGCGCCAGCGCGTCTCGCCCGAGGGACAGGAGGGGCTGAGCGCCTTCCTCGAGAAGCGCCCACCATCCTGGAGGGGGTAGCGACCCCGGGCTCTGCGACAATCGCGACATGGCCGATGAGACGCTCACCCCGCGCCAGGTTGCCGAGGAGCTGGGCGTCACGGTCCGCACGGTCCAGCGCTGGGTCGCGGAGGGCCGGCTGGCGGCGACGCGGGTCGGGGGACGGGTCCGCGTGTCGCGCTCGTCGCTGGCGAGCGTCACGGGGGCGCCGGAGCCGGCAACCCTTCGCCCCATCCGGGCGCTCCTCATCGCGAACCGCGGCGAGATCGTGCAGCGCATCGCCAGCACGGCCCGGGCGCTCGGAATTCGAACGATCGGGGTTCACGCGCCGGACGACCGCCCGCCGGATGGTGTCGACCTGGCGCTTCCCATCGCCGGCTATCTCGACCAGGATGCGATCCTCGACGCGGCCCGTCGCGCCGGCGCCGATGCGATCCACCCCGGCTATGGCTTTCTGGCCGAGAACGCGACCTTCGCGGCCGCCGTGGAACGGGCCGGCCTGACCTGGGTCGGGCCGCCGACCGCCGCCATCGCGGCGATGGGCGACAAGGCGGCGGCGCGTCGTACCGCGGCTGCGCACGGCGTCCCGGTGACGCCCGGCTACGACGGCGAGGCGCAGGACGACGCGAGCGCTCGCCGGGGAGGCGGTGCGGATCGGGCTGCCGGTCCTGATCAAGCCCTCGGCCGGTGGCGGCGGCAAGGGGATGCGCGTCGTGCACGAGGCGTTCCGCCTCCCCGATGAGCTGGCCGCGGCCCGCCGCGAGGCGGCCCGCGCGTTCGGCGACGATCGGCTCATCCTCGAGCGGCTCCTGGTCGGCGCGCGTCACGTCGAGGTCCAGGTCCTGTTCGACCGGCACGGCCACGGCGTGCACCTCGGTGAGCGCGACTGCTCCGCGCAGCGACGCAACCAGAAGGTCGTCGAGGAGTCGCCGGCGCCATCAGTGTCGCCGGAGCTGCGGGCGCGGATGGGGCAGGCGGCCCTGGCGGCGGCGAGCGCGGTCGGCTACGCCAACGCCGGGACGGTCGAGTTCCTGCTCACCGATGCGGGCGACTTCTTCTTCGTGGAGATGAACACGCGCCTCCAGGTCGAGCATCCGGTGACCGAGGCGGTAACCGGCCGCGACCTCGTCGCCGACCAGCTGCGGATCGCCGCCGGCGAGCCGCTCGGCTTCGGGCAGGCGTCGGTGCGCTGGAGCGGGCACGCCATCGAGGCGCGCCTCTACGCAGAGGATCCCGATGCAGGCTTCCTGCCCGCCGCGGGTCGCGTCCTGCGCCTGCGCTGGCCCGATGGCGTCCGGGTCGACACCGGCATTCGCGAGGGCGACACGGTCTCCGACCGATACGACCCGCTCCTCGCCAAGCTGATCGCTCACGGACGCACGCGGCACGAGGCGCTCGCGAGCCTGCGCGCCGCGCTCGACGAGACGCTCGTCCTCGGTGTGCGCACCAACCTGCGCTTCCTGCGCTGGCTCCTCGACCAGCCGGCGATGCGCGACGGCGAGGTCCGCACCGATACCCTTTCGCGCCTCACCCTGCCGCCCGCTCCGCAGCCCGACGCGGCGGCGTGGGGTGCTGCGGCCGGCGCGCTCCTCGCGGGTTGGCCCGATGACGCCTGGGGCGGCGGCTGGCGTGGCGCCGCTCCCGCAGCGGTGCGGATGCGATACGGGGAGGAGGAGCGCCGCGTCGAGGTGGGCCCAGCGAGTGCGGTGGCGGTGGCTCGTCGACGGGGGCGTGGCGCACGTCGACGTCGAGGGCCAGTCGCTCGAGCTGTCGCTCGCCGCGCCGCCGAGCGTCGAGGAGGCGGTTCGCCACGCCGGCGCCCACGCCGGTGGCACGGCCCTCCTGGTCGCCCCGATGCCGGGCAGGGTCATCGCCATCCGGGCGGCGGAGGGCGCGACGGTCGTCGCCCACCAGGCGATCGTGGTGGTCGAGGCGATGAAGATGGAGCACGCCGTCGTCACGCCGCTGGCCGGCACGCTGACCCGGGTCCTCGTGGCGGTGGGCCAGCAGGTCCAGCGCGGGGACCTCCTGGCGGAGGTATCGGCCTAACATGGCGACCCGATGACCCGCCCAGAGGTCCGCATCTACGAGGTCGGTCCGCGCGACGGCCTGCAGGCCGAGGCGACCGTGGTCCCGACCGATGCGAAGCTCAGTTTCCTGGGCCTCCTCGCTGACGCGGGGCTGCGGGAGATCGAGGCCACCTCGCTCGTCCGCCCCGACACGATCCCACAGCTGGCCGATGCCGACGAGCTGCTGGGCCGTCTCGAACGGCGACCGGGCGTGCGCTACCCGGTCCTCGTCCCCAACGCGCGCGGCCTGGAGCGGGCGGTCGCGGCCGGGGTCGACGCCATCTGCCTGGTCACCGCCGCGACCGATTCGTACGTGCGCCACAACATCGGGATGAGCATCGACGAGTCGCTGGCCGCCTTCGCGCCGATCGCCGCCGAGGCGCGAAGCCGAGGCTGGTGGATCCGCGCCTACGTCAGCACCGCGTTCGGCTGCCCGTACGAGGGAGCCGTGAAGGAGGCGAGCGGTCGTCCAGCGTCGCCGAGCGGCTGGTGCGGCTGGGCGTCGACGAGCTGTCGATCTCCGACACGCTCGGCGTCGCGACGCCGACCGACGTGCGCCGCGTCGTCGGGGCACTGACGGCAGCAGGAATCGGAGTGGACCTGCTCGCCCTCCACCTTCACGACACGCGCGGGACGGCGCTGGCGAACGTGATGGCCGCGCTGGAGCTGGGCGTCCGCTGCTTCGATGCCTCGACCGGGGGCACCGGCGGCTCGCCCTACGCGCCCGGCTCAGCCGGCAACCTCGCGACCGAGGACCTCGTCTACCTGCTCGACCGGGAGGGAGTCCGGACCGGCGTCGACCTCGACGGAATCCTGGTGGCAGGCGCATTTATCGCCGCGCAGCTCGGCCGAGACGTGTCGAGCAAGGTGGGGCGCGCCGGCGGCTGGCCGCGCGGGGCGGGGTAGGATGAAGCCGATGCAGGCAAGACCGGTCCTCCTCGACGTCGACACGGGGATCGACGACATGGTCGCCCTGCTGATCGCCGCCACCGCCCCGGAGCTGGACCTCCGCGGCGTGACCTGCGTCGCCGGCAACGTGGAGATCCACCACGTGGCGCGCAACACCGGCAAGATCCTGCGCATGGTGGGGCGCGGCGACGTGCCGGTCAGCATCGGGGCCGCGCGGCCCCTGAATCGACGGCTGCGCACCGCTCCGGACACCCACGGCCCCACCGGCACCGGCTACGTCGAGTTGACCGGTGAGGATCCCGAGCTCGGCGCGACCGACTACACCCCGGTCCCCGCGGCCCGCTACATCGCCGCGCACATCGAGAAGCATCCCGGTGAGCTGACCGTGGTGGCGCTCGGCCCGCTCACCAACCTCGCCTCGGCCGTGCTGAACGGCGTGGACCTGGCCAGTGGGCTGCGCGAGGCGATCTGGATGGGCGGGACGATCGAGGAGCGCGGCAACACCACCGAGACCGGGGAGTGGAACGCATGCGTCGATCCGGAGGCTGCCGAGGCGTGCCTCGCCGCCAACGCCATCTCGCGCCTCTTTCCGCTCGACGCGACGCAGGACGTGCTCTTCAGCCTCGACGACCTCGACGCCCTGCCCGACACGCCGCTCGCAGCCGTCGTGCGCGACGCCGTCCGCTACTACGTCGCCTTCCATCGCAGCGCGGACGGCATCGACGGCTGCTATCTGCACGACCCGGTCACCCTCATCGGGTCGCTCCTGCGCCCCGACCTCGTCACCGAGACGATCAGCCAGGCGCTCGCCTGCGACACCGGCAACGACCAGTTCCTGGCCGGCAGCCTGTATCGGCTCGAGGACGGCACCCGCAGGCCGGTCGAGATCGCGATGGCGATCGACTCCGAGCCGATGCGGGCGGAGCTGCTGGCGCGGCTGGCCCGTGCCGTGGCACCCTCAAGCTAGCACGCACTGGAGGAGGTGGCGCTCGTGATCATCCGCTGGCTCGTGGCCCTGGTGGCCTTCGTCATCGTCGCGTACGTGGGGATCGCCGTCATCGGCAACTTCAGCGCCGCGGCGGCCAACAACAGCTGGGCGCTGACGGCGGCGCTCGGCCTGGCGGCGGCCTTCGTCGCCTATGCCGTGGTCGAGTACGTGCAGACCGGCAAGCTCGCCTCGATCTCCCGCCAGTTCGACACGCGGACGATCGTGCTCATCCCGGTCGCCATCGCCATCAACATCATCCTGGGCCAGGCGGTCGCCTCCGCCCTGAAGCTCCCCATCTACTTCGACAGCATCGGTACGATCCTGGTCGGGGCGCTCGCCGGGCCGGTCGCAGGGGCGCTCACCGGCTTCCTCGCCAACACGCTCTGGACCTATGTCGTCCCGCCGCCCTTCCACAGCGACTTCGCGGCGCCGTTCGCGATCGTGGCCGCCGTGATCGGCCTGCTGGCGGGCCTCTTCGGGCGGGTCGGCTGGCTGCGGCCGCGGACCGGGCGCAGCACCCTGCAGCTCGCGCTCGGTGGCGGCGCGGCGATCCTCATCGTCGCGGGGCTCGGGTACTACGCCTACACCCGCTTCTACGGGGAGGGCTTCGCCCTCTTCGGCAGCGGCGGCGACCTCATCTTCGTGATCCTCGGCTGGCTTGTCGTGGTGCTGATCGTCGGCGCCGTGGTCGGCTTCCTGGCGCTCCTCTTCGTGCGACGCGACCTGTCGGTCGCCTACGTGGTCGTGGCGGGCGTGTCGACCGGCATCGTCGCCGCGCTCATCAGCGCGCCGATCAGCGCGAACCTGTTCAGCGGCGTGACCGGCTCCGGCACCGACTTCCTGGTCGCCGCCTTCCGGCAGGCGGGATCGGACATCCAGACCGCCACCTTCCAGCAGGGGCTCCTCTCGGACCCCGTCGACAAGCTGGTCACGTTCCTGACCGTCTACGTCATCCTGGCCGCCATGGCGCGCCGCACGAAGGCGCGCTTCCCGCAGGGTGAGCGCCTGCTCGAGACCGATGCGACGGGCGCTCCGCCGGCGGAGTCGCCCGCCTGAGCGGCCTTCCCTCCTTCCTGGCGCGACCCGGCCCGAGCGTCGTCCATCGCCTCAACCCGCTCACGAAGCTGGTCCTGGCGATCGCCTCGGCGGTGGCCGCCGTGGTGCTCGGCGGCGTACTCGGACCGGCGCTGATCATGGCCTTTGCCGTGCTCCTGCCCGCCGTGATCGGGGGCGTGGCGCTCCGCCTGGTTCGCACCTCGCTCCTCTTCTCCCTCCCGATCGCGATCAGCGCGCTGTTGGTCAACCTCTTCTTCTACCCCGACGGGGTCACCGTCCTCTTCCGGCTCGGGCCGATCGCCGCCACCGCCGAGGGGCTCGGCTTCGCGATCCAGCTGCTCGCCAGGATCGGCGCCATCAGCGGGGCGATCACCCTCTTCTACCTGACCACTCCGCCCGGCGAGCTGGTGCTCGACCTCGAGCGGCGCGGCGTCTCGCCGCGGATCGCGTTCGTGGCCCTCGCCTCGGTGCAGACCGTGCCGGCGATGGTCGATCGCGCGATGACGATCACCGCCGCGCAGCGGGCCCGTGGCCTCGACACCGAGGGCTCGGTCTGGCGGCGTGTCCGGGGAGTGGTGCCCCTGGCCGGTCCGGTGCTGCTCGGCTCGATCGGAGAGGTCGAGGAGCGCTCGATGGCGCTCGAGGCACGCGGCTTCACCCGGCCCGGGCGCCGCACCCTGCTCTGGTGGCCGCCCGACTCGCTGGCCGAGGTGATCGCCCGCTGGCTTCTCCTCCTCAGCGTGCCGCTGCTGATCGCCGCCCGCGCCGCCGGCTGGCTGGACTGGCTGCCCTGATGCTGACGCTTGAATCGGTGGGCTACCGGTACGCGGGAGCGGAGCAGCCCTCCCTGCACGACGTCAGCCTCGAGCTGCGCGACGGCGAGGTGGTGGGGCTGGTGGGGGCCTCCGAGTCGGGCAAGACAACGCTCTGCCTGGTCGCCTCCGGCCTGGCGCCCCGGACGGTGGGCGGGCGCCTCTATGGGCGCGTCCTGCTCGACGGCACCGACATCGAGCCGCTCGCCATGGACCAGCTCGCGGCCCGGATCGGGATCGCCTTCGCCAGCCCCGCCACGCAGCTCTCCGGGGTAGCCGCCACGGTGTACGAGGAGGTGGCCTTCGGACCGATGAACCTCGCGCTCCCGCTCGCCGAGGTCATCGATCGCACCGCCCGCGCGCTGGCCGCCGCGCGGATCGAGGGGCTTGCCGACCGGAACCCGACCCGCCTCTCCGGCGGGCAGCAGCAACTGGTCGCGATCGCCGGGCTGCTGGCCCTGGGGCCGAAGCACCTGGTCCTCGACGAGCCGACGGCCCAGCTCGACCCGGCCGGGACGGAGATGGTCGCCGATGCGCTCGCAGATCTTGCGCGCCGCGGCGCCTCGATCCTCGTGGCGGAGCACAAGACCGACCTGCTGGCGAGGATCTGCGGGCGCGTGATCGCGCTCGAGGCGGGTCGCGTCGTGCTCGATGGCCCGGCGGGGGAGGTGCTCGCCGATCCCCGGCTGACCGAGCTGGGCGTGGCGCTGCCGGCTGCCGTCCGGCTCCAGCGCGCTGCGGTGGCGGCGAAGATCCCCGCGGCCGGGCTGGCGCGCCTCAGGAAGGCGATCGTGTCGTGACGGAGCTCATCCTGGACCAGGTCAGCTATCGCTACCCCGGCGGGACCCTGGCGCTCGACGGCGTCGACCTCGAGATCGCGGCGGGCGAGCGCGTCGCGCTGGTCGGGCAGAACGGGTCCGGGAAGACCACCCTCGTGCGCCACCTCAACGGGCTGCTGCGACCCACCTCCGGGCGCGTCCTCCACGACGGGGTCAACGTCGGCCTCCGCACCGTCGCGCAGCTGGCGCGCTCGGTGGGCCTCGTGTTCCAGGATCCCGATCGCCAGATTTTCGCGGGGAGCGTCCGAGCGGAGGTCGAGTTCGGGCCGCGCAACCTCGGGATCCGCGGCCCCGAGCTCGAGGCCGCGGTCGACGAAGCCCTCGCCGCCGTCGCCCTGGAGGCCGAATCACGGACCAACCCGTACGACCTGGGCACGTCGCGTCGAAAGCTGCTGGCGCTCGCATCGGTGCAGGCCATGCGCACTCCCGTCCTCGTCCTCGACGAGCCGACGACGGGGCAGGACCTGCGCGGCGTGGCGATCGTCCGCCGGGCCGTGGACGAGGCGCACGCCGCCGGGCGGACGGTGATCGCCATCAGCCATGACATGGGCTTCGTGGCCGATGCCTTTGAACGCGTCGTCGTGCTGCGGGACGGCCGGGTCGTGCTCGACGGGACGCCGGCATCGGTCTTCGGCGAGCCATCCTGGGAGGCGCTGCGATCGACCTACCTCGAGCCCCCGCTTCCGGCGGTCATCGGAGCGAGGCTTGGCCTCGAGGCGACGCCGACCGATTCAACGCTCCTCGCCGCGCTCTCGTCGGCACGGCACCGGCGCTAGTAGTAGCCGGACGGAGGCGGGAGCGGATTCCCCTCGGCGTCGAGGCGTTCCTCGGCCGGCAGCTCGTCGCGGTGGCGGCGCCCGCCGGTCGGCCCGGGAATCGGCTCGGCCATGACCGAGTGGGTCACCTCGTCGAGGCGCTGCCCGATCCCCCGCAGGCCGAGATGCCGGAGCGCCGCCCCGAAGCGATCGACGAAGCCGGGATCGCGGAGCAGCCCGAAGGCGAGGGACGAGTGGGCGCGGATCAGCAGCTCGATGCCGCGGGCCGCTTCCGGCACGTTGACCTGGTTCAGGCCCAGCTGGAGGTCCAGGAGGTCGAGCGCCCGATTTGCCTCGCGCCGGGCCCGCGTGGTGAAGTGCGGGGTGCGATTGACGAGGACCCGCGTCCGATACAGGGCGGCGCGTGCCATCGAGTCGCGACCGGCAGGAGGCAGGTAGGTCATTGGACCGAATCTTACGCGGCGAGGCGGGATGGCAGGAAGCGATCGCCGGTGCCCTGGCGAGGGCGACACGACCGATCCAGCCCGACCCGCGCTTCATGCCGCGTGGCGTGCCCGGTGCTCCGCCGCTCCGTCGCTATGACCGTTCCGCCTTTCCGCCCGCACGCCCTGCGGCCACGCTGCTTCTCGTCTACCCCGGTGCCGACGGCGAGCTGACGATCCCGCTCACCGTCCGCCACCCCGACCTGCGCGAGCACCCCGGCGAGATCTCGCTGCCCGGAGGGACGGTCGACGCTGACGACCCGTCTCACGAGGCGGCCGCCCTGCGCGAGGCGGAGGAGGAGATCGGCGTTGCGCCGGGAAGCGTGACGATCGTCGGCCACCTCGACGAGGTCTGGATCCCGGTCACCAACTTCGAGCTGCGCCCGTTCGTGGGCACGGCGGCGAGTCGGCCCGCCTTCCGTCCGCACACCGACGAGGTGGCCGAGATCGTTGAGCTCCCGCTGCGCTCGCTGATGACCGACGAGACGATCGGCGAGGAGCTGATCGAAGGGCCCGGCTGGATGCTGCGGGCGGCGGTCTATCGTCACGAGGGGCATCGGATCTGGGGCGCAACCGCCCGCACCCTGGCGATGTTCGCCGCGGTCCTGCGGGAGGCTGATCCCCCCGCCTAGCGACGCGTCTGGACCGTCGTTCGCGCAGAGCGCAGCAGGGTGAGCAGCGGCCCGTGGTGCTGGGGCGGGGCGGCCACGATGCTCAGCCGTGGACCTCGCTTCGCGACGTTCCACCACGGCCCCCCGTACAGGTCCGTCACGACCGCGCCTGCCCGCTCGGCGATCAGCCCCGCCGCCGCGATGTCCCACAGCGACATGCCGCCGTTCTGCACGTATGCGTCGAAGCGTCCCGAGGCGACGTAGGCGAGCGCGAGGGCGGCGCTCCCCATCCGTCGCCCGATCCGTATCTCGCCCTGCACCCGTCGCTCCCGCGCGATCCCGCCGCGGCCGATGATCGCCAGGCTCACCACGCAGTCGCCCAGCTGCTCCTTCTCGCTGGCATGCACCGGCTCGCCGTTGAGGGTGGAGCGGCCGTCGGCAGTCGCGGCGTAGCAATCGCCCCGCAGCGGGTCGAGGATCACGCCCACGACCGGCCTGCCCGCCTCGACGAGCGCGATCGAGACACAGAAGAACGGGATCCCGTTGGCGTAGTTCACCGTTCCGTCGAGCGGATCGATGACCCAGGTGCGCCGGCTCCAGCGGGCGCGTGGCGGGTGCGGGGCGTCGTGCTGCCCCGACTCCTCGGCGAGGATCGCGTCGTTCGGATATCGCTCGTTGATCGACCTGATCACGAGCGCCTCGCTGGCGTAGTCGACGTCGGTCACCACGTCGCGCTTGCTCTTGCGGTCGATGCGGAGGGCGCGCGCGTAGCTGGCGGTCAGGAGCTCGCCCGCGCGAGCGGCCAGGTCAACGGCGAAGACGAGGTCTGGGTTGGGCGTCGACATCGACCGGATGCTACAGGTCGCTGCGCTACCCTATCGCCATGCCGCAGATCCACCTCCACGCCGAGCCTGGCGACTACGCCCCACTGGTGCTCCTCCCCGGGGACCCGGCGCGGGCCACCCTCATCGCCTCGCGCTTCGATGGCGGGCTCGCCGCGACCCGGCAGGTGAATGCCAACCGGGGACTGCTCGGCTACACGGGAACCGTGAACGGTCGCCCGGTCAGCGTCCAGACGACCGGGATGGGAGCCCCGTCGATCGCCCTCGTCACCGAGGAGCTGCTGCGGCTCGGGGCGCGGCAGCTGGTGCGGGTCGGCACGACCGGCGCCCTGCGTGCCGACGTCGCGCTCGGCTCGATCGTCATCGCGACCGCTTCGAGCCCAACCGATGGCGCGACCCAGACCTTCATGGGTGGCAAGCCATATGCACCCGCCGCCGATTTCGCCCTGACGCATGCGCTCGTCCACTCGGCGGAGCGGCTCGGCGTCCCGTTCCGGGTGGGACCGATCGCCACCATCGACGTCTTCAGCCACTACCACCCCGACCCGAACTTCGTGGCCCCCTGGCGCAACGCGGGCGCCCTCGCCGTGGAGATGGAGGCGAGCGTGCTCTTCTACCTCGCCGCCAGCCGGGGCGCGCAGGCGGCCTGCATGGGCGTGGTGGTCGACATCGACAGCGGCGAGGCGAACCAGGAGCACACCTACCTGAGCGCGGAGCAGCTCAACGCGGCGGTGGATCGAATGATCGAGGTCGTGCTCACGGCCGACCTTGGCTGAACGCCTGACCGCGGGGTAGCATGAAGTCCATGACCGATACCCTTCCCCGCCCTGCCGCCGCCGACGCGGCGGCCGACTTCCTCCCCCTGAAGGGGATCGACCACGTCGAGTTCTGGGTCGGGAACGCCAAGCAGGCGGCGGCCTACTATCGGGCCCTGTGGGGCTTCACCCCGGTCGCCTATGCCGGCCTCGAGACGGGGGTCCGCGACCGCGCCAGCTACGTGATGGTCCAGAACGAGATCCGCTTCGTCTTCACCGCTCCCTTGACCGATGAGGGCGAGCTCGCCGAGCATGTGCAGCCGGCACGGCGACGGGGTGCACGACATCGCCTTCGCCGTCGACGACGTGGCATCGGCCTGGCGCGAGACCACCAAGCGTGGCGCCCGTTCCGCGCTGGAGCCGGCCGAGGTCAAGGGCGACAAGGGGGTCCTCCGCCGTTCCGCGATCCACACCTACGGCGAGGTGCTCCACTCGTTCGTCGACCGCAGCGACTACCACGGCGCCTTCGCGCCCGGCTACCACCGCGTGGCGCGTCCCGCGGCCGCGGCCACCGGGCAGCAGCTGCTCGAGGTCGACCACTGCGTCGGCAACGTGGAGCTGGGCGACATGAACCGCTTCGTCGACTTCTACCGCGACGTGCTCGGCTTCTCGCAGCTGATCCACTACGACGACAAGGTGATCCACACCGAGTACTCCGCCCTGATGAGCAAGGTCATGCAATCGGGGAACGGGCGGATCAAGTTCCCGATCAACGAGCCGGCCGCCGGCAAGCGCAAGAGCCAGATCCAGGAGTTCCTCGACTACTACCTCGAGGCAGGGACGCAGCACATCGCGCTGCGCACGGAGGACATCGTCGGCACCGTCCGCGCCCTGCGCTCCCGGGGCGTCGAGTTCCTCGGCCTCCCGCACGAGTACTACGCGACGCTGGCGGACCGGGTCGGCGACGTTGGGATCCCGATCGCCACGCTCGAAGAGCTCGGGATCGAGGCCGACCGCGACGAGGAGGGGTTCCTGCTCCAGATCTTCACCAAGCCGGTGCAGGATCGCCCCACCTTCTTCTTCGAGATCATCGAGCGGCACGGGTCCCGCGGATTCGGGGTCGGCAACTTCAAGGCGCTCTTCGAGGCGATCGAGCGTGAACAGGAGAAGCGCGGCAACCTCTAGCCCGATGGACGCGACCGTGGCGCTCGGCCACCGGTTCGTGGATGCCATCGTGGCCCACGACTGGGGTGCGGTGGCGAGCTGCTTCGCGCCCGATGCGCGGTTCCTGGCTGTCGTCGCCAACGAGGAGCACCCGTTCCGCGAGAAGAGCGGAGGGGACGAAGCGGCGGCGCAGGTTGCGAGGTGGTTCGGCGACGCAGACGTCACCGAGCTCATGGCGCGGGAGGTCGAGCCGATGGTCGACCGGGTGCGGATCTTGTACCGCATCCACGAGCACGAGCCGGATGGCTGGTACGTGGTCGAGCAGCTGGCCTACGTCACGCCGGGCGACGGTGGGTTTGCTCGCATGAACCTGGCCTGCTCCGGATTCCGCCCCGTCCCGGACTGAGCGGGCCCCGGTTAGCCATGATGCCGTCGCGGGCGCTGGGCCTCAGCGCCAGCCGAGGGCCGGGGCAACGTGGCGCAGGACGCTCTCGATGACGTGGGCGTTGTAGTCCACGCCCAGCTGGTTCGGCACGGTGAGCAGCAACGTATCGGCAGCGGCGATGGCCGTGTCCTCCGCCAGCTGCCTGACGAGGACGTCCGGCTCGGCGGAGTACGTACGGCCGAAGACCGCCCGCGTCGTCTCGTCCAGGTAGCCGATCTGGTCGCTTCCCTGCTGCGCGTGCCCAAAGTAGGCGCGGTCGCGATCGTCGACCAGCGGGAAGATGCTGCGGCTGACCGAGACGCGCGGCTCACGAGCGTGCCCGGCCTCGCGCCAGGCGGCGCGATACGCCTCGATCTGCTCCGCCTGCTGGAGGTGCAGTGGCTGGCCGCTCTCGTCGAACTTCAAGGTTGAGGTCTGCATGTTCATGCCCAGCGTCGCCGCCCATGCGGCAGTCGCGTTCGTGGCGGCGCCCCACCAGATGCGGTCACGCAGGCCGGGGGAATACGGCTCGAGGCGCAGCAGGCCCGGCGGATTCGGGAACATCGGCCGTGGATTGGGCTCGGCGAACCCCTTTCCCTCAAGAAGCTCCAGGAAGACCTGGCTCTGCCGGCGGGCCATGGCTCCATCATCCTCGCCTTCGGCCGGGGCGTGCCCGAAGTGGCGGTAGCCCTCGATCACCTGCTCCGGCGATCCGCGGCTGATCCCAAGCTGCAGGCGGCCGCCCGCGATCAGGTCGGCCGCACCTGCGTCTTCGACCATGTAGTAGGGGTTCTCGTAGCGCATGTCGATGACCGCGGTCCCGATCTCGATGCGGCTGGTCCGCGCCCCGATCGCGGCCAGCAGCGGGAATGGCGACGCGAGCTGCCGCGCGAAGTGATGCACGCGGAAATAGGCACCGTCCGCGCCGAGCTCTTCGGCGGCGACCGCCAGCTCGATCGACTGCAGCAGCGCGTCCGACGCCGATCGCGTGCTGGACGACGGCGAGTCGGTCCAGTGCCCGAACGACAGGAATCCGATGCGCTTCACGCGCCGATTCTACCGACCGATCAGGACGACCCAATGACGGACGCTAGACTCGGCACGATGAAGATCGCCCACGTCCGCGAGGCCGGCGCTCCTGCGGGCACTGCCTGGCGGCTGGCAGCCGCCCTCGACTCGGACGAGGCCACGGCCCGGTGGCTCGATCTGGAGCCGGTGCGGCGATCCCAGGTCCAGGCGGACCCGCGACTGGCGCACAACTCTGCGCTCCACCGACAGCCGCTGACCACGCTGGACGCCTTGCTGGCGAGGGGCCTGCGCGTAGCGGCGCTCGGGGAGCTCCTCGAAGCGGCCGACGCCGAGTCGGCGCTCCAGGCCGAGGACCTCGAATTCGGGCCACCGATCCTGCGGCCCACCTCGTTGCGCGATTTCTATGCATTCGAGGGCCACGTCAAGACCATGTGGGAGCGCCGTGGCGGGACGGTACCGGAGACCTGGTACCGGATCCCGATCTTCTATTTCTCCAACGTCTCCGAGATCCGCGGCCCAGGTGAGCCGGTCTGGTGCCCGGCGGCGTCGCGGGAGCTCGACTACGAGCTGGAGGTCGCGGCGCTCATCGACACCCCCGCGCATGACCTGCCGGCGGAACGCGGCGAAGAGGCGATCGGCGGATACCTGGTCTTCAACGACTGGAGCGCCCGTGACCTGCAACGGGAGGAGACGGTCGTTCGCCTGGGACCGGCCAAGGGGAAGGATTTCGCCACCTCCATCGGCCCCTGGCTGGTCACTCCCGATGAGCTGGCCGATGCGCGCGAGGGGAATGGGTACGATCTGGAGATGAGTGCCGCGATCAACGGGGTCGAGATCTCGCGGGGGACCTGGGCCGATGCCCAGTTCACCTTCGGCGCGATGATCGAGCGCGCCAGCGCCGACGTGCGGCTGCAGCCCGGCGACCTGATCGGGTCGGGGACGGTCGGCACCGGCTGTCTGCTCGAAGTCAAGGACCAGCGCTTCGGGCGCTGGCTCGAGCCGGGTGACCTGGTGTCCCTGACGATCGAGCGGCTGGGCACCCTGACCACCCCCGTCGTGGAGCGGCCGGCGGACCGATGACAGACGAGACCGTCGCGACTGCCATGGCGCGCATGGGCGCCGTGCAGCGAAGGCTGGCGGAGCATGCCGCGCGACCGCTGCCCGCGGGCCTCAGCGATCCCGATCCTGGTGCGGAGGAGCGTTGGGAGGCGGGGCAGGTCTGGGCGCACCTCGCCGAGTTCCCCGGCTACTGGCTCGACCAGGTCCGACGGATCCTCGCCGCCCACGACGGGGGCGCGGCCGGTCCGATTCCTTTCGGCCGCATGAAGACCGATGCCGGCCGCGTGGGGGCAATCGAGCGGGAGCGGCGCACGGATCCTGGGGAGCTGCTCCGACGCGTTGCCGCCCAGATCGACGAGCTGTCGTCCGCGCTGACCGCATTCCCCGCCGAGGCGTGGGACGTGATGGGGCTGCACCCCGCGCGAGGCGAGATGAGCGTGCGGACGATCGTCGACCGCTTCGTCCTCGACCACCTCGAGGAACACGCCGACCAGCTCGATGGCCTCGAGCTGGTGACCCTCGACGAGATCCGAGCCGCGGCCGGGCGCATCCGGGGCGTGGCACTGCACACCCCGCTCCTGCGCTGGGACGAGCGCACCTGGCTGAAGCCGGAGAGCCTCCAGCCGGTCGGCGCCTTCAAGATGCGTGGCGCCTACAACGCAGTGGCCTCCTTGACCGACGAGGAGCGGGCGCGCGGCGTCGTCACCTATTCGATCGGGAACCATGCGCAGGCGGTGGCCCGCGCAGCGCGACTGCTCGGCGCACACGCCACGATCGTGATGCCGGAGGACGCGCCACCGGTCAAGGTTGAGGGCGTGCGCCGCGACGGCGCGGAGATCGTCTTCGCCGGGCGTACCGGGGAGGAGCGACACGCGATCGCCCTGGAGCACGTCGAACGGAACGGCCGGGTCATGATCGAGCCGTACGACGACCGGCGGATCATCGCCGGCCAGGGCACCTGCGGCCTCGAGATCGCCGAGGACCTGCCCGGGGTCACGAGCGTCCTCATCCCGGTGAGCGGCGGCGGCCTGTCGGCCGGGATCGCGACCGCCATCAAGGCGCTGGCCCCCAACGCCCGCGTGATCGGGGTCGAGCCGGAGCTGGCCGCCGACGCGCGCGAGTCCCTGGCAAAGGGCGAGATCGTCCGCTGGGACGGGGCGCTCACCACCCGAACCATGGCCGACGGGCTGCGCGTCGAGAAGCTCGGATGGCTGCCGTTCCTCCACCTGCGCCGGTTCATGGACGAGATCGTCACCGTCAGCGAGGAGCAGATGGCCGACGCGATGCGCCAGCTCGCCGCGCGAGCGCGCCTGGTGGTGGAGGCATCCGGCGCCGCCGGGATGGCGGCCCATCTCTCGGGCGCGGCACCCCAGCCGGACGCCGACGACCAGCGGGTGATCGTGATCAGCGGCGGGAACGTCGACCCCGCTGCCTTCGCCGCGATCCTCCTGGGATAGCGTCCCAACCGTGAGCCAGGACGTCGAGGACCTGAACCGCCGCCTCCTGCGCGCTCGCGATGCCATGGACCGCGCCTATGCCGAGCCGCTCGACGTCCGCGCGGTGGCCTCCATGGCCAACATCTCCGAGGCGCACTTCAGCCGCACCTTCCGCGCGTGCTTCGGGGAGACGCCGCATCGATACCTCCAGCGGCGCCGGGTGGAGCGCGCGATGTTCCTCCTGCGCGAGACCGACAGGAGCGTGACCGACGTCTGCTTCGACGTCGGCTTCAACAGCCTCGGAACCTTCAGCCGCACGTTCCGCGAGATCGTCGGCGAGACGCCGTCGGAGTACCGCGTGGGCCACCCGCCGATCGAGGCGCCGCACTGCTTCCAGATGGCGGCGACGCGTCCGCGGCTTCCGACGGGAGTGGCGCCGCGATCGAGCAGGTTCGGAGAAGCGCGGACGGCCGCATCTCCGTAGCCTGAGCGTCACCGGCATCGACACCCATCAGGAGAAGACACGCGATGATCACCAGGCTGAACGTCACCTCGATCTACGTCCTTGACAAGGAAGAGGCGCTCGACTTCTACGTCAACAAGCTCGGGCTCGAGGTCGGGAACGACATCCGGCAGGGGTCGTATCGCTGGCTGACGGTCCGGGTCCCGGGCGACGCATCGGGGACCGAGGTCTCGCTGGAGCAGCCAGGCCCGCCGCTGCATGACGAAGCGACCACCGCGCAACTCCGCGAGCTGATCACGAAGGGCGCCCTGGGCGGCCTCGTCTTCCTCGTCGACGACGTCCGCGCCCTGTACGAAACCCTCACGGCGCGCGGCGTCACCGACTTCACGCAGGAGCCGACCGACCACTTCTACGGCACTGACATGGGGCTTCGCGACCCGTTCGGCAATGCCATCCGGATCCTCCAGCAGGGGAAGGTCGCCCAGGAGGCGTCGGCCTAGCTCGGCGCGGCCCCGCGCTCGACGCGTCGCGCGCCGCGCAGGAGGAGGGCCGCCGCGACGGCCACGACCGCGCCCATCGCCGCCACGCTGCCATAGCCGGCCCCGAAGCCGCTCCCCTGCGCCACCGCGCCCGCCACGAACGGGCCGATCCCCAGCCCGGCATTCAGCGCCGTGGAGTAGCCGCCGAGCCCGGTCGCGCGCAGCTCGGCGGGCGCCCGCTCGCTGATCACGACCTGGATCATCATCAGCGTGAAGGCGAGCGCCAGGATGCCGGTCATGAAGACGGCCGCGATCCCCAGCGGCCCGGTCTGGAGCCCGAGCAGCGAGGTGATTCCCGCGTAGCCGAGACACGTCCCGGCCATCACGAGCGGCGGGACGGCACGCCCGTCGATGAGCCGACCGAGCGGCACGCGCGAGAGCCCGTTGGTGATCGACTGGAGCGCCAGCAGCAGGCCGATCGACCCCGCCGCCAGGCCGATCGATGTTCCGAAGAGCGGGAAGAGGCCGCTCACCGCCCCCCACGGGAGACCGATCCCGAATCCCGCGACCCAGCAGCCGACGACCACGCGGTCGCGCGACAGGGTGATAACCATGGCGCGCAGACCACGGACGTCGGCGCGAGCGCGAACGGCGCCACGCATCAGCACCGGCCCGACCAGCGCCACGATCGCCAGCATCGTCGCCACCAGGTAGGTCTGGGGGATGCCGAGGTGCTGCCACGCCAGGCCCCCGACCGCCGGCCCGGTGGCGATCCCCGTGTGCGTGCCGAGCGTCAGCCAGCCAAAGGCCGATCCGCGACGCGCCTCGTGCGCGCTTCCCGCCACGTACGCTCCGATCGCCGGCAGAAAGAGCGACGAGGTGAGCCCCGAGAGGACAGCCCAGGCGTAGAGCGGCAGGGTGCTGTGGGTCGCCTCGGCGCCGATCGGGACCAGGTTGACGGCTGCGCTGCCGAGCACCGCCACGATCAGGGTTCGGCGCGTCCCCCAGGCATCGGCCACGGCACCGAACGGCAGGCTGAAGATCGCGCCAAGGCCGAAGCGGATCGCGGCGATGGTGCCCGCCTCGGTCAGCGAGCCGCCCAGGTGCTGGACGTGGAGCGGGATGACGACCCCCGACGCCCACTGGCCAAGGGTGAAGGTGAAGGTCGCCAGGTAGGCCGGCCAGAGCGGCCGGCTGGGCGACCGAGCGGTCACGCCCCGCGCAGTCCGGTCAGCAGGGCGAGGGCATTCGCGCCGAGCGCCTCGACCGCGTAGCCGCCCTCCTGCAGCACGACCATCGGCATGCCGAGGGCCGCAATCAGCCGCCCGATCTCCCCGTAGTCAGAGGTGCGCAGCGCGAGGTCGCCGATCGGGTCGTCCTCGAAGGTGTCGAAGCCGGCGGAGATGACGAGCGGAGCGTCCGCGGAAAAGGCTGCGATCAGGCGAAGTGCCTCGGCGAGCACGGTCACGTAGCCGTCCAGCGTCGTCCGTGCCGCGAGCGGCCAGTTGCGGTTCATCCCTGCGCCGTCACCTCCGCCCGTCTCGGAGGCGTAGCCGGAGTAGTACGGATAGGCGCGGGCGGGATCGGCGTGGAGGGAGAGGTAGAGCACATCGCCGCGCTCCCAGAAGATCTGCTGCGTCCCGTTGCCGTGGTGGTAGTCGATGTCGAGGATCGCGACCCGCCGCACGCCACCCTCGCGCCGCAGCCACTCGGCCACGATCGCCGCGTTGTTGAAGTAGCAGTAGCCGCCCAGCATGCCGCGCGCGGCGTGGTGCCCCGGTGGCCGGCACAGCCCGTAGGCGAGCGGCGTCCCGCCGATCACCCGCTCCGCGGCGGTGAGCGCCACGTCGACGGCCGTCAGCGCCGCTCCCCACGTCCCGGCGACGATCGGCGTGGCCGTGTCGAACAGGTAGGCGCCGAGCCGATGGTGGGCGCCGGCCGGCAGCCCGCCCAGCGTCATCGGCCCCGGGTAGGCCGCGCAGCAGGATACGTGTCCGGCAGCCACGGCCGTGAGCCATCGGTCGCACCGGCGGCGAGCGCATCGGTCCAGGCGTGCTCGAAGACCTCGACCATGTCGGCGTCATGGACGGCGAGGATCGGCCCGCGCCCATGCCGCGACGGATCCTCGAACGCGAACCCGCCGTCGGCGGTCAGGGCGGCCTCGATCGCCAGCACTCGCTCCGGCGACTCGAAGCAGGGCACCTCGACCCCACTGGCGAGCTCGATCAGCCCGGCGTGGGCGAGGTGCGCATCGGATCGAATGACCGGGACAGGGTCGGACACGGGCGCCTGCGAGTGTACCGATCCCTCCGTGATGCATCGTGTTCGCAGTGGCACGATGGAAGATGAGGCGTTGGAATTTGCTGGTGAGCGCCAAAATGCTAGGCCACGAGAGTTCGAGGTGCTACGGGAATGGGCGCAACGCAGGTAGAAGCTCCGTGACCAACCAGGACCTGAGCAACCGTACCTATTACCCGCACGCGTTCGACGAACGCGCCACGCTCACACAGTTCCTGCGGTACGAGCGGTTGACCGTGCACGCCAAGTGCCTTGGCCTCACTCGGTCGGATGCGGCCAAGACACCGCTGCCCAGCTCGCCGGCAATGAGTGTCGCGGGCCTAATCAGCCACCTCCGCTGGGGGGAGGCGTATTGGATCGACGTGATCTTCCTGGGCCAGCCGTACCAATGGCCCGGAACGGAGCGAGACTCCGAGCTACAGATGCGTGCTGGACTCGAGCGGCCACTGGATGAGCTGCTCGATGAGTACGCCATCCAGGCGGCAAACACCGATGAAGTGGTCGCAGCGCATGATCTGAACGAGGAATCGGTGCGCGTGGATGGCGACGCCGGCAAGCGAGTCACGCTGCGGTTCATCGTCATTCGCCTGATCGATGAGACCGCCCGACATACCGGCCACCTCGATATCCTCCGCGAGCTCGCGGACGGCGTGACCGGCGACTGACCGACGACGCCAGGGGCCCAAAGCCTACTGGACGGCGCCCTTCGTTCCCCAGCGCGCAACCTCTGCCTCGAGGTCGAGGGGCATGACCGTGCCGGAATCGGCGAACTCGCCCCACGCCTCGCGCGGGACCTGCCACATCACCTCGAACTCGTTGCCGTCGGGGTCGCGCCCGTAGAGCGACTTGCTCACGCCGTGGTCGCTCGCCCCGCCCAGGGCGCCGGCCTCGGAGAGCGCCTTCGCGGCCGCAGCAAGGTCCTCGATCGTCGCCACTTCCCAGGCGAGGTGATAGAGGCCCACCGAGCCGCGCGGAGGACGCGGCGCCGCTGCTCCCACCTCGAAGAGGCCAAGGTCATGGTGGTTGCCGCCGGTCGGCGAGCGCATGAAGGCGGCGCGCATCCCCTCGCGGCCGCTCCAGCTCCTCGAACCCGAAGACGCGGTGGTAGAAGTCGGCCGCCTTGTCCGCGTCGCGGACCCAGAGGACGGCGTGGTTGAGGCGGGTGACGTTGAACATCGAGTGGCTCTCCCGGGCGGCGATCGGTCGCATATGGTTGCAGGCGCAACTAAGTGTAGCACCGCGGATTGCGCCGGCCGGGCCGCCGCCGCGTCCTAGAATGCCCCCACGGTGTTCTACCTCCAGCGCGGCCAGGTGCCGCACAAGCGCCACACCCAGTTCCGCAAGCCGGACGGCGGCCTGTACGCCGAGGAGCTGTTCGGCGTCGAGGGCTTCTCCGGCAAGGCGAGCCTCCTCTACCACGTCACGCCGCCGACCCAGACGCACCGGATCGAGAAGGTGCGCGACGTCGCGCTCGAGCCCTGGACCGAGGACGAGGCTGGCCCCCATCGTCACCACCTGATCAACTCGTCCGGCGTGCCGATCGCCGGCGACGCGGTGAGCGGCCGCATCCCGCTCTTCTACAACGCCGACGTCACCTTCGGCGTCGTCCGCCCCGCCGCCGCCATGGACCACTTCTATCGCAACGGCGAGATGGACGAGATGTTCTACGTCCACGACGGGCACGGGACGCTCGAGACGGTCTTCGGGCCGATCGAGTACGGGCCCGGTGACTACCTGGTGATCCCGATCGGCACCACCTACCGGGTCGTGCCGGGCGCCGACGAGCAGCGGATGCTCTGGCTCGAGTGCCCGTCGCACATCGAGGCGCCGAAGCGCTACCGCAACGAGTACGGCCAGATGCTCGAGCACGCCCCGTACTGCGAGCGCGACATCCGCCCGCCGGCCGAGATGGCGCCGCACGCCGAGACCGGCGACTTCGTGGTCGAGGTCAAGAAGGGCGGCCGGATGACCGCCTACCACTACGCCTTCCACCCGTTCGACCTCGTCGGCTGGGACGGCTACCTGTACCCGTTCGCCTTCAACATCGGCGACTTCGAGCCGATCACCGGGCGCGTCCACCAGCCGCCGCCGGTCCATCTCACCTTCCAGCCGCGCAACTTCGTGGTCTGCTCCTTCGTGCCGCGCAAGTTCGACTACCACCCGCTCGCCATCCCGGCGCCGTACAACCACCGCAACATCAACAGCGACGAGGTCATCTACTACGTCGCCGGCAACTTCATGAGCCGCCGCGGGGTGGAGATCAGCTCGTTCACCGTCCACCCGGCGGGGATCCCCCACGGCCCGCATCCGGGGACCGTCGAGGCGAGCATCGGCAAGGAGGCGACCGAGGAGCTGGCGGTGATGATCGACACCTTCCACCCGCTGCGCCTCACCCGCCAGGCGGGCGAGCTCGACGACCCGCGCTATCCGTTCTCGTGGCTGCCACCGACTGAGGCCGATGCCGCCGCCCACGCCGCCGAGCTGGCCGATCGCGGCCCGGAAGCCTTCCCGGACTGACCTGGCGATACACGGCCGTGATCCTCTACTTCATGCGCCACGGCAAGGCCGGCCATGGCTCGCCGCGCCCGACGACGACGATCGCACGTTGACGGCGGCCGGCGTCGAGGCGCTCCGCGCGGCGGCACCCATCTGGCGCCGCGTCAACCTGCGGCCCGACGCTGGTCATCTCGTCGCCACTGCCGCGGGCACTCGAGACCGCGGAGCTGCTGGTCGTCCGGCCTTGGGCTGCCGGAGCCGCCGATCGTCGACGAACGGCTCCGACCTGGCGCGGATGGTCCGATCTGGCCCAGGCGATGGCCGCGAGCACCCGACGCGCGCCGGGTCATGTTCGTGGCCACGAGCCGGACCTGTCGAGTGCCGTCTGCCTGCTCACCGGCGGCCGCCGCGGTCCGCCTGCGCAAGGGAGCGATCGCCTGCGTCGAGTTCCCCGGGCGTCCCGGAGCCGGGAGCCGGCGAGCTGGCCTGGCTGCTCGATCCCGACCTCTACGAGACCGATGCGCGAGCCGGAGCCGCCCGCCTCCAGCGGCTGGCGGCCTACGCGCTCTGCCTGGACGGACGACGGCGATCCTGCTCTCCCGCAACGCGCAGGGAGGACGGCGGGCGGCCAATGGACGCTGCCCGGCGGCGGGCGTCGACTTCGGCGAGGCTCCGCGCGACGCGGTGATCCGGGAGCTGGGCGAGGAGACCGGGCTGACCGGGCGAGATCGTCGAGCCTCGCCGAGGTGGACTCGTGGTCGCGACCTCCACCGGATCCGCAGACGGCCTGCCGACGGAGCTTCCAGGCCGTGCCAGATCGTGTATCGGGTGCGGATCATCGGCGGCGTGCTGCGCGACGAGCCGGATGGCTCGAGCGGATAGCTGCGCCTGGTTCTCGCGGCCCGACCTCGAGGCGCTCCCGCTGGTCGACCTGGCACGACACGGCGTTCGACGGCTGGCCTTCGACGTAGAGGCCGACCCGGAGTAGGCTCGGCCCATGGCCGATCCGCGCCTCGAGCTCCACAGCCTGGTCATCTGCGACCACGCCATCACCGCCCAGGACGGGAAGATCAGCGCCATCGGCATCTTCGGCCAGATCACGGTGAGTCGGCTCCCATCGGTCCATGGCCGCTTCTTCATCGTTGCCATCCTGGAAGCCGATCCTGGAAGCTACGAGCTCACCCTCCAGGTGGTCGCACCTTCCGGGCAGCCGCTCCTCGGCCGGCCGCCCACGATGCGGCTGGAAGTCCCGCCGAACACCACCACCGCCAACATCGTGGCGGACTTCAAGGGGCTCCAGGTCCGCGAGCTGGGGCGGCACCGGATCGAGCTTCGCGCGGGCGAGCGGGTCCTCGGCACGACTCCGTTCAACGTCAACCTGGCCTGGGCGCAGCCCCAGCCGGGCAACGCATAGACGACCAGAGGAGGTCACCCAGAGTGCTCACCGAACGCCGCGTCCATTCGACCATCCCCGCCGCCGACCTGGGCCGTGCTCGGAAGTGGTACGCCGACAAGCTCGGCTTCGAGCCGATCCACCAGCTGCCGGGCGGCCTGATGTACGAGGCGGCCGACACGACCCGCTTCGTCATCTATCCGACTCCCAACGCAGGCAAGTCGCCGAACACCTGCATGGGCTTCGCGACGGACGACATCGAGGCGGAGGTCAGCGAGCTGAAGGCACGTGGCGTCGTCTTCGAGGAGTACGACTACCCGACCCTCAAGACGGTCGACGGGATCGCCACCGTCGGCCCGACGCGGAGCGCCTGGTTCCGCGACTCGGAGGGGAACATCATCGGGGTGGTACAGCTTCCCCCGCCTAGCGGTGGATGTCGGTCCCCATGGCGTGGTAGCCACCGTCGACGTGGATCAGCTCGCCCGAGGTCATCGTCGACCAGTCGGAGAGCAGGAAGCAGCACATCTGGCCGACCGCGGTCGCATCGGTCATGTTCCAGCCCAGCGGTGCGCGCCTGATCCAGGTGTCGGAGATCTTGTCGAAGCCGGGGATGCTCTTGCCGGCCATGGTCCGGATCGGGCCGGCCGAGACGGCGTTGACCCGGATCCCGAACTCGCCCAGGTCGCGCGCGAGGTAGCGGGTGACCGCCTCGAGGCCCGCCTTGGCGACGCCCATCCAGTCGTAGATCGGCCAGGCGAAGCGGCCGTCGAAGGTGAGGGTCACCAGTGAGGCGTGCCCCGCCGCCTTCATCGGCTCCAGCAGGCCCACGCCGAGCGCCTTGAGCGAGAAGGCCGATGTCTGGAAGCCGAAAGCGACGCTCTCCCAGGGGGTGTTCAGGAAGTTGCCGCCGAGGGCATCGTCCGGCATGTAGCCGATGGCGTGCACGACGCCATCGACCTTCCCCCAGCGGCGCATCACCTCGGCGCTCACCGCCTCGACGTGCTCCGGGTTGTTGATGTCCAGCTCGAGCACGTCGGGGGTTGTCGGCAGCCTCCTGGCGACCCGCTCGGTGAGGCGCAGTCCGCGCCCCACGCCGGTGAGCAGGATCTCCGCCCCGGCCTCCTGCGCGACCCTCGCCACGCTGAAGGCGATGCTGTCGTCGGTGAGCACGCCGGTGATGAGCAGCTTCTTGCCGTCGAGCAACATGCGAGCCGGAGCTCCTCCTGCGTCAGGACCGAAGGGCGCCCGCGGCGCTCACGGTTCGCGCGATTGTACCGGTCGACTCCGCCGGCGCGATACTTCGACCCGATGATGGTCCATCTCTACGACTACGACGTTCCCGTCGCCGATCCGGCGGCCGGCGTACCGGACCTGCGCGAGACGCTCCCGGGCCTCGGTCCCGAGGACCGCAAGGCGCTCCTCGGCGGCCTCTTCAAGCAGGAGCGCATGCCCGGCACCATGGAGCGGCTCTCGACGCTCGTCACGGACCTGGCGGTGAGCTTCGACGACCTGCTCACGGTGCTCGACAACTCGTCGCGCCCACGTCGCTTCGTGGCGATCGACGAGGCGAAGGCCGTCCTGGACCGATACCTCCCCGCCTCGGCGGTCGCCGGCACGCACGACTGGGACGTCGCTCGCCTCCACGAGCCGTACGGCGACGGCACGTACCATGGCAAGCTCCTGAAGCGGGTGCGCAAGCAGCTCCGATCGGTCGGCACGCGCGAGGCGCTCACGACCCCCTTCCTGCTCCGCCGCGAGTGGGGCCGCTGACGCCGATGTCCCGCCGATCGTCACGTCGCGGCCGCCCCTACCAGCCGCTCCCGCAGCGGAACATCAACTGGGGCGCGCGCCTGACGGTGGTCGTCATCGCCTTCATCCTGGTCATCGGCTTCGCGATCCTCGCCTTCACCCATTGATCCGGGGGCGTACTTGCACCCAGCGCAAATCAGTCGAGAGCGCCGCGGCTCAGTCCAGGACGAGCGGCTTGACCGTCATCACCTCGCCGACCCGCCCCTCCCATTCGGAGCGAGGCGCGTCGCAGTAGAGCTCGATCTCGTTTCCGTCGGGGTCCATGGTGTAGAGCGATCGGCTCACCCCGTGGTCGACGGCGCCCTTGAGCAGCCCCCGCTCGCTGAGCAGGGCGTGGGCGGTCCGCACCGCCGCCCAGTCGGCCAGCTGGATCGCGACGTGGTACAGCCCCACCCCGGCGGGGACCTGCGACGGCGCCTGCTGCCCGACCCGCAGCAGGGCGAGGTCGTGGTGGTTCTCGCCGCCGGTCGAGAGGAAGATCATCACGTTGCTCAGCTCGCTCACGACCTGGAAACCGAGCAGGTCGCGGTAGAAGGCGAGGGATCGATCCAGGTCGCGCACCTTGAGCACGACGTGGCCGATACGGAGCGGCTGCAGCATCGCGGGATGCTACCAGTCCCGGCGTGCCCGCCCCGGCGTGCCCGCCGGAATTCGCGAGTCAGCCGCCGAAGTGGACGGTGACCTTCAGCACGCCACGCGAGAGGCCGGTGTCGGTGATCGCCGCCCACGCCTCCGGGGACAGGTCCGCCACCTTCTGCGTCGCGGTCCCCCACGAGCAGCCGCAGTAGTCGACGACCGGCAGGACCGCGCAGCGATCGGCGCAGACGGTCACGTACCAGGTGGCGGGCGGCCCGTGGAACTTGCCGCCGAGCGCTCCGGGCAGCGCCACCACGGCCTGGCCGCGCCAGCCGCGGGAGCAGCAGTACCAGGTTGCCTTGCCGCTGACCACCGTACCGGTCGGCGGCGGCGGGCTGACCTTGCCGTGATGCGCCTTCGAGACGATGGTCGCCTGCATCTGCGCATTTGGAGGAACGGCCAGGGCGGGGTTCGCCCCGATCGTCTCGGGCTCGATCGGCGCGGCGACGGCGGCGAGCGAGAGGGATGCCGACCGTTCGCGACCGGCGGCGGAACTGCGATCGGCGAGGCTGACCGGTCGATCGGCTGCCGCCAGCAGGGACTGCGACGCGATCGAGATGGGCGTCGCCGATCCGGCCGTCAAGGGAGCCAGGAGACTGACGGCGACGGCGCTGACCAGGGTCAACACGGCGACACGGCCCAGGAGGTCCGGCAATAGAATCCTCGTGATTGCGGTCTTGGGGCACTCCAACCGCCGGAGGCCACCACGGCGAACCGTCGCGGTCGCCTCGGAACGATGGCTCACCCTACCATATTCAGGGCCCGACCAGCCGAGCGGAGGTGGCCGTAGTGGCCAGCAGGAAGAACAGCGGACATCGCAGCGGTGCGGTGGTCCTGCGAGGGATCGAGAAGCGGCCAACCGAGGATCAGCAGCTCCTCCAGGAGGCGGTCGACACCTCCTTCGTGAAGACCGATACGTGGCGCGCGCTGCGGATCATGGGGGAGTTCGTCGAAGGCTTCGACGCTCTGGCCGGGGTCGGCCCGGCGGTCAGCGTCTTCGGCTCGGCGCGCATCGGCCGGAGCGACCCGTCGTACCGCCAGGCCCGGAGCCTCACGCGCAAGCTGGCCAGGCACGGCTACGCGATCATCACCGGCGGAGGCCCGGGGATCATGGAGGCGGCCAACCGCGGCGCGCAGGAGGGGGGCGGCCTCTCGGTCGGCTGCAACATCGAGCTGGCGTTCGAGCAGGGGCTGAACGAGTACGTCGCGCTGGGGATGGAGTTCCGCTACTTCTTCGTCCGCAAGACGATGTTCGTGAAGTACGCGGAGGCGTTCTGCATCTTCCCGGGTGGCTTCGGCACCCTCGACGAGCTGTTCGAGGCGCTCACCCTGATCCAGAACGGCAAGGTGCAGCACTTCCCAGTGGTGCTCTTCGGGACCGACTACTGGAGTGGGCTGCTGGCATGGATGCGTGCGCGCCCCCTGGCCGAGGGGAAGATCAGCCCGGAGGACCTCACCATCTTCACCGTCACGGATGACGTCGACGAGGCAGTCGCCGTGATCCAGGCTCACCACGAGATGCACCTGGCCGAACGGAGCGCCGGGCGGGGCTGATGGCGGGCCCGACCGGATTCGAACCGGCGATCTCCAGCGTGACAGGCTGGCATGTTGGGCCGCTACACCACGGGCCCGCGGGAGCGACGGTGGCGGAGTATAGCAGGGGCTCCCGCCCGTCCTAGATCGGCCGCTCCCGAGCGCGGAGGATCGCGGCCGTGGCGGCTCCGTACGCGATCGCGGCTGCGCCGAGGCCGATGGCGGCGGGCGCCATGAGGACCGCCGGCGCAGCACCGGAGGCGATGCTGACCAGGGCGGCGACGCCGAAGCCGAAGGAGAGCGCGGACATCGTGGCGGCGAGCACCACGCCAGCCGTCGGCGCCAGGGCGATCTTCCTGCGCAGGGCGATCGCGACCAGGAAGTGCGCGAGCCCGACCAGCGCCACGGCCAGGCCCAGCGCAACGGCCGCGCCGCCAACCGCGGCGGCGTCGACGGCCGCGTCGGGCGGCAGCTGATCGCTGACGAGGTGCGGGTCGAGCCAGCCAACCGCCGCTGCGGCGGAGCCCGCGACGAGCAGGACGATCCCGGCCGCGACCAGGATCGCCACAGTCCGCCCGTACGGACGCGCCATCCGCGCGCTGGGAGCTAGCTGCGCAGGCGCGCGAGGACGAAGGACGCGCCGCCGAAGGCGACCGCCGTGACTCCCAAGGGACGGCGAGGGGATCGGGTCGCTGTGCGACCCGAGCAGCACGTAGGCGAAGGCGGCGATGGCCAGCACTGCGGCGATTGCGGACGAGCCGATGGCCAGTGGCCGGCTCCGCGGCAGGTTGGCGAAGAGCGCAACGGAAGTGGCCACGATCACGAGCGCGAAGACCAGGAGGGCGATCCCCGCGATGACCTGGTTCAGCGCGAGCTGGTCGATGTTGGGGGGAGGTGTCGCGCCCGAGTAGCCGGACGGGAGGGTCAGGCCTCCGACCGTCATGGCCACCGCGGCGATGAAGATGGCGATCCCGCCGATTGCGGCGACCAGGACGGCAGCCGCTCCTCGCTCGCCCAGATGCGCGGGTGCAAGGGTATGGCCGCGTTGCCTGGAGGCAACGCTCGGCCTCATCGCCTTTGTGACCTTTGGGGTAACCACGGGCCCGGATTGTAGGGGACCGGTGCGCGAGGCACCACCGTATACTCCGGCCCGTGCCGTTCGAACCGCCGGCGGATCCGCAGCATGCCCGACGCAATGCGATCTGGCGCTGGGTCTCCTTCACGATGGCGCTCGCCGTCGTCCTGCTGGTCGTCTACCTGGGCTGGGTGGGCTACGTGGGCTCGCAGGTATTCGCTGCGAACGATCGCGCCGGCGACTGCCGGACGCCGGGCTCCGCATTCGAATGGACCTACGAGGCGATCAACTACCCGATCGGCTCGGACGATGCCCTGACCTCATTCGCCGATCGACGCAACTGCGCGAATCAGGGCGAGGCCGCCGGCGATGCGGTACAGGCCGGCGACGGGACCCGCATCGCGGGCTGGTACATCCCTTCCGGGGGCCAGGCGGGGCCAACCGCCCCGACCGTCGTGCTCGCGCATGCCGAGGGGGCCAACAAGAGCGTGATGCTCGAGTGGGCCTCCCTGCTGCACGCCGACTACAACCTCGTCCTCTTCGACTTCCGCAACCACGGACAGTCGTCTGGCGAGGTGACGACGATGGGCGTGCGCGAGGCGGGCGACCTTCGCGCTGTCGTCGATTGGCTGGTGGAGGCGAAGCAGCCGACCGCGATCGCCCTCCTCGGGGTGTCGATGGGCGGTGCCGCCGCGATCAACGAGGCGGCGGGCGACACTCGCATCAACGCGGTGATCCTCGACTCGACCCATGCAACCCTGGCCAACGCCCTCCAGGCGCGTCTCGACCGCGATGGCTACCCGCTCTCTGTGCCGGGCGCCTGGTCGATCCTGCTGGGCGGCCTGCTGCGGACCGGCGAGGACATGAGCGCTGCGGACCCGGTCCAGGCGATCGCCAGGTACCGCGACCGGCCGGTGCTCATCATCGCGGCGGGGAGCGATCGCGCGATCGGTTCCAATGACGCGAGCGACCTCCTCGCGGCGGCGCGGCAGAATGGAAGCGGCGCCGAGCTCGATACCTGCGCCCCAGCCGGGCACGCCGAGTCGATCACCGCCTGCCCGTCAGAGTACGGCGGCTGGCTGCGCAACTTCCTCGGGCGAACGCTCCAGCACCCATCCTGATGCGGCGCGCCGCGCCGGCGTCTGCCCTCGCGCTCGTCCTCGTTCTCGTCGCCTGCAGCGCGCCCCCGGGGCCGACTTCGCATCTCGCTGGCTGCCCGACCGCCGCTCCGTCCGCCGCGGAGGCGACCAGCATCCTCGCGGGGGCGAAACGAGCGGTCGTGACGACCAGCCTCGGCTCCTTCACGATCCGCCTCGACCCCGCGAGCGCGCCGATCGCGACCGCCAACTTCGTCACGCTCGCGCGGTGTGGCTTCTATGCCCAGATCAGCTTCCACCGCGTCCTGGCCGGCTTCATCGCCCAGGCCGGCGACCCTCGTACCCGGTCCAACCACGGGACCCTCACGGGCCCCGGCGGCGGGCCTGGCTACCGCTTCGCGGTCGAGTTCCCTGCCGACGAGCAGCGCTACGACCGGTATACGGTGGCGATGGCCAACTCCATCCAGTTCGACCCGGCCAGCGGCAAGATCACCGGTGGCACCGATACGAACGGCAGCCAGTTCTTCATCGACCTGGCCGACCTGGCGGGCCAGCTGCGCCGCTACTACAGCATCATCGGCCAGGTGGTCGAGGGGACTGACGTGGTGGACGCGATCGGGTCGGTGGCTGTCGACGACCCCAGCCACGGCCTCCCGCTCGAGCAGGTGATCATCGAGTCGGTGACCATCCAATCGGGCGCCTGACACGCTCGCATCGGCCTCAAAAGCGCTTCGGAATGTAAACGATTCTTAGTCCCCGACCGTTGACCCAAAGCCGACCTCTGGCGTATCCTTTCAGTGCTGTTCGCACAGCGATTCACCACTGATCGCAAGGCCATGGGTAGGTTTGGGTAAGGGTAGAGCGGGAAACCGCTCGTGAAAGATGCCCTTGCGGTTAGCGAATCCGGCAGCAACGGAAGGCCCCTCTTCGGAGGGGCCTTCTCCTTCGCGCGCGACCGGTCGTTGGCCCGCTGCGGCACCCTTCAGGAGGAACGAGCCTGGAGGAGTCCGGGAGTCACCTCGGCGCCGGGGCCGGGTATGATCGGCGGCGCCGCGTCACGCGCCGGTAGCTCAGTGGATAGAGCGTCGGCCTCCGGAGCCGAAGGTCGCAGGTTCGAATCCTGTTCGGCGCGCCAACCCCCCGAACCGGTCAGGGGGACAGGTACAGAATGCTCGACTCCTGCAGCCAGTAGCCGGCCCACACCCCGTTGGTGACGTAGAACCAGTAGCCCGGCTGATTCGGGATGGGGCTGCGACTGCTGGTGCTGGCGCTCGAGTCGGCGCCCAGGGTGTAGCTCTTGATGCCGGTCACCGCCCCGGCCGTGTCGAACTTGTAGCCGGTGTGGCTGCCACCCCTGAAGAAGAGCGTGGCGGGCGGGTTGTAGGTGGTCGTGCCAGGTGGCGGGGGTGGCGGCGACGACCCCAGGTACAGAATGCTCGACTCCTGCAGCCAGTAGCCGGCCCACACCCCGTTGGTGACGTAGAACCAGTAGCCCGGCTGATTCGGGATGGGGCTGCGACTGCTGGTGCTGGCGCTCGAGTCGGCGCCCAGGGTGTAGCTCTTGATGCCGGTCACCGCCCCGGCCGTGTCGAACTTGTAGCCGGTGTGGCTGCCACCCCTGAAGAAGAGCGTGGCGGGCGGGTTGTAGGTGGTCGTGCCAGGTGGCGGGGGCGGCGGCGGACCTCCAAGGAGGGTGGTGCCAGCCGACTCGAGGATCCAGTAGCTCTCGAACACGCCGTCGATGATGTAGTACCAGTTCCCGCTCTGGCCCGGCAGCGTGCTGTACCGGCTGGTCGGAGCCGACGACGTCGCGGAGAGAGTGGCGGTCCACGTGCCTGCCGAAATGCCGTAGGCGCTGAACCTCCGGCCCACGTAGGTGCCCGGGTGCAAACACGCAAGGTGCGCGGCGGGTCGAAGATCGCGATCGGCGCGGGCAGCGGTGGCGGCGGATCTCCCAGGGTCATCCCAAGCGACTCGGGAATCCAGTAGCCCTCCAGGGCCCCGACGGTGACGTAGTACCAGTTCCCGTGCTGATTTGGGATGGCGCTCTTCTGGGTGGTCCAGATGGTGGGTTGCAGGCAGGGTGGTCGACGTGGATGACGTCGCGCTGCCGTACGTGTTGAACTTGCGACCGACGTACGTGCCGGCGGGGACGGAGAGGGGACGTGCAGTGTCGAAGGCGACAGGCACCGGCGCTGAGGAGCGGAGCTCAGGGTGATTCCTGTCGACTGCTGGATCCAGTAGCCGGTCCACACCCCGGCGGTCACGAAGAACCAGGTCCCGCTCTGCAGCGGGATGGTGCTCGACTCGTCGGTGGGCGCCGACGACGTCGCCGAAAGCGTATAGGACTTCGACGCGATCGGGGCGCCGGTCGAGCTGAACTGCCGTCCCGTGTAGGTTCCGGCGGCGAAGAGCACCGTCCGCGGCGGGTTGAACGTCTCGCCGGGCCAGCTGTTGATCGCGGCCGCCACCTCATTGCGAATGGCCGGGAGCTGCGCGTAGAGCACGGCGCCGGGGCAGGCGGTATTCGCATAGTCGCGGTGACCGCCGATATTGTTCGTCGTGATGCTCGCGCCGGTGTTCGGATTGACGTACGTGCTGACACCGTGCGGGTCGAGGTGGTACTTCGCGGCGAGCCAGGCGAGCAGCTTGACGAGCGATGCGTGCGCCGCAGCCGTCGGGGCCTGCGACGTGAATGTGCCCATGAGCGAGATGCCGATCGAGCCCTGGTTGTAGTACTTGGCGTGGCCGCCGGCCACCGCGAGCCCATTCGTGTCGTCCGAGCTCGGGAGCTCGCCGTTCCAGAAGTCGCGCGCGTAGCGGCCCTCGTAGATCCGCCCCTGCTCGTCGATCAGGTAGTTGTAGCCGATGTCCGCCCAGCGCCTGGTAACGGCGTGGTAGTAGTAGATCGCGCGTACCGTGGCCGCCGGATCGGGGTCGTTGTTGCGGCCCGCCGTGTGGTGGACCACCAGCTTCTGAAGCGGGAAGTACTCCCGCGGCCACTGCTCGTCTCCGGCGGCGTCAAAGCGAAGGCTCTCGTCGGCTCCCCACTGGGCACGCGAGATGATGGGTGGCATCGTGGTCGCACCCTCGGCGACCGATCCCATCCCGAGCGGAAGCGGCTCCGGCCCTGCCGCATCGAGCGCCAGGACAGTGAGCGTGGCGAGGGGCCGATCGGTGTGGATGCGGACGACGCGAATCGAGTCGATCCCGATGAGCGTGCCATACGTCTCGTTCGTGGTGACCGCCCCATCGGGCGCATCGTCAGCCTCCTCGACCTCGACCGTCCGCGGCGTCGAGAAGGCCTTCCCGTCCTTGCTGAACGCCGCGGTCACCAGCGCATCGGGATGGCCCGCCCAGTGGATGGCGACGTGGGTCGCATCCGGCGAGATGTCGAATTCGCGGGTCCCGCTCACCGCGGCCGTCGTCTCGGCCGCTCGCACCTTGACCGGACCGGCACCCGCACCCGGCTGGGGCAGCCATCGGCGCCAGCACTCCCAGCAGCAGCGCTGCCGTGAGCGCCGCAGTAACGGGGCGGGCGACGACGGAGATGAAGTGCATCCGGTGGGTCATGCCTCGTGGGAACTCGGAAAGGTCGAACGCCACGCTACCCTCATCCTCGCAGAAAAGCCCTCACCCGGTCTGCCCAGAACGCCCCGGACTATCGGCCACGGCCCGGCGCGGGCGGTGCGCCGACGCACCGGGAAGTCGGCCGGAGGGGCCTTTTTCCTGGCTCGGCATCCGGCTACCGGCCGATAATCCGAACCCCGCCACCACGTAAGAGGAGGATCCGATGTCCCTCAGAAATCGCGTGATCCGCTTGGGAGTGGGCGCCATGCTCGTTGGCGGCATGGCCATGCCCGCTGCCGGAGTCCTGGCCAACGGAGGCGACGAGGACGCGCCAGCTCACATCTTCGTGATCATGCTTGAGAACCATTCCCAGTCGAGCGTGATCGATGACGCGAACGCGCCGTACATCACCTCACTCGCGCACACCTACGGCATGGCCACCAACTACTACGGGGTCACGCATCCGTCGCTGCCCAACTACGTGGCGGCCATCTCCGGCAGCAACTGGTTCGTGAACGACGACCAGCCCACCAATACCTTCGACCACACCAACCTGGTCGACCAGCTGGAGTCGCACGGGAAGAGCTGGGCGGCGTACATGGATACGCTCCCCAGCGCCGGATTCACCGGGACGCAGTACCCGGCCACGGACGCGCTCTACGTCAACAAGCACAACCCATTCGTGCTCTTCACCGACGTGCTGAGCAGCTCGGCTCGGCTGGCGAAGATCAAGCCCTACACCTCGCTCCAGGCGGACCTCAACTCGAGGCACGCGCCGAACTTCGTGTGGATCTGCCCCGAACCAGTGCAACGACATGCACGGCGGCGTCTTCAACGCGGTCCCAGGGCATCCCGAGACGCCGTGCCTCTACGGCAGCGTAAAGGATGATGTGAACGACGCGTCACTCAAGGCCAAGGCCGATGCGTTCGTCCAGGGCGCCGTGACGACGATCATGTCGAGCAAGGCGTGGACCGGCAACAGCGTGATCTTCGTCCTCACCGATGAGAACGACTTCACCGACAATGCCTCGACCGATGGCTGGGAGTCAGCCGCCGGCTGCTGCGACTCGCCGATCCTTCCTCCGGGCTACGCGTTCCTCAACTCGCACGGCATCCCGGATGGCAACACCTGGGCCGGTGGCATGTACGGCGGCGGCCTCATCCCGGCGATCGTGATCGCGCGGCACGGGGTTCGGCACTACGTCAGCGACCGGGCGTACAACCACTACTCCCTGCTCCGAACGATCGAGGAGGCCTGGGGGCTCGGCTACCTGGGCAACGCCTCGGACACCGCGCAGGTCCACTCCATGCGGGAGTTCCTGCACCACTGAACCCCGCGGCGCCGCGAACGGCGCTCCAGTCTGGTCACGACCCCGGTGGAGCTGTTCCCCGGGGTCGTGCCGTTGCCGCATCCGTCATGATCGCCCCATGGGCGAGTTGATCAGGCGGGATCGCCTCGCGCGGGAGCGGGAGGAGGAGCGTTTCTCGCCGGCGGCGACACGCTCGGCGCAGACCCGCGGCCGGGCGCGGCCCGAACAGCCGGACGGCTATCGGACTGCCTTCGAGCGCGACCGCGATCGCATCATCCATTCCAAGGCATTCCGCCGCCTGAAGCACAAGACCCAGGTGTTCCTCAACCCGGAGGGAGACCACTTCGTCACCCGCCTCACCCACACCCTGCAGGTGGCGCAGATCGCCCGTGGCCTGGCGGCCGGCCTCTCGCTCAACGAGCCGCTGGCCGAGGCGATCGCGCTCGGACATGACGTCGGGCACACGCCGTTCGGGCACACTGGCGAGGAGGCGCTCTCGCCCTACTTCCCGCCCGATGGCTGGCATCACGCCGCGCAGAGCGTCCGGGTCTACGAGGTGCTCGAGAACCTGAACCTGACCTGGGAGGTGCGAGACGGGATCCGCGCGCATTCGTGGAGGATCACCCCGCCCCCGGCAACCCCCGAGGCGATCTGCGTTCGATATGCCGATCGGATCGCCTATCTCACCCACGATGCCCTGGATGCGATTCGCGCTGGAGTGCTCTCGGCCGAGTCGTTCCCCGCTGGCGTGCTCGGGCGCCTCGGCCAGCCCGGGCGTGCCTGGGTCGGCGAAATGATCGAGGCGGTCCTGGAGCACTCGGTGCGAGCCGGCGAGGTGCGGATGGATGACGAGACGCTCGCCGTCATGCACGAGCTGCGCGACTTCATGTTCGAGCGGGTCTACCTCGAGCCCTCCCTGCTGCGCGAGCAGCGCGCGGCGATCGACATCCTGCGCGACCTGATGGACCACCACCTCGCCCATCCCGAGCAGATCCCGGGCAGCTACCGCGAGGACGATGCGCCGCTCGTCACGCAGGTCGCCGACTACGTGGCCGGCATGACCGACCGCTTCGCGCTCGCGGTCCATCAGCGCCTGGGCGAGGTCGGCTAGGGCGGAGGCGTCTCTCTCGCGTAGTCCTGGACGCTTCCGTTGGCACAGTCGAGGATGATCCGGTCCGGCCGGTCCGCGGCCGCCTCCGACGGCGAGCTGCCCGGCGGTCCCCAGACCCGACGCGTGGTGAGGCCGATGAAGGTGGAGCCGATCTCGACCGGCGACCCGTCGGCGAAGCTCGGCTCAGAGGCCGGGCTGCCGGCAGGAAGGTAGGCACGGTCACCCCATTGGAGCCGATCCGGGCAGCCGTCGAGGTGGCTGAACGCCATCGACATGCCGAGCAGGCCGATCCCCAGGAAGACGACGATCGCGAGCCCGCCGCAGCCGATCGCACGCCAGTTCATCGCACGCCAGTTCATGGGCGCGTGATCTGGAACCGGCCGTAGCTGCCCGATGCCGGTGAGCGCGTCGATTCGACGCGGGCGACCTCGGCGCCCGGCGGGCCGAGCTGGATCAGGCGCTCGAGCTCGTCAAGCGATCGGCTGGGACCCTCGGCCACCAGCTCGACCGAGCGCTCGTCGGCGGCATTCATCACCCACCCGGTGAGGCCCAGCCGGTCCGCGGCGCTGCGCACCCACCACCGGAAGCCGACGCCCTGCACCCGCCCGATCACCTTCGCCGACAGGCGCTCGACCTCGCCGCTCACCGCTCGGGCCTCCTCGGCCAGGCGAGCATCGCCACCTCGAGGGCAAGGCGTGGTGCGGCGTTGACGCGCAGCGCGTCCCGAATCCGCTCCAGCTCCGCGATGAAGGCTCGGATGGCGGGCGGTCCCATCGCGATCGCCACCTCCGAGAGGTCGGGGATGAGTGCCGAGCCGGCCGCGATCCCGGGACGGCCTGCCGCCGTCAGGAGCAGGTCGCGCGCGAGGCCCAGCCAGGCGTCGACGATCAGGAGCGCCGCCTCGCGCTGCGCCGCGGAGGTCGGGCGCGCAGCGTCTCCGTCGGCGCTGGCCTCGTCGCCCACCTCGATCGGCGGCTGCCTGCCCAGGCGCGACGCATCGTCGAGGAGGTCGCGCACCGAGCCGAATCGATCCGCGCGCCCCCGCGCCACCAGGCCCAGCAGCTCGCGTTGCGTCCTGCGCCGCCAGTCGACGACTTCGGGGCTCCGCGCGTAGCCGATCGCGGTCCCCGGCATCCCCCCGGCGATGCGAGCCAGGTCCTCGGCCTGGTCGATCGGGAGCCGCTCGTGGTCGACCAGCCAGCCGACCAGCTCGGCCCGGGGAACCGCGCCCACGCGGAGTGGCTGGCTGCGAGACCGGATCGTCGGCAGCACCCGCGTCGGCTCGTCGGCGACGAGGACGAACATGTGCCGGCCGGTCGGCTCCTCGAGCGCCTTGAGGAGGGCGTTCTGCGTCTGCTCGTTGGCCCGATCGATGCCTTCGACAAGCACCACGCGCCGCTCTCCGGCGATCGGCGCGCCGGCCGTGCTCGGCGAGCCAGGTGCGCGCGGCGGCGACGATGCTCTCCCCGGTGGAGCGCCCCTCGCGCCATCGCTCGGGCGAGCCGATCACCAGGTCGGGATGCGTTCTCGCCCTCGCCTCGCGGCACCCGCGACATGCGTTGCACGGTCGCTGTTCGGGCGGGGCCGCGCAGAAGAGGAGCGCCAGCAGGTCGTCGACGAAGGCACCCTTGCCGCTCCCCGCCGGACCGTGGACGAGCAGGGTCCGCTGGAGCCTTCCGCGCGCCGCCGAGCGCTGCGCGATCGCGCGCGAGACCGGCTGCCCAAGGCTGAGAAACCCCGGTTGGACGGGCATCCGGCTCACCGCCGGAGTATGGCAGGCAGGTCCGTAAGCGAGCGATAACGGACCGATCAAGGCCGCTCCGACAGGATTCCTCCAGCCCCGCCGGGCGCCCGGGCACCAGCGCTGACGGCCGGCCGGCAACCGGATCCGATGCATCGGTGAGGCACCGGCGGGGCGCCAATGACAGAGGAGTGCGATACTTTGGCGACGCCCCCACCTGAGAAGCAAGGAGATGCCAGCCATGGCCGATCAGGTACCGACCAAAGCCAGATCGATCGTCGAGCGGATGCTCGACCCGGAAATCCAGGAAGAGCTCACGAAGCGCGGTCGCGCCTTCGCCGAGGCGATCAACGCCGCCGCCGAGTCCGCCTCGGGACGGGCCGCAACCACGTGGCAGGATGCCGAGCCGATTCGTCGTCAGGCCGCAAGCGCAGGAGCCGAGGCCCTCCGCTGGGGCCGCCGGACGTGGAGTCGGGAGATGCAGCCGAGCCTGCGCCGGCTCTGGAGCCGCAGAGCTGCCGCCCTCACCACCGCGGGCGCTGCGGTTCCCGCTGCTCGCGAGCTGATCGATGACGCCGCCGTCCGGCTCGGGATCCGACGCCGCCGCGAGGCGCGCCACTGGGGCGCCTTCTTCGCGGGCCTGGTGATCGGGGCCGTCGCCGGTGCGATCGCGGCGATCCTCACCGCCCCGAAGGCCGGGAGCGAGATCCGTGACGAGCTGGCGGGGACGGCGCGTGGCGCCGCGACGCGCGCGAAAGAGGTTGCCGGTCGGGCTCGCGACGCGGCTGCCACCGCCGGCGAGTGGGTCCCGATCTTCCAGCGCCCCGGGGCCGACGGCGAGTCGAACGGCGAGGCCAAGGCTGAGGCGGTGGAGGTGCCGGATGCGAAGCCGGCAGGTCCGCCGCGGAGGCGAGCCGCCGGCAGCGCACCGCTCGACGAGGCGGACCAGCCCGGCTAGCGCCTCGCGGATCCCCCGAGAAATGCAGGAGGCCGGCCATCGGGCCGGCCTCGGTGCGTCCGGGAGGTTACGGGGCCTTGGTACGCCCCGCGCGGAACCGTTGCCAGATCCCCTCCTCGGCAGCGGGGGCTTCCTCGGCGGCGGTGGCTGCCTTCGGTCGGGACCGCGGCTTCGGCTTTGGCGCGCTTGCCGCCGACGCGGCTTCGCTCGCCTTTGGAGTCCTGCGCCGGGGCTTGGGCGCCTCCGCTGACGCGCCCTCGGCCGCGGCGTCGGCCGATTCCTTGGCCTTGGCCCCGGTCCGACCACGGCGGCGTGGCGCGGCCTTGGACTCCTCCGCCGCCGGTGCCGCATCGGGCTCCGCAGGCTTCGGGGCGCGAGACCGGCTTCGTGGCGCCTTCGGCGCCTCTGCCGCCGCAGCACCATCCGTCGGCGCCGGAGGGAGGAGGCCGAGCTCGGCGAGGGTCGCCTCATCGGCCTCTTCGAAGGTGTACTCACGGGTCTCGTCAGCGTCACTCAGGCCGACCTGGGCAGTGTCATCGAGCTCGGTCCAGCCGATCTCGGCGGCGTCGGCTCCCGCAGGCTGGGCCTCCTGCGCTTCACCCGCGGCGGTCCCTTCGACTCGACCGCGGCCGCGACCGCGCCCGCGACCACCGCGGCGACGGCGGCGGCGGCGCGCCTCCCCGGTCGCCGACTCGCCGGCGCCCTCGGCGCCGGACGGCGCCTCTGTCGGCTCCGGCGGCTCCTCGGTGCCGGGGGCCATCGCCTCGACGACGGCTGGCTCCGCACGCGGCCGGCCACGACCGCGTCCGCGCGGCGCCGGCTTGACGCCACCCTCGCGGATCGCCGCCAGGGCGGCTGCTGCGACGGCGGCCGGTGCCTCGCGGAAGCCGAACTCGGGCACGACCTCCTTGGCCGGCATCGGCGGTGCGCTCATCACCTTGCTCGCCTTGTCGGCGTCCTTGCCGCGGCCGATGCCGATGATCTTCATGATGTCGATGAACTCATCGGCAACCGCAATCAGGTCGGAGCTGGTGTTGGGCCGGAAGCTGATCACCTCGCAGCGCACCCCCTTGTCCTGGAGTGCGCGGATGGCGGGCGCGAAGTCGCCGTCACCCGAGACGATCACGGCAATGTCCATCCGATCGGCGAGGCGGAAGAGGTCCACCACGAGCTCGATGTCGAGGTTCGCCTTGACCCGGCCGTCGCCGAACTTGCGGATGTCCTTGTGAACGACCTTGTAGTCGTTCTTGCCCAGGAAGTCGATGAACTTGCGCTGGTTCTCGTTCTCCGGGTCGAGCCCGGAATAGGCATAGGCGCGAATCAGGTCGCGCCCCTTGGTGGCCGCTTTGAGGAGCGCGACGTAGTCGACGTCGACCTCCAGGCCACGGGCTGAGTAGTACAGGTTGGCAACGTCAACGAAGACGGCCACATTCTTGCTCAAGAGAGCTTCTCCTACAGGTTGATTCCGATGCGGTTGCCCGCGCGGGGTCCCGGCCCGGCGCGCCTCGGCTGAACGGTCAGCCAGCGGCGCGGCTCAGCAGCGCCCCTCGTCTCGCGAGAGGATCGGTGACGTCCACGCGTGAACAACCCTAGTTGCGCGTTCGCGGCGACCTGACCCTCGATTGATCGGGAGTCGGAGCCGCCTCGGCTGCGCGGCGTCTGCTGCCGGCGCGACGCTCTCCGACCATCCGCTCGCTGCGGACGTGACGCTCCAGGGAGCATCCTGGGGAGCGGTACGCAGCGCATGGGCTGCAGACGTACCCAGCGAAGGATAGCACGCCGCCTGCGGGACCCGGACCGGAGGGGACCGCGAACCTCAGCGGACCGCTCCGGACCGCCCTGCATCCACCCACAAAGTCCTTGCGCTGGAGATGAGGGCCCCTTTATGATGCGCCCCACTCTCTACCGAGCAGGCGTGCTCGCGCCTTCCCGAGCAATTGGAGGATCACTGGATGCGGAATTTCTTGCGATGGAGCGCTGTCCTCACGGGCATGCTCCTCGTCCTTGCGGCTTGCCAATCGTCCGGCGGCTCGCCCAGCGCGGCGGCAAGCGCCGCTGCCAGCGGTCAGGACCCGACGGCGGTATGCGCCGCAGATACGTTCGGCTGCGTGCAGTACGGCCCAAGCGACCCGATCAACCTCGGCACGTCGCTCGTGATCACGGGCGCCAACTCGTCCCTGGGCCTTGACAGCCAGTACGGCGTGAAGGTCGCGATCGCCCTGCGTGGCCAGGTGGCCGGGCATGACGTCAAGGAGACGGACACCGACGACGGCTGCAGTGCCGACGGCGGAACAGCCTCCGCGAACCAGCTGAAGGCTGACACGAGCATCGTTGCCGTGGTCGGCACGAGCTGCTCGAGCGCCGGAGTCAAGGCAGCCGAGATCCTGAGCCAGTCGGGGATCTTCCTGTTGTCGCCGTCGAACACGGCGCCGTCGCTCACGGACCCGGCCGACTCACCAGCCCTTCTACGCGCGCACCGCACACAACGACAAGATCCAGGGCAAGGCAATGGCGGACTTCGCCTGCACCGTGCTGAAGGTCAAGTCGGCAGCCACCATCAACGATGGCAGCCCGTATGCGGCACAGCTCCAGCAGGTGTTTGCCGACAACTTCAAGTCGGAGTGCGCCGGCACGATCACGACCCAGGAAGCGATCACCGTCGGCCAGACCGACTTCAACTCGGTGCTGACCAAGATCGCAGCCGGCAAGCCGGACCTGCTCTACTACCCGATCTTCGTGGCAGAGGGTGCTCTCATCACCCAGCAGGCAAAGGCGACCGCCGGCCTCGAGACCACGATTCTTGCGGGCGCTGACGGGATCCAGACCCCGGACTTCCTCTCCGCTGCGGGCAGTGCCGCAGAGGGGATGTACATGTCCGGGCCTGACCTGGCCTTCTCGGGCACGTTCTACGAAAGCACGTTCATCCCCAAGTACAAGGAGATCTCGGGCGAAGTCGGCCCCGATCTCGGTCTTCCATGCCCACGCCTTCGACGCGACGAACGTCATCTTCGACGCGATCGAGAAGGTTGCACTGAAGGACGCGGCCGGCAACCTGTACATCCCGCGCAGCGCCCTGAAGGACGCGATCTTCGCGACCAAGGACTTCCAGGGCATCACCGGCGCCCTGACCTGCAACAGCGACGGCGACTGCGCCAACGCGAAGATCTCGGTCGTGCAGGTCAAGAGCGGCAAGTACGTGCGGATCTGGCCATAAGCCAGCTTCCGTTCCCGAACACCCGGTAACTGCTGTGCGGGTGAGCCGACCATCGGCTCACCCGCACTCTCTTATCGCCTGATGGAGGGGCTCCTCGCATGACGCTGGTGCGACGTCTGCTCGGCCTCCACGATCGCTTCTCGATCGTCGACATCGTCCTCGCGATCTTGCGCGTGGCAGTCGTCGTCCTGGTCATCACGGGGGTCTGGGCGACCCTGACCAAGGGGACGTTCACCCTCAAGGCATGGGAATCCCTGGCGGTCTCCGGAATCGCCCTGGGCGCGGTCTACGCCCTGATCGCACTCGGCTACACGCTCGTCTACGGCATCCTGTTCATGATCAACTTCGCCCACGGCGAAGTGTTCATGTCGGGCGCCTTCACCGCCTTCTTCGTGGCGCGGGCACTCTCCCAGTCGGGCTTCCTGGAGCAGAACCCGTTCCTCGCATTTGCCATCGTGCTGCTGGTCGCCATGCTCGTCTCGGCAACCATTGCGGTGGTCCTCGAGCGGGTCGCGTACCGACCGCTGCGCAACGCGCCTCGCCTCGTCCCACTGATCACCGCCATCGGCGCCTCGCTCTTCCTGCAGAACACGTTCCGTGGGCTGTACGGAGCAGGCGTCAAGGCCTATCCGACCTGGCCGATGTTCACCGGATCGATCCACCTCGGCGACATCGAGATCCGGATCACCCAGATCGTGGTGTTCGTGGCCGCCATCGTGCTGATGCTCGCCCTCTACTGGTTCATCGAGAAGACTCGGACCGGACGGGCGATGCGCGCCGTGAGCGAGAACAAGGACGTCGCGGCGATGATGGGCATCAACGTCAATCGCGTGATCATGACCACCTTCGCCATCGGCGGCCTGCTCGCCGGCGCCGCCGGCATCCTGTACACCCTGCTCTTCAACCAGGTCCTCTTCTCGATGGGCTTCGTCCCGGGCATCAAGGCGTTCACCGCCGCGGTGCTGGGGGGAATCGGCAACGTCGTCGGTGCGATGGTCGGCGGCCTGGTGCTCGGCGTCCTCGAATCGATCGGGCCCTACCTGCTCCTCGACGGCTTCAACATCCCGACCCCGAACCAGCTCACGACCGTGGTTGCCTTCCTGGTGCTCGTCCTGGTGCTCATCTTCCGTCCGACCGGCATCCTGGGCAGGAAGGACAACGGCTGATGGACGCCCGATTCCTGCGACGCGCCCTGGGCATCGGCCTCGTCGGCGGACTCGCGGTCTGGCACCTCAGCCTGGTCGGGATGGTGCAGGCGTTCCAGACCCGCCCGATCATCACCGACTACGTGTCGTTCGGCGAGCTGCTGCCGGTGCTGGTCATCCCGATCGCGGGGTTCTGGGCTTCGGGATCGCGGAGCGCCACCGTCCGGCCGTCGGCGGCCGGGACCATCGTTGCCGGGGGACTGGCGGGCCTGGCGCTGGGGGCAGTCATCGCACTGCTCTGCTTCTTCATCGAGGCGCTCCATCCGAACGGGATGCTGATCAACGCCACGCCGGTCCTGGTGAAGGATCTCCGAATCGGGTTTGACCCGATGCCTGCGACGCTCATGCAGCTGTTGGGCGGGGCGGTCGTCGGTGCGGCTGCGGCGTCCCTTCGCGTGATCCCGGCCAAGGCGAGCCGCATCTTCGTCTTCGCGGCCGGCACCGTGCTCGGCCTGGGGGTGATGAAGAACCTCGTCTTCCAGCTCGTCTCGAACGTCGGCCTGAAGGCCGTTGCCACCTTCCTCTACAAGGGCGACGGACTGAGCCTTCAGGGAGCCCTCGTGGTATTCGTCGCCGCCGCCGTGCTCGCCTGGCTGTGGATGACGCGCCGCAGCGAAGTGGTGAAGAGCTACCGGGCCCTCCCGCGTCAGAATCGCCAGGCTGCCAAGATCGCGGCATTCGGGCTCGGAGCGGTGGTCATCGTCCTCCTTCCCACCGTGCTTGGCCCGTTCCTCTCGGACGTGGCGACGACGATCGGGATCTTCATCCTGCTCGGCCTCGGGCTGAACATCGTCGTCGGCTTCGCCGGTTTGCTCGACCTCGGCTACGTCGCCTTCTACGCCCTCGGCATGTACTCGATCGCCGTGCTCACCTCACCGGTGTCGCCGGCGTTCCACCCGCAGCTGAACTTCTGGCTGGCGCTGCCGATCGTCATGCTGATCGGCGCGGGGGTGGGCCTGATCATCGGCGCCCCGGTGCTCCGCCTGCGGGGCGACTACCTCGCCATCGTCACCCTGGGCTTCGGCGAGATCGCCCGCATCATCTTCCTCTCGGAGTGGATGACCCCCTACGTGGGCGGCGCGAACGGGATCCAGGGGATCCCGCCAGCCTCGATCTTCGGGGTCATCTTCCGAGACCAGCCGGGCTCCGCCCCCGGAGGCGTGTACTACCCGCTTCTGATTGCGATCGTGATCGCGGCACTGGTGGCGAGGTCGCTCTACAACTCTCGCGTCGGCCGAGCATGGGCGGCGATGCGCGAGGACGAGACGGTCGCCGAGGCGACCGGCGTGAACACCACCGTCTACAAGCTCATGGCGTTCTCAATGGGCGCCGTCTTCGGCGCCGTGGCCGGGGCCTTCTACGCGGCGAAGATCGGCGTCGTCTTCCCGCAGAACCTGGACATCCTGATCAGCATCAACGCGCTGGCGCTCATCATCCTGGGCGGGATGGGGAGCGTCACCGGCGTGCTGGTCGGCGCCCTCGTCCTCGTCGGCCTGCCGGGGATCCTCCGCGAGTTCGCCCAGTACCAGCTCCTCATCTTCGGGGCGGTCCTCGTCGCGATGATGCTCTTCCGGCCCGAAGGCCTGATCCCGAACCGGAGCCGCCGCGCCGAACTGCACGAGTCTACGGAGGAGCCCGCGGGCGGGCCCACTGGAGAGGCAGGTCCCGGCGACGGTTCGGCCTCGACTCGCCTGGTGACCGAGACCGGCAGCATCAGGACCCGTCTCGGAGGCGGCCGATGACCGAGCAGGCGACCCCTCAGGACGACATCCTGACCGCGCGCGCGGTCACGAAGCGGTTCGGCGGGCTGATTGCCAACCGCGAGGTGGACTTCGTGATCCCGCGCCATGCAATCGTCTCCCTGATCGGGCCGAACGGCGCCGGCAAGACCACGTTCTTCAACCAGCTCACCGGGATGCTCAAGCCGACGAGCGGTGAGATCGTGTTCGACGGCACGCCGACCGCCGAGCTGTCGCCGCACGAAATCGTGGAGCTCGGGGTCGCCCGCACCTTTCAGAACATCCGGCTCTTCGGTGACATGACCGTCCTTGCCAACGTGATGGTCGGCCACCACGTTCGCATGCACGCCCCGTGGTGGAATTCGATCCTGCGGACGCCGGCCACGCGCCGTGAGGAGGCTGCAACCACGGAGAAGGCCCGCGGGCTCCTCGACCTCCTGGACCTGCCACGCCGCGTGGAGGATGAATGGGCCCGGAACCTGCCGTACGGTGACCAGCGCCGCCTCGAGATCGCCCGTGCCCTGGCCAGCGATCCGAAGCTGCTCCTGCTCGACGAGCCGACCGCGGGGATGAATCCAGCGGAGACGGCGCAGACGACCCGCCTCATCTCGCGCCTGCGCGACGAGCTCGGCCTGACGATCCTTCTCATCGAGCACGACATGAAGGTGGTGATGGGCGTCAGCGAGCGGATCACCGTCCTCGACTACGGCGAAAAGATCGCCGAGGGATCGCCTGCGGAGGTTCGCGCAGACCCGCGCGTCATCGAGGCCTATCTCGGAAAGGCAGCCGTCGCCTCGTGACCACCCCGGAGCCGCTCCTCGAGCTCGACGACCTGCAGGTCTATTACGGGAACATCCACGCGCTGCAGGGCCTGACGCTCCACGTCAACCAGGGCGAGGTGGTGACGCTCATCGGCTCGAATGGCGCGGGCAAGAGCACCACGCTGCGGGCGATCAGCAGCACGCACAAGCCGCGCAGCGGAACGATCAAGCTCGCCGGGCAGGAGATCCAGGCGATGGCGCCACACGACGTCGTTGCGCTTGGTGTCGCTCACGCGCCCGAGGGAAGGCACGTCTTCAGCCGGCTGAGCGTCTACGAGAACCTGCAGATGGGCGCCTTCAGCCGCCGGGGCCCGATCACCGACGACGTGGCGCGCGTCTACGACCTGTTTCCGCGGCTGAAGGAACGGCGCACCCAGAAGGCCGGCACGATGTCGGGCGGCGAGCAGCAGATGCTGGCGATCGGCCGTGCCCTGATGGCTCGCCCGAAGGTGCTCCTGCTCGACGAGCCGTCGATGGGGCTCTCCCCGATCCTCACCGAACAGATCTTCCGGATCATCACCGAGATCAATGGGCAGGGGACGACCGTCCTCCTCGTCGAGCAGAACGCGCTGATGGCTCTTAACGTGGCGCAGCGCGGGTACGTCCTCCAGACCGGTCGCATCGTTCTCTCCGACACGGCCGCCAACCTGGCCGCCAACACCCAGGTGCGCCAGGCCTACCTCGGCGAGATCTGACGCGGGTCGGACGGGGCCGATGGCGCCACCCCCTCGCCGCCCGCAGGACTACCGTCCTGACCTGCGACCGATGATCCTGTTGGGGCTCCTCCTGGTCGCCGTCGTGGTGGGCTGGATCGTCCTGAGCCCGATCCTCCTCCCGCCCGCGACCCGCTGACGTCCGCGACGGGCCTTTACGGGTTGCGGGCCCAGGTCCCCGTCTCGAGGTCGCGCGCGCGCGCGCCGCTCCCGCACAGGTCGACGATCGCGTCCCAGGTGATGTCCTGGGTCTTGCCGACCGAGCGGACGTGGTACGAGCCACGGTCGCCGGGGCATGCCGGGTCTCCCGTCAGGACCACGACGAGGCCCGAAGGCTCGAAGGTGCCCGACCATCGAGCCCCAACGCGGTAGGTTCGACCCTGCATGGTCAGCGTCTCGGTTTCCTGGCCGCCCACCGCGCGACGGGTGTAGGAGCCCTCGGACCAGTGCTGGCCGTTGCCTTCGGCGAGGTTGAGCTCGATCCAGCGCGCCGTGGCCCCGCCAAGTGCGACCACGACAGTCAGGCCGAAGACGAGCACGAGGAGAGTCGGCCGGAGGGAGGCGGTCAACAGGCTCGCCACCAGGGCAACCACACCAGCCGCTATCGCGAGCGCGACTGGCCACGACGGCGTGATCGTCACGCCCGAGGCATGCCCGGACTGCGATACCGGCCAGGCGACAGCGAGGAGCAGCCCAAGGCCGACGCCCGCGGCGACCACGAGGAGCCGGCCACCGCCCGATGACCATGCCAGCTGGAGCGCCGCGGCGAGGGCGACGACGATCTCAACCAGGACGGCAGCGCTGAGCAGCGGGACGGCCTGCCCCTCCCATGGGCCGAGGTCGGTCACGATCAGCCGGGTGCCCTCTCCCAGCACGGCCCTGGTATGGACCAACCAATCGGGCACCAGCGACAACCCACCGACGGACGACGCCCGCCACGATGATCAACCAGAGCAACGCCCGCCGATCCACGACGCGCATGCTACCGATCGGCCGCGGCTCCGAAGCCGTGGCAGGGTGCGCAGGACCCACTCCCGCGAGTCCGGGTCAGCGGCAGGCCACGTTGCCACTCCACACCGGAGTGTCGGGGTAGCGGAAGATGAGGAAGGTCGCGGAGCAGCCGCCGATCCCCAGCAGCGTTCGGTCGATCGTCACGCGACGGAGGTCGCCGCGTTCGAAGGTCGGTGGAGCAGGGTCGGCGGCGAGGATCGCGTCGCCCCACGACCGGCACGCCCCTGCCGAAACGCCCGTCGCGCCGCTGCATTCGATGGTGACCTGCGGCCTCAGCCGCGAGGTCGCCGTGACCGCCGGTCGGAGCGCCAGCGCACCGATGCCGACCACCGCGACCACGACGAGAACCAGGATCGCGATCAGCACCCTGCGCCGGCCCGGCGATCTCATCTCCACCTACGACCCATACCGGTTTCGAACGGCGAGCCCTCGCCCGGCGCCGTAGAGCACCAGGCCCACGCCCAGGCCGGCCGCGGCGAGCCCCGGCGAGCGCTGCGGAAGGGGCACGAAGCCGACCGACCAGAGCTCCCAGATCCGGTAGACGAGGGCCGCTGCGGCGACCAACCCGAGCAGAAGGTAGACCCACGGCGCATCGAGCAGGAAGCCCCAGCGCCCGCGCATGTAGCCGATGTCGAGCAGCACCAGCGCTGCCAGCGCGGCGCCGTAGACGACGATCCCAGGCCCCTCCAGCCCGATCCCGGCGCTGGCCGGGATCGAGACGCCGTTCACCTCCTCGCCACCGGCCTGCCACCAGGTCAGGAACCCTGCGGCCACCATCAGCAGGCTTCCCAGCAGAATCGGGAAGCGGTAGCGGCCGCCGGGCGTGGCGTCGGCCATGCGGCTACTCGGCTGGGGCCGCGGCGTAGACCGATGGGCGAAGGACGCCGATGTACGGCAGGTTGCGGTACCGCTCGCCGTAGTCCAGGCCGTAGCCGATGACGAACCGGTCCGCGATCGTGAAGCCCCGGTACTCGATCTCGATCTCCGCCAGTCGACGCGCGGGCTTGTCGAGCAGGCAGCAGATGCGAATCGAGGCGGGTCCCTTGTCGTGGAGGTAGCGGAGCAGATAGTTGAGCGTCAGCCCCGTGTCGATGATGTCCTCGACGACGACCACCTCGCGTCCGGCAATCGAGGTCGAGAGGTCCTTGAGGATGCGGACCTGTCCGCTCGATTCCGTCGACGCGCCGTAGCTGCTCACCTCCATGAGGTCGATCGAGAGGGGGATCGGCATCGCGCGCACCAGGTCGGCGAGGAAGATGATCGAGCCCTTCAGGACGCTCACCAGCACCGGGTCGCGCCCCGCGTAGTCGGTCGACAGCTGGGCCCCGAGCTCGGCGACGCGAGCCTGGACCTGCTCACTGCTGAGCAGTACCTCTTCGACGTCGGGGTCGATCACGAGGCGTCGAGCGGCCCGTTGCCGTTCATCGCCGCGACATCGGCGAGGAAGTCAAGGCGTCCGTACTTCACCATCAGCGCGCGGAAGTCACGGGCGTAGAAGAGCTTGATACGGAGCTCCGGGTAGAGCTGGCGGAGCCAGCGCAGCTTGCGGTTCTTCTTCCGCACCAGCGCCTGCTTCAGCGTCGTGAGCTCCAGGTAGAGCTCGATCTCGGGCAGGTAGAAGTCCGGGGCGAACGACTCGACGACCTCGCCGTCCGCGTTCCAGGAGATGGGGAAGAGGTCGGGTTCGTACTGCCATGCGACACCGTAGAAGTCGAGGATCCTCGCCAGCTCCGCCTCGCTCTGGTGAGCGAAGCGCGGCGAGCCATTCGTCAGCGTCGCCGCCACTGGTCCCCGATCGTACCGGCCCGCCGGGCCCCTGGCGTCATCTGGTCCGAGTATATCCGGGCGACTTATCCACAGGTCGGCCCAGATCGCGGCGGTTGGTGGATAACTTGGCTTGCCCCCTCGCCGTGCGGGCTGTACGGTGACCCTCCTGCTTCCCCGGCGGCCGAGTACGGTAACCGGGCGCGCGCGGGGCCGATGCGAGAGCCGGCCGTCAACCGCCCGTGACCGGGAAGACCGAAACGCCACCGGAGAGGCATGTTCCTTGTCCGATCCACCTGCGGACGCGTTGGCCGCCCGGGCGGCCCTCGACGATCTGCTGGCCGATGCGCCCGGGATCGCCTCCCGCCTGCCGGCCGGCTTCGGAGACGCCGCGCAGCGCTTCGTCGCGCTGCTGCTCGAGGCGAATGGACGGATCAACCTGACCCGCGTCACCGAGCCGGCTGCCGTGGCGCGCCTCCACCTGCTCGACTCGCTCGCCGCGCTCCCGCTGTTGGACGCGTGGGCCCCCAGCACGGCAATCGACCTGGGCTCGGGCGGCGGCCTTCCAGCAATCCCGCTTGCCATCGCCCGCCCGGAGACGGGCTGGACGCTGGTCGACTCGGTCGGCAAGAAGGCCGCCACGCTGCGCGACTTCGTCGAAGCGCTTGGCCTTCGCAACGTCACCGTCGTCGCCGACCGGGCGGAACTGCTCGGCCAGGATCCCCGCCACCGCGAGCGCTACCGGGTGGTGACGGCGCGCGCCTGCGCCGCGCTCCCCGTGCTGCTCGAGCTGGCCCTGCCGTTGATGTCGCTCGGGGGCTCGCTGCTTGCGTGGAAGGGGCCGCTCGCGGAGGCGGATGACGAGGTTCGGCGTGGGCGCGTGGCGGCCGGCCAGCTCGGCGGCGGTCGGCTCGAGCTCCTCGACACCGGGCTGCCCTCGCTCGGTGGACATCGGTTCGTCGTCGTGCCGAAGGAGCGCCCGACGCTGGCGAGGTACCCGCGCCGGCCAGGAGAGCCGGGCCGCCGGCCGCTCGGCTGACCATCGGTATACTCCGACCCCCATGCGCCTCGCGGTCCTGTCGGACATCCACGCCAATCTCGCTGCCCTCGAGGCCGTCTGTGGCGACCTGCCGCCAGTCGACGAGGTGTGGGCGCTCGGCGACATCGTCGGGTACGGGCCGCAGCCGAACGAGGTGATCCGCCGTCTCCAGGAGCTGGGCGTTCGGGCGGTGATGGGCAACCACGACGGGGCGGCGATCGGGACCGTCGACGCCTCGTGGTTCAACCCCGATGCGAACGCAGCGATCCAGTGGACGGCCAGCGTCCTCGACGAGAACGCGCGCGCCTTCCTGTCCGCCCTCCCCGAGGTGCGGCGGGACGGCGAGCTGACCGCCGTCCACGGCTCCCCACGCGAGCCGATCTGGGAGTACATCACCGATGCGTCGATCGCGGCCGCCAACCTCTCGGCCTTCGAGACGCGGCACTGCCTCTACGGGCACACCCACCTGCCGGTCATCTACCGTGCCGACGGAATCCACATGACGGTGATCCCGGCCATTCCCGCCGCGCCGATCACCCTGGACGCGAGACGAGCGCTCATCAACCCGGGGAGCGTGGGCCAGCCGCGCGACGGCAACCCCGATGCCTCCTACCTGGTGCTCGATACCGAGGCCGGACTCGCCGAGTTCCGGCGCGTTCGCTACGAGATCGGCGTGACGCAGCGCCTGATGCGCGAGGTGGGCCTGCCGCGCTGGCTCGTCGAGCGGCTCTCGATCGGCCGCTGAGGGTGACGGGGCGCCGTAGGATATCGGTCGCATGATCTTCGGCCGCAGAGAGAAGCGCCCACCCCTCCTCAGCTACGACCGCATCCTGGTGCCGCTGGCCGGCACGGAGGCCGATGACGCGGCGTTGCGCCTCACCGCCATCCTGCTGGCGGGAACCCCCGGGCAGGCCTTCCTGCTGCACGTGATCGAGATCCCCTTCGAGCGCCAGCTCGACGCGCAGGACCCGAAGGCGGTCGCCTTCGCCGATGAGGCGCTGAGCCACGCAGAGGCGTTCCTGAACGAGCACGAGGTGCGGGTCGAGACCGGGATCGCGCAGGCACGCGCCGCCGGGGCCGCGATCGTCGACGACGCCGTCGAGCGGCGTGCCGACCTGATCGTGATGGGGCTACGCTATAAGAAGCGCTTCGGCGGAGGCTGGGATGCGGGGCGCACCGTCCCGTACGTCATGCGAAACTCGACGGCGCCGGTATGGTGCCTGCGAGCCGAAACGGAGGAGCTGGCACACACGCCATGAGGGTGATCATCATCGGCTGCGGGCGCGTCGGCGCGCGGGCCGCGGCCGAGCTTGACCAGCGCGGCGATCACGTCACCGTGATCGACGTGGATCAGCGCGCCTTCAACCGCCTGCCGGGCACCTTTGGCGGTGTCACGGTCCGAGGCAGTGGGAGCGACGAGGACATCCTGCGCGGCGCCGGCGCCGATGGCGCCGACCTGTTGATGGCGCTCTCCGAGGGCGACAATCGCAACGCACTCGCGGCCCAGCTCGGGAAGCACATCTTTGGCATCCCGCGGGTGATCGCCAAGATCAACGACCCGATGCGCGCCGAGGCCTATCGGACGCTCGGCCTCGAAACGATCTGCCGCACCGTCATCCTCGCGGACGCACTCGTCGTGGCGGCCACGCAGGGGGCCGAAGCGACCGCCGGGGCGATCGAGCCGCCGACCGCAGAGCCGCGGCAGGGAGTGCCACCGGCCGGCTCGCGCGCAGCGGCGGCGGCTGCCGCGGCGATCCAGGCCGCCGGCCTGGGCGACGAGGCGAGCTGATGTACGTCGTGGTCATCGGCGGCGGAAACGTCGGCTACTACCTGACCAAGGAGCTGCTTGCGGCCGGCCACGAGGTGGTGATGATCGAGAAGGACCCGCACCGCGCCCGGACCATCGCCGACGAGCTGGGCAGCATCGTGGTCCCCAACGACGGCTGCGAGGGGCGCTACCAGGCCGAGGCCGGCATGGCGCGCGCCGACGTCGTGGCGGCGGTCACCGGCGACGACGAGGACAACCTGGTCGCGTGCCAGGTGGCCAAGATGCGCTTCAACGTGCCGCGCGCCATCGCGCGCGTCAACAACCCGAAGAACGAGGCGCTCTTCCGGCGCCTCGCCATCGACGAGACGGTCAGCCCGACCCGCAGCATCCTGGGGGTGATCGAGCACGAGATTCCGATCCACGACCTCCTCCACCTGGCGGATCTCGAGGGGGGCGAGGTGCAGATCGTCGAGGCCCAGCTCGACGCCAGCTCCCCGGTGATCGGGAAGGGGCTGCGCGAGCTCGAGCTGCCCGAGGGGAGCACGGTGGCGGTGATCGTGCGCGACCAGCGGGCAATCGCCATTCGGCCGGACACCACGCTGCGAGCCGGCGACAAGCTGCTGGCGATCACCTCGTCCGGGCGAGAGGCGGAGCTGCGGAGCCTGCTGATCGGGGAGTAGCGGCGGACCTTCAGCATCATTGACAACCCTATTGATAGGGTTTATGGTACCGCCCCGTGAGCTCCGTACGCGATCCGCTGCGACCCCGCTACTTCATCAGCATCGCCGCTGAGCTTGCCCAGGTCCATCCCCGCACGCTGCGCATCTACGAGGAGGAGGGGCTCCTCTGTCCGCATCGGCGCAACAACCTCCGGCTCTATTCGGAGGCCGATCTCCGGCGGGTGCGTATCATCCGCTTCCTTACCCGACGCCAGGGGGTCAACCTGGCGGGCGTCAAGGTCATCCTGCAGCTCGAGGCGCTCGGCAAGATCCGCGTCTACGACCTGTTCGATGCAGATGACGTCGAGCGATACGTCGAGGAGGACGAGCCCCAGCCGGTGAGCGCCTCGACTGAAGGGACACGAACCAACGACCATGGATGACACGAACGCCGAGCCCAACGTGGAGCCCACCGCCGAGCCTGAGGTCGAGCAGATCCAGGTGCTCCCGCTGGTCGCCCTGCGCGACACGGTGATCTTCCCGGAGATGATCGTCCCGCTGCAGGTCGGCCGCGACCGCAGCGTGAAGGCGCTCGACCGCGCGGTTCGCACCTCGCAGCCGGTCGCCCTCATCACCCAGCGCAGCAACGAGACCGAGGAGGTCAACTCGGTCGACGAGCTCTACTCGATCGGCACGCTGGCGAAGATCGCCCAGGTGATCCGCCTCCAGGACGGCACCATCCGCGCCATCGTCCAGGGGCAGCGACGCATCCGCCTCCTCGACCTGGTCCAGACCGAGCCGCACCTCGAGGCGCGCGTCGAGCTGATCGAGGAGAGCCGCGAGAAGAGCCTCGAGATCGAGGCGCTGATGGCATCCATCCAGGGGCAGATCGAGCAGTACGTCAGCTCAGGCGCATCGGTCCCGCCGGAGGTGGCCGTCGCCGCCCGGAACATCACCGATGGCGGACTGCTGGCCGACATGGCGGCCTACAGCCCGGACATGAGCACGGAGCTCCGCCAGCAGCTGCTCGAGACGATCGACGTGGCCGAGCGGCTGCGGATCGTCGGCCAGTTCCTCGCCAAGCAGATCGAGGTGCTCGAGCTGAAGGGGCGGATCCAGAGCGAGGTCAAGTCCGAGATGGACAAGACCCAGCGCGAATACATCCTGCGCGAGCAGCTCAAGGCGATCCAGAAGGAGCTCGGCGAGGACGATCCCGCCGTTGCCGAGGCCGGGGAGCTGAAGCGCAAGGTCGAGGAGTCGGCCATGCCCGACGAGGTAAAGGAGAAGGCGCTCAAGGAGGTCGACCGCCTCAGCCGGATCCCCAGCGCCTCGCCCGAGCAGGGCGTCATCCGCACCTACGTGGACTGGCTCGTGAGCCTGCCGTGGGGCGTCCAGACCGATGACAACCTGGACCTCGACGAATCGGAGAAGGTCCTCAACGAGGATCACTACGGCCTCGAGAAGCCCAAGGAGCGGATCCTCGAGTACATGGCGGTGCGCAAGCTCGCCGAGAAGATCCGCAGCCCGATCCTCCTCTTCGTCGGCCCTCCCGGCGTCGGCAAGACGAGCCTCGGCAAGAGCATCGCGCGAGCGATGGGCCGCAAGTTCGTGCGGATGAGCCTCGGCGGCATCCACGACGAGGCGGAGATCCGCGGCCACCGGCGCACCTACATCGGCGCGCTCCCCGGCCGGATCATCCAGAGCATCAAGACGGCCGGATCGGCCAACCCGGTCTTCATGCTCGACGAGATCGACAAGGTCGGGATGGATTTCCGCGGCGACCCGTCATCGGCGCTGCTGGAGGTGCTCGACCCCGAGCAGAACAACTCCTTCCAGGACAACTACCTGGAGGTGCCGTTCGACCTGTCGCGCGTCCTCTTCATCGCGACCGCGAACATGGTCGACACCATCCCGCCCGCCCTGCGCGACCGGATGGAGATCATCCAGCTGCCCGGCTACACGCAGCTCGAGCGACTGCGGATCGCGCAGCGCTTCCTGATGCCGAAGCAGCTCGAGAACCACGGCCTGACCGCCGAGCAGCTCGAGATCTCCGAGCCGGCGCTGGTGCGCCTGATCCAGGCCTTCACCCACGAGGCGGGGGTTCGGAACATGGAGCGCGAGATCGCCAACATCGCGCGAAAGGTGGCCCGCAAGGTCGCTGCCGACGCATCGGTCAAGGTCGTCGTCACGCCGGAGTCCCTCGAGGACTACCTCGGCCCGTCCCGCTTCGACTACGGGGAGCTGGACGACGAGGACCAGATCGGCATGGCCACCGGCCTGGTGGTCAGCGACGCCGGTGGCGACATCGTCCAGGTCGAGGCGACGAAGATGGACGGGAAGGACGAGTTCATCCTCACCGGCCAGCTTGGCGACGTGATGAAGGAGTCGGCGCGAGCCGGAATGTCCTACATCCGCGCCCGGACGAAGGAGCTGGGGATCGACCCCGCCGTCTTCGAGAAGCAGACCCTGCACATCCACGTGCCGGCCGGGGCGACCCCGAAGGACGGCCCCTCGGCCGGCGTCACGATGGCCACCGCCATGGCCTCGCTCCTCACCGGCCGACCGGTGCGCCGCGACCTGGCGATGACCGGCGAGATCACCCTCCGGGGCCGCGTGCTGCCGATCGGCGGGCTGAAGAGCAAGCTGCTGGCGGCCCACCTCGCCGGCGTCAAGACGGTCCTCATCCCGAAGCGGAACGAGAAGGACCTCGCCGAGGTGCCGGAGGAGGTCCGGACCCAGCTGCGGCTGGTGCCGGTCGAGACGATGGACCAGGTGCTGGCCGAGGCGCTGATCGATGCGCCCCGCCCGGCCGCGCGGATCAAGGCGGAGCGCGCTGCGCGTCAGCAGCTGGTCACGCCACGGGCCGCCCGCGCGCCGCGTCGGAAGCGTCCTGTCCCCGCGGCACCGGTGCCGGCGAAGCCAGAGATCCCCGTCGAGCAGCCGCCGGCGGGGGGCGTCTGAGCCGGCGACCCTGAAGGGGGCGGTCCATGGAATACAAGGACTACTACGCGGTCCTTGGCGTCCCGAAGACGGCGACGCGCGGCCGAGATCAAGAAGGCCTACCGACGTCTGGCGCGGGAGCTGCATCCGGACCGCAACCCGGGCAACGCGGACGCCGAGCGACGCTTCAAGGAGGCCAACGAGGCGAACGCCGTCCTCTCCGACCCTGAGCAGCGTCGCCGCTACGACGAGCTGGGGGCCAACTGGCAGGCCTATGAGGGTGCTGGCTTCCCCGGCGGGGCGACCGACTGGGCGGGCTTCGGGGGCGCTCCCGGGGGGATGCGCTGGGAGACGCGGCAGGTCAATGCCGAGGACCTCGGCGGCTTCAGCGACTTCTTCCGCGCCTTCTTCGGCGGCGAGGGGTCGGCCGGGACCGGCGGCCGGGCCGCGACCGGCCAGTTCGAGCAGGTCTTCGACTTCGGCAGCCTCGGAGGTGCTGCTCCGCGCGCGGTGAGCCGGCCGACCGAGGCGCACGCCACCGCCGAGGTGACGCTGGCCGAGGTCGCTCGCGGGGCCGAGCGGATGGTAAGCGTGGACGGCCGTCGGCTCCAGGTCGCCATCCCCGCCGGCGTCGCCGACGGGGCGAAGATCCGGCTCCGCGGCGCCCTCAAGGGGCCGGGTGGTGCCGGAGACGTCGTGATCACCGTCCGCACGCTTACCGACCCACGCTTCGAGCGGCGGGGCGCCGACCTCGTCGACCGAGGTACCACTCACGCTGGCCGAGGCGCTCCTCGGCGCGGAGGTGCCCGTGCCCACCCCCACCGGCAACGTCAAGCTGCGGGTCCGTCCCAACACGCAGAACGGGCAGGAGATCCACGTCGCGGGCCGTGGCCTCCCCCGCAGGGGGCGCGGTGCCGAAGGGCGTGGCGACCTGATCGTACGGGTCCGCGTGCTGCTTCCAACCCTTGACGAGGAAGCCCGCGACGAGATCGCGAAGGTCCTCGGCAAACACCCGCAGGCCGATCCCCGCCGCGAGGGAAAGGTGCAGTAGATGCGCACCGAGCGCTTCACCACGCGAGCCTCCGAGGCGATCGCGGCGGCGCAGCAGCTCGCCGAAGGCGAGGGCAACCCGGAGCTCACGGCGCTCCACCTGCTCCTCTCGCTGGTCGACCAACCGGAGGGCGTGGTCCCGGCCACGATCGAGCGACTCGGCAAGGATCCCGCCGCGCTGGCCGCCGCCGCGCGTGACGAGCTCGCGAAGCTGCCCAAGGTGAGCGGAGGCGCGCAGCTGACGCTGGGCACGGACGCGCGGCGCATCCTCTCCGATGCGCATCCCCTCGCCGAGCGGATGCGCGATGAATACGTCTCGACAGAGCACCTGCTGCTGGCCATCATCGAAGATGCGTCGGGCAATGCCGCGCAGCGCGTCCTGCGGGCGCAGGGCATCGAGGCGGCATCGGTCCTGGAGGCGCTCACCAGCATTCGAGGCAACCAGCGCGTGACGAGCGAGAACCCCGAGGCGACCTACGAGGCACTCGAGAAGTACGGGCGCGACCTGACCGATGCGGCCCGCAAGGGGCTGCTCGACCCGGTGATCGGCCGCGACGAGGAGATCCGGCGCGTCATCCAGGTGCTCAGCCGACGGACCAAGAACAACCCGGTCCTGATCGGCGAGCCGGGGGTCGGCAAGACGGCGATCGCCGAGGGCCTCGCCCAGCGGATCGTGCGCGGCGACGTGCCCGAGGGGCTGCGCGACAAGCGGGTCGTGGCGCTCGACCTGGGCGCCATGGTGGCCGGCGCCAAGTACCGCGGCGAGTTCGAGGAACGGCTCAAGGCGGTGCTCAAGGAGATCGCCGCCGGCGAGGGGCAGATCATCCTGTTCATCGACGAGCTGCACACCGTCGTCGGCGCGGGGGCCGCCGAGGGCGCCATGGACGCCGCCAACCTGCTCAAGCCGATGCTTGCACGCGGGGAGCTCCACGCGATCGGCGCCACCACCCTCGACGAGTACCGCAAGAACATCGAGAAGGACGCCGCCCTCGAGCGCCGCTTCCAGCCGATCGTCGTCGACCAGCCATCGGTCGAGGACACGATCAGCATCCTGCGCGGCCTGCGCGAGCGCTACGAGGTGCACCACGGCGTGCGCATCACCGACTCCGCGCTGGTGGCGGCCGCGGTGCTCTCGAACCGCTACATCAGCGAGCGCTTCCTGCCCGACAAGGCGATCGACCTGGTCGACGAGGCTGCTTCCCGGCTCCGGATGGAGATGGACTCGATGCCGGCCGAGCTCGACGAGGTCGAGCGGCGCCGGATGCAGCTCGAGATCGAGCGCGAGGCGCTGCGCAAGGAGAAGGACGCGGCCAGCAAGGCTCGCCTCGAGGCGCTCGAGAAGGAGCTCGCCGACCTGCGCGAGCGCGGCAACGCGATGAAGGCCTCGTGGGAGCGCGAGAAGGAGGTCGTGGCCGGCATCCGCGAGACACGCGAGCAGCTCGAGAAGCTCACCCCGGAGATCGAGGCCGCCGAGCGCGCCGCCGACTACGCCAAGGCCGCCGAGCTGAAGTACGGCCGCGCCAACGAGCTGACCCAGCGCCTCGCCGAGCAGGAGCAGCGATTGCGCGAGCTCAAGGCATCGGGCTCGCTGCTCCTCAAGGAGGAGGTTGACGCCGACGACATCGCCGACGTCGTGAGTCGCTGGACCGGCATTCCGGTGAGCCGCCTGATGGAGGGCGAGACCGAGAAGCTGCTCCACATGGAGGATCGGCTTCACGAGCGGCTGATCGGGCAGGACGAGGCGGTCACCGCCATCAGCGACGCGATCCGCCGTGCCCGCGCCGGTCTGAAGGACCCGAAGCGGCCGATCGGCTCATTCATCTTCCTCGGCCCCACCGGGGTCGGGAAGACGGAGCTGGCCCGCGCGCTCGCCGCGTTCCTGTTCGACGACGAGAGCGCCCTGGTGCGGATCGACATGAGCGAGTACATGGAGAAGTTCGCCGTCTCGCGGCTGGTCGGCGCCCCGCCGGGATACGTCGGCTACGAGGAGGGCGGCCAGCTGACCGAGGCGGTCCGCCGCCGCCCGTACCAGGTCGTCCTCTTCGACGAGATCGAGAAGGCTCACCCCGACGTCTTCAACGTCCTGCTCCAGCTGCTCGACGACGGGCGACTGACCGATTCGCAGGGGCGCACCGTCGACTTCAAGAACACGGTCGTGATCATGACCAGCAACATCGGGTCGACGACGCTGATCGAGGCGGCCGAGGCCGGCACCGATGCCTTCGCTGCCGCCGCCGAGCAGGTTCGCGCCTCGCTGCGCGACCACTTCCGCCCGGAGTTCCTGAATCGGATCGACGAGATCATCGTCTTCCAGCCGCTCTCGCGAGGCGCAGCTCATGGAGATCGTGCGGCTCTTGCTGGCGGGGGTGGAGCGGCAACTGGCCGAATCGCGCATCTCGCTCGAGGTGAGCGAGGCGGCGCGCGCCTTCATCGCGCGCGAGGGCTACGACCCGCAGTACGGCGCCAGGCCCGCTGCGCCGCGCCATCCAGCGGCTCGTCGAGAACCCGCTGGCCAAGCGGCTCCTCGCTGGCGAGTTCACGGCCGGCGACACGGTCCGGATCGACGAGCGCGACGGGAGCGTCGCCTTCGAAAAGGTCGCCACGACCGAGCCCGCCGAGGCTCCTGCCTAGGGACTGGCCAACAGGAACCCACATCACTATTCCGTCTGTCCGGCTTATATTGACAGTGGTCAATATACTCACCTGGTGAAGACCAGCGACCCCGACGTCGAGCTCCTCCAGGCGATCGCCGATCCCGTGCGCCTTGAGATCGTGCGCCTGCTCGCCTCGTCCCCGGGATCGGTCTGCGCCTGCGACTTCACCGATTGCTGCACCGTCAGCCAGCCGACCGTCAGCCACCACCTCAAAGTCCTGCGTGAGGCAGGAATCGTCACCACCGAGCGACGCGGCACCTACATCTACTACGACCTCGCCCCCGGTTTCGCCCGCCGGTGGGCGGGGATCGGCGCCAGCCTGGCCGGACTCGTCGCGCTCGCGTAGCGCCCGAGCGAACCCAAGGAGAAAGACCGATGACCGAACAGATCCACGAGACGGTCCGCGAGCACTACGCGCAGTCCGCGCTCAACGTGCTCGAACGGGGCGCGGCGGCCAGCTGCTGCGATGACGCGTGCTGCACCGACGGAAGCGTCGGGCCGGACCTCTACTCCGCCCTTGAACGCGACGAGCTGCCGAGCGCCGCGGTGATGGCGTCGCTCGGCTGCGGCAATCCGATCGCCGTGGCCGACCTGCATCCCGGAGAACGCGTGCTCGACCTGGGATCGGGCGGCGGCATCGACGTCCTCCTCTCGGCGCGACGGGTCGGGCCGAGCGGCCGCGCCATCGGACTCGACATGACCGACGAGATGCTGACCCTCTCCCGAGCGCAACGCGACCGAAGCGGGTGCCACCAACGTGGACTTCTTGAAGGGCCAGATCGAGGCGATCCCGCTTCCGGCGGCGAGCGTCGACGTCGTCATCAGCAACTGCGTCGTCAACCTGGCTGCGGACAAGCCATCGGTCTTTCGCGAGATCGCGCGGGTGCTGCGCCCCGGCGGGCGGATCGGGATCACCGACATCGTGGCCGAGGACGCGCTGACGGCGGAGCAGCGTGCGGAGCGCGGCAATTACGTGGGATGCATCGCCGGCGCGCTCTCATTCTCGGAGTTCGCGGCGGGGCTGCGCGAGGTCGGCCTGACCGATATCTCGGTCACCTCCACGCACCTGGTCGCGGATGGGATGCACTCGGCCATCATCCGCGCCAGCAAGGCAGCCTGAGGGAATAGAACGACCCGAAGAGATCCTTCGCCTTCTTCCTGCGCACTTCCCTCTTTCGAGTTCTTTCACAGGTCGTTGGTGTCCGACCTCTCCGGGTCGAGAGGACTATCTCAGACCGGTCCGGACCGCACCAGTGCCAAACGGCCCGAAATTACTGGCGGTGCCGGCGCCGACGCCCCGCGGGGGTCGGCTTCGGTCGCTCCCGAACCTCGCGGCGCGGCGGCGGGACGAACCGGCGGCGGCGGATCTCGACGTTGGCCGCTTCGATGATCGGCGGGAAGCGCACGAAGGCCGCGTAGGCTGCGACCGCGATCCCCGGGATGACGATCAGCAGCAGCAACGCGAGCGGCGCGTGGATCACCGCCAGGAGCGGCACCAGCAGCCAGGGGACGAGGATCGCCCAGAAGATCCACTCGTGCAGCGCGAGGATGGCCGGGTAGCGCGCGTAGGTCCGCTGCGCCGAGTTGTAGACCACGACCGACCCCACGATGATCACGATCGCGCCGACCCACATCAGGGTGAACAGATCACCAAAGGCGAGTGGCGTGAAGGTGTCAAAGAGCCTGCTCATCGGCCGCGGAGTCTAGCACGGGGCTGAGGCTATACTGACGACACCGAGGCGGACGCGTGCCCAGGCGCCTCGCACGTCGCAGACAACCATCACGCAACGTCAGCTCGAGGTCACTCGTTGCGCGCAATCCTCTCCGTCTCGGATCGCGAAGGGATCGTCGAGCTGGCGAAGGGCCTGACCGAAGCCGGCGTCGAGTGCTACGCCACGGACGGGACTCGCGCCCATCTGGCCGATGCCGGCGTCGCCGTCAAGGCCGTCTCCGACCTCACAGACGCGCCCGAGATCCTGGGCGGTCGCGTCAAGACGCTGCACCCGAAGATCTTCGCCGGGCTGCTGGCGCGGCGCGACCAGCCGGACCATCTCGCACAGCTCGCCGAGCACGGCATCGAGCAGCTCGACATGGTGGTCGTCAACCTGTACCCCTTCGGGCAGACGGTGTCCGAGCCGGGCACGACGCTCGACCAGGCGCTCGAGAAGATCGACATCGGCGGCGTCGCTCTGCTGCGGGCGGCGGCCAAGAACTTCCCCGGCGTGGCCGCCGTCTCCGACCCGACCCAGTACGCATCGGTGCTGCGCGACGTTCGCACGCACGGGACGGTGAGCCCCGAGACGCGACAGAAGCTCGCCGCCGAAGCGTTCGCCCTGACGGCCGCGTACGACGCGCAGATCGCGTCGTATCTCAACAGCCAGACGGGCACGCTCTTCCCGAGCCGCCTGACGCTGGTGGTCGAGAAGAAGGCGGACCTGCGCTACGGCGAGAACCCGCACCAGCTCGGCGCCTTCTACGCCGATCCAGCCCAGCGGCGCACCTCGATCAGCCGCGCGCGGCAGATCGCCGGCAAGGACCTCTCCTTCAACAACCTGCTCGACCTGGACGCCGCCTGGCAGATCGCAAGCGACTTCAAGACGCCCACCGTGTGCATCGTCAAGCACGGAAACCCCTGCGGCCTCGCATCGGTGGTCGACCTGGCGGAGGCATTCCGGCTGGCCCTGGAGGGCGATTCGGTGTCTGCCTATGGCGGAATCATCGGCGCCAACCGGGTGGTCGACGAAGCGACCGCGCGGGCGATCCGCCCCGGCTTCTTCGAGGCGATCGTCGCCCCCGGCTACACGCCCGAGGCGCTCGAGATCCTGCGCACCAAGAAGGGCTTCGAGATCATCGAGGTGCCCCAGGCCGAGGCCGATGGAGCGGAGATGGGGATCGGCAACTTCGACTTCAAGCGGATCGGCGGCGGGCTGCTGGTGCAGACCTTCGACAACCTGGAGGAGGACCGCAACAAGCTCCAGGTCGTCACCCAGCGGCGCCCCACCCTCGACGAGCTGACCGATCTCCTCTTCGCCTGGCGCGCGGTCCGGCACGTGAAGAGCAACGCGATCGTGCTCGCCAAGCGGCACGCCCTGGTCGGGATGGGGGCGGGCCAGCCGTCGCGCGTGGTGAGCGTCGAGGTGGCACTGCGCAAGGCCGGTGAGCGCGCTCCGCTATCGGTCATGGCGAGCGACGCCTACTTCCCCTTCCCCGATGGGATCCAGATCGCCGCCCAGGCCGGCGTGACGGCGATCATCCAGCCCGGCGGCAGCATCCGCGACGAGATGGCGATCGAGGTCGCCGATCGGCACCATATGGCGATGGTCTTCACCGGACGCCGCCACTTCAAGCACTGATTGACTCGAGACCTCCGCAAGTCCAATCTGGCCTTCGAGCAACAGGACGCCGACAATTGCGCCAATGGACGCTTCATGGGCCTAACCACTCGAGGGTTAACAGATGGTTAGATCAGACGCGCGGTTGAGCCTCGGTCTTCCACTTGGCATTGCGCTCGCGCTGACGCTGGCGGCGTGCAGTGGCGAGAACGCGAGCACGGGGCAACCTTCGGGAAGCGGTGGCGCGTCACAGGCCGGACAGGCGGGCGGAACGCTCTACATCCTGATGCACGGGGATCAGTGGAACCAGGTCGACCCGCAGCGGATCTACACGGGTGAGGACCTGGCCTTCTTCGGTGCCACGATCATGCGGTCGCTGACCGCGTACAAGTTCTCGCCCGACGCGACGGAGGGCACCTCGCTGACCCCGGACCTGGCGACCGATCTCGGTACCGCCACTGACGCCGGAAAGACCTGGGCCTTCACGCTGCGCGATGGCGTAACCTGGCAGGATGGCTCCGCTATTACCTGCGAGGACCTAAAGTACGGCGCCTCGCGGACGTTCGCGACCGATGTCATCAACCAGGGGCCGACCTACGCGATCGCCTACCTCGACATCCCGTCTGACGCCGACGGCTCGTCGGCCTACAAGGGTCCGTACAAGGGCACCGGCCAGGAGCTCTTCGACAAGGCGGTCACCTGTGACAGCAAGACCATCACGTACCACCTGAACAAGCCGGTTGCTGACTTCAACTACACCGTCACGCTCGGCTTCGCGCCGGTGCGAAAGTCTGACGACACGGGCGAGACCTACGGCGCTGTGGCCCCGTTCGTCGTCTCATCGGGTCCCTACAAGGTCGAGAGCTACGCCACCGGCACGGGTGGCAAGATGGTCCTGGTCCGGAACAACAAGTGGAACCCGGCCAGCGACCCGTACCGGAAGGCCTACCCCGACAAGTGGGAGGTCGACTTCGGAATCGATGACAAGGTCATGGACCAGCGGATCATCCAGAGCTCGGGCAACGACAAGTTCGCGATCCAGTACGGCGCCGTGCAGCCCGAGAACCTGGCCATGATCTTCTCCGATCCGGAGACCCCGACCGCGCAGTTCGCCGGGCGGGCGATCAGCGGCTTCGACCCATACGCCGACTACTACTGGATCAACGTCACCAAGGTCAAGAACGTCAAGATCCGGCAGGCGATGGCGGTCGCCCTTGACCGAGCTGCCATCCGCCTCAACATCGGCGGCACGTTCGCCGGCGATTACGCGGATGGCTTCATCAAGCCGAACATCGGCGCTGACTATGCACCAACCGGGTTCTGGACCGACTTCTTCGGCCAGGCCGTCCCGGACAAGGGCGACCCGACGCTTGCGGCGAAGTTGATTGCCGACTCGGGCGAGGCTGCCCCGGCACTCACCTTCGACTTCGCTGACACCCCGACCGGTAACAAGAACGCGGCGATCGTCATCTCCTCCTTCGCGAAAGCGGGCATGACGGTCTCGCCGAACCCGATTCCGCCGGGCTCGTACTACAGCGCCGTCTTCACAAGCGGGCACGAGTTCGGAAGCGGTGGCTGGGGCGCTGACTGGCCGAACGCGTCGACCGTCGTCCCGCCGCTCTTCACCGAGAAGGGTGGATGGGACCTGTCCCACGTCGACGACGCTGACTTCAATGCGCAGGTCGACGCGGCCTCGACAGAGCTAGACCGCGCCAAGCAGGCAACCCTCTGGCAGGCCCTCAACAAGAAGGCGGTGGAGAATGTCTGGGCAATCCCAACCTTCTTCGGCCGGAGCCAGACGATTGCCGGAACGGGTGTTGCGCCTGCCTATCGCTGGGCTGCCTACGGCTCGTGGCCGTACGGCGCGATGTACGTCAAGCCCTAGGACCGTTCAGCCCCGCGCGGGCGGCGGGACTGCCCGCTCAATCACCGCCCTGGCTCTGGCCTCGAATACGACATCGCCACGCGTCCGAGCCAGGGCAAGCACCTCCTCGGCCCTCGATCGAGCTTCATCGGCGCGCCCCGCGTCCAGGTGGACAGCTCCATGCCCTGGTTGCCGTGCAGCTTGGCGAACCTGAGAGTGTCCGCGTGGACCCGATCGATCTCCGAGGCGGCGCTGGTCGCCGCCCAAATTGCCGAACTGAGCATGCGGCGCGCTTCGCCTTCCGATTCGGGATCCCCAGAACGCTGCGTCGCGTCGACCGCGAGCTCGTATGCGCGTCGTGCCTCGCCAAGCCTGCCGGAATCCAACGCCAGATTTGCCTGGAGGATGCGGGCCGTGGCGAGCTGCGCTGGGTCGGCAATCGCTTCCGCCAGCGTGAGTGCCTCCGCCAGGTCCCGCATCCTCTCGTCGGCGCTCGCTCCTTTGGCAGCCGCGAGCCTGGCGTCTTGCAATAGGGCCATGACGCGCGTGGTTGGGTCCGAACCATTCGCAGTGGCGTCGAGGGCTTCGCGGACGACGGCCCGGCCCTCGTCCAAACGCCCGAGCAACATGAGCCCGTCGCCAAGCTGAGGAAGGACCGCGATCCGCTGGGGGTCGGCCGCCGGCAGGAGCGCTGCCGCGCGAGCAAGGAGATTGGCGGTAGCCGCGCCGTCCATGCGCTCGTAGGCTCGGAGCCCGGCGGCCGCAAGGTGGGCGGCAGCTCGTCGGGCCGTGTCCGGCGCGTCCTGCTCGATGCCAAGTGCCGTCCACAGCCCGTGTGCCTGTTCCAGGTGATAGCCGACCACCTCGTCGATCTGACGGAGTCGTTCCGGTGGCAATTCCTCCAACCAGCTCGCATAGCGCTCGTGGAGGCGGGCTCGCTCCGCCTTGCTCATGCCCGAGTAGGCGCCATCGCGGATCAGCTGATGGCGAAACTGGAATCCTTCGTCGTCAGCGCCCGCAGGCAGCATCGCCCGGGGGTCCGGGTGCAGAAGGTCGCGCCCCACCAGGGCCAGCAGCGCAGGATGCACCGCAGCGGACCCGGGATCATCGCCCAGGTAGGCGACCTCGCCGGCACCAAATTCCTTCCCGACCACGCTCCCACGCCCAAGCACCGAGCGCTCATCAGTGGGCAATTGGTCGAGGCGGGCAGCCATCAGCGCCTCAATGGATGCCGGCACCGCGAGCTCGCCCGGCTCCGCCACGGAGCGCGTGTGATCCAGATCGTGGTCCAGCTCGCCGCGCTCGGCCAGCATGGCGACATATTCCTCAACGAAGAGAGGGTTTCCCTCTGCCGCTGCCGAGATGCGCCGCTTCACGGCAGCACTCAGCGAGGCGCCGCCGCTCAGTTGCCCGAGGAGCCGGTCGACCGCGGCGGGCTCCAGCGGCTCGATTCGGACGGTCGTGGCATTCGTCCCGTGAGTACCCCAGTCGGGCCGTGCCTCGGTCAGCTCTGGCCGTGCCACGCAGACGAGCAGGATCTGCGTGTCCCGAGTCGAGCCGGCCAGGTACTCGACCAGGTCCAGGAACGTGGGCGTCGCCCAGTGCACATCATCGATCACGAGGACCAGTGGCCGATCGCGGGCCATCCCCTCCAACAGCCGGCGAACGGCCCAGAACGCGTCGCTGCCTTTGGCTGCGTCCCCAACACCGATGAGACCCATGACCTGCTCGACGATGGCCTCGGCCTGCGCTTGCCCGTCGATCAGCGACGAAAGCCCGGCGCGCCACGACTCGACCGAGTTGCCGGCGTCGACGCCCGCCGGTGCGCGCAGTGCATCGGCCAAAGGCCAGTAGGTGATGCCCTCCCCGTATGAGAGGCAGCGGCCCAACAGTACGCTGGCGCGCCCCTCGAGTTGCTGGCGGAACTCCTGGCCCAGCCGCGACTTGCCGACTCCCGCTGCGCCGAGGAGCGTGACCAATTGAATCGTGCGCTCGGCGACGGCTCGGTCGAAGGCTTCGGTCAGGACCGTAAGCTCGCGATGGCGGCCCACCATAGGTGCGTCGAGCCGCCGCGCATGGCCTAGCGCGCCGGGTTTGACAGAGATCAGGCGGAAGGCAGGCACGAGCTGCGCCTTGCCCTTGGCAGCAATAGGCTGCCGGGCCTCAGCAGCGACGGCGTCGCGGACCAGGCCGTACGTGACCTCGCCGAGCAGGATCTCGCCTGGCTGGGCGGCCTGCTCCAGGCGCGCCGCGGTATTGACCGTATCGCCGGTGACCAGCGTCTGGCCGCTTGCGACGTCGCCCGTCACCACCTCGCCGGTATTGACGCCCGTCCGGAACACGATCGACAGACCGCGGCGTTCCTGCAGCTCTTGGTTGAGCTCGGCGAGCGTGTCGCGGATCTCGGCGGCAGCCCGAACGGCTCGCAGCGCATCGTCCTCGTGCAGGGTCGGGATCCCGAAGACGGCCATGACCGCATCGCCGATGAACTTCTCGACCGTCCCGCCGTGGTGCTCGATGATGGCTTTCATGGATGTGAAGTAGCGGCCCAGCAAGGCCCGCAGCGATTCTGAGTCGAAGCGCTCGCCGAGGGCAGTGCTGCCACTTATGTCTGCGAATAGCACGCTCACAGTTCGCCGGACGACTCCATCACCCGCGCTCGGCCTTTGCAGGTGCTCGCCACACTCGGCACAGAACTTGGCGGACTCAGCGTTCGCAAAGCCACACTTCGGGCAAGGAGTCATCTACCGCGCCATCGACACGCGGTCAGCGTACTCTTCAAGCGTAGGGCAGCAAGGGAGCGCGAGGTCCTGGACGCTACGGATCGCCTCGGCAGTCGCCACCCGAAGTCCCATACCGTCGCACACTCTGGCCTTACGTCAGCCGGCCGCCGATAATCCGCAAATGGACAAGCTGATCACCGTCGAGGCGGTCGCGGCCACCGAGGCCGCCGCCATCGCGGCGGCACGCCTGATGGGACGCGGTGACCGCATGGGTGCCGATCACGCCGCGGTCGAAGCGATGCGCAACGCCATGGAAGAGGCGGAGATCAGCGGCACGATCGTGATCGGCGAGGGAGAGCGCGACGAGGCGCCGATGCTTTACATCGGTGAGCAGGTCGGCAACCCGGACGCGGCAATCTTCGTCGACATCGCGGTCGATCCGCTGGAGGGGACCAACCTGGTCGCCACCGGATCTCCGAACGCCACCGTGGTGTTGGCCGCCGCCGAGCCGGGTGGCCTGATGCACGCCCCCGATACGTACCTGCGCAAGCTGATCGTGGGGCCGCAGGTGGCGGGGCACGTCTCGATCAACGACCCGGCGGCCGTCACGATCGCCACCATCGCCGAACGCCTGGGGCGTGCCGTCTTCGACATCACCGTTGTGATCCTGGATCGACCTCGGCATGCTGCATTGATCGAGGAGGTGCGCGCTGCCGGGGCGCGCATCCAGCTGATCAGCGACGGCGACCTCACGGCAGGAGTCTCGGTCGCCGTCTCCGGGACCGGCGTGCACGCCGTGATGGGGACCGGCGGGGCCCCCGAGGGAGTGCTGACCGCCGCCGCGATCAAGTGCCTGGGCGGCGAGATCCAGGCCCAGTTCGCGTGGCGCTCGCACGAGGAGCGGGAGCGCGGACGGGCGATGGGCGTCGACGTCGACGACGCCGACAAGGTTTACTTCACTGACGACCTGGCCCCGGGCGAGAACGTCGTCTTCGCGTGCACCGGCGTCACCGATGGCGAGCTGCTGCGCGGCGTCCGTTTCTTCGGCGGCGGGGCGAGGACCCACTCGCTGCTGATGAGCCACTCGCGCGGGATCGTCCGCTTCATCGACACGGTCCACATGTGGGACGCCAAGCAGCCGCCGCGGGTCGCCTCTAGCGGTCTACCGGCGCTCGGCGCCACCGACAAGCCACGAGTAGAGCTCGGTCCGGGCCGCCTCGGGGTCATCGACGGCCACGTGGCCGAGGGCATTCGGCGACGTCATCAGGAAGGCGTTCGGGATCGTCTGGGCGAGCCACGCCGCGTGGTTCGGCGGGGTGACGGTGTCGTTCGGGTTCGACCAGATCCAGGTCGGTGCGACCACGTCCCGCACGTCGAAGCCCCAGGCGCGGAAGCAGGCCAGCTCGTCGTCGATCCAGCCGCCGATGCCGTCGCGCGTCGCCTCAAGGATGATCGCCCCGATCGGATCGTCGGGAGATGCTGCCGCGCGCGCCTCCGCGTCCTCCTTCGCAAGGAGCGGCGCAAGTGCGTCCTCTCCCGCCTGCAAGGCCGCGACGAACTCGCGCATGTCGGGACCGTGCTCCCTGGTCCACTCGGCGAGTCCCAGCTGTTCGGCCGGCGCGATCGCGCCCGCCTCTAGTCCGCCCACTCCGGGCCTGCGATCCGGGTCACCGCCTGGTCGGCTACAGCCGGCAGGAGGTCCACCACGCTGACGTCGACCCGCAGGTCGTCGCAGCCACGCCACGGGCGCAGCCCGGGGTCCAGCTCGGCGAGCGGCTCGAGCGCGAATCGACGCTCCACGAGGCGCGGATGCGGTACCACCAGGTCGAGCTCCGCGTCCGCCACGCATCGCCCATCGAAGGCGAGAATATCAAGGTCGATCAGCCGCGGGCCGAAGCGCATCCCCTGTGGATCGCGGCCCAGCGTCAGCTCGAGGCGCTTCAGCGCAACGAGGAGGTCGGCCGGCTCGAGATCGGTCTCCAGCTCGAGCGCCGCGTTGGTGAATTCGGGCTGGTCCATAAGCTCGCGGGCTGCCGATCGGTAGAGGCTCGAGGCGCGGACCACCTGGCCGATGGAGCGCAGCTCCGGCAGCGCGCTTCTGAAGGCCGCCCCGCTGCCTGGCAGGTTCCCGCCCAGACCGATGAAGGCGCGCATGCGATTCCGACTCTAGACCATGGCGCGGTAATGCGCTGATAATCGGTCGAGGGGTACCCTCGCCGGAACCGGCCGGGGTCGCGGGGGACGCGTCCGCGGGATCCGGTGTCCCACGCCCAAATCGGAGCTGCCGCCCCGATGTCGGACATCCAGTACGTCTACCCGCTGATCCACAACAAGGTCACGCCGCCGCACTACGTGACGCCGACCTTGCGGCGACCACGCCTGCTCGAGTGGCTCAGCGCCAACGCCAACTGCCGCGCGATGGTGATCGCCGCGGATGCCGGCTACGGCAAGACGACGCTCCTCTGGCAGTGGGAGCGCGAGGTCGACTTCCCGTGCTACTGGTACAAGCTCGATCGCAACGACCGCGACTGGTCGCTCCACATCAGCTACCTGATCGAGGCGATCAGCCAACGCCACTCGGGATTCGGGCATCGGGCCCACTCGATGCTCCAGCAGCTCGGCGGACCCGGCTCGTCGCGCCCGGGCGTGGCGGCCTACCTGCTGGCCGAGATGTACGAGCGGCTCACTGAACCGTGCACCTTCATCATCGACGACTGGCAGGCAGTCGCGTCGGTCACGGAGGTCCGTGGCCTCTGGAACCAGATCCTCCGCGACGCGCCGCCGACCTGCCGCTTCGTCTTCCTGTCGCGGGCCAAGCCACACCTCCAGTTCGCCCGCTTCAAGACGCACGCCGGCTACGCCGAGATCCGAACCGATGCGCTGCGCTTCACCGACCGCGAGATCGACGAGCTCTTCCGCGACATCTACAACGACCCGCTCGATCCGACCGAGCTGATGGAGCTCGAGCGACGAACTGAGGGCTGGGCGGCGAGCCTCCAGCTGGTCGAGGTCTCGCTGCGCGAGCGGAAGACCCCGGAGGAGCGACGAGCTTTCATCCAATCGATCACCGCGACGTCCGACAGCGACCTCTTCGCGTTCCTGGCGGAGGAGGTGCTCGATCAGCAGACCGAGGTCGTCCGCAATTTCCTCCTCTCGACCTCGATCCTCCAGCAGATCAACGCCGAGCTGGCCGAGCGCCTCGCGGGCGTCCACGACGGGGCGGGGATCCTCTCCGACCTGGAGCAACGCGGCCTGTTCACGAACCGCCTCGACGCGGCGGAGGCCCGATACCGGTACCACGGCCTCTTCCGCGACTTCCTGGAGCGCCGCCTCATCGCCGAGCGCACCGATGGCGAGGTGACCGGGCTCCACATCCACGCCGCCTCGTACTACGAGACGCACGAGCAGTGGCCGCAGGCGATCCACCACTATCTCAAGGCCGGGTTGACGCCCCAGGCGGCACGTCTGATCGCCCGATATGGCGAGGATGTCGTCGCGGAGGGCCGCCTCGGCCTTGTCGACGAGTGGCTCCAGCAGCTGCCCGCCAAGACGATCCACGACAACGCCCGGCTCTCGCTCCTTTACGGCGAGGCGTGCGGCATTCGCGGTGACTGGGACAACGCCCTCGCCGCCCTGAGCCGCGCTCGAACCTTCTTCGCGCGTAAGGGCGATCCCCGAATGGAGGCCCTCGCCTGCCTGAAGACGAGCTCCATTCATCAAGCTCTTGGGTCCGTTGCCGAAGCCGAGATGGCAGCGGTTGAAGGGATGGCTCTCGTTCCTGAGTCCGATAGCGGCCTTCGCCTGCGCCTCGACGGGAACCTTGCCGTCACCAAGACGTATCGGACTGTGTCAATTGAGGCGGTGGTTGCGGAACTGCGCCGCCTCGCGGTTCGCGCAGCTCGGCCCTTGGTCTGGAACACTATGAGGCGATTGCCCATTACAACCTTGGCGTGATGTATCGGAGTCTTGGTCGTCTGGACGAGAGTCTCGCGAGCCTCGAGCGAGCGACGAGATTCTGGCAACTCGAATCCAGCAGTCCCTACGCCGACAACATGGACCTCGTCGAGACCTTGCTGGCAATTGGCGACGACGAACGCGCCGACCGCGCTGCGGCGAGGGGCATATCCAACACATTGCCATGGCGCCGAGCCAATGCCGAGGCCCAACTCGGTCAGGCTTCGGTCCGCCTCCGCCAAGGGCGGTTGGATGAGGCGCAGACGATTGTGGAAGGGGTCGCCGCGGCGTTGCCAGAGCTGGGATCGAATCGGACTGCGGTCTATTTGGCGTTGGCTGACTGCTTCATCGTCAAGCCGCAGGGACTCGCCCCCACGCTCGAACTGATTTCGCACCTCACCAACGAAGCAAACGATCCACGGTACGAAGCTGACGTCGCGGTTGCACTTGTCTGCACTGAGGCATTCCATCAACTCGTGCGACGGATCATGCCACGCAATCTCCTCGGTCGTCTCCAAGTGGGATGAGCACGGACAGCACTTTGAAACGATGAAGACGGCGTGTCCTTCTCGCGATTGCGGCGTATCAGCATGATCCGTCGGCGAGCCTCGAGAGATGCAAGGAGGCACTGCGGTGCGTTGTCGGCGGCGAACCAAACATGGTACCTGCGCTTCTTCGTGCGCCCGCTAACCGCTCTCGCCCCCGAACTCGTGCAGTCAGCCGAGGATGCAGAAGCACTCTGCGAATTGCTTGAGGCTGACCCTGACGCCTGGCGGCACCCGACGGTGATGGCATTGCGCTCCGCCAGGCGTGATCTCCGCTCCCGGCTGTTGGAGGCACTTGTCGGCTGACCCGTCTCCAGAGACCATCGCTGAGCTCCGCCATGCGACGGGAAAAGATGTCGACGAGGCCCGATCTCGACTAATCAGAGTCGCCGCCGCCCGCATCCATGTGAAGGCCTTTGGGAGCATTCGCATCCAGCGCGGCCGCTCGGATGGATCGGAGGTCGGCATTCATCGACCTCGACAGCGCACCCTTCTCGGGTATCTGCTTGCGCGGTTCGACAATCCACCATCGCGTGATCAAGTGATTGACACCTTGTGGCCGAGCGCCGACCCGGAGGATGGCGTCAACAGCCTGAATCAGAGCGTCTACCAGCTGCGCAGAGTGATCGATCCGTCATACCGAGACGGCGATTCTCCTCAGTACTTGATATCAACCACTGACACGGTCGCCCTGGACAGCGCCCTAGTGACGACGGACCTTCAAGCGTTTCGGGCTCTGGCGCGTGCCATGGACCGCGCGCGTGGCGCCGACGTTCGCGCCATTGGAAACGAACTAGTAGACATCGTCGCAGGTGAGTTCCTGGCCGAGCTTGTCTACGAGGACTGGGCGACTTCCTTTCGGATTGCGGTTCATGCTGAGGCTCGTCAGGTGTTAATGCGGCTCACAGACGAGCCCTGGCTCGTCAGTTACCCGGACCTCGGCCTACGCGCAGCCGCTCGCCTCGCTGACCTTGACCCATACGACGAGCAGGCCCACCTTGCGATGGCGCGCTGCCTGACAGGTCATGGGCAGGCGCGAGGCGGCGCGACGCGTGATCCAACGTTTCCTTGCGCGACTCCGAGACGACCTTGGCGAGTCCCCCGAGGCGGACTTCTCGACCTTCGTTCCGGCGACCACCTCATTTGACTCCTGGCGCGCGAGTCAAATAGGTATGGATAGTGCTTGACACCGCTCAGGTGCGAGACTACAGTCCTCTCGTCGGGTGGTACTTAAGTACCACGCGACAACCGAATCCAAGGGAGCCGTGATCCGTCGCCTGAACGTGGGCACTTAGGGCGATGGGGAGCTTGTAGTGCAACCGACCGTCCCTCGGGATAGTCGGTTGTGTTCGTTCTGCAGCAGAAGAGGGCACCTTCTGATGGCTCGACAATCCGTTAAGGGCTGGTAGCCCGGACAGGAATGGCAGCATGCACAGAGTCGGTAGGTTTCTGGCTGCTGTCCTGCCGGCGCTAACGGCCCTGCTCCTTTTCGCAATCGCGGGAGGGGCGTCCGTCAAGGGTTGGTAGGCAGGCCCATGCTAGACTCCGGACCCGTCCTCGCAAGAGGGTGATGGCCTCCGGTGTCGAATAGCGTCCGCCTACTGATCATCGTTACCGTAGCCGTTGCGAGCGCAAGTTTCGCAGCGGCTACGGTGCTATTCCCTGTCCGAAGCCCGATCGGCGGTCCCTTTGGCATCGGCGTATTGGATTGTCCTAACCCTCGTCGCTAGTGCTCTGCCCGTGCGGCTCCCGAAGGGCATCCACGCTTCCGTCAGTTTTGCGCCCATCATTGCCAGCGTTGTGCTGGGTGGGCCTGTAGCGGCTGGCATCGTCGCGTTTGTCGGGACCACCGAGGATCGGGAGGTTCGGGGAGCCATCCCCTGGTACGGGACACTCTTCAACCACGCCTCGCTCATGACCGCCGCAGTCGCGGCGGGCATTGTCTTCGACGCGACCCTGCGTGCAATTGGGGATTCACACGACGCTGCGGCAGCTGTGATCGCCTTCGTGGGCCTGTTGGCCGGTGGGATCGTCTACTACTTCGTCAGCAGTGCTCTGGCTGTCTCGGCTGTCAGCCTTCGAGAGGCGGTTTCTGCCCGCACAGTGTGGACAAAGGATATTCGAGCAATCGCCCCGAACCTCATTGGCTTGGTGCCATTGGGATGGCTAATGGCCCAGATCTTTACCCTTCCGAACGAAGTGGGTTGGTGGGCAACAGCACTCTTCGTGGTTCCTCTCGTTACCACCCGTGTGGCGTATCAGAGGTACGTCGAGACGCGCGAACTCTTCGAGCAGACGATCACTGCACTGTCCAAGGCGGTCGACGCGCGAGACATCAATACACGCAACCATTCCAAGCGCGTGAGCGACATCGCTGAGGCCATGTGCCGGGTCATGAACCTGCCCGAGTCACAGATCGAGATCATCAAGTGGGCCGGGCTGCTGCACGACGTGGGAAAGATCGGGATCCGGGACAACATCCTGCTCAAGGAAGGTCCATTGGACAAGGAGGAGCGATTCCTCATGAACCAGCACCCGACCATCGGGGCGGAGATCGTGGCGCCGGCGCGGCAGCTGAACAACGAGGCGCCGCTCATCAAGACCCACCACGAATGGTTCAACGGCTCCGGCTATCCCGATGGCGTGGAGGCGCTCGACATCCCGCTCGGCGCTCGCATACTGGGCATCGCCGATGCCTACGAGGCGATGACGGCGCCGCGGCCATACCGCAAGACGCCACTCAGCCACGAGATCGCCATCGGCGAGCTGAACAAGTACTCCGGGATCCAGTTCGACCCGGAGATCGTGCCGATCCTCGTCGGCCTGGACCGGGAGATCCTGGATCGCAGGCCGGAGCGACCGGACGAGCTGCCCACGATGCTGCACGCCGGCCGGCCGCAGGAGCCGGATTCAGACGAGGGAGGGTCGCCACCGTCGAGGCCAATGCTCGCCTCCGACGATGTTTCTTAGCGCCATCGCCCTCGCCCTGATTGCCGGAGCGCTGACCGGCGGAGGGCTCCCCCGCCTCGCCGACCTGAGGCTGCGCTGGATCTGGATCCTGGCAGTGGCGCTGCTCCTTCGCTTCGGCGCGGGGATCGCCCAGCAGGTCGCTCCCGAGGCAAACCTCCCACTCGGCGCTGCCTTCATCGCCGCCTACGGGCTGCTCTTCGTCTGGCTCTGGGGCAACTGGCGCGTGCCGGGGCTCCAGGTTGCCGCGGTCGGGATCGGGCTCAACACCCTTGCGGTGACCCTCAACGGGGGCCAGATGCCGATCTGGTCGGCCGCCTTCACCGCGGCCGGCTTCACGCCGGCGGCGCTCGCCAACGACCCGTTCCACTTCGTGCTGTCGGCGGGAAGCGTCGCGGACTTCGTGAAGAGCGGGGGCATCTTCGGAGACGTGCTGCCGATCCCGATCCCCGTCATCCGGGATGTCGTGAGCATCGGCGACGTGCTCCTGGCGGTGGGCATCTTCTGGGCGATCGTCTATTCGATGACCCGATCAGAAGCGCCGACCCGGGCCGCCTTCACGCTTGGACTTCGACCCACCGATCCATTCGCCAACGCGTCGGCGTTCCCCGGCGGACAGGCGCAGGCGATCGGCACCACGCCGGCGCTGGCCGTGGCGGTCGCGGGCGCCGGTGCGGCTGCGGTCGCGATCCCCGGGGCGCGGGCTCAGTCCCCATATCTCGCCCTGGTGCGCAACCGCAGCTTCAGCCTCCTCTGGGTCGGACAGCTCATCTCGTTCTTCGGCGACCGCGTCAACCAGGTCGCCATTGGCGTGCTCGTGCTCCAGCGCGCCACGCCGCTCGACGTGGGAATCGTCTTTGCGGCGACCGCGGTGCCGAACGTCTTCCTCGGCCCACTCGCAGGAGCCCTCGTCGACCGGTGGGACCGCCGCCGCACGATGATCGTCTGCGATCTGCTGCGGGCCGGCCTGGTGCTGCTGGTGCCGGTGGCGATCAACGTGCACATCGGCTACGTCTATGCGATCGCGTTGGCGGTGGCCACGGTGGGCCTGCTCTTCCGCCCAGCCAAGACCGCGGTGGTGCCGCTGATCGTCGACGAGGACCGGCTGGTGACCGCCAACTCGGCATCGAGCGTCAACGAGACGCTTGCCGACCTGATCGGGTATCCCGTGGCCGCGGCCATCGTCGCGTCGCTCGCAAACCTCATCGGCGCCGCCTTCGTTCTCGACTCCGCCACCTACATCGTGAGCGCCCTCCTGATCTGGGGAATGGCCGTGCCGCGGCAGGAGCTGAACGCCGAGCGCTTCAGCGCCCGCGCCATCTGGCGCGAGATGGCGGAGGGCTGGCGCTTCCTGACGCACCAGGCCGAGCTGCTGGCAAACACCGTGGTCAGCACCGTTGCGCAGCTCGCATTCGGCGCCGAGATCGTGTGCAGCCTGATCTACGCCAAGAGCGTGCTGAGCCAGACGATCCTCCCCTTCCCGGAGAACTACGGCTGGCTGATGGCTTCGCTGGGGCTCGGCAGCGTGGTCGGGGGCGTTGCCATTGGCTGGCTGGCTCCCAACGCGCCCAAGGGACCGATGACGATCGCGGGCTTCATCGGCCTGGGAGCCTCGATGGTGGCCGTGGGACTGACGAGGCACCCCTACGTGGCGATCGCGCTCTTCTTCGCCATCGGCGTCGCGAACATGCTCTACCTGGTGCCGACCATCACCCTCTTCCAGGAGCTGACCCCCCAGCGCCTGTTCGGACGGGTCGTGTCGAGCCGCCAGGCGCTCACCTTCGGCGCAATGGCGATCTCGATGGGGGCAGCCGGCTACCTGGCCGGCGTGCTGGGAGCCGCCGAGGTGCTCATGCTCGGTGGTGGGCTGATCGCGGTGGCCGGGCTGGGCGGGCTGCTCGTGCCCGCCATGCGCGGCGCCCGATAGAAGTTGCTACCCTTCGCCCGGCCGCCGGACCGGCGACCTTCGTGATGGGAGAGGGATGACCGACCAGCGCCGCAGTGCGCCGGACCGTGGCAGCGACGTGCCGTCGGCCGGCTATCGAGGCTCGCTGCCGCCGCGCACCGACCGCATCGCACGGATCTGGGTGGCGATCGTGATCGTCATCTTCGTGCTCATCTTCGCGCTCTCGTTCGCGAACGTTCCCAGCACCCTCTTCCCCTCGCCGAGCCCGACGCCGATCCCGATCGCAACTTCGTCGCCAAGCGGCTCGGCTTCCGCCTCCGCAACGGCCGGCGCGTCCTCCACGCCGGTGCCGACGGCAACGCCGACCGCACCGACGTCCCCGTCCACGAGCCCCACGCCAGCGCCGTAAGGCCCATCTCCAGCGGCCGCTGGCGGTGATGTCCGGGATCGGTGATATCCTTTCCACCTCGATTCCTGAACGTCACGAGGCTTCTGTTCATGTTCAGCCGCGTTCGCATCGCGATCCGCTTCTTCTTCATGGGGCTGGCGGTCGGCGTGCTCCTCGCGCCTCGATCCGGTCGTGAGACGCGCCGTCTGGTCCGCGCGCGGGCAGATCGGCTCCTCAACGACCTCCTTGACGCCGCCACGCTGGGTGCCTTCGACTCCGGCCCTGCACCTGAGGACGAGCCCGAGGCTCCCTCGGAAAAGGCTGGCAACGGGCGGACCCGCAACCGGGCTGCCGCTCCCGCTCAGGCCTGATCCGGGCTCCGCGTCGCCGAGGCGCGGATGGACTGGCTCCGCTCCCGACGCCGCCCTCGCAACCCGTCCGAGCCGATGGACCAGGCGCGCGAGCGCATGGTCCGGGAGCAGATTGCCTCCCGTGGGCTCACCGATCCGGACCTTTTGCGTGCCTTTGGCAGCGTTCCCCGGCACACCTTCGTCGATTCCGAGTTCGCGTACGCCGACGAGGCGCTGCCGCTGCCAGCCGGCCAGACGATCTCGCAGCCGTACATCGTGGCGCTCATGACCGACGCTGCTCGGCCGGCCGACGGCTGGCACGGGGCGCGCGCCCTCGAGATCGGGACGGGGAGCGGCTACCAGGCGGCGATCCTCGCCGAGCTGGGAGCCTCCGTCGTCAGCATCGAGCGCCATCGGGAACTTTCTGAGCATGCCGGGCGATGCCTGGCGGACGCGGGATATGACGAGGTGCAGCTGGTGGTCGGCGACGGGACGCGCGGCTGGCCGGCTGGCGCTCCGTATGACGCCGTGATCGTCACGGCTGCCGGGCCGTCCGTCCCGCAGCCACTCCTCGGGCAGCTGGCACCCGAGGGCGGGAAGCTGGTGATGCCGGTCGGGTCGAGGGTGCACCAGGAGCTCACCGTGGTCGAGCGCCGAGGCTCTGAGCTGGTCAGCTCGCGACGCGACCCCGTCGTCTTCGTGCCCCTGATCGGGGAGTACGGATTCGGTGAGTAACCGCTAGAGCGGGGGAACCTCCAGCGTGGCCCGACCGGTCGGCGCTGAGATCGGCGCAGCCTCGTTCGACCCCCGGCGAGGGGGAGGCGCCCCGGCGCGCACCAGCTCCTCGTCGTAGACCGCCTCGATCCGCCGGACCATGGCGTCGAGGCTGAAGCGCGCCTCGACGGTGGCGCGCCCGGCCTCGCCCAATCGGCGACGGAGGGTTGGCGAGCAGGCGAGCCGGATGCAGGCCTGGGCCAGCGCCGACGGGTCGGCGGGCGGAACCAGGAGGCCGTCGAGATCGTTGGTCACGACCTCGGGAATGCCACCCACCTCCGATGCGACCACCGGGCGCCGGCGTGCCATCGCCTCCAGGATCGAGATCCCCTGCGCCTCCCGCAGCGACGGGAGGACCGCCACGTCGATCTCACCGGTGATCGCGGCGACCTCCTCGCGGCGGCCCGTGAAGAGGACGCGGTCCCGCGCCGGTCGCGGCAGGGACGCGGCCCGGGCGCGAAGCTCGGCGTCGAGCGAGCCCTCGCCGACGATCACCAGCCACGTCTCGGGGGCTCCGCGCAGGATCTCCGGCATCGCCTCGATCAGGTATCGGTGCCCCTTCTCCGGCTCGAGGCGAGCGACCACGCCGAGCAGCGGGGCGCCCTTCGGGATCGCGAACTCGCGACGCAGCGCGCAGGCGGTGACGGGAAGGTCGAAGCGCGCCAGGTCGACGCCGTTGGGGATGATCGTGAACTGGGCCCCGCCGCGACCTTCGGCGCGCACCTTGGCCGCGATCGAGGTCGAGGGCACGATGAGACGGTCCATCGCCGGCGTCAGCGCCGCGAGCGTGGCGATGTCCAGTGAAGACCGGACCCGCGAGGAGTGCACCGTCGCCATCACGACCGGGGTTCCGGCGGCCACCGCAGCCCGCGCCCCGACCACCTCGGCGCGGAACATGTGCGCATGGAGCAGGTCGATCTCCTCGCGACGCAGGTAGGCGGCGAGCTCGTGGACCGCCGCCTCGTCATCGGCCTCATCGATGACCTCGACCGGGAGGCCCAGGCGCCGCAGCCGCTGGACGGCCGACCCACGCGAGAGGGAGAGCGCCCTGACCTCGTACGCCGATCGGTCAAGTCGCAGGAGAAGGCCGGAGTAGCTCTCCTGCGCACCGCCGTTGCCCCCGGTGGCCAGCAGCTGCAGGATTCGGGGCCGCGGATGGCTTCGGGACCGATGGATCCGGCGGCTGCGCCGATACGGCGCGGAGGCGATGGCGCCCTCGTGGTCGGGTGCGGTGTCGGGGAGTGAGAGTCTCACCAGCCGATGCTAGGTCGGGGCACTCTGTTCGTCAAAGCGCGTCAGAGGCACTCGCCGCATCTGGCGTCGTCCAGCTCATCGCCCGGGATCGAGACGAACTGCCACCGAGCGCCATGCCGACCACCAGGACGGCGACGGCCGAGACCGGGCGTCGAGTCACGGTCCCGCCACGACAATGGCGCTCACGGCGCTCCACCCGGCACGAACGGAACGAGTCGTCACGGCGGGATCTACCCTGCGCCCCTGTCGAGTCGCAGGCTGTGCTCGCGGCGCGGGGGACGATTGGGCCATTCAGCCGGTGCACGTGCGCACCTAGACTGCGCCCGAGATGCGCACACAACCTCGTGGCAAGGTCCGTATCGCACGGACAGTGGCGTTGGCGGTCGTGATCGGCATCGGCATATTCAACGTGTACCAGGCGGTCACCAATTGGACCCTCTCCGACGGGTGGGCCTATTGGAATGCGGCGCTTCGACTGCGCGATGGCCTTCCGCTCTATCCGCTGCTGACCAACGTGGACCAGTCCGACGTATACCGATACGCGCCCTGGTTCGCATGGGTGACCGTGCCGGTCAGCCTGCTCCCCATCAAGGTGGCGGCTGCGCTCTGGTCTTCGGTGCTGCTGATCGCCACCGCCATCGCCCTCGTGCCGCTCGTCCGTGCGCGGGCGTGGATGCTGGTCGCGCTCTTCGCCCCGATCCTGATCGGCATCAGCGCGAATGGCAACGTCCAGCCAATCGTCGTTGCCGCTCTGATGTGGGGGGTGGAGCGGCGCAGCGCACCGATCTGGGTGGGCGCCGCGGCGTCGCTGAAGATCTTCCCGATCCTGTTCGTGGTGGTCTACCTTGGCCGCCGCGAATGGACCCGCGCGGCACTTACGGTGCTGGTTGCCGCCGCGCTCTGGGTACCGGCTCTGCTCTATGACCTGCGCAACTACCCCACCGGCGCCGGCCAGGCCGCCTCGCTCCTGGCCCTTCCGGTGGTCTGGGCGATCGTCGTCGGGGCGGGCCTGCTGCTCACGCTCCGCCTCGCGCGCACTCGATTCGGCTGGCTGGCCGCCGCGACCACGATGGTGCTCTCGCTGCCACGCATCTTTCTCTACGATGTGACCTTCCTGATGGTCGGAGCCGTCCCGGTCACCCAAAAGGCGCACGTGCCTTGACCGCCTTCGGGAGGGCACTGCCGATCCGGCAGGCGCTCCTCGGCGCCGCGCTCGTACTTGCTGTGGCCGCCAACGTCGTCGGGCTGGCAACGATCGTCATCGACCACCGCCGAGCCTTCGACTGGGACATCTACCTCGAGGCCGCCCGACGATTCCCGATCGGGACGCTCTACGACTGGAGCGACCCGTACTTCTACCGCTATGCGCCGCAGCTTGCCCCACTCTTCGGGCTGCTCCCCGCGCTGGGGCTGGTCCTGTGGCGAGTCGCCCATTTCGTCGCGCTGGCCGTGCTGCCGTCGAGGCGGCTGGCGTTGGTCCTGCTCATCTCGTACCCGTTCTGGTTCGACGTGAACACGGGGAATCTCATGGTCTTCGTGCTCCTGGCTGCCGCGTGGGCGTTCAGAGGCAACCGCGTGGCCATCGGCATCTACCTGGCGCTGTGCCTCCTCGTGCCGCGGCCGATCATGGTGCCGCTCCTCGCTTGGATCCTCTGGCGGCGGCCGGAGTGGCGGCTGCCGTTCGTCGGGATTGCGCTGCTGGTCGTGCTGACCGCAATCCCGACCGGCTATCTGTGGAGCTGGATCGGGTCGTTCCCGCGCTCCGGGATCGGCGAGATCGCCAACGACTTCAACCTGTCGCCGTCGCATCTCATCGGCCCGGCCTGGCTGCTGATCGGCGTGCCGCTCGCGGCGTGGCTCACAATCCGCGGCCGGGTTGGCTGGGCCACCATGGCGATCAGCCCCTACCTGCTCCCGTACTACGTGCAGATGCTCGGATTGGAGCTGGTCAAACCTGGGCCGATGCGGCTCGCACCAGGCGGCGCAAGGGGCCGGTCGTGGCTTGGTCTACCGCAGCACATAGATCGGCCAGCCTGAGACGACCTCATCCAGCCGGTAGTGGGCCGCCACGAAAGCGCGCAGCGGACCGAGCAGATCGAGTTCCCGCCCTTCGCTGGCGATCGGCCGGTCGATGAGGAGCGGGAGGTAGCCCGGCTGCCCCGGGGCGGTCGAGCCGACGTCCACCACGACCGCCGGCGGGTGATCCTCGAGTGTCCGCAGGACCGTGTCGATCTGTTCCGCGCTACTGTACCCCGGCGTGGTCAGGGGGTAGAGATACGAGTAGCGAGTCGCCGGCGTGCGCTCGGCGAGGGTGTAAAGGCGAGGCTCATTGCCCCACACCAGGAGGGTGCCGGAGGGGAGAGCGTGGAGCCGTTGCGAGACCGCCTCCGTGCGGGCGTTGCCGTCAGCGACAAGGGCGCTCTGGAGCGCCGCCGAGACGACGCCCACCGCGACCGAGATCATGAGGGTCAGCAGCAGCGGCACGACGACTACCCCCCTGGAGAAGGGCCGGCGGGCACGTCCCAGCGAGGTGCTCACTTGCTCGAGCCCGATGCCAGCAAGGAGTCCGATCGGGACAGCCATGGCAATCGCGTAGTGGGCGTAGAAGCGTCCTTGCGCCACGACGAAGACGAGGGTCGCCGCGATCCACAGCAGGGCGGCGATCAGGACGCCGCGGCGTTCGGGCTTGCGGCTCCATGTCGTGAGCGCCCCGAGCAGCGCCGGTGCGACGAGGAAGATTGAGGTGAGGATCGTCCAGGCGGCGAGCGACGCTGCCAGCATGGCGCCGTATTCGCTGCCGGAGGATCGGTACGCCGTCGAGTAGGTCACGATCGCGTCCAGGGCGGCAGGCATGGCGCCGATGACGAGGAGCCAGATGCCGACGGCGGCCAAGGGAACGCCGAAGCCCAGCGCAAGGAGAGCTGCCCCCATGGCGCGCCCCGCGGCCGGACGCTGCCCGAGGGCCAGCCCAAGGACAACAAGGCCGCCCGGAGCCAGCTGAAGCGAGACCAGCGCTGAGAAACCGACGAGGAGGCCGATGGCGCCCAGCCGAGCGGCTCCGGCTGGCCGAAGGGCGAGCACGAGGGCAACCCCTGCCAGGAGCGCGGCGGGCGGCTCCGTGAGGCCGCCGCCCAGCGCCAAGAGGTAGTGGCTCGCGAAGATTGAGCACCCGATCGCGGCAAGCGAGCGTGGCCAACCGGTCACTCCCAGGCGGGTCAGCGCCATTGCGATCGAGATCCCGATCCCCACCGACACCACCAGCGAGAGGAGCCAGACCGCGTTCCACGGCCCGAGCCAACCGAGCGCCGCCTGGGCTCCGGCGACGAGAAGGTAGATCCCCGGTGGCTTGTGATCCCACGTCCCGACGTACGGCGTTACTCCATGCAGGAGGCGACTCCCGACATCGTTGAAGACCGCGGCGTCGAGCGACGGACCAACGACGAGGCCGGGAGCCAGCATCGCGGCAGCAACCAGGATCAGCGCGAGGACGAGAGCCACGGATGCGATTGTGGGGCCCGCGCAGGCCGCGTCACCGGCACTATCGGGCCATTCGGCGCGCTGTCGGTTGCTGAGGGCCACGATCATCCGGCGCTCCATGTACTCTCGCTCACGCGCTATTGGCCATCCCACGAGGGAGCGATCACGAACCCAGAGCTGAGCACATCGGGCGGCAGCGCCGCTGCAACCGGGTTGACGCAGCGGCGGGTGGGCATTGGAGCCGCGCTCCTCGGGATCGCGCTCCTCGCTGGACTCGGCCTGCGGCTCGCGCCGATCCTCGCTGCTGACTTTCCCCTGCGCGATGGCGGGCTCTTCGTGACCATGGCGCGCGACATACGAAACGCCGGCTTCGGCCTACCCGAATTCAGCACATTCAATGCCGGCAATGTGCCATTCGCCTACCCGCCGCTCGGCCTCTACATCCTGGCGCTGATCCCCGGCGATCCGATCACCACGGAGCGCTGGCTTCCGTTGGTGTGGAGCATGCTCGCGATCCCGGGGATCTACCTGCTCGCCCGCGAGATGGGCGACGAGTGGCACGCGGGCCTCGCGACGCTCATCTTCGCTGCCATGCCGGTCACCTGGACGATCGAGGGCGGCGGCGTGACGCGGGCGTTGGGCCTGCTTCTGCTGCTCTTCGCACTCTGGCGCGTCGCCGTCCTGGTCAGGAAGCCCGGCATGCGGAACGTCGCGCTGGCGGGCACATTAGCCGGGTTGGCCATCCTGGCGCATCCGGCCGTCGGCCCTTCCGCACTCGTGACCAGCGCGCTCCTCCTCGCCTTCTCACCGAGTCGGCGCGGTCTCGCCTTCACGGCCCTGGCAGGCGTAATCGGGGCGGCGGTGATCTCGCCATGGCTGCTGATGGTGATCAGCCGCTACGGGCCAGCCGCCCTGCTCGCGGGAGGCACTGCCCATCACACCGAAGACACCCTCGGAAAACTCCTGATCGTGGGCCCGTCCTGGATCGGGCCGCTCGACTTCGTGCTGCCGCTGGCGATCCTTGGACTGGTGGTCGCCGTGCAAGGTCGGCAATGGCTCATCCCTGCGTGGCTCGTCCTCCTGATCATCGTCCCCGGAGGCGACCGCTACGCGGCGATCGCGTGGGCGATGATGGCCGCGGCCGGCTTCGTCTTCCTGGGTGGCGCCCTTCGGGCTGCCGGCGCGATGAGGTTGGCGGCCGGCGTCGGGTTCGCCTGGCTATTCACGGCTTCGCTGATTGCCGGGTACCAGCAGTTTCCTGCGATTCCCGTTAGCCTCCGGACAGCGATGACGAAGGCTGGGAGCGAAACCGTCCCTGGTGCACGCTTCGCCATCGAGACGGGTGATGGCCCCCACGCCTGGGTGCTCGACTGGTTCCCCACGCTCTCCGGGCGCATCAGCATCGGAACCTACCAGGGCCTCGAATGGACGACAACCGAGCAATGGGACGCGACAAACGCGCTCGACGACCGCATCCAGCAGGGCGAGATTCCAGCCAACGCCGACTTCGTCTTCTCCGTGAAGGGCGGATCCGCCACGATCCGACCGGCCAGGTAGCGACTAGCGGGGCGGCGAAGCAGATCCGGAGCGGCCCCGGGCAAGGCCGACGAGCAGGAACGCGCTCTCGTAGTCGAGGAGCCTGGGCAGGCTGAGGACCATCGCCAGCCCTCCTGCCAGCCAGCCGAAGCGCGTCCGCGCGAGGAACCAGGAGGCCGCGATGGCGGCTACTGCGACAGGAATGAAGAGGAACAGGGACACGCCTGCGAGGCTCTCCTGCCTGGGGCCGCTGGCGGTGGAATAGCCGCTCAGGTTGAAGAGGACCGCGGGCGCGACCAGCAGCACGGTGAGGCCGGCTGCCAGCGCGGCCCGCCGCCACTCCCCTCGGCCCGCGTACACCACGGCGAGCACGAGCGGCACGCCCTTCACGCTCGCGGCAAGGGCGATCCAGAGCGGTCCTGCGCGCCGCTCGACGCCCCACATCAGCAGCAGCACCAGCAGTGGCTGCACGTTCCCGTACATAGCACCCTCGAACTGGAAGGGGGCGAAGAGGGCGAACGCGGCCCAGCCGGTCGGTCCACGGCGGAGGAGCGGGACGCAGCTGGCGAAGGCGGCGCCGAACATGAGGCCCGTCCAGGCCGCGGTGACCGCCTCCCGTGGCAGATAGGTGAACGGGATCCACGCGGCGGCAAACCATGGCGCATAGCGATACAGGTCCGAGGCGTTTGCGGCCCCCGCCACGTACAGCTGCTCGCCGGAACGAAGCCGCTCGGCGGCGTTCCAATAGGCGGAGACATCGGCCCCGAGCTGCTGCGAGAGCGCGAAGCTCAGCAACGCGTAGCCGGTGAGCGAGAGTAGCACCGCCAGCACGGTCGCGCCGATCCCCAGCCGCAGCCAGTCGAGGCGCGAGCGGACGGTCTGGGACGATCGGCGCATACCGCGGCAGACGATACTCTGGCAACGTGCCGTCGATGAGCTTCCGCATGGCGCAGGAGAGGATGATTCGCGCGCAGCCCGGGCTGAAGCGCTTCGTCATCGCCGTGCTCTTCGGAACGATGCTGATCCGCGCGGGGCTGATCATCACCGACTGGAACTTCGGCGACATCAACGCCTATTGGCTCGCGGCGGAGCGCCTCAAGCACGGCGAGCAGCTGTACCTGGGCTCGCTGAACCCCGACAGCTACCAGGTGTTCCGCTACACCCCGTGGTTCGCGTGGCTGTGGGTGCCGCTTACCTACCTCCCCCGCACCCTCGTCGAATGGGGCTGGGCCGCGGTGCTGGCACTCGCCTCGGGGTGGATCCTCGTCGCGCTGTTCCGCCTGAAGTCTGCGGCCGCCGTTGGACTCGCCCTGATCCTGATCCCATGGCTCCTCTCGCTCGTCCAGGTGGGCAACATCCAGCCGCTCGTGGTGGTTGCCCTCGCCTTCGGCATGTCGCGACGGTCGGGGCCGCTCTGGATCGGCGTGACGGCCGCGCTCAAGGTCGTCCCGGGGCTCTTCGCCCTGGTCTACGTCGCCCGTCGCGAATGGCGGCGAGCGGTCCTCGCCGTCGCCTGGACCGCCGTCTTCGCCGTGCCGTTCCTGCTCTACGATCTCTCCGGCTACCAGACCGATCCCGGTCGCTCCTACTCCCTCTACTACTACGCCTCGCCCCTGGCGTGGGCGGTGGGAGCCTCGGTCGCCGTGGCGGTCGCGCTCCTCCTCGCCTGGCGGCGGTCCCGCTACATCTGGGTGGCGGCCGCGATCGCCGTGATGCTGGCGGGACCGCGAACGCACGTGACCTACGCGACCTACCTGGTGGTGGGGCTGCTGGGTGGACGGGCCGATCACCTGACGCGAAGCCGGGATGATTGAGCGCGCGGCGCGGCTGATCGCCATCGGCGCGGCCGTACTCGGCGTACTCGTCCTCATCGGCGCTGCCCTCAGCAGCAACGTCCAGCCCGACGCCGACGCGTACTGGCACGCCGCACTGCGACTCCGCGAGGGGCAGCCGCTCTACGGCGGCCCGCTCGGCGACGAGACCGAGATCTACCGATACGCCCCGTGGTTCGCCATCGCATGGATGCCGCTCACCTACCTCGGACACGGAGGCGCCTACCTCGTCTGGCGGGCGATCCTCGTCGGAGCCACGCTGCTCGCCGTCTGGCCGCTCCTCCGCCACCCGAGCGCGGCCTCGCTGACGCTCGCGGTGCTGGTCGCTGGCCTCCTGCTCAGCAACCTCCCGGCGG